>CAVTYW010000011.1:0-558036 GCA_963738955.1 Pirellulales bacterium | reverse complement strand
CCGCCAACCCGGGCAATCATAGTTCAACCGATCGTAATTGGCAGGCTTGGAGAGCGGAACAGCCGATCCGCGACAACGATTCCCACGAGCTGTCCCGTCTGTTTTCAGCTTGTACCGGTGGTATCATGGTGAGTCTCTTGTTCGGCGAACTGCATCGACGCACCGAGATGCCAATTCGATCCGAACGCTCAAACAGAAAGAATCGATCTATGAAATACTTGCTGGCAATATGCTTCCTGGTTACTGGTGCAGCCTCGCCCGCGTGGGGAGCGACGCAGGTGATGGTGCAGGATTTCGAAAAAAGCGATTCGTTGCCGTCGGTGTGGGTCGTCAACATTCCCAACGAAAATGCCGCGGTCAAGCTCTCGGCCGACGATCCACACGACGGCAAGCAATGCTTGAAGTTGCATTATCACTTTGTCGGAACGGGCCAATTCCAATACCTCGGCATCCCCAACAAAGTGCGGATCCAAACGCCGATCCACAAGCTGCGATATTGGTTGAAGGGCGACAACTCGCTTTGTTCTTACGGCATCCAATTGAGCGACGCCAGCGGCGAAACGCATCAATTCAGCAAGAACACCGGCCAGGCCGGGCTGATCGATTTCACGGGATGGAAAGAGGTCGTCATCGACTTGGATTCGCACCACGAAACCTGGGGCGGCGACAAAAACGGCAAGATTGATTACCCGATCACGGCAATCGTCTTCACCGTCGGCCAGCCCACGAATCCAGCCACCAAAGATAAACCGCTGCCCGCGCAAGGCGATCTATACTTCGATTCGCTCAGCGTCGATTCCGAGAAAACCGCCGAGGAAACGCTCGGAGGCGTCGTGTCGGTCATTTCGCCGCCTTATTGCTCCGACGTGAAGGGCGATGTCGCCATCTCGCTCGCGGCGCCGGGCTTCAAGAGCGTCACCGCGAAATGCTGGAAGCAAGGCCAAGGTTTTGGCGCCGATTCCACGATCGCGACGGTCAGTCTCGATGCCAAAGGCGCCGGCTCGTTCGTCTTTTCCGCCGATCAATATCCGCATGGCCCGATCACGGTTCGCATTAGCGGCGAAAATGCCGCGGTCAAAGACAACTGCTACTTGCAGCTTTACAACCAAGGAGGCGTTTCCTGGAACGAGGGCATGCCGAAAGACCCGCCGCCGGCGGCGCGCGGCATGTCGCTCGTGTTTGCCGACGATTTCAGCGGGCCGCTGTCGATTTCCGGCACCGATTCGAAGGCGAAGTATTACGACCACAAGCCGCCGGGCGGCTGGCAAGATTTCAGCGTGCATACGTTTTCGAATCACGATTCGCCGAAAAACCCTTTTTCGCAGGTCGATTCGTATCTGCGAATCAGGGCCAGCGACAAGCTCAAAAGCGCCGGCATCATTTCCTCGATGAAGAACGACGCCAGCGGCGTCACCGCCAGCGTGCCGTGCTATTTCGAATGCCGGTTCATCGGGCCCAACGCGATCGGCACATGGCCCGGCTTCTGGCTGATGACCGACTACATGAGCGATCAGGTGAAAGGCCGCAAAGTGCCATGCGATGAATTGGACATCATCGAAGCCTACGGCGGTGAAGGCCCACACGAGCCGAACGCTTTCGACACCTACATGGTCACGCCCCATTGCTGGGACCAAGGTGCGGCGGGAAAGGCCCTGGAATCGAAGGCTTTCGCGGCAATGCACAATCCGATTCGCATGCGCAAGTTTGGCATTCCCTCGACCTGGTTCGAGACGTTTCACACCTATGGATGCAAGATCACTGAGAGCGACACGATCTACTATTGCGACAACATCGAAGTCGGCCGTCATACGACGTTTCCGCTCTCGAAGCAACGCCCGCTCTTCTTTCTGATCGATCTGGCAACCGGCGGCGGCTGGCCGGTCGATCTATCGCGATACAACGGCTTGGCCGATATGTACGTCGATTACGTGCGGGTGTATAGCGGAGCCCCATCGGATCACAAGACGCCGGCCAAGTGAGACACTGATGCTTCGTGCGCGAATTACTTGGCGACTGAATTCATCGGCCCGTCGAAGTACATCAACGGTTCGTCGTCATTCCATCGCTTGCGGGTCGATTCCTCGGGCAGTCTTCGTGCGCTTCGCGGACGCCGTCTTTGCGGTCTTTTTCGGTTTGGCGCGTTTCTTGACTTGGCTCGACGCGAAATGCTCGGCGACTTTCAAAGCGATCTGACGATCCGTCATTTTGTCGGTCGTTTCCAATTCCACGATGCCGACGCGAAGCTTTTCCTTCTTGATGCGCTTGCTGAATTCTCCTTTGGCCTCGCCGGGCCCAAGAATCAAAACCGCCTCGGCTCCACGCAGACAAGCGATCACTTCGTCGTAGAACTTATTGCGATGGTCTTTCATCTTGTACTCTCGCCGATCTTCCGCGAGAAAGTCGTTCTTGGTGTACGGGGTTGCCGACTTTCCACGACCCGTGGCGCGAGGCCGTTTTTCAAGGTCGGACTTGATCTTCTTGACTTCCGTGCCCGATTCGGTGACCAGGACGACAATGGCCTGTTGATGGTCGATCCACACTCCAGCTTTCATCGCCATGAACAGAGCCTTCCTCGATTGGAATCGGTTATTGTCTTGAAAAAAGGTCATCGTTGCCGATGAATCCCGCGCTTATGGCCAGCGCGCAGACGCTCGTGAAGCAAACTCCGCCAGCCGTGAAAGACAATCGCCGCCGAATCCCGTCAAACCGGCCCCTCGCGAAACCGCCGGGGACTGTCCCCATTTTGCGCAGGCCGCAACACAATACGACGCCAAGCAAAACGGGGACTGTCCCCCTCCGCCATGCGGTTTTGTGAGGGACTCCAAGGCGAACCTACACCGGCTTGACGTTCTCGGCACACGGGCCCTTCGGCACTTTGGCCTTCCGTGTACGAAACCTTTTGGCCTTCGCGCAGTTCGTCGAAACCGCCGTCTTGAACGCTCGACGAATGAAAAAAGAGGTCTTTGTCGCCGCTGGTCTTGATGAACCCAAAGCCCCTGTCCGTCAACTTCTTGATCGTGCCTTCAGCCATTTGCGCGTTTCCCGGAAAGTGTTGCAAGTCGTGGAGCCACCCGCCGCGAAGCCAACTCGGCGTCGCGGCTACATCTTAACGGCCTTGCGATTGGGTTGGCAATCCTTATAAACCCTCACAAAACCGCCGGGGACTGTCCCCATTTTGCGCAGTCCGCGCAGCAAAACGGGAACCGTCCCCGTCGCCCTGCGGTTTTGCGAGCGGTTTTTAGCCGCATTTGGCCTGAAAATACCTGCGCTGCGTCGGTTCCGGCTGCCGTAAAGTTGTGGCTCGATTGAACTACGGTTATCATCGGGCTTCATCGATTTCCAAGAAAGCCCAGCCCTGATTGCCTGCCCAAAGAGGAGTCCACCATGAGCCGCAGTTTCCACAAAGGCCCCGCACAAAATCGCCGGGGACTGTCCCCATTTTGCGCACCGTTTTGCGCAGTCCACAGTACAAACCGACGCGAAGCAAAACGGGGGCTGTCCCCTTCCGCCATGCGGTTTTGTGAGGGGCCCAAAATATCGATCGTGCTTCCGGCCCTGTCGATCGCATTGGCCTTCTCAAGCCTCGCTCTCGCCGCCGATCCCAATGCTCCGATCCGCGTGGAAAATTATCAAAACACGATCCGCGTCGCGTGTGTCGGCGACAGTATCACGGCGGGCGTCGGGGCCGAGCATGGCCGCGACTATCCGGCCCAACTCGGCAAATTGCTCGGAAGCAAATGGGAAGTCCGCAATTTCGGCGTCAGCGGCTCGACGCTCCTCAACCACGGCGACAAGCCGTACCAAAAGGAAAACGCCTTCAAGGCCGCGCTGGCGTATAAGCCCGACGTCGTGCTCATCATGCTCGGCACCAACGACACCAAGCCGCAGAATTGGAAATTCAAAGACCAATTCGCCGCCGACTACAAAGACCTGATCGAGCAATTCGCCAAACTCCCGAGCAAGCCGCGCATCTTCATCTGCCGGCCCGATCCCGTGCCAGGCGCCGGCAACTACGGCATCAACGAAGCGGGCGTCAAGGAAGAGATTCCGATGATCGACAAAGTGGCCGCGGAAACCACGTCGGGCGAAATCGACATGCACGCCGCCTTGGCCGACCATCCCGAAACGCTCCCCGACCGCGTCCACCCCAACACCGCCGGAGCCGAAGCCATGGCCAAAGCGGCGAGCAAAGCACTGACGGGCAAATAGGGCTGCGCGGCAGCTCTTTTGGTCGTTGCCCAAGCAAACGAAGTGAGCCGTTGCCCAAAGTAGTAGGCACACTCCGTGTGCCGCAACCTGCCGTGGGCCAAGCTTCAACCCTGCGGCGAGCGCCGGCGGACGGCACGCGGAGCGTGCCTGCTACAATGGGGAAACCGGCAAACGCCTGCCCGCAACGAAAGAAGCCGCCCGATGTTGCCATTCACGAAGCATTTCAGTTGCCCTGCCTGCAACAGACCGGGCCTCAATGAATGGATATCAGTTACGGGAGACGCACGATCGTACTCTCGCTGTCGCTACTGCGGCACCCGGGTCAAATGGACGCGCACGTCAAAAACGCTTGAGATAATTCGAGAACCGACCCGGGATGACCTCGCCTGCCAATTGAGGCAGGCTGGCGTTCCAGAAGACCGCATCAAAATCATCGCCCCCGCCGACCTGGCGACGATCTTTGGAAACGGCGTTCTGTTCGTCGTCAACATTCGGGATTCGTCTCCGCGCGATATGCTGAATGCCATCGGGCAATTCGCATCGGCCGGCCAATTCCGCGGCATTCCGATCTACTTCGTCTTGATCGACGAATACAACGACGAATTATTCTGCTCGCCACGGAACGACGCGGCGATGGTTCGTCTTGGGCTCACTCCTCCACGCCGCGACGGCGAAGCGATCTTCATGGCTCGTGGGAAGGTCATCGCCCGCGTCTGCCCAAGAGATGGCGACTTGCTTGATCGCATAGAATCGTGCGCAAGCGATCAAATGGCGATGCGGAATCATGAGCGCCGGAACGGACTCCGGAGGTTCGGAGGCCTTCTCCACCATGACAATCTTCCTTTTTATCTTCGCTGCGATTATTTGCGGCATTGTTTACGTTGCTACCACTGTAAAGGCCGATTTGCTGACCTTGGCCATCACGCTTTGCGTCGTGCTTGGGATTCTCGGAGCTTTCGCACTTGCCGAGAAAGCGTTCCAATTTGATGCTCGGCGGAGATTGTTTCGCAAAATGAAGCTATCACGCAAATACATGGATTGGTGCGAGGTCGCGGCCAAGCTCGGGTCCGGCGAAGGCACCGCGATCGTCAATTACTACACATTGTATTGGCATCCTGACGCTGTTAACGTGGCTACGCTTGAGCGGCCTATGCGCGACGCGTTTGAGCAAGGCGATCTCGGGAATGATCGTATAGTTGGCGCGCTTGGCTTCCTTACGAAATGCCCTCGGAAGTTATTATCCGAACGACCACTCCGGCGGGCGTTTGTGCCGCGCGTCGTCAATTTTTCTTGGTCAATCGTTGAAACAGGCCGTATTTGCAACTGAGTCGGGATGATGGTCCCAACAAGCGGGACAGGTCGCTCTTTGCATTTGGCAGCCGGAGAGCCTCATAGCCATGTTCGTGCTGACGCGGCGTATCTCGATGTATACAGGCCCCGACGTGTTGTTGGGCTTGTTCACCACGCGCGAGCAGGCAGAGAATGCGAAGGCCCACTACGCCAAAGTTCGGGAGGCCAACCCAGCAGACGATCCTTGGAAGGAGCAGGCTTACAAACCAGATATGGTGGTCAGCCACGACCTAGAGGTCGAGCAGATACCCGGCGAGTTCCCTAACGGCTCAGTGGTGTTCGTGGTAAGCAACCACCTGGATGCGATGGGTCAGGTGGTCCGCGAGCTCGACTCCATCCACGCCACCGCCACGTTGGCAGCGGCAAGGGTTGAGGAGATCAACGCGATCGTAGTGGACGACGATTACCCCTTCCCGCATTACGCCGTCATTGACCAAGTGGCGGTCGGGAGCCTGCACTCAGACTTGCGAGAGGACCAGCCCCGGCCCGCTTGGCAGAAGAGACCGTACCGGGCGCAGCCCGAGACCGGCTTGCCTCGACGGCTTTTTCGGGACGTGTAAGATAAGACGAATCAAAGGGGACGCGGTGCGCCGGCACAAGCCGGAGGATAGTCGCGGACGATGAAAAGGGGAGGGACCCGAATGGCACTTGAACTTTCCTAAGTGATTTCGTGACAAGCTGATATGGACTCAAAAGGCCTCACTTGCCAAATAGGTGGTGGAAAGAATCTCACCCAATGGCAAGGAGGCCAAAATGTTCGCTGCATTTCGCGCGGAGGTGGCATCGGCTCGACGGCACGGAGATTTGTATTTTGCATCCTTGCTGACTGCCGAGGTTATCCTATCGGCCATCGGAATGGCAAGCTCACTCTGGCAAGATTGGATTTACACGCCCGAAGTGACGATCTGGGTGTTTCTCTCGCAATGCTTGAGCGCCGATCACTCCTGCCGTGACGCGGTTGCGCGGCTGGCGGCATGGCGCGTGGCTCAAGGACTCTACGCTTGCTCGGCCGACACCGGAGCCTATTGCACGGCGCGGGAGCATCTTCCCGAGAGAGCGTGTCTGCAGTTGGTCCGTCAAACGGGCAAGGAACTTGAGGACCAAGCACCTCTCGATTGGCTCTGGCACGGACGGCGAGTCCGCGTCGTCGACGGTACGACGATCACCATGCCCGATACCGCAGCCAACCAAGCAGAATATCCCCAGCAGAAGAATCAAAAGCCAGGCTGTGGCCTGCCGATCGTGCGCATCCTCGTCGTTTTTTCGCTGGCGGTTGGAACCGTGCTCGAAGTCGCGATCCGGCCGTACGAGGGCAAGCTGACCGGAGAAAACAGCATGTTCCGCACGTTGCACGCTTCGCTCGCCGCGGGCGACGTCGTGCTGGGCGACCGCTATTTCAGCGGCTGGTTCGATCTGGCGTTGCTCAAACAGCGCCGCGTGGACAGCGTCGTGCGGAAGCATCAATTGCGGGCGACGGACTTCCGCGTCGGGCGATGGCTGGGGCACGACGATCACATCGTCCATTGGCCCAAGCCCGCTCGGCCAAGCTGGATGTCGCATGAGAATTATGCGGATTTGCCAAGCGAACTGGTACTGCGTGAGGTGCGGATTCGCGTGACGCAGTCAGGCTTTCGCCCGAAGACCTTGGTGATCGTGACGACCCTGTTGCACGCGGAGGAATTCTCCGCCAAGGCGATCGCCGACCTCTACCGCCAACGGTGGCAAGCAGAAGTCTACCAGCCGGAATACCCATCAAGCGCGAGCTTGTATCAGCTCGCCGCCTGAGATTAAGGTGTCGGCTGGCGCGTTGCTGAAATTGGCATGCTGGTGTTGCCAGCGAGGGGCTGACAGCAACGCTTTCACCGATCTCCACGAGCAAGGAGGCTCTCCATGTCTCGACCGGTCCCCCCCCGCGCCTGCCGGAGACACCTTCGGCCACGGCGATGGTCGTTCCTCTGGATCAACTTTGGACGCAGATTCCGCCGGCGCGGCGCCGGGAACTGTTGGGGCAACTGACTCGAATTCTGGCTCAGCAATTGGCTGCCCCGACTCGAAAGGAGGCAGCCGATGAGTAACGGCACCATTCACCAGGCAACGAAGTGCAACGCGCCGTCCAGCAATTCCCCGGCAGCCCGTTTATGCAACTCCCGCCCCGACTGCGCACACGACTGCACTTCGATCGGACAAGATCCGCGACGAACATTTGCAACGTCTGGCAATCGTGTACGTACGGCAATCGACGCAGCAGCAGGTGCTCGAGCATCGCGAATCGACCGCCCGGCAATATGCCTTGGCGGATCGGGCCGTGTCCTTGGGTTGGCCCCGTGCGGCGGTGGAGGTGATCGACGAGGATCAAGGTCACAGCGGCAGTTCGGCCGAGGGACGAAGCGGTTTTCAACGCTTGTTGACCGAGATCAGCTCCGATCGCGTCGGTTTGATCCTGGGACTCGAGATGAGTCGGCTGGCACGGTCCTGCAAGGATTGGCACGCGCTATTGGAACTGTGCGCGATCTATCGCACGCTGCTGGCCGATGCCGACGGTCTGTACGATCCAAGCCATTACAACGATCGGCTGTTGCTCGGTTTGAAGGGAACGATGAGCGAAGCGGAATTGCACATTCTCAAAAGCCGTCTGCAACAAGGAATGTGGAACAAGGCCCAGCGCGGCGAAGTGCTCAACCATGCGCCGCTCGGTTACGTGCGCACGCCAGGAGGCGACTTCGCGATCGATCCGGACGAGCAGGTGCAGTCGGTCGTGCGATTGATCTTCGAGCAGTTCGCGCGCCGCGGCAGCGTCAACGGGCTGTTGCGGTGGCTGGTGCGCAACGACGTCAAGCTGCCGGTTCGTCCGCACTTCGGCGTCAATCGCGGCGAACTCGAATGGCGGCGGCCCAACCGCGTGACGTTGCTGAATCTGTTGCACCATCCGATCTACGCGGGGGCCTATCGCTGGGGACATCGCGAAGTGGACCCGCGCAAAAAAGTTCCCGGCAAGCCATCGACTGGCCGCACGTTCAATGCGTACGACCAGTGCCGCGTGCTGATCCGCGACCGCTTCCCGGCCTACATCGGCTGGGAGGAATTCGAGAGAAATCAGCAAAAACTTCGGGAAAACAGGCAAGCTGCTCGCCGCTCCCCGCCACGGACCGAGCGTGCTGGCCGGGTTGATGGTCTGCGGCCGTTGCGGCCATCGCATGCTCGTCGGCTACGCGAATGCCGCAACGCGGAGGACGCTCCGCTACAGTTGTCAGCGGGATGCGATCGACTACGGAGTCGACACGTGTCAAAGCTTATCCGGCGCCGCGTTGGAGTCGTTCGTAGTCGAGCGTCTGCTGCAAGCCGTTTCGCCTGCGTCGTTGGAGTTGAGCCTTGCGGCTACCGCGGACGTCGAACGCGAGCGAAAGCAACTCGACGACCATTGGCAGCAGCGGCTGACGCGTTCGCGCTACGAAGTCGAGCAAGCACGGCGGCAGTACGCGGCGGTCGATCCCGATCATCGCTTGGTGGCGCGAGAACTGGAACGCCGTTGGGACGAAGCACTCCGCGCCAACGAAGCACTGCAAGTCGAGTACAACCGCTTTGCAAGCGACTGCCCGAGGCAACTATCGCCGCACGAGCGCGAGCAGATTCAGGCGCTGGCGGAGAACGTGCCGGCGCTGTGGAACGCCGCCTCGACGACTCCCGAAGATCGCCAAACAATCGCGCGACTGTTCTTGGAACAGGTTCTCGTGACCGTCGAAGGGAACACAGATCGCGTCGATGTCGAATTGCGTTGGGCGGGGGGCTTCGTCAGCCGTCACGCGCTGTCTCGTCCGGTGCAAACGTACGAGCAGTTGTCGAACTATCGGGAACTGGTGGCCCGCATCGAGGCGCTTGCGCCACGCCAACGACATTGTCGGAAATCGCGGCGACGTTGAATGCCGAAGGCTTCCGCCCGCCGAAGCGATCGCTCCGCTTCACGAAAGGGATCTTAAGCGGCTTCCTGCGCGAACGAGGTGTTCGTATCGGTCCCTTGCCGCGAAGCGTAACCGATGAGCAACATCTGCAAACCTGCGAGTGGTGGTTGGTCGACCTGGCGGCCGAGCTGTCGATGCCGATTGCGACGCTGCATCGTTGGCGACGCGTCGGCTGGCTTGCTTCACGCAAAATCATTGCGGCCGGCGGCCGCTGGGCAATTCACGCAAATGCCGACGAATTGCTTCGCCTCCGCCGACTCCGAGACTCTCCCCGTGGCTGGCCGCAGCCTTACCCGAAGGAGCTGACCACGCCTAAACTTCAAGAAGCGCCAAACCCAAAATGCTTGCAGTAACAGCGCCGCTAGCTCGATAAAAGTATTATCTTGGGAGGTAGTATGAGTGGCACACTGAACTTAACCTCCGCAGTCTGAAGACTGTGCTGGCGATAGAGCATTTGCGTTGCAAAAGCCCGCACCGCGTGCGCAACGAGCTTTACATGCACCTCTTGGGTTACAATCTTGTTCGCAAAGCGATGGCCTTGGCGGCGATTCGTTCGGGCGTTTGTCCGTGGCACGTGAGCTTCAAGGGGACTCTCCAGACGCTGAACAACTTCCTGCCGTTGCTCGGTTCGTGTATGGATATCCTCGACGGCTGCGAATCGTTGTTGGCCTGCATCGCGACGCACACCGTGGGCGACCGGCCAGACCGATACGAGCCACGCGTCATCAAACGCCCGAAGGAAAAATACAAACGCATGCGTGAGGCACGTCAAGATTACAAAAGGCGAGTGGCATAAATCAGTTACGAAAGTTCAAGTGCCATTCGACTCGCGTCCCCTTTTCTTCGTCTCGGATATCGGCAAACCACGCCCAAGGCCACGGCCGAACGGGCATCGTCGCGGCCGCGGTGCTGGTCGAAAGACGTGATTGCGCAGCCGTCGAGGAAGCCGTGTCGAAACTCCGCGCAGCCCGGCCCGGAATCGACCTGGGAAGAAATCAGTTGGCGTTCGCGCAACGCGTTTGTTCGCGAGCTCCCGATAAGCGATAATGGCCGGCTGGCTCGCCCGGCCTGTCTGAACGGAGTGCATCTCCCTTGACCAAGACGCTAAAACGCCAAATTCAGAAACTGCTGAGGGACTACGACCGTGGGTTCTACACCTGGCATAATCTTCTCAGCAACATCAGCCACTTTGCCATGTCCGACGGCTTTCTTGACTACATGCCGTCGCTGTCGCCGGAAATAGTTGAGGGCCTTAGAAAAATTGCGTCGAACGCGGCGAGCCATCCAGAGGACGTGCAGATTATCGCCTCTTATTGCGGCCCGTGGCCAAACCCTGCCTGGGAGAAGGCACTGGACGATGACCGCCTGCGATGCTATTGGTCGGCCAAGAAGCTTCGCGAGTTCTTCTTCCCCGGACTGCCGATTCCGCCCTTCGAGCCAATCAAGCCGATTGGAATAGTGGAAGAGAGCGTCGCGCTTGATGAATCCGTTGTTCTGATTGGAGAATTCAAGAGTTGGATGATTCGGAAACATCCGGTCTGTTGCACTACGCCGTGCGGCGACAAGATTCGCGTTACGGTGACACGCGTTGGTGTCACAAAGCATGACCACGAAGGCTCAACCGCTCCGTTCAAGAGAGAGCGTGAACGACTTGCCCTGACGCTTGATGGAACAGACGTGCGCCCGGAGCAAATCCCCGCCGGCTCGGAAGTCTGGGTTGATCGGACCGAAGCGACGGTGATTCCCAGCATTGAACCGCTCTGAACAGCGAGCGAAGGACCGAACGCACCGCAGCGGCGGGGCAGCATCGATCTTGTTTTGACCTTTCGAGCGCGCCATGAAATGCACGCCAAACGACCTCGGCTCAAATGCCGTCCTGATCGGCTTGAACCGGAGGTTTGGCGGCAGGGCGGTGGGCAACAGCACGACACGCACGAAGTTGGCACGATGTGTGGCTTCGGAGTGGCAAAGGGGACGCGAGTCAATAAAAAAAGAATCGCGTCCCCTTTGCCTTGTCGTCCCCTTTGCCTTGTTCGATCAATGGGCTGATGGTGCAGGAATCAAACGGGTTTAGCGCCCTTTGGTATTGCGAAATCATCCGCGACAATCGACGAACCTTAGCGCCTGAGATGAAACGCGATCCAGGTTGCCACAACATATAGGCTCGCGAGCGAGAGAACGCCAATCGCCGCCCAATACAGACGAGCGCCCAGCAGGATTCCGCCCACGAAAACTACGAGAATACGGAAAAGTGCGGCATTCTCTGTCCTCCACGCTCGAACCGGTTCGCGATCAGCCTTTCCACACACTCCTCAGCAGAAATCGTATTCGTCTACTGCCGCGCTAGTGGAGGCTTTCGTTCCGGCGGCCGGAGGCGGAGAGAAATCCTCCCGATCACAACGCAGGCTCCGACGAGCGCCAGCCATAGGCCGAGAATAAGCGTGACTCCGCCAATGAGTCCAAGTGCGATTCTGGCGAGCGGATTCAAGTCTCGAATAGTCGGCAGGTCAGCGACAAAAACGCCCAGCCCAACGGTCAGCAGGAAAGCAATGTTTCCGAATATCACGGAGCGTCGAATGTCCATGCCCCCAATATAGTCGGTCGGCCCTACAAAATGCCACTTGGACAATGGCTTCAATCGTTGCGGCTTGTTCGTTTTTCAAATGATCCGCTCAATGCGAAATACGAAATAATCGAAATCGGCGTCGTTCTTGTACGCTATTCCAACGTTGCAGCGGAAGCGGCGGCCGTCGGGAATCTCGGAATATTTCAGGTAGACGACTCAAAGGGGACGCGACCCTTTTTTTAATTGACTCGCGTCCCCTTTTCTTCGTCCGTCCCCTTTTCTTCGTCCCGCCATGGTCTAGCGAGGCGCGAATCCTTTGCGGATTACTTCCTTGTCGCGTTTGCGGATGATGATCCGCGCGTTACAGCCGAGTGCTTGGGCGTTTGTAACAACCGTCCAAGTCCTAAAGCGTTTCAGTATGTCGATCGGTTCGATCCACGGCCAACCGTGCTCCTCGCAGATTGCCCGCGCGATCGCAGTAGCTTCCTCGTTGGTGAGCGGCATAGGGTGGTTCAGCGATTCCCGCCGGCGGAACGCGTACCGCGCGAATGACCAGAGGCCGGCGAATTTGTAGGTTGGATCGATGTAATGCTCGACGACGTAGAAGGCGAAGTAATAGGCTCGGGCGAAACACCAGATTGCGATCGCCAGCAACAGGGCGATTTTGAAGCTTGGATGCTCGACGAGGATGATGCCCGTGGCCAAGGTCCCGCCGAGCAGGAACAAGAGCCCTTTTGCATAGAGGAGCCGGGGATTTTTGATGTCGGCCATGTGCTTGTTTGTCGCGGCGGGCTGGGCGGTTGGCCCAAATTGGTATTCTAACAGGCCGTGCAACAACTTCGGGCGCGCTCGCGGACCCCGGTCCTTCAAACTGCTATCGATGAGGAGTGAGATCAACCAGATCGCGGAGGAGCGATTCTTCAAAACCATTCAAGTCTGTCGAGCTCAAGGTCTTGAGTAAGGTAGTCTCGAAGTCGAGGTCGCCCTCGAGCGAAATGAACTGTGCGATGAACTTGTCATCCCTTTGGTTGACCCCGACGAGCACTCCCTCCGCATAGATTCTAATCGTTTCACATTGATCTGTCCGAATATCAAGGCGCGGAAAACGCTCGTGAATTCGCTTTGCCAGTGTGGCGAGAGGTTCGTTCATCGGTGTCTACTCTGAAGGGACTCTGCTGTTCACCGGCGGCTAGCGCCTTGCCGCTCACACTATTTGCATGTTTGCAAGAATTCGAGCAAGTCGGCCAGTTCTCGGCGCAGAGGAGTTCGGCGAAACCGGCGGGCATGACGGAGATTTTGCTGGGGCGGATTTCCTCGATGTTCAACGCGCGCGAGCCACACGGCGCGGTCGGGGCCGGTGACTAGCTCGATCCGATCCGGCAGTTCTTGCTTGATCAGGCCGTTGTACGAAACTCCCGCGCGGTCTTGAACGACCACGG
This sequence comes from Pirellulales bacterium, assembly GCA_963738955.1. GTDB lineage: Bacteria > Planctomycetota > Planctomycetia > Pirellulales > DATAWG01 > DATAWG01. Next base: position 544,516 of record CAVTYW010000011.1, on the reverse strand, counting down.
GCTCGTAGCTGCGGACGATGCTCGCGCTGGGGAACACGATCGATTCGAGCAGGTCGCGCTTCGTGCGGATGGTCGCGATGCGCGTGAGGTCGGGCCCGACGCGGCCGCCGAGGTAGCCGATCGCGTGGCATGATGCACAAGCCGTCTTCGCGCTGTGGAACACGGCCTGCCCACGCCGCGCGTCGCCCACGGGAAGCTGCTTGCTGATTTGCTCCAGTTTTTTCGTTTGCCTGGCCAGATCGGTGTTGATGCGCGGATAGAGGGCCGCGGCCGCCTGGCGAACGGAATCGTGATATTTTGCCAAGCGGGGCTCGATCATGTCGATGCGCAGGCTGGTGAGCAGATCGTAATCGCGCAGGGCGGCCACGAGGGCCAGGCCGACTTGCTCGTCGGTCGATTGCTGACACGCGCCGAGCAGACGGTCGACGTCGGCGGGACCGAGCACGGCAACGCGCGGCAGAGCGAGAGCAATTCTTCCTTGGTCAGTTTCGCGCGGGCGATTGCATCGACGGAGGCGCCGCGCTCGGCCGGCGGGGCGTCGCGCTTCAAGAAGCGGACGGCGTAGCCGAACAAGTCGGAATTGAGCGAACTCGCGGGAGCCGGCATCGCCGCCAAGGCTGATAGGCGCGTGGCGTCGGGCAGCGATTTGTCGGAGGCGATTTTTTGGAGCGCAGCGCCGAGCGGTTCGCTGCTCGCGCGCGGCAGCGTCGAATGCCGCACGACTTGGACGGTCGCGGAAATCAGTTCCGGCGAGCCGCTGTCGAGCAATCGAGTTAGCTCCGCCGACCATCGATCGGGCAACTGCCGCAGGCCGCTGCGATCGATCACGCCCAAGAGCAATAACTTGGTCGTCGCGGGAGTCTTGGCGGCGGCCAATTCGTCGGCGACGAGCGATTGGATCGCCGGCGCGGAGGCGAGCATCGTCAATAGAGATTGCAGCTCTTCACGATCGGCGGCGGGGTGCGATTCGCTGCCGGCGAGTTCGCCACGGAAATAATCGGCCAGTTTGTCGCCCCAATCGGGATGCCGCCCGGCGATCCAGAACAGCGTTGCTCTGAGTTCGGCGTCGTCGGTCTTGAGCCGCGGGACGACTTGATCGGCCATCAGGTGTTTTCCGGGCATCTGGTCGAGTGCCGTCAGGGCGGCGCGGAGGACTTGCGGATTGTTGCCGGAGAGGCCCTGCCGCGCGATCGCGTCAGGATCATTCAACTCGATGAGTGCGTAAGTAATCGCATGATGCAGAAACCGATCGACCGGCTGCTCCGCGGCTTTGAGCAGCGGACCGATTGCCGCCGGATCGCCCGCACGGCCAGCGCCTCGGCGGCGACGCGGCGGTTTAGCGGCGTTCCCGTTTCTAGCACTCGCTCTAAATCGCCGACCGCCGCGCGATCGCGCCACAGGCTTACGACATTCAGCGCCGCCTGCCGAACGTCGTCGTCCGGATCGGAAAGCGCCCCGCGAACCGCCAGCCGCGCATCGGCTCCATCGATCCTGGCGAGCGTCCAAATTGCATTGCGTCGGGCTTCCGCGGAATTGTCCTTCGCGCCGAGGCGCACGCATAGAACTTGTAGCCGTCGAGTTCCCTTGTCGGCAAGCGTTTCGATCGCTCGCCGACGAACCGCCGGCCGCGGGTCGTCCAAAAGCGCTGCCAATTTTATCTCATCGAGCGAGGGCCAATTGATTTTCAACCCGCGTGGGTCGTCGATCCGCGGCGCCCGATGCGGCGGATGCGATAGATCGCTCCGAGCACGTCGGGCTTTTGCAATTGCGACGTGGGGCAACAAATCTTGTACCAGCCGCCCGTGTCGACGACCAACAGGCTGCCGTCGGCGTCTTCGACCACGTCGGTTGGATGAAAGTCGAGATTGTCGGAGACCAGAAAATCTTCGTCGCCGAGGCGTAGGTCGCGCCGTGCGGCGTCAGCACATGCCGCGAAACTTTGTGCATGTTGAATTGGCAGGCGAAAAGATTGTTCGCATACTCGGGGCCGAATGCCGTCGATTCGTAGCGCACCAAGCCGCACGGCGCGGCGGCGCCCATGTGCGTCAGCACCGGCATGACGTTCGGCCCGGTCCAGGGGAAATTCATGATCACGTCATGCACCTTGCCATACACCGCGCCGTGGACGGCATGAATCAATCCGTCGCGCAGGCCGAACGCCGGGTCCTGAAAAAACGTCGTCGTGAAAATCCGCTCGCCGTTGGGTAGAAACGCGACGGCGACCGGATTATCCATCCCGCCGGTCATCACGGGCTCGATCCCAGTGCCATCGGGCCGCGAGCGCGGAAAATGTGGGCGGCGCGGGTAACCAACGGCGGCTGGCCGGGCGCGCATATTCCTGCTGGGCAAACGCTCCTTTGCACCAATAAATCCAGCCGTCGGGGCCGAGATAGGGGCCGTGCAAATCGTTGGCACAGTGAGTCAGCGTCTTGCCGGCGAACCATTCGACGCGCTGGTCGGCCGACGCCGCGGCCGGTCGTGTCGGTCAGTTTCCAGATCGCGGCGGGGCTGCGACATAGAGCGATCCGCCGCGCCACATCGTTCCCTCGGGGAACATGATATGGTCGGCGAACATGGTGCTCTTGTCGAACTGCCGGTGCCGGTCGGTGTCTTCGAGCCGGACGATTCGGTGCGACGGATGCTTGAGTTGCTGCACGACGTCTTCGTTTGACCCGCTGGAATCGGCGACGTAGAGTCGGCCTTGTTCGTCGAAATCAGCCGTAATCGGCCGCGGCGTCAATTCCGAGGAAGCGGCGAGCGTGATTTCGAAATTCGCGGGCAATGTGAACGTATTGCCGTTGAGCTGAACGACGTGCGTGTGCGCCGGCAATGCCGAACGGATGCCGAGGCTATTGACGGCCGGGTTGCCGTCGGCGGCGAGGCAGATCGAAATCGTCGTGCTCAAGCAGAATGCAGTCGCCGCAATTCGTGGATGCATCGTTTGTGTGCCATTCAAGTATCTGGATGCGCAATCCGCTTGAGGAACTCCATGAATTCGATCGGCACGGCCAGCACGACGGTGTTCGACGCGCTCGGCCCGAGGCCGTCGATGGTTTGCAGCGTGCGCAGTTGCATGGCGCCGGGACTGCCGCCCATGATTGTCGCCGCGGCCGCCAGATTCTCGGCGGCGAGCTTGTCTCCTTCCGCCTTGGTGATGGTCGCTCGTTTTTCGCTCGGCCCCCGCCTGACGCGACATGATTTTTTTCAATTCCTCGGGCATATCGATGTCCTGGAGGCGGATGCCGGTGACATGCAGGCCCCAATCTCGCGAATCGATTTCGACGTGTTGCTCGACTTGATGGGCGATTTGCTCGCGCTCGGCGAGCAATTCATCCAAAGTCATGCCGCCGACCACGTCGCGCAGTGCGCTTTGTGCAAGTCTGCGCCACGCCAAACGCGTAGTCTTGAATCTTGATGACGGCATCTTCCGGACTGATGACGCGATAGAACAATACGCTGTCGATCGTGACCGGCACATTGTCCCGCGTGATCACTTCCTGCTCGCGAATGTGGTGCGTCAGAATGCGGGTGTCGATCATCCGCACGCGGTCGAGCACCGGAACGATAAAAAACACGCCCGGTCCGCGAATGCCGCGAAATTGGCCCAGCCGTAGCACGACGCCTCGGTCCCATTGATTGGCAACTTTGATGGCGCTGGAAATGAACCAGGAAACGACGAGGCCGCTCACGAAGACGATCGCGGCGACTTCCGGGCGGGGCGGCTTGGCATTTCCGATGGCAACCGTCGCAGCCACGGTCGCGATCATCAGAACCAGAAACACGACTCCTTGCACGGGGCTCGTCATTCTGGATTGAGCCAAGCGCATCGCATCCCCAACGTCTCGCGCGGCGGCCATTGTGTTTCTCCCGTTTTCTTACCTGTCCCTAAATTCCCCGCGATATCGCACACCTAGCGAATTATTGAACCGATTGAGCATCGTGATGAATCCGATCGCAAAAGTCAGTTCGACGATTTCCGGTTCACTGAATTGGCCGCGAAGCCGGTCGAAAAACGCATCGGGCACACGATTGGAGTTGCGGGTCACGAGTTCAGCGTACTGATTCGCCAGTTTTTCTCGCTCGGTTGACTGGCTGGGATCGCTTAGATTCGTGGAAATGCCCAAGGATGTCATCATGTCCAAGTGCGAATTGACGCAGAATTGGCATTCGTGCAGTTGCGAGACTCGCAAGATCACCTTTTCCAAAATGCCTCGCTCCAAGCCCCCTTTCGGATAGACGCTACGGAAGCCGGCGAACGCTTGGAAGACATTTTCGTTCATCGCCATCGCTTGCACCATCTCGACCACGGGCAGCCCGCGGGCAAAAAGCTGGGCACTTTCCTGCAACGAATCGTCGTCCTTGAATTTGGCGAAGTTCTCGGCCACCTTGGCAGCGTCGATCTGAATTCGCATGGGAGCCTCGCTGGAATTGAAATGCGCCGGTGGCTGCAAGTATACCCGCCAGTGCGACAGGATTGCCACCGATGGCTAATTGACGGTCGCGTGGGTTTCGCGGAAACTTCGTCAACCGCAATGGATTTCCCCACGGCTATTCGGAGACTGGCGTTTTGCCGGCATTGCGTTGAACGAATCCGAGTCGAAACTTTCGGCGAATGACCCGAGCCGACCGCCTCAGGCTCGCGCGCCATCGCTGGCCACTAGCTACGACGATATTCCCTATCCGCGATTAGCCTTTTCTTACACGCATCCTTCCCATTTGGCGACTGTCGGCCGGCTGCTTGGCTTGCGGCCGGCGGCGGTCGATCGCTGCCGTGTGTTGGAGCTTGGCTGTGCAAGCGGCGCGAATCTGGTGCCGATGGCGTATGCGCTGCCCGGCAGTGAGTTTGTCGGCATCGATCTTTCGGAGCGGCAAATCGCCGAGGGTCGCGCGTTTGTCGCGGCTCTTGGGCTGACGAATGTTGTTCTTGAACAAGTGGATATTTGCCAGGCGGCCGAAGCGCTGGCCGATCGGTTCGAGCCGTTCGACTATATCATCGCGCATGGGATTTATTCGTGGGTTCCGAACCACGTCAAAGAAGCGTTGTTGGCCGCGTGCCGCCGGCTGCTTGCTCCGGAAGGAATTGCCTATGTCAGTTACAATTGCCATCCCGGTTGCCAACCGCGGGAAATGATCCGTGGGATGTGCCAGTATCACAGCCGCCGAGAGTCTGATCCGCGGACGTTTGCCGCCAAAAACCGTGCGTTTCTCCAATTCTTGCTCGAAGTCGTGCCGGCGAGCGACGATCCCTATCAGTTGGCAGTGCGCGAGCAAGCGGCGAATCTCCTCGCCGAGCGCGATGCCATTATCTTGCACGACGTTTTCGAGCGCGACAACGATCCGCGGTTCTTCGACCAGTTTCTTGCGGAGGCGGCTCGCCATCAATTGCAATACCTGGGCGACGCGCATTTCAGCCACATGGTCGGCATCGGGATCAGCTCTGCGGGTCTCGATCTGATCCGTCGGGACGGCGTCGTCGTCGATTTTCAACAGCGGCTCGATTTTCTTTACGGCCGAGCGCTGCGGGCGACGCTGTTGTGCCGCGAGGAGATTGCCGTGCGGCATCATTTAGTGCCCGAGGCGGTGCGCGAGTTGCGGATTGGCACATCGGCCGTCGTCGTTTCGCCGGACGGCCACGCGTTGACGGCGGACGAAACCGATCGGATCGAAATCGGCGACACCGCGCCAATCACTTTCCGAACCGACGAATGCACGACAAAGATTGCGAACCGCGTCGGCAAAGCGGCGATGCTGGAACTATGCCGCGCAAGGCCAAGGTCGTTGCGATTCGAGGAGTTTGTCGAACGGGTGCGAAAGCGGCTGGCGACAAATGGCGCCGCAATGGCAAAAAACAATTTCGTTGTTCCGCTGGATGAGCCATCGCTGTCCGACCAACTAGCGCCGATGGCAATTCGCTGGTTCGGCATCCGCCTGGTCGAACTATCCGCGTTCGAGCCTCCAATGACGACCGACATCGGCGCTCGTCCGATCGCCAGCGCGGTGGCTCGCTATCAGGTCACGAACAACTGGAGCGCGACGGACTTATTGCCGACGGAAGCCGGTTTGCCCGACGGCGCCGCCGACGATCGCGTTGCACATCAGGTCACCAACCTCTTGCATCGCCGCATCTATTTGGGCGGCGAAATGGTCGCTCAAGTTCTCTTGCAACTCGACGGTCAACACGATCGAACAGCGATCGTCGAATCGCTGGCGACGCCGGTGCTGAGCGGGGCAGCGGAGATGCATGTCGATGGCGAGCGAATCACCGGCGCGCCGATGGTTCGCAAGGTGTTGTCCGACCGCGTCGAGACTTGCATCGCCGACTTGGCGCGGAATGCGCTGCTCGTGGGAAACCATAGGAGCGGTTGATTGCTTTCGGGTCGGGAACTTATCTTGCCCATTCGGCGTCGAATAAGATCGTGCGTAGCGGGTATTCAAGATCCCAAACAAAGGGCGATCAAAACATGAAAACCTCATGCCGCATTCTTGCCGTGACGATTCCGCTCGCGGTCGCGCTTTCTATGTCGTATCTCGAAAAAACGGGTGCCAATGAGACCGATTTGCGAGGAATCGACGACCAATCGCCGTTTTCGCCGACTTTCATGACCGAGCTGGTGGCAGCCGATCGGGCCGGAGATCCGGTGCCGCAACTCAAAGCCGTCTATCAGAAATTCAAGACTCCGGCCGAGCAAGCGGAAACCGAGTTGACCATCGCGAGAATCTACTGCTCGCGAACCGGGTTGGTCAACCCCGCCGAGTCGATCAAGTGGTACGACAAGGCGCTGGTGCGCGACCTTCCCACGACGGCGCTGGCAAAGCAGTTCATCCTTCGCGGCAATATGCACGAGCGGCTGGATCACCATCGAAAAGCGCTCGACGATTACGTCCGCGGCCTGCTGGCATGTTTGCAATACAATCTGCCGAAATCTTGGCCCAATCAAGACGGTAGCGGCAAGCTGCAACCGCCGCCGATCAACGACGGCGTGGAAGTCTCCGACGAGCGATCCGCCGCAGGGCGATTCGCCGAGCGTCAGCAGAAGGCCGACTATCAGCGCGAAACCGAAATGATCCGGCGCGAACAAGACCTGTTGCGAGCGCGCTACTATTATATTGAGGCCATCAATCGGGTCATGAAACAGAAACGACTGACGGAGCCAGACCTCCGGGCCATCGCCGAGAAACTGACGAATCGCAAAGACCGCGCCGATGAAGTGGTCCGGCGAGTGCGCGAGCCGAATCCGCGGCCTTGGCCTTGAGGCTTGAATGTCGAATCCAGAGGATTTACGCTAATGCAATCGTGCAAATTGTTCCATCGCATTGGCAACCTCCTCGGAGCGACAACCATGCAAGCGATTTGGACTCGACGTGGATTCATCGGCGCTTCCGCCGCTGTCGCGGGCGCCTCGCTCGTGGCCGGCAACTTGCGATTCGCCTGCGGCGCCGACGGCACGGCCAAAAAGAGCCGCTATCCGGTCGGCTTGCAAAGCTACACATTCCGCGAATTTCCGGTTGAAAAGGCGATCGACATGGCTCACGAACTGGGCTTCGCGGCGATCGAGTTTTCCGTGAAGCATTTTCCGCCCGCCTCGTCCGACGATCGTATCGCGGAGATCAAGTCGAAAATGTCGACCGCCGGAATGCGGATTTCCGCGCATGGCGTCAACGAATTCGGCAAAGACCACGAAGCGAACCGGCGAATCTTCGTTTTTGCGAAGAAGATCGGCATCAGATATCTATCGGCCTACCCTTCGGAAGATGCTTTCGACAGTCTGGAAAAGCTGGTGGCCGAGTTCGACGTTCGCATCGCGATCCACAATCATGGCCCCGGCGCGCTGTACAGCAAGATCGCCGACGTGCTGGTCGCCATCAAGGGGCGCGATCCACGCATCGGCGCCTGCGCCGATTTGGGCCACTATATCCGCTCGGCCGAAGACCCGGTGAAGGCGATCACGCTGCTGAACGACCGGCTGTACGGCGTCCATTTGAAGGACTTCGCCGAGCAGACGGCCACGTCGCGGGGCGTGATCCTCGGCAAGGGGCACCTTGATGTCGAGGGCGTGTACAAAGCCTTGGCGAAGGTTAATTTCCCGTCCGACGGCACCTTGTCGCTGGAATATGAAGAGAACCCGCGCAACCCAGTGCCCGACGTGAAAGTGTGCATTGCGGTGGCCCGCGAGGCGGAAGCGAAAGCGTTTGGCTGAACCGCTGATGTAAGGAAGCGTTGAGTTGTCGAACCCCTCTTCAGCGGCCGGCAATTTTCTTGACAGCCTCGGCGGCGCTAGCTACTCTCATGGGCGGTGTCTATTTTGATTTGAGGGGTTCGCAGATTCGGGCATTCGGCCCTTAGGTTCGCAAATCTGCGTGGAGCGGGGACGGAGCGGAGGCAGTGTGTCGTTCGCCGGGAGAGCTCGCTCGCGCCGGATGGAATTCCGCGCGGCGATGCAACGCGCGTGCTGTACGTGCTGCAACTTTTCAAGAATCTGACGTCGACGGCTTTCGCTTTCGCGATTCCGCGAATCGTGGTGTGAAATAATTCATCGCGGTCGTGCCTCATAGAGGGAGCTTTGCTGATGAGTATCTCCTCGCTGTTCGCCCGTTGCGCATTGCAACTTCTATTTGGCCGAAAAACGTCAGGCCGTGCGCTTTTGGCAGTGGCCGTCTTGGCCGTGGCGGCGATTTTCGCAACGCCGGCAATCGCGCAAACCACGTATTACACAAATACCGCGCAGACCGGCACGAACTGGGCAACAGGAGCTATCTGGAGCACTAGCACCACCGGCACCCCCGGCACCTATACGATGATTAATCCCGACCCGAATAATTTCGTGGTCGTGGCCGGAGGACTGATCCGCAGCACCAGCTTGTCCGCATTCAATGGGAACTCATTGGAGCTCAACGGCAATGGCGTCAACAGCGCCGCCACGGTGGGCCAGATACGGTTCAAAACAGGCTCGACGATCAATTTCAGCGCCGACGCCGGCAGCCAAGGTTTGATCTTGAACGGCGGCCTTCTCGACCCGGGCGATGATAATGTGTTCACCCTCACTGGGCAGCTCAGCGTTATCGCGCCGTCGTTGATCGACCTGGGCAATGGTGCGCCAGCGCCGGCCGCGGAATCGACCTGGAAATGTCGATCTCCGGCAGCAGCATGCTTTCGCTCGTCAACAACAATACGGGCGGCACGGATTCCAACGTCCTCAAAGTTGGGAACAACGGCGGAACTGCGTCAAGCACGTTTTCCGGCACTTGGAACATCGTTTCCTACGGGCTGACCACGAATGGCGCCAACGTTCTCGGCATGTCGAGCGGCCTGGGAGTGTCCACCGTGGCTCTGTCGACGGGCAACAACGGCACGAATACCAATGTCGCCTCGACATTCAATATGAATGCGGCCAGCAACAGCCAGCAAATCGCCGGCCTGATCTCAAACTCCGCCGGCAGCGGCATCGTCAACCTGGGCACCAACACGCTTACGTTCAACAATACCACCAGTTCCGACGTTTATTCGGGCACGATCGCCGCGACCGCCGGCAATTTGGTGATGAACGGAACGGGAACGCAATCGTTGGCTGGCGTCGAAAGCTATACCGGCACCACGACGGTCAGCGGGGGCACGCTTGCGGTGAGCGGCACTGGCTCGATCAATAGCAGCACCCTTATTACCATTAACGGCAGTACGGCAAAGTTCTTGCAGACCAGCAGCACGGCTTCCACTCCGTCGATCACACTGACCCAAGGCAAGCTGGATGGCACGGGCACGGTCGGCGCGGTGACCGTCGGCGCCGGCACGGGCGGAATCGTTCAGAACGGCAACGGCACCGCGACGGCGCTGACGGTCAAGTCGTTGACGTATAGCGGGGCGGGCACGGCGAATCTGACGGTGGCCGGCGGCGCAACCACGGGCCCTGCTCTGATCGTGACCAATGTCCTGACCAATTCGGTTGGTCCAGTCGCGCTCGACGTGACACCGCTGTCGGCTTGGAACAACGGCACAACCTACAATCTGATTCAGTACGGCAGTTTCACGGGCAGCCTGGCAAACTTTACCACCGCGGGAACCATTAGCGGCCTCACGCCTCGGCAAAATGCGACGCTTGGCACTGCCGGCAACGATATTACGTTGACGATCACGGGCGACACGCCCAAGTGGACCGGCCTGGACAGCACTAATTGGCAGGTCGGCTCGACAGGCGGCAGCGGCAACTGGAAGCTGATCTCTGCCGGAACGGCAACAAGCTACATCCAAGGGGACGCAGTGTCGTTCGACGATAGCGCCACGGGCGAGGCAACCCCGGGCGTGGTGACGATCAATGGTGCAAGCGTCAGCCCGACTTCCACGACGTTCAGTAACTCGTCGATCAACTATACGGTGAGCAGCACTGGCGGCTTCGGCATTGCGGCCGGCAGCCTCACGAAGAATGGCAGCGCAACCGTAACTCTCTCGACGGCCAACGGCTACTCGGGGGCCACCGCGGTCAACAGCGGCACGCTACGGATCAACGGCTCGCTGGCCGCCGGCAGCGCGGTCAGCGTCGGCGGCGCCAGCGCGGGCGGCGCCAGCGGCACACCTACCTTGGCCGGCTCCGGCACGATCAATGGCTCAGTGACGGTGTTCGGCGCCGGCTCGGGAAACATAGCCGGCCATTTGGCGCCCAGTGGGTTCACGGGTTCGTCCGGCACGACGCTGAACTTGACCGGCGCGCTGACGCTCAACGCCGGCTCGGCCCTCGATTTCAATCTTTCCAACTCCACCAGTGCCGGCAACGATCTGGTGAGCGTTACGGGGTCCGGCGCGGTCAACTACGGAACCGGTGGCGTGCTGAATATCAACGCCTATAGCGGCAATGCGTTAGCGCTGGGAACCTATACGCTAATTAGCGACGCCAGCAGCGCCACGCCCACCGGTGGCACCGGCTGGACCGTCGGCACGAATCACGACACGAATAGTTCTCTTCGCAGTTATGCGATTTCCGTGATCGGCAAGAATCTCGACCTGACCGTCAGCGTGCCACTCACCTGGAGCGGGCAGAACGGCTCGGCCTGGGACACCAGCAGCACGAATTGGTTCAACCTGGCCTTTTCCAGCGCGACGTTTTTCAATGGGGCTTCCGCATTTTTCGGCGATACGCAGTATGCCGGTGGTCCGGCGGTCACGAACAAAAACATCACGATGGGTGTCGTCGGCGGCGTGTCGCCCGCTTCCGTGGTTTTCAACAACACCAGCACGCCGTTAACCGGCGTGGCCTACACGATCACCAGCAACGACTCCGGCGCCGTCGGCATTACCGGAACGACGGGCATCACCGTCGCCGGCACGGGAATCGTGAGTTTGGTTGGAACGAACACGTACACCGGGATGACGCAACTCAACGCCGGCACGTTGGTGATCGGCAACAACAATGCGATTGGCTCGGCCAGCGGCACGATCGCTCCGCTCACGTTCAACGGCGGCACATTGCAATATGCCGCCGGTTCGTCCAGTACCGATTTATCTGGCCGTTTGATCACGTTCCAATCCGGCGCGAAAATCGATCTGAACGGCAATAACGTGACCTATGCCAACGCGATCGGCAACAACGGGACCGGCGGTCTGACGTTGGTGGACAGCGGCGCTCCGACCACGCTGACGCTCGGCGGGGCGAACACATTCGGCAATACGACGTCGACCGGCGCCACGAATATCGCGATTCTCGGCGGCACGTTGAGCATTAGCTCCGGCCCCAATCTTGGCGTGGCGCCAACCGTGGTACAGCCCGCGTCGATCCTGATCAACGGCGGCACGTTGAAAGACACGGTTGGCACTGCCGCGAATGCCACCGGAGTCACCACCCTCAGCACCAACCGCGGCATCACGCTGGGAAGCTCCAGCGGCACCTTGGACATTACCGGCATCACGTTCACTTCCAACGGCAACCAACTGGCTAGTGAAACCGCCTTCGTCTACAACGGCCTGATTACAGGCACCGGCGGTTTGACGGTCTTGGGCAGCGGCGGCGCGCAAGCGCCAAATTCCGCAACGACGGCTGCGCAGTCCATCGTCGACCTGGGACTGGCCGCAACCTACCAAGGCAACACGACGATCAACGATGCGATCGTTCAGGTCAACTCCGGCACCGCCGGCGCAAACAACGGAGCCGCGATCAACAACGTGCTGCCAGCAACGACCTTGAATTTGATCAATGGCGGCACGTTCAACATGGATAGCGCCTCGTCCAACTTGACGGTCGCTGGTCTGACGGGCGATACGTCCGGCCGACTCGCCACTTCGAATACAGGCAGCGCGGTGGTGCTTACGATCAATGGCAGCGGCACCTACGCGTTTCCGGGAATCATCGGCGCCGCGGAAACAGTCGGCAAAACAGGCGCCGACACCACGCTGAGCCTCGTCCTGTCGGGCAGCGGCACCCAGATCCTCACTGGGACGAACACCTACGCCGCCGGCACCACGCTTAAGTCCGGCACGTTGGGCATCAACAACGTGCATGCCATCGGGACCGGCACGCTCATTTTGAACGGCGGCACTATCGACAACACAGGCACAGTCACGAACTCGGTCACGCTTTCGACCAACAACATCCAAACTTGGGGCCCTGCGGTTGCTGCCTCGACAAGCGGTTTCACTTACGGCGGCACCGGCAGCCTCAACCTGGGAACCGGCGCCGTAACGATCAGTGGCGATACCAGCACACCGTTCACCGAAACGATCACCGCCAATCTCGTCAATCCCGGCAGCGCGCTGACGATCGGCGGCCCGATCTCGCTGGCCACGACGGTCACCACCGCCAACACTCTAGCGATCGCGGGCCCCGGCACCGTTCTACTGGGCGGCGCGATCTCCAACGGCACCGGCGCAGGCGCGTCGTTGGCCTTGACCATGTCCGGCACCGGCACGTTGAATCTCTCCGGCGCGAACACCTACACCGGCACAACGTTGATCAACTCGGGCACGCTCGCCGTTAGCGGCTCAGGATCGGTCAACAACAGCAGCGGGATCACCATCAACGGCAACGGCGCCGTGCTTTTGCAGAACAGCAGCGTGGCTTCGACTCCAGCCATCACGCTCACCCAAGGCACGGTCACCGGCTCGGGCACCGTCGGCGCGACCACGGTCGGCGCCGGCACGGGCGGCATCGTCGGCAACGGCAACGGGACTCTCGGCAACTCGTCGGCTCTCACGCTCAGTTCACTAACGTTCAACGGCGCGGCGACAATGAACCTCAACCAAGCCGGCGGAAGCGCCACCACGTCTCCGTCGCTAATCGTGAACGGCGCTGAGCAATTCCGCCGGAGTGGTGACGGTCAATGTGAGCACGCCAATCACTGGCTGGATCAACGGCGACACCTACGATCTGGTTCAATTCGGCACGTTTCCCGTTGGCTCTGTTGCCGGAAACTATAATCCCGGAACGATCGGCGGCCTTTCCCCGCGGCAGATGCCGACGCTTGGTCTTGTCGGAAACGATATTACCTTGACGATCACCGGCGATAGCCCGAAGTGGACGGGGCTCGACAGCACCAACTGGCAGGTCGGCTCGACCGGCGGCAGTTCCAATTGGCAGTTGATCGGCGCAACCACGGCCACGGACTATCTCCAAGGCGACGTGGTGTTGTTCGACGACAGCGCCACCACCGCGGTGACGCCGGGTTCCGTGACCATCAACGCGGCCAATGTCAGCCCGACTTCGACGACGTTCAACAACTCCGTGATGAACTACACGCTGAGCACTTCGAATGGTTTTGGCATCGCCGGTTCTGGTCCGCTTATCAAGAATGGCACTGCTAGGGTCGTCATTTCGACCCCCAACAGCTACAGCGGGGCGACGTTCGTCAACGCCGGCACGTTGAATCTGCAGAACAACAACGCATTGGGCGCGACCTCCGGCACGACCGTGGCCAGCGGCGCCGCGCTGCAATTGCAAGGCGGGATTACGATCGGGAACCTGCCGCTAACACTCAACGGCTCAGGCCTGCTCAGCAGTCCGGCGGGCGCCCTGGAAAGCGTCAGTGGCGCCAATGCGTATGGCGGCCTCATCACGCTCGGGTCCTCCGCCACCATTCAGGTCGATGCCGACAGCTTGGCCATCACCAACAGCGGTGGCATCGCCGGCGCGGGCTTCGGCTTGACCCTGCAGGGAGCGGGAAACGGCAGCATCACGGGCGGCGTCTCCGGCACCGGCACTGCGCTGAGCATAAATGGCACCGGCACATGGACGCTTCCGGGGATCAGCACCTACACCGGCACGACATCTTTCACGGGCGGAATCGTGAACCTGAGCGGCACCTTGGGCTCCGGCGGCGGCACCGCAATCTCCAGCGGTGCCACGTTCAACGAAACAAGCGCGGGCTCCATTACCGGCACGTCGGCACTGACCGTGAACAGCGGCACGACCACGTTCGCCGGCACGAACAACTACACCGGCGTAACGACCGTGACCAACGGGGTGCTGAACATCACCGGCGGCACGACGAATTTCAACAGTGTCGGCACCGTTGACAGCACCATCGGCAACACCGGAGGCAGCATCGCGGTGCTCGAAATCAACGGCGGCGCGCTCAACGTCTTGGACACGAACGTTGGTCTGGAGGTGTCCACGGCGCCCGGCAGCCAGGGGTTCATCGAGATGAATTCCGGCGCGCTGAACTCGACGCTTCGTATTCGCCTGGGCGACATCACGACGGGGAATCTATACGCTGCTTTCACCTTGAGCGGCGGCACGGTAACGACCGGCAGTTCGTTCGCGATCACTGCCGATCCGGGCCAGTTTGCCGTGTTCAACCAGAGCGCGGGCTCGGTCACCGCGGCCACGGCCGCCAACGCCACCTTCATCGGAAATAACGGCGGAACCGGCGTCATGAATTTGAGCGGCGGCACGTTCACTTCCACGTTCGGCGGTGTATTTGTCGGTGGCAATGCCGGCGCGGGAACCGGCACTTTGAACATCTCCAACACGGGGCTCTTGACGGCCGGCAATGCTGGAGTGAATCTCGCAAACATCGTGGGATCCACCGGCGTCGTAAACCTATTGGGCGGCACGATCGTGACCAATAAAGTCGTCGGCGTGGCTGGCACAAGCACCTTCAATTTCAACGGCGGCACGCTAAAAGCCAACGCCGCCTCGACGGGCTTCATGACCGGTTTGACCAACGTCTACGTCTATGCCGGCGGCGGCACCATCGACAACGGCGGCAACGCCATCACCCTCGCTCAGAACATCTCGGCGCCGACCGGCAACGGCGTGTCGGCCGCGGGACTGATGATCACCGGCGGAAGCGGCTACATCGACACGCCGGTCGTGACCCTCACGGGCGACGGCACCGGCGCCACGGCGATTGCCACGGTCTCTGGCGGCGCGGTTACGGGCATTACGATCACGAATCCGGGCGTCGGGTACTCGACCGTTCCGACGTTCACTTTGAACGGCGGTGGCGGCACAGGCGCCAGCGTCGCCACAGGCACGGCCCAAGTCGTCGCCAATACCGGCGGCGGTTTGACGTTCATCGATTCCGGCGCTGCCGCCACGACGACGCTCTCGGGAGCCAATACCTACTCCGGCCCGACCGCGGTCAATTCCGGCACGCTCGACCTGGCCAACTCGCTTGCCTTGCAAAACAGCACGCTCACGACCGGCGGGATCACGTTCGACGCTTCGGTCCTCGCGAATTCCTTCGCCTTCGGCGGACTGAGCGGCAATGGCAACCTGGCCTTGACCAATACGTCCACCAATAGCATTGCCCTCAGCGTTGGCAACAACAATGCATCGACCGCTTACAGCGGAGCTTTGAGTGGCGGCGGTTCGCTGAATAAAATCGGCACTGGCACGTTGACTCTCAGCGGCGCTAACACCTACAGCGGCGCCACGACGGTCACCACCGGCACGCTACGGTTGACGACGAGTTCCGGTAGCACGAACAACATCGCCAGCTCGTCGACGATCAGCGTGGCCTCCGGCGCGACGCTCGATGCTTCGGGCCTGAGCGGCGGCGGCATCACGCTCAGCGCCGCGCGCAAGCCCAAAACCTGAACGGCGCCGGCACGATCCTCAGCCTCGCTTCGAGCGGCGTGACCACCGCCGCCTCGGGCACGTCTCTTTCCCCCGGCGTCGGCACGACCAACGCCTTTGGCACGATCGGCACGCTGACGTTCGGCACTTCCGTCAACGGCACGGACGGCAACCTCACGATCAATTCCGGCGCGACCTTGAACTTCGTCCTCGGCACGCCGGGCACGAATCCCACGCCGGGATTGGGAAGCTTGATCGCCGTCAATGGAAATCTGACGCTTCCCACCAGCGGTTTGGTGAATGTGAACGTGATCAACAACAACAACCAAGGCGGCCTCGGCACGCTTGGCAGCGGATTCTACGAACTTTTCTCCTACACCGGTTCGCTCACTAATCCTTTCAATCCGGCCATTTTCACCCAGTCGTCCGGCGTCTCGACCTTCGTCTATTCCAACCAGAACAATCAAATCGACGTCCAAGTCACCACCACCGCGCTGACTTGGACCGGCCAGCAGGGCAACACGGTCAACGGCAACACACAAGAAGCATGGGACATCGGCGCGACGGCCAATTGGGCCAACGGCTCGACGACCGGCCAGCAATATCTCGACGGGGCGATCGTCTCGTTCGGCGACACGCAATACAGCCCCGGTGGTCCGTCGATCAGCCCCTCGAACCAAAGCATTCAAATCGCGGCCGGCGGCGTGCATCCCCTCTCCCCCGTCGCGTTCACCAACAACAGCGTCACGTACACGTTTACTAGCGCCGATTCCGTCGGCATCAGTGGCAACACCGGCATCATCATGATCGGCACGGGATCGGTGAATCTCGCCGGTCCCAACTCGTTCACCGGCGCCGTGTCGATCAACTCGGGCGTCATCAACATATCCGACCCTGCTTCGCTGGGCAGTTCCAGCGGCGTGACGCTGGCCGGCGGCGCATTGCAAATTCAAGGCGTTACCACGACCAACGCCATCCCGCTGGTTTTCAATGGCCCCGACGTCGCCACCGGCGCGTTGGTCAACGTCAGCGGCGCCAACAGCTATTCCGGCAATGTCACTGTCAATGCTCCCAGCACCATCGCCGTAACCGCCGGCGCGCTAAACCTATCGGGTAATATCAGCGGCATTGGCGCCCTGACGCTGATCGGCCCCGGAAGCGGCCAACTGACCCTCTCCGGCAGCAACGCCTCGTTCAGCGGCGGAATCACGGTCGCCAACGGCACGCTGAATATCAATAGCGCAACGGCATTGGGAAGCGGCACGCTCACTCTCAATGACGGCACGTCGATCGACAACATCAATAGCGGCGTGACCGCCCTGAGCGCGAACAACCCACAAGTTTGGAACGGCAATTTCACGTTCAACGGCACCAACAGCTTGAATATGGGCACCGGCGCCGTGACGCTCAACGCCTCGCCCACTCTGACGATTCCCGCCAACACGCTCACCATCGGCGGACCGATCAGCGGCAATAATTTCGGGCTCACCTTGGCCGGCGGACCCACGGCCACGTTGGTTCTCAATGGGACGAACACCTTCGGCAACACGACCTCGACCACCGCCACGATCGACGCGATCTCGGGCGGTACCTTGAGCATTTCCAATGGCAACAATCTCGGGGCCGCTCCCACCGTCGTGCAGCCCGCCTCGATTCTCATCAACGGCGGCACGCTACGACTCACGACCGGGACCGCCTTCGAGGTCGCCACGCTGAACGCGAATCGCGGCATCACGCTCGGCGCTTCTGGCGGCGCCATCAACGTTCCCGTGCTCGGCACCGGAACTTTCGCAACGAACGAATCCTCCGTCTCCTACGCCGGCGTCATCTCTGGCACCGCTGGCGGCAATTTGACGATTAGCGGCGGGGGCGGCACCAACAGCGGCACGACTCCCTATCTTCTGGAACTCGGTGGACAGAATACCTACAACGGCAATACCACGATCAATAACGCCACTGTCAGCGTTTTCAACACGGGCGGAGCCGGCCCGAACAACATCTTGCCCACTACGACCGTGTTGAATCTGGTGAGCAGCGCCTGGTTCGTGCTGAACAACAATGTCTCGAACCAACAAGTCGCCGGGCTAATGGGCGATTCAAACACCGAAATCGGCTCCGCGAACGGCACCGCCGTCAACGTCTGTGTCATCACCTCGGCTCCAACCACCGGCAACTCATACAACTATGCCGGCGTCATCGGCCCCGTCACGCTGCTCACCAAAGTCGGAAACGCGGCGACCACGGCCGTTACAATCGCCGGCACGGGCACGGGTACGCAAATCCTCAGCGGAACAAACACCTATTCCGGCGCCACGACGCTCACCTCCGGCACATTGGGCATCGACAACGCATCGGCCGTCGGCGCCAGCACGTTGAACATCAACGGCGGCGCGATCGACAACCTCACCAGCCCATCGGTGCCGATCACGCTGACGACGAACAACGTCCAAACCTGGGGTCCCAATCCCGCGGCCGCCACGGGCGGCTTCAGCTTCGGCGGCACCGGCAGCCTCAACCTCGGCACGGGCGCCGTGACCATTTCCGGCGACGGCGGCACCCCATTCATCGAAACCATCACCGCCAACGTCGTCAACCCCGGCGCCTCGCTCACCGTCGGCGGGCCGATCGCTTTGGCCACCACGGCCGCTGCCGCCGACACGTTGGTTGTGACCGGTGCCGGCAATGTCACGCTCGCCGGTGCAATATCCAACGGCGGCACCGGCGGTACGCTGGGCATCACCATGGCCGGCACCGGCGCTCTGACCTTGAGCGCCGTCAACGCCTACACCGGGCCGACCATTGTCAACTCCGGCACGTTGCAGCTCCCGGTGGCAAGCAGTTTGGCCGCGGGTAGCGCTGTAACCATTGGTGGGACGTCTGCCGGCGGCGCCAGCGGCAATCCTTCGCTCGTGGGCGGCGGAACGGTAAACGGACCGCTCACGGTCTTTGGGTCGGGCGCGGGCAATGTCGCCGGCCATCTCGCTCCCAGCGGATTTACCGGTTCGTCGGCCACCACGTTGAACCTGGCCAACGCTCTGATGCTGAACAACGGCGCTATCCTCGATTTCAATCTCAGTAGCGCGGTAAACGGCGCCAACGACCAGGTTTCCATCACCGGCTCGGGCGCCGTCAATTATGGCGCGGGCGGCGTGCTGAATATCAATGCCTACAATGGCCCCTTGGCGTCGGGAACGTACATCCTGATTAACGACCTCAGCAGCACGACGCCCACCGGCGGCAGCGGCTGGAGCGTCGGCACGAGCACCGACAGCTTGGGCCCGTCGGGCACGGGTCTCCATGCCTACGGAATTTCCGTCGTCGGAAACAATTTGGATTTGACGGTCACTTCGACAATCACTTGGACCGGGGCATCGTCGTCTTGGGACACTTTCTCGAGCAACTGGGCGGCCGGCAATGGCGCGTCGTTTAGCTACTCCAACGGATTCGGCGTCCAATTCGGCGATACGTATCCGACCTCTTCATCCACTAGCGCGCCCGTGGGCACGACGGCCGTGAGCATTCAAAACGGCGGCGTGACGCCGGCGAGCGTTGTGTTCAACAACAACTCGACGAATTACACGTTGTCCAATAGCGGCGCCGGCGGTATCGGCGGCGGCACGGGAATCACGCTCAATGGCACCGGCAGTGTCACTCTCAACGGCGCCAACAGTTTCATCGGCGCCGTGGCCGTCAATGCGGGCCGGCTGATCCTGACAAACACCGCTGCGCTCGGCAATACATCGGGCGTGACCGTGGCGGGCGGCGCGGCGTTGCAGTTGCAAAGCGGCAGCGGCAATTCGGCCGCTTACGGTTCAACGGCCGGCGGATCCGTTCGCATCCCCACCAGCCTTGCCGGCAGCGGCGCTAGCGGCAGCGGAGCTTTGGTCAGCATCAACGGCGTCAACAGTTACTCCGGCGTGATTTCCATCGGCGGCAGCGGGGCGACGATCGGATCCGTGTCAACCTCCAACGGCGACGGCCTGACTCTCACCGGCGGAATCAATAACAACGGCAATCTGCTCACGCTCAACGGAGCCGGCAATATCGCCGTCAGCACCGCGGGAATTTCCGGCGGCGGCGGCCTGACCTACGGCGGCACCGGCACGCTGACTCTCGGCGTATCCAATTCGTACTCCGGCACGACGACGATCAACTCAGGCACGGTGGTGATCGGCAACAATAATGAGCTCGGCTCGCCCGGCGCCCCGCTGACGTTCAATGGCGGCACGCTGCGATATGTGCCAAGCTCGAGCAGCACCGACATCTCTGGGCGCACCGTAACATTGAACTCCGGCACTGCAACCATCGACATCAACGGCAATAATGTGACCTACGGCAGCGCAATCGGCAACAGCGGCAGCGGCGGATTGAAGCTGATCGATAGCGGCGCCGCGGCGACGCTGACGCTGGCCGGCGCCAACAGTTACACCGGGCCCACGGCCGTCAACGGCGGCACGTTGCGCGTGAGCGGCTCGTTGTCCGGCGGCAGCGCGGTGACGGTCGGAGGAACCAACGCCACGGGTTCGCCCACCCTAGGCGGTTTCGGCACGATCAACGGTCTGGTCACGGTCAATTCCGCCAACGGCGGAGCGGCTGGGCATCTGGCGCCGTCCGGCGTTTCCGGCATCACCACGCAAATGAATCTCGCCGGCGGCCTGTCGTTGTCGAACGGCTCAGTGCTGGATTTCAATATCGTCAACCTTGGCGACAGCGATTTGGTGAACGTGACCGGCAACCTCTCGCTGGGCGCCGGCGTTCTGAATATCAATCCATTCGGCGGCGGCGGCACACTGTCGCCCGGCGACTATCCGCTGATCGACTACAGTGGCACGCTCACCAACGACAACAGCGCCTTGTGGCAAGTGGGTTCCGGCGGCAATGTTACGCAGAGCTATAGCTTCATGAACTTCTTCGGCACCGGGCCCGGCGGCTCGAATCAATTCGATTTGGTGATTTCAACCACCAGCAATTCGGGAGAGTGGATCGCCAGCAGCGGCAACGGCGGCACACAGTCCTACGCCCGCGGCCTGAATTGGTCGAGCGGCACCGATCCCGACGGACCTGGCCAGTCGGCCACGTTCGGAACCGGCAATAAGACGAATGTCAACATCGACGGGTCGTATACGATCGGCTCGTTGATCTTCACGTCCAGCAGCGCCTACTCGCTGGCATCGACCACCGCGTCGAATTGCCTGACGTTGAACAATGGCGCTGGAGTTGACGCTCAGGTCAATGTAGCCGACGGCGGCGCGACCGATTTCCTGTACACCCAGATCAACTTCGCCAGCTCGACAGGCAACACGACGTTCACCGTCCAGCCAGGCAGTTCGCTGCTCGTCAGCGCTTTCAACATCCAGCCGGCGAATGTGGGCCTTGCCGGCTCGAATCAGGGGATCACATTGGCTGGCGGCGGCACGCTGGAACTGGCCGCGACGAACACTTACACCGGTCCGACGCACGTCAACAGCGGCACGTTGCTGATCGACGCCGGCGCAAGCATCAAGAGCACGTCGATCACGGTCGGCATCGGCGCTACGCTGCAACTGGCGGGCACGACCGGTGCGCTCCCCAGCGCAGCGAACATCAAGACAAGTGGCAACGGCGACGCCAACGACGGAGCCATCGTGTTGGCCGGCGGCACGACGGAATCGGTCGGCGCGATCACCAGCGATCCGACGACGAACGCCGATGGGGCCCAGGTGTATGCCGGCAACACGACCGTAGGCGACGGCGCGAGCCCAGCCAGCCTCACTGCGACGCAGATTCTGCAAAACACGTTGACGATCAATGCCGGCTCGACCGTGACGATCGCTCCTTCGGCCGGCGCCGGCGGTGGCGTCGTCGCCGCTGCCTCGACAGCATCGGCTTCCAGCGCCGCATCCGCCGATAGCACTGGCGATTCCGGAAGCGAACCATTCGCGGCGATTCAAGCCGCGATCGCTTCGGGCTCAATCAGCAGTGCCACCGGCCAGCGGCTGGAGAATCGCATCGCTGCGATCGAGCGGCTGGCGGCAATCGATCCCGGTTTGGACGTGAGCCTGCTGGAAAGCCGAGTGCTGGCCGCGTTGCCGTTGACGTCGATCTTGCCGTCGATCGATGCCTCGCCGTTGGCGGACAGCGGTTCCAGCTTGCTCGCCGCCGACAACAGTGCGTTCGGTTCGGATTCGAGCGGAGCGGGCGGCGCGTTTGCCCCGGCCGCGACGTTCAGCGGCAGCCCTGCCGCGGTTCCGGAACCTTCGACGCTGCTGCTGGCCGCGTTGAGCGGCATTGGGCTGGCGTTCGCGGCCGGTCGTCGCGTTCGCAATCGACGCCAAACCATCGTGAAATCGCTTTAATTAACGCGGCGGCCGCGCGGTCGTGGAGAAATCGATGGACGATGAGCGGTTACTGGCCGCGTATCGCGCCGGGCGTGACGAAGCCGCCACGCAGTTGTTCGAGCGCTATTATCAACGATTGATCGAGCTGATCCGGCGGCAATCGGGCTGGCGTCTGAAGCAGGCCGAAGGATCGACCGACGTTGCCCAAAGCGTGCTGCGAAGTTTTTTCGAGCAGATTCGCAGCCGGCCGATCGAGATCGAATCGGACGATGGTCTCTGGCCGCTTCTGGCGACGATCACGCTGAATAAGATCCGCAACCGCGGGAAGTTCTGGCAGCGGAAGCAACGCGATCCGACGCGAATGCAGCCGCTGGAAGCGGGGGCCGATCCCTTGGAAACCGGGCCGTCGGCCGAGGATGCCGTCGTGCTTGAAGACCTGATCCAACGATTGCTGGAGCCGTTTTCCGACCGCCGCCGGAGGATTTTGGAGGGGATTTTGGCCGGTCAGAAGGTCAACCAGATTGCCTTGCAAGTCGGCACCAGCGAGCGGACGGTGCTGAACACGCGTCTGGCCGCGGCGAAGATTTTGGAGCAGATTCTCGCGGGCGAGTGAACCCGCCATCGGAAATTCTCGGTTTTCTCAAAAACCGGCTTCCGATCTTGGCCGCCAGAGTTGCTCTTTAGGATAGAGCGGCGGGAAGCCGTTTATTGCTATCCGATCGAAGGCTGCGGATAATGATGGCTCAAATTCGCTCCTCTGGTATCCCAACATGACACGTCGCGTAGCGCCGCCGCGACATCGGCCGTTGAGCATTGAATGGCTGGAATGTTGACGGCTACTGACTGGCAACGACACTCTCGGCACGGCGATTTCCACGTCGCTGATCCGAGGCACACCGAGCATGTATTCGGGCACGCTCGCGACGCCCGACTCGGTCGATATTTATAGCGTCGATCTGTCCGTTGGAGAGCAATTGGCGGCGAATGTTCGACGTGCAAACGATCAATAGTCCGCTCACCAGTTACGTGCGAATTTTCAATGCCGCGGGAAGTGAAATTACAAATGGCTTCGAAGGCGGAGATTCGGCGGCAAGCACCACTGCTCTGACTTCGGGTGTCTACTATGTCGGCGTTTCGGCTGCATTCAACTTTGCTTACGATCCGACGGTCGCCGACAGTGGGGCCGGAACCGGCTTCTCGTCGGGCGACTACAACCTGACCTTGCTGGTTTCCCCGCCGGTCAGCGATGCGAACAACGATCTGGCCACTGCAACCCCCGAGAGCTTCATCCGTGGCGTGCCCGCGTCGGCCAGTGGCCAGATCGCTTATTCAAGTGATGCCGATTTATTCCAGTTCTCTTTGAACAAAGGCGACGTGCTTCAAGTCGGCGTCTCGGCCCTTTCGATGGGAAGTCCGCTAGAGAGCGCCGTTCGGCTGTTCGACGCGTCGGGCAATCAACTTGCAATCGCCGCCGGCACGCCGACGAGCGATCCGACGTTGTCGTTCCAGGCTCCGGCAAATGGCGCGTATTACGTCGGCATCTCCGGCAGCGGCAACGTGGCATATAATCCGCATCTGCCGCAGAGTGGCGTCGATTCGTCGGTCGGATCGTTCAATTTGCAGATCGAGGTGGATCAGTTGACGCCGGTAACGCAGGAAGTCGAGTCCAACAACTCGATCGACAACGCGAACTCCATCGCGCTCGGATCCAGCGTCGGCGGCAGTGTCAGCCCAAACGGCGATCAGGATTTCTACGAAGTCACGCTCACGAGCGGCGGGCTGCTGTCGGCGACTTCGAGCGCTGATTCGGGCAGTCATTTGGCAAGCCAGCTTTCGCTGTACGGAACGAACCGGCAATTGCTGCTTTCGGCCGGCTCTCTGTCGGGCGGCAACGCCCAGATTCAACAACACCTGCCGGCTGGAACTTATTGGCTGGAGGTAAGCGGGGCTGGCGTGTCGGGCGCCGCGGCGACCGGCGGCTACCATCTCGCCACGTCATTTGTCGCGAGCACGGCGCCATTCGCCGATCTGCAAGTCGAGCCCGAAGCCGTGGCAATCGCCGCCGCCGATCTCAATGCCGATGGAATTCCCGATCTCGTTGTCGCGGATCAGTTGACGGGCGACATTTCGGTTTTGTTGGGTGTCGGCGACGGAACTTTCCAACCGGCCCAAAGCATTCAGGTCGGCTCCGGCCCGGACGCGATTGCCATCGGCAAGTTCACCGGCAGTGTCCACGTGGATATCGCCGTGGCCAATCAGCAATCCGGCGATGTGTCGATCTTGCTCGGCAATGGCGACGGCACGTTTCAGCCGGCGGTTTCTTATGCGATTGGCGGTGCGCCGACGGCGATTGTCGCGGGCGATTTTGACGGAAATGGAGCCCTCGACCTCGCCGTGGCCGACGCGGACCCGGGCGGTGGCAATGGCTCGGTTGTCATTCTCAATGGAGTGGGCGATGGTACGTTTACCGTCGGTAGTCCGATTGCCGTCAGCGTCGATCCGAGCGCGGTCCCTCTGAATGCGGTCGATCCGGATGCGATCGTCGCCGGGCATTTTGGGGGCGACGTGGCCCTCGATTTGGCGGTCGCCAATCGCAACGTGGATCAGGACTTCAATTCGCTGAGAAGTGGCACCGTATCGATCTTGCGCGGCGACGGGCATGGCAACTTTACTGCAAGCGGGCAATACACGGTCGGCGATCAGCCGACGTCGATCGCCGTCGGCGATATCAACGGAGATGGTCAACTCGATCTGGCCGTGGCCAACGCCGGCGACGACGATGTCTCTCTGCTGTATGGCGGCGCCGCGGCCTCGTTCCAGCCGCGGCCGGTGCTCGATTTACGTAACGAAGGCCCAGTGAATAATTCCGGCGGCTCGAACTTTGGCACGGTCCCATTCACCAGTTCGGTGGCGCTGGGGGATTTCAACGGCGACGGCCACTTGGATGTGGCGCTTGCCAACTCGGGTGACGATCGGGTGCTGATCGCAGCCGGAAATGGCAGCGGCGGCTTTGGCGCTACGTCCTCGATCGCGATCTCTGGCGGCCCGGAGGCACTGGTGTTGGCCGATTTTCTCGGCAACCACCGGTTGGATTTTGCCACTCCCAACGGCTTCGCCGCCACAGTGTCGGTTCGGTTGGGGCTCGGCGACGGCACGTTTCAAACCCGGCAGGGTGCGACTGTCGGCAACAATCCTAACGGCTTGGTGGCGACCAACTTCAACGACGGGCATGTCGATTTCAACGACGACGGGCATGTCGATCTGGCCACGTCCAGCGGCACCGGCGGCTCCGTGCTATTGGGCCTCGGCGATGGAACCCTCCAGCCGCAGTTGACCTTCACGACTAGCGCTCTCGATGCGATTGCTTCGGCCGATTTGAATGGCGATGGCCGGCCGGATTTGGTGACCGCGAATGGATCGTCCGGCAATGTCTCCGTGCGGTTCGGCTTGGGCGACGGCACCTTTCAAGCACCGAATCAGATTATTGCCGTGGGAAATTTGCCGATCGCCATCGCGATCGGCGATTTCAACGGCGACGGGCGCCCCGACATCGTTGTGGCCAATTACCTGTCGAACTCGGTTTCCGTGCTGTTGAATATCGGCAACGGCAATTATTCATTGATCGGCGATTCCCCGGTGGCCGCTCTGAATGATTTGAACGATGAGCCGATCTCGATCGCGCTCGGCGATTTCAATGGCGATGGTTACTTGGATATCGCCGTGGCCAATCAGAATGTCGACCCGCAGCAGCCCGGCGAAGTGTCGATTTTGCTCGGCAACGGCAACGGCACATTTCGGTCGCCGGTGTCTTACGCGATTGGCGGCAGGCCGACGGCGATTGTCGCCGACAAATTCGCTCAGAACGGACCCGTGGACCTGGTGGTCGCCGTCGCGGACCCGAACACGCTTGCCGGATCGGTGGTGATTCTCAGCGGGTCGGGCAATGGCACGTTTGTCGTCGGCAATCCGATTGCCGTCGGCAACGATCCGGACGGAATCGTCGTTGGCGATTTCAACGGCGACGGCCGGCTTGATTTGGCTACCGCCAACTCGGTTGACAACACCGTCAGCGTGCTTTTGGCAACCGGCGGTGGAAGTTTTTCCGCTCCGGTGGCGTATGCCGTTGGGCAATCGCCATCGGCGATCGTGGCGACCGATCTGAATGGCGACGGCCGGCTCGATTTGGCCACGGCCAATGCCGGCGACAACACGGTCAGCACGCTGTTGGGGCTCGGCTACGGCACGTTCGTCGCGCCCGATCAATTCAGCGTCGGCGCTCTCGATTTCTTCGCCGACGCTTGCCGATGTGACCGGCGACGGCGTACCCGATTCGATTACGCTCGATCAAGCCGGAAACATTCTCGTCCGGCCAGGCCGGTCCACGGAACCGGGCGCTTATGACGCCGCGCGTGTCGTCAATCCAAATCAAGCGGCGAGAGCATTTGTCATCTTCGCAAGTCCCGGTGGCAATCGCATCGCCGCGGTGGATGCCGACGACGATTTCGTTTCGCTGTACTCGGTCAATTCGGCGGGCATTGCCACGCTTGCCGGTCGTCTCGCGACCGGGCTGCAACCCTCGCAAGTCGCTGCCGCCGATCTGACGAGAAACGGACGCAGCGATCTGGTCGTCGCCAATGCCGGCGATGGAACGGTGACCGTCTTCATGGCAACGGCCGGCGGCGGATTCACCGCGCTTCCCGCTCTCGCGGCGACCGCTCATCCGGGCAAATTGGCACTGGTGGATCTCACGGGTGACGGCCTCGACGATATTCTGATTTCCGATGCCGTGGCCGGAGCGATCACAGTGATCGCCCAGCAATCGCCGGGTTCCTTCGCCGCGCCGGTTCAGTATCGCGCTTCGACCGGGCCGGCAAGTTTTAGCTTGGATGCCGAGGGCAACGTGTCGCTCGACAGCCGCGACGGAGTCGGCGATTTCACTTGGGGAGATTTCACGGGAGATGGGGCGATCGACCTGGTGGTGGCCGATTCCGGGGACGACAGCGTTTCCTTTCTCGTCGGAGATGGGCACGGTGGGTTTCTCGCCCCGCGGCAAATCCTCGCCGGCGTTCGCCCGTCGGTGGTGCAAGCCGGACGCTTTTTTCCCGATGGGCATTTGGACGTGGCGATTCTCGACGACAATGCCCACACGATCACCGTGCTCCGCGGCAACGGGACAGGCCAGTTTCAAGCTGCCGGAACCTACGACGCCGGAAATGTCCCCAATGGATTGACCGTCGGCGATTTCAATCGCGATGGGCGAGTCGATCTGGTGGTCGGCAATCAGTTTGGCGACGTGATGGCGCTATCGGGCAATGCCGACGGCACGTTCAATCCGTATACTCGCGTGGGTCAGCGCGTCGCGATCGCCGTCGGCAGCCAGTCGTCGTCGGGCCAGCAAAGTTGGTTGGTCACCAATCAGACGGACGACCAGATTCAACTCGAAGTGGATGGAACGACGCCGGGGTTCAATCAAGATCGGTCGGACGGGATCACTGCTCCCGGTGCCGCGGCAATGACCGATCTGAACGGCGACGGCATCGACGATTTGATCGTGGCCAACAGCGGCGGCAACGACATCCTCGTTTACCTTGGCCTGGGGAATAACCAGTTGCGCCGCCGCGGACGTTTTACACCGGCACCGATCCGGTCGACGTGACAGTGGCTGATGTCAACGGCGACAGACGGCCCGACGTGATTGTCACGAACGAGGGCTCCAACGATGTTTCGATCTTTCTCAACGATCCGACGATGCTGCTTCGACCAGGTCCGCGATTGAACGCCGGGATCGCTCCCGTGCAGACTCAAGTCGGCGATTTTCTCGGCAGCGGTCAACAGCAATTGATGATTGTCAACTCGGGATCGAACAACGTCTCGCTGTTGCCCGCGCTCGGCGGCGGGTTTTTCAACGACGTTTCGCCGATGCTATTCGCCACCGGCGCGTCGCCGCAAGCCGCCGTGGTTGGAAACTTCTTCGGCGGCACGGGCCTGGATTTAGTGACGCTCAACTATTTGTCCAACACCTTGACCGTTTACAACGGTTTCGACGCCAATCGCCGGCAAGACATCAGCTCCGGAGGCGAGGGGCCGCTGAGTGGCGTTGCGGGAGATTTCTTGCAGACCGGCACCACCGATTTGGTGATCGGCAACAATACCAACGGAGCCTTCGCGGTTTTCGTCGGCGGACTGAACGGCCTCATCGAGGCGGACACGTTTTTCGACGCCGATGTGTTGCATCCGACCGCGCTCGCACTGGCCGGAAGCGCCGAACGGCAAGACCTCCGACTGCTAGTGGCCGACGAGGGAGATGAGAACGTGCAGGTTTTCAACGTCGACCAGATTACTCCCTCAATGGCTCTGGTCAACGACACATTTGGTTCGGTTGGCGGAAACCTTGGTTTCTCGTTCGGACTCGGCAACAACTTCTTGTTCACTTCGGTCTTTGCAATCGTCGAGCAAATCAGCGACGTGTTCGCCACGTCCGCCGCGGAGCCACGAGACCCGAATGGAGGCGGCGGGGGCCGCGAATCGCAAAGCGGGAACACGTTCGCCTTCGATCAAGTGCCGACGATCTTTTCCGGCGGGATCCATTGGTTGACATCGACGGTCCAAACGGCGGCCGATTCCATCGGCATCCATCATCTTCCCGACGACGTTCTCGATTCGGTCGAATCGCTCTTGCAAATCGTGGCTCCCGCCGTTCCGTGGCGAGTCATCAACGTACTGTTCGACGGTTCTTTGTCGAGCGGCAACCAGACGCAGCACGACGGATCGAAACCGGCAGCCGCCGACCAGGCGCTTGATGCGGCGCGCTCGATGCGCGAGTCGTCGGCTGCGGATAATCTACTGGCAGCGATGTTTGCCGTCTCGCCGCAAACAGGCGATCGGCTTCCGAACGGCGGTTCGGCCGGCAATGAATTGGCCGGCAATGAATCGGCCGCTGGCGGCGCGGCGAATATCGCATTTTGGGAAGGCGTTGCCGAACAGGGGATCGGTGCGGTCGTGTCGCCGCTCGAAGATGAGTTTTTCGAATTGGCGTCGAATCGATTGCCGGCTGCGGCCGTCGCTCCAAAGGTTGCCGCGGCGAGCCACCCGTCGTTCGCAAGGCTCGACATCGAGGTTCCGTTCGCCCCGCGGCGAAACGATCGTCAACCGGCGTCGAAAGACGACGGTCGCGCGGCCCTCGATTCCCCGAGGGTTGGCCGCCAGCCTTCGATCGAGCCGCTGAGTTTTGCGGCATTGTTGACGGCGTTGCCGAGTGTTTTGTTCGCCGGTTTTGCCCGCAATGGGCCCGAGCAACGTCGCGGCTCGCGTTCCCACCTCCGATCCGATCGTCCGACGCAAGGAAAATTCCATGCCCGACGCCGTTAAGGATTATCTTTCGCCGCAATGGTGGGCCGTCGCCGAGTGCGTCGATGCGTACGAAGCACAATGCGGGACGGAGTTCCCCGACTTGCGCAAATTCGTCGCGGGTCTGCCGACTTCCGACCGGCCCGTGGCGATCGCCGAATTGATGAAAATTGAAATGGAACGGCGATGGAATGCCGGCGACAAGAAGCAAGTCGAGGACTATTTGCGAGAATACCCCGAGCTGACGGACCCGTCGGTTTCGCTTTCCGATCTGGTGGACCATGAATCCGCGGTTCGGCAGCGGCACGGGCAGCCCTCGTCGCCGGAAGATTTGCACCGTCGATTCCCGAAGCTTTCCGCTTCACGCGCGTTGCCCACACGGCCCGATAAAGTCGATGTGATTTCCACGGTCGCACTCAGCGATCCGAACGCCGAAACCAAGAAATCCGACAGCGTCCCGCCGACGTGCGATTCCTCCGGCACGTTGCCATTCGATTCGCGTGAATCGGCTGCGGCGAAATCCGGCTCGGAGAGCAAGCCCTCGCCTTCCGACGGGACGAGAATGGCGGCCAGCGGAAGCCAACCGCAACCGGCGATCTCGGCCGACAGCGTCTCGACGCCGCGCGTCGAATCGATCGGACGATACCAGGTGCGCGACGAGTTGGGCTCCGGCACGTTTGGCGTCGTCTATCGCTGCGTCGACGCGGAATTGAAACGCGACGTCGCAGTCAAAGTGCCCCGAGCCAGTCGCTCGAACGCCGCCGACCGGGCAAAGGAATTTCTTCACGAAGCCCGCAGCGCCGCCCGCCTGCGTCATGCCGGCATCGTGACCGTGCTCGACACGGGCCAAACCAGCGACGGCCGCGTGTTCGTCGTCTACGAGTTCATCCGTGGCATCACGTTGCAGAAGCGGCTCGATCGCGGCGGCTACACCGTTGACGAAGTCGTGGGCTGGATTGCCGGCGCGGCCGAAGCGCTCCACCATGCACAAGAACGGCATCGTCCATCGCGACATCAAGCCGGCAAATATCCTGCTCGATGAGGAGCAGCGGCCCCACATTGCCGATTTTGGTTTGGCCAAGATGGACGATCAGTTTTTCAAGGACGACGCCGGGCACGTGCTGGGAACGGTCGCTTACATGAGCCCTGAGCAGGCGGCCGGTCAATCGCACTGGGCCGCGCCGCAAACTGATATCTATTCGCTCGGCGTCGTGCTCTATCAAATGCTCACGAAGCGCCTGCCGTTCAGCGCGGGCTCGGTCAGCCAGGTGTTGGAGCAAGTGCAAAAACGGGTTCCCGCCCCGCCGCGCACGATCGACGACAAGATTCCGAAGCCGCTCGAGGCCGTTTGCCTGCGGGCAATGGCAAAGAATCCGGCGGATCGCTATTCGACCGCCGCCGACATGGCTGCCGAGCTGTGCGCGGCCGTGCAAGCCGCGCCGCCTCCGCGTCGGATTTCTCGGATGTCGATCGCCGTCGGCGGCGCCGCGGCCGCGGTGCTGGCGATCATGTTGGTGCTTGCCTGGAATCGCGACCATGACTCGAAAGCATTAAACGCCGCGGCGACGGGTGGAACGCAGAACGGATCGCAAACGGGCACTCCGGCCGGGTCGTTGCCGAGTTTTGCCTTCGAATCGGGAACGCCGCAGTTGGAGATCGACTATCAATCGCCGCAAGAAAAGGGAGTGTCGCACGCCTGGCGTCCTTTGGACGGCAAACCGCTGACCATCCATGAAGGAGATAAGTTGCAGTTTCACGTGACGCTTGGCGTGCCGCGTTTCGTGTATTTGTTTTGGTACGATACTAACGGCAAGCCGACGCTTCTCTGGCCTCTCGATCCCGGCAAACAACAAGCGGCAAAGCACGTGGATTCACCCCAGGCGGACGATTTGTGGCACAGTGTCGATAGCGAGCGAGGGGCGGAGTGCTTTCTCGTGGCCGCGCGCGATGAACCGCTCGACGCGGCGGCTCTCCAAAAGTTCGAGCAGCAAGTCGCATACGATAAGGGAGATGTTCGGCTGGACGGCGTGTATAGCCTTGGCTCGGCCGAGTTGAGCCGCGGTTTGGCACCGGTCGTGAAATCGAAGAAGAATCCATTTGCGCCGCAATTCGAGAAATCGCTGGCGACCACTTTTTCGTCCCATCTCGGCGCCGTGATCCCGCACCATTAGCAATGAACTTCCACCGCACAAAACACTTGCATCGTTTGACTTTTGCAGCGCTGTCGCTGTGCGCGGCGATGTTCTGCATGCCTGGCATGTTGACGGCCGCGGATCCACCGGCCGCAGTCGACCGCGACCCGGTGCTTCACGCCAGCGCACTGTTCGACGCGGGGCGCTGACGTCGAAGCCGAGCCGATCTTTCGCAAAGCGCTCGCCGCGATGGATGCCGGCACTCAGCCCAAGAATGATTTGGGGCGGTGCGTCGGTCCGCTTGCGATCATTTATCGCACCTGGGGCCGGCTCGACGACGCGCTGCAAATGGCGGAGCGACAACGGGCCTTCCTCGAAGCAGTCCGGATCGATGCAACCGTGCGCGATCAGCTACTCGAAGAAAACGTCATCGAGCGAGTCGATATCCTTGCCGGCCTCACGCGATTTGCCGACGCCGAGCGCGTGCTGCAGCCGATTTTGGAGAGGAGCCAAACGTCAACCGGCGATCCTTTGCATCGTTTGACGCTGTGGACGAAAGCGGCTCGGCTCGCCGAGATGCAATCCGATGCCGCGAAGACGCGCCAGCGGTGGCTGAAAGTGATCGAGTTGGGCAACGGCTTGCTCGCGCGGATCGAGCGGCGCGAATTGGCCGCCGCGAAATTGCCGGAAGTCGTGGCCACGCTAGTGTCGGCCAATGTCGCCGTCGAGGATTATGCCGCCGCGATCCAATTGGATCGGAGGTTGCTGGCAACGCAATCGTTGACCCGCGATCGCGCCGCCGCATTCAAGACCCAAACGGAAATTGTCGTGCTCGAGGCGCAGAATGGCGACTACGACTCCGCTTGCGCCGGCCTTGAAGATCTGTTGGTTCAAGTCCGAAAGGTATCTTCGGGCTCGATCGAAGAAGCCGATCTGCTGGGCCGTTTGGCGGCCATTGTCGAGATTCAAGGTCTGGCTTCCCAAGCGAAGCAGCATTGGAGCGAAGCGGCGGCGATCTATGCCGCCGCGCTGCAAAAAGCAGATCGCGATTCGTCGCCGGCCCCTGCCGTGATGAAGCTGCTGGCGCAACTGCAAAACGCCTATCGGCAGTCGGGACAGTTTCGATCGGCAATCGACGTTGCCCAGCGATTGCTGAAACTCTCCGAACAGCGTCTAGGCAAAGACCATCCGCAGACGGTGGCCATCCGGTCCGACCTCGGCGCTTTGTATGGCGCCAACGAAGACTACGAATCGGCCAAGCCGTTGCTCGTCGAATCGCTCGCCTATTGGCGGCGCCACGACCCGCCGGCGCCGCTCCAGTTGGCGCGGGTGCTCAACGATCTGGGAGTCGTCGAACTGGCGGCGAGTTCGTTCCCGGAGGCGGCGTCGCATTTCGACGAGGCGCTTGCGATTCGGCAGCGTCTGCTGCGCCCGGACGACTTGAGTTTGGCGTATTCGCTCAACAATGTCGCCCGCGTGCATTTGGCCAAGGCGGAATATGCCGCGGCGATCGGTCTGTTCGACCGTGCGATCGCCATTTATCGGCTTCGCGGTCGCGGCGCGGACGATTTGCTCAGCGACGCGCTGCTGAGCGTGGCCAGGGCCTATAGAAGTCAGGGAGAATTCGACAAGGCTGGCGACTATTGCCGCGAGGCGCTGGACACCTACGTCCGTGTGTTTGGCCCCGATGCGGCCGGCTCGGTTGCCTATTACTGCGCTCTCACGACGCTGGCGCTTGCAGCACATCGCACCGACGTCGCCGCCGAGGAAAACCGCCACGCTTGGGATGTTTGTCGCAAGCACGGAATGGAACACGATCTTGTCGCCGCCACGGTATTGGACGATAGCGCCATGATCGCCTATCTTCGCGGCAACTTCGAAGTGGCCAGCCGCGACTGGAACGCGACCCTCGAAATCCAATCCAAGGCTGGGCCGTCGCCGCAGGCTGCTCGGACTCTCAATTATCTTGCGAACCTGGAATCGCGCCGCGGACGCACCGACGCGGCCGAAGCTCTTTATCGCAAGGCCCTCGAGCAGCAAAAGGCCATCCGAGCCTATCCCGTGGTCCATTACCACACTTGTTGCCAACTGGCCGAGATTCTGTATTCCAAGGGCAAAGTCGATGAAGCCATGAGCCTCTTGGAGCAGGCCGTCAAGCTGGCTGAAGCGCCATGCGCCGGAACGAATGGAGCGGAAGAGCAGCGGGCCGAGTATTTTACCCAATTCGCATCGGCGTTCGACTTGCTCGTCGCTTGGAGCTTGCAGGCGGGGCGGATCGACAAGGCTTTCGAAGTGGCCGAGCGCGGGCGGAGCCGCACGTTTCTCGATCAACTCAGCCTAGCCGGGATTGATTTGCGCGATACGCTCGTCGGCGACGACGGCAAGAAAATCCTGGAGCGAGAGCGCATCGCACGGGAAAAACTGGGAACGCTGCGCGGCCAGTTTCAAGCCGCCATATCGGCCGGTCAATCGCAGGCCAGCGTCGATCGTTTGGCGACGCAACTCGCGGTTGCCGAGGATCAATTCACGCAGGCATGGACCGACATTCGCAACTCCAGTCCCTACTACCGCGAACATCTTGCGCAAGGCACACCGATCGGCTCGCTGTCCGCGGTGCGGCAATCGATGGCGCGCCGCGATAGCCTGATGCTGTTCTACTATCTCGGCGCCAAGCAAAGCTTCTTGCTTGTGATCGGCGATGAACGGAAGCCGGTTGACGTCGTCGCTTTGGAAATCCCGCAGGCTCTTGCCGATGGATTGCATGTCTCGGCCGGGCATTTAACACGAGCCGGCACTGTGCCGCTGGTCAGCCAATATCTGGCCGACTTGCGCGACCGGGCCGGCGGCCGCGGGCTGAGTGGCATCGTCCATTCGCCAAAGGGCGTGATTGCGTCGGAGCAGGGGACGCAATTGGCCGAAGTGTTGCTTCCCCGCAGTGTTCGCAAGCGAATCCAGGATCGCAATCCACGGCAAGTGGTGATCGTGCCCGACGGAGGTTTGCATGAGCTTCCCTTCGAGTCGCTTCTGGTCGAAGGAGGCGCCACGCCACGCTATCTGCTCGACGTGCTGCCGCCGATCGCCTACGCGCCGTCGGCGACGATTCTGCTGAATCTCGAAGCTCGGCCTGCCGCATTCGTCGATCGCCCCGCGACGGTGTTGACCGTGGGCAATCCGCATTATCCGCAGACGCCCGATCGACCCGATGCATCGGCGGTGGCCGCGCTGTCTCGAACGACTTATTTGGAATTGGGCGGGCGATTGCCGCCGCTGCCGGGTACGTCGCGGGAATGCCGCGGGTCGCGGCCGCGTTTCCGGCCGCCAACGTCGCGCATTTGGAATTCGACGACGCGACGGAGAATAACGTTCGCCGGCAAATCGCCGGACGCCGCTACGTTCATCTCGCTGCCCACGGTCTCGTCGATCAACAGCACGGCAATCTATTTGGCGCGATCGCCCTGACGCCGGGGCCGACCGCGGCGGTCTCCTCCGAGGACGACGGTTTCCTGTCGCTCCACGAGATCCACGCGTTGCCGCTGAAGGGCTGCGAATTGGTGGCGCTGAGCGCCTGCCAGACGAACGTCGGCCCGGATCGGCCCTTGGAGGCCGGCGTTTCGCTGGCCCAGGCCTTTCTGGCGGCCGGCAGCCGGCGAGTACTTTGCAGCCATTGGAATGTCGACGATGCTTCGACCGCCGAACTCATGGGTTCGTTTTTCGAGGGCGTGGCCAAGGCCGAAAAGGCGGGCGAGCCGATGAACTACGCCCGGCT
Organism: Pirellulales bacterium; assembly: GCA_963738955.1. Lineage (GTDB taxonomy): Bacteria > Planctomycetota > Planctomycetia > Pirellulales > DATAWG01 > DATAWG01. The sequence continues at coordinate 508,956 of CAVTYW010000011.1, read as the reverse complement.
GCTCCAGGAAGCTCGCAAGAATGTCCGTGCCAACCCGCGCTGGTCGTCACCCTATTATTGGGCTCCTTTCGTGCTGGTCGGGCCAGCGGAGTAGAATATTGACCAAGTTCCACTTTTTCCCGCAATTTCGTTGACATTTCGGAGACATCAATTAGTTTAGGGGGGATAGAGTTTCAGCGGTTGCGGTTTCCCACTTCGTCCGCGCTGCTGTCTGTTTCAACCTTGATTCCTGCATAAGGAAACGCGGGCTGCGGGGCGACCTTTGAAAGTCGCCGGCTGGGCATCTTGATCCACCACAAAACTGCTTACGCGGGGAGTCGTCTAATGAATGCGATCCGTCAGCGCCGCGATTATCTTTGGCTAGGTCTCTTGGTCGGGGCCGCCTCGCTTGCCATCTCGCCGCTGCTCGGCGATTCTGCTCATGCCGTTACGATCACGGGCACCACGTATGCCGCCGCAACGCCCCCGCCTGGTCCGCTTGTTTCGACTTCGAAGTCGTATAACCTGTACAGTTTGACTTCCGCGTCGGCGAATATCCGGTCCGACGAAATTGTTTCTCATGCCCAATCCTATGCCTCCGCCAGCGTCGGGCCAACCGGCGTGACCAAGACCACGGGCGGACTCGCATGGACCGATGCGCCAACGACCATCGATAATCTGCGGGGCGACGTTTGGAATGCGTCGGCAAGCGGCACGACGATCGAGGCGACCTACAACGGCAGCGGGATGGCGCCAAATACCACGACCTTTCAGTTCTTGTTGCCGGCATCGATTCTCGCGACGGCCGATCCGTATTACTACCTTCCGGCTGCTCCGCCAGCCGGCTACACCGACCCGACCATAATGCAGCTCCCCCTGAACACGGCGAATCAAACAGTCGCTCAAGGCGTGGTCTCCAACGGCACGAATTTGCCGTCGTTTTTCGATGTGTTCGTCGATGTCGAAGCAACTGCATATAACGGCGTGAAGGGAGACCCAGGAGTCACGGCGTTTCCGCTTTATAGCGGATCGTATCACTTCGACCCGAACACGGGCGTATTCACCTCGAACGGTTTTCTTACGAACGGCGTTACCGAGTCCGTCAAGCAATCGGACGATCCGACAATGCCCCAATATACGCTCGGATTCAACGGCGACATTTTGGGCACGCCGTTTCAGGCCCCGGTTGACGCTCCGTTCACCGTGGAAATCAATACGTCGGTCTCGATGGGCGATCCCAGCAACCCGGAGGCAGACACTTTCGACTTAACTGGCGCCATCGACCATGCAGGCGTGTTTAGCGCGGGTGGCAGCGTCACCGCGGAGTTTCTGCTGACCGACCCGTCCGAATTCACCGTAACGGCCGTTCCGGAACCATCGGCAATTTGCCTGGCCATTTTCGCGGCGGCCGGATTGATGCTCTCGTTGCGTCGGTGCTCATAAAGAGCAGCGCACGATAGTAAGCGGTCTTCAGCTTCGCCCAGGTGAAACCTGCGTTACGCTGCCCGCCCTACTTTGCCCGGATCACCTTGTAGACGGCCACCGGTTTCGCGCGATTGCGAACGTCGATCGCGCCGATTTCCTCGACGATGAATGCGTCGGACGTTTGCGAGTAGGTCGTTTCGTCGATGCAGATTTCGTTCGGCCGGGCGAAGGCTTGCAAGCGCGCGGCGACGTTCACCGCGTCGCCGATTGCCGTGTACTCCATTCGCCGCGTCGAGCCGATATTGCCGACGACCACCGGCCCCGTGTTAACGCCGACCCGCACGCGCAGCGGGGGCGATCCGGGTCTCGGTGCGCGGAAGTCTTGCACCAAGCGGCGCATCTCCAGCGCGGCGCGAATCGCGTCGGCCGCGCTGTTCGGACTGGGCAGCGGCGCGCCGAACAGCGCCATCAAAGCATCGCCGATGTATTTGTCGATCGTGCCGCCGTGTGCAAACACGACATCCGTCATCGACGACAAGTATTCGCGAATGAACGTCGCCACTTCGACCGGCGCCAGGCCCTCGCAGATCTTCGTGAACGACACGATGTCGGAGAAAAGCACCGTCACGACTTTTTCCGTCGGCGCCAGTGGATCGACGCCCGCGGCGCTTCCGGCAATCTGCTCGACGATCCGGTTGTCGAGATATTTGCTCAAATAGGTTTTCACCGAACGCTCGGCCTCGATCACCTGGCCGAGGCGGATGCGCTCGATGCCCATCGCCGCCTGGTGGGCCACGGCAAGCAGCAATTCCAAATCTTGCTCGCTGAAGATTTTGGTCGGGCGCGTTGAATCCAACGACAGCAGCCCGACGATCTTGTCGCCCGTCCACAACGGAGCGCAGAGCGTCGAGCAAACTTGCATTTCCTCGAGCGATCGAAATAAGTTGGCCGAATTGTTCGCTTGTTGAATCAACACTCCCGATCGCCGGTCGAGCACCCGATGCAACACGGTTCGGCTGATGCGCACCGTCTGGTCGTTGGTCAGCCCCCGCACCGCGATCGGCGTCGGCTGCCGTTGATCGTCGAGCAGGCAGAGCATGCCGCGGTCGGCGCCGGCCTGATCCATCACGATCGTCAGGATTTCGTCCAACAACTTTCGCGGTTCGAGGATTTGCACGAGTTTTTCGGAGACGTCGAGAATCAGCCGCAGTTTGATTTCGGCCAGACCTTCGCCGCTGGGCCGACCGATCGGCACGAGGCCGGCGGTGGGAGTTGCCCGCCGCGAACTCCCCAACTGCAAGGTTTGCTCGGAGCTCAGTGGCATCGGGTTGACGCTGCGGAACTCAAAATGCGAGCCGGACGCGTCGTCGGCACCGTCGTCGATGATCAGCGACTGCTGCAAGTCGGCGCCGATCGGGCAAACGGCTCGTCCGTCGTCGGCCATCGATTGCATGAATGAACCGGCATAGTTCGCGCCCGTCGCTGGCTCGAAAACGTCCCGCGAAGCGATCGGACCGGCGGCGCGGGGTGTCTCCAGTTCGAGCAAAAACTCCGTCGCTCCGACCAGAATCCGGTCGCCCGGCAGCAAGCGGACGTTCTCCGCCGGCTGAATCCGCTGGCCATTGACGAAGGTTCCGTTCAAGCTGCCGCGGTCTTGGATGCTCCAACCCTGAGCGTCGCGAATGAACTGAGCGTGCCGCGACGAACAGGCGTTGTCGGCCAGCGGAATGGAGTTGGCGCCGCCGCGGCCGATCGTGATCGTGTCGCCCAACAGCGGGAACGACGTGGCAGGGTCGCCGATGGATTTGAGCACCGCCATGATCGACTCGCACCTTGCAGAATCGCGAAAAAGTCTCGCTGAACACGCCGAAATGGTCGTCGTAATGCTACAGGGTAAAGCATATCTTACCGTCGGGCATGGAAGCAAACGTGGAACCTGCGTCGCCTGGGCGCGGTAGCCGGATTCGTCAGAATTCAGCATTCGGCCGCGAGGCGCGAAGCTTTAGCGGGCTGCTGAACTTCATCTATTTTTTTCCGAGCGATCGGGTTTGCTCAACCGGCGAAGTTGACCCAACCGATACCACAAACGGGATTGTCTCGGTCCGTTCGTGAAATTCAGGTGGGCAGTGGTCGGAAAACTTGCCATCTATACAGGCGACGACTCGCACGCCGGCGCGATCCGGCCGGAGGCTGCGCTGATCGTGTCCACCTACCAAAAGCCGCGACATTTGCAGCTGGTGCTGGCAGCGATCGCCATGCAAGCGGGCGTCGCTGGAAAGATGGAATTGGTGGTGACCGACGACGGTTCGACCGACGAAACGCGGCAAATCGTCGAACGGTTTGCCGAGGCGGTCGATTTTCCGGTCCGGTTCACCACGCACGAGCATCGGACGTTTCAATTGGCCCGTTGCCGGAATGAAGGGGCGGCAGCGAGCGTGGCGTCCTACTTGCTGTTTGTCGATGGCGACTGCATTCTGCCGCCGGATTTCGTGGCCCAGCACCTGGCGCGGCGTCGGCCCGCGACGGCATTCAGCGGCGACTGCCTGCGGATGGAAGAAGCGATTTCCGCCCGAGTCGACGAAGACGTGATTCGTTGTTGCGCCTACCTCAATTGGGTTTTGCCCGCGGAGTCCCGGCGGCTGGCAAAGGTGGACCGCAAGGCGCGGTTCTATGGTTTGATTCGCCATCGATCCAAGCCAAAGCTGTTCGGCGGCAACGTCGGCATTTGGAGATCGGACTTCGAGCGAGTCAATGGCTACGACGAGGACTTCGAGGGTTGGGGCTGCGAGGACGACGACCTAGCGCGCCGCCTCCGCCAAGTCGGCCTGCGAATTCAATCCATCATGCGGTGGACGCGGGCGTATCACCTTTGGCATCCTCGCGAAGCCACCGCGCCGGCGCGCTGGCGGGATGGCGCCAACGTCCAGCGTCTGTTGAGCGGAGACCGTCCGACGTTTGCCATGAATGGGCTGCAAAAGATCGCGCACGGCGAAACAACCGGCGATACGGAAACGGAAGAGGCAATCACACTGCCGATGCGGCGAAACGTCGAACGGTTCTCCGACGATTCGCGGCGGAGAAAAGCTGCGTAGGAACTCCGTGCTTTCCGTTGTCGGAAGAACACCCCAAAAGAGCTCGCTGCATGGAAGCATTGCGACGCTGTCTGTCAACGCTCTATCGCCGGGCAAGCAGTCCGTACCGCCGCTGGCGCAATCGACGGATGGCGGCTGCGGGCCGAGCGCCGATTTCAGTGCTCATTTTCCATCGGATCGCCGACGATCGCGCCAACGCCTGGACCACGCCCGCTCGGACATTTGTCGGGGCGATCCGTTGGCTCCAGCCGCGATTCGACTTGATCTCGCTCGCAGAGGCCCAACGCCGGATTCGCGCAGGCGCGAATCATCGGCCGGCCGTTTCCATCACTTTCGACGATGGGTATGCGGAAAACTGCCGGATGGCCCTGCCGTTGCTGATTGAGGAGAAAGTCCCTTGCACTTATTTCGTCTGTACAGAGCCCGTTCTGAAAGGGATCCCTTTCGAGCACGATCGGGCGAACGGCCATTGCTTGCAGCCGAATAGCGTCGCGCAGTTGCGGGAAATGGTACAAGCGGGCATTGAAATTGGCGCCCACAGCCGCACGCATCCCGATTTTGGCCAAATCACCGATCGCGCGACGCTTCGCGACGAAATAGTGACCTCCCGTGATGAACTGGCCGACGCCATTGGACAGCCGATCCGCTATTTTGCGTTTCCGTTCGGTGGCCACAGAAATCTGACGGCCGACGCGTTTCAACTAGCCCGAGCCGCTGGTTACGACGGAGTTCTTTCCGCCTACGGCGGTTACAGTTTCCCCGGCGACGATTCGTTCCACTTGCAGCGTCGCGGCGCGGAGGGATCGCTCGAACGATTGAAGAATTGGGTCACGTATGACCCGATGCACGACCGAAAGGTTCGGCGTTGGCACGCTGAGTTCGAGTTGATTGACTCGCGGTCGTGCCCCGCGGCCTGAATCTCGCCTCGGCTATGTCGCTTCACTTGCGGCGTGCTTCGACCTGAAACGCGTCGCCTTCCGCAGTTCGACGGAGGTGCGCCACGCAAGATATTGGATTAGTCCGCTGGCCGATGGTTTTCGTCCGGCTGCTTGCTCGGCGGCGACATATCCATCCCAAGGCCGATTCACGATTCTCTTGCCTTGCGGGAACTCAAGTCTCTGTCTTGTCGATCGGTGGAATGGATACAAGTCGGCCGGCGGAATCTCCGCCTCCCGTGCCTTCGCCATCCAGCTTTCGGGCACCGGCGCGTCGAACTCCTTGCGGAGATATTCGAGCACACCCGCAACGGAAACAGCGTGCAAAACGGTCGCGATTCTCGCCACAGCCGCTCCCAATCGATGCCGGAGCTAGTGCGTTCCAGCACGCGCATCGCGTCGGCAACCCAAAGAAACTGCCGGCGGAAATCTTCGTGAACGAGTCGGCTGCAAACGCATGAGTGGAGCAATAGGTCCGTCGCATCCGGAATATGGAACCGCACGCCGCTGAGCTCGACGAGCGTGGCATGTCGCAATAACCGGCCGATTCCGACGACCGGATAGGGCTTCGGCAACCAGCGATAGTGAACTTGAAATGTCAAAGCGTCGGGCGCGCGCCACCCTTCCGATCGCCAGCCCGCCACCGGCGGCGCGGCCGAAGTGACGCTCCAGCCGATCGAGGCTAACACCCGACGGGCGCTCGCACCGTCGGATGGTTTCAGCACCATCGCCGCATCGAGCAGCGGCCGTTCACCCAGGTCGCCGAGATACTTGCCGGCCAGTAGCGCGAGACTACCCACAACGACGAATTCCAACCCGACCGCACGAAATCGGTCAACGACTTCGAGCAGGCTCCTTTGCCTGGCCGCGTTTCTCGCCCAGTGATAACGCTGCAGGCCGGCCAATTGAGGCAGCCAAGGATCGGGTATCTCGGATCGAACCAAGTTGCCGTAGACGCATGCTAGCAATTGCGTCGAAAGAAAGTCGACGTCCGAGTACTGAGTGAACCCGCTGGCTTTCTTCCACGAAGCGAAGGCTTCCCGCGCTGCACCGTCGCACAGGGCCGCGCGAAGCAGTAGCTCCTGCGTCGAAGACGGAAACAACGACTTCGATTCGTTTTGCCGATCGATTTGCATCGGGCGAATTCCGCGAAACCAACAAGGCTCTTCGAGTTGAGTTACGCCGCTGGCGCAAGAGCTTATCGGGCCGGTGCAGGAACCCCAATACGAAATCGAGTCCCATGCGAAGAAATGCACGTTCTGCGCAGACTGGACAAATACGATTCGCCAATCTCCTACGTCAAGGTTGCCTCGACCGGTGCAAAGGCTCGGATCATTAAAGTGCCCTCGGCCCCGGCGTCGATTCTATGTCAATCTGCCGCTCGGCAATCGTTCGATCGACCATTCGCTGCTAGCAATTCCATTCGAGGATGTAAATCATGACCGATCAAACTGCTCATTTTTGCTTCGACAGTCAGCGAGTCATCAGCGAGGTGATCGAGGGGGAATTCGTCGTGGTGCATTTCGAGTCGGGTTGCTACTACAGCATCCGCGGCACGGGCGCCGATGTCTGCCGACTCCTGTTGGCGGGAAACGCCTTGGCCGCGGTCGTCGCTCAGTTGGCAAAGCATCATCAATTGCCCGAGGCACGGATCGAGCCCGAGGTCCGGCAATTTGTGGCCCGATTGGTTGAGGAGCAATTGCTCGTCGCGGCCGGCGGAGAAGCGTCGCAAGTCGGTCCCGTGGAATTGTCGGGCGGCCCGTATGCGGCGCCGACGTTCGAGAAATTCGACGATATGGCCGACCAATTGCTGCTCGATCCGATCCACGAGATTGGAGAAGCCGGTTGGCCGGTCCGGCCGGCGGCCTGAATCGATTTGGCAGCGTTACGAAAACAATTGCAGGCGCTCGGAAATGCAAATGGCGACGGACCAGGCTGCGGAGATTTCATCGTCGGCACTCGAACGCTTCTTCGAACAAACCGCACGAGGATTCGACCGGGCGACCGATCAGCTTGGCGAAACTTCGCACGATTTTCACATCGCAGGCCGGCATGTTCGCGTGCGGTTCGCGGGGAAATCGCTCGCGCATTTGGCTCGGCCACTGGCGCATCTGAAGTGTGACGCCGAGTCTCGATCAGCCGCCGACGATGGACTTGAAATTCTCGCCTGGCAAAGTGCCGAGGGCTGGTTGCCGCCACGGCCGCCGTGGGACTTCGGCCGACTGGCGCACGGCGGCGCGATTGCGGGGCTCAATGACGAACGGGTGTTGGTCAACTTCTCCGGCGATCATGATTTGCTGTGCCTGTACCACCGGCCGACGCGCCGCGCGTTGTACTGGCTGCCCGACGCGCAGTGTCTTCCATACTGGGAAACGGCGGCCCCGTTTCGAATTCTGCTGCATTGGTGGTCGCAATCGTTCGGCGGCCACGTCACCCATGCTGCTGCCGTCGGACTGGCTGGCGAGGGAATTCTGCTGGCCGGCTGCGGAGGAAGCGGCAAATCGACGACGGCGATTTGCTGCGTCGATGCCGGAATGGAATACGTCGGCGACGATTATGTGTTGCTCACCAACTCGCCAACGCCGACGGCACACAGCCTCTACAACTCCGCCAAGATACACACCGCGTTTCTACATCAATCGCTGCCGCATTGGCGCTCGCGAGTGGCCGACGAGATCGGGCCGGAGCGCAAATCGCTGTTGTTCTTGCATGAGTGCTTGCGGAACCAGGTGCGCGATCGCTTGGCGATCCGAGGGGTTATTCAACCGACGGTGGCGCCGCTCCAGCGGGCGCGGATCACTCGGCAGCCGCAGTCGCTGGGAGTTTTGGCCATCGCCCCATCGACAATGTACCAACTGCCGGAAGCGCGGCAAGCGTCGCTGTCGTTCTTCGCGGATTTCATGCGCGATGTGCCGGCGTTCCGATTGGATCTGAGCACCGACTTGGCGTCGGCGCCCCGTGAACTATCGGCGCTTCTCGCCGGAAAGGAATCTCGCCATGCCGCTTGATCCCACGGAAAACCCGTTGATCTCGGTGATTATTCCGACCTACAACGCGGCGAGATTCTTGCCCGAGGCGATCGCCAGCGTCCGCCGGCAAGGTTACGAACCGCTGGAAATCATCGTGGTCAACGACGGTTCGACCGACGAAACGCGCGGCCTCATGGCCAATTGGCCCGAGGTTCGCTACCAGTATCAGGAAAATCAAGGCGCCGCCGGCGCGAAATACGGGCATTCAAGCCGCGCGGAGCGACTTGCTGGCTTTCCTCGACGTCGATGATCTGTGGACCCCCGACCATTTGCAAACGCTGCTTCCACATTTGCTAGCCGATCCGGAGTTGCATTTCGTTTGGGGAGCAATGAACTTCGTGCGCCTTGAAGAAGATGCCGCCGGAACGCGCGTGCATTCGTTGCTGCGCGAAAACGTACCATTGTTCGTGATCGGCGCGGCGATATTTCGTCGCTCGGCCTTCGTCGAAGTGGGGCCATTCGATCCGGCCTTGCGTATCGGCGAAGACACCGATTGGCTGGCGAAATCCCGGTATCTGAAAACAGCCCAAAAACAGATATCCGACCTCGTGCTGACCTATCGCAAGCGCAAAGGCAGCCTGACCGACGGAAGGAATTCGATCCCGACACTCGACACGATGACACTTCTGCATCGATCGATCCGCCGTCATCGAGCGGTCCATCAAACGTAAGATTCCAGAATAGTGGTGCAACCGCTCGAATTGGTGATTGTGATTCGATGAGCCCTTGGCCTGAGTAAAGGACATTCAATGTCTGAAGCGGAACTCGTGAGCGTCGTCATTCCCGTTTACAACGCGGCCCGTTTCTTGGACGATGCGATTCGTAGCGTGCAATCACAGCAGCATTCGCGGATCGAAATCATCGTGGTCGACGACGGATCAACCGATGGTTCCGGCGACATTGCGCGGAGTTTTGCCGGGGTCCGCTGCCTGCGGCAAGCGAACGGCGGCATCGCCGCGGCCCGCAACGCCGGAGTGCAAGACGCGCGCGGGACGCTGCTGGCTTTTCTGGATGCCGACGACTTGTGGACTGCCGGCAAGCTGATGCTGCAACTCGACGCGCTGCGCGCGACCCCCGAGGCGACGTTCGTGTCCGGCCGAGTCGAGCAGTTCTTCGACGCATCCTATGCCCCACCCGCTGGAATGCAGCTTCCCGCGATAAACGCCGGTTGCGTCGCGGGCTCGATTCTGATCCGAACGCGCGACTTCCTCCGCGTCGGGTTATTCGATCCCGCACTGCGGCTCGGTGAGTTCATGGACTGGCATTCGCGGGCGACAACTCTCGGCTTGCGTGAGCACCGGTTCGACCAGGTCTTCTTGCGGCGACGCATTCATGGCCAAAACACGGTGCTGCGCTGCCGAAGCTCCGCGGGCGACTACCTCACCGTGATGAAGGCCCACTTGGATCGGAAACGCCGAGCGGCCTGACCGTTCGGCTCGCAGCTTCACGGTTTCTTATCGAGCAGATCGACATGCACCCGCGCGACCTGCCACATGAAATGGTCGATCCGATGTTGCTCGGCCTCGCGCAAATGAGAGATGGCAAGCTGCTTCTTGCCGATCATGTCGTAGTAGAGGCCGACATAGAGATGAGCATAAAAACCTTGCGCGTTTAGCTGCTCGGCGGGAGCGTCGGCTTCCGCCGCTTTGAGCACGTCCGCCGGCTCGGCTTTGCCGGCGAACATTCGATAGGCCTCCATCATCGCCACTCGGCCATCGTGCTTGACCACGAGCATCTCGGCGCGAGCTTTCTGCAAACCGCTTTCGCGGGCCATGCACATGCATCGCCAGATCGAATTCTCGACGTCGTTGTCGTCAACCTTGCTGTGATAGGCGGCAAACTGCTTGGCGCCGTCGGCGTACTTGCCCGCGTAGTAGCAAGCAATCCCGCGTTGCCAGTGACCGGGCCCGGAATCCGGCGCGAGGCTAATTTGCCGATCGTAGTCGGCCAATGCGTCTTTGAACTGCGCTGGAAAGAAATGTTCATCGCCGCGGCGGGCGAAAGCGGCCGCGTCTTCGGGGCGCTAACTTGACCGCTGCGTCGAAATCGGCCAACGCCGCGGCATGTCGGTCGAGTCGGCTTTCGATCATCGCCCGAAGCTGATAGCCTTCGGCCGACGGTCGGGCTTTGATCGACGCGGTGGCGGCAGCCAATGCATTTTCCTCAGCCGGACTAGATGCTCGTCGCGTCGCGTCAGCCGATGGTTTGGCCGGTTCGTCGGCGAAGGCCATGCAAGGAATGCATGCCAATCCACTTTGGAGAATAAAACAGACGCAAGGCATCAATCCAAACCGGCCGCGCGACGCTGTATGATGATCAGTCATTTCGATGGATGGGGATAGAGCGCGACGCGGATCAAGAGCCCTCACGCAAAAACGCCGGACGCAGTGACCTTCTGCCAAGTGATTTTGTACAGGCTCAAATTAAGTTGCGAAGACTATCCTAACCAATGGGGCCGCCGACCTGCGATAGGGGGCGGCAACATTCGTGGTATCGACAAGGTATAATCCTCGGCAAGGCCATTAAATCCGCGGAGGAGACAGTATGCCAGATTTGCCTGATGGAGAATCGGTCGAGATCAAGGGGTCGGCCGCCAAGCCGTATCTGCTGAAGAACACCGGCGGCGTTTACAGTTGCACTTGTCCCGCCTGGCGGAATCAGTCGATCGGCATCGAACGCCGAACGTGCAAACATCTCCGCAAGTATCGGGGCGACGAGGCCGAGGCCAAGCGGATCGGCAGCGCCGTTGCTCCACGGCCGGAACCGGCGACCGGCGAAACGTCCACGGCGCCCGGCCTGCTATTGGCACAGACATGGGACAGCGACGCGAATCTGGCCGATTGGTGGATGAGCGAAAAGCTCGACGGAGTGCGGGCCTATTGGGATGGCCAACAGTTCTTGTCGCGCAGGGAAATCGGTTCTTCGCTCCGGATTGGTTCATCGAGCATCTGCCCGCGACCCCATTGGACGGAGAATTGTGGCTGGCCCGCAAGAGTTTTCAGCGGACCGTCAGCATCGTGCGGCGGCAAGACAAGAGCGACCTATGGCGCGAACTGGCGTTCGTCGTGTTCGATGCGCCGGCGGTCGATGACGTCTTCGAACAGCGGCTAGCGTATCTGCGGGACACGCTCGGCAAGCAAGAATCCAAGTTCCTGCAGATTCTTGAACAGCAGCGCTGTCGCGATCTGGATCACCTGCGTGCGGAATTGGATCGGATTGACGCTCTCGGGGGCGAAGGACTGATGCTGCGCGAGCCCGGATCGCGTTACGAAGCAGGCCGGTCGTCGAACGTTGCTCAAGGTGAAGCGGTTTCTGGATGCCGAGGCCCGCGTGGTTGAACATCTGCCGGGAGCCGGCCGTCACAAGGGCCGGCTCGGAGCCCTGGGGGTCGTCTTGCCAGACGGCACCGAGTTTTCCGTCGGGACTGGCTTTTCCGATGCCCAAAGGGAAAACCCTCCGCCGGTCGGGAGCTTGATCACGTTCCGCTATCAAGAGTTGTCGGATCGGGGTGTTCCCCGCTTTCCGTCGTTCGTCCGGATATTGTCGAAGACCGACACGCAACCGCCTTCGCCTACGCCGCCGCCGAAATCAGTCCAATCCATCAACATAACCTGAATTGAAGAGTTACAGGAGATTTGTCATGTGCCGATCACTGTTGATGGCAGCGTGCGTCATGCTGACGCTTTGGCTCGAGGATGGTTCGACGCGCCGCTCACTGGGCGAGCCACCCGTTCACGCAAAGACGGGCGCGGACAGCGCCGGGGGGCCGCTGGTGCTCGTCGGCGTGGCGAAGATTGATATCACGCCGTCGTATCCCGTCCGCCTCACCGGTTATGGAAGTCGGCAAAAGGAATCGGAAGGGGTCGCGCAAAAGATTTGGGCCAAGGCACTCGTCATCGGCGGGGAGCTTGCGCGAAAAGGGCCGGCGCGAAAGCGACCGGCGCCGACGACGAAGGGCCGGCACTGTTGCTCACCGCCGACAATTGCGGGATTCAGGAGACGATGGTCGACGAAGTCGCGCGGCGATTGGCCGACGAGGCGGGCCTGAAGCGGGAGCGGATCGTCTGCTGCAGCTCGCATACGCACAGCGCGCCGGCCGTGACCGGCTTCGCCCCGTTGATCTTTGGAGGGCCGCTTCCACCTGAGCATCAGCAACACATCGAGCGTTTCACGAAGGAGGTGATCGACAAGTTGACGCAAGTGGCGCTGGAGGCCCTGGCGGCGCGGCGCCCGGCCCGCCTCTCTTGGGGCGCGGGGACGGTCGGATTCGCTATGAATCGCCGCCCGCTGAAAAACGGGTTGTCGATTGGGATCGGCGAAGCGCACCGATGGGCCGGTCAACCACCGACTGCCCGTGCTGGCAGCACGCGACGAGCAGGGAAAGTTGCTTGCCGTCGTGGCCGACTACGCTTGTCACTGCACGACGCTGGGGGGAAATTTCAATCAGGTTCACGGCGATTGGGCCGGCTTTGCCCAGGAATTCATCGAGGCCGATCATCCCGGCGCGATTGCCCTGCAAACGATTGGCTGCGCGGGCGACGCGAACCCGCATCCTCGAGGAAGCCTGGAGATCTGCCGCCAGCACGGCCGCGAGCTAGCCGACGAAGTGAATCGGCTCTTGCAGTCCGACTTGAAGCCGCTCGACGGGCGGCGGATTCGCTGCGCGTTCAACCACATCGACCTGCCGCTGGGCACTCTCCCGACGCGCGAGCAACTGGCTGCGGCTGCCGCGAACCCGCGGGACGTCGGTTCCTACCGGGCAAAGCTCTTGCTTGAAGAATTGCACAAGGGCCAGCCGCTGGCCACGTCGATCCGCTACCCCGTGGCGACTTGGTCTTGGGGAAACGATTTGGCGATGGTGTTTCTGGGCGGCGAAGTGGTCGTCGATTATGTGGGCCGCCTCAACGCGCTGGCCGACCGCAACCGCCTGTGGATCACCGCATACGCCAACGACGTGCCGTGCTACATCGCGTCGAAGCGCGTGCTGCGCGAAGGAGGATACGAGCCAGATGTGTCGATGGCCTATTATGGCTGGCCCACGCGGTTGGCCCCCCAAGACGAAGACTTGATCGTCGACGCCGTCCAACAGCAACTGCCGCCGCAATTCCTTTCTGCTGAGATGCAGCGCGATTTTCCTCCGCCCAAATCGCCGGCCGAAGGGCTGGCCTCGATCCACGTCCCGCCGGGCCTGAAAGTCGAACTCGTCGCCAGCGAGCCGCTGGTCGTCGATCCGGTCGCCTTTGATTGGGGGCCCGATGGCCGGCTGTGGGTCGTCGAAATGCGGGACTATCCCAACGGCATGGATGGCAAGGGGAAGCCCGGCGGACGCATCAAGGTCTTGGAAAGCACCCGCGGCGACGGCCACTACGACAAAGCGACCGTCTTTCTCGACGACATTCCCTTTCCGACGGGCATTAAAGTGTGGCGGAAGGGCGTGCTGGTCGCCGCCGCGCCGCTCATCTTTTATGCCGAAGACACAACCGGCAGCGGCCACGCCGACCGGCGGGTCACGCTCTTTGAAGGCTTCAGCGAGGGAAACCAACAGCACCGGGTCAACGGGCTGCGCTGGGGTATCGACAACTGGCTCCATGTCGGCAACGGCAACAGCGGTGGAAAGATCAAGAGCACCAAATCGGGGCAAATCGTCGATGTCAACGGCCGCGATCTGCGCATCCGGCCAGACGATGGCCAACTGGAGGCTCAAAGCGGGCAAACGCAATTCGGCATTGGTCGCGACGACTGGGGAAGTTGGTTCGGCGGCGACAACAGCCAGCCCTTCTGGCACTATGTGCTCGACGACCATTATCTCCGCCGCAATCCGCACTTCATTCCGCCAACCGCCCGCAAGAATGTGCCCGTCAATCCAGGGGCGGCCCGCGTGTATCCGCTCAGCCGCACGCTCGCCCGATTCAACGACTTCGAGGGCGCAAATCATTTCACGTCGGCCTGCAGCCCGGAGATCTACCGCGATCACTGGCTCGGCGAGCGATACTACGGCAACAGCTTCGTTTGCGAGCCGGTGCATAATCTGATCCATCGCGAGCTCGTGACGCCTGATGGGCCGTCGTTCACCAGCCGCCGCGCCGACGATGAGCTGGAAAAAGAATTCCTCGCCTCGACCGACAATTGGTTTCGGCCCGCGATGGTTCGCACCGGTCCCGACGGGGCGCTGTGGATTGCCGACATGTATCGGTTCGTGATCGAGCATCCCCAGTGGATCCCCGACGACTGGCAGCGACGGCTGGACGTTCGAGCGGGGTCAGACCGGGGGCGGATTTATCGCGTGGTGCGGGCCGACGCGCCCTCGCCGAAGCTGCCGCGGCTGGACCACCTCGACACCGCCGGGCTGGTCGCGGCTCTGGAAAATGGCAACGGCCTGGTCCGCGACATGGCGCAGCAGATGCTTCTCTGGGCCAACGACCCGGCGGCGGCTGGACTGTTGGCTCGGCTGGCGAAAGAAAGCAAATCCCCCTTGACTCGGCTGCATGCGCTGGCCACGCTCGACGGGCTCGACGCGCTCACGGTCGATTCCTTGACGCGCGGGCTGCGCGATCCGCATCCGGGCGTGCGCCGCCTGGCGATTAAGCTGCGGGAGCACTTCGCCGCGCCGACCGCGGAGGTGAACGCCGCGTTTTGGGAACTGGCCCGTGATGTCGATCCCCTGGTTCAGATGCAATTCGCATACGCGCTGGGCTCCGATTTGGACCACCCCACCGGACCGGAAATCGGGGCACAGCTATTGGCGCATGCCGATAACGTCTATCTGACGGCCGCGCTGATGAGTTCGCTGCGGAAAGACAACGTCGCCGACGCGCTCTCCGCGGTCGCAGCCGCGAGCGAAAAACTCGGCGGCGAGGAGACCCTCCAACGGCTACTGGCGATGACCGCGGCCTTCCAGCAGAACGACGCTGTCCGCAAAGTCCTCGAGCGAATCGTCGCCGCTGATGCGCCGAACAACAGTCCGGCGCATTTTCGCGCGATCCACGCCGTCTTGCAAATCGCCGCACGGCAGCGTGGCGCTGCTGGGCAAGCCGGCAGAGGCGGCCCAGTGGCGCTGACGAGCTGACCGAGGCTGCGACGCGGCGCGGGCTGACACGGCTCCATGATGAAGCGCGGCGGATCGTGGCTTCGACCGATTCGCGCGACGCTCCGCACAAAGCCGCTGCCTGCCTGCTGCTCGCGCAGGGCCTGGGCGACGACGACGCCGACTTGACGCTGCTGTCCACGTTGATGCGGCCCGGGCAATCGCCCGACGTGCAGTCGGCCGTGGTCGAAGCCCTGGCCGACTCGCGGCAGCCGCAAGTGGCGTCGGTGCTCGTGGCCGGTTGGTTGACCTATGCGCCCAGTTTGCGGAGCCAGGTATTCGCTGCCCTGCTCAGCCGCGACTCGTGGGTTGCCCTGTTGCTCGACCGCGTCGAGCAAGGCCAGTTGAAGGCCGCCGATTTCGACGCCCGCTCGCGCGCCGATCTGGCCGCCTTGAAGAATGGCGAGCTGCGCAGCCGGGCGGAAAAGCTGTTGGCCGTCGTGCCCGCGGCCGATCGCAAGCGGGTGATCGAGGCCTATCAAGACGTGCTGCACATGACGGGCGACGCCGTCCGCGGCAAGCAGTTATTCACCCAGCGCTGTTCCCAGTGCCACTTCTACGAGGGGATCGGGCACCGCGTCGGCCCGGAACTCGCCTCGGTCAAAGACCGCTCCGCCGCCTCGTTGCTCGTGCGGATCTTGGATCCCAACGCGGCCGTCGAGAGCCGTTACCTCGAATACCGCGTCGAGCTGCTCGACGGTCGAGTGTTTTCCGGCATCATCGCCGAGGAATCGAGCACCAGTCTTACCTTGATCGGACCGGAAGAGAAACGGCAGGCCATCTTGCGGAGCGACATCGAATCGATCGCCAGCACTCGTCGCACGCTGATGCCGGAGGGATTCGAGAAAGACTTGAAGCCGCAGGACGTGGCCGACATCATCGCCTTCGTGGGCAAGCCGGAGTCGCCCCGGCAGTTTGCCGGCAACACTCCGGCCATCGTGCGGGCGGAGGCCGGCGGCACGCTCGACCTGGCCGCCACCCAAGCGCGGATTTTTGGCCCGCGGTTGCTCTTTGAAATCAAGCATCAGAATCTCGGCTGGTGGGCGAAGCCCGCGGACCGCGCGGAATGGACGTGCGAGGTTCCGGCGGCCGGCAAATATCGGGTCCGCCTCGATTACTCTTGCGCGTCGAGCGCGGCCGGCAACGAGTTCGTGCTCAAGGCCGCCGGCCGCCAAATCGGTGGCACGACGACCAGCACCGGAACCTGGGACGACTTCCAGCAGGTGGATATCGGCCAGCTCGAATTGCCGGCTGGTCAGTGTGAGCTATCAATGCAGTCGGCCGGGCCAATTCACGGGGCCCTCTTCGACCTGCGCACGATCGTGCTCACCCCCATTAAGCCGTGATGTTTTGGAGCTATCGCCAGTCGCCGCTTAACACGAACGCGGCCCAATAGAATGGCGGCAGCAATCCGGGTCCGTTGGATTGGTCGGGAGCGTCGTCGAACTGCAATCCGCGCGTTAGACCCGGCTCTTTCCGGCCGTCGTGCAACAGCCATCGCTGAGCTTTGCTGAGGGCTTCGAGTTTCGACATCTTCTTCTGCCACAAGTTGTCGTAGAACCGGGCCATCAGTAATTGCGTCGCCTTGTCCGGGACTTTCCATAGGCCGGCGATGACGGACTTGGCGCCGGCGATTTGAAAAGCCCTTTGCAGGCCCAACAGCCCTTCGCCGCCGGCGGTTTGGCCAAGGCCCGTTTCGCAGGCCGAAAGCGTGGCCAACTTCACGCGGCTTAAGTCCATCTGCTCGACTTCCAGGGCGGTCAGAATGCCGTCGTCCTTGCCTTCCTCGGCCGGCCGATTGGCGCCCGCCAACACCAAGCCCGACAGCAGGCCGGGATGATAGCCGGTCACGTCTTGGCTGGTGACGAACGGTGTCAATGCGGCTCGTGAATCGACCGCCGCCGTCGCCGATTTGGTTTCGGGCGGGGCGAAGAAGCCGTGCGTCGAGAAGTGGAGATAATCGAACCGGCCCGCCGCGCGGCGCACCGCGCTCTTCGTCGCCAGATTGGCGGTGAGCAGCGTCGGTTGCGAGTCTTTGTAGCGGCGGCGGAATGTCGATTCGATCGCCGCCACTTCGTCGCGCGTGCCCGGCAGCCGCGGCCAGACGATCGAATGACCGACGCGCGCCGGGCCGCGACTGCTCGCGACGGCGCCGATCGTGCCCGGATCGGCGCCGAAATCGACGTCCCCGACGAGCAGCAGAGTCGGCGCCGGCCGGTCCAGCGATTTGTCTTGCCCATCGTCGGCCAGCAATTCGGGCAACAACCTCGGAATCGGCACGACGCCGATCGTTACTTCGTCGATCAAATAGGTGCCAGGCTTCTTGCCGGGTAGCGCAGGCCAGGGCAGGCGAGCCGTGCTGCCGTCGGGCGAAACCAAGATCGTCGTCGCGCCTGCAGAGCCGGCGCCAGCCGGTCCCAAATATATTGCCGCATCGCCAAGCCGGCATCCGGTTCCTTGGAGCCCGGATCGTGGCGGCCAAAATTTCGCCGCCACGAATCTATTGCGTTGCTAATGCTCGCCGCCGGACCAAGGTCGATCCATTGGATCGGCTGATCGCGGCGGATGATGAACGCTATCGTTTCGCGACGGGCCGTTGGTTCGCCATTCCGCTTCGGCAGAGGGCAATAGTTGTAGTCCAGGAAATCAACGACGGCGACGTCGGCCGGCAGAACCCTCTGAAGTTCCGCGGGTGTGCGGTGCGACCGGCTCAACTCCCGCGCAAATCGCCCCCCGCCGCGGTAAGCGATCGTTGCAACTGATCGACGCGGTTACTCAGCACCGAGAGCTTCGTGCGATATGCGGATCTCTTGTCGGGCGGGGGAATCTGTTGCGAGCTATTGGCCAACTCGGTGCTGCACTGCACCAATTCGTCGAGCATCCGCGCCATTTCGGGCGATTTGCCGCCGGCGGTTGCCGTACGCAGCCGCCGCAGCGCCAGTTGCCGCGCCGAGACGGCTCCTTTCCAGGCCAAAACTTCCCGATACATCTCTTCCGGCGGCGGATGAATTCGCACCGCCATCGACAGGTAATGATCGAGATAGATTCGCACTCTTTCCGTCATGTTGAGTTGCTGTCGCTCGGACTGCACTGCCGCGGTCGCTTCCAACTGTCGCGAAGCGATTTGCAGCGCGGCGAGCGACAACGATTGCGCCTTGGCCTGTTCGCCCAAGCCTTCTTCGATCAAGGCGTGGCATGACAGGCTCCACGCATATCGCGGATGCTGATCGCCGAGCGTCTCTTTCAGCGTGTCCGACGCCTGCCGCGCGAGCGGTTCGGCCGCGGCGAATTCGCCCCGCTGGGCCATCAGCCACGCAAGATTCAACTGGCCTTCTGCGTAGTCCGGATTCTTCTCACCGTACAGATCCTTCCAAATTGCCAGGGCCTCGCGCATGGGAGGCTCGGCCTTCGCGAAGTCGTCCATGTTGCTATAAAGTTGGGCCAAATCGGTGAGCGTCACGGCATGGTCGGGATGTTTCGCGCCGATGGTCGCCGTTTGAATCTCCAGCGCGCACGGTACAGCGGTTCGGCTTTGGCATACTCGCCGATGTCGCTATACAGGCCGGCCAGATTGTTCAGACACTGGGCATATTCGTGCGATTTCTCGCCGACGATTGCGCGCGTGAGATTGGCCGCCTCGTGGTAGCGGTCTTCCGCCTTGGCGTGGTCGCCCATCTCGTGATACAGCAACGCGAGGTTGTTGACCGTGGCGGCGTGATTGCGATCTTTCTCCCGCTTGAGCTTGTAGTCGATAGCCAGTGCTTGGCGGTACAGCGGCTCGGCCTTCGCGAAGTCGCCGAGCGAGCGATAAAGTTCGGCCAAGTTATTGAGGTCGTCGGCATAATCGCGATAGTTCTCGCCGAAGAGTTGCCGGTGAATGTCGAGCGCCTGGCTGTACGACCGTTTGGCCGCGGCAAAGTTTCCGGCATTGCAGTAAGCCAGCCCGAGATCATTCAGCGTGGCGGCGTAATCGGGATGGCGCTCGCCGAGCGCCCGGCGATAGATTTCGGCGCCTTCCGCGTAGAGCGACGCCGCTTTCGGAAAATCGCCTAATCCACGGTAGAGGTCGGCCAAATCGCAAAGGCTCGTGCCGAGGTCGGGATCCTTTTCACCGAGCAACTCGCGTCGCACGGCCACCGCCTGCTCCGCCAGTGGCATCGCCTCGTTGAATCGTCGTGCGGCGCCAATGTTTCGACCTGCTCTTGTAATTGTTCGGCGTCGGCGACCCGGCGACGCTGTGCCGGATTGAGTTTTTCGAGCAAGGCCAAGTGATCCAGCGCCGCTCGCGCGTCGGCAACGCGCCAATGCTCGGAACCCAACGCTTTCGTCTTGATCGCCAGCACTTCCTGGCGCGCCCGACGAGCCGCGGGAAAGTCTTCCTTGGTTTCTCGCAACGTCGCGAGGCGTTGCAAACTCGCGGCGACGTCGAGATTATCGTTGTCCAATACTTCCCTTTTGATGGCCAAGTCCTTCTCCGCCGCCGCGATGGCCTCGTCGGTCTTGCCCGATTTACCGAGCTGATTGCTTTCCTCGGCAAGGCGATTGGCGTCGGCCAATCGGTCTCGCTGCTGCTGCGTGAGCTTCGTGGATGCCGCCGGTGCCACTGGTGTCTGCGCCGGTGATAGGGTCGGAAACAAGCTCGCAAGCGACCAGCAGCAAACAAAAAATCGGCTGAGTGAAAAGGCGAACCGCATGTTGCACTCGACGCAGTTTCCGGTGGCAGGCATTGTCCGGGGCCTTCGGATTGGAACTTGTATTATCGTCAACCGTCATTAAGCATGAAAGACGTCGAAGCGGCCGAAATACGAACTCAGGCGCCTGCCGGCTGACTCCAACGGCGATTCCATCGAATTGGTGGCGGCATGATTCGGACAAAATGGTGGAGAGAATTCGGGCGGCCTCCTTGCCTTCAACCCTTGAAAAGGATTCCGAGAATCCCCAAGATGCAGACATCGTTAACACGATGACGAATTAACCGTCGAATCGGGCCCCTCCGCCGGCCGCCTCCAAAGTGGCAATGCACGGTCGTCGCAATTAAATTCAGGTTGAGAAAACACATGAAGTCCATCGGCATCTTACTGCTGGTTTCGTCGAGCGCTTCGAGCGCGGCGTTGGTCACTGCGCACGTCGTCGAGGCGGCGGAGCCGGTAGCTCGTTGGATTGCAGCGCCCGGCGACGCGGCCGGGGGCCAGGCGTATTTTCGCAAGCGAGTCGAAATCAGCCAGCCGGTCACCGCGGCGCGGCTCGTGGCCGCGGGGCGCGGGGCGGGCGCAGAGTGTTTTCTCGACGGCAAGTTTCTTTGCGAGTTCGACCCGTACGATCCGCTCCTGAAGCTCGACCTCACGCCGCAATTCTCGCGCGGCTCTCACCTGCTGGCCGTGCGTTGCCGCGGGGCAACCGCCGATGCGGCTTTCTTTCTTCGCGTGCAATTGAAACTCGCCAACGGCCAACAAGACATTCTGGTCACGGACCGGTCGTGGCAATGCAACGCGGCGCCGCCCGCCGGCTGGATGACTTCAGATTCTAACGCGAAGGGCTGGCGCGAGAGCGCGGAGCGAGCCGCTGTCGATGAGCGTCTGCTGACACCCGACGCCCGCCGCATCGATCTGGCCGCCAGCGACAATTACGAGCAGTGGCGGCAGGCGAGCGGCGCGAAAGAAGGGACGGATCCAGCACTGTTCTCTGTCGCCCCTGGCTTTCGGATCGAGCGGGTCCGATCGGCCGCGCCCGGCGAAGACTCGTGGATCAGTCTCGTGTTTGATCCGCAGGGCCGGGCGATCATTTCGCAGGAACAACAGGGCCTCCTCCGCATGACTCTCGCCAAAGACGGCAGCGCCGTCGAGCGCGTCGAGCGGATCAACGATGATCTGAAAGAGGTCCGCGGCATGGTGTTTCTGGGCAGCGACCTGTTTGCCAACGCGAACAACTCCAGGGGATTGTATCGCCTGCGCGGCGACGGCAAGGGAAATTTCGCCAAGCCCGAATTGCTATTGGCCACGGAGGGGGGCGTCGGCCATGGCCGAAACTCTTTGACGGTCGGGCCGGACGGCAAGATTTACTCGATCCACGGCGACGATGTCAGGCTGCTCAAGTCGGCACAAGACTGGACTCGCGGCCGCGGCGAATCGCGCCCAACAGTTCGCCGGGAGAGGGACATCTCGTCCGAATTGATCCCGCCAGCGGCAAGCAGGAAATCATCACGACCGGACTGCGCAATCCGTTCGGCATCGCGTTCAATACCGACGGCGAGATGTTCACCTACGACGCCGATGCCGAATTCGACATGGGCGCACCCTGGTATCGACCGACCCGCGTCAACCATTTGACCCTGGGGAGTGATTTCGGCTGGCGAGCGGTCACGGGCCGCTGGCCTCCCTACTACGCCGATCATCCCGATAACTGCCCCGGCAGCCTCGACATCGGCCGTGGCTCGCCGACCGCCCTGATGTTCGGGACGCGGAGCAATTTCCCGCGGCGTTACCGCGAGGCCTTGTTCATGCTCGACTGGGCCTATGGGCGAATTCTGGCGGTCCATTGTCTGCCACACGGCGCCAGCTATTTGTGCGAGGCGGAATCGTTCGTCAAAGGACGGCCGCTCAACGTAACCACCATGGATTTCGCGCCGGATGGCTCGATGTATCTCATTACCGGCGGACGGAAGACGCAGTCGGCCCTGTACCGGATTCGATACACCGGCGAACGCCGGGATGAAACCACCACATCCGACTCGCCGCTGGGCGATCCATCGGCCGGCGAGGACCGAAAACGCCGCCGCGAACTGGAATCGCTGCTCGATCAGGCGACTCTGCCGCCGGACAAACTCGAGCTGGTTTGGAAATCCATCGGCGACCCGGAGCCGCGGATTCGCTATGCGGCGCGGACGGTCCTGGAGCGGCAACCCCTCGAGCTGTGGCAACAACGGGCACTCCGCGAAGCTGAACCGATGACGGCGTTGACTGCTCTGTCAGCTCTCGCACGGCGAGATGATCCGGCGCTGCAGGCGCTTGTCCTGCGCAGGCTTAGCGGAATCGACTTGGCGGACGCGCCGCTTTCTGAACGTCATTTGGCGGCCTGGATTTATCGCCACTGCGCAGAGAACCGTGCCACATGGGAGCCACAATTCGCCGCAGCAGTCCGCGGCCGGATCGGAAAGCTCTATCCCGACCGAAACTTTTTGGTGAACATGCAGCTCTCCGAGGCATTAGCGGCGTTGGGAAGCAACGATTTCGTTGACAAGACGCTGCGGCTCCTCAATTCGACGACGGAGCAGCGCGAGCAACTGCAGTATTTGTTTGTTCTGCGGAATGTGACCGCCGGCTGGACGCCGGCCGCTCGGCAAAACTATTTCGACGCGTTGGCCCAATCGCGGCAATACCTGGGAGGCGAGGGGATGCCGGCCTCTCTCGAGCGCATTCGGAAAGAGGCGTTGGCGGGCGTGCCCGATGCGGCCGAGCGTCGCCGGTTTGCTGCGCTATTGGAGCAAGACCCATCCGCAGCCGAGACGCCGTTGCCGCCCCGCCCCTTCGTCAAGAAATGGACGGTGAGCGAAGCCCTGGACGCGATCCGCCCGCTGACTGCTCAGGCCGACCTCAAGAGCGGTCGATCGTTGTTTTCCGCCGCGTCCTGCAGCAGGTGCCATCGCGTGGGCCGGCTCGGAACTTCCGTCGGTCCCGATTTGACAACGGCCAGTAGCCGCTTCAGCCGCAAGGATCTGTTGGAATCGATTGTGGAGCCGTCGAAGTCGATCGCCGAAAACTATCGCAGCCTGACGATCGTGACCACCGACGGCAAGGTTTATGTCGGCCGGCCCGCTCTAGGAGGCGATTATCGTTCACAGACACTGCGATTGGCCGTCGATCCGCAGCATCCGTTTCAAGTCATCGAAATCGACAAGCGGACGATCGAGGAACAGCAAGTATCGGCCGTCTCTTTCATGCCCGAGGGGCTGCTCGACACGCTTACAGCCGGCGAGATTCGCGATCTGATCGCGTTTATCGAATCCGGGGGCCGGCCGTAACACGTTCCTTGTCGGCGCTTTGTGCCGACTGATCCAAGTGGTGCCGGTCGAAGTGGTCTCGCTCTGCGATATCGACAAGAAGATACTCACCCGCGCCGTGGAATTGATCTCCCAGCGGCACGAATCGAAAAAATCGCCGCGGACTTACTCTGGTTACCGCCACATGCTCAAGGAGGAGAACGACGACATTGTGCCGATCGGCACTCCTGTCCATTGTTGCCGCGGCTTGATAAGACCGAATCGCCTGTTCCGGCACTGCCGCCAAGCCACATGATCGAGCAATCGTTTACGGCAATTGCACCGACTCCCTTCCGGCACGCGTAGATAAGGCCTGTAAGACGGTCATTGCAATGCCGTCGTCGATAAATCGCCCGGAGCCGTCCGCCATCGTAAAATTGGCGCCGCCGGGGTGATTGCTGCCCCACGCGCAGAATCGCAGATAGGCGTAATATTGAAAATTCGTGCCGCTGTCGGCGGGTGGCGAGACATTGCCAGCCGTGCTGGCGGTAAACGGCAGTTGGTAATTGATCGGAGCGGCGGCGCTCATCGTCACGTGGCCGATCGCTTTGCGGGCTCCGGAAGGGCCCCACCAGCCCCAGGTCTTCAGCGAGTCGCACCAGCCCTCGGCCGCAAACGTCTCGAAGTTCGGGTCGTTGTGATTCCGCTCGCCGAGCAACAGTGTCTTGCTTGTGCCGTCGCTGATTTCGCGCTGACAAACGGCCCGCTGGTTCGGGTTCGGTTCCGACGCTGAATCGGTCGTGTGGAACATACCGTCCACGGAAGCCTGCGTCGGGAAATACGATCGCGTGCCGCCGTTGCCGCCGTAGCTGCTCAGCCCATAGTAGACGCCGTTGGATAGGACTGGATTCTGATCGATAAAGTCGGAGGGGCAGATGAGTATCGGCAGCACGGTGGCTGTTCGCGCCGTCGCTCCGCCAAGCGTGTTGTTCCCCGGATCGACAAAATCCCAGGCCCACATCAATTTCGCTTCTTCAAAATACGGCAGCAAATAGACGAAGAGCGATGACCCGCGATAAACGGGCGCCGTGGCGAAGAGCGTTTGCCTCATGCCGGGCGGAAACTGCCGCGTGGCCGACTCAAAGTTCAGAGTGGCGATCGCCAATTGCCGGAGATTGCTTTGACATTGCACTCGACGAGCCGCCTCGCGCGGGCTTGCACCGCCGGGAGCAATAGTGCGATCAGTATTCCTAGAACCGCGATCACAACCAGCAATTCGACGAGCGTAAAGCCGCGCTGGCGATCGGCGATGGCGGCGCCATTTTCTCGCTTAGGTAGCGGCCCGCCCGTGAAATTCACGACGATGCGCATGATATCAAACCATCCGTTCGGCACGCCATTCGGATGTTTCGGCATTCAGCAGCGACGCGAAGAGCACCACCCTTCCGTCGCGATAGTTCGGCCGTAACCGCTTTCCGACATCGATTGTTCCCGCGGTGACACGCTGAGAGGTTGCGTAACAACGCACTTCATCGACGCCATTGCCAAGAATCGCTGCGACGCCGTGAACGCCGGTGATGTCGAAGTGATCGACGCCTGCGGAGCCCGAATACACGACGCGGCCGTCGTTCCGCGTATGGATCAAACCGACCGCCGCCAACGCGCCAATCACTCCATCCTGCGTGCCGCCTAAGCCCTCGAGATAGATTCCCTGATCGGCCGCTAAGTCCCGCGCCTCGACCTGACTCTGCAATCGTTTCTGGCATTGGCGGCCAAATTCAACGACCGCTTCCGAGATCGGCGAAGTTGCGACGCAGAGTCCGGGATCGCTCCCCGCCGGGCACCACGCGAGCATCAAGGGCCGAATTCGCGCCGCGAGCGCGTCGATCGTCAAATCGGCCGCGGACTCGCACTCTATCGCGGCGCAGCCATTTTGCGCGTACAGGGGACTCGTGGGTCTTCGAGCAACTGATGCCGCGTGACGACTCGCCCGCGGACGAGACCCGTCAACTCGCGAACCAAATGCCGAGCAAGCTGGTTCGTGCCGGGCGTGTCCAGGGTGTCGGTGTCGTCGATGCCGATGTAAATCATCGCCGCGCTCCCAGCGCCTATCGCTACTTGACCGACGATCGAAAGCAGACGGCCACGCTCAGCAAGCCCGCGATCGCTCCGCACGCGGCGAACGAAAGAAACACGCGTCCGTCAATCTTTGCCAGTGCGTGAAGGCGAAAACGGTCGAGCCCAAACAAGGAGACGCCGCCGCGGGTGAAAAATGCCAACGTGTTGGCCAGCAATCCGGCCAGTGCGAACCGCAGATATAATTGCCAGCCGCTCGACGCCCGATACGCCAGCGCAATATCGATCGCCGGCCCGATTGCGAGCAAGGCCACCACGGCCGCGGGCTGCAACTGCCCAAAGCGGACGGCGGAAAACAGCAACACCGCGAGCGCGGCGGAAATTGCCATGATGCTGCCGGCCATGCGCCGCGGTGCGAGTGCCATGCCGGCCACGATCGGCAGCGCCGCCTTGAGAATCGCATGACCGGGAATGTGAATCGGCAAGGGGATGGCGGCCACCGCGGTCGCCGCCGCCACGCCCGCCGCGACCAGAATCGCTAGCTCGACGAGGGTCATCCGATCGCTGCTCGGCGCCGCCGATCCGATGCGACGGGTTTGATCGAGAACGTAACAGGGCTGAAACACGAAATTGAGCATGTTAGCCTCGGCGTCGAACGCCGTGCGATTGATCGTTGAGCCGGCGGCGGTTCAGCGCGAGTGCGGCAATGCCAATAAGTCCGAGCACCCAGCTCGCCGGTTCGGGGGTCGTCAACGGCGCCGCCGTAATTGACAACACCGGCCGGCTGGCGACCGTCGTGAAATTCTCCGAATTGAACAAGCCCGACACGGTCGTGTCGCCCGCGAACAGCCGAATGCTGCTCTTCATATTGCCGCTTTCTATATCCGAGAGAAATCCTGTCGGCAGGCTCAAGGAAAAGTTCACGTTCCCTGAAGTCGCGCCGGTGAAGCTGAACGCGCCCAACGATTGATCGCCGGCGGATAGATAATTCGAAAGCGTGTTCCAGGTGATGCCGTCGTTGCCTGGGGCCATCGGCGTACCCGATCCCTCGACCCACGTATCGTTCTGCATCCGACTGAAGTCGAGAGTTCCAGCGGCCGACGCATTGAATAGCGAGTTGACTGGCGACGCCGCGGTCAGTTGCAAGCTCGCCGACTGCACCGTCCAATCGCCGACGCCGAAGGTTGAATCGAAGCTCGTTTTGGCGCTCGACAAGTCGAATTGCAGCAGTGATTCAAACTCGCCTTTCGGCAAGCCGGCGGCAGAAACTTCGAATGATCCCGCCGCCCCGTAGCTGTTCCCCGCATTCGCGGACGAAACGAACGTGTCCGCCGCCGGATTCAGAGTGACCGTCGCCGCGTGAATCGGCGACGCTGAAGCGGCATAACCGGCAAACGCAATCAGGAGGCTCCACGCGCCTGCGATACTTCGACTCGCCATCGCTCGCTTCTCCAAGCTGTTCAACGAGGCCACCGCCGCCGATAATCGAGCGACGGGACCGACGCTATATCGACATGTATATAACGGTCAATCGTATTGCGCCGACGCCGCCTGTCAATAGTCCGAAACGACGCCTGAACCTGAAAACGAATATGCCCGCAACTCGAGGAAATTGGAGCCGCGACTGGAGCGTCAAGATCCGGGTGCGCGTCGAGCGCGACGGCAAGACCGTATTGGACGAGCGATCGGCCGAGTTGCTCGCCGCGTTGGAGCAAACCCACAGTATTAGCGCCGCGGCGCGGTTGCTCGGCATTTCGTATCGGCACGCCTGGTTGTTGGTTCAAGAGGCCAACGAGACCGCCGGCCGACCGCTCCTCGAAACTGAAATCGGCGGGACGCGCGGCGGTGGCGCCCGGCTCACCGAATATGGCCGAGCGGCCCTGCGCGTGTTCGAGCAACTGCAAGCTAGCTTGCGCACGTCCGCCGCCAAGGCCTTGCCGAAGGTGCTGGCCGGCACGCGGCACGATCGCGCGGTGCTGCATGTATTTGCGGCCATCAGCTTGCAGGAAATCTTGGCGGAACTGTTGGCCGAATATGCGCTGGCCCAGCCGACGGTGTCGGTGCGCACCGTGTTCGGGGCTTCCGATGAATTGGCCGAGCAGATCCTGGCCGGCGGCAGCACCGACCTGTTCATCGCGGCCAGCTCTGATCCGATCGATCAACTCGCGGCGGCCGACATGCTCCGCAAAGGTTCGCGTCGCGTCCTAGCGAAGAACGGTTTGGTCGCCGTCGCCGCGCCGGGGTTTGCTGGCCGAGTCCGCACGCCGCGCGAGTTGGCCGACGCCGATGTGCGGCAAATCATCGTCGCCGACCCGACGTGCCCGTTGGGAAAATACACGGCTGATTTCCTGGAATCGGCCGGGGTTATTGAAGCACTACGGCCTCGCTTCGTCTACGTCGATAATTCGCGGGCCGTTGTCTCCACGATCCGCCGGCGACGGAATTCTGCCGGCATCATTTTCAGCAGCGACCGGGCCAACGCGGCCGACCTGCGATTGCTGTTTCAAACACGTGCCGGTCGCCTGGACGCGCGCTACGAAGGCGCGGTATTGGGCGATTCAACAGCCTCGTCGGAAGCCGATGCGCTGCTCGAATTCCTAAGCTCAAAAAAGGCGAAACAGATCTTCGGTCGCGGCGGATTCCTCGTGTGAATAGTCTTGCATCGGTGTTGGTCGGTTACTCGCTTTAGAACCCCTCACAAAACCGCCGGGGGAATCGCACGGCAATCACGGTCGTCGCACGGTAGGAACTCCCCGCCGGTGAATCCGCTCGCATCATCTCGGCCGGAAGCCTGCGGACTATTCGGGGCGCGAGCTATTGGACTAAGATGGATTGGCGGCTGGCTCTTCGGCGTGTTGCCAGGGCCAAGCCGATTCCGGCTATAGTGGCTAGCAGGAGCGCCGAAGGTTCCGGAACCGCGGCAGGGCTGCCGCTGAAGCTCGCGGCCGGGGCGAACGAAGCCGCCCGATCCGCTTGAACCGACGCCGAAGGCGCTCGTGTCGGCGGCGAGCAAGTCGGAACCGGTGTCGACCAGCGGCGAGGCATCGGCTCCGAGCGATAAGATCGACGACGAAGGCAACGCGGCCAGAACGCGGCTTTCCAACAGGCTCACGTCGAGGCCAGGATCGGTTGTCGCCAGCCGTTCGATCGCGGCGATGCGATTTTCAAGTTGCTGGCCCTTGGCGCTGCTGATCGAGCCCGAGGCGATCGCGTCTTGGATGGCCGCGAGCGGATCGCCGGTGCCGTCGGACGAGGCGGTGCTGAAGGCAGCCGCGGCCGGCGCGGTCGAGGCGGCGACGACGACGGCGCCACCGGCTCCTGCGGACGGAGCGATCGTCACGGTCGAGCCCGCGTTGATCGTCAACGTGTTTTGCAGGATCTGCGTGGCCGTCAGGCTGGCTGGGCTCGCGCCATCGCCGACGGTCGTGTTGCCGGCATATACCTGGGCCCCGTTGACGTTCGTGGTCGGGTCGCTGGTGATCGAGCCGATCGATTCCGTCGTGCCACCGGCGAACACGACGGCTCCGTCGTTGGCGTCGCGGTTGCCACTTGTCTTGATGTTCGCTCCGCTGGGCAGCGCGCGGGTCGTGCCGGCGAGTTGCAGCGTGGCGCCCATGCCGACGGTGATCGACGTGCTCTTGATGCTCGCGCCGGCGTCGATCTGCAATGTGCCGCTATTAACGTGCGTCGGGCCGGTGTAGGTGTTGGTCGCTGCCAGTTCGAGCGTGCCGCCGCCGGCCAGAGTGATACCCTGATTCGAACCGGAAAGACCCACATTCGCCGGCTCGATGTTGAAAGCGCTGACGAACAGCGAGCTGCCCGGCTGGATGGTGAACGTCGTGGTATGACGAGCGGCCATCGGCCGAATAACGATTGGTCGAACGCGCGGCAGTGGAAATCGACGAAACGATCCGACCGTGCCTGGAGCGGCGGTGCATCAGCATGCTCTTTAAAAAGTGTTTGCGCGGAATGATGTCGGTGGGATCGATCGAATTCGTGCGCACTGCAAACGAGCAAGAATGCGCGAACACATCGCAGAAGAAGTGGGTGGGTTCCCCCGGGCCGTCTTCCAGTTCCTGGCTTCGAGAGTCGGGGGTAAACTCTCGGCTAACGACCATTGGTAACACGCCGAAATGCGCGTGTCGATCTTTTAGCTGCGCGAGGGGGTTGCGGTTTGCAGGTTTCAGCCGCAGATTTACGGCACAAGCGCCCGTAGCTCAATTGGATAGAGCAGCGGACTTCTAAAGCAAGAAAGGGTGTCGGAAAGAGTCGAGAAACTGCGTATTTATCGAAGAAAACGCGGTTTCAGTGACACCCAAAAGCTACACCCGACACCCTTCGCGGGTGTACTACACCCGGCCGGCTACACCTGAAAACACGCTGCCCTAAATCCTTCGCCGAAGCGACGGCGTTGAAGCCTCGCTCAATCGTCCACAGGAATCACGCCGCTGTCGATGCCGGCCAGTTCCTTGCGGAACACTTCCAAATCTTCGGGCGTGCATTTCTCGCCGGTCATTCGCTCGACGATGGCGGCGATGCCCTCGACGGTCATTTCGTC
The DNA here is from genome assembly GCA_963738955.1 of Pirellulales bacterium. Classification (GTDB taxonomy): domain Bacteria; phylum Planctomycetota; class Planctomycetia; order Pirellulales; family DATAWG01; genus DATAWG01. The sequence continues at coordinate 478,803 of CAVTYW010000011.1, read as the reverse complement.
GGCGGTCAACAGGAAGAGTGGCTCGCGGCCCGGCGATGGCTTGGCTTTTCGCATGGGGTTATTGTAGCCGATCGGCTGGCCGCCGGGCCACTACGCGGGTGGAATGCTAGCTTTGGCCACAAAGCTAGCTCGCGCCGCAATCCTTCTAGCGCCTTGAGTTTACGGCGCGAGTTGCCGATACTCCTTGTGCCACGCCACAGGGATGGGGCGTAGCGGTTGATCCGAACGAATCGCTGGCGGCTGATAGCCTGGCCGCCAGCGATCGGCGGGCGCCATTTTCAGACTTGCGGTCGGTGCGACCCGGCTCCGATCGCTACCGCGGGGCGGCTCCCGATCCAGCCGCCACGCTCAATTCATTCATGGTGCGAACATGATTTGCATTGACCGGACGGACTTGGAACTCTTGGCGGCTTACGGTTCAGAGCGGTGCGAGGCGTCTTTCGCCGAGTTGTTCCGCCGGCACGATGCGAAGCTCCGCCGCTTTTTAATGTGGCGGTCCGGCTTTGACGACCACACGGCTGACGAAATTCGGCAGGCGACGTGGATCAAAGTGGCGAGAGTCGCCGGGCGGCCGGTCAAAAACTTCCCCGATGGCTCATTTTTCAAAGCCGGCAGGCGGCCTACGAGCTGTTCGCTGCCAAAAATCGTGGGCAACGCAAGAAAGAGCGCTCCTGCGATTTTTTGGAACCGCCGAAGGACACTCGGACCGTGCAACCGCCGGACGAACTGATTGCGAATGAAGAAATCTCGGCGGTTCGCGCGGCGTTGGATAAGCTCGATCCCGCGGAGCAAGCGATCCTCGCGGCCATATTCGCGGACGGCGTAACGGAAGTGGAAGCGTGCGGTCTGCCGGCGACGGAATGGCAGCGTGCGAACAAGATCGTCAATCGGGCCATGCGGGCATTTGCGAGGGCATTTTCCCAAGCTGACGGAACGGCTTTGGCGGCTGAGGAGCTTGAGCGGATCGACGACGACACGTCGCTCCACAAATTCGGCGTGCCGCTCGAAGTCGTCAAGAATCTCGACGACCGTACACGGGCCGCGGCCGTGCTCCATTATCTGTCCGGGGCGACGGTAAACCAGATCGCCTTCCGACTCGGAATTGACAGTCATGTTGCATGGCAATCGCTCCAACGGGCAAACGCCGCAATTCAGCAACACCATGACGCCCGTGAGAAATTCGGCGACGCCCTGGAACGGATCAAGCATCTCGACGGGCAGGTCTATTTGGTCGCCAAGCTGCATCTCATTGGAGGGACGATGCTCCGCGACATTGCAAAGGAGTTGGGCATTTCTAAATCGACGGCATCGAACTGGCTGAAAAAGGCCAAAGCCGCGATGCAGTCTGTTTAATCCTTTCCCGTCGCGGCGGCCTGGCCGCTTTCGACCGCTGGCCCCGGCACCGGGCTGGCGGGCCGGGCGCCGCGGCGAGTTTTCTTAGCGGCCCGCATAATCGGCAAGGCCGGCAGCGTCGCCCGCAATCCGTAGATTTTTCGCATCTTTCGCGCTGCGAAAATTCGACACGGTTGATATTCTGTTCTACGGTTTGAGACTCGACCAAAAAAGTCGAGACTGCTTCCGCGGAATTTCGACCGGGCCGCAACGTGTGGCCCGTACCAAAGGAAAGCAGCGATCGTTCACCGGCCGCCCACAAAATGGGCGTCGCCGCGCATCGTTGCTTCCTTTGAGCCGTCGAAAGCTCCGCGGGGCAACGTGTCGGCGGCGCCCTGCTCTTTTGCGGCTACGCTTTGCCCGGCACGGTCTCAAACCGTGGGGGCTCTGCGATGGCTGCCGTGGCGTTTTCTGAATGGACCGACGAGGCGTTAATTGCTGAATACGGCTCGAAACGATGCGATGCGGCATTCGCCGAGCTGCATCGGCGGCATAACGCGAATCTGCGGCGTTTTCTGGTCTGGAAGTTCGAGTTCGACGATTACGTTGCTGATGAAATTTCCCAATTGACCTGGATCAAGATTGCGGAACTTGCAAATAGGCAGATCGACCGATTCCGCTCATGGCTGTTTTCTTTCGGCAGCAACATCGGAAAGCGTTGGGTTGTCGGCCAATGCAGTGGCATACGCAAGAAGGAGCGGAGCGGCGACAAAATTTCCATTCTCGCCGCTGACAATCGCGTATTGCAGCCGGTCGATGAATTGATTGCGAAAGAGGAAATCGCCGCGGTTAAAGCCGCGATGGAAAAACTCGATCCGACGCAACAAGCGATTCTCGAATCGGTTTGCGTGGACGGCAAATCCGCGAGCGAAGCGACCGGACTTCCGGCTTCCGCGACGACAGCCGCGAATCGGATCGTCAACAATGCGAAGGGCGCGCTCATGCGGGCGTTGTCGCATGATGGCGGACCGCCGCTGGCGCCCCGGTCATCGCGTCGGTTATTGTGCGTCGATGAGGCCGCCCGCATTGCAAGCGATTGCCTTAGTCGGATCGACAACGATACGGCTCTGGCCCGCTTCGGCGTGTCGCTGGACGCATTCAAAAAGCTCGATTGCCGTATCCAGGCTGTCGCCGCGCTACATTTCATCGACGGCGAATCCACGATGCGGATTGCCATGCGGCTGAACGTCAACGAACCGACGGCCTGGAGGTGGCGCGAAAAAGCCAAGGCCGCCTTGCAACTCCGCGATGAACCGGACAGCCAGTCGCTCGCCGAGTCGATTGCGAACGAGTCGCTAAGCCAGATCGACGGCGACGATGCGGATGCAAAGTTTGGAGTGCCGCTCGAAACCGTCAAGAGGCTTGATTGCCGTTTGCAAGCCGTGGTCGCGCTGCGGTTCGTTGACGGTTTGTCGTCACGCCAAATTGCCCGGCGATTGAACATCAAAGCGGGAACCGTCAATGACCGGCTACGGGAGGCCAAAGCTGCAATACCAGCCTTGGAAACGACAGCCGCGAAGCTGGCGGCGGAGATAAAAGCGAAGTCGCCGACGTTGCTCGCCGCTGAATCGATCGCGAGCGAATCGTTCGGCCGGATCGACGGCGAGGCTGCGATTGAAAGGTTCGGCGTGCCGCTCGAAACCGTCAAGAGGCTTGATTGCCGTTTGCAAGCCGTGGTCGCGCTTCGATTCATCGACAGGTTGACGCAACGCGAAATCGCGTCGCGGCTGAATATCGGCCAAGCCGTCGTCGGCCGGCAGCTAAAGCGGTTCGCGGCGATGCAAGCTTCTGAGGCGACGGCCGCCTGACGGGCAATTGATCTGACGCCCGATGCCTGACATCCAACACCGTGGGGACACTATGCGCAACAATCCATACAGCCGGAACGGCGACGCGGAAAGATAATCCGCGTGGGCAAGATTTTCGTTTAGATTCTGGCTCATGCCGGCCGATGGACTGTTTTGCCGGCCGAATAGGCGGCGATGATCGTGCGGTCTCCGTGCCCACGATCGCAGAGCGGTCCCCCGCTCCAAGTTTTGCGTTGATCCGCGCGTGGGTAAAACCCACCGCTTCGACCGCCAGTGGCTGCCCGCTTCCCTATACGGGAACCGCCCCACGGCCGTCAATGCGCGTAGCCTGGCCAACGGATTTGGCCGTTGGCGATTTTGCGCTCTCGTTGTTTCCAAGCGATCGTTTCGCTTTCGGAAATTGTTGCCCGCGTTTTTCTTGTGGGGCATCGTTTTTACGATACGGAGAAGCATATGGATACCGTTGAAGAGATACTGTGCGACGAGCAACCTTGCGACGAGCAACCTTGCGACGAGGCCGCCTCACCGAAGGCGAAGGAACTGCAATCGCTGTACGAAGCGATGCTGGCCGGCGACGGCGATGCAGCCAAAAAACTGATTGAGGCCGCGATGCCGCTCGCCAAGTCGATCGCAAGGCGCGCCTGCAAAAATCGGAGACTCGATCTGGACCACGTCGAGTCTGAAGCGTGCCTCGCCATGTGGAAGTGTATTCGCGCTTTGCCGCAGCTAAAGACGCCGGCGTATGACGTTGAGGGGCTCATCCGATTTCACATCAAAAGGTATTTGCTAGACCACAAATACACACAGCTCGTAGGCCCTTCGCTGTCCACACGCAAGCGGCATAAGATGACTGGCAAGGATGCGCAGATCTTCAAAGCGACGAGCGTTATTGATGAATCGCAATCTGCCGGAAAGTGGCGGCACGGAACTGAGAGGCAGGTTGGCATCGAAGAATATACAACGTGTCGCGAACCTTCAGAACAAGAAAAACTTCACAACCTAAAAGACAGAAGGCTTGATGCCGTTGATGCGGCGTGCGAGACGAAATCAGAATGGGGATATGTCAACGACTGCCTGGATGGCTGGACGAATTCGGAGATCGCCAAGAAGCGGGGGCTGACAATACGCGCGGTGCAAATAATGGCTGCGAAACTTTTCAAGCGAGCCCGCGACAAGTTTGCGGCCACAGAGGGCCGGCCGGGGAGTCGCAAGGCCGACCTGCGGGCCGTCGCCAGTCAATGTTTCCGCGAAGGCGACTCGGCTCCGGAGCGGGTAACTCTTTGGAGATCGCGCACCGGCTTGAGCGGGCGAGCGTTCTACGATCGGCTCCGCGAGGCACGCAGCGTCGGAACATTTGACTTGTCGGTGTGAAAAACTTTTCGGAAAAACCTTGCTTCGCAAGTCGGTACGCGGTCGTCAGTTAAATGTCGATCGCTGCCGGCTTGCGAATTTTTTCGCGCGTGATAATCAGGAATGGGCTTCTTAGTTCTATAGAGAGCCGCACAAGCGGCTTTTTTCGTAGACCGACTGATTATCCAAGGTGTATCCGATGCTGGCGACTTGTGACGATAACGGCGAACTGCTGACCGCCGAAGGGGCGGCCATCTTGCTGAAGGTTTCCTTCCCGACCATCCGCCGACTGATTGCCAACGGCAAACTGACTCGGCTCCGAATCGGCCGCTCGGTCCGCTTCCGCCGATCCGACGTGCTGGCTTTGGCGGGGTGATTTTATGTACACGCTACTTTCAACCGGCCCGATCACGACGGCCGTTTCGACAACGACCACGGCGCCCGATGCTTTCGACCTCGCTGCTCAGCGTGGCGTTTTGCTCCAGGCGAATTTCACTTATGGCAGCGGCGGCACGTCGGCGGATGCCTACGTGCAAAGTTCCGCGGATGGCGGAGCGACGTGGTTTGATCTCTGCAATTTTCACTTCACCACAAGCTCTGCGATCTCAGAATTCAATCTGCGGGCAGAAACGCCCGTCACGACGGCCGCGACGCCGACCGATGGCAGCTTGACGGCGAACACTTGCGTTGACGGATTGCTGGGCGACCGGTTGCGCGTGAAGTGGTCCAGCGTCGGTACGTATTCGGGCGGAACCAATCTCACCGTCGCGGCGATCGCTCGCTGACGGCGACCCAAACGGAAAAAGGCGCGGCCGTCTTCGATCCGGCCGTCGCTCTGGCAGCCCGCGGCGATGCCTCACAGCGTCGCCGCGGGGTTCTCAAACTCTCTTTCGATTCTCAATGACGACCGTCCTAGAAGCGATCTCTGCATTCAAACAGGCCAGAATGCAGGATCACAATGCGCCCGAATTGCTGCGCAGTTGGTCGGGGGAGTTGGAGATGCAAGTCAATTGCGTGGCAACCGGCGAACCCGTCGAGGGGAAACGCAACACCTGGCACGACGAAGAATTCACCTGGCATCACATCCGCATCCCACGGAATGCGGATAGCGTGCCCGAATTCCGCGACTATCAGCTCGGCTTCCCGCTCGAAAAATATGCGCTGGCGATCGGCTCGACGGGTTGGAACTGGAAGGAACGCAAAAGCGAATATGTTGGCTTCGATTTCGACGCCATCGTCGGGCACGGACCTGGCATCGGTCTAACGCCGGAACGCTTGGAAGAGATTCGCGCTGCGGCCGAGGCGCTGTCCTACAACGAGTTGCGGCGAAGCACGGGCGGAGCGGGGCTGCATCTGTACGTCCGCTTCGCCAGCGGCATCGCGACCGCGAATCACACCGAACACGCGGCGCTCGGGCGGGCCGTGCTGGGGCTGATTTCCAAGGATGCCGGTTTCGATTTCGCGGCCAGCGTCGATGCCTGCGGCGGCAATATGTGGCTCTGGCATCGCAAGATGACGCGGGAGAACGGCGGCCTGGGGCTGCTCAAAGCGGCTAGCAAAAAGCTGTCAGAGGCCGATCTGCCGGCCAATTGGCGCGATCACGTCGAAGTCGTTTCGGGCAAGCGGGCCAAGGTGCGCGTGCCGGGTGTCGATGCCAAATGTGCTGACGAATTCGACGTAATCACGTCGGCATTCTCTCGCGTGCCACTTGATGATGAGCATCGGCGGCACATCGAGTGGTTAGCCCAGAGCGGAATTAGCACGATCTGGGTGCCCGATTATCATTGCCTACACACGCATACCGTGGCGCTCGAACGATTGCACGCATCGCAAAAGCTCAAAGGCGTATTCTCGACGATCTCGACCGGCAGCGATCTGGCGACGGCGAATTGCTTTTGCTTTCCGCTGAAAGACGGGGCCTGGAAAGTTGTCCGATTCGGCACGCCGAACGAACACGCCACCTGGTCGCAAGGCACGTCGGTAAGCACCCGGTTGAATTGCGTCCCCGATTTGCCAACCGCCGCGAAGGCATTTGGCGGGGCGGAGGATACTGACAGGCCGGGGGAATTCCTGCTTGCAACAGGCGAAGCAATCAAGGCGGCCGCGGCACTCGGCGAGCAGGTTACGCTTCCAGCTCGGTTGTGTGACCGCCCGGCCCGGCTGCGTGTAGCAAAAGACGGGCGACTGATTTTCAGCTTCGCACGGCTCGAAGGCGATAACGACGTTTCTGGCTGGGCAGCCAAGGGAAAAAACTGGTCGCGTTTTTTGGCGCGGTTGAGGCCGAAGATGTTTCCGCCGAGCAAAACGAATTGGTTCGCGCTCTTGTGACGCCTGACAGGCACGATGCCGGCATGGTCATTCGCACGGCTAGCGGCTGGGACTTCCATTCCGTTGGGCTCATCAAGGATTTTCTTGGCGAACGTGGACACAAGCAACCCGCAAAAGTCGTTGGCGCGGCAGTCGCCGATCCGTGGAAGCTAGTATCACTCCCCCTGGCCCCCGAATATCCTGGTGGCCGACAATGGAATTGTGGCGCGGCGCAATTGCGTGTTCTGCCGGGAGACCGCGAGGCAGAGCATCCAAGTTGGGACCGGATTCTAAACCATGCCGGCCGGTCGCTCGATGCCGCGCTGCGCGAGCTGCCCTGGGCGGCGGCCGCCGGCATCGCCAGTGGCGGAGACTATCTGCGAGCGTGGATTGCCAGCTTGATCCGCGAACCGTTCCAGCGGCTTCCGTACCTATTTTTTCATGGGCCGGAGGACTCCGGCAAAAGCATCATTTGGGAAGCGATCAAGCTGCTACTCTCACCAGGCGTTGTCGAAGCTGATCGGGTGCTCACAAACCAGTCCGGATTCAACGGCGAACTCGCGGGGGCCGTGTTGTGCGTGGTCGAGGAAGTGAATGTTGCCAAGACGCCGGGGGCGCTGAGCGAAGCTCAAGAATTATGTCACGGGGCTGTCGTTCGGCCTCCGCCGAATGCGGTGCGACACATACAGCGTCCCAAACGCCACTCACTGGATTCAGTGCTCGAACGACGCCAGTTTTTGTCCCGTTTTCAGCGGTGACACGCGCATCGCGGTGGTCTACGTCGGGCCGTTGGCGCATGGCAAACTGATCCCGAAGGGGCTGCTACTAGAGCAGCTTGACCGAGAGGCGCCAGCGTTCCTTCGCACGTTGTTTGACCTCGACTTGCCGCCGGCGACCGGCCGGCTACGGATTCCGGTGGTCGAGACTCAGCACAAGGCCGCGGTCCAGGCGGCCAACGCCGTTCCAATGGTGGAATTTGTTGAGGCTCACGTCACTCTTGACCCGGCGGCCCGAGTCAGCCGAAGCGTGTTTCGCGCGGCATGGGCTGATGCCGATGAAGACGGCGATCTGGACTCGCGCGAGTTTGGTGCCGCGTTCCTGGCGGCCGTGCGGCAAGTCTACCCTGATTGGGTCTACCGCCGGGGCAAGACGCCGCTGGTAAACGGCTGCCGCGAGGATGCCTATCCCGGCTTGCGGCTGTCGCATTGTAGCGACGTGACGTAGTGGCAGCGCATTACTGTGTATATATAGTCTCTGTTTTCTTATTGGTTTGAAAAGTTATTTGTTCTCTACTGCGACATACTACGACAATGATACACAGCAAGGAAACGCCGAGAGATAGTGGCTGTTTTGTGTCGCAATGCTGTCGCATTGTCGCGACCCACGGCGCATGCGGAGGCAGCTATGTCGTGTGAGACTGAACCGCAAGGCATAGAACGGGAACTGTACGACTTGTGGGCGCAGCTGCTCTACGGTCGGTCCTGTTTGGCTGGACCGCGGAACGAACTGTACACGCGGCAGTTGATTGTGACCCCGTTCGAGGGCAACTACGGGCTCGCCGGATACGTCCTGGTGATGAACGGCTCGCCACCGAAGGGCGTGATAATCATCGTCGCAAACGACGAGATATTTCCCATCGAATCGTGTTCGCCTGTCTTCTTCCTGAGCGGCGGAAAGGCAAGGCACCTAGGATCAGCACAAGCTGAACTGGTTCGCCGATACCTTCGTGACAGGCAGGGGCGGCTCAAATCTCTGACAGGCACGGCCGCTTGACCGCCGCCCAAATCAAACACGAATTTTCGCGGAAAAACAAGCACGACCGGGATAATCCGGCCTTTTTACGATTTTGAGGATTGAGATGGTTGAATTGCGTCAGAGTTTTGAGCCGATTTCCGTTCGTTCAACGGTCGGAACCGGCGGCAAACTCGGCATTGAATTGAGCGGATACGCGGCACGGTTCAACGTCGAGAGTTACGATCTCGGCGGATTCACGGAAACGATCAGGCAAGGTGCCTTCGCCACGGCGTTGCGCAACAAAGAGTGCGGCACGGTCGCGGATAGCGAGCATGACCAATCACGCACCTTCGCCAGTGTCATGGACGGGACGTTGCGAGTGTGGGAAGACGCGGCTGGCTTGGGCTGGTGCGCACAAATGCCGAATACGCCATTGGGGCTCGAAATAATCGACGAGGTTCGCAGCGGACGACTCCAAAATTGCAGTTTTGCATTCGCCGACGTTCAGGATTCATTTCAGCATTCAGGCGGCAAGAACCTTCGCACGATTAGCTCGATTGGCCGCCTGATTGATGTGTCGGTCGTCGCCAATCCGGCTTACCCGCGGACCAGCGTCGGGATCGGCGATAAGCCTTTCGCCCGCTCTTTGTCCTTCAGTCTCGACGCCCAGCGAATTCGATTGATCGAAGTCACTTGCCGTCATTAGTTCAAACTAGCTCCGCGGTCTGGTCTGCCGCGGCGGCAATGATTCTAAGGCCAACAGAAAGATTTGCATGGTACAGATTCCAAGTGTGGCCGACGATCCGGCCGTCAAGGCCGCAACGGCGCGTCAGAACGAGATCAGAGAAAAGAGAATCGAGGTAGAGGCTCAACTACGCGCGCAGCAGACTCCGTTCGATCTTGAGAAGAGTTTGAAGGAAAAGATCGTCGCCGGGCAGACGATCTCTGCACGCGATCTTGAGCCCAGTAGCCCAGCCCAGGAGAAAATGGCGAGCTACGCGACCGCATTGAGGCGGGCCGAAGCGGAGCAAAAAAGCGTCGTTCAGCGCGCTACGCAAGCTGCCAAGAAACGGTTGCTCGAAGACCTGGGACTATCAAACGAGCATACCAGCCTTTTGCACAACGCCGGAATTGCGGCCAAAGCATTCGGCGAGAGTTGTTGCGCTCTTGAGTCGTTCTATGCGGCTATGGAGGCTGCGGGCTTGGGTGGTTCCAGTTTGGGCCACTATGGCTTTGGCGACTTGAATCCCGGCCTATTGTCCGACGCGAATTCAAACATTTCGACGTGGTACAAGCAGGTCCGGGAAGATGGGCATTGGTTCTCACTATGATCGAACACGCAAACATCGAACGGGCTGACGGCTCGCGCCACGATTTGCGGCGCTACTCATAGCGAGCAACGCTCGCCTTCTCCGCGAAGATGACGAACTTCGCATCAAAGAGGCCGAAGCTCGCGGCTTCGTCAACGCCAAATATGCACTCTCGAAAGTCGCCATGCAGCGGGCCCGTTGGCGGCTCGACATGATCGGCTTGCAAGACTGTCTTAAATCCCTGGACCCCAAACCATGACGCGACTCCGCGGCCGACTCAATAGCGATCATAACACGCAACGCGGCGGCTGGATTCGCGCCAATCAGCGAGCGTGGTATTTCCAATGGAGCGACGCTCCCGGCGTGCGTCGCGGCGTCGATGATTGGGTGGAATTCACCCCGTCGCAAAACGCCGCGGGCAGGCCGATTGCCGTCGATGTGGTTCACGTTAATAACTAACTTTTTCGATTCGGAGTAGTTTTCGTGGGCACGATTGCCAGTCTCGACGTTGACCTCAATCTCAATAGCGCCAAATTCGTTGAGGGCCTTAAAAGGGTGCGCAAAGAGCATGAAGATTTTGCCAAGAGCCTTAAGGAAATTGGCGAAGGTGCCAACAGGATCAGTGAGTCGCTAGGGATCAAAGTCAACGCCGACTTTTCGCTTGGCGGCATGATTGAAAAGGCCAAGGAATCGCAAGAGTCGCAAGCCAAGCTGGGGGCCGTGTTGCGGGCGACTGGCAACGCCGCTGGCTTTAGCGCCAAGGGCATGGAGCGTATGAGTGAAGAGATGGCCCGGATCACTACCTTCTCCGTGGAGGCAACTCGCTCCGCTCAAACCGTGCTAGCGACGTTCAGTAGTGTTCGCGGCGATCAATTCGAGGGAGCGGTGAAAGCGGCCGCCGACCTGGCTACCGTTTTCAATCTGGACCTTTCCACGGCGAGCGAGAAGCTCGGTCGCGCTCTGGAAAATCCGGCGGAAGGATTACGCTCGCTCGCCAAGATGGGCGTGCAATTCAGCGCGGACCAAAAAGCCGTCATTCAGAGCTTGATCGACGTTGGTGAAACCGCCAAAGCCCAGCAAGAAATCATCGACGCGGTTAACGCCAAGGTGGGCGGTGCATCGGCGGCGGCCGCGAACACGGCCGCGGGCGCCCTGAGAAAGCTCAAGAATGAATACGAGGAGCTTGCGGCCACGCTCGGTCGAGTCGTCTTGCCGGCAGTCGCGACGGTTGGCACTGCGATCAACGGGATTGCGGTGGGCGCCAAAGCGATCAGTGGCGCGCTAGGACAAATCAAAGCCCTGGCGGCCGAAGTGGGAACGATGGTTAAATCGCTCGGAAGCGTCGCGGCCGTGGCGGCAGGTCTGGCGGTTGTCGCTGCGTTCGTCGAATCCATCAACGAGGCGTACAAAGGCCACGTAGGACTGGAGGAAAACCTGGGCAAGGCTGCGGAAGAAGCGCACAGGCGGGCCGCCGAGGCCGCGCGGCAGCACGCCGACGCCTTGAAGGCTCTCGCGGATGTCGCTCTCGACGCGGCGAAAAAGCAACATGAAGCCAACCAGGCTCTTCTAAGCCACGTCATCGACGTTCGTCCGCAATCGGAACGCGACGAAGCGGCCATGCAAAAGACGCTCGATCGGATTAACGAACTCCGCGGGCTACAACGGGCAGGGACGGCAACGGAGGACACCCACAAAGAGTTGGCCAATCTCATTCAAGACTACAACGATCTTCCCAAGAAGTCGGCCTACGAACGAGCCAACGAAGCCGCCGAAGAAGCCGCCAGCCAGCAGCGGGAAATGAAGAGCCGGGCCGACTCGATCCGCGATTCGATTATGACGCCGATGGAAAAGTTCCAGGCGTCGCTCCGCGAGCTTAGTTCGCTGGTTAGCAAGGGGGCGCTTGATCCGCTGAGCGCGGGCCTTGCTGGCCGTTCGGCGTTGGAAGCTCTGGCGAAGTCAAACGCCGCTCAACAACCCGTCGCGGCCGCGGCATTGGTCCAAGGTAGCGCAGCTGCTTATTCGGCCGCCTTGCGGAATGACAATCAATCGACGAATAATCCGCTGTTGGACACGGCCGAAAAGCAACTCGATCAAATGCTCCAAGATGGGGCGACATTCCAGCAGATCTTGCAAGCGCTGCAACAGTCGGACAACCAAACCGATAACACAACTGTTGTGACCATGTGAGTTAGAACGTCACGCGGCGAACGTGGCCATCGTCGCCGAAAAAGACGTTGGCGGAAAAATCCGGCTTTTGCGTTAGCGTGTCGTAAGTGCGGCGGCGATAAATCCACAACGTCGGGCCGCCCGTCGATTCCGAAGTCGTGTAAGGCGGCCCGTACAAATCGAGAACTTCCTTCTCCGTTTTGTACATGACGTTATCGGTGAACTGCTCTCGCGGCACTGCGTTAGCCGCGATGCTCTTTCCGTTGTCGCGTGGTTCAGGTAGCGCCTGCAGCTTCCGCTGAAAGTCTTCCGCCAGCTTGCGTGATTCTTCGTCGGCCAATTCTTGCCGCGACTTTGCTGGCGGAGGCGCGGCGTGCGGCGTTGCTGGCGGCTGGGCTTGCTTGATGACCGCGGGCGGCTCTGCCTGATTCAAACTTGAAACCACGATCCACGCGACAACGGCCGCCACGCCGAGACAAAGGCCGATGACCAGCGGTATCTGGCTTGCTTGCGTTTGCCGACGCTTGGTGTATGCCATAACTGCCTCGCGCGAGTGTGCGGGAACCCTTCCATTGTTGGGCTTTCCGGCCGCCGAGTCAAGTGCGCAACCCGAAATGGCCCGTCGGCCGTTTGCCTGTAGTTACGACGTTCTACGGGCAGCGGCTAGCGGGCCTGTTTTCATTCTTGAAAGGAAAGACGAATGAGCAGGACGACGACGGCGGTTATGTTGGTGGAAGTGCGGCACGAATTGAAGTTGCTCCGCGAACTGATTCAGTCGATCGTGCGGCAGCCGCCGGAAAACGATATGACCGTTGCTGAGGTGCGGAAGACGTTGCGAGTTTCGCCTAACAAAGTTTTGCGTTGGATCAAGACGGGCAAATTGAAGGCGTCGAATATCTCGACCACCGGCCGCCCGGTCTACCGCATCGCACGATCGGAGCTAGACCGCTTCCGCAATCTGATCGCCGTCGAGCCGGAGCGAAAAGTCGAGCGGCGACGATCTATCCGGCCTTCCGAGAAGTTTTTTGACGCAGCCACTGGCGGACTGATTCGACGCAAGTTTGAAGCCTAGCATCTTCCGGCCGTTGCTCTGAATAGACGGCGCTCATATCATTGGCCGCCTCGACGTGCCCCATGATGAACCGCACGGCATCCTTGTCGAGAGTTTTCTCGGCAATCGTTTGAAACGTATGACGGAGCGCGTAGAAGTTGACGCCCTTCCGTTGGATGCCGAGTTTCTTCAACAGCTTTGCGGTTTCTTTGCTGATCGGATTGTCGCGTTCCGACTTCGGTTCCCAAGTGAATCCGTATTTCGTGATGAACACTCGGTCATCATTACGCGCGTCCTTCGCAGCGGGGCGCTTCGCAAGGACGGCCTTGATTGCGTTGACGGTTTCGGGCCAGAGCGGACAGCGACGGCCAATTCCAGTTTTCGGCCGACCAAAATTCACGAACCCGGCTTTTAGATCAATGGCTGACTTCGGCAGCATCGCGCAATCATTGTTTCCGAAACCGCAATTGATGCCGAGATAGATCATGGCCCGCAGTTGTGGACCGGCGGCTTTGAGCATCTTGCGAATATCTTCGGCCGCGAACATCTTTGGGCCGTTCTCTAAAATCTTTTGCTGCCGTTCGCTTCGCATCGCGCGTTTCGACGGCCGCCTGAAGCTGCCATAGCGGACGGGCTTGTCGATCAGCTCTTGATCGTATGCGAACTTGAAGATTGATCGGACGCATTGCACTTCTTTGTACAGTCTCACTAGCCCATGCGTGGTAGCCAAGTCGGCGCGAATCTTGGCGAAATCGGCGGGACGAATTCCACCGACCGGGCGATTCTTGCCAAGTATTTTCAACGTGCGATCGCACGCATCCTCGTAGTCGCGATACGTGCGGACGTTATTTTCTCCGCTCTTGTATCGTTGTTCCTTTTCGTCCAGAAATGCCTTGCACAAGTCGCTGACCGTCAATTGTCCGTTGCTTGCCGTCTGCCGGCCGCGGCCGGCGAAAAGATCGTCGCGGTCGGCGGCATACTTCGCGAGGGCAGCATCTGGATTATCCCACGCACCGAAGTAGTACATCTTGCCGTTGATCTTCTTAGCCCATTGGCCCGTCGCATGGGCGAACAACGGGAAGTCTTCGCGGGGCTTGGCCGGCCTATCGTCGGCTGCTACGCTTTTCTTTGGCATCTGTTTCGCCTGAAATCGAGCGGCGGCCGCGGTCGGATCGGACCACGGCCCGAAGTAGTGAAGGCTGCCCTTGATCTTCTTTGCCCACTGGCCATTGTTGTGAGCGAATAATGGAAAATCAGCATTCGGCTTTTGAGGCTTATTCATGGTATCGGCTTTCGAGGTGTCGCCAATTCACTTCGGGTGTCGCCGAGGTGTCGAATTGGCTTGCGGGTGTAGTGTCGGGTGTAGTGTCGGAAATTGCCGTTCGCGGCCAAAGTCATTGTATCGACAATCGACCGAGAAAACAAGCATAATTTGGCACAAGCGCCCGTAGCTCAATTGGATAGAGCAGCGGACTTCTAATCCGCAGGTTGCAGGTTCGATTCCTGCCGGGCGTAATGGCTAACGACGATTCGAGTCGCTTTTTCGCAAGCACCGTAGGATTGGCTCCGGCCGGCGGGTTGAGCGTGGGCTAGCTTCAGTCAGAATCGACCGCCGAGGAAACTCTTGCTACGATCGTGGCTATGGCACTCCTAGATCGGCTAAACGCTCAGTTTATACGGGAAATGCCGGATTCGCGGGCTGGTTCGCCACCTGCGAGTCAAATCTCGGCATGATTCCGGTCGCTTTGACGGATAGCGGCGCTGGACAGCAGGATGCAATTGCGATGTGCAGTGACCTAGAATTAAGCCGGAGTCGCTGAATCGGCCAAATCACTCGTTCATCGGAGTTCCGCCATGTCCACTCAAGTCACGCCGCCGCTAGCCGTCCGTACGCATGAATTGCACCTGCTTCGTAGTCAATGGTGGTGTTTTCTGCTGCTGGGAATCTCGTTGGTTGTACTCGGCACGATTTGCATCGTCGAGCCGCTCGTCCCGTCGTTGGCGTCCGTGGTTTTCCTGGGCTTCCTGATGATGGCCGGCGGCATTATCCAAGTGGTCAGCGCCTTTTGGGCGGGGAAATGGAGCGGCATGTTGGTGCATTTCTTGATCGGCGTGCTGTACGCGGTCGTTGGCTATATGATCGTTGACTCGCCCGCGCTGTCGGCGTTTGTTTTGACGAAGTTTATCGCGATCTTCCTGATTGTCAGCGGCCTGTTTCGCATCGTCTCGTCGCTCGTCGTCCGGTTTCACGATTGGGGCTGGGTGCTCCTGAATGGCGGCATTACCTTGCTATTGGGCATGATTATCAATCGTCAGTTGCCCGCAGCCGCATTGTGGGTGATCGGAATGTTCATCGGCATCGAGATGCTCTTCAACGGTTGGGCATGGGTGATGTTGGCGCTCGGTTTGAGGGCCGTTGACAAAGCGATTTAGGACGATGCGCCCGCGAGTCGCCGCGAGAACGAGAGATCCGCAGCATGGACGAACGCGCCGTCGTTGAATCGGCTGATACGACGCCCTCAGTACGAGCCGGCGCGTTCGTGTTCGCTGAATGCTGCTAAATCGCCTGGCAGATCGAGATCGACAAGAGCATTGGGAACGTCAACGCGACGCAGGGAATTGGCTGGCAACGCGGCGAGCACGTGACGCGCGCCGGCATGGCCATCGAGTTGCAGCAATTCCGCAAAACAATCTCGAGGAAAGATGACGGGCGGGCCGACCTCATCGCCGTGTTTGGCCGCGCAGGCGTTGAGAGTGTGCGAACCGATCCAGGCGGCGCGCAACAAGCGCAAGTCGGCGGCGGTCAGCCGGTATTGATCGACGTGCATCAACAAAAGCCCTGCGGCGGCATTGGCTACGGCCGCATGCGCCGCCAGACGGATTGACGTTCCCAAGCCTTCTGGCCAACGTACATTGATGTGTCGAGCGACGGGCAGATCGGCGATGGTCGCCGTGCATTCATCCGCCTGACAGCCCAAGATCACTGCGACGGGGCCAATCCCGGCTTCGAGCGCGAGACGGCATTGGCGTCGCAGCAACGGCTCGCTGCCGAGCACCACCAATTGTTTAGGCTGGCCGAGGCGTCGCGATGCACCGGCTGCCAGAACGACCAAAAGCAGTCGATTCTCCACGGTTGGATTGGCTAAATGATCGATGGGAATCTGGCACAAGAAGCGTTTTGGATCATCGATCATCGGATTCACAAAACAGGCATCAATCGACATTGACCACGGCGACTCTCGACGGCTTGGCCACCGATTCCGCGCTGTCCAATTGCGCACCGTGCGATTGCGATAGCGGCGCCGGCGTGCGGCCGTTCAATTCGGCCAGAATCTCCGAAACAATCGACACCGCGATTCCGCCGGGACTGCGCTCACCCAGGTCGAGTCCGATCGGGCCGCGAAGCCGATTGACAAATGATTCGGGCAATGCGCCGGCGCCTTCAACGTTTTCCAACAGCCAGCGGCGGCGATGTGCCGGTCCGAGCACTCCGATGTACGCCGCCGGTCGCTCCGCTAACAACGGCAGAACTTCGGCATCATCGACCAGGCTGTGTGTGATCAAAACGACGGCCGTCTGAGGAGTAAAACTAATCGAACGCATTGCCGTCCACCAGTCGCCCGTCAAGAGTTGATCGGCGTCGGGAAAACGGCTGTGCGTTGCCAATCGCGCGCGACGATCGGCGACGCAGACATGCCAGCCCAGCGAATGGCCAAGCGCGCAGAGCGGCTGAGCATCATTGCCGGCGCCTAGAAGCACCAATCGCACCAGCGGACGGACATAATGGACCAACGCCCGCTGGAGTGGCCCAACTGGACCTTGCAAGCTGCGCTGGGCACGCATCGCCCGCTCGCGCAGTAACTCTACTTGCCGGTTGAGATTCGTCGCACCATCGCCATCGGCCCGCAGCATCCGTCGCACGTTGATATCGGGCGTTGCTGACGTGTCGATAACGCAGGCCGCGGTGGAAGCCTGATCGGCGTCATGCGCGGCGGCGAACTGATGAAGAAACGCCAGGTGCTCCGACGTAAATCGCTCCACCAGCACCTCGATCGAACCTCCGCATCCGAGCGACGGCGCATCGGAATGATCGGCGTACGGATCGGCGTCGAAGCTGAGCATGACGGCCGGCTGCTGATCGGTGAGCGCGCGACCGCGACGGGCAATGAATTCCTCCAAGCAGCCGCCGCTGACTCCCCCGGCCATGAATGCCGACGATGGCCCACCGACCATCATCGAACCCAGCGGCCGGTAGGTCGAGCCATTGGCTGCAAACAATGTTGCCAATATGGCCGGTTCGGCGGCGGCGTTCAGACGTTCGGCCAGCGAGATCATTTCTTTGAGGTCGTTGCGGATCATCGATGATGTTCCCAGGCGTAAATGAATTACCGCCGGCGGCAATTGCACTCGCGTCGTCAAGCGCCGAGCAAATCCTCGATTCGGATCGGCAATTCGCGCACGCGAATTCCGGTGGCATGGTAAACGGCGTTGGCGATGGCCGCCGCGGTTCCGGCCAAGCCGATTTCGCCGATGCCGCGCGCTCCCAATTCGTTCAGGTGCATATCCGGGTAGTCGAGAAAGTGGACTTCCAGTTTGGGCACGTCGGGGTTGGTGGCGACGATGTAGTCGGCCAAGTTGGAGTTGTAGGGCGCGCCGTTTTGCGGATCGTAGCCCGTTTCTTCGAACAGGCACATGCCGATGCCCATGACCACGGCGCCTTCGATCTGATTGCGCCCCGCCAGCGGATTGAGAATGCGGCCGGCGTCGATCACGGTCACGACGCGGTTGACACGCAGCCGAGCGATTTCGGGTTGCCAGGTGACTTCGACAAAGTGTGCGCCGTACGAATGGCTGGAAAACTTTGGCTTCTCCTTGCCGCCAAACGTTCCGTCGGACGAACCGACGCCGGACACCGCGTGCAAGTTGCCCTGCTGGAGCAACTCTTCGTACGGAACGCCTGCTGACGCCGGCTCGTCCTTCTTATGTACGCGGCCCTTGGTAAAAGCCAGTTCCGAAGCTCTTTGATTGGCAAATCTGGACGTCGGAACTTTGCGAGCGACCGACAGCAATGACTCAATGAGCTTGTCTGCCGCGCTGCTCGCGGCGGGCACTAGCGACGCGGTGGCCATCGAGCCGCCGGACAACGGGCCCGGCGGCAGGCCGGTGTCGCCCAGCACGACTTCGATTTTGTCAACCGGCAGACCAAGTCGCTCGCTGGCCAAGAGCGCCAAAACCGTGTAGGTTCCGGTGCCGATGTCTTGGGTGGCCGAGGCAATCCGTGCCGTGCCGTCGTCGCGCAGCTCAAGGCTGACTTTGGCGTCAAAGCGATCGGCAATCCAAGTGCAGCCAACCATGCCCCAACCCAGTGTCAGGCCGTCGCGCTTCATCGAGCCGACTTCGGGGTTGCGGTTAGCCCAGCCGAATTTTTCCGCGCCGGTATTGTAACACTCGACGATATGCCGCGAGGAAAATGGCAGATTCTCGCCTTCGTCGATCTTTGGTTCGTTGAGGATCCGTAATTGAACGGGGTCTATCTTGAGTCGGACGGCAAGCTCGTCCATCGCCGATTCGGTGGCAAACAGCCCGGGCACGGCGCCGGGACCGCGCATCGACGTCGGAGTGCCGACATTGCGGCGCGCCAGCGACGACGTGACGCGCAGGTTGGGCACGCTATACAAGTACGGCGTGGCCTCGCCGCAATTCTCCTTGTTATCGTCGAGAATCGACGTGTGATTCACCCAGTCTTGTCGCAACGACGTCAGTTTCCCCTCGGGCGTAGCGCCGATGCGTATTCGCTGCCAAATGCCGGGCCGATGGCCGACACATTGAAACATCGTCCGCCGGCTGACGACCAATTTAACCGGCTTGCCAAGGTTTCGAGCCGCGGCCGCGGTCAACACGGAATGCGTCCAGGGAAACAACTTGCCGCCAAAGCCCGAGCCCAGAAATTTGGAAATCACGCGGACGTTTTCCGGCGGCACGCCGAGCATTTGGGCCAGGACGTTGCGATGGTTGACAACACCCTGCGTCGCTTCGTAGATCGTAACGTTTGCGCCGTGCCAGGCGGCCACGGTCGAATGCAACTCGATGGGATTGTGCGTCTCGGGGGGCAGCTTGTAGATGGCATCGATCTGAATCGCCGCGGATTGGAATCCTCGATCCGCATCGCCACGCTCGCTTTCCACCTTGGCAGGCTTTGATTCTTGGCCGGCGCCAGACTTTTTCTCGGGGTCCAAATCGGAATCGACGTTGGGCTTTTCTTTTCGATAGGTCACCTCGACGGCGTCGGCCGCCGCTTTTGCCTGCTCCCATGTGTCAGCCACGGCAAGGGCCACATATTGGCCGTAGTAGCGGATCACGTCGTCCTCGAGCGGCGGCCGCGCTTCGTCGACGTGCGCCATGTCGGCGCCGAAGCGATCGCCCGGCGCGATGCGAAACAATTTGCCGAGGTTTTTGCGATGATAGATCGCTCGCACGCCGGGCATCGCTTCGGCTGCGGCCGTGTTCAGAGACTTGAATCTCGCCATTGGCGATCGTCGCGCCGACGGGCACGGCATAGAGCATTCCGGGAAAGTGAAAATCGGACGTGTACTTTGCGCCGCCGGTCACTTTGAGCGGACCATCGACCCGTGGTCGCGGCTTGCCGATCACCGAATGGGCCATCGAGGTTCCGGCCATAACAATTCTCCGCGGGCAAACGCTGCTTGAAAGCAGTCGATCCGAGATTCCTTCGCAACGGTTCGCGCTAGCCCTAACTTGTCACTGTCTTCAACGCATGCACCAGGCAACGCTTGGCCAACTCGATCTTGAAGCCGTTTTCGCTTTGTGGCTTGGCGTCGCGGAGCGCCGCGTCGGCCGCCTTCTTGAACGTCGACGGTTGGCGGGCTGTCCGAGCAGCGCCGCCTCGGCTTCGGGCGAGCGCCAAGGCTTCGTGCCCACACCTCCCAGCGCCATGCGCGCCTGGTCAATCTTTCCGCCCTTCAAGCGGATGATCACCGCGGCCGAGGAGAGCGCGAATTCGTACGATGCTCGGTCGCGCAGCTTCAGGTACAACGATTTGGCGCCGGCGGCGGGCGGCGGCAACGTGACGTGCGTGATCAGATCGCCCGGCTCGAGCACGGTTTCGCGCTGCGGCGTGTCGCCCGGCAGCAGAAAGAACTCGCCGATGGGAATGCTCCCGTCGTCCTTTGACGCCGTGAACGTGGATCGTCGCTTCAAGAGCCATCATCGCCACGTTCATATCCGAGGGATTGGTGGCGATGCAATGTTCGCTCGTCCCCAAGATCGCCAGCGTGCGATTGGCGCCGGTGATTGCCGAGCAACCCGAGCCAGGCTCGCGCTTATTGCAGGGCAGAAGCGGATCGCGGAAATAGACGCAGCGGGTGCTTTGCAGAAGATTGCCGGCCGTCGTGGCCATGTTGCGCAGTTGGGTCGAGCGCCGGATAAAATCGCTTGCGACAAAACGGCAAAATCGCGCTGGACGACGGCATGATACGCCAAGTCCGAATTGCGCACCGTCGCGCCGATTGCCAGTCCTCCGTCCGGAAGGACTTCGATCTTATCCAGCGGCAGCCGGTTGATGTCGACGACGTCGCATCGGCCGTTCGACGTTCAGTTTCATCAGATCGATGAGCGTCGTGCCGCCGGCGAGGAACCGCACACTGGCGCCCTGTTGAGCCGTTTTGGATTCGGCCGTGGCGGCGATCGCCGCCGGTTCGTCTTTCGCACGGACAAATTCAAAGGCTTGCATGGCGTGAGCGCTCCGCAACCGCGTTGCCTGCGCGACGAACCTGTGAAACCGACCGGCTATTTGACGCTACATCGCTCGCCGCACCTGTTGAATCGCGGCCACGATATTTGGATAAGCACCGCAACGACAGATATTGCCCGCCATCGACTCTTTGATATCGGCATCGTCGGGCCCGCAAGGCTCTTTGAGCAATGCAACCGCCGACATGATTTGTCCCGACGTGCAATAGCCGCATTGGTATCCATCGCATTCGACGAATGCCGCCTGCATCGGATGTAGGTTGCCGAGCTCGCCCAGACCTTCGATCGTGGTGATCTCATCGCCGTCGTGCATCACGGCGAGGCTCAGGCAGGAGTTGACTCGTCGCGAATTGACGTGGACCGTGCAAGCACCGCACTGGCCGTGGTCGCAACCCTTTTTCGTGCCAGTCAGTTGCAGAACTCTCGCGAAACAATCCAAGAGCGTGGTCCGTGGGTCGATTTTCAGGCGATGCTGCTGACCGTTGACGTGAAGCGTGACGGGAAGGGCTCCTTCCGTCGGCGGCGTCTCCGCTATAACTTCCTTCGGGGGCGCGAATTCGCCTGAGCCAATCGCGGCGACGATTCCGGCGGTGCCAGCAGTGGATAAGAACAGTCGACGGCTGAACTCGGAGCCGCTCGAGAACAAATCTTCGGACATAGCAGCCTCCCATTCCTCGGACTGCAATTCTCCCAACCAACGCGCTGAGCGGCGACCACATTTGTCGCCCGCGACCATTCTAGGAGCGAACTGCCACGATACAACTGCATGACCGGAGAGCACTTTGCGTGCCATTAAGGAGATATTTGGCGCCCGTCGATCGAACGAGGGCGGCAAAGCCCCACCGAATTGAATGAACTGCCCCCGCCAACGGCAAGACACGTGCCATGGCGATTCTTATCGGGCTTTTGCGTTGATTCGACGCAGCGACCGTTTCGCGCTGCGGTGAGGCGGGACCGGCAAAACGCGAGCCGGCGCAAACCGGGATGCGTCGCTCGATGTCAGTGCGAGCGTTCCATCCCGAAGTCGAGCTCGAACTGCGGGTCTTTGGCGGCCTCCGGGCTGAGCTCCTTGAACAGCAGGCTCGGCTGGATGTCGCGGTTGTGTCTGGTACTTGTCGCTGGCGTATTCGCGTGATGTCGCCGCAGATCTGATGGTAGAAGATCTGGCAGATCGGCACGCCGGCGTAGATCCGGACCGGCTGCACGGCGAACATCTCGAGCGTCCAAAACCCGCAAAAGCCGACGTCGCCGAATCCGGCCGTCACGTGGACGAACAGTCCCAGCCGTCCCACCGACGAACGACCTTCGATCATCGGCACGAAGTTGTGCGTCTCGGTCCGCTCGATCGTTCGGCCGAGATAAAGTTGGTTTGGGCTTAGCACGAGTCCGTCGGGCGGAATGTCAATCGCCGCACACGGTTGGCCTTCCGCATGTCGAGCACGACTTCTTCATACGTCATTAGCTCGTGGTGCAGCGTCAGATTGTAGCTGTTGGGGTTGAGGTTCGCCGGATCGAACGGGTCGATGACGATGTTCGCTCCCAACTGGCTGCGAATTTCATTGCCGGAAAGAATCATGAGGAAGCCTGTTGAAAAAAGGGACTGGCTCCGAGCGACCGAGCGACTTCGCGGCGCTGCTTGCGTTGCCGCGAGCTGCCTGTCCCCTTTTTCAATACGCCGGTAGGCACACGCTGCGGTCGGCTGGTCGTAGGAGAAGATTTCTTTTTCACGCGTAGCTCCGGCCGAGGCGATTCGACGCCGATTCGCGGGCAAAGCTCGCCCAACGGGCAGACATCGCATTTCGGGCGGGCGATGCAAATCTGGCGGCCATGATGAATCAGTTCATGGCTAAAATCGATCCACTCGCGCTTCGGCAGCTCGGCCATCAAATCGCGCTCGATCTTGATCGGATCCCGCTCGGCCGTCAACCCAAGGCGATGGGCAATTCGGCCGACGTGCGTATCGACCACCACGCCCGACGGAACGTCAAACGCCGTGCCGAGCACGACATTGGCCGTCTTCCGTCCGACGCCCGGCAGGGCGAAGAGGGCTTCCATCGACCGCGGCACTTCGCCGCCATGTTCGTCGACCAGCTTGCGGCAACAGGCCTGGATGTTTTTTGCTTTATTGCGAAAGAATCCGGTGCTCTGGATGATCCTCTCGATGCTCGCGATCGGTGCGGCCGCAAGATCGGCGGCCGTCGGATATTTCTTGAACAACTCGGGCGTGACCAGATTCACCCGCACGTCGGTGCACTGCGCCGACAAGATCGTCGCGATCAGCAGTTCCAACGGATTGGAGAATTGCAGCGCACAGCGGGCATCGGGATACGCCTGCCGAAGCCGCCTGGCCACTTGCGCGGCGAATCGCTTAGCGGGAGCGGTGGCCATGCAAGGTCTCGCGGCGGCGATTGACGGAACGGGCGGCAGCCGACGGTTAGCGGCCGAGCAAGCCTGAATTTTCAGAACCCGCCACCGGGCTGTCAAGTGAGTGCGGCGCGCTAATAGGTCTCATGCGGAGGCGCGGAGCGTTTACCCCGCCATAAATGGGACCGAAAGGTCGGGCCTAATACCGCTGCGCAGAAAGCCCCGTAAACGGGGCTGAGCGCGCGACGCCGGATTCGGATTCAACGGCCGCGAAGCCGGCAGCGATCTTGGTTACATTTCGATTTCAAAACCCTTGCGGTGCTCGCGGGAGATGAAACTTTGGGCTTGGGAATCGTCGAGGATTTTCTGCTGCTTCGGATCCCAACGGAGTTTGCGGCCGAGCCGGGCGGCGATGCCGGCCAGGTGGCACGTGGTCAGGGCGCGGTGATGGCTGTAGACGTCGGAGATCGGTTCCTTTCTCGAAACGACCGACTCGAAGAAGTTTTGAAAATGATTGACCAGCGGATGGTTCTTGTAGACGGCTTCCATCGAGCCCGCCGGCAGCGGTTTTGATTTCAATTCATCGACGGCTTTTCCGGTTAGCCGGCCGCGATCGACGAACAGCCGGCCCTCGGTTCCTTCGAACAGAATGCCGTTGTTGCCGTCGTGGCGGATTTCGATCTCTCGATCGTCGGCGAATTTCGCTTTGATGAGGAATTCGGTGGCCGTGTTGTATTGTGTGTCGTCGAGCGGATAGCCGTCTTTGAACGGAACGGGATGCTTGACCATCACCGGATCGACCGAGACCGGGCCCGTGTCGGTCTTGCCGATGCCCAAGTGGCGATATCGACGTGATGCGCGCCCCAATCGGTCAGCTTGCCGCCGGAGTATTCATACCACCAGCGGAATTCATAATGGCAGCGCGACCAGCTTTTGGTTTCGCCGTTGTCGCCGGCCAAATAGCGAAACGCTTTTTCCGGAACCTGGCCTTGCCAGAGGTTCCAATCAAGCTGCTTGGGCGGCGCGACGGCTGGGAGCTTGGGACTCGTCGGGCCGCCGTTGACGACGCACGTCGCCTTCTTCACGTCGCCGATGCGGCCGTCGCGGATCAAAGCAATCGCGCGGATGAACAACGGATCGCTGCGCTGCTGCGTGCCGATCTGCACGATGCGCCCTGTCTTGCGGCAAACTTCGCACATTTGCTGGCCTTCGTGAATCGTCAGCGTCATCGGCTTTTCGCAATAGACATCCTTGCCGGCCAGCATTGCTTCGATGGCGACCTTCACGTGCCAATGCTCCGGCGTGGAAATATGGACGACGTCGATATCGTGTCGATCGATGATGGCCCGATAATCGGCGATGATATCGGGCGTGGCGCCGCTCCACTCCTTAACGAGCTTTGCGGCCCGATCGCGGCGCGAGGAATCGGCATCGCAGACGGCAACGTAATCGCCGTAGGCGCGAATGCTGGGGGCCGAGCCAAATCCGGCATCGATGCCGGTGGCCTTGATACACCAGCGACTGCCCGTGCCGACGGCGCCGATCCGCGGCCGTTTATTGGCGCTGAGGAAACCCAGGGCACGTTCGCCACGAGTGGCGACGACGGAAGCCCCGGCCCAGGCCAACGAGCTCTTCAAGACGGTGCGGCGATTGAGATTCTTGGGTGGCATGTCTTTTCTCGGATGGGATGACGATTCGCCCTCGCTAACGCTTCGCACTTAGTGCCTATCCGAAAACCCCCGCTGTCCGCAACGCAACGATAGCGAACTGAAGATGCAAGAAGCCGACGTAATTTGCGACTTTCTTCTCCCACCGTATCAGCAGTCGTCGCGCCCGGTTAAGCCAGGAGAGGGTGCGCTCAACTTTCCAACGGCGCGCCTTGTGGCGACGGCGTTTCGGCTTTGCCGTTTCTGTGCCTTTGAGTGGGAGATGGGGGATGTAGTCGCGGCGGAGAGCCGCTTGTTCGCAGGGCTTGCCGACATAGCCTTTGTCGAGGCAGAGATGCTGGGGCTTGTTTCGCGTGGGTTTCGGGCGATGGACCGGGATGTCGTCGAGCGTGGCGGCCAAAAGTTTCTGGTCATGCACATTGGCGCCGTCCACCGCCACACCGATCGGCACGCCCCGACCGTCGATCAACACAGAACGCTTGACGCCGAGTTTGCCACGATCGGTCGGGTTTTTCCCGGTTTTTTTCCCCACCCAGCGGCGATTTGTTCATCGCCCCGTCCAGGCTCTGCCACTTCCAGTCGATTCCCTTCAGGTCGTCGTATTCTTCCAACGCGAGACGCCACAGCTCCTCAAACACGCCGAGCTTCACCCATTCCTGAAAGTAGGCGTGGATTGCGCTGCCAGAGCCGAACTGCTTGGGCATCGCCTTCCACTGACAGCCGGTTCGCAGAACATACAAAATCCCATTCACCACTTTCCGCAGATTTAACCGGGGACGTCCGCCTTTGGGGCTCCGTTTGTAAATTGGTAAAAGCAGATCAATGCATTCCCAGAGGGCATCGGGAATTTGGTGAAACTGTGAGGCAGAAACCGTGGCCATTGGCACACCTCCATGCGAAATGAGGAAAACTGCCTCCTCAAATTGCAATTCGCGTGCCAGTAGTCGTTTGTACAGTAATCGGATAGGCTCTTAGTGTAGCGTGGCCACTTCGCGGACGCACCAAGCGCGAAGCGTTAGCGAGGCGAGAGGGCGAGAGAGTGAGGGCGGGCTGTGACCACGTCGAACCCCAACAGGGGTTCTATCCCATAGCCCAGGTTAGCTCGCCGTAGGCGAGCTAACCTGGGTAGGATGATTCGAACGGAACCTCAACCCCAACGGGGTTGCTTCAGCGTCTCGCCGCAACTGATGCAACCCCGTTGGGGTAGAAATCGTTCACGCGCCCGTCAACCCAGGGTAGGTCGCGATCGCGACCAACCCTGGGCTAAAAGATAAAACCCCGTTGGGGTATGAGGCAAGCGCCGGGCTAGAGGGAAGAACTCGTTCGGGTACGAGGCAAGCGATCAAAGAAAATTCATCACGGCGTTGCATTCTTGCTCGCCGCCGGCGCTTTTGAAGTAGACGGTCACGTCGCCGTCGGAGCTTACTTTGATCGGGCGGGCGCCCCAGAGGAATGATGATTTGGCAGCGGTGGCTCGGGCGCCCAGTTGGCTGCCGACATCGGGATGGGAGCGGATCAACGCGCCGATCGCGAGGATATTGTTGTCGTCGAAAACGACCGCGCCGTCGATGCTGGCCATTTCGATCAGTTGCCGTTCTTTTTTGAGCGACCCGGCGGTCTGGCCGATGGCGATGTCTTCGATCGATCGACGGATCAACGCCTGCCCGCATTCGCGGGCCTGCGCCGTGTGGCCGTTGTGGTTCCAGCCGGCCGAGACGATGCTTTCAGAATTCAAGATGCGTTGCAAAATGCAATGGTCGGCGTCGTACACCAGCAGCGCCCCCTGCCGGCGGAAGCTGAGGTCGAACACGACTTCCAAAAGATTCGCCGCGACGTTGCGGTGCCCCAGGCATTTTGTCAGGCTGGCCTCGAAATCCGCCGCGTCGTAGATTTTCCACTTCCGCTTGCGCTTCGTGGCCAGCACGCCCGCCTTGTTCATGATGATCAACTCGCCCCGCGACGTGACGTGGCCGACAAGCTCGTCGTCGCTGATGGCGCATTGGATCGGGTGCAAGAATTCGGGATAGAAATTGTACGACGTGTTGTTGTTCACTTGCGACCAATCGACCGAGCCATAGTCGATCAACCGCAAATCGGAATCGACGGCGAGATACGTGAACGTAAATGGCGACGCCGCCAATCGATCGAAAAACCGCTGCAATCGTGGGTGCGTGATGTCGCCATGTCCCGTTCCCGGCCGGACGACCAGCGTCAGCGCGACCGGGAGATTCTCATGCGTGCGGCGGGCGACGGTTTCGAGGTAGTTGATGAGCCGGACCCAATCGGTTTCGGCCCTGAACATGCGCAGCCATTCGACGGCGAAACTTTCGACAAGAATATCGACGATGCCCGGATAATCTTTAAATCGCTCCAATTGGAGTTCGCGAGTGCGCGGGCAGATTTTATCGAGCAGGGCGGCGAGATTGGGCGTGAGGGGCGAGTGGTGGAAGAAGCTAGCAGAGCTTTTTCCGACCGGAATGGAGTTCTCTTCGGGCCCGCAAGCCGCCTCGTACCATTGCGGCACCAGGCGAATAATCTCGCGGCCGATTTCTTCTTCCGTCACGGCTTGATGCAGGCTGCCTTGAATCATGCGGCGGATGATAGCGAGGATCGGCCAACCGCCCAATAGGGTTTCAGTGTTGCCCGCTGATGTGCCGGCGACATCGTTCGCCTATTCTTCCCAGTCCGCCGGAAAGTCGATTAGCCAGCCAAATCTCTTTCGCCGCGCAATAAAAAAGCCGAGAGCGGTGAAACTCTCGGCTCGGATCGTTGATTGATATCGGTTGCTAAGAGTGCGGCTAACCGCAAACTATTCGGCGGCTTTCTTGGCTTCCCAATCGCGCGATTGAGTTTTGCCGTCGCGTTCGAATTCGATCTTGCCCTTGATCGTGTCGCCGCTCAGCTTGCCGGAGAATTTCTGAGTGAACTTGTTGCCGTTGCGCTCGCGCGTCACGGAGAAGCTGACATCGCCGTCGGCGAATTTCGCATCGTCGATGGCGGTTTCCTTGTTGTCGCGCCCGACCATCGCGCCGGTCAGCTTGTCGCCATCGAGCTTCAGCTTGAGCGTCATGTCGCGCGATTGGTTGTTGAACGTGACGGTCCACTTCCAGGTTCCGGTGGGACTATCGGCCGCGCTGGCCGTGCCGATGAGTCCGAACGTGCAAACACACGCGATTGCCAAAACAAGCCATTTCATCGAACAGACTCCTAGGTAGAGAATTCGCGCAGGATGCCGTGCCGACGGCCGGCTCTGCCACGAAAAGAGATTATCAACTGGAATAAACCCCGCCGCCGCGGCAAAGTTCCGGTGAAAGACTTTCGGTTAATCTGGAGCAGGGTTATTATCTTCCTTGGCGGCGTGGAGGTACGGTTTCAAGTATGTTCAGGCTTTCCAACCTGACTTTCCCCGGTCGCAGTCAGCCTGGAAAGGCTGACCTACGGATGATTCAACGATTTTCCACGGGAGCATCGCCATGATTCGTGTCGCGCGGGTTTTCGGATTGATCGTCGGCCTGCTGAGTTGTTTGCCGGCGCAATCGTTCGCCGCACCTTTTGCGCCGTCGGCCAACAAGGAACGGCGCGGCACGTATGTCGTCGATACCGACGTGGATACGTACAAATACTTCGTCTGCGTTCCCAAGGTCTACGACGGCAAACGTCCGGCCGGGATTCATCTCTTTTTTCATGGCCAGAACAGCCAGGCGTTCGCGAAAAACTTCAGCAACTGGTCGAAGTATTATTTGGAGCCGTTCGATTTGATCGGCGTCAACATGCAATACAACGACGGCGACAATTACAAAGACACCGAGAACAAAGTCCGCGTCGCCGAGCGGGCCGTCATGCAAGTGATGGCCGACTATAAAGTGCTGCCGCGCGGGGCGGTGTCGAGCATGTCGGGCGGCGGGCAAACGCTCGGCATGTTCTACTCGGCTCGCGGCAAGAACACGTCGCGCGAGCCGTTTTGGCCGTTTCAACAGGTTTCGATTTACAGCAGCAACTTTCGCGTGAATGCCACCGGCGGCCCACCGATGACTTGGTTCATCGGTCTGGGAGGTCAAGAATGGAATATGTATTCCATCGGCCAAACGCAGACCGCTCGGGCGGCGGAACTTTTCGCCGACACCGCCCGTGGCGGCTGCCCGGATGTCTATCTGCGCATTGATCCGGCGCGAGGGCATACGATCAGCACGGAAGACGTCGCCGCCTCGGCCGTCATGTTTCGGCGAAGCTCCGTGGCATTCGCGCCATTCATCTATGCGGCCGATTATCCGCAGCGCGAGCTTCAGCAAATCGTGCGAAGTTGCAATGAATTGGCGCTCGGCAAAGCGGCCAGCGGAGTGCAAGCGGTCTTGGTGCGCGCATCGACCAAGCCCGAAGTCAAGGAAAAGGCCGAATTGCTGAAATCGCAACTCGACGAACGGGTCGACGCCGTGCTGACAATATCGCAACAGCTCGCGGTACAAGACCCGGTGCTGTTTGCCTATTACTCGCCGCTGTTTGCCAAGCAACTTACGGGTCATCCCCGCGCCAAGGAACTGAACCAATTGATGGCCGATGCCAAAAAAGACAAATCGCAACGGGCCGTGGCGACCAATTGGGTGAACTTCGTGCGTGGCTTTCCGAGCATGTTTAGCGGCAAGCCTGGTTTGAAGCCGGGCGCGGCCGAGTTTCTTGAACAAGTCGAGAAGAGCGTTCCGGCCCAGTCGTTGCTGGGCACGATGGCGACCGAGTTCTTGAAGCTGAAATAGCCGGCCACCGTGGGATCTGAAACGCGCGATCGGCTGGAGTGAAAGACACGCGGCGGTTGACGCGATACACTAAGAGATGCAATCTTCGTTCCACTGAACCGAGGTTTCGATGAAATCCCTATTCCTGATCGCAGCGCGATTGCTCTCCGGGAGCTACGTGATGGCCGACCAATATCCGCAGCCGAATCTGCTAGTCGAACCGGCGGAACTTGCGAAGCCCGAGGTCGCCGAAAAGTTCGTCATTCTCGATGCCCGCGATCGGGCCAAATACGACACCAGTCATATTGCCGGCGCCCGTTGGGTTCCTCATGCCACTTGGGCGAAACTTTTCCAAGATGGCAATGGCGCCGATGGCTGGAGCGCGAATATCGCCGGGCTGGGCATCGCCCAGGATGCGAAAGTCGTGGTCTACGACGACGATTGGAACAAGGAAGCAGCCCGCATTTGGTGGATTCTCAAATACTGGGGCGTTGCCGACGTGCGCTTGCTCAATGGCGGCTGGAAAGCCTGGTCGGCCGCCGGTTTGCCGGTGCAAAAAGAGGCGCCGCCCCCTGCCGCTCCGACCAAATTCGTGGCGAAACCGCAATCGGCCCGATTGGCCACGAAGCAGGAACTGCTCGATTCGCTCAAGGGCAACACGTTGCAAATCGTTGACGCTCGATCCGAAGGCGAGTTCTGCGGCACCGACGCGCCGAAGACCAAGCGAGCCGGCGCGATTCCTGGCGCGAAGCATTTGGAATGGATCGACTTGTTGGACAAAAACAGCCAGCGTTTCAAATCGGCAGCCGAGATCGGCAAACTGTTCGCCGACGCCGGAATCGACCTGAAAGAGAAAACGGCGACGCACTGCCAAAGCGGCGGCCGGGCGTCGGTGATGGCCTTTGGCATGGAATTGATGGGAGCCAAAGACGTGAGCAACTATTACAAAAGTTGGAGCGAATGGGGCAACGCCGACGACACGCCGATCGTGCCGGGGAAAACCAAGAAGTAGCGGGCGCTGGCTAGCACCTCAAACAAGGAAATCCCGAATGGCTACTTTCGTTACGACGATCAAGTTCACGCAAAAAGGGCTCGAAGCAATCAGCGAATCGACCAAGCGTGCTGCTGCCTTCAAGGCGGCAGCCAAGAAGATGGGCGTCAAAGTGACCGGCACGTATTGGACCACCGGATACTTCGATGGCGTCATGATCTTCGAGGCCCCCGACGACGAAACCGCTGCGGCGGCCACGCTGCATCTATCGGGCCAAGGCTTTGTTCACACGACGACTGCCCGAGCGTTTGAGGCCAGCGAGATGGACAAAGTCGTGGCGAAGTTGGGGAAGTGATTTCGTCCGAAGTGAAGTACCCAGCGAGGCCTAGAATGCGCCGCCAACTCACCACTTGGTTGGTTTTGTGCCTGCAAATTTGGCTTGTTCCGACCTTGTTCGGTGCCGAGCCTGCCGGCGCGGGCCTGAAGTTCGTAAATACCGGCGACTACAAAGGCAAGACGGTCCGGCTTGAAACCAGCCCCGACAACAAACTGTCCTTTAAACCCGATGGCCGCTTTGGTCAGCTTGTGGAAACCGTTGGCGGAAAGTCGATCGGTCCCGCGATCGATGCGGGCACGATGTGGTCGGAACATCATGTTCGTACTTTGTCCTGCTGGAGCTTCAGCCCCGACGGAAAATACCTCGTTACCGGTTCGTCGTTCGTGGAACAGTCAGGCTCTCATGGGGGTGAGCGAACGGACGTCGGGCGGATTCAGGTTTGGGACGTCGCGACCTCGAAGCAAGTAGACCAGTCTCACGTCCGCACGGGTGGAATCGAATCTGTCAAGTTCAGTGAGGACGGAAAGCAAATCATCTATTCCGCCCGCCGATTCGAAATCGACGGACCGTGAAAGCGTTTCATCGTCGGGCTGCTTGGCTTTACGCTAGACTTCATCTCCAATTGCCCACGGCTTGCGGTACGTCTCGCGCCGAAAGAGCTTCATGGCCGCCGGGTTGTCGGCGATGTGTTCCGTTTTCGGATCGATTACGAGCCGTTCGCCCCCGAGGCGGTAGCTGATGTTGGCGTAGTGGCCCATCAGGGCGCTGCGATGCCCTTCTTCGACGTCGGCGTTTGGACGCTGGCGAGTGCGAATGCATTGGATGAAGTTCTCCTTATGCTCCGGATCGGGGAACTTGCCTTTCATCTGAGCCACGAGCACGCCTTCGTGCAGTTTCGGCCGAGTAAAGACTTGCCAGCCGCCGCCGTGTCGGCCCAGATACATCAGCCCTGCGCTGCCGTAGATTTCGATCCGCGTCGCACACTGCGGCCAATAAGGAAATTGGTCGTCGGCCTCGCGGATGATCGGGGAGATTTTTAGCATGTAGGGCGTGTAGAGCGTTAGGTCCAGGTTGACAATCAGATTGGGAAATTCCCAAACGGTCGTCTGCGTGTCGGGCGTTTCCGCGGCGCCTTGGCTGTCGAATCGCCCGCCGACCGAACGGACCGTTTTGGGATAATCGACTCCGAGCACCCAGCGGGCCAGATCGATTTGATGGACGGCGTCGTTGACCAGATCGCCGCCCGAGTAGCGCCAGAAGTGATTCCAACCGTTGACGTAAGCGCTGTTGTATCCCCGTTCCTCCGCCGGGCCATTCCACATGTCCCAATCGAAGCCGGCGGGCGAAGCGGATTGCGGTCCCATCGGGAAGTTCGGCATTTCCTTTTGATTGAATATGCGGCAAAAGTGGATTCGCCCCAGCTTGCCGTCTTCGATGTATTTCTTGGCCGCCATGTTGTACGGGGCGCTGCGGTTCTGCATGCCCACTTGCACGATCCGGCTATATTTGCGCGCCGCCTCGACGAGCTTGCGTCCTTCCCAGCAGTTGTGGCTCACCGGCTTCTCGACATACACGTCTTTGCCGGCCTGGCAACTCCAAATCGCCGCCGGCACATGCCAATGATCGGGCGTGGCGATGATCATGGCATCGACGGATTTGTCGTCGAGCGCTTTGCGGAAATCTTGCACGCACTTCGGCTGCTTTCCGCCCTGCGCCTCGGCAATCGTCTTGCTGATCGGCTCGAACAGCCGGCTATCCACGTCGCAAACATAGCCGATCTCGCAATCCTTTCGCGCGGCGAACGCCGGAGCGAGCGAGCGACCGCGGCCCCGCACGCCGACGATGGCCATGACCACTTTGTCGTTGGCCGGCGTTCCTCGCGCGGACGCGGCGTTGGTCAGGATCGTCAGTCCGGCGGCCAGGCCCAAGCCGGTTTTTTGGGAACGGTCGAGGAATTCGCGGCGGTTGATGGAGGACATCGTTGAATAGTCTCCCGGTTTAGGCGGAAAGGCAATTGGTCGCAGACCGACAAGAGGCCGCGCCCGATTCTCCCGCCTCCGACGGCGCCGGTCAAGTTTTTGTGACGCATTTCGATTCTGCCCGCGCGTTGAGTGGTGATTGGCATTGGGGCGAATTCGCGTGTAGCATGGTCAACGGATCGACTAGGCGTTTGTGTGCCCACGAGTCCGTCATGCCCACGGGAGATTGAAATGGTTTGCGCTTGCCGCATGTTCATTGTCGTCGTGGCGTTAAACGCCGCCTCGATCGGTTGGGCGGCCGATCCATCGCCCGCTTGGCCGGCTCTTGTTTGGAAGAATGCGGCGCCATCACCGTTTGCGCGCGTCGAATCGCCTGCGGCCGTTGTCGGTGGCAAATTTTTCTTGTTCGGTGGATTCACCGACGATTTGGGTGCGTCAAACGAACTCGACGTTTACGATCCGGCAAGCGACACATGGACGCGGCGGAAAGACATGCCGACGCACGTCACGCATCTCAACACGGCCATCGATGGAAACACCATCTGGTTCGCCGGCGGGTTCAAAGGAAAGCATCCAGGGCCGGTCACCAACGAAGTCTGGAAATACGACATTGCCGCAGACACATGGGCTCCCGGACCGCCGCTGCCCGAACCGCGCGGCGGAGGCGGTCTGGCCATTGTCGACCACAAGCTGCATTACTTCGGCGGCTTCAAAGCCGATCGCAACACGGACGCCGGCGATCATTGGAGCCTGTCGCTCGAAGACGGAAAATCGTGGCAGCGCGAAGCCGATTTACCTCATCCGCGCGGGCATGTCACCGCGGCGGTGCTCGACGGCAAGATGTACGCGCTCGGCGGCACGCATGGCCACGACATCACGCAGATCGATTTGAACTTTTGCGACCGATACGATCCGGCCACGAAAAGATGGAGCGCGATCGCCACCCTTCCCGATGGTCGAAGCCATTTCGAATCGAGCACAGTTATCCACAAAAGCCGGATTCTAGTAGTCGGCGGAAGATGCAATAGCTCACAACCGCCGCGCAATGTCGTGGGCGACTTGCTCGAATACGATCCGAAAGCGGATAAATGGCAGGTCGTCGGAACCATGTCAGAGAAAGTGCTCGCTCCAGCGGCGGCGATTATTTCCGGCCGCATCGTCGTCACTGGCGGCGGTTTGAACAATCCCCGTCCACTCACCGCCGCCACGCACATCGCGCCGCTGCCCGCTGGCGAATAGTCGATTGCGATTTTTGGTCCCCAAAAGAATTATGTTTCCGGCGAACTACCGGGTAAATTGGCGCACGAAACGAACTCCCGAACCACGAGTCGTGCGGATGCTCAATCCGAACAACGATAACCGGAAGCCCGTCGAAATCGCCGGCCGTGCGATGGCGATTATTTTTGGAATCACGTTTGGCGGCATCGGCTTGGCGATGATGGGCTTTCTTTGGACGGAGCATGGGTTTGGTGATCCGCCGATGTTCTTCAAGATCTTCGGCACGCTGATCGCTTTGCCGTTCGTGGCTTTCGGGGGCATGTTTCTGTTCGCCGGCCTCGGGCTGAGGAAAATCGCGCCGAATTTGTCTGCCCAATCGCTTGCCGAGCGGCTGAAAGAGGCGCGCGACGAACTGCCAGATCAGTCCAAGGAAAACGGCGGACTGTCGACCAGCTACACTTGTCCTCACTGCGGCGCTCCGCTGGCTTCGTCATCGAATGCTTCGCCGCATGGCGACGTGAAGTGCGCGCATTGCGAAACCTGGTTCAACATCTATGGCAAGTGAATTTATTCCCTTGGGCGGCCGAGATCGTCGGGAACGAATTGCTCGATCATTCGTTCATGGTAAATACGAAATCCGGCTTTTTGATAGACCGGCAGCGCCGCCGGATGATCGAGATCGCACGTGTGGACCCACACTCGACGCGGCTGCTGCGACCAAGCCGTCCGCAGCGTCCAGTTGAGAAAATAGCTGCCGAGCCCCTGGCCAACGAATTTCGGGAGCAAGCCGAAATAAGCAAGCTCGATTTCGGCTTCTTGGCGGCGATCGAGTTCCGAGTATCCCGCGGTCTCGTCGCCGACGCTGAGAACGAACACATCCACGCGGTCGTCGAGCAGAATCGCCTGTAGCTCTTCATCGGGAATGACGAGCCGATCGACCCAGTACAAATCCGCACCGACTGACCGGTACAACTGTCGATAGATTTCGTTGCTCGGCCGGGCGACTCGCCGAATTTGTAGGTCCGAACGCGGCGGAGGAATTTCGTCCGCCGGCGGCTGGAGCATCTCCAGATAAGTCGTCTTCGTCAAGATTCGCGGCATTGGAAAGCGCCGTCCGAAGAGGCCGGGATTATTTCTTCGCCGCGGGAACTTCATTCACCGTGTAATACGCCTTCCGGTGCAGCAGTTCTTCCTTGTCGCGCGAGCGCAACAGGCCGAGATCGAAATCGTAGACGTGTCCGCGAATCATTTTGTCGAGAACCAGCGTCGCGGACATACCGTCGTCGGAGATTTTCGCGGATTTGACGACCGGCGTCGTTTGATCGATTTCCGGGCCGCCGTAGGAAGCCTGGTACGGATGTGTGAAGGTCGTGATTTGGTACGACTTCGGGTCGCTGCCCGTCGGCGAATCAACCGGTTTGGTGAACGCGATCTTGAAGCCATCGGGCTCGATCGTGATTCGCTTGATCTCGAACGGCATCTTGCCGCTCCAATCGAGGCGTTCCAAGGCGAACGGCTTGATGCCGCGCACGGGCCAGCCGCGATTCGTGCCGCCGCAGAGCAGGTTGCCTTCCGGCGTGAAAACGACGTTCAAAATTCCTGTCGAAAGTCCCTCGCGGAACGGATAGCAGGCGCCTTGCCAAACGCCGTTCACTTGCTCGGTCGTGGCCCGCATGATGATCGAAAGCGTGTAATCGCCGAGGAATATCTGATCCTCGAACGGGCCGAACTTGCCTTTGGTGCGATTGATCGTGAACCCGGTGATCGATCGGCCCATGCGAATGTAAGGAAAGATCACGGCATAGGGAACGAGTTGCTTGACGCGCTCCTTTTCGATGATGATCCGCGAGCCGGATTTCGGCATTTCGGGCACGGGGCCTAATTCCGGCGCGTATTTGTACCAATTGAAGCTCGCCGGATGGCCTTCGAAGCTGCCGGGCGTGACAGCCTTCAGGCTGCACGCGCAATTCCACGGCCCTTGGCTTTCGATATACAACAATGCGCCATGCTCGTTCGGCCCGATGCCGGCCGGGCTGCGCAAACCGCTGGCGAGGGCCAGGGTTTTGCCTTCGGGCGTGATCTTCGAGCGCGAAACCGCGAAACAGTGCGTACGATTCGTAGGAATACGACAGACCCCAGCGCCACGTAGAGATTCCCTTTTTCGTCGAACTTCGAGCCGAAGGCGTATTCGTGATAATTCGCGTAGCCCCAGGCGTCGGACAGGGTCTCGAAACGATTCGCCTTGCCGTCGTGTTTCGTGTCGCTCACTCGGGTGAGTTCGCAACTTTGCGTGACGTAGAAGGCGTCGTCCTTGTAGGCCAGGCCGAAGATCTCATCGAGGCCGGTGGCATACAAGTGATACGACGGGTTCGGCTTCTTGTCGTCGATGCCGCTAATGATATAGATTTCGCCGTAGCGAGTGCCGACCGCGACGCGACCGTCGGGCAGCACGCAAAAAGCCCCGGCCTCGAGCACCAAGTCCTGGGGAATTGGAACATTGACGATCGGATAGTATTCCCGTTCGCGCTCTTCGGTGCCCCAGCGATCGCCGACTTCTTCGGCGCTGCGCGATCGACGGGCCGAGCGTGCAAGCAGCGAACAGGAACAGGATTCCGAGCCGTCGGCTATTGGAGTAATTCATAGGAGAGAGATAGCGTTGATTTGCCTTGGGGGATTTCCAGCTTGAGCAATAGCTCCGCAGCCTTCGGATCGGCCGCGGTCGGACGCAGAACCGTATGC
Organism: Pirellulales bacterium; assembly: GCA_963738955.1. Taxonomy (GTDB): domain Bacteria; phylum Planctomycetota; class Planctomycetia; order Pirellulales; family DATAWG01; genus DATAWG01. The sequence goes on along the minus strand of CAVTYW010000011.1, from coordinate 441,893 downwards.
ACCGCCGGAATGCTCAGCCGTAGTTCGGGAGTCTTGAACTCCTGCTTCGACTCGGCTTCGACCTTTCCGGTGAGCGCGCGAAACCAGATCGTTTGCGGCTTCGGCGAGTTGAACGACAGGGTTCGCAACAACCGGCCTTTCTTGCTTGCGGGATCGGCGGTCGAACGGTCTTCGATATCGATGTCGCCGCTGCGGTACATGAATGTCGGAATCGACGCATCGTCCATATAGTATCCCTTGAACTGATAGCCGCGATTCTTGGGATACAGCGGATCGGGATTGACCGGCGCCTCTTTGGTCATCACCGGGCGCAGCGGCCACGGCGCGTTTTCGTCCGGGAGATCGAAGAACGAAACATCCTGCGCCAGCGCGACGAATCGGCTGGCCGGGTGGAACGCGCCCGAACCTTGGCCGCTCCGATCGACGCGCACGAAATCGCCGCGCCAGATGGCCGACAGCGTGCCGGTCTCGGCGTTGAAGGCGTAGCTCAGTTTGCTCGGAAATCCGACCGCGATGCCGCGATAGCCGGCGACGCTGCTGCGGCCGCGATAGGTGCGCGTGGCGTCGGTCACGAACAGCTTCGTTTCGACCGCCCGAATTCCGGAGGGGTCGGGTGCGGACGTGCCGAGCGACAGGAAATACCAGATCGCTTCGATTTGCCGATCGGTGTCGCCGTTCAAGAACAGTCTTCTGCGCCGCCTTTCCGCCGGGCCAGGAGACCGGCATGACGATGCGCGGCCGAAGCGCCGTCGGATTACGCAGGAACCATGATAGAACCAACTCGGCTTGAGTCGCTCGTACGACGTCATCAAGTCGATGCCCTTGATTCGGCGATGCTTTGCCGTTGAAATTGTGGCAGGCGACGCAATACAAGCCCTTGTCGCCGAGCAGTTTGCGTCCGGCGTCGCGCATTCTTCCGCGCGCGCGCCGTTCTTTTTCATCGTCGCTTTCGGCGTTCGGCAGCGAAAACTCGAAGTTCTTGACGATATCCAATCGCGCGAACAGGTCCGGCAACTGCCGCAGATTCGGCTCGCCGAATTGCGGCATTCGCGTGAACATGTACGGCCGCACGCTTTCACCGTCGAAGAGCACTTTCTTCATCCAGACCGGTTGCAACTTGGCTCCGGCGAGCGTCAGCGGCGGCGGAATGCGCGCGTCGTCGCCGAGGTTCTTTTCGCTCGTCTGGAAAAGAAGGTTGCGCTCCGCCGAAACGCCGCCGAAATCGTCGCGAACGTGGCAGGCGATGCAGTTGAACGCCGTCAGCGTCATGGCGACCAGTGCCTTGTCGGTAATCGGTTCGGCCGGCTTCGCCAGCGCCGCGCGAATCGCTTTGGTTTGGTCGTCGCTCAGATTGAATCGCGGACTTTTGTCCGGCGTTTTGGAAAGGCAGCCGCGCATTGAATTCGCGGCGTCTAAAGGACCGACTGTTGCCGCGGCGGGAATATCGCCGAGTTTGTGGCAAGCGGCACAGTTGAATTGTTGAAAATACTTCTTGCCGAGCGCGACAAGATTGGCGTCGCGGCTGAAGCGGCGCGGCCGTCGTATCGGCTGTTCCAAGCAAATAACTGGCGATTGCTTTGGCCTCGACGCGCGTCAGTTTCATGTCCGGCATCCGGCCCGAGGGCCGCACTCGCGCCGGTTGAAACAGAAATTCGGCGAGCGATGCGAGGCTGTATTTCGCCGGAATGTGTCCTAACTCGACCACGCCTTCATGTGTCGCTTCCTTGCGATTGTCATCGCGCGGCGAGTGGCAAGCGATGCAGCCGACGGTGTGAAAAAGCGCCTTGCCGATGGAAACATCGTGTTCATCGATCGCTTGGCGTTGAAACTTGCGCGGCGATTGAGCGATCAGGAAATGCGTGATCGCCTCGGCGATCTTGGCTCGTTGATCCGGCGATTCAGCCGACAGCAGATCCGGCATGGTCGTGCCGGAATGCGATGCCGAAGGAGACGCGATGAATCGCCTCAGAAAGTCCGGCGCGACGCGCGAGCCGACATCGGATAAATCGGGCGCCGCCCGTTCGAGCGGCTGAGGAGCGTCCTTTCGACTATGACAAGCGACGCAGCGCAATTCGCCCAGCAGCAATCCGCCGACTTGCGACTCGGAAAGAGGATGCTTGTTGGCGAGACCCAGGACAATGGGCGCGGCGAAGAGGGGGGTCGCCAAAAGCGCCACCAAAAGCATCGCGTACAGTGCGAAACCGGATAATTTCACAAGGAACCTTCAGGCGTGGTTTGAACCTTAGAGAGCCGCCTTTGCAGCTTCCGCCAGTATAGAAAGCCGAGATTGAGATGCAACCGGAAGAAGGTGGACTTTCCCATTGCCGACGCTTATGCTCACTACCAGTCGAGCGGTTCCGCTTAGCAGGATTCTCCATTTCCGGAGGCAATATCATGGCAGCCGTCTCTGTTTTCCCGTCGTTCTTCATGCTCATGTTAGTGTTCGGTGGGCAAACCGGAGTGCCGCTCGGTCTGCCTCCGCTGCCCGAAGATCGCACGATGGCGTCGGTCGCGCCGCAGGAATGCATTTGGTATTTCAGTTGGTCGGGCACCGCCGATGCCGATCCGAAGAGTGCCAATCAGACGGAGCAGCTCCTGGCCGAGCCGGAAATTCGCGAATTCGTTCACAGCGTCAGCAAGGCGATCAGCGCCGCGATGAAGAAGGGCACTCCGCCGACGCCGCAGGGAAAACTGCTCGGCGCGGAAGGGCCAAAGTTGATCCATGTATTGCTGACGCATCCCGCCGCCGCGTTCATCTCAAAATTCGAATTCGGACCGCGGGCCCGATGTCGCCGGCGGCGTCGTTGTCGGCACCGGCGCTGAAACCGAGGATGTGAAATCGACATTGGCAAAACTGGAACAGACGTTGCTCGGCGCCGCAGCGCCCGTCGGCGACAATTCAAATTGGCACAAACTCCCATCTCCGCCCGGCGCGCCGACGATCGAATGGGGCTTCCGCGACAAGTATTTGATTGTTGGCATCGGCGCAGGCTCGGCCGAAGCGATTGCAAAGCGGCGCGGCGGCGAGCCGCCGGCCTGGTTGACGGCCGTCAAGAAATACCTTCCGGTCGAACGAGTCAGCACGGTGCATTATCTCAACGTCAAAAAGCTCGTCGCGGCAACGGCGCCGATGATGGGGCCGCAAGGCCAAGCGATTGTTGACGCACTTGGGCTGGGCAACGTCCGGCAATTCGCGAACGTCAGCGGCCTCGAGGGAACCGGCTGCCTGAGCAAGTCGTGGGTGCAAGTCGATGGCGAGCCCAATGGATTGCTGTCGTTGTTCGGCGCCGAGCCGCTGACCGCGGCCGATTTGCGGCCGATTCCCAAAGACGCTTCGTTTGCGGCCGTCGCCCGGGTTGCGCACGGCCCGGCTTTGGGCGACGTTCGTCGAGACCGTGATGAAGATCGACGCTCCATCGGGCGAGGAGCTTGCGAGCGGGATCAAGCGAATGGAAGCCGCGCTCGGATTCCGTTTGCAAGAAGATTTGCTCGACACGCTTGGCGACAGCGTGTGCGTTTACAATTCGCCGGGCGAAGGCGGCTTGATCTTCACCGGGCTGACGGTCGTCGTGCCGCTGAAAAACCACGACCGGCTGGCCAAGAGCAGCGAGCAGTTGGTGCAAGTCTTGAACAAAGCGATGGCGAGCCAGCCGCGGAATATGTTTGGCGGCGGCCCCACGCTCAACCACACCGTTTTTCGCAATCAGAAGATTCTCTGCTTGAGCGCGCCCGGCGAAGGAATGCCGTTTGCTTTGTGCTGGTGCGTCGCCGACAAGCAGTTGATCTTGTCGCTGTCGCCGCAAAACATTCGAGCCGTTCTTTCGCGCGACGCCGCGGCCGAATCGTTGGCCGATTTGCCCATCGTGGCGGCAAAGCTTAAAACTGGCAGCCCGCTGCTAGTTACGTATCAAGACACTGCCGGCACGCTGAAGATTACCTACCCGATTCTGCAATTGTTCGCCAACATGGCGTTTGGAGAAATGCAACAACAAGGCCTCGATCTGGACGGCTCCGTCCTGCCGTCGTTGGCGTCGATCCTTCGCCACGTCGAACCAGGCGTCAGCACGCTGTCGCGCGAGAAGGATGGTTTGATGTTCACGAGCCAGCAATCGATGCCTGTCGAACGTGACGCTATCGGGGCTGCTTCCGGCGTGGTCGGGCTTGATGTTCTTTTCGGTCCGGGAGGTGCGGCGGGCGCAAGCCGCAACGATGGAAGCTCAGGAGGCACGCGCCAAGCCGCTGAGGCGGAAGCGGAATCGCGGAGGGCGGCGGAGGAGCGCGTCAAGGAAGCGGAATCGCGGCAAGCGGCGGAGAAGCGCACAAAGAAGCTGAGGAGAAACTGAAAGCGGCGCCCAAGGGTCAAGAAGATTCGCCGGCGTCAAAGACTGAGCCGCGAAAGAGGGCCGTGGAATTACAACCTTCCAAGCCGTAAGCGAGTCGGAATTCGCGTGAGGACTTTGCTGCCATGATCTTTCCTTCGCTCTCGCGGCGATCATTTGTTGCTGGAACTTCAACAATGCTTCTTGCCAGCAACTCGCAATGGACGGCGTCGGCCGCGGAGTCGAAGCGGCGGATTCCCGTCGGCGTGCAACTCTGGACGCTCCGGCGCGAATTGGCCGAAGACTTGCCGGGCACGCTCCACAAAGTGGCCCAGATCGGTTACGAGGGAATCGAGCTTTGGTTTCAGCAATGGCCCAAAGCGGACGATCTGAAGAAGATCGTCGACGATTGCGGTCTGAAAATCGCCAGCGCGCATGTCAATCTGAAAGATCTGCTCGAAGACTTCCCGCGAATCGCCGAATACCATCGGACGATTCGCAACCAGACGCTGGTGATCCCCTACATTCCGAACAACGAAAAGCTGTCGCCGGAGGATTGGCGGAAAACGATCGACGATATTCGCCAAGCCGCGCGGAATGGAACCGAGGCGGGCTTCACGATGCTCTACCACAACCACGACTTCGAGTTCAAAACGCGGGTCGATAACGTCGAAGTTTTCGACCTGATCTACAACACGATCGACAAAAAACTGCTGGGTGCCGAAATCGACATCTTCTTCGTGGCCGACGTCGGCCGCGACCCGGCGGCGCTGCTAGCCAAATTCAAAGGGCGTCTCAAGCGCGTTCATCTTAAGGATAAGTCGAAACCGGGTGAAAAATCGAAGAGCGCGGAATTGGGCCACGGCACGATCGATTTGCCGGCCGTAATCGCCGCGGCCGCGGAGGCGGGAACGGAATGGTACATCGTCGAACAGAATTGCGAAGATCGCCCGGCGCTCGAGAGTGTCCGCATCAGCTATGAATACTTGCGGCATCACGGAGTTTGAGCGCTGCGATAAATTGCTGGCGAATGTTCTTGGCAAAAGATAGACTGGCAATTATCCGAGGGGCGCCACAATTCACGTTGAAAAGGCTTCAACTGTCGCCGATCGAATCCGGCACATCACGAGGGAATCAAATTATGAGTTCGATGAACCGACGCCACTTTCTGGAAGACTCGATGTTGGCGGCCGCTGCTGCCGCGGCGGCGACGATCGGAAGCGCCGCGCCGCTTCTGGCCGACGAATCCAAGCCGATCACGAGTCCGAATGAAAAGTTGCGCGGCGTCATCATTGGTTGCCACGGCCGCGGCGGCGAACATATCGCGCAATTGATCGGCGCAAAGATATTGAGATCGTGTATGTCTGCGATGTCGACTCGAAAGTGGGCAATTCCCGTTGCGAACAGATCGACAAAGCCCTCAACGGACACAAACCGAAATACGCCCAAGACCTGCGAAGGGCGCTCGACGACAAATCGGTCGATTTCGTCACCATCGCCACGCCGAATCATTGGCATTCGCTGGCGGCGATTTGGGCCATGCAAGCCGGCAAGGATGTGTATGTCGAGAAGCCGGTGAGCCACAATGTCAGCGAAGGCCGCCGCGCCGTTCAAACCGCCGCGCGGCATAAACGAATCTGCCAGACCGGCATGCAGAGCCGTTCATCGGAAGGTATGAAAGAAGCGATCGTCTATCTTCGCGCGGGCAAACTCGGCGAAGTGAAGCTGGCCCGAGGGCTGTGCTACAAACCGCGCGCGTCGATTGGCGCGAAAGGCGTCTATCAGCCGCCGAAGGAGGTCGACTACAGCTTGTGGAGCGGGCCCGCGCCGATTTTGCCGCTGACCCGGCCGAAATTCCATTACGACTGGCATTGGCAATGGCCCTACGGCAACGGCGATATCGGCAATCAGGGCGTGCATCAAATGGACATCGCCCGCTGGGGCCTCGGCGTCGATCGGCTGGCCAGTAGCGTGATCACCTACGGCGGCCGATTCGGATACGAAGATGCCGCCGACACGCCGAACACCGAAGTTTCGATCTACGAATTCGGGCCCGATGCGACGATGGTTTTCGAAGTGCGCGGGCTGAAGACACAAGACCTGCTGGGCGAGCGGATTGGCACGATCCTCTACGGCAGCGAAGGCTATATGGCCAGCCCGGATTTGTCGTCCGGAAGCACGATTCGCACGGCTTCGGTGTTCGATCTCAAGGGAAAGCTCGTCCAATCGTTCGGCAAAGGGTTCGACCCGCTGGCCGATCATTTCAGCAATTTCTTCAATGCCATGCGCAGCCGCAAGCCGGAGGAACTGACGGCGCCGATTCTCGACGGCCATCTATCCGCCGCACTCTGCCACCAGGGCAACATTTCGTATCGCCTCGGCAGCCCACACACGGATGGCGAAGCGCTCGACAAGCTCAAGAGCCTCAAGACCAACGAGCACGCCAAAGAAACGCTCGACCGCGTGATCTCGCATCTCAGCGATAACAGTGTGCGGCTGGGCGGCAAAACGGAATTGCGGCTTGGCCCGCAACTGCAATTCGACCCGAAGGCCGATACGTTCATCGACAATCCGGCGGCCGATGCGATGTTGACCCGCGACTATCGCGCTCCGTTCGTGGTGCCCACGGCGGAAAATGTGTAGCTTCGAGCGAACTGCGCCGCGCTTCTTGGGACGGGCACGAGAAATGGCATCGGTTTTTCCGCACGCGCGAGTCGCGCGCGCTCTGAATTCTGGCGAATTCAGCTACGGATTCGCCGCCGCGCGGTAGCTGGATTCGCCAGAATTCAGCATTGCTCGTGGAAACTTTTCGCGCCCTGGCGGGGTATAAGCTTGCAGTTCGGTGCCCCGCTGCGGTATACCCAGTGGCATTGGCCACCGGTTCGCGCTCGGCAAACATCATGGATCGGAGTTCCGCAATGATTCGCTCGAGAATCCAACTTGCGGCCATTGTCGCGGCGATTCTCTCGTCGTCGGCTGTCGGTTTGTCGGCGGCCCAAGCCGCCGCTCCGCCCGATCCGCTTCGCCTCGTCTCGCCCGCGGCTGATTTCATCGTGAAAATCGAAAAGCCACGGGCGATTGCCGATCTGGTCGTCCTGCTCACCGGCAAGCCGGAGTTGGAAGGCTTCCGCGGTTATCGCGACTATATCGGCTCGACCAATTATCAACTGTTCCGTCAGCTTGTCGCCCATTTCGAGCATGAGTTGGGCCACTCCTGGCCGGAGTTGCTCGACCAACTGGCTGGCGGCGGGATTGTGCTGGCCGTGAAGTTTCAGCCGAAGCAGCCGGCGCCGGTGCTGCTCGTTTTGCAAGGGAGCGATCCCAAGCTCACCGAGAAGTTTTTTCGCAACCTTCGCGAAGCCGTGGCCGACGAACAAGCCCGGCAGGGCGTGACGGAGGCGTATAAGTCGGAAGCGTATCGCGGCATTGAAACGTTTCACGTCGGCGAGAATCTGTACGCGACGACGCTCGATGCAGCTCTGGTCTATAGCAATATGCCGGAGGCGCTGCACGCGGCCATCGACCAGCATCTCGATCCGGCGAAACCGAGCCTGCTCGCCGACAAGACGCTTGGTGAAGGCCGGCCGCTCGTGCCGGGCAACTCGCTTGCCTGGGCCTGGCTGCGGCTCGACTACGCGCATCAATCGCCGGAAGTGAAGCCGCTGTTCGCGTTGCCGAGCACTTTCTTTCCGACGCACGTGTTCTTCGGCGGCTTCGTCGACGTGGCGCGGCGGTCGCCATGCCTGGTGGCCTCGGTCCATGTGGAGTCGGGCGGCTTGGCTCTAAGCGTGGCCATGCCGCGCGGAACTAATGGAATGCACGATCTTGTGCGAGCCCATGTTCCGCCGCCGGGCCAACTTGGGGCGCTGCCGCTGCTCAGCCCGGAAGGAACGCTGTTCAGTTCCAGTTTCTACTTTGATCCGGCGGAGCTGTGGAAGCAGCGGGCCGTGCTGCTGCCGGGCGAAGTATTGAAGCAATTCGAAGCGGGCGACAAGCAATCGGAGTTGCCCTTGCAAGGGAATCGCTTCAGCCAATACCTCGAAATGGTCGGCGTTCGACAGAGAATCGTCGTCGCGCGGCAAGACAACTCCGGCTATTCGGTGCAGAGTGAAGCACATTACCCGGCCTTCGCGTGGGTGCTGGAGCCGCTCGCCCGATGCGTTCGAAAAAGCGATCGACAAACCGCTGACCGGCGCCGCGTTTCTGGCGGGCTTGCAAATCCCGCTGACCGCGATCGACGAAACCTACCACGGAGTGAAAATCAGCGGCTATCGATTCGTCGAGAACGACGCCAACAAGGCGCCAACAACGGCGTGCTCTTCAATTACAGTCCCTGCCGCGCGCGCTCGGGGAATCAATATATCTTCAGCAGCACGCTTGATCTCACGCACAAGTTGATCGACGCCTTGCAGAAGGAATCATCGGCTGCGCCGGCCGCGTCGGTCGCGTCGGGCAGTGTCACCACGCTGCAAAGCCGGCTCGTTTGGGGCGGCGTTTCGGATTATCTCGGCGGCATCAAGAAACAACTAATCACGCAAAACATGCTCGAGCAAGGCAATAGTCACGAGGGAGCGGCGAAGGAAATATCGTTGTTTCTCAACCTGATCGACCAACTTGGCAAGGTGGAAACCAGCACGCGCATCGAAGCGAATCGTTACGAATTCAACGTCCGCATTGGCCCGTAGTTGGAGTTCAGCCTTTAGGCTGCGGCGGCAGGCCAAAGCCTGAACTCCAACAGACGCCTGGAGCGCGATGTCCCATGTCGATCGATCCCAATTGGGCTTGGCAACCGTACCGACCCGACGCCAAGAATCCGTGGAACATCGCCAAGGCCGGCCATCTGTATCGCCGGGCCGGCTTCAGCGCGAACTCCACTGAATTGGACGCGGCGCTCGCCGACGGTCCGGAGAAAGCCGTCGGCAAGCTGCTCGGCGGCGGCGCGGGGCAGGAGGCGTTCGAGCGGCAAATGGCGGATCTGGCCGTTTCGCTCGACTACTACAACGAAGCCGAGCTGCGCGCCTGGTGGCTGCTCCGCATTTTGCAGACACCCCATCCGCTTCAGGAGCGGCTCACGCTTTTCTGGCACAACCATTTCGCCACCAGCACCGCAAAGGTCCGCAATCTGCGGTACATGCTCGACCAAAACGAGTTGCTCCGCCGCAAAGCGCTGGGCAGCTTCCGCACGATGCTGACCGAAATCTCGCAAAGACCCGGCGATGATGATCTGGCTCGACACCAATCAGAACAAGAAGGGAACGGCCAACGAGAATTACTGCTCGCGAGCTGATGGAGCTATTCAGCCTCGGCATCGGCCACTATACGGAGCAAGACGTCCGCGAGGGAGCCCGCGCGTTCACCGGTTGGGAAATCAACGACGGCAAATTTTCATTCAATGCGGCGCAGCACGACGACGGCATGAAGAAGTTTCTCGGCCAGGAGGGAAAATTCGGCGGCGAAGACATCGTGCGCATTTGCTTGGAGCAAGACGCCGCGGCGTATTTCATCACCGGCAAGCTGTTCCGCTTCTTCGTCAGCGAGACGATCTCGCCGTCGCGCGAGCTGCTCGAGCCGCTGGCCGCCCGTTTCCGCGCAAAGCGACTACAACCTGCGCGAATTGGTCGAAACGATGCTTCGCTCGAACCTGTTTTTCTCACCGGCCGTCTATCGCACGCAAGTCAAATCGCCGGTCGATTTCGCCGTCGGCATTGTACGGGCATTGGAAGGACAAGTCGGCGCGATCCGCTTGCCGATGCACTGGAAGGCTTGGGCCAGCGGCTGTTGTCGCCGCCGTCGGTCAAGGGCTGGCAGGGCGGCACCGTATGGATCAATTCGACCACGCTCTTGCTGCGGCACAATCTGGCTTTGGATCTGACTTCGACGCAAGACAACCGTTTCGGCCGCCGCACCGACCCAGCCGAACTGGCCCGCAAATGTGGCAAGAAGACCGACGAGGAGATCGTCGCCTTTTTCGTGCGGCTGTTCCTGCAAGACGACATCTCGCCCGACGGCCGCGCGAGCTTGCTCGACTATCTCGCCGGCGCCCGCAAGCAGAAGTATCCCGCTTACTGGAGCGAGCAGGATCAGCAAGACCACCGCGTTCGGGCCGTTTGTCACTTACTACTGACGCAATCGGATTTTCAACTGAATTGACTCCCGTTGAAGCCCCGGCACTTCGTGCCGGTGCGTTTCGAACGGAGCTCACTCATGCAAAACCGCCGCACATTCCTCGCGAATTCGTCGCTCGCCGCCGGCGTCGTGGCCTGCGGCCAAACCGCTCCGCTGTTCTTGAGCCGCACCGCCGCGGCCGCGCCGGCGACCGGCAAGCCGGGCGCAAGGAAACCGTGCTCGTCGTCGTGCAACTCACCGGCGGCAACGACGGCTTGAACACCGTCGTGCCGTACGCCGACGACGGCTATCCCAAGCTCCGCAAGGCCCTGCGAATTCCGACGAAGGATCTCAAGAAGATCGACGACAAGCTCGGCCTGCATCCATCGCTCGCCGGCTTCGCCGAGTTGCTCGAAGACCATGCGCTGGCGATCGTCCAAGGCGTCGGCTATCCGAATCCGAACGAATCGCACTTCCGCTCGATGGACATTTGGCAGGCCGCCAGCCTGGCCGAGGAATTGAACGAAGGCTGGCTCGGCAAGGCGCTGGTGCGAATTCCGGCCAGCCCGGCGTTTCACGTGGCCGCTCCGAACGAGCAAAGCTGGCTCGCCCTGACCGGGGCGCCCGCGAAGGTTCCGTCGATCACCAGTCTGGAAGAATTCCAATTGCAAACCTTCGCCGCCAGCGGAGCCGATCGTGATCGCCAGCGAAAGCTGATCGAACTCGACGCCGCCCGCCGCTCGCCCGGAAGAGGCGGCGCAAGCATCGACACCTCAGGCCGCATCCCTGCTCGATTTCGTCCGCCACACCGCCGTGAACACTTATGCCAACAGCCAGCGGCTGCGCGAATTGTCCAAGAACTATCAACCGGCCGTGCCCTATCCCGCCAGCGGATTGGCGGGCCGATTGAAGCTCGTCGCCCAGCTCATCGAAGCCGATCTCGGGGCTCGCATCTTTTATGTCACGCTCAACGGCTTCGACACGCACGCCAACCAGTCGGCGATCCACGCCAATCTGCTGCGCGAACTATCCGACGCATCGACGGCATTTTTCAAAGACATCTCCGCCCGCGGCCATCGCGATCGCGTGCTATTGATGACATTCTCCGAATTCGGCCGCCGCGCGAAAGAGAATCAAAGCCAAGGAACCGACCACGGCTCCGCCGCGCCAATGTTCTTGATCGGCGGCCGCGTTCGCCCTGGCGTTATAGGCGCGCATCCGAGCCTGAGCGACCTCTTGATGGACAAACTCAAGCACCACACGGATTTCCGTCAGGTGTACGCGGCAGTGCTTGAGCAATGGCTTGGCATCGCCAGCAAACCGGTGTTGGACGGGCAATTCCAGCCGGTACAAATTCTGAAAAGCTGAACTTCGCGCAAGCACTCAAAGCCCGCGACTCACGGTGCGCCGATCCATAATCGAGAGTCCTGTCGGACGTGTAACAATTGCGCCTTGCCGTTCCCGGCGGGCGATTCTTGCGTTGCATCGAATCCTTCGTCGGTCAATCGCAGTTTCGGCGGCTTCGCCAGCGATTTCCAAGCGTCGGCCTTCATTCCCAGTCGCTCAAGACTGTCGGACCATTTCTTTTCACGAGCTTGATACGATTTCTGGCGGTGGTAGATCTCCATCAGCAGGTCGCGGGCCGGCAAGGTCAGATCGGGCTGGAACTTTGCCTCGCCCGGTCGCGCCGTCGAAAACTGGATACATCCCCACCGCTCGGGCCGGTGCATGTTGATGATTCCGGGCGGCGACCAGACCCAATTATTCTCCGCGACCTGGGGAAGTTTCTGGTAGCGACCCTCCTTGATTTCCGTTTGCCATTCGACGCGCGAGAAATCCATCCGCCATTGATCGCCGTCGGCGGGGGGCGTGGGGCGATGCGCGTGCTTGGCGAGCGACGTCCAAGGGATCGCGATTTCGACCGACCAACCGCGGTCGACGTCGGTTGGATTGTTGAGCGTGCCATCGACGTAGACGGCTGTTTTCATCCCCGCAAATTCCCAACTATCGTCGGCCTTGCCGCCATCCGCATAGGGCTTATCGAGCAGCAAATCCCACGTTGTATTAAGAGCATTGACCTCCAATTCGTAGTATTCGTGATTGTCGCCGTCCGGATCGATGAACAGCTCGAAATCGTTGTCTTGAAAAATCACGGAATCGTGTTTGGTGAGCGTACCCCAGACGTGCGGCTCCTCCAACTCGGCGCCGATGTACAAGCAGTCTTTGTCCCAGAGGAGCTTGGCCCGCGTGCGAAACCTGGGGCGCGGCTTGGCGGCGCCTTCGATATCGACGAAGGCGTCGGTCCAAGGAGCGTCGTTCCAGCAGGCATCGTCCAGGCGGCCATCGATCCGCGGCGGCTGTTTGGCCCGATAGCAGACGTAGCCCTTGGGCTGGATGAGCTTCATTTTCGCCCAATCCTCGGCATCGTCGGCCCGAGCCGGGCGCGCCATGAAGGCGACGATTAAATAGACGGCGACAACGGGCAATCGTTGCGGGCATTTCATCGCACGGCTCCGCGGAGTTCAGGAAGCGCTGCGGATCACTGTTCTTGGGCGTAAAATCACTTTTTTGCAGCGCTCTTGGCTGGAATGTCGGCCACCATCATGAATCCCATGAACATTTCGTCCCACGTTTGCAGGCCGAATTTGACGTGTTTCGTTGGGTCGGGATTCGTCGGATTATTCGCCGAATTGTCGAAGCCGCCGGTGCAGACGACCCAGGTGCCGGCGGGAATGCGTTTCGGCTCGGCCAGCCGATGACCGCTTTGCCAATTGAAATCGTAATGCGGCACGGACAGCTCCGTCTCGCGCCGGCCGTCCGGATAAAGAAACTCGAACTTGAACCACGAGCCGCGCAAGTGCATGTGCGGGCCGAGGTCGAACAGCATCGCGTCGCGCTTGAAGCAATAGAAACACGAATGCCGCGCGTTCGCGTTCTCCGGGCGGGATGACGAGGTCGCGCACCTCGCAGGCGCGAATCTGAAGTTCCATTGGCGGCCGCTCCTTGGCCAAATAGAGGCCCATTTCGCTTCGATCGGTTTGCGGTTCGCCGTTGGTCGTGTAGTGCATCTCGAAGTTGAATTTGCATCCCTTCGGCACGAACAGACCGGTTCCGGCCGGTGCCTCCGCTTGCGGCACGCCCGGCGCCCAAGTCGTGAACAGATACGATTCGCTGGGGATATCGGTGAATCCGGCCGGATAACGAAGCCGAACGACCGCATGATGCACGACCTTCGGATTATCGGGACGAACCACCGCGGCGCGCAGCCAGGCATCGCGCGGCATGACGAAATCGGAATCGAGATAACGATAATCGAGCACGCCCGTAGCCGGAATTTCTTGCCGGCTCGGCAGCGGCACGGTGAAATCGGGCTCTCCCAAAGCCCATTTCGCGACGGGCGGAGCAGCAGTGGCCAACGGGTCGGCCCCGTCGCCGCGCGGGGAATCTTGCTCGATCCACTGCAATAGATCCCGCGCTTCCGTGGGAGTCAGCGAACGGTCGTTTGAAAACTTTCCGAAACGCGGGTCGGCATCCCACGGTGGCATCCGCCGGTCGAGCACGACTTCTTCCATCATTGCCGACCAATGCTTTGCGGCTTCGTAACCATCGAGGGCAAATGGACCGATATTGCCCGGGCTGTGGCAGCCAACGCATTTTTTCGCCAGGATTGGCGCGATTTCTCGGCTATAGGAGATGTCGCGTTTTTTTGGCGGCGGATCGAACGTGATCAGGCATCCCATCGTGGTTGTGTATGGTTTGCTGACGCGGTTGCCGGAAAGGAATTCCGTCAGTGCTGCGTGCAAATAATTTTCGGTCGGCTGCGGCTTTTGCGCGCCGGGCGTCATTTGGTCGTCGATCGCGCCGCGATAGAAGATCGTCATGGTTTTGCGATCGATGGCGATGGTTTCGCAAGTGCGCGTGACGCCGAAATACCGGGTGACCAGTTGTGAATCGTCGCGCAACAGGGGAAGAATGCCCATCGATCCGGTCAAGGCGGTCTGCTTCAGGTCTTCCTTGTCGCCAACCGCCAGTTTTCTCGGCATCAGGCCGGATAGGTTGGAAAGCGTTCGCGCGCGTCGGATTTCATTGGCGGCGTCGGGGCCGTCGCGAGGAATCAGATCGGCCAGTATTCCGCGCACGGCGAGATCGCCGATGATCTCGATGAGCTGATCTTTCGGATCATCCTGCGGCATCGAATTGATGAGCCACAGCGCGACCTTCTTGCTTTTGAACTCCGCTTGCAGCGACTCGAGCTTATTGATGCTCTGCCGCGCGATCGGGCATTTCAGGCCGACGAAATAGAGCACGACCACGTCGGCATCGGCCCGACGCAGTTCGTAATACTTTCCCCGGTAGTCGAGCAAGCTGAAATTGATCACCGGCTCACGTCGCTCGGCCCGGCGCGGGGGAGCTTCGGTGGTCGGCGTCGCCGTCGGGGTTGGTTCCGCGGCGTGAGCGTTTGAAACCGACAAAATGACCACGGCGAACGCGAAAAAAATACGATTCACGGCAGCGTTCCTTGAGATCAAGTGCGGGGAATCGGCCAGCTGCGGAAATAGCAACGATCAAATCGCACGAAAGGCGGCAGTTTTCCGCCATCCAGCATCGCCAGTCGACATTGACTCGTGGCTGATTCTACCAGGGATCATTGGCAGTTGGCAGAACTATTCCTGCTCAATCATGGTGCGCGAGTTCTTGCGGGCGCTCCGTCCCCCAGCTAGTATCATGGGAGACTCCCGGCGGCCTACGCGGCAGATGGCCGTCTTCAATCGGCAGGGGCCTGGGAAGATGCACGGTTTTCCGCCGGCTAACAAGGCTTTGCCATGTTCGAGGTTGCGCAGGTCGATGAGTCGCTGCTTGCGCGCCTGCCTCTGCCGTTGAACCAGGTTTTCCGCCGCGCACTGAACGCCAAATCACCGCTGGAGCAACACCTCTCGGCGTTGTATTTGTTCGAAGTGGGACTCAAGCTCTTGGCGAGCACGGCGGTCGTCGAATACGCCGCCCTGGAACGAATCGACCCGCAACTGCAAGACTGCTTGAAGAACTTGGCTCGACCTTCGCTCGGTCAATGGTGGGAAATCGGCCGGCGGTTGGTGCCCGTGCTGGCCGAGGCCGGTTGTCCGGGCTACGACACCGTGCAAAAGCTGCTGCTGGGCCGATCGCGAGACGACATGCCCCGCGCCGCCGGATTGGATGCCGTGCTGCGCGAACGGCTCGAAGCGGGAACCGGGAGTCGCGCGACGGTTCGACTGAGCGAATTGTTCGATCGGCTCGTCACTCTGCGAAACAAAGGCCCCGGACACGGCACGCCCGCGGCCCACGCGGAGGAATTCCATAACCGCATGGGGACCGCGCTGTTGACCGGCCTGGCGGAAGTATTCGGCCGGCTCGACGTGTTGGCCGGTCGGCTGCCGGTCTACATCACCGAAGTGCGCCAATCGGTCGGCGTGTGGTTGGTGCAATGGCAGGAATTGACCGGGCCAAGCGCCCGCAGGCTGCCGTCGCTCGAATTTCGCCGCGAGGATGTTGCCAAGCTACCGGATGGCGACCGGGTCTATTTGCGACGGCCCGAGTCCGACGCTCCGTTGCGGGCCCTCTATCCGCTGGTGAAATACGACCCGGTCACCGAGGAAGTGCTGCTGCTCAACGGCCGGCAAGGTCAAGATCGGGCCGATTGGCTCTGCTATACGACCGGCCGTGAACTGCGAGAAGAGCCCGACTTGCGCAGTCAACACCAAGCGATGCTCGCCAGCCTGCTGCGGATGAATGTCGGCCCGCAACAAGTGCGGGCTTGGGCCGAGAAAACGCTAGCCGATGAACCGCCCGTTGAACCGACGTCACCGCAACGATTGTTGGGCGAATTCGAGTTGATCAGCGAATTAGGACGCGGCGGGATGGGCGTCGTGTATCGCGCTTGGCAACCTTCGCTGGGACGGCAAGTCGCGCTCAAGTGAACGTTCCGCGCCGGCGACGACAAGGCTGAAGCTCGATTTGCCCGCGAGATTCGCGCACTGGGACGCGTCGAACATCCCCATCTGGTGCGTATTTTCACTTCCGGCTCGGAAGGCGATCGTTGGTTTTACGCGATGGAGTTGGTCGAAGGAGCAACGTTGGCATCCGTCTGCGACACGCTCACGTCGCGCAATTCGAACGCGGCCACCGTCAACGAGGACACCTGGCGACAGGTGGTCAGCAGCGTTTGCACGCAATTGCGCAAGGCGGAACGGCCCGTCAGCGGCGGTGCGTCTGGCAGCGCAAAAGCTTCGCCGAGCGACGATGCCGCGGGCCCGCGGCTTCCGGTGGAAAGTCCGATGCCACCGCCGCCGCGTCCGGCGATTTCCGCCGGACGCGTTTACGTCGTGCAAGTCGTGTCGCTGATGCGGCAGGCGGCTCAGGCCGTTCAAGCATTGCACGCCGCGGGCGTAATCCATCGCGACATCAAGCCCGGCAATATCATGCTCACGCACTCCGGGGCGCAAATCGTGCTGATGGACCTCGGGCTTGCTCAGTTGAACGACGATCTGGAAGGTCGGTTGACGCGGACTCGCCAATTCGTCGGCACGCTTCGCTACGCGAGCCCCGAGCAGGTGCTGGCGGCCGGTCGAGTTGATGCCCGTAGCGATATTTACAGTTTGGGGGCGACGTTATGGGAATTGCTCACGTTGCGGCCGCTTCACGGCGCGACCGACCAAATGCCAACGCCCGAATTGATGCAGCGGATTCAGTTCAAGGATCCGGAGTCGACGCGCATCATAATCCGGCCGTCCCGCGCGATCTCGATGCCATCGTGCTGAAGTGCCTCGAGAAAGACCCCGCAAGGCGCTATAGCACTGCGGAAGAGCTGGATGCCGATCTGGCTCGCTTTTTGGCCGGCGAACCGGTGCTGGCCCGGCCCGTCGGCGAATCCGAACGCGCAGTGGCGCTGGTGCCGGCGAAATCCGCTCGTCGCCGGACTGGCAACCGCGGTAGCCCTGGCCGTGCTGCTCGGTCTCGTTGGCGTCGTTTGGAAATGGCGCGAGGCCGAAGGGGCTCGCCGATTGGCCGTGCATAATGAGGGCGTCGCCGACGAGCAGCGGACGCTCGCTCAGCGGCGCGAGCGCGAAGCGGAGGAAAGCCGCTATGCCGCCGACATGCGCCTTGCGCAACAAGCCGTCGAACGACGGCAATCTTGGCCGAGCCGTCGGTTTGCTGCGGCGATATTTGCCCAACCAGGGCGAATTCGATCCGCGCAGGCTTCGAATGGCGGTATCTCTGTTGGGCCTGTCAGGGAACGAGCCGGGCAACCTTTCACGGACATACCGATCAGGTCAATTGCGTGACTTTTTCGCCGGATGGAAGGGTTCTAGCGACCGCTAGCGCCGACAAGACGGTGCGACTGCTCGACGTCGCTTCGCATCAAGTGCAAGACAGGATCCAACTTCCCGGCCCCGGTGTGATGTCGGTCGAATTTTCGCCGAGCGGCAAGCTGTTGGCATGTGCGACGGGCAATTGGCGCAAGTCGGCGGAGCCGGGGGCCGTCTATCTCTATCAGCGCGACTCGAAGCAAATCATCGACAAGTTGGAAGGACATGCTAAGGCGGTCAATTCGGTGGCCATTTCCGTCGATGGCTCCCTACTCGCCACAGCCAGCGAAGACGACACGACGATGCTCTGGAAAATCGACGAAAGCCCGCGGAAAATGCTCGGCCGGCTGCCGGGTCATTCCGGCGGAGTGAACGCCGCGATCTTTTCGCCCGATTCACATTATTTGGCTGCCGGTTCCGGCGACGGCAGCCTGCAAATCTGGAAGGTCGATACGCGGCAAGTCGTGACCGACGCGATCGCCCATGTTTCGGGAATCATGTCGCTGGCGTTTTCGCGCGACAGCCAGACATTGCTGATCGGCACGCGGGATGGCGCGGTCGTCTATTGGGACATCGCCCAAGGCAAGGCCACCAAGAAATTCGACGCCAAGCAAGGTTTGGTCGAGTCGATCGCGTTTTCGCGCGACGGAACCTGGTTTGCCACGGGGGGCAGCAATTGCACGATCGCGCTGCGGAAATTCGCCGATCCGGTCGAACCGCTCATGTTTCCCGGGCATCGCGACATGGTCTACACGCTGGCCTTTTCCCCCACGGAGCAACTCCTCGCCTCCGGCAGCATCGATTGCACCGTCAAGTTTTGGAATTGGGCAGAGGCGAACAAGGGCGCTCGCGATTTCCCTCGATGCGGCTGCGGCAGGAGTCGAATTTTCCCACGACGGCAGTCTGCTGGCCGTCGCCGAAGGCGGCTCGCCCACGCAGACCGAGCAGCATTCGGGCAATGTCTCGCTGTGGAGCCTCGACAATCTGACGCCGCGCGACCGCACCGTTCTTTCCGGTCACCACGACCAAGTCACCTCGGTTGCGTTTTCGCCCGATGGAAAGCTGTTGGTCAGCGGCAGCAAAGACCATACGGCGATTCTTTGGGACGTCGCCCGGAAGCAATCGCTGGCGACATTTGCCGAGCACGAAGCGCAGGTGAATTTGGTGCGGTTTTCGCCTGATGGCTCGATCGTGGCGACGGCCAGCCGCGACGGCATGATCAAGCTTTGGAGTGCTTCGGGGAACAACAGCGCGTCGTTGAAAACGCTGCGCGGCCACGGCGGCTGGGTCCGCTCGGTGGCCTTCTCGCCCGACGGACGTCGGTTGGCCAGCGCGAGTTCGGATCGAACCGTCCGACTTTGGAACGTTGCTTCCGGCAATACGATCGCGGAGCTTCCGGGCTTTCAAGGAGCCTGCAATTCGGTGAGCTTTTCTCCCGACGGATCGCTATTGGCCGCCGGAAGTAACGACCGCACGACGCGGATTTGGCCCGTGGTGGACGGCACGATTCGTCCCAGCGACGAGGTCGTGCTGCAGGGATATAACGCGGCGATCAACGCGGTCGCCTTTTCGCCCGACGGCAAGACGTTGGCCACCGGGAGTCAGGATTCCAAAACGACGCTGTGGAACGTCAATACGCGGGAGGAAGTCGCCGTCATCGCCGGACACGGCGGCGGAGTGCTTTGTCTCGCATTTGATCCATCGGGACAAGTGCTGGCCACGGGGAGCAACGACCAGACCGTCGGCTTTTGCCGGTCCGTCAAGTCGTTCGACGCCAAGGAACTGTCTGGAGATAACAGTCTTTGGACGGTGCCATGAATTCGCAGCCCGTTCGGGATTGAAACATCGGCCGCACGGCCGCGGGGGAAACATGTTGACGAGCCATTTGCTCGAACTGCTGCGAGCGCGAACGACCCCCGACGTCTACCAGCTTGACTCGAATCTGTTTGTCGCGAGCTTTTGGCTAATGAAGTTGGGCGTTGCCGTCAGCATGATCGAAGAAGCGCGCCGCGCGGGTCGGCTGGGAGAGCACGGCCATCTCGTCGAGACCACCTCCGGGCAAACCGGTTACGCCTTGGCGATCGCCGCGCGAATGCATGGCTACCGCGTGACGCTTGTCGGCGACCCGGCGATCGATCTTCCCTTGCGCAATTTATTGGAAATTCTTGGCGCCACGGTCATCATCGTGGAAGAAAAGTCGCCGGCCGGCAGCTACCAAGCGGCGCGACTCCGAGAAGTCGAGCGAGTGTTGCAGGCCGATCCCGCGGCATTTTGGGTTAGCCAATACGACAACGGAGCGAATCCACTTGCCTACGCCGCGCAGCGCAGACGATTGTCAATCGCGTCGGCCGGATCGATTGTCTGGTATGCACCGTGGGCACGGGGGGCTCGCTGTGCGGCACGACGCGTTGGCTGCGAAACGCCGGCCATGCCACTCATGCGGTCGCGGTCGACACGCACAACTCGGTGATCTTCGGCCAGCGCGACGGTCCGCGGCCGCTGCGCGGCCTGGGCAATAGCGTTCGCCCGGGCAACGTCGATCATACTTTGATCGACGAAGTCCATTGGCTCGAAGCCGGCGATGCTTATTGCGCCGCAAGAATCTTGCTTCAGGATTATGGCTTGGATTTGGGCGGCACTTCCGGCGCCGCTTACCTTGTCGCCCGATTTCTGGCCGCGGAGAATCCTCGGAAGACGGTCGTGTTTTTCGCCCCGGACCGTGCCGAGCGATACCTAAACACGGTGTTCAATCGAAGATGGTGCGCGGAGCAGGGTCTGTTGGTCGATGTGCCGACGGAAAAGCCCTATGAAGTGAGTCATCCGCTCGAAGCGCGCGGCGGATGGGCCAGAATGGATTGGAAGCGGCGGCCGTTTGTCGAGGTGCATCCATGCAACGCGCATTGATCTTCGTGAACAATCTGGTCCGCGTCGATGAGAATCATGCGCTGGTCAGCAACGCGCTGCGACGGCGAAACTGGGAAGTGTCGCTCGGATTGGTCGACACATTGGCCTGCCACGATCGAAACGTAAACGTTGAATCGGCGACGGTGTTCGATGATCTCAAGGTATTTGGACCTGTCACAGCGGAACGCAAGCGCCGGTCGGCCGACGATTTCGATCTGATATGGGTCATGAACCAGCCGCAAGAGCGATTGGCTCGCGACGCGTGGCAGCTTCTCTGGAGCCTCAACCAACGAATCCCCTTCGTGAATTCCGTGGAAGGGCTGCTGTTGCTGAACAACAAGTCGAATCTAGGAATTGTCGTTCCCGCGGCGAATCTGCTGGAATGCCATGTGGCCAACGATTTCGAAAACCTGTGGCAAATCTGCCGCTCGAAAGGAGGAGCGTGGATCGTCAAGCCGACGAATCAAGACTGCGGATGGAATGTGTTCTTGATTGAACCGGAGGCCAACAACGCGCGGGCCATTTTGCAAATGATGACCGGCAATAATCCGGCCGGCGGCGCGCGGAGCCAGTATTTCGCTCTCCAGCGATATACGCCCAAAATCGCGAACGGAGAAAAGCGCGTTATTGTCGCCGGGGGGAAAGTGATCGGCCAGCACGGACGCTCGGCTGCCGCCGGAGAGCATCGCTCGAATATCGCACAAGGCGGGAGAATCTACCCGATCGAATTGGCTCCGGAAGAGGGCGAATTGTGCGCGCTGATCGCAGAGCGGCTCGGGCGGCATGGCGTTCATTTTGCGGGAATCGACTTATGCTATCCCCACATGCTTGAGATCAATCTCGTCAATCCCGGCGGGTTGGACGACGTTTTGACCATGACCGGACGCGATTTGTACGGCGACGCATTGGCGTGTATCTTCCAGCGATTGAATTTGCCGGACGCGAGCGCGTTGAACCCGTTTGCCAAAGGAATCTCGATGCGGCTTTGGAGCCTGCTGCAGGAACCTTTCCTACCGCTTCGCCACGCGCAATTCCGCCGCCTCTGGCTGGCCAGCACGGTGGCCTTGTTTGGCTTTTGGGTCCATCGAGTCGCCGCTGGCTGGCTGATGTCTTCGCTGAGCGACGATCCCGTAAAGATCGCACTGTTGGAATCCGCCTATTTCTTGCCGACGTTGGTCGTTTCGATTCCCGCCGGAATTATTGCCGACTGCGTCAATCGGGTCGGCGCTGACCTGTCGGTCGTTTTGCTCGGGATATTCGCCGTCCAGCTTGCCTTGACGATCCTGGTCGGCAGCGGAGCCATCACTCCGACGCTGCTATTGGCGCTGGTTTTGATGTTGGGCGCGGGCGGGGCACTGCGAAATCCGGCGCTGGATGCCGAATTGAGCCGTTCCGTTCCGCCAAGCGATTTGAAACCGGCCGTGGCGCTCGACGGCGTCAGTTTCAATTTGGCCCGCATCGCCGGACCGGCCGTCGGCGGCGCTCTGATCGGCTGCGGAATGATGTTCCCCTTCGCGGTATCCGCCGTTTCGACGCTCGCGCTGCTGGTCGTGTTCGTCAACTGGCGAAGCGCGGCGCGAGCGAGTCGTGGAATGGCGGAGATTTCCCGCGAGGCGATCGGCGGGCTGCGCCATGATTCTGTCGACGCGGCAATTCCGGGCCATCCTTGGCCGCACGGTGCATTTCTATTTCAACAGCAATGTGATCTGGGCCTTTCTGCCGCTAATCGTGCAATACCGTTTGCACCTCAGGGCGGAAGACTATGGCCTGCTGATAGCTGCTTTCGGCCTTGGGGCGGTCGTCGGTGGTTTGTTCTTTGCCGTGCGCGGTTATCGGCTTGCCAACAACCTCGTCGTCAACATCGCCGTGATCGGCTACGCTTCCATGTTGCTGGCTTTGGCACACTTCAATCACTTTGCCGTGCTCGCGCCGATGATGGCGATCGGCGGCGCGAGTCTGACGATCGCGAGCGCCTGCCTGAGCTCAGCGGTGTTGGGTCTGTTCCACGAGGACGTCCGATCACGCGCCGTCGCGCTGTTTTACGTCGGTTCGAGCGGCGCCATCGCCATCGGCACACCGGTTTGGGGAAAGATGGCCCAATGGCTTTCGATCGAGTTGACGCTGAATTGGATCGCCGGCTTTGTCCTGGTGGGAATTCTTGCCACCCCGTTTTTGAATCTCCGAGAGACCGCGGCACTTCCCGCGGCCGTTGAATGACGCATCGCCCCTGGTTCGTACTCATCGAAAGCAACACCAGCGGCACAGGCCGCCTGTTTGCCGAGGCTGCGCGGCAACTTGGCTTTCGCCCGATTCTGCTCGCCGCCGATCCGTCGCGCTACAAATATGTGGACGAAATCGGCCTGGAGGTCGAGCAATTGGACACGCAGGATTTGCCGGCCCTGACGGCAGTTTGCCGCCGTCTTGCCGCGCAGGAGGATTGGTCGGCGTTACGTCCAGTTCCGAATACTT
Organism: Pirellulales bacterium; assembly: GCA_963738955.1. Taxonomy (GTDB): domain Bacteria; phylum Planctomycetota; class Planctomycetia; order Pirellulales; family DATAWG01; genus DATAWG01. The sequence goes on along the minus strand of CAVTYW010000011.1, from coordinate 418,753 downwards.
CATCGGCGCCGCGCGCGCTGTTGGCGAAACGTCTGAAATTGCCAGGCCCTTCGCACCGAGTGATCCAAGCCTGCCGTGACAAACATCGCTGCCGCCAGATGCTCGCCAAGGCTGGAATCGGCCAGCCTCGGTTTCGACAAACGACTTCGGTGAAGCAGGCAATTGCCGCGGCCCGCGAGTTGGGCTTCCCGGTCGTGGTGAAGGCGGTCAGCGGATCGGGCGGCCTGGGTGTGATGCTCTGCCGCGACGAACGTGAAGTGGCCGATCACGCGGCCTCCGTTTTGCGGCAGCGGCACAACGAACGTGGTCTGCCCGTGCCACGGAGGATTCTGGTCGAATCGTTCATCGACGGGCCGCATTTTTCCGTCGAAACTTTCAACCATCAGATCATTGGAATGACGAAGAACCATTTGGGATCGCCGCCCCATTTTGTCGAGATCGGCCACGATTTTCCCGCTCGACTTCCGCGGGCATCGCAACAAGCCATCCACGACACGGTAGCTCGCGTTTTAGAGGCGCTGCCGCTTTGGGGACCGGGCCACATTCAGTTGCGATTGTCCGAAACGCCGCCAGCGGTGCGGATCATCGAAATCAATCCGCGGCTGGCGGGCGGTTTCATTCCCGAATTGGTTCGGCTAGCGACGGGCGTCGATTTGATCCGCCGGACCGTCCAGTTGGCTGCCGGCTGCCCAGAACCGCGCACCTCCGCGCTGCGCCACTACGCGTCGTCCCGCTTTATCCTCGCCCCATGTGCCGGAATTCTCAGGCGCGTGTCTGGCGTCGGCGCGGCGAAGCGCGCGGAGCATATTGTGAACGTGCGGTTGTATCGCAAGCCTGGAGAGCGGATCGAACCCCGCGGCGACTTCCGCGACCGGATTGGTCACGTAATTGCCTCCGCCCAACAGCGAACTACCACCTGTGCCGCTGTTGAGCGCACGGTAAGATTGATGCGTGTCATCACCGAACCGTCGTCCGGCTGACAGTTCGAAAAAAGGCGACCGAATCTCGTCAAACCAATCCCCACCGTTTATCCCAATCGAAGGCGGCGAACCCCATGCGAATCTTCTCACACGTCCTAGTCGTGACGATAATCTTGCTTGTCCATGGCGGCACTGCGATGGCCGTATTTTTGGAAGCTCCCGCCGCGGAGAACGAGCAGCACAATCCTTTTGGTCTTCCGGGCGAATGGAGCAGCATCCTTCGCCAAGAAACGGTTCTTAAGGATTTGAAATTGACAACAAAGCAGGCGGAGAGCATCCAGACAATCCTGAACGACGCCAGCTTGACCCAGGAGCAAATTCGCAAGAAGGTCGCCGGCACGCTGAGCGCGGAACAAGCGACCCGCCTGAAAAAAATAAGCCGGAAAATCAGCGGAGGCTTTGCGTTGTTCGAGCCGGACGTTGCCCTTGCCCTGGGCTTGACGCCTCAGCAGCAAAAGAAGCTGTCCGAGATCTCCGAGAAAGCATACGGCGACATGAAGAATTTCATGAGCCGGGCTCGCTTTCGGTCAAAGGACGCGGTGGATAAGTACATCATGAGCTGCCGCGACCAGGCCAGTGAACTTCTGCTCGCCGAACTGACTTCCCAGCAGCGAAAGAAGTTCGACGACCTTAAGGATCCGTCACAAAACCGCTAGAACAGCTTCAATACCGCAAGTCAAGGGGGACGGTCCCATTTCTGCGAAGACTCCGCGAAATGAGGACAGTCCCCGTTGGTTTTGAAACTGCTTGTGGCGAAAGGGTCTCGCGTCATTTCGGAATCGGCAGATCGATTTCGGCGTCTTCGGCAAACGTCGCTTCTCCCTCCTTGCCGTTGATGCGGTATCGCACCTTGAGTTGCTTGACGACGCCCGGCGCCGGGTCGCCGCCAAAACTCTCGTTGTATTTCGACGCGGGGAGCGCGATTTGTGGCGTCCCGCTGGCCCGCGATCGTAGAACTTCGGTCACGTCTTTGACGGCGCCGCCGGCGCCGTATTCGGCCTTGATGATTTCCATGCGCGGCACTTCGATGCCGGCTTTGGCCAGCATTTGCTCGGCTTCCGGCGACTTGCCGACGAGCTTCGGCGCCATTTGAAAGATCGCCTGCTCGGCCTCTTTCTTCATCGCCGGTTTTTCCGTCGCCTTGATGGCGACCGCGAGCGTCTCCACGCTCGGATATCGCGCGAGTACGGCAAACACCAGCTTTTGCTCCTCCGGGCGCGTAGCCGCTTCGAGAGCGTTCTGACACATTTCAGCCCGTTGCCGCGCTGGCATGACAAACTGCCGAGCCAGTCGAATGTAGCCGCGCAAGGCACGGTCTTGATACTTCTCGTCGTGCGAATTCTTGACAACCTGCAACAATTCCGGCGCGGCGTCGACGCTCATCCACGCGCCGAGCACCCGGCTGCCGACGTCCTGCAGTTCCGGATCGCCGCCCTTCATGACGGCGTCGATCGCCTCCAAAGCCTTTTGGCCCTGCACCGCTCCAAGGATTTCCAACAGGCCGGCCTTGGCCGAGGCCGATGCCTGCGGCAGCGCGGCGGCAAGCTCCGTGGAACAAGCATCGCGATCGGGCATCCGCACGCTTGCCGCCAACAGCGCCTTCCTCGCGATTTCCACGTCGCCCGGATCCTTCGCCGCGACGAACCGTGCGACCAATACGGACAGCTTATCGGGTCCGGCCGTGTTCCCCAGCGCGGTGAGCGCGGCGCGGCGAATCGCGCCATCCTGATCGTCGAGCGCTTTCACGAGCGCGGGCGTGGCATTGATGCGGCGCTGGCCGACAAGCTCGATCAACACCAATCGCGAGCCGGCATCGGCGTTCGACAGTCGATCGGCAATTTCGGCATCGACCTTCTCGCCCGCCAAAGTGCCGAGCGCTGTTCTGGCCGCTTGCGACAAATCCTTATCTGGCTCCGACGCATTTTGCAACAGCGCCGACACGCTCGAAGCGTCTCCCCAACGTCCGATGAACTCAATCGCCGCGATTCGCACCGCCTTCGGGCCGCTCTTCGCCGCTTCAACGACTGCCGGCGGCATGACGTGCTCCGCGCGATCGGCCAATGCACGCAATAGCAGCGAGGCCCGTTCGGGCGTCGCGCGACCAATCTCGGCCGCGAGCGCATCGGCCACGCCGGCCGCATGCGACTGCCGGGCGGTCGTCAGGCCAATGTAAAAGAATGCCTTATCGGGCGAGCGGAGTTGCTCGATCAACAGCGCAATCCCACCTTCGCCGCGCCAAGATTTCGCCCCGCGTCGCTTCGAGGATTCTTTGCTTGGGCAGAGAAGCCTTGCGCACTTGTTCATAGATTCCGGCGGCGTTGTCGTTGCGTCCGTCGGCCAAAAGTCGTTCCGCACAAGATGCAACCTTCCGCGACGGCGGATTGCAACTTGCCGGTCGTTTCGCCAAGCGATCGCCGCAGCGCCTCCGCCGCCGGCGCCGTGCCGATATGGCCCAGTGCAACAGCGGCCGCCGCCGCGACTTCGGCATCTTGATCTTTCAAATGTCCGACCAGCGTATCGACCGATCCCGCGTCGTGACGAACGCCGATGGAATTGATCACGCCTACCAATAATTGGCCTTTCAACGATTTGGTGGCCGTGCGCAGGGCTTCGTCGGCCGACGAGTCGGGAATCGCTTCCAGCGCGATCCGCGCCAGGAGGCAAGCTGCTCGTCGGATGAAGCAGCGCAGCCAGATCTGGCACGGCCTGCTTCGAGCCGTAAATCGCCAATTTCTTGCAGGCGATGGCTTTTTCGGGGCGCGGGCCCGATCGCAAGGTTTCGATGAGCGCGACTTCTTTTTCGGGAGCCGCGGCATGCGCAGTTGGCAGCTTGCATCGAGACGCCGACAAGCGAAACCACAGCCGCGAGCAGCGCGGAGCGGTGCGTCATTTTTCGTTGGGTATGCATGGTTATCTTCCTAATCACGACTATTGTTTCTGTGCGGGATTGTTAGGTGGGCGAGGAATTCGAAATCGCGAAACAGCCGGCCAGCCGCGATGCGTCGATCGGACGCGCCGTATCGCGGCCGATGAATCACAATCGCCACGGTTCGCGCAGCGCTTCGGAGCGGTAGCGGTTCGCCTCTTCGTCGCCAATGAATTCGTGCGTCTTGGGATCGAACTTCAACTGACGGTTCAGCGCGATGGCGATGTTCGCCGCATGGCAAGTGATATGCGAGTAGCAGGCCGCTTGCGCATTGGCCTTCGGCAGGCTGCGGGTTTTCACGCAATCGAGAAAATCGCGGACGTGATACGTCGCCGGATAGCCGCCGATTTCCGCCACCTTGCGGCCGGCCAGCAGTTCCGGCGAGCTCAGCACGAGCTTTCCGCTGTCGCCCGCCTCGACCCAGCCGGTCTCGCCTTCGAAGCGAACAGGGCAGGAACCCAACGGGAGCCAACCCGTTTCGCGGATTACTAGCTCGACGCCGTTGGCGTAGCGCGCGACGAGCCGGCCATCCTTCGGCGGATTGTATTCCACCGGCGCCGTGCCGTCCGTTCCGACGGCCTATTGGCAGAGGTCGACGCAGTGCGACCCCCATTCGAGCACGCCGCCGCCGGTCAGCCCACCCCCTTTCTCGAAATTGAAACCATCCAAGTTCGCATGGTTGTAGGGTCGCCAGGCGGCTGGTCCGAGGTACATATTCCAATCGACAACATCTTTCGGCGGCACTTGCTCGGGCGTCAACCAGCCGCTCATGCCGGTCGTCATGCCGGCCGGGTGAGCATAGACGGTTTTCAGCTTTCCGAGCTTTCCGGTCCGCGCCAGTTCGCAAGCAAAGGCAAAATGGGGCAGATTGCGCCGTTGCGTGCCGGCCTGAAACACCCGGCCCGTGCGGAGCATCGTGTCGCGAAGCTGCAGGCTTTGCGAGATGTTTTTGCTGCAGGGCTTCTCGCAATACATATCCTTTCCGGCCCTGGCGGCGTAGCTGGCGGCCGTCGCATGCCAGTTTGGCCCGGTGGCGATTAGCACCGCGTCGATGTCTTGGCAGTCGAGCAGCTCGCGAAAATCGCGATAGCGGCGGCAATCTTGATTAGCGTATTTGCCATCGACCATCTTCTTGATCGCGTCGCGTCGAACGGCCTTGATGTCGCAAACGGCGACGAATTGGACATCCGGCTGTTCCAAGAAGCAGCCGAGGTCGTAGGTACCGCGATTGCCGATGCCGATCCCGCCGATCACGAGCCGATCGCTCGGAGCGACATGACCTTCATTGCCCAAAGCCGAACTGGGCACGAAATACGGCGCCGCGATGGCCGTTGCCACGGCAGACGCCGCCGTCCGCAAGAACCGGCGGCGATGAACGCGTTCAGATTTCGTCTTCATACACTACGCTCCAAATGTGGGAATTCGGTTGATCGGCAACGATTGTCGTTGGATTCGCCGCAAAGCCGGGGAATCCGCACTTCGCCTCTCCCGCTGCGGCGGATGGCCGCGTGCGTGAAGGAAGGGCGAATCAATGGCCAAGCTGGCAGCATATCGCCACCGGCGACGAATTACCAGGAATTTCGCGCGACCAATTTGATATTTTGCGCAAGCTTCGTGGGCGCCGACGGTGCCTGCGCCGGCGATGGAGTCGAAAACAAGATCGCAAGCGACCAGCAGCAGAGAAAAGATCGGCTGAGTGAAAACGCGATCCGCATGTTGCACTCGAGTCAGTTTCCGGTAGCAGACATTGTCCCGGGGCCTTTGGGTTCGTTCATCGCCAGTCGCCGCTGAGCACAAATGCGGCCCAGTAGAATGGAGAGAGCGCGGAATCGAGTTGCCGGCCGAGACGTCGTCAACCCGTCTGGAACCGAAGTATCGACCGGTCAGCCCGGCGAATTGGTGGCTCGCGGCGCGAATGTCATGCGTGGCTATTGGAAGAATCCGGAAGAATCCAATCTCGCGTTCCGAGACGGCTTCTTTCGTACGGGAGACATCGGCCGTCAGGATGCGGACGGCTATTTCTACATCCTGGACCGCTTGAAGGATATGATTGTCACGGGGGGCGAGAACGTCTACTCCGGCGAGGTCGAAGCGGTTGTTTACGAGCATCCCGCGGTTCGCGAAGCCGCGGTTTTCGGGACACCAGATCCGCAGTTGGGCGAATTACTCGCCCGTCGGCAATCCTTCGACTATCATGTTTCTGGATCTTGCAAAGGTCGGTTGAGATCACGTCGCCGTGAGAGGAGTTGATCCATCATGGGTCGCGCACGATTTTCTCGATGAGCATTTTCAATTAACCCGGCGGTTCTTTCTTCAGGCCGGTGTCTTGGGGATGGTTGCAACCCAGGTTGCGGTCGGCGCTGAAGGCAAGGAGAAAGCCCCGCGGCGCCGCGAAACACGCCAAGCCCGACAAGGCGGGCGCTTTCCGCGAACCCTACTTCACGCCTCCGGCGGACTTTCGCGATGTTTCGCGCGGCAAGCCGCTGCCGCACCGCTTGCCGGACGAGAAGAAACGCGAAGTCGGCCTGACACGCGAAACATGGCAACTGGAAGTCGTTTCCGACCCCGAGCATCCGGCAACCCTTGGAAAGCAATTCAGAAAAAAGGATGGCACGGCGCATCGATTTCGCGGCGTTGCTCAAGCTCGGGGAAAAACATGCCGTGCGATTTCCCAAAGTGATGACGTGCCTGAATCTCGGCTGCCCGCTCGGAATGGGGCTTTGGGAGGGAGTGCCGCTCCGCGAAATCATCTGGCTGACGCAGCCTCGCGAGCACGTCCGGCGTGTTTTCTACTACGGGTATCATAACGACGATCCCGCGCAGATGTTTCGCAGTTCGCTCCCCATCGGCCGCGTGCTCGAAGACCCGTTCGACTTGCCGCCGGTGATTCTCTGTTACAAGATGAACGGCGAATGGCTCGACTCGGAGCGAGGCGGTCCCGTGCGGATCGTTGTCCCGGAAGCGTACGGATTCAAATCCATCAAATGGCTGACGCACGTCGTTCTGACCGATCTGGCGCATGCGAACGACACCTACGCCGATCAGGAAAACGACGTCGATAGCCCGCTCAAAACGTTTGCCGCCGCGCTCTCGATCGCGCAGGAGGTGAAGGCAGGAGAGGCAATCCCCGTGTCGGGCTATGCCCAGGTCGGCATTTCCGGGCTGTCGAAAGTGCAGGTTTCGATCGAATCGACGGCGAAACCACGCCCTGAAAACGATCCGTACTTCACGACCGCACCCTGGATCGACGCGGAATTGCTTGCCGCTCCCAAGACATGGGAATGTTTGAGTGAAGGAAAAATCCCGGCGCATACGCATGGTTTCGACGCATCCGGCAAGCCGAAGAGCTGGCCGCTGCGGCTCACCAATGCGCATTGGGCGGCCGTGTTGCCGGGGCTTTCCCACGGCGAGTACACCTTTCGCTGCCGTACAGATCGACGAAAAAGGCCAGGCCCAGCCGATGCCGCGACCGTTCCGCAAGTCAGGCTACGCGGACATCGAATCGATTTCGATCACCGTAAAAGAGTGAACCACGAACGCGATACTAAAACAGCATTTTTCAATTGAGTGTCTTCCGGTCGCCTTACTCGCCGACCGAGCTAAACCGAAACCGGCGTCGACGAGGATTTGCTGTCCTTCGCAATCGGTGGCGGCGATTTTTCGCGACGATGCCATAGCCGATAAAGAGCCGGAAGCACGACGAGAGTGAGCAGCGTCGACGAGACGATTCCGCCGATGACGACCGTGGCCAGCGGCCGTTGCACTTCCGCGCCGGTTCCCGTGGCGATGGCCATCGGAATGAAGCCGAGGGAAGCAACGAGGGCCGTCATGAGCACCGGACGCAATCGCGTGAGCGAGCCGCGAACGATTGCGTCGTCGAGGGATGCGCCCTCTTTCGGAGTTGATTGATGAACGTGACCATCACCAGTCCATTCAGCACGGCAACTCCGGAAAGGGCGATGAATCCAACAGCGGCCGAGATCGAAAACGGAATGTGCCGCAACCACAGAGCGACAATTCCGCCGGTCAATGCCAACGGAACACCGCTGAAAACAAGCAGGGAGTATTTGACCGACTTGAATGTGCCGAACAGCAGCAGAAAAATCAACAAGAAGCACAGCGGGACGACGATCCGCAGCCGCTCGCGCGCCGCGATGAGATTCTCGAACTGACCGCCCCATTCGAGCCAGCTTCCCGGAGGAAGCTTGAGTTGTTTGATCCTATTTTGGGCTTCATCGACAAACGAACCGATGTCTCGTCCGCGGACGTTGCATTGAACGACGATCCGGCGCTTGCCATTGTCGCGGCTAATCTCGTTAAAGCCCTCGCCGGTCGTTATTCGCGCGACCGCGTACAATGGAACGAATGCCATCCGCTGCACGTCTTTGCCATCGTCGGCCTCTCCGTGCGCATGATGTAGGGGAACCGGGAGATTGGCCAGCGCAGCGCTATCGCCGCGCAGCGAGTCGGGCAATCGCACGACCAAATCAAACCGTCGATCCCCCTCTTGAATCTGCCCGGCTTCGGCTCCGCCGACCGCCGTCGCAACGATCTCTTGAACATCGGCGATGCTCAATCCATAGCGACTGAGGGCCTGCCGATCGGGCTCGATGCTCATCAGCGGCAGTCCCGCGACCTCTTCCGCTTTCACATCGGCCGCGCCGCGGAGGGATTTCAGCGATTTGCTGATTTCGGCCACCGGGTTTTCGAGCGTCGCGAAGTCGTCGCCAAACACCTTCACCGCGACGTCGCTACGAACGCCCGCCAGCAGCTCATTGAAGCGCATTTGAATCGGCTGGGAATAGCTGTAATTCGTTCCCGGCGCCGCTTGCAAAGCGGCGTCCAATTTTTTCAGGAGCTTCTCCTTGGGCAACTTGGGATCGGGCCAATTGCCGCGCAGGTTTCAGAATCACGAACGTGTCGCTGAAATTCGGCGGCATCGGATCGGATGCGACTTCGGCCGTGCCGGTTTTGGAGTAGACCAACGCAACCTCCGGAAGACTGCTCGCCGCCAACTCCACGTCAAGCTGCATTTCCTGGCAAGCCGACAAACTGGTTCCCGTCACCCGCGCCGCCGAGACGAGAATATCTTGCTCATCGAGAGTCGGCGTGAATTCCTGCCCGAGCTTCGCATACAGGAGCATCGAATAACCGAAGATCACGACCGCCAACGCGACGACCACCCAGCGAGCTCGCAGCACGAATCCCAGCACCGGTCGATAGATGGCCTTGGCAAGCCGAATAAATAGATTTTCCTTTTCCCGCACGCGGCCGCGAACGCCGATGGCGACCATCGCCGGAATGAACGTCAGCGACAAAACAAACGCGGCCACAAGCGCGAAGATCACCGTCAATGCCATCGGCCGAAACATCTTCCCCTCGATTCCCGTGAGGGCCAGGATCGGCAAATAGACCGTGATGATGATGGCCTCGCCGAAGGCCGTTGCGCTGCGAACCTGCTTGCTGGCGACGAAGATCACGTCGAGCCGCTCCCGAGTGGATAGCTTGTGGCCGAGTTTGTGCTGCTGCTCCGCGAGCATTCGCAAGCAGTTTTCGACGATGATCACCGCGCCGTCGATGATGATCCCGAAGTCGATCGCTCCGAGGCTCAAAAGGTTTCCGCTGATTTTGGTTGCGACCATGCCGGTCGCCGTCATCAGCATCGAGAGCGGGATCGCCAGCGCGGTGATCAAAGCCGCCGGGATGTTGCCGAGCATCAGAAATAGCACGACGATCACCAGGATCGCGCCTTCGGCAAGATTGTGGGCGACCGTCTCGATCGTCGATTGGACCAACTTCGTGCGGTTGTAGACCGTCTTGGCTTGAATGTCGGGCGGAAGATTCCGATTCACTTCAAGCATCTTGGCGTCGACGGCGGCCGCGACGGTGCGGCTGTTGGAGCCGATCAGCATCAATGCCGTGCCGACGACGACTTCGTGTCCGTTCTTGCTCGCGGAGCCGGTTCGAAGCTCCGCGCCGATTCCGACCCTGGCGACATCGTTGATGCGCAGCGGCGTGCCATGCCGCTCGCCGACGACGACGTTCGACACTTCTTCGACATTCCGCAGCAACCCGCCGATGCGCACCGGCAGCGTCGATCCATTTTGCTCGACGTAGCCGGCCCCGCGGGCGCAATTGCTCCGCTCGAGCGATTCGACGACGTCTTGCAAGCTCAACCCGTAGCTAACCAACTTCATCGGATCGGGCTGGACGTGGTATTGCTTTTCGTAACCGCCGACGACATCGATATCGGCGACACCCTCGATCGTTCTCAGTTGCGGGCGAATGATCCAATCTTGCACCTCGCGGAGATAAGCGGCCCGTTCCAGATCGTTTTTGAGATGCCGCCCTTCCGGCGTAAGATACGAGCCGTCGGTTTGCCAGCCAGCCTTTCCATCGGCGGCGATCGCCTTGGCGCCGCTCGGATGAAGATATTCGACGGTCCACATATAGACTTCGCCCAGCCCGGTCGAAATCGGCCCGAGTTTCGGCTCGGCCCCTGGGGGAAGACTTCGCCGTGCGTCGAACGAGCCGTTCGTTGATTTGATTGCGAGCGAAATAGATGCTGACATCGTCGGCAAACACCGCGGTCACTTGCGAGAAACCGTTGCGAGACAACGATCGCGTGTACTGAAGCCCAGGTATGCCAGCCAGCGCCGTTTCGATGGGAAAGGTCACTTGCCGTTCGACTTGCTCCGGCGAGAGCGCCGGCACGAGGGTGTTGATTTGCACCTGATTGTTCGTGATGTCCGGAACCGCATCGATGGGCAGGCGCGATAGCGACCAGGCGCCCAATCCGCCGATGGCCAGCGTGATCAACACCACCAGCCAGCGCTGTTCGATCGAGAATTTCAGAAGTCGTTCGAGCATAGGGTGCTTCGCACGGAAAGGGTCAATCTTCGTCCTTCGCACTACCTTTGAGCAGATCTTCCTTGAGAATCGCGACTTCCACCGGTCACCACTCGCTCGAATTCATCCAAACCCGAGACGATGCAGTATTGACCATCCACGCAAGTCCCCAGGTCAACTAAACGCAGCCTGAAGGCGTTCTCGTCATCCTTGATCGCGACGAAAACCGCGGCACGGCCATTGACGATTTGAATCGCCGATTCCGGAACCGTTACAACCGGTTCGGCATCTTGGGTCTCTGATTTGCTGTTGATTTCCGCCTGCGCGAACATTCCCGGTTTGATGGCGGGATTGCTCGCGACTTCGATCCGGACTTGAAGAGAACGCGTTTGCGGGTCGATGCTGGCGGCGATATACGACACGGTTCCTGGGAAAGACTGATCCTTGCCGGCCGCCAGGCTAATTCGAGCGCTGGCTCCGATCGCGATTTCTCGCGCCCTCGATTCGGGAACATCCGCCCAGACCCAAAGCGTCTTCACGTCGGCCACGACAAACAGCTTCTCACGATCGGGCTTGACCAATTCACCAAGATTCACGTTTCGCTCGATCACCTGGCCGGCCAATGGAGATCGCACGACGTAGTGCGGATCGACAATTCCCGAATTGAGCAACTGGTCGATTCCGCGGCGGTCCATCCCGAGTAAGTTCAACTTGTTTTCCGCCGCGATGCTGCTCGCCTCGGCGTTCGCCAGCGTGCCTTTCGCTTGGCGCAGTTCCATATCCCGTTCCTGGATCTCGGTGAGACTGACGGCGCGGCTTTCTTCGTAGACTTTCCTTACACGAGCGTAGATATTCATCAGCGGTTCGATGGTTGCTTTTGCTGTCGCGGCAGCCGTATGCTTTTGGAGATATTCGCTCTGCACCTCACCAAGCTCGGTGCTTTCCAGGACAAGTAGTTCCGCCGCCTTTTCCACCACGTCGCCGGCGCACACTTTGATTTCCACGACGCGGCCTTGAATCGGCGATCCAACTACTGCGGTGGTCTCGCTGTTGAACGACACTCGAGCCGGAGCGACGATATTCGAGACGAGCTTCACTTTTCTGGCGGCCTCAATACGAATGCCGTACTTCCGCGCGACCGCCGGCGAAAGTCTTACGATCGACGGACCTTCGTCCGCGTCTTTGCCCTTCGCAACGTCGGTTTGCTCGGCTCCATCTTTATCGGTGGACATGATTGACTTGTCATTGAACAGTTTGACGGTCAAGCCAACCGCGCCGCCGATGAGCGCCAGCGACAGGAGTACGAAAACAATTCGCCGAAAGATTCGCATGGTGAAGCTCACGTGCAATTCCGTGGAGAATGTCCCGATTCATCTTGATCGCGGCGCTTCGATCGGAAGCGCACGATGCAAGCGCGGACAGGGACGTTAATACGCGCGACGAGTCGGCGAGCGATCAAACCAAGAGAACGATGCTTCGCGGCGCGGAAATCGCCCTGGACAGGGGCGATGAAGAATGGACTCCGGCGTGTCCGAGGTCCGAGACAGAATTGGGCATCACGCAAGGAATTGCCGACAGCGGAAACCGAGGCTCGAGGGTCATCGCCCGCGGACCCGATGCGCGATTGATCCGCGCGGCGACCAAGTTCGCCGTAAAACAAAGAGGGATATCGAGGCAGCCGCATTGAGCGCCAGTCTGGCGCCGGTTCGCGAGGAAAACGAATCTCGCGTGGCCTGTTGCCGCGCCAAACAAGCCGTTTGCTCGGCCGGCGTTTCAATCGAATTGGTTCCATCGGATTCGATGCAGAGCACGAGCCCGCTGCAATTGCCGGCGTTTTGCACGACGACGAGCAAGGCAAGAAGCCATCCAAGGATGATGCGAATTCGTCTACGCATGAAATCAGCGGCGGAAAGCGCCCAAAGGACCGATCACTAGCTAAAAGTCTAGTCGGCCTCGTTTCTCGGTCAATGTCAATTCCGATGGATTGGCGAATCGTTTAGGGCTTTGCCGTCTCGCTGCCGGCAAACGTGTTGTTACGGAACAGCACATCTTCCGCGCTGTTCTCGATCCGAATCGTGCTCAGCGGATTGTAGAGCTTGCAATCTTCGACGATTACGTCCCGCGTGCGGCCGGTGATCGCGATGCCGCCGCTATTGTCGTCGGCTACAACCAGGCGACGGTGAACGGTGCAGCGAGTGATGTGCGCAGTTCGGAGCGCCGAACCGCTCGGGCTTGGGCAAAAAGCCGTTCGTCTCGGCCGACGTCAGCCCTTCGTGCAATTCGTTGTCGAGAAACTGCACGTACCACGACGGTTGAAACGCCTTGTCCGGCGCACAGCCGTAGTTGAGCAACTGGCCGCAGCGGTAGAGCTGGTTCTCGGCGTAGACGACGTCGATCGCCGTGCCATAGGCCGCGTTGACCCAACTCGCGTCCTCGAATCGATTGCCGACGACCAACACACGGCCGTTCATCGGCACGATCGTAACGAGCGAAGTGTCGTCGGGCGGGCAATCGAACGGGCGATCGATTTCCCATTGCCGATCTGTATTCGAAACGACGTTGCGATATTGTCCGGCGCCGCGGCCTTCTTGGATCAACACGATGGCTCGCCGCCAGAGGCTGCTGTTTTCCTTGGCCCAATCGGGATACGTCGGCGATTGGGCGAGCGTGATTTGCGTGCCGTTGGCTGCGGCGATCTTGCCCCAGTACGCGGCGTCGCCGGCGTCGAACGTGAACGAATAGTCGGACTGTTGCGCGTAGAGCGCTTCCAGCGTGTTGTGGCCGAAATAGATATTGCGGCCGGTGCCGGCGATGTTTTCATACGCCGTCGGATAGAGGCTGACGAAATGATTGTCCTCGACGATCACTTGCTGAGAACCGCCCAGAGTGCAATTGATCTTGCCGGCCAGCACGCGATTGCGCGCGATGATGCCATTCTGGCCGGGGCATAGGCCTTCGCCTTTTGCCAGCAGATCGCAATCGGTCACGGTGAAATTGTTGCCGATTCGGGCCATCGTTCCCTCGGGGCGTTTGCTGCCGTCGATCGTCCAAAAGTGATCGACGCGAACGCGCACTCGCCGCATGAGAAAATGCTCGCCGCAACTGATGCCCGTTTGATGATCGAACGGGAGATAGACGCTGAGATCCTCCAAGCCGAACTCGGACCCGCTGAGCGGATTGATCGGCCGTTTGGTTTTGTCTTTATCGCGGGCCAGGCCTTGCTCGCCGCCGCCGTCGAGATTGAATTGGCCTTTGCCCCACCACAAGACGACGGTGCCCATGCCCGCGCCTTTGAGAAGCGTCCGCGGCGGCACGGAGATTTCTTCCGTGATTCCGTAGCGGCCCGGCGGGAAATAAACGATCCCGCCGCCGTTTTGCTGGGCCTGTTTCAAAGCGGCTTTGATGCCGGCCGTGCGATCGGGCACCGGATAATACTTGTTGAGGCTCTTTTGCATTTCCTGCGCGGCGTCCTTGCCGTAGAAATCCAACACGTTGAACTGCTTCGTTGGCCAGCCGGTCGATGCTTTGACAAGCAAAACGCCAGCTTTCCGCCACGCCGCATTGCCACCGAAGCCGTTATGCACGAAAACCGAATAGCTTGCGGGGGCGAGATCCTTCGGCAAATCGAAACGCAGCGTGTAACAATCGGCCGTTTTGGCTTTGAGCACGATCGGGTCGTGGCCGGCGGCTTCGAGCCGCGCGATTGTTTCGCCGCCAAACGCCAGTGACTTGCCGCAGACGCGCAGCCATCCGCCCGGCAATGCCGAATCGCCTTGATCGCCTTGAATCCACCACGGATCGGGCGCATTGACCAACGTCGGCTGCGATGTCGCGCCACCCGCCATGACTCGGACGGCGAACACGCCATTCTTCCACTCGGCCGGCACGACGAACTTAAGCGAGCAATCAGTCGCCTGAAGCAGTGGCACGGAAATCCAATGTTTCACGTCGATCGCGGCATCCGGCGCCGTCGGTTTGTCGTCCGCAAGCCGTGCGATCTCGACCGTCGGAGCGTTCCCAAAATCGCTGCCCTGAATTAGCACCGTTTCATTCGGTCGAACCGGGTCGGAAGCCCAAAAGATTTGCGGTGCTGCCGACGCCGGCGCATCGACGACGCCGACGTCGATGTATCCGGCCGTCTTGTCGCGGCGGATGCAATGCACGGCGATCACGTTTTTTCCAGGCTTCAATGTCGCCTTGGCTTCGGGCCGAATCTCGAATTCTTGATACTCGATCGAATAGCCGCTGATCTTCGAGGCCAATACGCCGTTGAGATAAACTTCGACGTCGCGATCGTGATGGGCCAATAACTCCGGCGAGTTGAGAGGCCGCGAATCGAGCGTGAACTCGCGACGTAGCCAGATGTCGGGCGACGTCCATTGCGTGCGCCAGTTTCCCAGTCCAAATCCGCCGGGCCCCTTCGACCATTCCGAGTCGTCGAAATTCGGCTGCGCCCAATCGATGCCGGGATTGGCAAGCGAATAGCGCCAAATCACCGGCCCCTCTTGCGCCGTCGGCGACACATTGCGGAATTGCTTCACCGGCGGCAGATGCCCACGATCGGCGGCGGCAACCTGCTCGAGATCGACTTTCACGACATCGCGGTCGTACGTCATGAATCCGTTGCATTCTTCCTCGATATCGGTCAACTGTGTGCAGATCGCGCCGTTGAGCCCGCTCTTTTCGCGTTCTTCCTGCACTTCGCGCAGCAGCTTGAGATAGTGCGTCGTCAGTTCCCAAGGGCTGGCGAGCACGGTGCCGCCCGGATGGCCAAACGCCTTCTCGACGGAGACGACGTGGCCCGGCAGCGCCATCGCCCGGCCGCCGAATTCGCCGATCACGACAGCCCGCTTGCCGTCTCCCTTCGGTGCGCGGGGAATCCAATAGGGATGATCGTCGATGATATCGCCGGCGCCGTGCGTGTTTCCGCAACTGACGGTGTTCACCAGCCGCGTCGGATCGAGGCCGCGCACGATGTCGGTGAGCCGCACCGGGTCGTATTGGCCCCATTCCTCGTTGAAAATGATCCACATGACGATCGACGGATGATTGGCATGGTTCTCGATCATCCGCCTCATTTCCAATTCGAATTGCCGAGCCGCCGCGGGCGAAGTTTGTCCGCCGCCGCTTGGCATGTCTTGCCACACCAGCAAACCGAGCCGATCGCACCAATAGTACCAACGATCCGGCTCGACCTTGATATGCTTGCGCGTCGTGTTGAAACCGAGTTTCTTGGTCATCTCGATGTCGTAGCGCAGGGCTTCGTCGGAGGGCGCGGTGTAAATGCCGTCGGGCCAGAAGCCTTGATCCAGCGGGCCGATTTGAAACACGAACTGGCCGTTGAGCAGGATTCGCACGACGCCTTTCTCGTCTTTGCCGAGCGCGATCTTGCGCATGCCGAAATAGCTCTTCACCACGTCGTCGGCTTGGCCCGCGTGATGCAGCGTCACCTTCAAGTCGTAGAGAATCGGGCGGTCGGGCGACCAGAGCTTTGGCTGCGGAATCGAAAGCGTAAAGTCGTCGCCGGGCTTGCCCGTCGATCGGGCGATTTCGCGCGAGCCATCGATTGCGACGGCCTCGATCGAATCGCCATCAGTCGTTCCGCGGCAAGCAGCCATGATTCGAACAACGCTGCGAACCGGCGGGTCAAGATTCACCTCGGGCGTGATTTTCAAATCCGCGATACTGGCGGCCGGCACTGGTTCGAGCCAAACCGTTTGCCAAATGCCGGACGACGCACAGTACGCCACCGTGCCAAGTCCCGCGAGCGATCCGCCCGATTGCTTGCCTTTGACCTGCTCGCCGCTCGTGGCGTCGAGCACGTCGAGATCGATTTCTTGCGGGCCGTTTGCAACCAGCGCGTCGCTGATATCGAAACTGAAGCGATCGTATCCGCCGCGATGCGATCCGAGCGGCTTGCCGTTCACGCGAACCGTCGTTTCCCAATCAACGGCATCGAAATGGAGCAACACTCGCTGCCCGGCCCATTCTTTGGGAAGATCGAATGTCCGCCGATACCAGAGCCGATTGCTGGCTTCGAGCGATTTGTGAACGCCCGACAAAGCCGATTCGATGGGAAACGGAACGAGAATCTTGCCTTGATACTTTTTGGGCCGCGGATCGGTTTTCTGAGTGACGGCGTAGTCCCACAATCCATTCAAATTGAGCCACTCGGAGCGCACCATCTGCGGCCGAGGGTATTCCTGATGCACGTTCTCGGGCGAAAGCATCTTGCCCCAACGAGTCATCAGCGGCACTTTCGCCGGATGCCACGCATCAGCCGCGAGCCCTTGCGGCAAGAGCAGTAGACCGATCCAAAGCATTCCGGCGAGCATGAAAGCTGGCAATCGCATCGTGTGTTTTCCAAGGGCTTCGTGTGAGGCAACTGCCGAAATGCGCTGTCGGAGCAACGTTCGGCAATAGGTGTTCCCCATGAGGCAGGGTCGGGGCGGGGAACAACCGGCGTGAGCTTTGATTGTGTCTTGCGGCCGCCGTGGTTGCAATTGGCGGAGGGGAAGCGTTCCTGGAATCTCATCGTGGGGAACATTACACTTGCAATAGTCCCACCTATCGATCGACATGCCACCACACCTTCTTGGAGCCGGAATGAGCGAGCGCCCGACGGATGATTCGTGCGATAATTCAAGTTGCGGTTGCGGCCCGAATGGCCTCGGCCGGCGGGAATTCTTGTCGCTCACCGGGCTCGCCGCCGCAGGAGCGCTGTTGACCGATGTCGCGGCGACGGCGGGTCCGTTTGTCGATGCCGATTTCGAAAAGCTGATTCCGCCCGACAAAAAGCTGCATCCCGATTGGGTGAAGTCGCTCTTCGCCCGCGGGGAGCCGGATGTTTACACCGGGCGAGATCTGCGATTCATCGGAATGCCCGTCGGCGGCATTTTCTGCGGCACGCTCTATCTCGGCGGCGACGGCAAGCTGTGGCTGTGGAATATCTTCAACCGCGAAACGCGCGGCGTCGTGCCAAAGACCGTGACGTATCACGGCGCGCAGGTCGGCTCCGGCGACGGCTCGGCCTATGTCGCGCCGAGCGAGCAACTGGGGCCGGTCGAGCAAGGATTTGCGATCCGTGTCAAGTCGCAGGGCAAAGAGACAACCCATGTACTGGATCGGTTCGGCTTCAAGAATGTCACGTTCATGGGCCAGTATCCGATCGGGACGATCACCTACGACGATCCGGCGGCGCCGGTTTCGGTGAAGTTGGAAGCCTTTTCGCCGTTCATCCCGCTCAATGCCGCGGATTCGGGATTGCCGGCGACGGTGATGAGCTTCACCGTGAAGAACACAACTGCCGCGGCCATCGAAGCGACTCTCGCTGGCTGGTTGGAGAACGCGGTCTGTCTTTACAGCCGTTCGCTCGAAGGGAGTCGCCGAAATGAGATCATTCGCCGCGATGGTTTGTCGCTCTTGAACTGCACGGCCGAAAAGCCGCACGGCGAAATAAAGGCTCCGCGGCCGGATGTCGTCTTCGAGGATTGGAACCAAAAAACCTACGAAGGTTGGAAAGTCGAGGGGACCGCATTCGGCAGCGGGCCGATCGAGCGCTCCGCGATGCCGAAGTATCAAGGCGACGTGGGCGGAACGACACCGCGCGTGGTGAATTCTCATGCCTCAGCGCCGGGAGACGACGTCGCAACCAAAGATAACGCCAAGGGCAAACTTACCAGCAAGCCGTTCACGATCGACCGCAATTACCTCGTGTTCTGGATCGGCGGCGGCGACCGGCAGGGGCAAACCTGCTTGAATCTTGTTGTCAACGGCAAAGTCGTCGATAGCGCCACCGGCCGCAAGAGCAATCAGATGACGAAGGAATCGTTCGACGTGCGCGCGTTGAACGGCAAAAAAGCGACGATCGAAATCGTCGATGCCGCGACGGGCGGCTGGGGCAATATCGGCGTCGGCGAGATCACGCTCAGCGATCGCCCGTCATTCACGGGCGAATTCGAAAAGCAATCCGACTACGGCACGATGGCGCTGGCCTTGCTCGGCAAACCGGCGGAATTCGGGCTCGCGGCGGCCGACAAAGGAGGCTTTGCCGCGCGGCCCGGAGCGCCGATTGGCGACGCCGCGGGGAACAACGCCATGGCGCCGCTCGCCGAAACGTTGACCGGCGCAATTGGCCGCAAGCTCGATCTCGGCCCCGGCGAATCGGCGACGGTGAATTTCGTAGTCGCCTGGCATTTTCCCAACTACACGTGCAACGGCTTGGGCGAGGTCGGGCGGTTCTATGCTTCGCGCTTCGGTTCCGCGGCGGCTGTGGCCACGTATGTCGCCGAGCATTTCGAGCGGCTATCGTCGCAAACCAGGCTCTGGCGCGACACCTGGAACGACTCGACGCTCCCGCATTGGTTTCTCAATCGCACGTTCACGAACACTTCGATTCTTGCCACGACCACTTGCTATCGCCATAAGAATGGCCGCTTTTGGGCATGGGAAGGCATCGGCTGTTGCGAGGGAACTTGCACGCACGTGTGGCACTACGCGCACGCAATGGCTCGCATCTTTCCCGAAATCGAGCGCGACGAACGAGAGCGCGTCGATCTTGGCCTGGCGATGGCGCCGGACGGCACGGTCGGCTTCCGCGCCGAATTCGATCGCTCGTTCGCCATGGACGGTCAGGCGGGCGTCGTGCTGCGATCGTATCGCGAACATCAGATGTCGGCCGACGACAAGTTTCTGCAGCGCAATTGGCCGAACATCAAGCGGGCCCTGCGCTGCATCATCGCCAAGGATCGAGCCGGCGACGGCATTTTGTTCGGACCGTTGCACAACACGCTCGATGCGCCGTGGTTTGGCGTCGTGCCGTGGTTGGTCGGGCTGTATCACGCGGCGCTGCGGGCCAGCGAGGAAATGGCCATCGAAATGCGCGACGCCGAGTTCGCCCAGCTTTGTCATAAGCTGTACGAGTCGGGCAAGCCGAAGCTGGACAAGACTTGCTGGAACAGCGACTACCAATACTTCGTGCAAGTCGCCGATCCGCTGCATCCAAACGAAGTCGGTTCTTACGATGGCTGTCATATCGACCAGGTGTTTGGTCAAAGCTGGGCCGATCAGGTTCACTTGGGGCGACTGATGGACGGGCCGCACGTGAAGACGGCGCTCGAATCGCTCTGGAAATATAATTTCACGCCGGACGTCGGGCCATTCCGCAATGTCAAGCGGCCGGGACGTTGGTATGCGATGCCGGGCGACGGCGGCTTGATCATGGTCACATTCCCATTCAAGCGTGAGAGGCAAATCGCCGGAGGCGGCGCTTGGTCGGCGATGTATTTCAACGAATGCATGTCGGGCTTCGAATGGCAGGTTGCCGGACACATGCTCTGGGAAGGATTGTTACTCGAAGGTTTTTCGATCAGCCGTGCCATTCATGATCGCTACAGCGGCAAACTGCGGAACCCGTACAACGAAATCGAATGCAGCGACCACTATGCCCGCGCGATGGCGAGTTACGGAGTATTCCTCGCGGCCTGCGGATATGAATATCATGGTCCGAAAGGCCATCTCGGCTTCGCGCCGCGGCTGACGCCCGATAACTTCAAAGCACCGTTCACCGCCGCCGAAGGCTGGGGCACGTTTTCGCAAAGGCGAACCGATGGGTCGCAAACCGCCACGATTGAATTGAAACATGGCAAATTGCGGTTGAAAACAATATCGCTCGCCGTACGGCCGAAAGAGCAAGCTCCTTCGGCGCGAGTGACCGTCAATGCGAAGCCGATCCAAGCTACGACCTCACTGAATGGTGGTCGGCTTGTTATTACATTTGCGGGCGAAGTTGCGCTCGACGCTAATGATTCACTGCGTGCGACAATCCTATGACATCCGATTGAGTTTCGCCGTTGTCTCGAACGCCATCGGTGTAGTGTAATACGCACCGCGGGAAGGGTACTAATTATAAAGTAGGCCAGGCTTTCCAGCCTGACATTCCTGGTCGCCGTCAGCCTGGAAAGGCTGACCTACGCTAAACTGTCAGCCTGGAAAGGCTGACCTACGGGAAAGTGTGCCACTGCCCACTAGGCGCTGGCGGCGAATGTCTTAGAATTTGGACTGTGCGAATCCTCTCTTCTCTGTGACAGGAGCCATGCGATGGCCAAGCGTAAAGCGGCGTCCACTGAAACATCAAGTTCTAGCGGCGCCGAGGGCGCCAAATCGACGAAGGCCGAGTTGATCCGACAAGCGGCCAAGGAAATCGGCAAGCCGGTTCGCCCGCGCGACATTGTCGCCGCTCTCAAAGCGAAGGGGGTCACGGTCGGATACACGCAGATCGCCAAGGCTTTGAAGGCCGGCGGATTCCATCGCAAGCGCGGCCGTCGCAAGAAAACCGCCGCGGCGAACGGCGCCGCTCATTCGGGAAAAGTGAACAAGGCGGAGCAAATTCGGCAGACAGCCAAAACGCTTGGCAAAAAGTTCCGCCCGAAGGACATCATCGCGGCGCTTGCCAAACAGGGAATTGAAGTTTCGTCCGCCCAGGTGAGCAGCACGCTGACGGCCGCCGGCTATCGCCCCCGCGGCAAAAAAGCCCGCGCGGGAGCGGCAGGGAAGAAATCGTCGGCCAGCAGATCGGCCGGACACGGACTGGACATCGAAGCCTTGATTGCGACCAAAGCCTTGGTTCAGAAAATCGGCGGCATCGAGGCGGCCGAAGAAGCCATTCGTGCGCTGAAGCGCTTGGCATAGCGGCGAATTTGTCCCAGTAGCGGAATTTGTGAAAATTCCGCTGCTGGGCTTCGCGTTTTTCACTTTTCCTGCTGCGGGGTTGTTGCCACCGGCGAGCCGCTCCACCATTCGCTTAGTTTCTGGCACAGCACGAAGAACACCGGGACGAAAAAGATCGTCAGGCACGTGGCGGCGATCATGCCGCCGAAGACGGCCGTTCCCAGCGCCTGGCGGCTCGCCGCGCCGGCTCCTTCGGCGATGACCAAGGGAAAGACGCCCAGAATGAATGCCAGCGAAGTCATCAGAATCGGACGGAATCGCTTCTGCGCCGCTTCGGCGGCCGCTTCCAGGATGCCGTGGCCCTCGAGTCGCAAGTCTCGCGCGAATTCGACGATCAAGATCGCATTTTTGCTCGCCAGGGCGATGATCAGCACAATGCCGATCTGCGTGTAGACGTTGTTGTCCATCCCGCGCAGGGCGACGGCCGCCACCGTGCCCAACAGCGCGAACGGCACGACGAGGATCACCGCCGCCGGGCGAATCCAGCTTTCGTATTGCGCCGCCAGCACCAGATACACCAGCAGCACCGCCATAGCGAATACATAAATGGCCTGGTTGCCGACCAGTTTCTCCTGATACGAAACCGCCGTCCAATCGTAGCTAATGCCGGCCGGCAACTTTTCGCGGGCGATCTGTTCCATGAGGTCGAGCGCCTCACCAGAACTGGCGC
Organism: Pirellulales bacterium; assembly: GCA_963738955.1. Taxonomy (GTDB): domain Bacteria; phylum Planctomycetota; class Planctomycetia; order Pirellulales; family DATAWG01; genus DATAWG01. Next base: position 396,600 of record CAVTYW010000011.1, on the reverse strand, counting down.
CCGGCGCCGTTTGACCGGTGATCGTGGCGGCTGGATAAAGCTTGTATCGCAGGATGGTTGTCGGGCCAAGGATGTTCTGAACTTTCAAGAGCGTGCCGAGAGGAACCATGTTTCCGTTGCTATTGCGCACCTGCAACTTCGTGATGTCCTTGATACGGTCACGGAAGTTGGCGTCGGCCTGGATCAGCACCTGATAGGTCCGCCCGAATTGGTTGAAGAGGTTGACAAACGTCGATCCCAAGTAGGATTGCAGCGTGTTGAAAACCAGGCTCATCGGAAGATTCAGCGATTTGACTTTGCTGCGGTCGATGTCGAGATAGAGTTGTGGAACGCTGGCGCTAAAGGTGGTGTTGAGCGCTCGCAAGTTGGTTTGGCCGTTTCCCGCGGCGACCATTTCGTTGGTCACTTGTCCTAGTTCTTTCAAACCGACGTTTCCAACATCTTCCAATTCCATTTGAAACCCGCCCGCAACGCCCAAGCCGCGAATCGCCGGCGGCGGAAACGCGAGGATTCTGGCATTGGGAATCTTGGCAAATTCCTTTTGCAAATGACTCAAAACACCGGACTGACTTTCGGCCGCAGTTTTTCGCTGGCTCCAATCCTTGAAAGTTACATAGCAGGCCGCGGCATTGGAAGTAACTGTGCCGTCGAACACGTTTTGCCCATCGACCGCGTTGACATTTTCCACTCCCGGCGTCGCCCCGACGATTTGGTTCAGCTTATCGATCACTTCCTCGGTGCGCTCTTGCGAAGCGGCATCGGGCAACTGAGCGCTGATGATGAAGTAGCCTTGATCCTCGGTCGGCAGGAAGCCCGTCGGCAGCGCCAGAAATCCCCACGCGGCCACGGAGAGCAGAACGGCGTAACCAACCATCATCACGGCCGTATGCCGCACGACCCAACGGCTGGCCGCGGCATAAGCTTGCTCCAAGCGGCCATAACCGGAATTGAATATCCGAAAGACGATGAATTTCGGCCGGCCCGACGGAGGCCGCAGGTACGTGGCGCATTGTGCCGGCTTCAGCGTCAGGGCATTGATGGCGCTGATGGCCGCGGTGGCGGCGATCGTCAACGCGAATTGCCGGTACAGTTGGCCGGTGATGCCGCCCAAAAACGAGGCCGGTAGAAACACGGCCATCAGCACCAGCGTGATGCCGATGATCGGCCCGAGCAATTCGCGCATGGCCTTGATCGTCGCCTCTTTCGGGGGCAGCCCCGCCTCGATATGGTGCGATGCGTTTTCGACGATTACGATCGCATCGTCAACCACGATGCCGATGGCCAGGATCAACCCGAACATCGTGAGCAGGTTGATCGTGAACCCGAGGGCAAACATCGCGGCGAAGGCGCCGATGATCGTGACGGGCACGGTCGTGGCAGGCACCAAGACCGCTCGCCAATCTTGCAGAAACATCAGAATGACGAACAACACGAGCACGCCAGCTTCGCCCAGGGTCCAATAGACTTCGTTGATCGCGGCGGAGACGAATTTGGTGGTGTCGAAGGGAATATCGTAGACGAGTCCTTTTGGAAACCGGCTCTTCAGTTGCTCCATGGTTTGGCGGACGCGTTTCGCCACGTCGAGCGCAGTTGGCCCCTGGGAGCTGATAAATGGCGATGCCGGCGGCCGGCTTGCTGTTGACCTGGAAGTATTGATTGTAGGTTTGCGCGCCCGATTCGACGCGCGCCACGTCTTTGATTCGCGTGATTTGGGCCGCCGGCCCTGGCGCCACTTTGAGGATGATATTGCCGAATTCCTCTGGCGTCGTCAGCCGGCCCTTGGTGGTGACCGTGTACTGGAACGCCGGCTTGAGCTTGGTCGGCGGCTCGCCGATGATGCCGGCCGCCACTTGCACGTTCTGCTCTTGCACTGCGTTGACGACATCCTGCGTTGTCAGGTTGCGGGCCGTGAGCTTGTCGGCGTCGAGCCACATTCGCAGGCTGTATGTGCCGGCGCCGACGACGCGCGTTCGCCCGACGCCCGGCAACCGAGCCAATTCGTCCTGCAGATTGATCGTGGCGTAGTTGCTCAAAAACAGGCTGTCGAACCGTTTGTCGGGAGAAGTGAGCGTTACGAAGAGCACGATATCGGTCGATTGCTTCTGCGTGATGAGGCCTTCCAGTTGCACCTCCGGCGGCAACTGCGGCACGGCGATCTGCACGCGATTCTGCACCAACACCTGGTCGATGTCGGTGTCGGTGCCGACGTCGAACGTCACGGTTAGCGTGTACGATCCGTCACTGGCCGACGTTGACGACATGTAGAGCATGTGCTCGACGCCGTTGACCTGCTCCTCGATCGGCGAGCCGACCGTGTTGGCCACCACTTGAGCGCTCGGCGCCCGGATACGTCGTGGTCACTTGCACGGTCGGCGGCGTGATGTCGGGATACTGCTCGATCGGCAATTTGAACACCGTCACCAGTCCGAAGATGACCGTCAGCACGGCGATCACATTGGCGAAAACCGGGTGTTCGATGAAGAAGCGGGAGAACATGGCTTGGGCTGTTTATTCTTTTTCGGCCGTCTTTTTCGGCGGACTATTCGAGCCGGGAGTCGATGCGGGAATAGCGGATGTCTGTTTCGTTTCACCCTCGGACGCTTTCGCGGACGACTTGCGAACCGGCGTCACTTTGCGTCCGGGACGAGCAAATTGCAGACCCTCGACGATGAACTCCTCTCCGGGTTTCAAGCCGCTATTGATGACCGCCATGTTGTCTTCTTCGATCGTTCCGACTTCGACCGCCCGATGCTCGACGACGTCGTCCGATCCGACGATGAGCAGGTATTGCCCTTGCTGATCGGTGCTCAAGGCGCGATCGGACACGAGCACTGCATTCGACTGCGTTCCGATCGGCACTCGAATTCGCACGAAAAGCCCGGGCGCCAGCAGATAAGGTTGCGGATTGGGAAACACGCCGCGGACCGAGATCGTGCCCGTGCTGGGATCGACCTTGTTGTCGGCGAAATCGATGGTCCCCTTGTGGGGAAAGCCCTTTTCGTCGGAAAGCCCCAGTTCGACCGGATTATGCGGCGTCCCGGTCTCCGATGCGCCGAGCTTGGACGAATCGTTGGGCTTGGGCGATTCCCCGGATTTCGCATTCTCCTCCTCGTTGTTGCGCTGCCGCTTCTGATAATCCAAAAAGTCGGCTTCGCTCGGGTTGAAATAGGCATACATTGGATCGTATTGATTGATGGTCGCGAGCACGGTGACGTTTGCTGTGACCAGATTGCCGACGTTGACCAATCGGCGGCCGATCTTGCCGCTGATCGGGGCGGTGATGTGCGTGAAGTCGAGATTGAGTTTTGCGCTTGCCAGATTGGCATTGGCGAGCTCCAAGTTGGCCTTGGCCTGTTCCTCTTTGGCCTGAAACATGTCAACATCTTGCTTGCTGATGGCGCCGGGAGTCTCGGCGAGTTTCTTGGCGCGCTCGTTGTTGGCCTTTGCGTCCTTATAACCGGCCTTGTTGACGTCAACCTGCGCTAAGGCGACGTCGTAGGCATCTTGGTACGGTCGTGGATCGATGACGAACAGCAATTGATCTTTTTTGACGAAAGTGCCATCGGCAAAGTGAAGGCTATCCACGTAGCCCGCGACACGCGGTGTGATGCTGATCGCTTCGCTGGCCTGTGTGGTGCCGGGAAACTCGTGATAGAGCGTCACCGTGCGGACGACCGGCATGCCGACAACCACCTCCGGCGGCGGCGGCGGAACGTAGGCATTTCGTTTGTCGCAGCCGGCCGCCAGGGCAACGAAAACAGCGGTGGCCGGGCACAAAATGCTCCGCCATCGGGTTGCCGCCAAGGGTTCGATCAAACCGCGACTCATGCGCTCTGCGCTCCGTCTTTGGCCCGTTTAGCGTGGCGTTGGTGAACCAAAAGCTCAACCGGTGATGCAATTCTCGTACCGGCCTCAAGATCGGCCGGCGAAGAATTGGCCCCACTTCGGACGATCCTAACGCCCGCTTTCGCTATTCGCGTATTTGCGCAAATTCAAGCCGACTGGCTTGACGGCTATCGCTCGTTGGTTGAAAATCGCCCACGGAGTTTGCGGCGGATGAATTGCCAGCGCGACGCGGACGAGGATTGCCGCGACAAGGATTCTTGTTTGGAGCAACGCAATGGGCGGCGTGCTTTTGTTTGCCGCCGCCGATTCGGCGGCACAGAATGCTTCGATCTTCAGCCCCGCGTCGCCGCCCGCGCATGCGATCCATAATCTTTCGATCCTGATTCTGGCGATCGCGGCGTTCATTTTCGTCGTCGTCGAGGGAGTGCTGTTTTACTCGGTCTTTCGGTTTCGCCGCCGAAAATCGGACGTCCGATGGACTAGCACGACGGAACCGCCGCAAGTATATGGCAGCGCACCGATCGAAATCGCCTGGACGGCCGCTCCGCTGTTGATCGTGGTAGTGATCGTGTTGGTCAGCGCGCGGACGCTGTGGGAAGTGAATATCGACCCGCCGACGCCGAAGCCGGGCGACCATGCGCTATTTGTCACCGTAGTCGGCCGGCAATGGTGGTGGGAATACACTTACGATCAATTCAACGACGGTCAATTCGATGGCAAGCCGCTCGGCATCGTCACGGCGAACGAATTGCATATTCCGGTCAGCGAAGAAGGAACACCGCGGCCGGTTTATCTAACCTTGAAATCAGCCGATGTTTATCACAGCTTTTGGGTGCCGCGGCTGGCGGGGAAAGTGGCGTTGGTTCCCGGCCACACGAATTCGATGTGGTTTCAAACCGCTCAGCAAGGATTGTTTGTCGGTCAGTGCGCGGAGTATTGCGGCACTCAACATGCCAACATGCTGCAGCGCGTCGTCGTCGAATCGCCGCGGGATTTTCAGCGATGGCTGGATAACGAGCGGAAGCCGGCCGCTGACCCGGCAATTGACGATTCCGCCGCACGCAATGGCCGATCGACGTTCCTTTCGCTCTCGTGCGTTAATTGCCATCGCATTCGCGGCACCGCCGCCAATGGCAACTACGCGCCCGATCTGACGCACTTGATGAGCCGTCAGACACTCGCCTCCGGCATGATCGCCAACGACCGCGAGGGCGTGAATTTGCGCGAATGGATCGCCGACCCGCAAGTGATTAAACCGGGCTGCCTGATGCCGTCGTTTAGCTTGACCAACCGCCCAGCTTGATTTGATTGTCGCCTACCTGCGGGAACTGAATTGACATGGCGATTGCCGAGCCACGAACCGAGCCCGCAAGCAAGCCGTGGACGGCCGTGCTTCACGACTGGGTGACGACCGTCGATCACAAGAAAATCGGCATCATGTATATCCTGATGGCCGTGGTTTTTCTCGTGATCGGCGGCATCGAAGCGATTTTGATGCGATTGCAACTTTTCTATCCGCGCAACACGGTGCTTAGGCCAGACGTTTTCAATCAGCTCTTCACTATTCATGGCACCACGATGGTGTTCATGATGGGCATGCCGATTTTGATCGGGATGGGCAACTATCTCGTGCCGTTGATGATCGGGGCCCGCGACATGGCGTTCCCCCGGCTGAACGCGATGGGCTTCTGGGCGACGTTGTTCGGCGGCCTGCTCGTTTATTCGAGTTATCTCACCGGCGGCGCTCCGGCCATCGGCTGGTTTGCGCTCGCTCCGCTCACGGAGACGACATTCGCTCGCAGCGCCGCGACCGACCTTTGGGCATTGGGCTTAGTTGTCAACGGCGTCGGCACGATTTCCGGCGGGGTGAATTTCATCGCCACGATTTTGGGGATGCGAGCGCCGGGGATGCAATTGCGCAAAGTGCCGTTCTTCGTTTGGACGATGCTTGTGGACCGCCGTGCAGATCGTGATCGCGATTCCGCCGCTGACGGCGGCACTGGTGATGGTGCTGTTCGACCGGAATCTCGGAGCCCATTTCTTCGATCCGCAGAACGGCGGCTCGGCGCTGTTGTGGCAGCACATGTTTTGGTTCTTCGGGCATCCGGAAGTTTATATCTCTGATTTTGCCGGTGTTCGGCATGATTTCGGAGGTCATTCCGGTTTTCTCGCGCAAGGTGCTATTCGGCTACGAATTCATGGCCGCCGCCACCGCCGCGATCGCGTTCATCAGCCTGGGCGTTTGGGCGCACCACATGTTCACGGTCGGCATGAGCCGGTTCGCAGGATCTGTTCTTCGTCGGCAGCAGTCTGCTCGTTTCGATTCCGACGGGAATCAAGTTTTTCAATTGGCTGGCGACGATGTATGGCGGGCGGATTTCGTTTGCCTCGCCGATGCTGTTCGCATTCGGATTTCTGTCGATGTTTCTGATCGGCGGCTTGACGGGCATCATGCTCGCCGCGGCGCCGTTCGATTTTCAATTCAACGACAGCTACTTCGTCGTCGGGCATTTTCATTGGGTGCTGATCGGCGGCACGCTGTTCGGAACGTTGCGCCGGCATCCATTATTGGTATCCGAAAGTGACCGGCCGCATGCTTTCCGAGCGGATTGCCCGTTGGCAATTCTGGTTGCTGTATGTTGGTTTCTTTATCTGACGTTTGGCCCGATGCACATTTCGGGCATGCTCGGTATGCCGCGGCGGATTTACACATATGACGCCGACCGTGGTTGGGAGATTTGGAATCAGTTGACGACCCTTGGCGCGATCGATTCAAGTGCCGAGCTTCTTGCTATCTTCGTGATCAATTTGTTCTGGTCGTATTGGCACGGCAAGCCCGCCGGGGATGATCCTTGGAACGCATGGACATCTGGAATGGTCCACGACGTCGCCGCCGCCGGCATATAACTTCGAGCAAGTGCCAGTCGTTCGCAGCCGCCGGCCGCTTTGGGATTTGAAGCATCCGGACGATCCGGATTGGAAATACGAATAGGAGGTTGAAAAAGGGGACTGGCTCCGAGCGATCGCTGGACGTTGCACCGCCGTAAGCGCGCTGCCGCTCGGTGCCTGTCCCCTTTTTCAACTAGCTGACACGAATGAATTACCGAACCGCCGAAACTTTGAGCTCTCCGCACGGCGCAACGCGCTGATCCCGGAGCCCGCGGCGCTGGGGCCGGTTCGCTGGGGGATGCTTGCGTTTTTGCTTTCGGAAGTGGCCTTCTTTAGCACTTTGGTGGTCGCTTACATCACATTCTTGCACTCCGACTCCAGCGAGCCAACGCCGGCAGTGCTTTCGTTGCCGCTGGTGATCGGCACGACGATTTGCCTGTTGTCGAGCAGCGGCACGATTCATTTGGCCGAGAGTCGGCTGCGCGCTGGAGTTCAATCGGCGTTTCGGTTGTGGTGGCTGGCGACGATCGTTCTCGGCGTGCTGTTTCTTGCCGGCACGGCTTATGAATGGCACCATTTGATCACACGCGATGGATTGACGATCAGCCGCAATCCATTCGGCACGACGTTTTACACATTGGTCGGCTTTCATGCCTTGCACGTTACCGGCGGCGTGATCGCGATGTCGATCGTGTTTGCGCTGAGCTTGCGCGGGCGGATTACGGCCGCGAGTCATCTCGGCGCGGAAATGGTCGCCTGGTATTGGCATTTTGTCGATGCGGTGTGGGTGGTGGTGTTCACGGTCGTGTATTTGATCGGAAGGTAGCGCCGCTCGGGGTCTGGCTCATTTTTCGGCCCCGTGGGATTTGGAATTGCAAACGATGTTTACGCCGAAAAATGTGCCTGACCCCCTGACGTTAACTTTCGCAAGGTGACCCGGTGTCGAGTTCCCAACAACCCAATTCCAATCCGCCGATCGCGCCCGAGCGAGAATCGGTCGAGATGCCGCAATCCACAGTGGCACCGATGGTGCTCGCGCTCGGCGTCTGCCTGTTGGCGGCCGGCATCGCGTTTGGGCCCGCGATGGTGATCGTCGAGAGCGCTGATCCTGTTCACCGGATTGGGGCTCTGGATCGCTCACTTGCTTCCTGGCCGAGGGCATTTTCACGAAGAATTCGTCGAACCGGCGCTTCGCGCCAAAGCCGTAGCGTCAACGGTCGGGACCGTCGAGCAGTTGCAGGCAGGTATGCCCGGCTACCGCGTGCAACTGCCGGTGATGATTCATCCGGTTTCGGCGGGCGTCAAAGGCGGCCTGCTGGGCGGGCTCATCATGCCGGTGCCCGCTTTCATCTGGGGCCTCGTCAGTGGGCACGGAATCTTGTATCCGGTGAATCTGTTGGCCGGCATGGCGATTCCGGGCGTCGCGCGAATGAGCGTCGAGCAACTCGGGCAATTTCATCTTTCGCTGTTCATCGCCGCCGCATTCATTCACGTCGCGACATCGCTCGTCGCAGGCCTGCTCTACGGTGTCTTGCTGCCGACGCTACCGTTCATTCCGAAGCCGATGGCTTGGAGCGGGTTGCTGATGCCGGTGTTGTGGACCGGCGTTTCGTTTCTTGGCACGCAAATCGTCAGCCCGATTCTGAGCAAGGAATTGGATTGGCCGAGCTTTGTTTTTTCGCAATTTATTTTTGGTCTTGTGGTGGCGATCGTCGTAATGCGTGCCGCGCGGCTGCCGCACTTCTTAGCTGGATTGCTGGCCGGCGCGGTCGGCGGGCTGTTCATGCCGATCCCGGCCGCGATCTGGGGTTGGATCAGCGGCCACGGAATTTGGTATCCGGCCAATTTGCTCGCTGCGATGGTGCTGCCGGGCCTTGGCAAATTGCCGGTTGCTGATTTGCAACAATACCATGCGACCTGGCTGGCCGCCGCGATTGTGCTCCACATTGTCACGTCGCTAACTTTTGGCACACTGTTTGGCATCTTGTTGCCCCGATTGCCGACGATCCCCGGACCGATGTCGTGGGGCGGGCTGTTGATGCCGCTGTTGTGGACCGCGGCGAGTTTTAGTTTGATGGGCGTAGTCAATCCGGTGTTGCAAGTACGAGTCGATTGGCCGTGGTTCGTCGTTTCGCAGTTCGTATTTGGAATCGCGGCGTCGATCATCGTGGTTCGATCGGAGCAAATCCGCGTGCCCCCCGCCGGCCGCGGCCCAGAGTCGTCCGCATAGGAGCCCGTAGCGCTAGCAAGGGAGTCCACAACGCGCACTGGAGGAACGACGCCCTTCAACAACTGGCGAAGTATTTAGTGAATGAACGAGTTGAAAATGGATGTGCAAGTCTGGAGAATCGTCGACGAGCGATTTCGACGCCATCCGAAGGCGAGAGGATCTGCGGTTGACGCGTCCGAATTTGATTTTGCCATTGGAAATGCCGGTTACTTTGTCGATTTAGATTACAAAGAATTCGTCCTCCGCTATGGCGGTGGAATTGTAGGTGCATCGCCTATCTACGGTTTGCGAAAGGCTGAGTTCATGGGAACAGTGGACGGAAAATCCACTGCACCGGAGATAACTGCTTGGTTCAAAGGCAAGCGATGGCCCGGGATCGAGAATTGGCTGATTTTCTCGATGGATCAAGGAGGAAATCCAATTGGTTTCAGTTCAGACGGCAAAGTCTGGCTGTCTGATCAATTGGATTTTAGACAGATTGTTCAGCTTGCTTCAGGATTCGAGGACTACCTGCTGAAATGGTGTTTGAAACTGAAACCGGTCGAATAATGTCAAACAGCTCCACGGAATCCGCGAAACCCCTTCGCACTTCGCTGCTCATCGCGACGATCTGCCTGATCGCCTCGGCATGTTGGGTGTTCGCGTCGGGGGACAATCTGCCGGGCAAGCCGAAACTGGCGGATAAGCCGGCGTCGGACGAAAACAGCATGGATTTCGCCGTGATCTACGCGAAGAACTGCGCCGCCTGTCACGGGGCCGACGGCAAGCTCGGCCCCGCGCCGCCGCTGAATGATCCACTGTTCCGCGCGATCGTGCCGCGAGACATCTTGACACAAGTCGTTTCCGAGGGCCGAGCCGGCACGCCCATGCCTGCCTTTTCCCGCGCACACGGAGGAAACTTGGCGCGGCCGCAGATTCAAGTGTTGGTGGATCAAATCAAGGGCGAGGCCGATGGGAACGGCGGCGCGGCGATTTGGGGATCCGTCGAGCCCGCCTTCCAACGCACCGCCCTATCTCGGCGCCGAGCATCAAGCCGAGCGAACGAGCGACGATTTCGAAACGATCCGCACGACCCTCTTTGCCCAAGCCTGCGCCGATTGTCACGGCCCACATGGCGAAGGAACAAAAAACATCGGCGCCATCAACAATCCCGACTTCCTCGCGCTTGCGAGCGATCAATTGCTGCGGCGCATCATCATCACCGGCCGACGCGATCTTGGGATGCCGAATTCCAAATCCTCGGAACACCGTTCGTCGGATTTCAAGCCGCTAACCTCGGCGGAAATCGACGATTTAGTCGCTCTGCTTGGCCAGTGGCGGCAGGGCAAATCGTACCTAGGGAAATAGGCTGCAGCGCATGGCGAGAAAAAACAGGCAAAGCCCGACGGCTGAACGCGATCGCCAAAACGAAGACGTGAACGAAGCGGCGCCCGTCCGGCGCACGTTCTTCCAATGGCTTACGTTTGCCGTCGGCGGAGCGACGGCCGGCTTGGCGGGCGTGCCGATCCTCGGCTACTTCTTTCGCACTCCGCAGCCCGACGAGGCAAAATGGGTCGATCTCGGCGCGCTCGCTGAATTTCCGAAGAACGAAACCCGGATGATCACGTTCGACAACCCGCTCCGCCAGCCCTGGGATGGAGAAACAGCCCACACCGGCGTGTATGTGCGGTACGACGGCCGCGACGACCGCGATCGCGAGCAATTTCTCGTGCTGGCGATCAATTGCGCGCATTTGGGATGTCCCGTGTCGTGGTTTCCGCAGTCGGGCTTGTTCATGTGCCCGTGTCATGGCGGCGTTTATTACGCGAACGGCGAGCGAGCGTCGGGCCCGCCGCCGCAGGGATTGTTTCATTGCGTGTGGCGAATTCGCGAGGGGAAGCTCGAAATTCAAGCTCCGCATTATCCGACGCTCCAAGACCCGCTGCGCGATTCGCCAAAAAGTTCGGCGTGATTCGCAGGAGTGACCGCGAGAAGGATCGACGACGATGAGTTGGCTAGCGAAAATCGGCAACTGGTTCGATGCCCGGCTCCGTCTGCGCGCGACGCTGATGCCGATGCTGCGGCATCCGATTCCCAAGGGCGTCGCTGGGCCGATGGGCTGGTGGTATGTCTTCGGCAGTGCGTCGCTTACGCTGTTGATGATTCAAATCCTCACCGGCATCGGCTTGGCGCTGGTGTATGTGCCATCGGCCGATCGCGCTTACGACAGCCTGCTCTTTTTGAACTACCAGCAGCCGCTCGGTTGGTTTCTGCGGGCGTTGCACTACTATGCCGGCTCGGGCATGGTCGTCATGGTGCTGGTACACATGACGCAAGTCTTCTTGCAGGGAGCCTACAAATATCCGCGCGAACTGACATGGCTCACCGGCGTGGTCTTGCTGCTCTGCACGCTGGGGATGTTTTTCACCGGGCAGGTGCTGCGTTGGGATCCGGATGCCTATTGGGGGCTGGCGGTTGCGGGATCGATGGCCGGGCGAGTGCCGGTGGCCGGCCCGCAGATCGTGCATACGCTGCTCGGTGCGCCGATCATCGGCGGCGCCGCGTTGAGCCGATTCTTTGCGCTGCATGTATTTGTGATTCCTGGAGTGCTGTTGTCGTTGTTGGGCGTGCATCTCTGGCTAATATTGAAGCGCGGAGTGAGCGCGCTGCCCGCGCCGGGCCGAATCGTCGATCCAAAGACGTACGACGCCGAATATGAAAAAGAAGTGTACGACGGCGTTCCGTTTCTCGGCGACGCGATGCTAAAAGACGCGATCGTGTCGGCCCTGGCCGTGATCGCGGTCGTGGTGATCGCGGCGATCGTCGGCCCAAAAGGTCCGAGCGGGCCGCCCGATCCGACGCTCGGCGGCGCGAATCCGCGGCCGGAATGGCCCTTTTTGTGGCTGTTCGGGTTGTTGTCGTTGAGCCCGCCGAGTTTCGAGACTTTCATAATTCTCGTGTTTCCGGTCATTTTGATTATTGCATTGTTTCTCGTTCCGTTCATATCGAACCGCGGCGAGCGAGCGCCGAGCCGGCGGCCGGTGGCGGTGTTGTTGGTCATCGTGAGTTACACGCTGCTGGGGATGCTGACGTATCAAGGCGTCACGGCGCCGTGGTCGCCGAAGATGACCGCCTGGAGCGCCGATCCGGTTCCCGAACGGCTGATTAAGAATTGCTCACCGGAGGAATTGATGGGCGCGAGCGTGTTCCAAAACAAGAGTTGCCGCAATTGTCATGCGCTCGATCATATCGGCGGCACGCGCGGTCCCGATTTGACCAACGTCGGTACTCGATTGACGCGCGATCAGTTGATCAATCAGATCAGCAACGGCACGCCCGGCGGCGGCAACATGCCGGCTTATGGCCAGCAAATCGATCCGGCCCAGATGGCGACGCTGGTTGATTTCCTGACACACTTGCGGCCCAAGGACCAACCGCCGGCTCGCGACCCGGCCGCCGGAAAACCCTTTCATTCGACGGCCTCCGCGCCATGAACCCGACGCTTGACGCCGCGTTGCGATCGTGGCCCGCCGCGCCTTGGCTTTTCATTGCGCTGGCGCTGACCGCCGGGATCTATGGGCGCGGCTGGTTGATTCTGCGCCGCCGCGCACCGCGCCGTTGGCACGTCGGCCAACTTGTCGCCTTTTGGGGCGGATTGGCGACGCTCTATCTGGCTTTGGCGTCGCCAATCGAATCGTTCGCGCCGCTGCTGCTGCAAGTTCACATGGTTCAGCACGTCTTATTGATGATGGCGGTTCCGCCGCTGCTGTGGCTCGGCGAACCGCTGTTTCCACTGTTTCGCGGAATGCCGGAACCGATCCGCACGTACTGGATCGCGCCGCTGTTTCGCAGCCGGACGATTCGGCGGTTCTTCACCAGGCTGACGCACCCGGTAATTGCGCTTTTGCTATTCACAATTGCAACTTGGCTCTGGCATTGGCCGGCGGCGTACGAACTTGCCGTGCGCTCGCCGGGTTGGCACTATTTGCAACACGCCTGTTTTCTTGGGACGGGGCTGTTGTTTTGGTTTCCCGTCGTGCGGCCGTATCCGAGTCGGCCGCGCTGGTCGCTGTGGATTCTTTTGCCGTATCTGTTTCTCGCCGACGTGCAAAACACGCTCCTCTCGGCGCTGCTCACATTCTCCAGCAAACTACTTTATCCGTATTACGCGGAGGTTCCGCGGCTCGGTGGTTTGTCGGCGCTGGCGGATCAATCGGCGGCTGGCGTGATCATGTGGGTGCCCGGCTCGATTGTGTTTCTCGTGCCACTGTTCTGGATCGGCACCATGTTGCTCTTCGGCGATCGCGTAGCGAAAAAAACTCGGCTGACTGGCGGCTCCTACATTTTGCCCCCGGTGAGGCATTACCGCGGCTTCGATGTTTTGTGCCTTCCGGTGCTCGGCAAAATGCTGAAATGGCGGTATGCGCGCGTCGCCATGCAAGTGCCGATGTTTCTGCTTGCGGCGCTGCTCATCATCGATGGCCTGCGCGGTCCGCAAGTTGCGGCGATGAATCTGGCGGGCGTGCTGCCTTGGATTCATTGGCGCGGGCTGTTGATCTTGTCGCTGTTGGCGCTCGGCAATGTGTTTTGCATGGCCTGCCCGTTCATGTTGCCACGGACAATCGCGCGGCGCTGGCTGCCGGCAAACCGGAACTGGCCGCGCTGGTTGCGAAGCAAATGGGTTGCCGTCGGACTGCTCGGGATGTTTCTCTGGGCCTATGAAGCGTTTTCTCTTTGGGACAGCCCCTGGTGGACCGCTTGGATTGCGATCGGCTACTTCGCGGCGGCGCTCGTGATCGACGGATTCTTTCGCGGAGCGGTGTTTTGCAAATATCTTTGCCCGATCGGGCAGTTCAACTTCGTGCAATCGTTGATGTCGCCGTTGGAAATCAAGGTGCGCGAACCGGGGCGATGCGCAACTTGCGCGACGAAAGATTGCATTCGCGGGGGCAACACTACGGGCACGATCGGTATTCCCGGCTGCGAATTGAATCTGTACCAGCCGCGCAAGGCGGGCAACATGGATTGCACGTTTTGCCTCGACTGCATTCATGCTTGCCCGCACGACAACATCGGCATCCTGGTCGCGCCGCCCGGCAAGGAATTGTGGCACGATCCACTGCGCTCCGGCATCGGGCGGTTTGGACGGCGGACGGATTTGGCGGCGCTAGTGCTGATTTTGGTGTTCGGCGCTTTCGCTAACGCGGGCGGAATGGTCGGGCCGGTCGTCGAATGGGAACAGACGCTACAATCGAAATTGCAATTCGCCTCGCCGTTGGCGGTCATCAGCGGATTCTATCTGGTGACGCTTGTCGTTCTGCCGCTGCTATTGGTCGGCGGCGCGTCGGCGATGAGCCGTCGCTTGGAATCGTTGGATAGCGGATTGGTGCGAACGGCGACGCGTTACAGTTTCGCTTTGCTGCCGCTCGGATTCTCGATGTGGCTTGCTCACTATTCGTTTCACTTGTTCAGCAGCTACGACACCGTGATTCCCGCGACCCAGCGCTTCGCCGCCGATCTCGGTGTCTTGGCGTTTGGCGTTCCGCAGTGGAGTTGCAGTTGCTGCCGTCCCGTCGCCGATTGGCTGCCGCGGTTGGAAATTCTTTTCTTGAACTTTGGTCTATTGCTTTCGTTGTACACGGCGTTTCGCATCGCGCGGAATCAATCGCCGCGGATGTCGGCCGCCGTCAAGACATGCGTGCCGTGGGCAATGTTAATCGGTCTATTGTTCGCCGCCGGAGTGTGGATCGTTCTGCAACCAATGCAAATGCGCGGCATGATGCCAACGGATGTGAGTGGCGTGATGCCGGGAGGATGATTCGTGGCCACCCGATTTTCCCAAGCCCAGGCGTTCACGCCCGGGGAAGGTGTACAAAAGATCGAGTTGTTCAGCCCGCTTCAGCGGGCTTCCCGAATTGGCGGCTTTAGCCAACGGCACCACTCGTCGGCGCCATAGTGGCTAAAGCCGGCGGGAAGCCCCGTGAACGGGGCTAAGAAATAAGTTTCGTCGGTCCGAGGCCCCAGCCGTAGAAAGCCTGGGCTAGAGAAAAATGATTCTCGGTTATCCGCTCATTTCGCGGTTCACTATCGCCGAAGGTCGATGTTTATTGATCGCCGTCGTCTGTCTCACCTGCCCCGCAATGGCGCGCGGCGATGGCGGCACGGTGCGGTTGTCGGAACAACAGGGTGTCTACAAAATCACCGTGTTCACTTCGCCCGCGCCGTTTCGCGCCGGACCGGTCGATATCAGCGTATTCGTTCAAGATGCGGAGAGCGGTGAACCGGTGAACGACGTTCGCATCGTCGTTCGCGTGGCTCCCGTCGATCGGCTAGAGGAGGCGCAGACAGAATCGGCCACATCCGCCGCCGCGACGAACAAGCTCTTTCGCTCGGCCCTCTTTGATTTGCCCACATCGGGCCGATGGTCGGTTGACATCGCCATCGAGGGGCCTAAGGGACCGGCTCAGGCTCGCTTCGAAATCGAAGCCGGCGAACCGATGCCGCATTGGCTCGCCATCTGGCCCTGGATCGGTTGGCCGGCGATTGCGATTGCGCTGTTTGGCATTCACCAATACTTGGTCTACCGAAGAAGCCACAATTCGCGAAGCGCGATCGTCGTCACGCCACGACCGCTTTGATCACCTTCCCCGATGTGATCGTCAGCCGTTCGTCGCGGCCGTTGTGCGGGAAGCGTGAGGACTTCGTGGTCGAGGCCCAGCAGGTGCAGAATCGTGGCGTGGATGTCGTGGACGTGGGCCTTGTTCTCGACGGCGTACAGGCCGATCTCGTCGGTGGCGCCGTAGGTGATGCCGCCGCGGACGCCGCCGCCGGCCATCCAGATCGTGAAGCCGTAGGGATTGTGGTCGCGGCCGTTGCCGCTTTCGCTCATCGGCGTGCGGCCGAATTCGCCGCCCCAGATCACCAGCGTGCTCGTCGAGCAGGCCGCGGCGCTTCAGGTCGTTCAGCAAGCCGGCGATCGGCCGATCGCTTTCGCGGCAATGCTGCGAGTGGTTCCCCTCGACGTTCGATGGGCGTCCCACTTGCTGCCCGAGCCCATGTAAAGCTGCACGAACCGCACGCCGCGCTCGACCAGCCGCCGGGCCAGCAGGCAATTGCGGCCGTTGCGCGCTGGTCTCCTTCTTGTCGAGGCCGTAGAGCTGCTGCGTCGCGGCCGTTTCGCTCGCCAGATCGACGGCCTCGGGCGCGGCGGCCTGCATGCGATAGGCCAGTTCGTAGGCGGCGATGCGGGCTTCGAGATCGGCTGTCGTCCGTGCGCGCGGCGCGATGGCGGCGATTCAGCTCCTGGATGAAGTCGAGCTTCGCCCGCTGCCGGTCGGCGGCCCGACCGTTCGGGCGGGGCGACGTGCAGGATCGGCGTCTTGCCGTCGCGGAACCGCGTGCCCTGGTAGCTGGCCGGCATGAAGCCGGTGCCCCAGTTGCGATTGCCGCCGGGCGGGTCGTCGTGATTGTCGAGCATCACGACGAAGCCGGGCAGGTTCTCGCACTCGCTGCCCAGGCCGTACAGCGACCACGAGCCGAGGCACGGCCGGCCGCCCAGGATGCTGCCGGTGTTCATCTGGCAGACGCTGCCGACGTGGTTCAGCCCGTCGGCCTGGCAACTGCGGATCACAGCGATATCGTCGACGCAGCGTGGCGATTTCGGGATACCAATCGCTGACCCAAATGCCGGACTGGCCGTGCTGGGCGAACTTTCGCTGCGAGGCCAGCAGCGGCGTGTAGGCCGTCTTGCCCATCGCGGTGACGGGCCGCTCGAAGCTCGTCGGGCAGCGGCTTGCCGGTCAAGCTTGTTCGAGCGCCGGCTTCGGATCGAACAGGTCGATATGGCTCGGCCCGCCGTCGAGGAAGCACCAGATCACGCTTTTGGCCGTGCGCCGGAAACTGCGGCGGCTTGGGGGCGATCGGATTGCGTGAAGCCGAGCCGGCGCGGCGACTGCGCTTTCGCCGGCCAAGAGCGAAGCCAGCGCCAGGGCGCCGAAGCCCGCGCCGGCGCGGGTCAGAAAATCGCGCGCGCGAACGTTGGCAGTCGCGAAATGATGGCTGCTGCCGTTCTTGCTGGCCGTCAATCGACATACAGAAACTCGTTGGAGTTCAGCATAGCGTGGCAGAAATCGACGATCGCCGCGGCGTGTGCCGGCGGAATCGGCTGTCGGAAGACGGCATCGGCGACGCGTTTCTTTCACCGGCGGTCGCCGCCATCGCTCGATGGCCGCCGCATTGGTTGGCGATGAACTTCGCGCACAGATCGAGCTCGGCAGGCTGCGGCTCGCGGGCGTAGGCTTGCACATACGCCGCGGCAATCAGTGCCCGATCGTCGAGCGATTTGCCTTCCGACTTCTCCGCCAGCAGCCGCCCAGCCCAGTGCTGGGCCTGCGACAGCGCGAACTCGCCGTTGAGCATCAACAGCGCTTGCGGCGCGGTCGTCGTCGTGCTGCGACGGGCGCAGCTATTGTGCATGTCGGGCAGGTCGAAGGCGTCCGAGCAGCGGGAGCCGCAAATTGCGCTTGGCGAGCACATAGATCGAGCGGCGGTTGCGGTCGGCCGGCTTTCGCATCCGGCTTCCAGGCGTATTTGCCTGATGCCCTCCGGCAATTCCGGACGGCGCTGGGGCCGAACATCCGCGGATTGAGATCGCCGGCGACTTGCACAGCACCGCATCGCGCAGCGCTTCGCCCGTCAAGTCGCTGCCGCCGGGCGTGCCACAGCAGCTTGTTGCCCGAATCGGCGGCGAGTGCCTTGGCGTGCATTTCGTTTTTCGGATCGACGATTGCCGACTGCCGATACGTGGCCGAGTGACCATCAGCCGGTGCATTGCCTTCAGGCTCCAGCCGCGATCCATCAATTCGACCGCCAGCCAATCGAGCAACTCGGGATGCGTCGGCGGCTCGCCCATGCGCCAAAATCGTTCGGCGTGGCGACGATTCCTGCGCCGAAGTGATAGTTGCCACATCCGATTGACCATGACGCGGGCGGTGAGCGGATGGTCGTGCCGAGTCAGCCAGTCGGCCAGCGCCGCGCGGCGGCCGGTGCGTTGTTCGCCGTGTCCGGCGGCGGACGATCTCGGCCGTGCGATGCGCCGAGAAATGTCGGGAAAGCCCGGCTCGACCTGCTCGGCCGGATGCTTCAAGCTGCCGGCGACCAGGCGAAACGTCGGCGGCGGCTGGCTCGTCGGCATCGGTCACGCCGCGAACCGCCGGCAGCGGCGGCGGCTTGAGCGAATCGAACTTCGCCAGCTTCGCTTCGCAGCTCTTCATACCGCTGTCTTCGTCTCGCCCTTCGAGCTTGCCGACGGCCGCATCTTGCCATTGCGGCGTCGATGTACTTCATCGCCTGGATACGACGATCTGCTCTTGCAGCGGCGGTCCGCTTGGCCGGCGGCGTGTGGACCGCCTGCACGCACCTCGGCGTCGAACTTTTCGAGGGCCTCCTCGACGGCCTTCTGGCGCGGCGGGGCGACGAGTCGCTTCCATTTCCGCGCGAATCTCCGCCGTCGCCTCCTCCCACGCCGCTTGCTTGCTTGGCGAATTCCGTCGCTGTTCGGAGCACGTCGCCTCGGCAAGATCGTCGCGCGGCAGCATCGGCGTGAAGAACGCCTGCAGGCGGTAGTAGTCGGTCTGCAGGATCGTGTCGAACTTGTGGTTGTGGCACTGGGCGCAGCCGATCGTCAGGCCGAGGAACGCCAGGCCGGTCGTGTCGGTCACGTCGTCGAGAATCTCCTGCCGCCGCTGGCGGACGTCGGCCGCGTTGTATTCGTCGGGATAGAGCCGGCAATAGCCGGTGGCGACGAGCGCCTCGGGATTGTCCGGCTCCAGCTCGTCGCCGGCCAACTGCTGGCGGATGAAGCGATCGTAGGGCAGGTCGGCGTTGAAGCGCCCGAATGACGTAATCGCGATACTTGTACGCATTCGGCCGATGGGCGTCTTCCTTGAAGCCGTCGGTCTCGGCATAGCGGACCACGTCGAGCCAGTGCTGCGCCCAACGCTCGCCGTAGCGCGGCGAGGCGAGCAGCCGATCGACGACCTTCTCATAAGCGTCCGCGGCGATTCGTCGGCCAGAAACGCGTCCTGCTCCTCCGGCGTCGGCGGCAGGCCGGTCAGGTCGAACGTCACGCGCCGCAACAGCGTCAGCTTGTCGGCCTCGCGGCTCGGCGTCAGCCCTTTCGTCTCAAGCGCGTGCAGGATGAAGGCATCGATCGGATTCCGCACCCACGCCTTGTCCTGCACCTCCGGCACGGCTGGCCGCACCGGCGGATAGAACGGCCACTTGCCATGCTTGAACTTGGTGCTCGGCTTTCCCGCATCGTTCGGCAACGAGGCGGCGGTGACTCGCCGATCTCCGGCGGACGAAGCGACACACAGAATGACCAGCAAACCGACCGCAGGCCAGTGTTTCGCAAGCATGAGACTCTCGCCAACGAAGCCGATCGCGCAGAGAGCCAAAACGGCGCGCATTTGGGTGGGAACCAAGCAGGCTCGATTCTAGCGTTTCAACGCCCCGAAACGCAAGCGATTCCGTAGGTCAGCCTTTCCAGGCTGACGGCGACCGAAAAAAAGTCAGGCTCGAAAGCCTGACCTACGTGAAACCGTACGCGCTCAACGACTAAGATACTCCCTCCACGGCGTCCAATAGTGTTTCTCCCAGCCCTGGCTGACTCCGGCAAAATCTTCGTCGGCCACGTTGACGTGAACCAATTCGATTCGCCCGCCGGCCGGATCGGAATAAAACGACAACACCAGCACCGAATCCATGCTCGACGGCAAAAAGTGCGTCGACCGCCAGGTTTGCACGATCAATTTTTTCGGTTCGACGTGCAGAATCGTACCCGAAATCGCGCCGTCGAATGCTCGAAACGCCGCGCCGGCGCGTGCCCCGATCGTCACCGGCGTTCCCGTGAACGCCGTGTGCTCCGCTGGATCGAGATACATATCGAACAGCCGCTCCGGCGGAGCGGGCAGCGAAGCGGCGATGATGATGTTGCGCGGCATGGTTGACGTTCTCCTTCCATGCGATGGCAATGAGAAATCGGCGATTTGCGAAATCTGTTTTAGCGGATTGCTTGTAGGATTGCGACACGATCGCCCGCAGTTCACAATATGGCCAGAAATCCATTCCCTCCAGGCCACAAATCATGAAAACATTCTTCGCCCTCGCCGTTTTCGCCGTCGCTCTTTCCACCGCTGCTGTTTTCGTCTCGACCAGTTCTATCTGTATCGCCGCGGCGTTGCCGCGCAGCGC
Source organism: Pirellulales bacterium (assembly GCA_963738955.1). Lineage (GTDB taxonomy): Bacteria > Planctomycetota > Planctomycetia > Pirellulales > DATAWG01 > DATAWG01. The sequence goes on along the minus strand of CAVTYW010000011.1, from coordinate 376,403 downwards.
CCCGGAAGCCCAAGGCGTTTCCTCCGCCGGCATTCTCTCGTTCATCGACGCGGCCGATCGCAGCGTCGAATCGATGAACAGCTTCATGCTGGTGCGGCATGGCCATGTCGTGGCCGAAGGTTGGTGGGCGCCGTATCGCGCCGAGGCTCCCCATTCGCTCTATTCGCTGAGCAAGAGTTTCACTTCGACGGCCGTCGGGCTGGCCATCTCCGAAGGAAAGCTGAGCCTCGACGACGAAGTGCTCAAGTTCTTTCCCGACGACGCCCCCGCCGAGCCGAGCAACAATCTCAAGTCGATGCGCGTCAGCGATCTGCTCCGCATGTCCACCGGCCAGCAGACCGAGCCGGCCGCGCACGTCGAACGAATCTTGGACGAAGACCTTCCTGGCCCAGCCTGTCCCCTTCAAGCCGGGCACGCATTTTCTCTACAACACGTCGGCCACCTACATGCTCTCGGCCATCGTCCAGAAAGCGACCGGCAAGACGGTGCTCGACTATCTGCAGCCGCGGCTGTTCGAGCCGCTTGGCATCGAGCATCCCACCTGGGAAACCAGTCCGCAGGGCATCTCGGCCGGCGGCTACGGCCTGAGCATCCGCACGGAAGACATCGCCCGCTTCGGCCAGCTTTATTTGCAGAAGGGGAAGTGGCAAGGCAAGCAACTCGTGCCCGAGAGCGTGGATCGAGGCCGCCACCGTCGCGGCAAACCTCCAACGGCAGCAATCCGCACAGCGATTGGGACCAGGGCTACGGCTACCAATTCTGGCGCTGCCGCCACGGCGCGTATCGCGGCGACGGGGCGTTCGGCCAATACTGCGTCGTCATGCCCGAGCAAGACGCGGTCGTCGCGATCACCAGCGGCGTGAAAGACATGCAGGCGGTGCTGAACCTGGTCTGGGACAAACTCCTGCCGGCGATGAAGTCCGTCGCCGCTGCCCGCCGACGACGGTGCCCGGGCAAAACTCGAGCAGACGTTCAAAACCCTTTCGCTCCCTCCGCAAACCGGCTCGGCAACGACAGCAGCGGCAGCGGCGGCGGCAAAAGTGTTCGCCAAGAAATACGAATTCCCGGCCAACGAACCGAAGCTCGAATCGATCCTATTAGAGAGCAATGCAAAGGATGGCACGGTGACCATCGTCGCCCGCGTCAACGGCGTCGAGCAGCGTATCGTCTGCGGCCACGGCGCATGGCAAGACGGCGAAGCCGCCTGGGGCCCGTTGCATCGCCAACCAGTCGCCGCGAGCGGAGCATGGACCTCCGACGACACGTTCACCGCCAAGCTCTGCTTCTACGAAACGCCGTTCATCATCACCGCGAAATTGACATTCAACGGCGACGAATTGCGCCTCAGCAGCGAATCAAACGTCGGCTTCGGGGCGACGAAAGAAGCGGCACTGGTAGGCAAAGCCAAATAGCGGACGCGAACGGTCACCGTATTGGCCGCTAGCCGCAAGTCCGCTTATAATGGTCAATCATGAGCACGCTCGCCAAACTTTCCGTCGCGGAATACGACCAGATTGTCGCTACCGGTGTTTTCGGCGGCCGGAACAAGCGGCGCATCGAGCTGATCTGGGGGGAACTTCGTACGATGAACCCGATAGGTTCGGAACACGCGATGATGGTTGATCGAATACTGGCTTGGAGTATTGCCGCCGCGCCTCGCGAGAAAGTGTGGTTGCGAGTGCAGAATCCGGTCGCCTTTCTCGACTCCGATAGTGAGCCAGAACCTGACGTCGTATGGTCCAAGCTGCACGATTACGGTCCGAATCATCCCGCAGCCGACGACATTCTACTTTTGATCGAGGTCGCCGACAGCAGCCTTGCATTCGATCGGGGCGAAAAGGCGAATCTTTACGCCTCTGCCGGAATCCGCGATTACTGGATCGTCAATCTCATCGACCGCACAATCGAAGTACGCTGCGATCCACGGGATGGGCAACACCCAAGCGTGCAATCGTTCGGCTTGGGCACAACCATCGAGCCGATCGCAATTCCAGAAGCCCGGCTCGGCGTCGATTCGCTATTCGCCGTGCGAATAAATGTCGGAGGCCATCGCTTATTGCGATCAAAGCCGGTTAGCAGCCAGCGCTCTGCGGATACCCGCTACCGCACTTCCCCCTTCGATTTATACCCGCCGCTGCTCGATGAGCCTTGGCTGGCGTATGGGTTGTAGCCGGGCTCGCTCTCGTGCAGGTCGTCGTGCAGCGAGCGGAGTTCTTCGAGCGACCATTCTTCGATGTGCTGGCTGGCGAGGATGCGGCTGCCGTGATTTGGGCCGCGGAGATGGGCGACCACTTCGTCCTTCGTCGGATTCCAATCGCCGGAGACCGACCAATGGTTGCCGCGTAGCGGATAATGGCCCGTCGTTTCGACTCGGGCCGCTTCCAACACCGGGGCGGTCGGGCGTTCGTCGACGCCCTTCGCCAGCCAGCCGAAGGTCCACGCGTCGAGCGGCGTCGTGCAGCCCGATTTGAACGACCGAACGACCCTCCCCACGTCGATGCAGGCGACGGCCGGATACTCGTGGATACGAAGCTTCTTGGCCAGTTCGGGATCAGATCGCGATCGACGATTTGGATATTGTTGTCGGCCGTTTCGCCGATGGTCCAACCCTCGGCCCGCATGTTTTCGAAATCGCCGCCGGCGCTGTTCGCAAGCGAGCCAACACCTTGTCGCAATCGGGCGAATTCTTGGCCGTGATGAACAGGACGCGGCGGATAATTCGGCTTCTCGCCGTGGATGATCCCTTCGTTCTTGGTTACTTGAGGGCCGACGTTTTTGATGTCGTCGGGATCGACGGCGCTGGTCGTGGGGTTGGCGCCTTTTGGCGGAAGCGATTTGTCGTCGGAAGCGATGCTTGCCGTTTCGGTCAACTTTGCGGCGGGCTTTGCACCGCTGTCGGCGGCCGGCTCAGCGGCGCGAAAGTTGCTGCGCGTGGGAAAAAGCCACGGTCGCCAGGGCGGCGAGAATTTTCCAAGCAGACTTCCTTGCCAACATGTTCCTGTTTCCCTTTCTTGGTTTGAGCCAGCGGATGCCCGCTGGCAGGTCACGCCGTTTTGTCTGCCGCTAACGGGTTCCTCTTCTCTGTATTGGGATCAGCGGCGAGAGCTTGCTGCCCGCGCGACGTTTTGGACGATTCAAGGTCTCCGGCCTGTTTGCGAAGGCGGCTCCCCTCGGGACCAGAGAAGAGGAACCCGTAATGATCCGCTTCGGCGCCGGCCCCTCTGCTCCCCGCCCGATGCACCCTTTCCTTCGTGGAGCTCACGATCCGAAGAGCCTCCGCGAAACGCAACGGCAAATCTTGCGCCGCAGAACTGACGTTTTTAATAGCCGGCAATAAGCACCGTTGGATCAATGCAAAGTTACGATTTTCCAACACGGCATCGCGAAACTGTCGGGAAGATATTTGCTCAAAAACTGGGCAACGGAGGCCGTTCGTCGCGACAGATGCCACCGTGTTCGCCGTCGCAATTGAAACCAAGCCGGCCGAAACCAGGTACGATGATGTAGCGGTTGTGCGGAATGCGGGGACAACCAAAGTTGGAGTTCAGCCTTTAGGCGCTCCCCGGTCGGCTAAAGCCTGAACTCCAACGGAATCGCGGTCCCGCGCCTGCTTCATCACCCTCCACTCTCACCCTCCACTCTCACCCTTGCTCTCAAGAGAGGCCTCATCATGGATCGTCGCCTTTGGGGGATCGCGCTCGGCTTGGCTTGTCGTCTGCGCAGGTCTTGCGCGTGGAGACGATGCTTACTTCCGCGTTATGCAAGGCGATCTCGCCAAGATGGTCGAGGGAAAGCTGCCTGAGCTTCCCGCGGGCTACACTGAGAATTGGTGGACCGGCAATCGCGCCGATTTCGTTCGGCCGTATGTCGCTTTGGACGGCAAGGGAGAAGCCTATGTGCTGAGCCTAAGCGAACTCGCTTGGCTTGGCACGACGGTTCCGAACGGTTCCACCGACGAAACGTCGCTCGGGGCGATGTATATCCGAGCGCCGGCAGGCAACGATGTGGCGGGGCGATTATTCGTGCCGAAACGCGATCTGAGCGGAATGGTCGAAATCAAATTCAAGATCGCGGCCGCCGAGAGCAAAGACAAATATGGGCACTACTTTTTCCAGGCCAAGGGCTGCATTACGATCGGCTGGTCAACGACGGCGTGCCCGGCGGGGCTTGGTTCCGGCACGAAGTGCGTAAAGCTCGCGAAGCCCTTGGCGAAAAGCTCGGTGATCTAAACACCGGGCGGCCGAATCCAAACGGGCCGATCGTCAATCGTGGGTCGGTCGAGGATACCTACGAATTGTTCAGCGGCGGTCGGGTGCTGAGCGAGAACCTGCAACTCGACCGGGCGTTGCCCGGGGCGAACTCGCCATGTTCCGACGATCGATACCAATTCGCTCGAAGGCATCACGATTGCGACGATCGATTGGAAGAAATATCTGAAGGCCGACGCCCATCCGCAAATCGATCCGTTGGCGGCGGCGATTCCGGAAGATCAACATGCAGTGTTTTTCGCATCGTTCGACAAGCTGTTGGAAGTGATCGACCGGGCCGATCGGCAGGGAACGACCGTTTTGCAGTTTGCCACGCCGCGGTCGGAAGATGCACGAGTGCGGTTGCGCTACGAACGGCAACTTTGCCTGTTCAACGAACGCGCTGTCGCGATTGCTTGGGCCGGCGCTGGTGAAGAGCGTGGCGGTGACGGGATCGGATCCCTATTTTCCGACGGGAACGGATGTCGCCGTGTTGTTCGAGGCGGCCCAGCCCGAAGTATTGCGGTCGCTGCTGGCGGCGCGAGTGATCCAGGCCGGTGCGGCGGCTGATCCGGACGCGAAGACGGCGAATGGAACTCTCGGCGCTGCAGGTGACGGCGCGATTGCCTACAGCGGCATGAAATCCGCCGATCGCTCGGTCTGCTCCTACGTCGCGCGGCTGGGCGATATCGTGATCGTGACGAATTCGCTGGCTCAATTGGAGCGATTGGCGGAAGTGCAACGTGGCAAACGAGCGTCGCTGGCCGGCTTGCCGGAGTTCAAATTCTTTCGCACGCGGTATCCGCTCGGCGCCGCCGACGAATCGGCGCTGCTGTTTCTCAGCGATCCGACGATTCGCCGCTGGTGTGGGCCGAAATGGCGAATCGCCAGCAGTCGCCGGACGATTGGAATGCATGCGATGGACGACCTTCAGGCCGCCTTTTTCGAGTCGCTGGCCGGCGGACGCGTCGAGGCGGGGCCGATCCATGCCGACGTTAGCGCGATCGACCTCGGCGACTTGCGGCTAACGGCGTCGGGCGTTCGATCCTCGACGCTCGGCACGCTGGAATTTCAAACGCCGATCGTCGAGCTCCCGTGGGACAAAGTCACGAAAGCCGAAGCCGACGGCTACAAACGCTGGCGCGACAACTATCAAAATAATTGGCGCTGGGCCTTCGATCCGATCGCTTTGCGGATTCATTGCGGCGAGAAATCGCTGGCGGGCGATTTGACTGTCATGCCGTTGATCTTCGCCAGCGACTATCACGAACTGGTGGAACTGAGCCGCGGCGCAAAACTCGCTCCAACCGCGGGCGATCCGCACGACGCGCCGATCCAATTCGTGATGGGCATCAATCATGATGCGCTGCCGATGAGATCGGCGGGCAATCTGCTGCAAGGCGCGATCCCCGGCCAAACCGATCCGCTGTCGTGGATCGGCTCGTCGGTCGGCATGTGGGTCGAGGACGATCCGTTTTGGGACGAGCTGGTGCGCAAGAAAGACGATCAGGAGCGCTGGAAATTCTTCGAGGAAAACGTGGCTCGACTGCCGGTTGCCGTGCAGATCGATATTTCAAGCCGCATCAAGCTGACCGCATTTTTGGTCGGCTTGCGCGGAATGATCGAGCAGACGGCGCCAGGCATGGTCGCTTGGGAATCGCACAAGTATCACGATCAGGCTTACGTGAAACTCACTCCGACCGAGCGGGCCAAGAAAGAACTGCCGCCGGGTGTCAAGGAACCGTGCCTATTCTACGCGATCCTGTCGGACGGGCTACTGCTTACGCTCAACCAGCGGCTGCTCGAGCAAGCGATCGATCGTCAGGCAGCCCGAGAAAAAGCGCAGGCTGACGGCAAGCCGATTGTAGCGCCGACGCATTCGTGGCTCGGCACCAGCGAATGTCTGCAGTTCAACCAAAAGGCAGTAACGATGCTGGCGGAACTCGGTCGCGAGGCCTATCGCACGCAAATGCAACGCCTCGCCTGGAGCAATCTGCCGATTCTTAACGAATGGAAGCGCCGCTTTCCGGACCGCGACCCGGTGGCGCTGCACGAACAATTCTGGCAAACGCGGCTCGTTTGCCCTGGCGGCGGAAAGTATGTCTGGAACGACGAGTGGCAAACGATGGAGTTGACCGTCTACGGAAATCCGGGCCAATCAAAGACCGGCCCGTCCGTTCCACCGGCATTGGCCGAACTGCTCCATGCGAACTTCGGCTTAAGCTTCGAAGACCAAGGCCTGCGCGCCCGTTTGGAACTGGAGCAAGCCGCCGCCGGTTCCGAAAAGGGGCGGTAATTTCGATTGCCGCGTCTCATTTTGCCGCTTCGAGTCGAAATGTTGGCTTGCCCATTCGCGACGCATAATAAACGTCATGGACCGGATCCCAGCCGACGTTGTTGAACCAGCCGGCCTTGGGCATGGCCTCGAAAACCTTTGGCATCGCCGCGACGAACTTCCACGACTCGCCGCCGTCGTTCGTGCGATAGATTCCCTTGGTGCCCGCGACGACGATCCGCTTTTCATCGCGCGCATCGAAGAACGGCCCGATTGATGCGTCAACCGGCTGACCCTGCACGCTCCAAGTCGCGCCCTGGTCCTTGCTGATGAGCAAGCCTTTTTTTGCCAGCCAATATGCCGCGCCTTTGTAAACGCGGACAACCCGTCCGAGCGGCTCGCGATCGGCAATCTTGGTCCAAGTTTGTCCGCCGTCGGTCGAACGTTGAATGCCTTTTCCTTTTTCCGTGTAGACCAGCGTTTTGGCGTCGAAGATGCCCAAGCCGCCGGTGCGATCGAATTCAGCGTCTTTGAACAGCTTGCTCCAAGTCTTGCCGCCGTCGGAACTGTACATGACCTGCCCGCCCGATTCATGCAGGGCCGCGAAGATGTTTTTCAGCGCGGAGGTCGACCAATCGACGGCGGCGTAGTCCCAATTTCGGCCGACTCCAGTAAACGAATTCCAAGATTCGCCCGCGTCGCCCGTCCACGCTCCTTGGCCATCGAGCATGAAGCAAGCCAATCGCTTGCCGGCGGGATCGGCGTTTAGCGCGAACGACGTTTCACATCGGCCGCCGATTTTGCCGCCATCGACCCGCGCGAAATCCTTGCCTTGGTCGCTCGATTTCCAAACTCCCAAGCCGGTGACGATCATATAGACGTCGCCGGAGGCCGGATCGACCGCGACGCCGGCCGTTTCGCCCGGCCACGCGGTCTTCTTTCCTTCTTGCGTCAGCTTTTGAACGATCGGGTCGGAGATGTTCACCCAACTGGCCGCTGCGCCGTGATCCGCGGCTCGTGCATTCGTGGCCATCAAGGCAAATGCAATTCCGCCGATCGTCAACACAGTTTTGATTCTCAGCATCTCTTTTTTCTCCGTCTTCGGTGTTTCACGATTGAGGGGGTGATGAACGAATTGACGACCCGACCGAGCAGCGCTCCAGCAAGATCGTCGCAAAAGGGCTTTTCAAATGCTGTTTGGCGGGCTGGATCGCTGTGAAAATGGCACTCCGGCCTGGATTAGATTACGATAAATGGGGTGAGGAAGGTTTGATTGTCGAGGGCTTGGAACGGAAAGGGTGTTGCGATGTTCATCCAACTTCGGCGAATCGCGGCGTTCGCGATTGGTTGTGCGGCGGTCTTTCTGTTCGTTTCTGCCGCACAAGCACAAGTTCTGCAGCCGCCCAGGCAACCGCAGGTCATCACGCTGCAAAATTTCAGCGGCAAGGGCGAGTTCGTCGGCATGTCGGGGCCGTATATGAAGTGCATCCTCGATGGTTCGCTCGTCACCGTGCAATTCGACAAAAGCACCAAGATCAAAGTCACCGGCGCCGCGACGGCCGATTATCTTGCCGCGGGCATGTATGTGGCCTTCAAAGGGACCTTCGATCGGCACGAGAAAGGAACCGAACCGATCAAGGAAGTCCAGCTATTCACGCCCGACGCGAACAATCAACCCGGCGCCTACGCAATCGGCAGCGGCGCGGGATTTAGCGAACCGAGTTCCAGCAAGAAAAAATCTCCCCCCGCCGCAACCAAGGAATACCAAATCGCGGGACGGATCACGGCCGCCCACAAGAACACTATCAGTGTCGACTGCGGCAATATGAAAGTCAAAGCGGAAATCGCGCCCGATGCGACGGTCAAGCTAGACACGAGCGACCTCTCTTGGGCGTCGACCGGCGACAAGATGAGCATCTCCGGAGCGATCCTCGGACGGGGTCGCGCACTCGGCCTCAATATATCCATCGAATTGGCAAACGTCCTGACCGGCAAGAAAAAGAGCCACGGCGCGAAGGCCGTCAACAAACTCGCCGACAAGAACATCAAAGCAGACAAGCCCAACGCGGAAAAACCCGACAAGACTGACAAACCCGATCCGGCGGCCGATAAAAAACCCGCCGATGCGAAACCCGGCGACGCCAAAGTTGGTGATCCGAAACCCGGCGACGCCAAAGCCACCGACAAGGCCGCAGAGAAGAAACCGGACAACAAGAAGTCGGACGTCGAGAGCGCGGACGCCAAGAGCACGGACGTCAAGGGCGCGAATGGCATCGGCGGCGCGGCGAAATAATCCTTCCGGCAATCCTCGATGCGCTTCATCGCGATTCGCCGAATTGGCGCAGGACCGACGGAATGGCGAATGCAAGACGCAATTCCGCGCCGATTCGATCGCAATACGCCTGGCAGGATTCGAACCTGCGACCTACGGTTTAGGAAACCGCTGCTCTATCCCCTGAGCTACAGGCGCTCGAACGTAAATCATAGTGTCTGCATTGAATTGCTTACCACCCATAACGAGTAGTCCATGCCATCCGCGCCTGCGTTGTCAAGAGAAATAGTTCTGACAGGTTTTTCTCGCACGCTCGGAATCGAGCCATTCGCCGTTCATCTTGTAACAGACGATCACCGGCCGCAAGTCGAACGGGTCTTCGAGCACGCGGCCAATGGGGAGCGAGCTGCGAAACATCTGGCGCGGGATCGCCTCGCGGTTTTGTGAGGGGTTCTAAGCCAGGAACATGATAGTCGAAGGATTGCCGACCGGCGAGTAATTCGTTCTGGCCCCTTGGCAGTTGTTGCGGCGTGGTAAACTACGCCGTCGTGAATGGATCGCGACGGGTGGGGCATGGCGAGTTGTCGATGCCGAGACAAATAGTTCTGAAACGTTTTCCTCTGAAACGCTGGACGATTAATTGGGGGCCAAGGACAGACTCACTTACTAATCCAGAAGATCCAAGAAAATGTCGAAAAGGCACAAATGAATGATTTATTAATGAGTTTGACTGAGATTCTTCCGCCCCCAGAAAGTCCGGAGGAGAATCGCGGGGACTGGGACTCGGCGGAGGCGAGACTAGGAACGCTACTTCCGTCGGACTACAAGAGATTCGTCGGGATTTACGGTACGGGCGGTATCGTCACCGAGCCAAACCTGGATATTCTGTGGATATTGAATCCATTCAGCGAAAATATTTCCAAGAATTTGATTGACGGCGCACTGGGCTTGACGGAATATTTTCGTTCCCAGGACATGAGCGAGTGGCCGAAAAAGTACGACGTCTTTCCCGAACCAAATGGCTTATTAGCCTGGGGACAATGCCTGGACGGCAACACGATCTTTTGGCGCATGCGAGGCCCGCCAGACGAATGGTGGATCGAATATGATGAAACGCGGGGACCAGATCGGTTTTTGTATCCCGACAAGACGTTCATTACTTTTTTGTTGGCGTTAACTCAGCGCAAGCTGCAGGGAGTTACGTTTGGCTACGGTCCGTGCCGGTTTCTGACCGTCAACCAAGTTAGAGAGGATCGAAAACGTCCTCAATAAGCTCATTTAATAATCGGCAATTCAAGGAATTACGCGCCAAGCATGATGTTGGGGCGCGGAAAGCGGGACGGGTCCGATATTGGGCGCAGAACGGGGCGCCATTCCGCGAATCATTCTTTGACCCGACCTCCGCGCACGGCACGGCCGCGGCGCTGCGCACCGCGGCTATGCGCGGACGGATTGTCGCATCAACCACACAACGCGGTTCGTGCATCGCCGCCCCCGAGGAGCCGGCGTTCTTGATTGACGCACTGCGCGTGCCTGCGCAGCGAGGGTTGTACTAAACCGCACAACCGGTTGCGATCCGCGGCGAGAACATCCTGGTTCTCGCCGCGACCGCCCGAGTTCTCCGGCAACTCCCATGACTAGGGCAATGAAACTCGATACAGTTCCGTCCACTCCCTATTGATGGGTGTCGTGCGCTCGATGGCGTCGGCCGAATCTTCGAGAACGCTTGCCCCCGCGCTGCATGGCAGAGCCAGTAGCGCCAGCAAGGGCGGAAGCGTGTCGAGGGTTCGTGCGGCGGACCGGGGCCCCTGCTGGCGCTACGGGCTGGTACGTCGCGTTTCCGTCGTTCGAGCAAAAGCAGCGATGCACTGGGTTACTATTCGCGAAAAAGCCGTCTTCTGAACCACACGATGAATGGGTCGCTCGAAATCCGCGGTGCAACGTTTCACGGCAAATCTTTCGCTTCGCATTCGGGCCCAATGTCTACTGGCAACCCCAGCAGGGGCGGGTAAGCGGCCTACGAACTCACTCCTCGGCTAACACTACCTGACCGAATGCGGTGAATTACGCCGCAAGCGGTTGGGCCGGCACCTCGCGCGACACGCTGCCGTCGACAGCAGCGCCTCCAACGAGAATGCAGCGAGACAGACTGGCAACGCCCTTGGCCAAGAACCTTTGTTTGACTAACCGCCGGCATCGCGTTTTGCGGAAGGCTTGAGGCTTGAGGCTTGAGGACGCGCACGCGGGCGCGTCGTCGGCTCTTTGTCTCTTCGATCTTCGTACCTCAAGCCTGCAGCCTCAAGCCTCAAGCCTTCCGCATCGCCCATCTCAAGTGCCTCTTGCCGAATCGTCTGTGCGTAGCATGACATAAGTGCTGGCCCAAATTCCAGCAAAAAAGATAGTGGGCCAGTCTGAAATCAGGAATTTTCAGACCGGCGAGTCAGGATCCAAACAAGCAACCCGGCCAAGCCGATGCCAGCAGCCATGGAGTAAACCGGGAAAGATGCGATCCCGGTAAACTGGGTTGTTCGTTATTCGCCCTTTCATGCTCTCGGATAGTCAGCGCCCTCGTAGAGGTCATTCCGCCTGCGTCACCGTCGTCAGCCCGTCGATTTTCACGGTCGGCACGTCTTGCTTCGTGCCGTCGGGCCAGACGATGCGGGCTTGGTCGATCGTCGTTTTTTCGCCGAGGCCGATCGTCACCGGCAGTTCGACTTGCGAAAGATAACTGCGCGTCGGCATGACCTGGCGGCGGAGCCATTGGCCGGCGACTTGCACCTCGACCCAGGCGCCGATTGCGTCGCGGTTGCACTTCGTGCCGGTCAATTGGAATCGGGACCAATGGTGGCCCGATTGCTGGTCGTTGCGCAGCAAAACCGGCGGGCCGTCGGTTTGCGTGAAGAGCAGATCGAGATTGCCGTTGCCGAGGAGATCGGCATACGCCGCGCCGCGGCCGACGATCGGTTTGGAAAAATCGTCGCCGACTTTTTCTAGCGGCAGCGGGACGAATTCGGCCGGCTGGCCGGGTCCGCAGTTCCAAAACAATTGCGGCGGCTGGCGATACGTTTGGCTCGGCAGCACGCGGTTAATCTCGGGCTCGACGTGCCCGTTGGCCGACACCAAATCCAAGCGGCCATCGAGATCGAGGTCGGCGAAGAGCATCCCGAACGTAAGCTGCTGGCGCGTGACCGGTCCCAGCCCGCTGGCGATCGCTTCATCGACAAACCGCAGCGGCTGCTTTTGCGAGACGTAGAGCGCGGCCATTTGAGTGGAAAAATTGCCGATGGCGACGCCCCAGGTGTCGCTATTGCGGAATCGGGCGGCGTCGATTCCCATCGCGCCGCGGACGTTGCCGCTCAGGTCGTAGGCGACGCCCGACGTGACGCCGATTTCCTTGAACGTGCCGTCGTGCTGATTGTGAAACACGAAATTCCGCACCGTGTCGTTCGACACAATCACATCCATCCAGCCGTCGCCATCGAGATCGGCGAACGCGACGCCGAGCGATTTGGCCATCGGCACGTGCGTGTCCGGGTTCTTGATGCGAATGCCGGCCGCTTCCGAGACGTCGGTGAATTTGCCGTGGCCGTCGTTGCGATAGAGCGACGGAAATGAGCCCTGGAAATTGATCGGCGGGCCATACGCCCGGCCGAGGCCCGTGAGGCGGAAATCTTGCGACAGATCGATTTCCTTCGACCATTGCACGTAGTGGCAGACGAACAGATCGAGGCGGCCGTCGTTGTTGTAGTCGAACCAGCCGCAGCTTGTGCCCCATTCGTTGTCGGCCGGTGGAATGCCCGACGCGGCGGTCATGTCGACGAATTTGCCATGATCGTTGTGGAACAGCCGATTGACGCCGACGCCCGAGATGAACAGATCGGGCCAGCCGTCGTTGTCGAAATCGCCGACGGCGACGCCCATGCCTTGGAACTTGCATTCCAAGCCGGCTTCTTTCGTGACATCGGTGAATTTGCCGTTGCCGTCGTTGCGATAGAGCGTCACGGTCGAAAAGCGATGCTCGGGATCGGGATGGCCGGGCCACGCGCAGCCGTTGATGAGCAGGATGGATTGCCGGCCGCTCTGGTTGTAGTCAAGAAACGCGCAGCCGCCACCCATCGTCTCCGGCAACAGCCGATCACCATACGCGCCGTTGAAACGGACGAAATCGATTCCGGCCTGACGCGCGATGTCGGTGAACTTGATCGTCGGCAGCTCGACTGTCGGGCGAGTGCGTTCGTGCGGGACGGAAAGCGCGGAGACTTTCGTCACCGGCGCCGATGCATGGTGCGTTTGCCAATACCAGATGCCGCCGGCCGCCGCGCCGAGCAAGACGATCAACATCAGCGAACGCCGCAGGGCGACGCCGATGACGTGATCGTCGCGCTCGGTTTCGGCCGCTGCGAGATCAGATGACGCGACATTGGCTGCCGCGACGTTGGCAGGCACATTCGAAGGCACGTTCGACATTAAAATCCCCCCTTGAAACCAATGCGACAGTCCATCGATGCATGTATCACGAAAACCAATCGCCGAAGTTCGCGTTTTCGCCCCGCCTCCCTCGCTAACGCTTCGGGTTAGTGTGCCATGTCCACACTAACCCGAAGCGTTAGCGAGGGCGAATGGCAAAGCCGACGTCACCCTTCGTTCGGTCCTTACTTCGCTTTCGCCGCATCCGCTCGATTCAGCGAATAGATCACGACCGCCTCGGCCGCGTGGTTGGCGGCCGGGTATTTTTGTCGCGCCAAGGCGATGGCTCGATCTCGCGCGTTGTCGTCCGGCTTATAGCGGGCGTGCAACCGTTCATGCTCCGCCGCGCGTATGTCGTCGCCCAACAGGCCGTAAATCACTTGCAGATTGTAATGTGCCGCGACGTTTTCCGAATCAAGCGTGAGCGTCTTTTCGAAGTTTGCCGCCGCCTCGCGCAATAGCTTGTCGCGCTGCAGTTGCTCGTCCGGTTCGCGCAACTGCTTGGCCTGCTCGAGCAACGTCTGGCCATGGTCGTTGATCACTTCGTAGTCGATGCTGAAATCAAAGCCCTTCTGTCGCATCTCTTCCGAGCGATCTTCGAGCACGCTGCGGAAATTCTTTTCGGCATCTTCCAGATGCCCCTGCTGACGATTGATCAATCCGCTGAGCCAGGCCATCGTCCAGGGATATGCCGGCGGGTTTGTGAATGCCTTGGCACGTTGAATCGCGGCCGTTGCGTCGTCGAGGCGGCCTTCGGCATAGTAGACACGGGCCAGGTTCAACGGCCCGTCGAAACGATTGAGCTTTTCGACCTGCGAAAATGCCTCGGCCGCCTGCCGAAGTTCGCCTTTGCTATCGCCAGCCGAACCTTCGAGCAACAGGCCGATGCCATAGTCGTTCCATCGCTGCCAGAGTGGAATCGACGACACGGGGTTTGCGACTGCCGTGGTTTTGTCGGCCTTCTCCGCCTTGCCGGAAGAATCGCCGGCCGGAGCCGCGCCATTGATTCCGACGGGGAACGTCAGTCGATCGACCGCCAGCGTCGTAACCGGCAGCGTGTCGCGATAATGGTCGCCGAGCGCGAAGTCGCGGATCGGCAGATCGCCCGGCTTGTGCGAACCTTCGGTGACGAACTTCATATATTCATAGTCGAATTTGCGATATTGCAGCTTGATCTCGACGGTGATCGGCTGCACGACATCCGGTGGCACCGTCAGGCCGAAATGAACCACCTGAGCCGCGCCGGGCGGAATCTGATGATTGTAGAGCGGAACGAAAATATCTTGCGGATTGCGGCGCGCGATCCGATTACCATCGCGATCGAGCATGAAGACATTGACGAAGTGCGACCAGGGATCGACCTCGCCTTTTTCGTCTTGCGCACCGCTGCGGCCGATGACGCGATCGCCGCTCTTGGCCGTGACTTCGACCCACACTTCGTTCGAGTCGACGGTCCCCTGGGTGAACAAATGCCCCATTTTCAGCGTGCGAATCACCGATTCCAGCACGTAGTCTTTGCCCGGCGTCAATGTGGGAACCGTCGGACGCAACGGCGCGGTCAACGGGCCATCGACGGCGCTGCCTTGCCGGACGCCGAACAGATCGATCCGCATCACGTCCTTCAAAAAAGCTTGCTCTTTCGCGATTCCGTCGGGGTTGAGTTGGAACCAGTTGATTGCCGTGTTCGCTGCCGGGAAGAAGTGGTTGTGAATTCCCAACTGATCCTTGTCGCCGATCGTTAGCACGCGAGCGCCGAAATCGGTCGATGCCTGGTTCGGCATGTGGCAGCCGGCGCAATTGGTCACGGCCTTCGGCGGATAGTAGAAGCTTCGCGCGCCGTGTCCCGACACGCCGCTCAATAGATACGGGTCGTAATGATTCTGGCCGCGGAGGAATTCCTTGTACTGAGTCAACTCCTTCGGAAGGTTGACCTTGTGGCAGGTCGAGCAGAACTCGGCCGACTTGTGTAGCGGCTTCAAAAACGTTTGCTTGTGCAATTCCGGCTTGGCCTTGACCAACTGCTGATTGAGGAATTGCAGCACGGGATTGGTGCTATCGACAAAGGGATAATGCACCGGCTCTTCGATCGTGTAGTCGGCGTTGCCTCGCGTGCTGTTGATGTGCGTGATCGAATGGCAGGCCGTGCAAGTGATGCCGGCTTGCGCCGTCTCATGGCGCACGTCGTCGAAATTCGGATCGTCGAAAGCTCCGCTGAAAAACGGCACCGGATCGTGGCAACCGGCGCACCAGCGGGCGGCCTTCACCTTGCCGTCTCGCTTGAACGACACCTGCCGCGTCTCGCGCACGCTTGCCAGATAAGTCGGATTGTTGAACGAACTAAAGCGATGTGCGCTGTGGAACCAACCTTGATACGCATCCGCGTGGCATTTCAGGCAATAATCGTCTTTCATCAACGTCTTGGCGGCGATGAAATTGCCGGTCGCCGTGCGGGCCAGCGACGGAAGGAAGTATTTCTCGCCTTCCTTCGGCCCGACGACATTCCATTGCCGCGGATCGTGCGCATGGAACATGACCATGCCAAAAACGAATGCGACGGTCAGCGCGGCGAAGCGGACTCCGATTCGCCACTTGATTCGCGGACCGGCCAGCCGATGCAGCCAATACAGCCAGCCGGCCGCCAGCGGCAGCGCGATATGTGCCCAGTAGACCGTCGCCCGCGCGAGCGGATGCTTGAGCTGCAAATCGCCGACGCGCATCAGCAGCACGCCCGTGACCAACACGCCGATGCCGGCAATGAACAGCGCGTAACCGATCCGCACGGCCGTCCGATTGCGCCGCTTCCGCGCCGCCAGCAGATGCACCGCGCCGAACAAGCAGTAGGGAATCACCAACAGCAGGCCCAAGCCAAGATGGGCCAGAAACATGTAGAGGTAGAAATAGTTCTGGTACGTCTGCCCCGGCCCATGCCACCAGTCCATGAACGTGATCGCCGATAAATAGAGCGAATTCGCCCCCAGCGCGGCGACCAGCCCGAAGACGATGTACAATACGATCCGCAGCCGCGGACCGACCGCGGGAACGTAAGCCTTCCGAGCCGGCTTAGTCGGCGAAGGAGCAACCGTTGGAACACTCACGTTGGGCGGATCCTTGTTAGATAGAATTTTCGCGGCTGAACAGCCAGGGGCCGTCAAAGAAAAGATAGGACTTTATCTTAGTTTCATATTGCAAATCTCGCAATCATTCGACGTTCCGCGTAGGTCAGGCTTTCCAGCCTGACGTTCCCCAGTGGCCGTCAGCCTGGAAAGGCTGACCTACAATCCGCATGACAACTACCATCGATCGCTACTACGCCGCCGCGTGCCAGCTCGACATGCCCAATGCGGCAACCCGCAACGAAATCGGTAGTCACACTGCCCGAATGCTCGAAATGATCGAGCACGCGGTCGTCGGCTATCGCCATCTGTGCGACGTGCGGCTCGTTGTCTTTCCCGAGTTCGGCCATGCCGCTCCGATTTACGACACCGTCGAAAAGCTGATCGACCGGCTGGCCATTCCAATTCCGAACGAACATACCGCGGCCTATCAGCGGAAGGCCCGCGAATTCGACGTGTATATCCAAACCGGCACGTTTCTCGAAGTCGATCCGCGCTGGCCGGGCCATGTTTTCAATACGACCTGCCTGATCGGCCCCGACGGCATCATCGCTAAATATCGCAAAGTGAATCCCTGGATTCCGTGGGAAGTTCACACCAGCCCGCACGATCTGGCCGGCTACGACGAGCCGCTGTTTCCGGTCGCCGACACGCCGATCGGCAAACTCGGCGTGGCGATTTGCTATGACTGGCTGTTTCCCGAGGTGCTTCGCCAACTTGCTTTGAACGGCGCGGAGATTCTGATTCGAGTGTCGGCCTACATGGACCCCTGGGGCACGGCGGCGCCGCTTGATTGGTGGACGCTCGTCAATCGCACGCGGGCGTTGGAGAACATGTGCTACGTCGTGGCGGCGAATCAAGCGGCCAGTCGCGAGAATTATCCGCCGTTTAGCTGGCCGGGCGGAAGCATGATCGTCGATTACGACGGGCGGATTCTGTCGCAGGCCGATCCAGGGCCGGGCGAAAAGATCGTCGTTGGCCCGATCGACCTGGCCGCGCTCCGAGCCGAGCGAACCCGCCGGCAAACGCACCACTTGCTATCGCAACTGCGCACTGAGGCGTACACGGCCTATCAGCAACCGATCTATCCGCGAAACGACGCGCGACAATTTGGCCCGATGAGCATAGAAGCGAATCTTGCCGCGATCGAGCAAGGCCGCGTGAACCTTTCTAGAATCGCCGAAAGCAAGCAAACGCGCGACGTTTAACCCGGAGCTAGCGGCGACAGAGCGAGACCGGACAGCCGTCGCCGTTGGCTGCGGGTTAAACGAGGCACAGTCGCGAAACTAGCTTGCGGCGCAATTGCTCGGTACGATGTTGGCAACGGATGGATGACCGCAAACTTCGGGGGCTGCCTTCGGCAAAGGAGAATTGAAATGAGAGTTCTGGCATGTTCGATTGCGTTGATCGGTCTAGCGTGTGGCCCAAATGTTTCCGCGGCGGACAAGCCCGCGCCGGGTAAATCGGCCGACGAGCACGAAGGCGTCGTTCTGTTTTTGACCGATGGCCCGGAAGTAGAGCACTACTGGATCGGGCTCGAAGCACATCCGCTCTCCGCGGCGCAGCGCAAGGAATTCCAGGTTGACGACGATCAAGGACTTCTTATCGAGGAAGTCACTCCGGATAGTCCCGCCGCCAAAGCCGGGCTTGAGGCTCGCGACATTCTGCTCAAGGCCGGCAAAAAGCCGCTGAAGCAGATCGCCGATTTGTCCGGCGCGATTCAAGAAGCCAAGGATCAGCCTCTTCGACTTGAAATCAAGCGCGACGGCAAGCTGCAAACGATCGCGGTGACGCCGGTAAAGCGGCCAAGCGGCAATTTCAATTTTCGACTCGTCAATCCCGAAATCCGTCTCGGCGACTCCAACACTGCTCCCGCGGAGAAATCGAAAGCGAACGGAGCCGTGCGAAAGGCGCTCAATTACCTCCAGGCCCGCGAGGGTGAATCGGAACGCAGCGGCGATGAAGATGCAAAGATGCGCGAGCAGGTCAAGGCTCTTCTCGCCCGCCGGCATGAGTTGCAACAAAACATGAAGCGACAGAATGAACTGCTTCGATCGCTCTCGAACGCGAAAAACCCTGACCTTGCCACCGCGGAAATCACACGCGCCGAAATGCGCGCGGCCGAGGAACAAATCGAGGCAATCAATCGACAGACGGTCATGCTCGAGCTCAGACAAGGCAATCCGGACCGACAGAAGTTGATTCGGCAACTAATGACCCTGCGGCAATGCGCCAACGAGTTGGCCGAGGTCGGCAGAACCGAGGAGGCGAGCCATTTGGGCTCCGCGGCGCATGAAATCGAAGAACGTTTGCAAGCCATCGATCAAGAAATCAGGCGATCCGCGACTACGCCGGCGTTCGCCCAACCCGATCAAGAACAAGTGCGCCTTGCGCAAATTCGGACGGCCATCCAATTGCTCGGTCAAAATGGACTGCCGGAAGACGCCGAACGCATTCGGCAAAGAGTTGAACGCTATCGCGCACGAGCAACAGCAGCGGCGCGCGACGGCCGACGGCCGAGTCGGCCCGCAGTCCCCGGACCCTGCGATCGCCGGTCTTCGCGAACAGGTCGAGCAAATGCGGCGCGAGATGGCGGAATTGAAGGAAGCCATCGCGCGAATGAGCCAACGAAAGGATTGACCGAGAGCCCCGCACAAAACCGCCGGGGGCCGTCCCCTTCCGCCGAGCGGTTTTGTGAGGGGTTCCAAGTTAGTGGACCATTTCCGGCTCTTCGACCGTGACCGCGATCGTGCGCGAACTGGTCGGTTCGCCGGACCAATCGGTCCAGCGATGAGCCCGATAATCGTAGAGCTGGCAAGTCTGCAGCGTGTATCGAAAACTGCGCCAACTAAATTTGTGCTCGACGATGTCTTCCGGAAATGCCTGCACGAGGCTCGCCTGCGCCTTGGCCAGGTGATACAGCGGCACGCGCGGGTCGGCATGATGGGCCGTGTGCTCCATGATGTTGTGGATCACCCAATCGATCGGCCCGGGGAAATGAACGTGCGCGGTCCCCAAAATCTGGCCGTGGTAAAACGTCCATTCGTCCGCATCGTCGAACCAAGGAATCCGCGGATGCGTGTGGTGCAGCAGGGTCAAGAACGCAATCAGCCAATTCCAAAGCACGAATGGCAACCATTGCCCAAAGAAGAGCGATTCCACCGCGGGACTTTGGCTGCCGAACCAACGTCCGGCAAAAACCAAAAACAGCGCCTGAACCACGATGAACGCCGCCACCAACAGACAATCGCCGACGAATCGAGGCATGCGCATCCGGCCGCGAAACTCGCGGCTCGGGAATATCGTTCGCCGCAAATAGACGTCGAAGAAATAGTAAGCCCCCAATCCCAGCCGCGTCCGATAAAACCGGACCATCGCTCGCCGCCAGCCCGGAAGCCGATCGTAGTCGCTCTTCGATAGCGGCGCCCAAGCGTAGTCTTTCTGGCGAAGATTCGTCCAGGCATGATGGACATGATTATGGGCATGTTCCCAACCGGCATACGGGTGCCACGAAGGCATGAACGCAATTCGGCCCAAAACTGCATTGAGCCACGCAACCGGCGCCAGTGCCCCGTGGCAAGCGTCGTGCCCAACGACGAATAGAATCCCAATAAAAAACGTGTTGGCCAGCGAAAGGATCAGCTTTAGCGGCCACCAGGGGGCGACCACCGTGCCGACGAGCGTGCCAAGATAAAATGCCCAACCGAGACCGAAAAGAGTCAGGGCCAGGCTGTTAGACCGCTGACGGACGCCGGCCGGCATTTTCGCGCACATCTCCCGGCTTTAAGCTCTTGCAGCGCGATTCCGACATGCACGATTCCTGCCGAAGAGATCGAGTGGCATCGCGAACGCCAAACACGTCCGTGCGATATTCAGTTATAGCCGCGTAGGCGAAAAAATCAAAATAACGACATGGATTTCACCTATCCTTTGCTACGCAATCCAGGATTCGACGACCGAAAAACTCCGTTACTTGAGCGACTACCTGTCCTGTGCCGGGGAACTTTAGGGTCGGACAGGGCGTCTAAATCGTTCAGCGGCCTCATGGGCGGAGGCGACGACGTAGGAGAGTTGTGGTTTGCTCCATTCCAGTTTAGGCTATTCAAACCTCGTTCCATCGCCTTTTTCGCGGAGAATCCAATCATGCGACTGACTTTGTTGCCCCGGGCGAGTTGGGCGCTGGCTTTCCTTCTTTTCGCGATGACCGGCCTCCAATCGAATCCTGCCGCTGCCGGGCCGTGGGATGCCGACTGGAAGAAGGTTGACGAAGCCGTGCAAAAAGGGCTTCCCAAGACGGCGATCGAGGCTTTGCAGCCGATTATCGACGGCACGATCAAGGCCAAAGCCTATCCCGAGGCGATCAAAGCCATCGCCAAGAAGATCGCGCTCGAAGGCAAAATCCAGGGCAACAAACCCGAGGAGCGGATCACGCGGATGACGGCCGAGATCGCCAAGGCCCCCGACGAGATGAAGCCGGTGATGACGGCGATCCTCGCCGATTGGTATTGGCACTATTTCCAGCAGAACCGCTGGCGTTTTCTGCACCGCACGGCGACGGTCGCCCCGCCGGGCAAGGATTTCACGACCTGGGATTTGCCGCGCATCTTCGCCGAGATCGATGAGCAGTTCACGAAGGCGCTCTCGAACGCGACCGAGTTGAAAGCCATTCCGATCGGCACGTACGACGCGCTGCTCGAACAAAGGGACCGTCTCCGACGCGCTACCGGCCGACGCTGTACGATTTCCTCGCCAATGACGCTCTGGCGTTTTACACGAGCGGCGAGCAAGCCGCGGCGAAGCCGAGGACGCCTTCGAGATCTGTCGGCCGATAGCCCGATTTTTGCTCCCGCGACGAGTTCCTCGCCTGGGAGACCAAGACGACCGACAGCGATTCGCCCACGGTGAAGGCGATCAAGCTGTATCAGGATTTGCTCAATTTCCACAAGGACGACGATCAGACGCTGCCGTCCCTCGACGCCGACCTGCACCGGCTCGGATTCGGCAACAACCTGCTACGGCGAACAGAAGAACGCCCGCTATAAAGCCGCTCTGAAAAAATTCGCCACCCCGCCGATCACGAGCTTTCGGCCATGGCCAGCTCGCACTGGGCGGCGGTCTTGCAATGCGGAAGGCGAGCCGGTCGAGGCGCACGCGAGATCGCCCTCCAGGGCGAAACGCCTTTCCCGAAGAGCCTTGGCGGCAAGCTCTGCCACAACATCATCCTGCAGATCGAAGCGAAGTGCGTTCAATCATCACCGAACGGGTTTGGAACGATCCGCTGCCGACGATCCGACGTCGCATTATCGCAATATCACCAAGGTCTATTTCCGGGCGATCAAATTCAATTGGGTCGATCGGCTGAAGGCGAACCGCTGGCGGCCCGAATGGCTCGATCAGAACGCCGCAAGCGAACTGCTGGTCCAAGAAGCCCCGACTCTGGAATGGTCGGCCGATCTGCCCGCGACCGAGGACTATCAAGCAGCGCACGGAGGAACTCGCCGCGCCGAAAGACCTGAAACCCGGCTTCTACTTCATGATCGCCAGCCCCGACCCGAAGTTTTCCGATGGAAAACAACCAGATCAGCTTCGCCGACGTCTGGGTCAGCAAGCTGGCGATCGTGATGCGAACCCGAAATGGCAGGGCAAAGTCGACGGTTTCGTCCTCGACGCCAATTCCGGCGAGCCGATCGCGAACGTGCGATATCCAGAGCTTGGGTCCGCGAAAACAACCAATTGTCCGACGGCCCCACGGGCAAGACCGACAAGAACGGCATCTTCTCGTTCGATGGACCGAATCAGAGGAGCCTCGTCCTGCTCGCGACGCTGGAAAGATCAGCAACTTTCGACGCGGCGATTTCTACCTGTATCAAACCAATTTCGACCCGCGGCACGTCCTCGCAAACGATCTTCTTCACCGATCGGTCGCTCTACCGCCCCGGCCAGACCGATCCAGTTCAAGGGCATCTGCATCGACGTCGATCAGCAGAGCGACGATTACCACACGCTCGCCAATCGCGCGGTGACGGTCATCTTCCAAGACCCGAACGGCAAGGAAATCGTCGCGGCAGCTCGTCAAGACCAACGACTACGGCTCGTTCAGCGGCAGCTTCACCGCGCCGCGCGACCGGCTGATGGGCAACATGATGCATCCGCACCGAGGGCGAACCGCACGGCGCGACGAGCGTCCACGTCGAAGAATACAAGCGGCCGAAATTCCAGGTCACGCTCGAAGCGCCGAAGGACGCTGCCAAGCTCAACGGCAACGTCAGTCTGCAAGGCAAAGCGACCGCCTACACCGGCGCGGCCATCGGCGGGCGAAGGTCCGCTACCGCGTCGTGCGCGAGATTCGCTACCCGATCTGGTGGGGCTACTATTACTGGTGGCGGCAGCCGAACACCGAACAGCCAGGAAATCGCCCACGGAACGGCTCTCACCGCTGCCGACGGCTCCTTCACGATCGAATTCACCGCCAAGCCCGACCTGTCCGTGCCGGAAAAGGACGAGCCGACGTTCCACTTCGACGTCTCCGCCGACGTGACCGACACGACCGGCGAAACTCGCTCGGCAAGCCGTGGCGTCGCGGTCGGCTACACCGCGCCTTGCAAGCGTCGTTGGCGATCGACGACTGGCAAACCGACGACAAGCAGGTCGAGATCGCCATCAAGACCCAACGCTCGACGGCGAAGGGCAAAAGGCCGAAGGGACGCTGAAGATTTACAAGCTGCGGCAGCCGAAACAGGTGCAGCGGCCGAGCCTGGTGAATCAAGGTCCCGCGCCGTATATGCTTCGCATAGGAATGGACGGGGCAGCCATGCCGGCGCCGAAGCCAGACCCGGCCAACATCAATTCGTGGCCGCTCGGCGATCGGTCGCCGAGCAGCAAGGCTTCACGACCGACGCGGCGGGCAAAGCCACGTTGAAGTTCAAGCTGCCCGCCGGGCCCTATCGCGCCGTGCTCGAGACGCAAGACCGCTTCGGCAAGAAGGTCACCGCGCGCTGCCGCTGCAAGTGCTCAAGCCGGCCGCCAAGCAATTCCCCATCAAGGTTCCCGATTTCGTCGGCGCGCCGAAGTGGACGCTCGAGCCGAGCGAAGAGTTCACGGCCCTGTGGGGCACCGGCTACGACAAGGCCCGGGCGTTCATCGAGATCGAGCATCGCCGCAAGATCATCAAGAGCTTCTGGACCGAAGCTGGCGCGACGCAGCAGTCGGTCAAGCAGGCCGTCACCGAGGCGATGCGCGGCGGCTTCACGCTGCGCGTCACGATGGTTCGCGAGAACCGCGCGTACCTCGACTCGCATCGCGTCGACGTGCCCTGGTCGAACAAGAACCTGACCGTGAAGTGGGAGCACTTCGTCTCGAAGCTCGAACCGGCGCAAAAGGAGACCTGGACGGCGATCATCACCGGCCCCGACGCCAAGAAGGCCGTCGCGGAGATGGTCGCCGCGCTTGTACGACCAATCGCTGGACGCCTATCTGCCGCACAACTGGCTGAAGGCGTTTCAACGTGTTCCGCCAGGACAACTCGATGCGTGCGATCTGCAATTCGAGAACTACGCTGCGGTATCTGCAGCAGATGCTCGGCAATTGGCCGCTGGATTACAAATCGGTCGAAGTCACGTATCGTCATTTTCCGTTACGACATCGTTTCGCCGTTCAATATGTATTATGGCTTCGGCGGCATGCGAGGAATGCAGATGGCGAAGGGGATGAGGGAGATGAACGGAGCGATGGACGGCGCGGCGATGCCGGCGGCGCCGATGGCCGCCAATGCGGCCATGGCGGGCGAAGACCGACAGAGTCTCCGTCGCAGCGAGCAACTCGGCGCCGACAAGGTCGACGGCAAGCCCGGAGCCGGAGCCGGCCGCATTGCGCGCGCCGCGGCGCCGCCTGGCCCGGACCTGAGCAACGTTTCCGCGCGCCAGAACCTCAACGAGACGGCCTTCTTCTTCCCGCATCTGATGTCCGACGACGACGGCCGCGTGAAGATGGAGTTCACCATGCCCGAGGCGCTCACGAAGTGGAAGTTCCTCGGCTTCGCCCACGACAAGGAGCTGCGCAGCGGTTACTCTGGAAGACAAGGTCGTGACGGCGAAAGACCTGATGGTCCAGCCGAACCCGCCGCGCTTCGTTCGCGAAGGCGATGTGATCGAGTTCACCGTCAAAGTGTCGAACCAATCGCCGACGAAGCAAACCGGCGCGGTCCGGCTGACGCTCGCCGACGCCCGGACGGTGAAATCGGTCGACGCCGCGCTCGGCAACACCGAGCGCCGATCAACAATTCGACCTCGCGGCCAAGGAATCGCAAAACTTCTCCTGGAAGCTGACCGTGCCCGACGGCCTGGGCCCGTTGTCCTACAAGGCCGTCGGCTCGACGGGCCGCGTTTCCGACGGCGAGGAAGGGCTGCTGCCCGTCTTGTCCCGCCGAGTGTTGGTCACCGAATCGCTGCCGCTGCCGATCCGCGGCGCCGGCACGAAGAAATTCGATTTCGTCGAAGCTCGGCAATCGGCCGGCTCGAAAACGCTCAAGAACGAGAGCCTGACCGTGCAGATGGTCTCGAAGCCGTCATGGTACGCCGTGATGGCGCTGCCGTATCTGATGGAATCGCCATACGAATGCAGCGAGCAAGTTTTCAATCGGCTGTATGCGAACTCGCTGGCCCGGCACATCGCCGCCAGCGATCCGAAGATTCGCCGCATCTTCGATCAATGGAAGGGCACGCCGGCGCTCGACAGCCCGCTGGACAAGAATCAGGACCTCAAGTCGGTGATGATCGAGGAAACGCCGTGGCTGCGGCAAGCCGATAAGGAGAGCGAGGCACGCCGCAATGTCGGCATCCTGTTCGACGACAACCGGCTGAACGAGCGAAACGGCTCGACTGCAGAAGAAACTGGCCGACGAAGCAACTCGGCGACGGCGCCTGGCCCTGGTTCCCCGGCGGCCCGGCCAACGACTACATGACGCTCTACATCACGACCGGCTTCGGCCGTCTGCGGCACCTGGGCGTGAAGCTCGACACGACCCCCGCGGTCAAATCGCTCGACCGGCTCGATGGCTGGATTGACAAAATCTATCGCGAGATTCTCGCGCACGACCACAAAGACGACAATCATCTCAGCTCGACGATCGCGCTGTATCTCTACGGCCGCTGTTCTTCCTGGAAGACAAGCCGATCACGCCGCAACACCGCGAAGCGATCGACTACTTCCTCGGCCAGGCGAAGAAGTATTGGCTGCAGCTCGATTGCCGCCAGTCGCAAGGCCATCTGGCCCTCGCGCTGAAGCGATTCGGCGACAAGCCGACCGCCGTCGCCATCATGAAATCGCTCAAGGAGCGGTCGGTGAGCAACGAAGAGATGGGCATGTTCTGGCGCGACACCGAGCTATCGTTCTGCTGGTATCGCGCTCCGATCGAAACACAGGCGCTGATGATCGAGGCCTTCGACGAAGTGATGAACGACGACCAGGCGGTCGAGGATTGCAAGGTCTGGCTGCTCAAGCAAAAGCAAACGCAAGACTGGAAGACGACCAAAGGCACCGCCGACGCCGTCTACGCGCTGTTGCTGCGCGGCGGGAATCTGGCTCTCGTCGGACGCGCTCGTCGAAGTCAAGCTCGGCGATAGCGACATCAAGCCGGAAACGGTCGAGGCCGGCACCGGCTTCTACGAGCAGAAATTCCTCCGCGGCGAAATTACGCCGGCCATGAGCCACATCACGCTGACGAAGACCGATCCCGGCGTCGCCTGGGGCAGCATTCATTGGCAATATCTCGAGGACATGAGCAAGGTCACGCCGCATGAGGGAACGCCGCTGAAGCTGACCAAGACTCTGTTCCTGCCGCCAGATGACGAAGAGCGGCCCGGTGCTCGAGCCGCTCAAGGGACCGCTGGCCGTCGGCGACGAGGTCGTCGTTCGCATCACGCTGCACACCGATCGCGACATGGAATACGTCCACCTGAAGGACCATCGCGGCAGCGGCACCGAGCCGACGAACGTGCTCTCGCAGTACAAATACCAGGACGGTCTGGCGTACTACGAATCGACGAAAGACACGGCCAGCCATTTCTTCATCGACTATCTGCCGAAGGGCGCGTATGTCTTCGAATACTCGGTGCGCGTGCAATTGAAGGGCGACTATCAGACGGGCTACGCGAACATCCAGTGCATGTACGCGCCGGAGTTCAACAGCCATTCGGAGAGCATTCCGCTGGTCGTGAAATGAGTCGCGGCGATCGCGCGTGCATCGAGGTTGCCATCCGCCTCGTTTAACCCGGAGCCAGCGGCGAGGGAGCGAGCCCGAACACACCGTCGCCGTCGGTTCCGGGTTAAACGACGGAAGGTTTGCACAAACGATCGAGGTGCGATTCACGCATGCGATTCAGCCCATTCGACGGCGAAGTATGCATCGACACCGACGGGCGTCGGAATGCTCGACGTGTCGCCGACCATGATCTCTCCATCCAGCCCATCGAATGCGGCCAACCAATCTTCGGTCGATTCGTTCGCGGCGGACGGCGTGGATGAATCCAACGCGGCGGCAGACGGTTGACCAGCGGATTGGGAAGTCGGATCAACTTCGGGCGTCGCATTGCTCGGGTCGCTGTCGCCATCGGCATCGGTTGGGGCCATGCCGCCGCCGAATGGCGTGGCGGAGGCTGTCGGCGCGGGACTGGCGATGAGCGAGGTCGGAGGCGCTCGTCGCGGCGGTTTGCAAGCCGGCACCGACCAAAGTCGTCGTGGATGGAACCCCGGCGAGAGTCGAATTGGAAACGCTGGAAGCGCCGATTGCGCTATTCGAGATCGCAACCGAATTCCCGATAGACGGAGCGAGGATCTGCGTGGACGAACTGCCGGCCGGCGTGGATGCAACCGCGGAGGGCGCTGCCGTGACGACCGAATTGGCGACCACTGCGTTTGGAGTAATCGTTGGCGTGTCCGGAGTTGCCGCCGCCTCGAAAGCAGCCGCCGGCGTCACCGCCGCATTGTCCGCGTTGGTCGTCTGCGTGGGCGTCGGCGGACTCAGCACCACGTCGACCCAGTAGTTGCTGTTCTGATATTGCTCGGTCGGAAACGCGCTCGACGATCCGTAGTGGTAAACGCCCGCCAATGCCGTCAGCGGGCCATTGCTAAAGCTCCCGGAACTGAAGAAGCCGATATTGTCGCCATAATTTCCGTCCGACGTGAAATACGAAGCGACATAGACCGTATTGGCTTCGACATACACAGGCTGGGCAAAATCGATTTCGACCCATCCGGGACCCGTGGTGCTGCTCGAGGTTGCAGTGGCCAGCAGCGTTCCGTCCGACGACCAAAGATTGACAATCTGCGTGCCGGTGTTTCCCGCGCTCTGGTAGAACCGGACGCCGGTGATGTCGCCGCCGCTGGTGGCTTCGAACTTAATACCCAGTTCGACGCTCCGTGGATCGGGGTTATCCGTCCAAGACGGCGTCGTTGATGAAGTCCACAAGCTGAAGGGACCAGTGCCTAGCGGAGCGGCGGTGGTGAAGGTTGACGTGAAATCCGCGGCCATCGTGCTGCCGGCCGAATCGAGGACGCCTTCGGCGCCGCCATCGACCACGACCGTGTACGTGGCCGAAGTGTCGAGCGCGGCGTTGGGCGTCAGAGTCGCGGTATTAGTGTTCGAGTTGTAGCTGATCGTCACCGGCACGTTGTCGCCCAAGGAATCCTGCAACAGCAGCGTGCTGCTATTCATCGAGCTGGCGTTCATCGCCTCGTTGAACTTCAGCAGAATCGGCGAATTCATATCGACGCCAGTGGCGGATGACGGCGGAGTGACGGACAAAACCGCCGGAGACGACGGCGCCGTGGTGAATGTCCAGGTGACATTCGCGGAAAGCGTGTTGCCGTTGGAATCGGCCACGCCGCCGGCGCCGCCGGTGATTACGACGGTGTAGGTCGCGCCGGCATTCAATGGGCTCGATGGCGTCAGCGTGGCGGTGTTCGTGCCCGAATCGTAGCTGACCGTTGCCGGCACGGCATTGCTCGACGAGTCCTCGAGTTGCACGGTCGAGCTACTGATCGTGTCGGCGTTCATCGCCGTGAGGAATGGCACGGTGATCGCCGAACTCGTCGCAACGCCGGTCGCGGCGAGCGCCGGCGAAACCATGCCGGTCAACTGCGAGAAGACGACGTCGACGTAGTAGTTGCTATTCAGAAACGTCTGCGTGGGGAATGCGCTCGTCTCGTTGTAATCGTAAACGCCGGCCGTCGCAGTGAGCGGGCCGTTAACGGTGCTACCGTTGGCGAAGAAGTTCTGGTCGTCCGCGTAGTTGCCGTTCGGGGCAAAGTAGGATGCGACGAAGGTCGTGCCGGCTTGGATCGCCACCGGCTGCGAGAAATCGACTTCCTGCCAGCCCGAAGCCGTTTCGTCGGTGAACATGGCGGTGGCCAGCAGTGTGCCAGTCGAAGACCACAGATTGCCGACATTGGTTCCGCTACTGCTGGCCCCCTTGTAGAAGCGGATGCCGACGATGAATCCGCTCTCGCTGGTTTGGAATTGAACGCCTAATTCCACCGCTTGAGTGTCGGGATTGTCGCTATACGCGGGCACGGTCGTATTGCTGAAAATCGTGCTCTCGCCCGGCCCTGGCGTCGGCGCGGGTGTGCCCGAGGCCGTGGTGAACGACGAAACGAAATTGCCGCCGATCGAAGCGCCGCCGGTGTCAGTCACGCCTGAGGCGCCGCCTTCGACAAACACCAGATAGGTCGCTCCCGGCGCAAGTGGGCCGGTCGGCGTCAGAGTCGCGGTGTCGTTCGCGGAATTGTAGGCGACCGTCGCGGCGGTGATGTCGCCCGACGGATCTTCGAGCTTCACCGTGTTGCCGTTTACGGTGGCCGAGTTCATTGCGGCACTGAATTCCACGGAAACCGAGGTCACCGTTGCGCCGGTGGCATTGTTGACCGGCGTGACGGAAACGACCGACGGCGCCGCCTCGGTCGTGAAGGTTGCCGTCACATTGTTTTCGAGAATGTCGCCGCCCGAATCGGTCACGCCGTCGGCGCCGCTGACGATCGTGAGGGTGTAGGTCGTCGAGGTGGACAGCAAAGCGGAGGGCGTGATCGTGGCGGTGTCGGTTTCGGAGTTATAGCTGACCGTCGTTGCGACGACGTTTGCCTGGGCGTCTTTCAGCACCAGCGTGCTCGATGTCAAAGTGTTGGAATTCATCGCGTTGTCGAACGCCACCGCGATCGACGTGTTCACCGGGACGGCCGTGCTGCCGTCGGCCGGCGTTATCGAGACGACCGACAGCGGCGCTTCGGTCGTGAACGATGCCGCGACGTTATCGGAAAGCGTGTCGCCTTCGGTGTCGGCGACGCCGTCGGCGCCGCCGACAACCGTCACGGTATACGAAGTCGAGTTTGCCAACGAGGCGGCTGGTGTGACAGTGGCGATTCCGCTGTCGGCGTTGAAGCTGACGGTGGCGGCGATCGGATTGTCCATCGAATCTTGCAGCAGCAATGTCGCCGTGTTCAACGTGTCGGCGTTCATCGGATTGTTGAACTGCACGAGAATCGCCGAATTGATGGGAACATTCGTGCTGCCGTCGCTCGGCGTGATCGAGGCCACCGCCAGCGGCGCGAACGACGCCGTGACGGTGAACGATTGATTGGCCGTATTCCCGGCCAGATCGGTCGCCGCGATTTCAATCGGGTTGTCGCCGACTTCGGCGAAAGTGGGCGTCCAAGTGACCACGCCGGTTGATGCGTTGATGCTGAAACCGGCCGGACCGGAGACGACCGAATAGCTCAAGCCGTTCGACACCGAATCGGTCGCCTGAGCAGTGTAGTTGTAAGGAGATTGGACGGTCGCCGTGAGGCCCGGATTCGAAGCAAAGACCGGCGCCGTGGTGTCAACGGTCAAAGTCAACGCGCTCGACGCCCCGCTGGTCAGATTCGTTGTGCGCGTGGTGTTGCCGACCGTGTATTGTTGATCCTCCAGAGATTGTTCGGCCGTGATCTGATGGCTCCCATCGGCGAGCACCGTGAAACCGTCGGTCGTGATTACCACGGTCGACGTGGTCGCGACGGCGCTGCCGATCTGCGTGCTGCCGTCCATGAGGATCACCGTATCGCCCGGACTGACGCCGGTCACGAGGAATTGCAGTTCGTGATTCGCATCGGAATTGTTGAACGACGTAATGTCGTCGCTGCTGCTCGATCCGCTGTCGGAACCGGCCACCAGGCTAATACCCGTCGGCGCCGCTGGGTCGATGAATAGGGGAATCATCTGCGTGTTCGGCGCCGAATTCGGGGTCGCGGAACTATCGACGCCGAAAAACATCGGCGTGACGCCAACCAGGCCGTTCGTCGGCGTGACGGTGACCATCCCGGTCGTCGCGTTCACGCTGAAATTCAAATTCGGGCTGATCGCCTGCGTCGGGTTTAGATCGGCACTCGGAAAGTTCGATGCGATCGCTGCCAGGCCATCCTGGTCGAAATACGTGATCGGATCGCCCGCGAGATCGAAAGCCGACAATTGGAAGCTGACCGGCGTGTTCACGGTCGTCGTTATGGATGTAGGCACCGTGGGAGTGGAATTCAGCACCGGTCCCGGATCGATTGGATCGGCTTGCACCGTGACCTGAAATGTCTGCGACGTCGTGCCGCCGCTGCCATCGTTCGCCGTGACGGTGATCGATCCCGTGCCGGTCGTGCCAAGCGGCGCCGAAAGGCCCAAAGCAAAATCGTTGTTGTCGGTGGTGATCGATGCCGACGTAATCGTCACAGGGCTGAAAGGCAGGTTGTTGTTCGTCGAATTGTTAGGCACGTTGCCGATGTCGGTCAGGATATTCATGCCCGACACGACCTGGCCAAACACCGTGTATTGGTAGTCGAGAAACGACGAAGTCGCCGTCGTGGTGATAAAGAATTCCGTGCTGCCGCTGTCGTCGGCCCCCGTGCGGGCCAAGCCCACGACGCCAATGCTGGAATAGCGCAGTGGCTGCGTCGGATCGGCCAACGGCAGGGCGGGATTGAATTCGTCGTCAAGCGTCACGGCCGAGGCATTTTCCGGAGGCGCGGCGCCGTCCAAGCCCGCTTGGGCCACGAAGTTCGGAACGATCCGATAGAAATCGATGCCGTTGTACGCTCCCGACTCGGCAAGGTCCTCCATTTGCTGGACCGTGTTCGGAGCCGCATTCGGGAAGAGCTCGATGACGATAGTGCCGGAGAACGACGTGTCGCCCGGCTGCGTGCTGGCGACGTGCGTGATGTTCAACACCAGATCGGGATTGCCGGGCTGCAGATCCGCCGTAATCGCTGGATTGCTCGACGAGACCGAATAGGTCAACGTGGCGCCGCTTGGACTTGTGGCATTGATTGGGATTTCCAACGGCGCGCCGGCCAGTAGCGTCTGGTTCGAAATTGGAAGAAGCGTCGGCGCGGCGGCCAAAAGGTGCCGGCTTTCGAGTTGCTCGACTCCAAGCGACCGCTGCCGTCGGGCTGAAACTTTCGCCGCTTGGCGCGGCTGTTTTCCGAGAATCCGCGATTGTAGCTGTCGTAAAGTGTTTAGCATGATGTCCTTAGCCGCTTGCGGCGTGCCCGTCCGAATCTCGAAAGACGAAATCCCCCTTGGCGAGCCAGGAGAATTGGCCGTCGAGCCCTATCTTGATCGTAATCAGCGTGGCGCGGACAGCAACAATTAAGCTACGCAAGAAGCCCCCGGTTTGCCGGGACGGGCGGGATTTTCTTTCACTAATCCGCCCCGGCTCGGTAACGGGTGTTGTAGCGACGGTGCAATGCGTCGCGAGAGGTGTTCTCCGCTTTATCGGCACTACCGGAATTGCCGCTGCGCTGTGGCAGCGGGCCGACGGTTTCTCCGTCTTTCGTATACAGGTCCATATCCTTGCACCAACCATGTTGCTCCAAGACGAGTTGCCGCGTCCAATGTGGTGGCAACTCGGGCAGCCGATCGGCGAATTCCATTTGAACTTCCTCGCCGGGGCCGAAGATTGCAACCGCGTCGTCGGCTTGAGCTAGAAGTTCTTGGACCGGACCGAGCCGCGTGTACCAGCCGGCCAGATGGCGAGTGTCCCATTGCGGGCTTCGCTGGTTGTAGTCGTAATAGGGCCGATGTTGCGCGAACGTCGTGCGCTTTGGAAAGCCGCATTCCGACAGTTCGGCTTTGACGAGCGGCAATTCCGTGCGGCGCGCGGCCTGGCAATCCTCCGCCCAGGCGACAAAGATGCGGTCCCAATAAATCTCTTGATTCGTGCTGATGCGAAGATCGGTGGTTCCCCGTGGCAGGCCCGCAAGCGGCAGCGAC
Source organism: Pirellulales bacterium (assembly GCA_963738955.1). Taxonomy (GTDB): domain Bacteria; phylum Planctomycetota; class Planctomycetia; order Pirellulales; family DATAWG01; genus DATAWG01. Next base: position 343,747 of record CAVTYW010000011.1, on the reverse strand, counting down.
ATTTGCCGAGGCATTCCCGCTGGATAGCCCCAATGTTCGTAGATCATTTTCCAAGCGCCCTTGCCGGCGCGGGCTTCGAGCGATGGCGCACGATATTCCAGGCCCGTTTGCCACGCGGCAAAGACGGTTTGCGAATAGGGATATTCCAGCCAGCCGTCGATGACGAGCACTGGTTTGCCGGGCGCTGCGTCGAGGAGCGCTGCGTCAATCGGTCTGGCAAAGTGAAGCGTCAGCGTGCGCTGCTTTGTAAGGCCGATGAATCGCGGGTCAATCTCGCCCGGTTCCGCGGCGCGGTTGTCGGCTTCGGCCAATAATTCGGTCACATCCTCGCCGAGTTCGTTCTCCGCTTTCATGACCGGCATCGTGTGGCGAAAGAATCTTGGTCCGCCTGTCGGCGCGGGGCCGGCCACGTTCATCCGTTCGTCGAGGGTCATCTGCCAACCGGGCGGCAAGTCGTATCCGACGAGAGAGACCGCATCGAGATAACAGACTTCCTCCATCGATTCGCAAATCTTGAGCGCCCAATGGCCGTCGCGTGGCCGCATCGTCGGCGGCAAGAGCAGCCGCTCGCTCGGCACCGGCGGGACATATTCGTTCGGTCCGGCCCAGAATCCCACCCCGCCGACGCCAAGCACGTCGGTAACGAATGCCCATTCGTGGCCGTTCCAGGCGAAGAGGAGTGGGCAACTGGACGTTTGCCTTTGTGTTTCCTCGATCGCGTGCAGTTTGCCGGCCGCCAATGCGAGCTCCGTCTGCATGATTCCGTCGGGCCAATCAAGGCGCAAGAAATCGATGCTAGTGTGTCCGTTCAGGCCGATCGAAAGCGGTTGCAAACTTTGCCCCGGCCCGGATTGCGGCCGATACGTGTCGAGAACCGTCCATTGCGAATCGACGCGCGCGGCAACCCCGACGCCGATGCCTGAACGATTCGAGCGCATTTGATCGGCCTTTTGAGATTTGCCGCTGAATGTAAACGAAGCGAATGGGAAACGCCCTGGGCCGGGCTGCCAAATCAGCGGCGGCTCGCCGCGTCGCACGCCGACGATCGACGGGCCATGCTCCGCATCGAAATTCGCCAAAGTCCAACAAGCCAGCGAAGCGCCGGCGGCGGCGTAAAGCGGTTCGTGCCGTTCGTCGAGACTGACGGCCCGCCAGGAGCCGTCGCAACTGAAAATGCTAGCCAGACGCCCCGTGCCGGTCATATCGGCGACGGCTATTTGCGCACGTTGCGTCGGCGCGATCTTCGCCGGGCAAATCGTCGATGGCGTCCAACCGCCGTCGCGCTCGGCGGTCCATGCCTGAAGGTGTTCACCGTCGAGCGATAGGATTGTTGGTCCCCATTCGCTACCTGGCAGGTCGGCGACGACACACGCCCGCAGGTCGCCGCTGTTTATGAATTTCTCGGGCTTCTCGGCCGGATGAAACTTCCAGAGCCGGTCGTTCAAGAACACTTCGTGCGGCGATTTTTCCTTGAGCACGATGAAATCAACATCGCGATCCCGATCGAGATCGGCAATCGCCAACCCTCGCGCCGGCGCACGGCGCCGCGCACGTCGCGGGCCAACTCGGGCTGATCGAACATGCCGTCGAGACGGTTGATGAGCAACTGATTCGGACCTTTATCGCGGATGAGGAACAGATCGAGGTCGCCGTCGTGATCGGCATCGACCCAGGCGCCGTCGATCGTGTTGCCCGGTTCGCCGGCGGCATGGCTCCGCTCGGTCACGTCTTCCCATTGGTTCGGTTTGACTTGCCGCCAGAGTTGATTTGTTCCCTGGCGGCAGAAGTAGACATCGGTGAGGCCGTCATTATCGAAATCGCCCCACAGCGCCGCATTCACATCCGTCACTTTCGCCAACGGATGATCGATGTCGACGAAAAACTTGCCGCCGCGATTGAACAGCACGGCGTTGCGCACTTCGCCGTTGACAATCAGGCCGCGGGCAATGAACAGATCGAGCTGCCCATCGCCGTCGATGTCGCAGGCGGTAACGCTCGGCCAGCCGTCCGCTGCGCCGGCCACGGGATTCCATGTGTAGCCATTCTTGTTTTGCAGCGGCAGCGCGACGGGATCGGCGAAGAGTGGGCCATTTGGCGGAGTGGGTTTTGCTCTCGCGCCGTCCGGCAAATCGGCCGTCTCGGCCTGGGCTTTCGGACCGAGTCGGCCTTTGCCGATGTTCGCCAAATGGCTGCGCGGGTTGTTGGTTAATCGCGTGAAATCGGCCAGCACCGGCTCGATTTCCTTGGACCGATCCAATTGTTGCAATGCTTGAAACTCTCCGTAATAGGCGCTTTGCAGATAGGGATCGAGCTGCTTGGCCCGGCGAAACTCGTCCAACGCCGGGGCCAGTTGACCGAGCTGCAGCAAACATTGGCCAGTGAAGTAGGCGCAAAAGGCGTCGTTGGGATCCGCCTTGGCCACGAGGCGAAACTGGCCGAGCGCCGCATCGGCGTGGCCTTCATGGAACTCAAGAATGCCCAGGCAATACTCGGCCCGCACGTTGTTCTTCTCGGCCGCCAATACTTCGCCGCAGAGGCGCTTCGCGGCGTCGATATCGCCGGGCTGTTGGCGATTGAGGGTGGCGATCGCCAGATCGAGTTTCGCCGGCGACCAAACCGGGTGTGCATCGGTCAATTTGGCGAAGACGTTGCGGGCGGCATCGTAGTCGAACTGCCCCATCAAGCCCACGCCCCGGTTCAATTCGGCCACGTCGGCGGCGGCGATTGGCGGCGACGAGGGCGACGGAGAAACAGCGGCCGGCCGAATCGGATCATCCTTTCCCGAACATCCGCAGAGAGCGGCGACTAGAATCATGCCGCACATCCGAAGTCAACCGGCGCGACCCTCCGTCGTCTCAATCGCTTGTTGCATGGTACGGATTGGCTCGCCGGCTAAAATTGGGCTGAAAGTTGCACGCGGGAAACACGAAGCATCGACATTATGGTGATCCTTGGAGAATCAACGCAAGCAAGATTGTACACTGCGAGGGTTGTGGCGACGGAGCTTTCGATTAAAGTTGCGTAGGCCGCAACCGCTGCCGCTCCATCACAAATCAGTTTCAAGTCGCTTGGAACCCACCGGATGCTACATCGTCTGACGATTTCGCTGTTGCTCGCGGCCGTATGCTTTTGCAATTCTCTCGACGGCGCCGAAATCTACGTTAGCCCAAATGGCAACGACCAGAATCCGGGCACGCGCGAGCGGCCGCTGCAATCGTTTGTCGCGGCCCAGCGGGCGGCGCGCGGCGGCAAACGACGCGCATGGGGCTGTGCAAGTGTGGTTCCTTGCGGGAATCTATCCTTTGACGAAGACCGTCGTCTTTGGACCGGAAGACTCTGGCACGGCCGAGCGGCCGGTCGTTTATGCGGCGGCGCCGGGCGAGAAAGCCGTGATCAGCGGCGGCGAGCAACTTCATCTTCAATGGAAGCCGTATCGCGATCACATCATGCAGGCGAAAGTCGCCGACGATTTCGACACCGACCAGCTTTTCGTCGACGGCAAAAGCCAGCCGCTGGCCCGCTATCCAAACTTCAACCCCGCGGCCCAGTATTGGGACGGCTATGCCGCCGATGTGATCAGTCCCGCGCGAGTTGCCCGTTGGGCGGACCCGGTGGGCGGCTTCATTCATGCCATGCACGGCGCGATGTGGGGCAGCCTTCATTTTCGCATCACCGGCAAGGATAAGAATGGCAAGCTGCTTTACGAGGGAGGCTGGCAAAACAATCGGCCGACCGACATGCACGGCGAGCTGCGATTCGTGGAAAATATTTTCGAGGAGCTCGACGCGCCCGGCGAATGGTTTCTAAACCGCAAATCGCACACGCTCTATTTCTATCCGCCCGAGGGCGTCGATCTTGCCAAGTCGACGATCGAGGGCGTGCGGCTGCGGAATCTGATCGAATTACGCGGCACGCAACAGCGGCCGGTTCGCTTCGTCACGCTAAAAGGGCTCACGATTCAGCACGCGGCGCGAACGTTCATGGAAACTCGCGAGCCGCTGTTGCGCAGCGACTGGCGGATTTATCGCGGCGGCGCGGTGTTCTTCACGGGCTGCGAGGATTGCGCGCTGCAAGATTGCACGCTCGCGCAACTCGGCGGCAACGCCGTGTTCCTCAGCGACTACAATCGGCGCGTCAACGTGCGCGGTTGCCATTTTCATGAAATTGGCGCCAGCGGTGTCGCGTTCGTCGGCGATCCGGCGGCCGTGCGCGAAGCCGTTTTCGACTATGGCCGAGGGCACGACTATCAGGCGATGGACAAAACTCCAGGGCCAAAGACCGACAACTATCCGGCCCAATGCACCGTCGAAGATTGCCTGATCCACCGCATCGGCCGCATCGAAAAACAGTCGGCGGGCGTGGAGATTTCGATGTCGTCGGGCATCACGGTCGGGCATTGCTCGATCTACGACACGCCGCGGGCCGGCATCAATATCGGCGACGGCTGCTGGGGCGGCGACGTCGTCGAGAATTGCGACGTGTTCGACACGGTGCGCGAAACCGGCGATCATGGCTCGTTCAATTCCTGGGGCCGCGATCGGAATTGGGACGCATCTCATCCGCCAGCGGAAAAAACCGTGGGCGGCGAGAAGCATTTCGTCTTCATGGATGCCGTCGCCCCCATCGTTCTTCGCAACAGCCGCTGGCGCTGCGATCACGGTTGGGATATCGATCTCGACGATGGATCGTCGAACTTCGAGATCTACAACAACCTGTGCCTGCATGGCGGCCTGAAGAATCGCGAAGGCTACGGACGAATCGTGTCGAACAACATCATGGTCGGCAATTCGTTTCATCCACACGTCTGGTATGCGCACAGTGGCGACGTGTTCATGCACAACATCGTCATGACCGCGTATCAACCGATCGGCATGCCGCCGGTTTGGGGCAAGAGGGTCGACGAGAATCTGCTGCCGGACGCCGCGGCGCTGAAGCAGGCGCAATCGGCGGGCTGCGATGCGCATTCGCTAGTGGGGAATCCGATGTTCGTCGATGCGGCGGCGGGCGACTTCCGCGTCAAGGCGGATTCGCCCGCCTTGAAAACCGGCTTCAAGAATTTTTCGATGGACGAATTCGGCGTTCAGAGTCCGGAGCTTCGACGGCTGGCGCGGCAGCCTCAGTTCGGCAATGCGGGTCGGTAGCAAGGAAGCAAAGGCTGATGACTCCCTTGTTAGGGCGTCGGGCGCCGTGGAACCGCGAAATCTACATTCCACAGCCGCCCATGCCGCATTGTGGCAAGCCGCAGCCGCCGTTCGACGGTCGTTCGCAGATGGGCAACGATTGGCTCGATTTCACATGGGCCGCCGGCACGCTGAACCGTTTGAGAAGGCGGTTCGTGCCACACGTCGGGCAAACGGGCGGTTGGTCGTTGCGAACCAGCAGCTCGAATTCACTGCCGCATTTTTCGCAGTCGTATTCAAAGATCGGCATGAGTGGTACTTCCGGATCCTTCGATGGTCGCGCTGGCGGGCTCGTCAGCGATTCTCCAACACCCATTGTACCGCATGGCGGGTCAATTCCGCGCCGTTTTGCAAGCCGAGCTTGGCTTTGATTTTCTCGCGGTGCGAATCGATCGTATGCGGACTAAGGTGAAGCTGCTTGGCGATGTTGCTGGTCGTCTGCGACTTGGCCGATCAGTTGGAAAACCTCCAATTCGCGGTCCGACAGCTTTTCGACGGGCGAGGCCGAATCGGCGTCGCGTCCGCCGACGGCCACGTTCAACAGATGATTGGTCATCCGGGGACTCAAATACCGCCGACCTTCGAGGACGGCTCGAATCGCGGTAATGATGTCCTCGCGGCATTCCTGCTTGCCAATATAGCCAAGCGCGCCGGATCGCAAGGCTCTTTCGGCGTAGAACGATTCCTCGTAGGCCGAGATGACGAGCATCTTCGCCTCGGGGTCGTGGGCCTTGATTTGCTTGATTAACTCGAGCCCGTGCCCATTCTTCAGCGAGATATCGACCAGCACGAGGTCCGGAGTGGCAGCTTGGAACTCAGCGAGCGCGCCCTCGACGTCTTCAGCTTCCCCACAAACTTCGAGATCGTCTTGAGCGGAAATGCGCGCCGTCAACCCCTCGCGCACCAGCGGATGATCGTCGACGATAAGAATCTTCGAACGTTTTGAGCTCTTGCTCGTTTTTCCCATGAATCCCCCCATGGCTCCGGCCGGTCATCCGAATCCGGATTATCACCTAAGCGGCGCCCTCCTGTGCATCCTCCGTGCCAAATCGAGTAAAATTGTATGTTCGCCCGTGAGGCAAAGGCGGTCCGTGCCAATTCAGCAGTTTTATTCCGTTGGGAAAGTGCAGGAGATTTCCGTGCCTCCGTCTTGCAATCGGTCAACGTGCAGGGAGCCCCCAATCATTCCAGCACGATAGGACATGACTTTCAAGCCAATTCCCCGGCCGCTCCCCGGCGGCTCCGAAATCCCAAGGCCGTCGTCGATCACTTTCAACGCCAACAATCCATCCTGCTTCTCCAAGGAAACCCAGATGTGCTTGGCGCCTGCATGCTTGAGCACATTGGTGATGGCTTCTTGCGCGATCCGATAAAGGTGGGTCGCGACGAATTGATCCCGCACTTCGATCGTGTCGTCGCATTCGAATCGGCAATCGACGGCCTGCAATTCCGAGGTTTGGCGCACCAGTTCCGCCAAGGCCATCCGCAGGCCGTGCGCACCGACTTCCGACGGAACCAGCCCGCGCGACAAACGGCGGACATTGTCCAGTGCTCGACCGATGCCTTCCGAAAGCCGTGCCGCAATGGCGGCTTGCGGACTTACGTTTTGAGCTTGCAACGACTCGTAGAGGTTTTGCGCGATCATTCCCAAGCCGGAAAGCTCCTGTTGCGTACTGTCGTGCAGATCCTGGCCGATGCGGCGTTGCTCTTGCTCCGCGACCTGGAGCACCTGCTTCTGCAATTCGTTGCGTTCCGACATATCGCGAATCAGAACGGTCAGCCGGCGCTCGTCGCCGTCGGACAAGTCGCTGACGACCAGCTCGATGGGAAACGTCGTTCCATTGCCGCGCTGGCCGACCATCTCGCGCACCGGCCCGCGATGCGAAATCCGATCGGTTCGCAGATAATCGGCCAGGTCGTTGTCTTGCTCGTCGCGATAGGGCTGCGCCATCAATTGCTTGATTTGCTGGCCGATCATCCTTTCCGCGGGGGATCCAAACATCACTTCGGCGGCGCGATTGAAAGTGTCGATCCGCCCATGCTCGCCGACCGTGATGATTGCGTCGGCGGCGCTGTCGACGATGGCGCGCAGGCGGTTCTCGTTCGTCCGCAGGGCTTTCGTGCGCGTTGCGATTTTATCTTCCAGGCTGTTGTTCAAACGTTCGAGGGCGAGCAGGTGCTGTTTTCGCTCGGTGATATCGCGCTCGGTCGTGGCGATGGCGACCTGGTTGCGCGACTCGTCGATCAGCCGGGTGGCGCTCAACCAGACGTCGAGGATTCGTCCATCCTTGGTCTTGCGCTGCGTTTCGAAAGACTTTGCCTGGTCGCCCTCGATCAATCGCAATTCGGCCAAGGATTCGGCTCGATGCTCTTCCGGCACGATGTCGCTCAGATTCAGCCGCAGCGCTTCGGCTTCCGAATAGCCATACGTCTGCTCCGCGCCGCGGTTCCAAGCGTTGATCGCGCCGTCGAGATCGAGCACGAGCACGGCATCGTTCGAATCGCGCAGCACGGTGGCGAGGCGGCGCATTTCGGCTTCGCCGGCGATACGGTCGGTGATGTCGATCAGCGTGACGACGACGCCTTCGATGCCGCGCTCGGTGGTGTAATAAGGCCGGATGTTGCGCAGGTAGCAACGCGGCGACGACTTTCCGCCGCCGGCCGTCCCCGCCGATTCCATGGAGACGTCGCTCCAGACCTCTTTTTCCGCCGGCGCGTGGCTTCGCAGCACGCGCTGACATTCTTCCAGCAGCGTGGCGTCGTTGAATTTCGGCGCGAGATCGCGATAGGGCCGGCCGACGTCGCTTGAGAGCAGGCTCAACAGTTTAGCCGCGGGCGGCGTGAATCGCACGACCCGTAGCGAAGTGTCGAGAAACACGACGGCGATATCCGTGCTGGCCAGCAGGTTCGTGATGTCGTTGTTCGCGCGCTCCAACTCTTCGACCTTCGCCTGAAGCTGATTGTTGACGGTGGTCAACTCCTCGTTAAGCGATTGCAGCTCTTCCTTGGATGTCTCCAACTCCTCATTGGCGGATTGGAGCTCCTCGTTCATCGACATGACTTCTTCGTGCGAAACCTTCAATTCACCGTGCGAGCCCTCCAATTCATTGATGGCGCTTTGCAATTCATCGCGGGTGGATTTCAACTCCTCCTCGAGCTGGCGCACGATCGCCGAATTCGCCTCGGTTTTATCGCTTCCATCGCCATCAGGCTCGACGGCCGGCAATTCGGGCCGATCGCGAAACGTCACTAATATCAGGCCTTCATCGTGTTGTCCCGAAATCTTCCTGGCCGCGATCACGCAGCCGACATATTTGCCGTCGCGCTTGACGCGCGCCGGAGCATCGACGGATCCGGCTTCCGCTTGCAGCGCACGTTGGACGGCCGATCGCAGCTTGGCTCGCAAACCCTGGCGAACCAGGGAAAGCAGATCGTGAGTCGGTTCGCCGCTCTGGAATTCCAAAAAGGATCCGATCGCGCCATATTGGCACAGAACTCGAAAATTCTGGTCGATCAGCGCCGCGGCGGGGGCAAATTCATCGAGCAATGCCTTTTGCATCAACTGGGGAAGACCCGTCGTTGGCCGCGGTGCCAATTCCGCGCGCAGAAAGACGCCCGCGAGTGAGAATCCGGAAGAATCGGGATTTCCACTCGTTCGTGTTGCGATTTACCGATCCGACGAAAAACGCGCCATTTGCGTGAGATCGGCTCGAACAGATCGGTCATGCGTCCGACCGATTCCGACTGGCCCAAGACCAGCGTTCCGCCCTCCTTCAAGACAAAATGAAACAGGGGAATGACCTTCTGCTGCATCTCGGGCGAGAGGTAAATCAACAGATTGCGGCAACTCACAATATCGAGTTTCGAGTACGGAGGGTCGGAAATCAGGTTTTGCGGCGCAAACAGGATCATTTCACGAAGTTGCTTGGTCACCTTGTAATGATGATCGCCCGTTTTGCTGAAAAACCGTTGCAATCTCTGCGGCGAAACGTCGGCGGCAATGCTTTCGGAATAAATGCCTTGGCGCACCACTTCCAGCGAGTCGTCGTCGATATCGGTCGCAAAAATTTGCACGCTCGGTGCTTGCTTCGCCGCGCTCAGTCCTTCGATCAGCAGCATCGCCAGGGAATAGGCTTCCTCTCCGGTCGAGCAGGCGGGAATCCAAGCCCGAATCGGACCGCCGTCGTTGCGCTCGGCGAGTTCGGGAATGACGCTACGCTCGAGAACCTCGAACGTTTCCGCCTCGCGGAAAAAATTCGTGACGCCGATCAGCATGTCTTTATATAACGCGGAAACTTCCGCCGAATCGCGAAGCAAAAGCGCGCGATAGTCGGCCACGTGCTCGATTTGGCGCAAGCCCATGCGGCGCAGAATCCGCCGCAACAGCATCTTCTTGCGATAGTGACGGAAATCAGCTTTGGTTTGCGAACGGAGCAAGGCCAGGATTGGCGCCATTTGAGCTTCGATATGTTGTTCCAGTTCCGACTCGCCATCGGGCTCGGACCGTCGATTCCGATAGAACAGCTTGACGAATTCGACGATTGCCCGCGGCATCTCCTCCGGCGGCAAGCTGGAATCGACGAGCCCAGCAGAAATGGCGGCACGCGGCATTTGATCGAAATCGGCGGTGTCGGGCCGCTGCGCCACCACCATGCCGCCGGCCAGCTTGATCTCGCGCAAGCCAACGACGCCATGACTACCGGTGCCGGAGAGGATGATCCCGATCGCCCGATCGCCCTGATCGGCTGCAAGCGACCGAAAGAAACCGTCGATGGCAATCGCCATCGGCCGGCCTTCCGGCGGCGTTTCCAGCTTGAATCTTCCCTGCTCGAGCGAAAGGTAGCGGTTCGGCGGGATGATGTAGACGTGATCGGGCTCGATGGCCATGTCCTCTTTGGCTTCCAAGACGGTCATTTCGGTCTGCTTGGAAAGCAACTCGACCATCAAACTTTTGTGGGTCGGATCGAGATGGGGCACAAGCACGAAGGCGAGGCCGCTATCTTTCGGCATCGTCGAGAAGAATCGCTTGAGACTTTCGACGCCCCCGGCGGAGGCACCGATGCCGACAATGGGAAACGTCGGCTGCTGCGGGGGAAGAACAGGTGGCGAGGAAGAATCGCGCGAGGTCGCGGCACTTTCGCGCGGATCGGCGGAGGCTGGGGAGTCGGCTCGAGGGTCAGACGCAGCGCGTTCTAGGCGGGTATTCTTGCCTCGTCGCTTGTGGGACATGCGAAGTCTCCAGCCACTGACTCGCCGCAATTCACGGGATAATCGTTCCCGATCCTACCAATTGCCACTGGTGATGGTCGAGTCCGCTGCATGGAGTTACCATACGATCCTGATGCGACAGCAGTTCAAAATCACTCCAATGGACCTAGGGGAATCCATGATGCTCAGTTCATGTTCATTTCGATTCAATTCCTGACGGAAATTGGCATAATCGGAGAATGATTTGACCAGACATGATTCAGGTTCAATTCGATTCCCGTGAATCCGGCAAAGTGGATAATAAGGCTCGTGACGAGTGAAAGGCGGGCATGACGTTGCGCGCTGGAACCAGAATTGGGAGGGGCATGGCACTCGCCATCGATCAACGGACTAACCCGACGAGCCAACGGAGATTCAAGATGATCGCCCCAATTCTCGCGAACCAGGATCGCGCTTCAGCAACGTCGACCGAACCCCGTTCGGCGACCGAAATTGAACAACTTGCCCGAGAGTGGATCGCCGAAAACTGCCCTTATCATTACTACTTCCGACGCGTCGAATTTCAATTCTATAAAGGTGTGTTGACGTTGCACGGCCGAGTGCATTCGTTCCACTTGAAGCAGGTGCTACAATCGGTGCTGCAAGAGCTTCCGGAAATCGAGCGGGTCGACAACCACGTCGAGGTGGTCAGCCCTGTCGGGCTGAGCAGCGTCAAGCCAAGATAAGACCAGTGTAAGGAAAGGGTTTTGGGGATAGCCAGCATGTCGCGCGTTTTGGTGATCGACGACGATCGCTCCGTCTTGCGGTTGATCGAACGTGGTTTCGAAGATTCGGATATCGACGTCTTGACGGCTTTGACCGCCGAGGAAGGCGTTGCGCAAGTGCGCGAACTCGCCCCCGACGTCGTGCTGCTCGACGTGTTGTTGCCGGGCACGAACGGGCTCGACGTGTTTCAGCAAATCCACGAGATCGACCGCAAGCTGCCGGTGATCTATATCACGGCGCACGGCAGCAGCGACACGGCCATCGAAGCCATGTCGAATGGCGCCTACGACTATCTGATGAAGCCGCTTGATTTGCCGGCGGTGCGGCAACTCGTCGAGCGAGCTCTCGATATTCGGCGATTGATGCGCGTCCCGGTCGATATTTCCGTGCCACCAACGACCGGGCAATCGGGCGACTCGCTGGTCGGCCGCAGCCCGAAGATGCAAGAAGTGTACAAAGCCATCGGCCGCGTGGCTCCCCAAGATGTCATCGTTTTGATCCGCGGTGAAAGCGGTACCGGCAAGGAACTGGTCGCCAGGGCCATTTATCAGCATAGCCCGCGCTCCGACGGGCCGTTTCTGGCCGTCAATTGTGCGGCGATTCCCGAGGCGCTGCTGGAGAGCGAATTATTCGGGCATGAAAGAGGGTCGTTCACCGGCGCCGAGCAGCGGCGGATCGGCAAATTCGAGCAATGCTCGGGCGGCACGATCTTCCTGGATGAAGTGGGCGATATGTCGCCCTTGATCCAAAGCAAGGTGTTGCGCGTCTTGCAAGAGCAGCGGTTCGAGCGCGTCGGCGGGAATTCGACGCTGCAAACCGATGTGCGCATCATCGCCGCCACCAATTGCGATTTGGAGCGCATGGTCGCCGACAACCAATTCCGCGGCGACCTCTACTATCGTCTGAATGGCTTCACGATTCAATTGCCGGCGTTGCGCGAGCGCGGCGAAGACCTGCTGCTATTGCTCGAGCATTTCTTGCATCGTTTCCGCCGCGAGCTTGGCAAGGAAGTGCAAGAAATCAGCCCGGATGCGTTGGACATGCTGATGAAATATGGCTGGCCGGGCAACGTGCGCGAATTGCAAAGCGTTTTGAAGCAATCGTTGCTGCAGACGGCCGGGCCAATCATTATCCCCGCCTATCTGCCGGAATCGATTCACCGGGAAATGACATTGCCGCGCGTGTTCGAATCGCGCGAAGAATTATCGAGCAATTTGCAGCCCTTGATCGAGAGCCGGTTGAAGGCCGGTTCGACGAATCTTTATGCCGAAACCGTCGAATTGATGGAACGCTATCTGATCACCCAAGTGTTGCGCGCCACCTCGGGCAATCAATCGCATGCGGCGATCATCCTCGGCATCACGCGCGGCTGCCTCCGCCGCAAGATTCGCACTCTGAAAATCGGCATCCACACGTCCATCGCCACGAACGGGCGGCCGCTGGACGAGGAAGAGGAAGAGACGATCTCGGCTTGATCGGATCGCGGATCGTCAAGGCCGGCGGCGACTTCAGCCGCCCGTGGATATCGTCGGGGGCGGATCGGGAATCGCTTGAAACTGCCTCAAGTCCGTCGTCAGCCGATCCATTTCCGCGAGCAGTTCATCGAGACTTGCGATGGCCACGATGGGATCCTTCCGTCGCGCGCTGTCTTCGATCCGCGCCGCCAGGCGATTAGCCGGACCGGAGCCGACGTTGGCCGTCAGGCCCTTCAGGCTATGTGCCGCGCGTTCGACGATCGAAAGATTGCCGACTTGCAGGCCGGCCTTCAATTGCTCGATCACCACCGGGCTATCTTCGAAGAAGAAATTGATTAGTTCGCGGAACAAGCCGCGATCTCCGTCGAGCCGTTTCAACGTCGCTTCCAGGTCAAAGGCGTCGCTCGACTGCATCGCACGAACCCGCGCAAAGGATGGTATTCAAAATGGCGCCTGGCACATTCCGCGGCGACGACGTTTTCGAACAACCCCGCCCCCACGTCCCAGGACGATGATCGTGAGCGGGGACGACGTTCATTGTAGGCGCGAACGATCGACGTTCGCAACCGTGCGGTCTCCTGCCCGCGCAAAAGAAAAAAGGCCGATGTTTTGGCCACGCCCTATGCGAAATCAAGGTCGGAACCTCGATTCGCGATCGGGCGTGTTCGGCCAAATCATCGGCTCGCAATTCGGCGCACGACTTCCCATTCACTTGGTAGTCGTCGTCGTGTGGTGCGACGCGGTGGCGCTATTGCCATAAAACTCATCGACGGAATTGCCGTATGCCGGATTGCCGAAATCGGGCCATTGCTTCGAGTCGAAGCCCGGGGCGTTCTTCAACCTCGTTTTGTCGACGTCGAGCACGAGCACAAACTTTTCATTCCCCGCGGTTCCGGCCTTTGCTTCGGCCCGCAGATGTTGCCACGGCACGGCGAAGTATTTGTCGCCGATGCCCAAGAACCCGCCAAACGACAGCACGGCATAACGGATGTGACCGTCGTTGGGGTTGAAAACGATGTCCTCGATTTTGCCCAGGTGTTCGCCCTGGGCATTTTCAACGCGCATTCCGATCGTTTCCGAGGCGCGCCAGGGATGCACGGCGCTATTCGCGGTCGTAGTCGTCGTGGTGGTCGTGGTCGTCAACGGTTTCACCGCGGCGGGCGCGTCGGCTCGAGTCGCGGCCGCAAAACTGAAGCAACCCATCGCGGCGATCGCGGCGGCATACAGGATTCGTGACATACATCTTCTCCTTGGTATTGAATAGTTGCCTTGAAAGAGTCTGAGGACGCAGTTGAAGGCAAGAAGCAAAATGAATGCCGACTCGATCGGCATCTCGTGCGAATTCCGTTTTCATGCCGATCCCTCAATGAAATTGCAGGAAGACCGACGCTGACACGCGATTTAACACGCCGGCGTGTCTCGCCGAATGTTTCGGAACCGACCAAAGTGGCTGCGCACAACCGCGTCATTGGCCTCGCACATTGATGATCCTTTTCCAAGAGTCGTTGTCAGGTCGGATGACACCATAACCCACTGCAAATCACTGACTTTCCGCTTTGCAATGCGCCGCCGAATTGCCGCCGACTTGCCGGAATCGCCTAGGATTCATTGGATTGAGAGTTTTTGTCGCCGGATTGGGACCGCGGTATGCACAAGCCTGAATAGGTTGATCTCACCTGTTGTGAGAGAACAGAATTGCATGCTTCGTGGGTCGAAGAATTTAGGGAGGTTGGAACAATGTCACGCATTATTTCAGGTGGTATTTGGGGGCTCGCATTCGCCGCAATGGCCGCCTTCAGCGCGGTGCCGGTCTCCGCTGCATCCGCCGTCAGCGCGGGACCGAATTCCGCTCATGTCTTGTTAGTTCGCGGCGGCGGTGGCGGCGGTGGCGGACGGGGCGGCGGAGGATTTAGCGGCGGTGGCGGGCGCAGCTTCAGCGGAGGGGCGCACGGAGCTTCAGCGGTGGCGGGGGCGCACGCAGCTTCAGCGGTGGCGGGGCGCACGGAGCTTCAGCGGCGGCGGCGCTCGCGCGTTTAGCGAAGGAAGCCGCGGCGTTAATCCAGGCGTCCGTTCCTTCAGTCAAGGCACGCGATCGTTCAATGGAAATGCGCGGAGTTTTGCCAACGGCAATCGGTCGTTCGCGAACCAAAATAGCATCGGACGCGATGGAATGTCGCGCGGCGACTGGAATCACGGCAATTGGGCATGGCACGGAAATGGGAACTACTATAACCGCGGCTGGTGGGGTTGGGGCTATCCGCTCGGCTTGTGGTTAGGCGGCTACGGCTGGGGCTATCCGTATTACTACGGATATGATTACGGACCGTATTACTACGGCGACGACTACGCCTATGCGGATACAGGGGTTCCCACAGAGCAGCCTTACTCGGTAGCGCCGGAGCAAAACAACCCGATGACCGACAACGGCCAAGGGAACGAATATCTTGATGAGGCGATCCAAAGCTTCCAAGGCGGCGATTACGCAAACGCGATGCGCATGGCGGAGCATGCAATCGTCGATTCGCCGCGCAATGCCGAGGCTCATCAGGTCGCGTCGTTAGCGGCGATGGCCAATAAGGATTATCGCACTGCCGCGACCGAAGCGCATGCCGTTATCGCTCTGGGTGGAGTGCCGAGTTGGAATCAGATGTATGCCCTCTATCAAAACGTCAACACGTACACTTCGCAGCTTCGCGCTCTCGAAGACTACGTGAAAGCGAATCCGAATTCCGCCGAGGGTCAATTCTTGCTGGGTGTCCAATACATGACGACCGGCTACTCGAGCGATGCGCACGAGCATCTGGCGAAAGCAGCCGAATTGACGCCGAAGGACAAGATCGCGCAAGAGTTGGTGAACGGCACGGGGGGGGAAATCCCCGCGACTGCGAACCGGCCGGGCGGTGCTCAGACGAAATAGGTTAATCCACGGTCTAAGTTGTATAGGAGTTCATGGGAGTTGCTTTCCGGTGATACGGCGCACTGTCGGCTCAAGCGATTCAGCAGACGCGCCCAACACCGGGGGGCAACTCTTTTTTGTCACCGCCGGGTTTTGACCCATTTCCTGAGCAATTCAAAGTCGACAACTGCCATTTCTGGGCTTCGGTGGTCCGCCGTTTGCTTTCGCTTGGAAAGTCTCCTCCCAGTTCTAGGCTCACGGGGGGCGAATCTTCCCGCTGGAACGGAGGAAAATCTCAATGTCTGACGCCAGGGTTCTGGTAGTGGACGACGACCGAAGTGTTAGCGGCGTTGTGGCCGCCATCCTGAGCGATCGCGGCTACACCGTCGATGTGGCAATTGATGGCCGCTCGGCGCTGAAATTAGTGGACGAAAACTCGTACATGCTAGCGGTGCTCGACTATCAAATGCCCGACATGGACGGGGTGGAAGTCTTCCGCCGGGCACGCGAGCGGCAGCCCGATTTGCTCGGCATTTTTCTCACGGCCTATGCGAACATCAACACGGTATTTCCCGCCATCGACGCCGGCATCGAACGTGTGCTTTCCAAACCCCCATCGCGCAGGGAGCTAATTCCGGTCGTGGAAGAGTTGATTGGTCCGAACAGGCAGTGATCTCCACATGCAAATTCGCCAAAACCAGTGCGGCTGGGGTGGTTGCTTGCACACGACTGGCTGATTCATAAACATCCAATCTGGTCGATCATCGACCAATAATTGCAAGGATTGGCATTTACATTGTATCTTGGTCGGAATGTTTTTTCGACAGGACTGGCAGTCAGGGGCAATTGCTCTTCATCATCCTTTCAAGCCGCTCGCTGATGGCCGTCAGATCGAACGGTTTTTCTAGTTCATTTTCCTCTAATTGCTAACCACCCAGGGAAATCCCGTATGGCGATCGTGCCCGAATCGATGGCGATGCCGTCCGCGTCGGTCAACCCGGAAGAACTCGATCTCCCGACTCTGATCAGCGCTTTGACCGCGCTGCGAAAGGGAGATTTTTCCACGCGATTGCCGACCAACTGGATCGGCTTGAGCGGCAAAGTCGGTGACATCTTCAACGAAGTAATGGATCATCTGGAAGGGATGACCAATGAGTTGGACCGCATCAGCCGCGTCGTCGGCAAAGAGGGCAAGATCAAGCAGCGGGCCGCCGTGAGTGGGCTGTCGGGCTCTTGGTTTGGGTCGATCGATTCGGTCAACGCGCTAATCAGCGATCTGGTGCATCCGACGAGCGAAATGGCCCGCGTGATCGGCGCCGTTGCGAAAGGCGATCTGTCTCAATCGATGGCGTTGGACTTGGATGGCCGACCGCTGGAAGGCGAGTTTCTGCGCACCGCGAAAACGGTTAATCGAATGGTCGATCAGCTTGGTTCGTTTGCCTCGGAAGTGACGCGCGTGGCCCGCGAAGTCGGAACGGACGGCAAGCTCGGCGGGCAGGCTGCTGTGAAAGGCGTCGCCGGAACTTGGAGGGATCTGACCGATAGCGTGAATTCGATGGCCGGCAATCTCACGGCCCAGGTGCGCAATATCGCCGAAGTGACCACGGCCGTTGCCACGGCGACTTGTCGAAGAAAATCACCGTCGACGTCCGCGGCGAATTCCTTGAGCTCAAAGACACCATCAATACGATGGTCGATCAATTGCGGTCGTTCGCCTCGGAAGTGACGCGCGTCGCGCGCGAGGTCGGCACGGAAGGAAAACTCGGCGGGCAGGCACGCGTCGAAGGCGTGTCGGGCACGTGGAAAGACTTGACCGACAGCGTGAACTTCATGGCCGGCAATCTGACGGCCCAGGTGCGCAACATCGCCGCCGTTACCACCGCCGTGGCCAACGGCGACTTGTCGAAGAAGATCACCGTCGACGTGAAAGGCGAAATCCTCGAACTGAAGAACACCATCAACACGATGGTCGATCAGCTCAGCTCGTTCGCCGCGGAAGTGACGCGCGTGGCGCGCGAAGTCGGCACCGAAGGCAAGCTCGGCGGGCAAGCCGACGTGAAGGGTGTCGCCGGCACTTGGAAAGACTTGACCGACAGCGTCAATTTCATGGCCAGCAATCTCACGGCTCAGGTGCGCAACATCGCCGCCGTGACAACCGCCGTCGCCACCGGTGACTTGTCGAAGAAGATCACGGTCGACGTAAAAGGCGAGATTCTGGAGCTGAAGAACACGATCAACACGATGGTCGATCAGCTCAGTTCGTTCGCCGCGGAAGTGACCCGCGTGGCCCGCGAGGTCGGCACCGAAGGCAAGCTCGGCGGGCAGGCCGACGTGAAAGGCGTCGCCGGCACCTGGAAAGACTTGACCGATAGCGTCAACTTCATGGCCAGCAATCTCACGGCCCAAGTGCGCAATATCGCCGAAGTGACGACCGCCGTGGCCAACGGCGACCTTTCCAAGAAGATCGACAGTCGATGTGCGCGGCGAAATTCTCGAGTTGAAGAACACGATCAACACGATGGTCGATCAGCTTCGCGCCTTCGCTTCGGAAGTGACCCGCGTGGCCCGTGAAGTCGGGACCGAAGGCAAGCTCGGGGGGCAGGCCGAAGTGCGCGGCGTGGCCGGCACGTGGAAAGACCTCACCGACAGCGTCAATTTCATGGCCGGCAACCTCACGGCCCAGGTGCGCAATATCGCCGAAGTGACCAAGGCCGTCGCCAGCGGCAATTTGGCGAAGAAAATCACCGTGGACGTGAAGGGCGAAATCCTTGAACTGAAGAACACCATCAATACGATGGTCGATCAGCTTAGTTCGTTCGCTGCGGAAGTGACGCGCGTGGCTCGCGAAGTCGGCACCGAAGGAAAGCTCGGCGGGCAGGCCGACGTGAAAGACGTGGCCGGCACCTGGAAAGACCTCACCGACAGCGTCAACTTCATGGCCAGCAATCTCACCGGCCAGGTGCGCAACATCGCCGACGTGACCACGGCCGTCGCGCACGGCGACTTGTCGAAGAAAATCACGGTCGACGTGCGCGGCGAAATTCTCGAGTTGAAAAACACGATCAACACGATGGTCGATCAGCTTCGCTCGTTCGCGGCGGAAGTGACCCGCGTGGCCCGCGAAGTCGGCACGGAAGGAAAGCTCGGCGGGCAAGCCGACGTGCGCGGCGTTGAAGGAACCTGGCGCGATCTCACCGACAGCGTGAACTCGATGGGCGGAAATCTCACGGCTCAGGTGCGCAACATCGCCGAAGTGACCACCGCCGTGGCCAACGGCGACCTTTCCAAGAAAATCACGGTCGACGTGCGCGGCGAAATCTCCGAGCTCAAGATCACGATCAACACGATGGTCGATCAGCTTCGCTCGTTCGCGGCGGAAGTGACCCGCGTGGCCCGCGAAGTCGGCACCGAAGGAAAGTTAGGTGGCCAGGCCGACGTAAAGGGCGTCGCGGGCACCTGGAAAGACCTTACCGACAGCGTGAATTTCATGGCCAGCAATCTCACCGGCCAGGTGCGTAATATCGCCGCCGTGACGACGGCCGTCGCGCTCGGCGACTTGTCGAAGAAGATTACGGTCGACGTGCGCGGCGAAATCTCGGAATTGAAGAACACGATCAACACGATGGTCGATCAACTCCGCTCATTTGCCGCGGAAGTGACCCGCGTGGCTCGCGAAGTCGGCACCGAAGGCAAGCTCGGCGGGCAAGCCGATGTGCGCGAGCGTCGCCGGCACCTGGAAAGACCTCACCGACAGCGTCAACTTCATGGCCGGCAACCTCACTAGCCAGGTGCGGAATATCGCCGAAGTAACCAAGGCCGTTGCGTCGGGCGACTTGTCGAAGAAAATCACGGTCGACGTCAAGGGCGAGATTCTCGAATTGAAGAACACCGTCAACACGATGGTGGATCAACTTAGTTCGTTCGCCGCCGAAGTGACCCGCGTGGCCCGCGAAGTCGGCACCGAAGGCAAGTTGGGCGGCCAGGCACAAGTGAAGGGCGTGTCGGGCACCTGGAAAGACCTCACCGACAACGTGAACTTCATGGCCGGCAATCTCACCGGTCAGGTGCGCGGTATTGCCCGCGTCGTGACGGCCGTGGCCAACGGCGACTTGGATCAGAAGCTGACGGTCGAGGCCAAGGGTGAAATCGCCGCTTTGGCCGACACAATCAACGGCATGATCGGCACCTTGGCCACGTTCGCCGATCAGGTGACCACCGTGGCCCGCGAAGTCGGCGTCGAAGGAAAGCTCGGTGGACAGGCGAGCGTGCCGGGCGCCGCCGGCACTTGGAAAGATCTCACCGACAACGTCAATCAGTTGGCCGCCAACCTGACGACGCAAGTGCGAGCCATCGCCGAAGTGGCGACCGCCGTGACGAAAGGCGACTTGACGCGGTCCATCAAAGTCGAGGCGCAAGGCGAAGTCGCGGCCTTGAAAGACAACATCAACGAGATGATTGTCAACCTCAAGGACACGACGCTCAAGAACGCCGAGCAAGACTGGCTGAAAACGAACCTGGCGAAGTTCAGCCGAATGCTTCAGGGCCAGAAAGATCTGCTGACCGTCGGCCGGCTGATTCTCTCCGAACTGGCGCCGGTGGTCACTGCCCAGCACGCCGTGTTCTACACGCTACGACAGCAGCGGCGAGAC
The DNA here is from genome assembly GCA_963738955.1 of Pirellulales bacterium. Classification (GTDB taxonomy): domain Bacteria; phylum Planctomycetota; class Planctomycetia; order Pirellulales; family DATAWG01; genus DATAWG01. Next base: position 323,574 of record CAVTYW010000011.1, on the reverse strand, counting down.
CCACAGCCTGACGCTGTTGGCCAGTTACGCCTGCGAAGAGCCGACGGAAGTCGGCAAGCAGATTCGCGCTGGGCGAAGGGCTCGTCGGGCAATGCGCCTTGGAAAAAGAAAAGATCCTGCTGACGAACGTGCCGTCGGAATACGTGCGCATCTCGTCGGGCCTCGGCGGCGCGGCGCCGGTGAATATCATCGTGCTGCCGATCGTGTTCGAAGGGCAAGTGAAGGCCGTCTTGGAATTGGCGTCGTTCGAGCGATTCAACCCGACGCATCAGGCGTTTCTCGATCAATTGACCGAGAGCATCGGCATCGTGCTCAACACGATCGAAGCCAACATGCGCACGGAGGATCTGCTCACGCAGTCGCAATCGCTGGCCAAGGAGTTGCAGAGCCGCCAGGAAGAGTTGCAACAGACCAACGATCAGCTGCAAGAAAAGGCCCGGTTGCTGGCGCATCAAAACGTCGAAGTCGAGCAGAAGAACGCCGAAGTCGAGCAGGCCCGGCAGGCGCTCGAGGAAAAGGCCGAGCAATTGGCCCTGACTTCGAAATACAAGTCGGAATTCCTCGCCAACATGTCGCACGAATTGCGCACTCCGCTCAATAGCCTGCTGATTCTTTCCGATCAACTGTCGAAAAACCCCGACGGAAATCTCAGCCCCAAGCAAACCGAATACGCCAAGACGATTCACTCGTCAGGCAACGATTTGCTGATGCTCATCAACGACATTCTCGATCTATCGAAGATCGAGTCGGGCACCGTCGTGTTGGACGTCGGCGAGTTGCGGTTCGCCGATTTGTACAGTTACGTCGATCGCACTTTCCGGCACGTCGCGGAGTCGAAGGGGGTCGAATTCAACGTCGAGCTCGATGCGAACCTGCCGCGCAGCCTGACGACCGACAGCAAGCGATTGCAGCAAGTCATCAAGAATTTGCTCTCCAATTCGTTCAAGTTCACCCATCGCGGCGAAGTCTGCCTGAAAGTGCAAGAAGCTCGCGAAGGCTGGCATCCGGATAATGAGAATCTCAACGCGGCGGATTGCGTGCTGGCCTTCTCCGTGTCGGACACGGGCATCGGCATTCCGGCGGAAAAGCAACAGATCATCTTCGAGGCCTTTCAACAGGCCGACGGGAGCACGAGCCGAAAGTATGGCGGCACGGGGCTCGGTTTGGCGATCAGCCGCGAGATCGCTCGATTGCTGGGGGGCGAGATCGGGCTTGTCAGCCTGCCGGGTGTCGGCAGCACGTTCACGCTCTATCTGCCGCAAAGCTTCGCGCCGCAGAAGACGGTGCGGCGATCGTCGGCGCGGCGCTCGGAGGCGGCTCGAAGCGGAGGCGCCCGTCAACCTCCGCCGCTCCATCGTCGGGAAGCGTCGCGACGGGCATCGGCGCAGCAGAGGTTGAACGTGCCGCGAAAGATCTCCCAGCAGGCGATGCCGAAACATAACGTCGCGCTCGCCGAGGAAACCTTGTCGCCGGCCGAGGCAGCTCCCGACGATCGCCGCTCGATTCAATCGGGCGACAAGGTGCTGTTGATCGTCGATAACGACGTGCAGTTCTCGAAGTTCGTGTTGGAGACGGCCCGCGGCGTCGGCTTCAAGGGACTGATCACGGCCTCGGGAGCCGCGGCCCTGGCCTTGGTGTGCGAATATCAGCCGCACGCGGTTATTCTCGATATTTCGCTGCCCGACATCGACGGCTGGCGCGTTCTCAAGCGGCTGAAGCATGATCTGACGGCCCGGCATATCCCGGTGTTCGTCGTTTCCACGATCGATCATCCGGAGCGCGGCTTGCAACTTGGCGCTCAAGATATTCTGCCCAAACCGATTCAAACCGCGCAGCGGCTCGAGCAGTTTTTGGAGCAAATTCACGAATTCGTCGGCCGGACCAATCGTTCGGTGCTGGTGGTCGAGCCGGATGCGACGCGCGCGGAGCAGCTTCGCGCTCTATTGCGCCGATCGACGGATCGGAAGTCAAGATCATCACCTCTTCGAGCGGCGCAGCCGCGCTCGACGTGCTGCGCGGCGGCGAAATCGATTGCATCGTATTGACGCCGCATCCGCCGGATATGACGTTGGCCGCGTTGGCGGGCGAGATCATCGCCGAGCCATCGACCAGAATAACTCCGTCGCTCATCATTTACACGCAGCCCGATCTGCCCCAAGAAGAAGCCGACCGCTGGAAGCGACTGGCGCAGGAGTTTAATCTAAGGCACGTGGATTCGGTCAATCGACTGGTGGATCAGGTGGTGTTTGCGCTGTGCCGTCCGGTGACGAAGCTTTCCGACCCGTATCGAAAGATGGTTCAGGAGGCGTGCAATCCCGCGCCGATGTTGGCCCATAAAAAAGTGCTGATCGTTGACGACGACATCCGAAACATCTTCGCGCTGACGAGCGTTTTGGAGCGATACGATATCGTGACGGTTTCCGCGGAAACTGGCCGCGACGCGATCAATTTGCTGCAAGCCGCCACCGACGTGGATATTGTGTTGATGGACATCATGATGCCCGAAATGGACGGGATCGATACGATGAAGGCGATTCGGCAAATCGGCCGATTCAAGCGATTGCCGATTATCGCCGTGACCGCGAAAGCCATGAAAGGAGACCGCGATAAGTGCATCGAAGCCGGCGCCTGGGATTATCTATCCAAACCTGTCGATTCCGAGCAAATGTTGTCGGCCTTGCACGCCTGGCTGACGGAGTGATGAATGCCTCCATCCGATGAAGCTCCGATTCTGTTGGTCGACGATGTTCCGGAGAAGCTCCTGGCCTTCGGAGCGGTTTTGGAGGAGCTCGGGCAGCCCGTCGTCGCGGTCCGCTCGGGAGCCGATGCGCTGCGCGAACTTCTCGGGCAAGACTTCGCCGTCATTCTGCTCGACGTCAACATGCCCGATCTCGACGGCTTCGAGACGGCGGCCCTGATTCGCCAGCGCAAGCGCTGCGAACACACGCCGATCATCTTCCTTACGGCTTTTCCCGATGATCGTTTCGCCGTGCGCGGATACCAGTTGGGCGCCGTCGATTTCATCATGACGCCAGTGATCCCGGAGATTCTGCGCGCCAAGGTCTCGGTGTTCGTCGATCTCTATCGAATGACGTTGCAGGTCAAACGGCAGGCCGAGGAGCACATCGCGCTGGTCGAGGAGCGCGCCGCCCGCGTCGCCGCCGAGCAAGCCAATCGTGCCAAGGACGCGTTTCTCGCCAATGTCAGCCACGAGTTGCGCACGCCGATGAATGCGATTATCGGCATGACCGATCTCGCCTTGGGCGAGCAACTGACTCCCTTGGTCGGCGAATACCTGGGAATGGTCAAATCGAATGCCCGGCTGCTGTTGGACTTGCTGAACGACATACTCGACTTTTCCAAATACGAGTCGGGCAAATTCGACCTCCGCAGCGTTCCGTTCTGTCTGCGGGAATTGATCGTCGAACTGGTGCAAACGTTCGGCTACCGCGCGTCGGCCAAGGGGTTGCAGCTTTCGGCGAACGTCGCGGCGGACGTGCGCGATCGTCTGTTGGGCGATCCGCTGCGGCTGCGGCAAGTGCTGATGAATTTGCTCTCCAATGCAATCAAGTTCACCGAGCAGGGCTCGATTACGATTGAAGTCACCGCCGAGCGGAACGGCAATCACGAGACCGCGGAGGACGCCAATCTGCGATTCGCGGTCGTTGACACCGGCATTGGCATTTCGATGGCCGACCAGCAGCGAGTATTTGCTCCGTTCGCCCAAGTCGATTCTTCGACGACGCGGCAGCATGGCGGCACGGGTCTGGGACTCGCAATCGCCTCGGATTTGATTCGAGCCATGGGCGGACGATTGGCCGTGCAGAGTGAATTGGGCAAAGGCAGTTCATTTTATTTCGTGGTGCCGATTCGCCACGATCAAGGATCGAGCGAAGTATCCGCCGAGCCGCTGTCGATCGAAGCTCAGCCACGGTCGAACCAGGCGCGCCCGAGCCTTCCCGTTCCGGCGGAGCGACCCGCGGCGGAGTCGCCGGCCAATAAATTGCGAGTGCTGCTGGTCGAGGATTTGCCGGCCAATCAAATGCTCGTGACGCACGTGCTGAATCGGCGAGGGCACGACGTCGAGGTGGCCCAAAACGGTCTGCGAGCCGTCGAACTCGTGGGGCAAAACTCGTTCGATCTTGTTCTGATGGATCTCCAAATGCCCGACATGGATGGCTTCGAAGCCACCGCCGCCATTCGAGCAATTCCAGGAGCCGCGCGAATTCCAATCGTCGCCCTGACGGCCCATGCGCTCCCTTCCGACCGCGATCGCTGTCTGGCGGCTGGGATGGACGACTATCTTGCGAAGCCTTTGGACATTCGCAAACTGGTCGAAATCGTCGAAGCCAACGCCCTCTCGCGCCAAATGGCCGCCAGCAATTCGCAACGACAGCACCGCTAGCTACGGCTCTTTCATACCAGCCTGAAGCGCAAGCGAAGAAGGGCGCCGCGAGGTGGCCACCTGCGCTGTTCCTTCGCTTGTCGTCAGGCTTGTATGCGATGCGGTCGCATGGCTTGCTAGCGAGCCCTCTCATTTCCATTATTCGGAAATCTCGCCGCAATCGGAATTATCCTCAAGGTCGAAATTCCGTAGGTCGATAACCACAACGCCACAGAAAGGCGAACCCTATGACAAACACCGCTCCGTCCATCAGTCCGCGCCGCCGAAACCGCGCGTCCGACGTGCCGACGACATCGCTTGCGCAGTCCGCGCCGATCGGCGAAATCGATGCCGCGCCGCGAGTGTTGCTCCGTTTGCCCGCGATTGCCGCTCCGTCCACGGCGCCGGCCACGAAGCCAACCGCAGCCATGGCGATAACGGCAATTGCGCCGCGGCCGTCGCCACTGGCGAGATTGCAACCGTGGCTGACGAAGCTCAATACTCCGCGCGTGAAAAAATATCTCCCCTACGCGCTCGCGGTCGTGATTGTGTTCGGAGTGTTCTTGGTGGTCCGCCATCGCTCCGGCAAGTCGCAGCCCGTCGCCGCCGATTCCGATGCACCCGCCTGGAATAACGGAGCATCGTTGCCGAGCAGTCAGGCCAGCCGAGCAACGCAAACCGGCGCGAGCAAGACTCCGAATTGGGCTACCCCATCGCCCGGCGCCGCCGGCGCATCACCATCAGCCTATCAGTCTCCCTCGAGCAATCTCGGGCCCGGCATGGCCGCGACGACCAATCCGATTCCGTCGACGAGCTACCCATCGAACGGCTTCCCGGCAAATGGCTGGCCGGGCGCGGGCTCGACGCCAAACGGCGCTGCTGGCGGTCCAAGCGGAATACAAGGCGATTCGGTCCCCCCGATGCCGGCGCGAAGTCCGACGTGGGGCAATCCGCCTACGGGTGATCCGGGTGTCGTCCAAGGCGGACCAACAGGCCCTGAATATCGCACGGCCCAGAATGTCGATCCGGCCGCCATTCCTCCTGGCCACGGCACAAACGAATCGGCCGATCCCGGCGTGGCTCGCTTCCAGGGATTCATCGCACGACCACCGCAACAATAGTGATCGATCCAACGACCCATCACCGCCGCCCCCATCGAGCGATCATGAGCGCCATCGACAACGCCTTCATCCGTGCCTATACCCTCGACACAGCGCCCTCTTTCACGCCGGTGTCCGGCGACTTCGACGATCAGCCGGCGCCGGGGCCGGAAGCGCGGTCCGTTGCAGTGCCACAAAAGGCAGCAATACAACAGACGCCAATCGCGACCAAACCGGCGCGACGCGCCGTTGGACCGGCGAAGTCCGTCGCGGTCCGGCAATTCTCCAGTCCGCCAGCGAGCGAATCGGCCGCCCCGCGACGAACTCCGTCCGTCGTTACCGCGGAATCGCCGGCGGCCATCGCCGTTAATCCGCCCTCGCGATCGGCTGTGCCGTCGCCGCATTTTCGGCTTGCCGCATTCATTCACACCACGTTGACGCTCGATCCGTCGCCAATCGCCCAAAACATCGCGGTTCTCGAACCACTACAGCCTGACACATCCGCCGCGGAACCGAACCGGCCCGATACCGAGTCGCTTGCGGAAGAGCCATCCACTGCGGACGATAGTGAGGCGTCGTCGGTTCTGCCCGCGGTCGCTCCCGCCATCGTGCAATTGGCGCCGTCGCCAGCGAGTCCGCAATCTGCGGCGGCCGCCGGGAAGGCTGAACAGGAGACGGAGGGGCCGCGCGCGGCGTTCGAGGTCGATCATTTCTCGTGGCCCGACTTGTGCGGCAAACTGCTGGAACAACAATCGAGCCAATTCGATCAATTGGTCGGCCAGTTGGTGACCGAATCGGCGTTGGGCCGCAAAGTGGTCGCCATCACCGGTTCGCGCCGCGGCGACGGACGAACCACGCTGGCGCTAGCGTTGGTGCGCCGATTGGCCGCGACGGCGGTCAAAGTGGTCGTGGTCGACGCCGATTTCGAAGTGCCGCAACTGGCCGCGCGGCTCGGGATGACGTTGCAAAGCGGTTGGGAAAATGTACTGACCGACGGCCTTCCGGTGTGGGACGGTCTCGTCGAATCGCTCAACGATCGGCTGGCAATCTTGCCGCTCGCTCCGCGGCCAGGGAACAACTCCGGCCAACCGACGCCGACGGAATTCGTCGCCAAACATGCCGACGCCATCCGCCAACATCTCGAAGCTTTGCGCAAGGAATTCGATGTCGTTCTGGTCGACGCCGGCGCGGTGAAGGCGGTTCGCCCCGACGCCAAACCGCGCGGGCCACTGGCGTTGGCGGGCAGTTTGGATTCCGCAATCATGGTTTCCGACGCTCGCGTCACCGCCCCCGGCCGGGCCGCCGAACTCCAGCGCCGCCTGCTCGAAGCAAATATCATCCCGCTCGGAATCGCCGAAAACTTTTGCCCGCTGAAGCCCTGATCGATCCGCGATTTTTTGATCTCAGATTGCTTCGAGCGCGTTCAACCAACACGGCAGAAACGATCATGTACGAATCCTACTGGCAACTCGATCGCCGACCGTTCGAAAACAGCGACGATCCGCGGTTCTATTACCCCGGCGAAAGCCATCAAGGGACGCTCTTGAAGCTGCGCTACGTGATCGAGAATCAGCGTGGCGGGGCCGTTTTGGCAGGCGCCGCGGGAACCGGCAAGACGTTGCTCGCACGTGTTCTAACCCGGCAGTTGGCGGACACCTGCCGTCCGATCGCGCATCTCGTGTTTCCACAAATGCCCGCAGCCGAGTTGCTGGCCTATCTGGCCGACGAATTGGCCGGCCGCGATTCGGGAATTCGTAGCATCGATCAATCGGTCCGCCGTGTTCAAACATTTCTCGCGGAGAATTCGGCAAGCGGAAAGCACGCCGTCGTGATCATCGACGAGTGCATCTATTGGAAGATACGCAATCGCTCGAAGCGCTGCGAATGCTTTTGAATTTCGAGCCCGATTCCAAGCCCGGTATGACGCTGCTGCTCGTCGGCCAACCGAAGTTGCTGCCGATCATCGACCGAATGCCGGGCTTCGAGGAACGATTGGCGCTGAAGTGTTTGTTGCGCCCGTTCACGCTCGATGAAACAATCAGCTACGTCTCGCATCGGTTGCAAGCGGCCGGAGCGAAACGGCAACTCTTCGAGCCCGCCGCGCTCGAATCGCTGCACGGATTAACGCACGGTCTGGCCCGGCGGATCAATCGACTCTGCGATCTGGCGCTTCTCATCGGTTTCGCCGAAGAACGGCGGAGCATCACGGCGGAGCAACTCGACGCGGTCGCGCAAGAGTTGGTCGCCGTTTTGCCGGAATAGGCGGCGCCGGAACCCAGGGAAGGCTGTCAACGTCTTGACAATTGGCGAGCGCCCTCGGCAGCCATCCCTGGGCTTGCTGCGCGATATTTCTGGCCAATCAGCAGCCAACCAATCCGGCGGTCGCTAGCCAAAGCAATTCACCGGCGTTGCGTTCGACCGCGCGCTCGAATCGAATCGCGGCGATGGCCCCCTTGGCAAAGCGAATTGACGCCGATCCGTCACCGATCAACGCCGCAGCCAAATCCGACACATCCGGCGCGTGGCCAACCCAGGCGATCTCCTCATCCTTTCGCCGTCCGGTCCACGCCAATATCTCAGCCAAATCCGAATCGGGACGCAGCGCGATAAGTTCCATGATCTCCGGCGGCTCTGGCAACTGTTTGGCGAGCAAATCAGCCGTCTGCCGGCAGCGAACCAGCGGGCTCGTCGCGACCCAGGTTGGACGGATTTTTGCGTCGTCCAGCCGATCGAGCATCTTGGCGAATCGCTTCTTGCCGTCGGACGTTAAAGGCCGCAGATCGTCGTTCGGATAGCGATCGGCGTCGTGCTCTCCGGCCCAAGCGTGTCGGATAATGTAAAGGATCATTGGGCGACACTGATGAATGTTGGGATTGGGTAATTGCTGCAGCTTACACCGGCGACGGCTTGCAATGCTAGCATAGGCCGGCCATTCGAGGCTGACAGCGGTCCACTTCTGTCAGGCTGGAAAGCCTGACCTACATGCGGGCTTCCCCGCGTTGCCGGAAACGGGGTTCGACACTACAATTCCCCGGCTCGATTTTCCGCGGTTTGATTTCTCCCGCCGTCAAGGATGACGCCTGCGATGAGCATGGATGCCGCTCCCGCCACCGGTCTGCTGAATCCGGCCGAGCAATTGCGCTACGCCCGGCAAATTATCCAAATCGAGGCCGAGGCGCTCGAAAGCCTCAGCCGACGGCTCGACACCGAATTCTGTCGCGCCGCGAACGAACTTTATCAGTGCCCAGGAAGCGTGATCGTCACGGGAATCGGCAAGGCCGGATTGATCGGCCAAAAAATCGCCGCGACGCTCGCCTCGACCGGAACACGAAGCCATTTTTTGCACGCCGGTGAAGCGGTTCACGGCGACCTCGGACGAATCCATCGAACCGACCTGATGCTAATCCTCTCGCACAGCGGCGAAACGCAAGAAGTCGTTCGGCTGCTGCCGGCCTTGGCGGCGCTGCCGGTGCCGATCATTGCCGTGACGGGCCATCGCATCAGCGCGCTCGCGCGAGCGGCGCAAGTGACGCTCGATATCGGGCCGCTGAAGGAAGCCTGCTCACTGGGACTGGCGCCGAGCACGAGCACGACGGCGATGCTGGCCATCGGCGATGCGCTGGCGCTGGTCGTCAGCCGAATGCGATCGTTTGGCCGCGAAGATTTTGCTCGCTTTCATCCGGGCGGCAGCTTGGGCCGGCAATTGGCAAAAGTCGAAGAGCAGATGCGCCCATTGGCCGATTGCCGCGTGGCGACCTGTTCGCAAAGCGTGCGGCAAGTGTTGGTCGAGCGGCGTCGGCCGGCGCGACGCACGGGAGCGGTGATGATCGTCGATCCGGACGGCATCTTACGCGGCATTTTCACCGATAGCGATTTGGCCCGATTGTTCGAAAGCCGCCGCGACGAAGCGCTCGATGGGCCGATCCGCCAGGTAATGACCAAGCGGCCGACGACCGTGCCGACCGGTTCGATGGTGTCCGACGCCGTCGAGATCATGGCCGAGCGAAAGATCAGCGAGATTCCGGTGGTCGATGCGGCCGGCAAGCCGGTCGGTTTGATCGATATTACCGACATCGTCGCGCTGTATCCCGAAGGAGATTTCGGTGGCATCCGCTCGGGCGATGGTGCGCCGGCCGCGCGATCCGCACAGCCGCCGCGGCCGAAGAACCCAGCGTTCATTCGCACGCAACTGCGGCCTGAGTCATTGCATCCGGGAACCGATTCATGAATTTGCAACAGCGCGCCGCTCCGATCGAATTGATGCTCTCCGACGTTGACGGAGTGCTGACCGACGGCAGCGTCGTGTTCGACAATCAAGGGATCGAAACCAAACAATTTCACATCGCCGACGGATTGGGCATTCAACTCTGGCGGTGCGCCGGGTATCGGTTTGGAATGATCACCGGTCGCTCTTCGCATATCGTGCGATTGCGAGCGGCGGAGTTGGGCATCGAGTTGGTTCGCCAAGGCGTCGAAGACAAGCTGGCGGTCGTGCAGCAAGTGGTAGCGGAGCTTGGGCTGCACCTCCAACAAGTTTGCTTTATCGGCGACGATCTGCCCGACCTGGCCGTCGTGCGACAAGTTGGATTCGGCGTGGCCGTCGCCGATGCTTGCGAAGAGTTGCGACGAGCAGCCCACTACGTAACCCGTCGCGCGGGCGGCCGCGGCGCCGTGCGCGAAGCGATTGAAACAATCCTGAAAGCGCAAGGCCGCTGGGACGACTTCGTGCAGAAATACCAAGGCCGCCCCGAGCAATAAGACGACAATCCCTATCATTCGGCCTTCGTCATTCATGCTTCTTTCGACATTTGTCATTCGTCATTAGACATTCCCCCGCCGTGCCTCCATGCTCGATCGCCTCCGACGCACGACCATCGGCTTCGGAATCGTGCTGGTCGCATACACGGTCTATGACTTCACCGCGGTGCCTTTTCTCGAGCCGTCGGTCGATAAGCCCGCGCAAGCCACGGAAATCGCGAATCCCAGCAGCCAGAAATCGGCCGGCGATCCTCGCCTGACTCGCCTCTTTGCGCCCGGATCATGGCAGTTGGACGATCCGATCAAGTTGGAGAACGATCATTCGCAACTCTTGATGCAGAAGTATAACAATCTGCCTGATGGACGAGTCGAGATGTTTCCCTGCTCGATCGTCTTCTTTCCCGCCGATTCCGATGGCGACGACTCGCAGGGACGAGTGATCGTACTTGATGCTCCCCAGGGCGCAATTGCCCAGTTCGATCAGCCGTTGGATTTGCAAAAAGGGAAGATCGGCCGCCTGCTCGGGGCGCAGTTTCACGGCCCGATCACGATTCGCGGAACGCCCAGCCGGCCCGGCGGCACGGACGATATTCTCGTGACCACGCAAAACATCCAGATGACCACCGAAACGATTTGGACTCCCGAGCCGGTCGAATTTCGCTTCGGACAAAACACGGGCCACGGCCGCGATTTGCAAATTCATCTTCTCCCCTCCGCCATGCCGGCGAGCATGGCCCAAGCATCGGCGGCATCCAGTCGATCGATCTCTTGCACGACGTTCAGATGCGGCTCGTGGCCGGAAGCGGCGGCGGCCTCATGCCGATGGACAAACGGCATGGCGACGACAAGCCGCCGGCGAGCGTCGCAAAGAAACCGACTGAGGAAAAGCCGCCGACAATGTCGGTCGCGCCGGCCAGGCGCACCGATTTGCCCGCGCCCGTGCCCGATTATGCGACCGCCGGCGCGACGACCGGAGCACCGCTGGCATCGCCGGCGGCGCCGACGAAGACCAACGCCGAGCCCGATCCGCCGGTGGACATTCGCTGCAAGGGAAAATTCCGTTTCGACATGGTGCAGTATCTCGCGACCTTCGAAGATCAGGTTGACGTGCTGCGAACTCCGCACGATGGTCCGAGCGATCAGATGACGTGTGAACAATTGATCGTCCATTTTGCGCCACGCGATCCAGCCCCGAAGCCGGCCGCTGCTGCGACCAGCTCGAAAAACGCCTCCAACGCTTCCGCGACCGCTCCCGCCGCGCCGCCCAACCAATCCGGCGATTCCAATCAGAAAATCCCGAATCTCGAACCGCGGCGGATCGAAGCTCGCGGAAATCCCGTGATCGTGCGAGCGCCGTCCAACGGCTCCTACGCCCGGGGCGAGCATCTCGACTACGACATCCTCAGCGGGCAAATCACGCTCGATGGCGGCGACGAGGTGATGATGCAACAGCAAGTCAATGAAATCCACGCCCGCAGTATCGTCTATCAGCCCGGCGAAGCGGGCCGCCTAGGGCGATTGCTGGCGGACGGGACCGGCCGCCTGCGCGGCGTGCCACCAAAATCGGCCGACAAACAACCGACGTCGGGACACCAAGGCGAAGCGTCAGCGAGCGGCCAACAGCCGCCGCAGATTTTCGAAGCGCATTGGACGCGTTATCTGAAAATGCGCCCCTACGACGAGAACCATGTGATCTCGATCGTCGGCGATGCTCGAGCCGGCTTTAGCGGCCAAGGCGAACTATCGGCCGATGAAATTCACGTCTGGCTCTTGGAACCGCCGCCGCTGGACAAGGCGCATCCGGCCCCGGCCGCGGCGCCCTCGCCCAAATCGCAAATCCAACCGGACCGAATGCTGGCGATCGGCAACGTCCGAATCAACTCGACGCAACTTGTCGGAAGCTGCGGCCGATTGGAAGCCTGGTTTCAACAATCGACAACGCCCGCAGCGCCTCGCACCGGCATGAACGGCACGGGCGGCCCAATGCGAATATCCGCCGCACCGGCAACGATCGGCGGCGGAATCCTTGCTCCCGGCAATGTCGGAAACAACGCATCCACGAACGTCCCAGCCAATCCGGATGCTCCCTTCCGAGCCGTGGCATTGCCGAATGGTTTCATGCCGGCATTCGGCGGTCAGCCGCGTGGCCCGCAGAATGCTCAACCCCAGCGTTACTCAGTTGACGGCCAGCGAATTCGCGTGCAGCTTCTTACTCAAGGCGATGCGACGACCGTGGAAGACCTCGCCGTCGATGGCCAGGTCCATTTGGCCGAGATTCAAACGCCGCTGCCTGGCGACGTGCCGCTCCAAGTTAGCGGCGATTCGCTGCAAGTGGTTCGAGCCAGCGAACCCGACACGGGAGTGACAATCAGCGGGCGGCCGGCGAAGCGGCGTCGCGCGGGATGGAAATGTACGGCGACGTGATCCGCCTCGATAAGGGAACCAATCGCCTGTGGATCGACGGACCGGGCCGCATGAAACTGCCCGCCAATCAATTGGCGAGCGACGACGGTAGCGGCGGACTGGGTGGTTCGCTCACCGCTGGGCCGCGAGGCGCTCGCAATGCCGGCCCCGCTGGCGTATCGGCCGGACCTCAACCGCCATCGCCGCCGATCTACATCGATTGGCAAGGGCGGATGGCGTTCGACGGTCTCTTGGCTCGATTCGAACGCTCGGTCGTCTGCCAAACCGACACTCGCAATCTAAGAACCGAATTGCTGGACGTAACGATGCGGCAGCGCATCAGTTTCGCGCAACCTCAATCGGGCCAGCGGACCGACGTTGGCCGCATTTTTTGTCACGGCGACGTGCTGATGGAAAGCCGCGGGTTCGATCTGCAACATCTTTTGACCAACGTCGAGCGGCTTCGAGCCCATGATCTGACCGTGGACCAGGTGACCGGTCTGATCGACGGCCAAGGCCCAGGCTGGCTGACCAGCGTGCGCAAAGGATCGCAGGATCTTGCGCCGGCGCGCCAGCGACGGGGCGCCCGATCCCAGCGACGCAGCCCGTAATTCCAGTGACCGCGCAGCAAGGCGTTCAACCGCCGATCGCGTTCGCGGCCCAGCGACCGGCCGGTCGCGCCGGAGCTTCCGGCCAACCGCGCGGCGCGGCCGATCCGAATCGTCTGACCTATTTGAACGTCCAATTCCAAGGCCCCATCACCGGCAACGTCAACGACCATGAGATCACGTTCCACGAGCAGGTGCGGACGATCTATGGTCCGGTGCTCGGCTGGGACGATCAGTTGAACTTCGACAAAGTGCAAGACCTCGGCCCCGACGACGAATTGATGAACTGCGATCAGATGACGCTGCGACAAGGCGCGATTATCCAACAGGCCGGCCAGCCGGATCGACGTCCGATGGAAATGGAAGCGATCGGCAATGTGTCGGTCGAAGGGGCGACGTTCCGGGCCTTGGCCAATCGCATGACGTACGCCGAGGCGAAAGACCTGCTGGTGCTTGAAGGAGACGGCCGCAACGACGCCGAGCTATACCGCCAAGAACGCGTCGGCGCCCCGCCGACAAAAATCGCCGCCCGCAAGATTCTCTATTGGCGCATGGCGAATCAAGTGTCGGTCAACGATGCCCGGTTTTTTGATCTCGATCAGGGAACTGCGCCGGCGGCGCCGCCAAGCATGACGCCGGGCAAGACAACGCCCGATAAGAAACCAGCCGCTGGCAAGAAACCGGCGCCGGGCGCGAGCGGTTTGCAGCAGTAACGGCTGTTTTCGAGTGGCGGCGTTAAGCCCAGGGAAGGCCGCCGAAGCGTGTTGCGATTGAAAAGATTCAACTCGGCCATCCCTGGGCTTGGGGTCGTCACCGAGTTTGCGATGGTTGCTCACTGAAAATCCCTCGATCGCAAGCGAAGCTCATTGACGCTCTCATTCATGTTCTCCAGCCGCGAAACCAGAACGTGAATCACTCCTTTCTGATTCTGTAGCCGGCCGCTGGCGATGAACGCCGGGGCGGTTCGGGCGACGGTGTAGAATCGCTCCCACACGTCGATTCGCACGATCAGATTGGCCGTGCCGGTTTCGTCTTCCAGCGTGACGAACGTGATCCCCTTCGCCGTGCTCGGCCGCTGGCGGACCAACACCAGCCCGGCCACTCGCACGAAACAGCCATCCGGCAAGCTCGCCAGCTTCGTCGCCGGCGCGATGCGCAGTTGATTCAATTGACCACGGAAAAATGAGATCGGATGCGATTTGAGCGACAGGCCCGCGGTCTGATAGTCGGCAAAAACTTCTTGCCGGCCATTCATGGCGGGAAGTTCCAGCGGCGGTTCGTTGTCTGGCAACTTGTCGAACAGAGGAAAAACGTCTTTCGCATGGGCTGGCCGCAGCGCCTGCCAAAGCGAGGCCCGGCGATTCAAGTGCAACGACTCAAACGCGTCGGCTCTCGCCAGCCGTTCCACGACCGATGGACGAACCCCGCTACGACGGCTGAAATCGTCCATCGATCGAAATGGCTCCTGCCGGCGCGCTGCTTCGATCAATAATGCCTGCGACTGCGGCAGGCCGACGATCATCCGCAGTCCCAAGCGAATCGCGTCGCCCTCCAGCGTGCAATCCCAGCCGCTGTGGTTCACATCGATCGGCCGCACTTCGACGCCATGCTCGCGCGCATTGCGCACCAATTGGGCCGGCGCATAAAAGCCCATCGGCTGGCTGTTGATGCAGCGCGCACGCAAAACGCCGCCGGATAGTGATGCTTCAGCCAGGCCGAGACGTAGACCAGCAGCGCGAAGCTGGCCGCATGCGATTCGGGAAAACCGTATTCGCCGAAGCCGCGGATCTGCGTGAAACACCGTTCGGCGAATTCCTCGCGACAGCCCGTCGGCCAGCATGCCCGTCGATCAGCTTGCTGCGCGAAACTGCTCGATGACGCCCGGCCGTCGCCAGGCGCCCATCGCGCGGCGCAGTTGATCGGCCTCGCCGGGCGTGAAGCCGGCGGCCACCACGGCCAGCCGCATCGCCTGCTCCTGAAACAGCGGCACGCCCAGCGTTTTGTTGCAGCACCTCGCGAATCGCGTCGTTGGGATACGTGACCGCTTCGTCGCCCGGCGCGCCGCCGCAGATAAGGATGCACCATGTTGCCCTGGATCGGCCCGGGCCGCACGATCGCCACCTCGATCACCAGGTCGTAAAACTTGCGTGGGCTGCAGCCGGGGCAACATGCTCATCTGCGCCCGGCTTTCGATCTGAAACACGCCCATCGTGTCGGCCCGGCAGATCATGTCGTAGACGCCGGCATCTGCCTTCGGGAACGTCGGCCAGCGTCAGCTTGCCGGCCGTGATGCCGTTCGACCAGGTCGAAGCATTTGCGAATCGCCGTCAGCATGCCCAGCGACAGGCAATCGACCTTCAGAATGCCCAGCTCGTCCAGATCGTCCTTGTCCCATTCGATGACGGTGCGGCCGGGCATGGCGGCGTTTTCGATCGGCACCAGCTCGCACAGCGGGCCGTGCGTCATCACCATGCCGCCGACGTGCTGCGACAGATGCCGCGGAAAGCCGAGCAGTTCGCCGACCAGCCCCAGCAGTTGCCGGCCGATCGGCGACTGCGGATCGATGCCCGCGTCGCGGCACAGCGCTCGGCAGGCAGCCGTGCCGATGGCTGTCGAGCGTCTTGGCCAGCGCATCGACCCGATCGAGCGACAGCCCGAGCGCCTTGCCCACGTCGCGCACGGCCGAGCGCGGGCGATAGGTGATCACCTCGGCGGTCATGCCGGCCCGCTCGCGGCCGTATTTGTCGTAGACGTATTGCAGCACTTCCTCGCGGCGCTCGTGCTCGAAATCGACGTCGATGTCGGGGGCTTCGTTCCGCTCGCGGCTGATGAACCGCTCGAACAGCACGTCCATCCGCTCGGGATCGACCGACGTGACGCCCAGGCAATAGCAAACCGCCGAATTGGCCGCCGAGCCGCGCCCCTGGCAGAGAATGTTCCGCGGCGCGGGCGAAGCGCACCAGGTCCCACACGGTGAGAAAATAGGCCTCGTAGTGCAGCTCGGCGATCAGTTGCAACTCGTGCTCGAGCAGCTGCCGCACCTTGTCGGGAATGCCGCCGGGATAGCGCCCGCTGCGCCCCTGCCCAGGTCAGCCGCGTCAGATACTCGAGCGGCGTCTGGCCCGGCGGGGCCAGTTCCTCGGGATATTCGTAGCGCAGCTCGTCGAGCGAAAACGTGCAGCGGTCGGCGATCTCGACGCGTGCGCCGCACGGCATCCGGCACGCGGGCGAACAGCTCGCGCATTTCGTCCGGCGATTTCAGATGCCGCTCGGCGTTGGGAAACAGCACGTTCGCCGGCCTCGGCCACCGTGCAGCCGGCCGCGTCGCAGTCAGCACGTCGGCCAGCGCCCGGCGCGACGGATGATGAAAATGCACGTCGTTGGCGGCCACCAGCGGCAGCGCGCGATTGCCGCGCCAGTTGGATGCGCTGCGTCAAGCACGCGATCATCGTTCGGCCCGCGATGCAAGCTCCGCCAGCAAGTAGCAGCGATCGCCGAAGACTTCGCGATAGCGCAACAGATCGTCGGTCGTCGCGTTCGCCGACAATGCCGGCCGAGCAATCCTTCGGCATGACGGGCAAGATCATCGAACGTAAGCCGGCATTCCCCTTTGGGAGCGTCCGCCAGCCGACGGTAATCAATCGCGACAGTCGGCCATAAGCCTTCCGATCGGTCGCCAGCAGCACGACGGCCGGCGCATCGACGGGCGTTAGTTCCGCGCCGATGAGCAGTTTCAATCCCGCTTGTTTGGCGGCAGCCCGTGCCCGCACGACGCCGGCCAGGCTGTTGCGATCGGTAATCGCCAACGCCGAATAACCGAGCTCCGCGGCCCGATAGACACAGCTCGTCGGGATGCGAGGCACCTTCGAGAAACGAGAAGTTCGTTTTGCAATGCAGTTCGGCGTAGGGAACGATCGGCGACGCCGAGCCCGCAGCGTAGCAGGGGTTAGCGCTGGCGAAGCCAGTGGCAGACTTGCGAGTTGTCGGCGATTTTTATCGGATTGCTCGGGCATGATGGTCACTCACAGGCCGCCGACGGAACGCCACGGAGGGCGTTCCCTACAGTGTTTCCGTGAGAAACGCTGTTTCCTTGGGAAACGCCTGTTTCTGTAGGGAACGGCCTCCGTGCCGTTCCGTCGGTGCTCAATCAAACACTCCATGCAAAAACCACTTCGCATCGGAAAGGCGGCGGAATAGCCAAAAGCGGATGCCCGTGGCCGTTTCGATCCGGTAGTAATCCCGTTGCACATAGCGGCCGCGCCACCAGCCGGTTTGAATCCGTTCCGGCCCCCAGACACGGGCCACTCGATGGCAAGTGTGCAAATGAAATTGAATCGGCGGGCCGTCGGGAACCACGGACAACACGTCCAGCGGAATCGGCTCATTTTCCAGCAGCAACGGACGCGGCAAGAATTTCCAACGCTTGCCGGTGGGGGTCTGGCTCCTTTTTCGGCTCGCGGCGGCGGGAATCGCAATCGACGGTTTACGCCGAAAAAGGTGCCTGACCCCTTCCCTCGCCGCGGATTTGCCCGGCAACACGCCCGCCAGCGGTTCGTATCGAAACGCGAATTCGGGCTGAGCCTCGGGCCGCGGCATCGCTCGAACCACCGCTTCGCGCCCCAAGCGATTGCTGAGCCGATCGACAAGCTGAGCAACCTGCCGGCGCCCTTCACGATGCGACGGCTCGAAAAGCTCCGGCTGCCACGCTTGCAAAGGAGCGGCCGCCAACACGGAAAGTTTTATCGCGCGGATCGAACCAGCGAGCGCGATCCGATCCAACTGCATTTGCGTCAATTCAAGCAGATGCTTCGCATGAGCGCTGGCTCGAAACAGTCCGACGACAACTCGGGTCGCTTCGCCAGCTTCGTGTTCCAACCGGCATTCAAGCTGGATCGCGCCTTGTTGGCGTTCGGCCAAAGCTCGACTGATTCGCTCCATGAGTTGGCCGAGAATAATGTCGACCGCCTGGCGATCCTCGATCGGATATTCCAACTCGGTTTCAGCCGTGATGTCAGGCGGAGGGCGATGCGGCACGATGATTTCGGAAATCGCGCCGGTCGCCTGATCGAGCCGCAGCAGCAATTGCGGATCAAAACGAGAAGCCAACGCTTCGCGCGGAAGGCGAAGCAATTGCCCGATCCAATGAATGCCCAACTCCGCGAGAATTTCGACTTCCGATTGCAGACGCAAGGCCGCCACGGGCAAATCGGCCAAGCCCTCGGCCGTCTTGCCCGGCGGGACGACGATAGGCAGCCCGCTGCCGCCCTCGCTAACGCTTCGGGTTGGTGTGGCATGGCGCGTCTTAATAGCACCAACCCGAAGCGTTAGCGAGGGTGAGTGATTGCCGAAGTGTGCCGCCGCCCACGCGGCTCCCAGCGTGTCGGCCAGCGCGACTTGAACCAAGAAGCCCCATTGATGAAACGCTCGCTTCACCTGCTCGGCGAGCGATTCTTCGCCTCCGAACAATGGCCCCAAGCCGGTTACATCCAAACAGAGCGTGTCGGGCGGATGGATGCCGACCAACGGGCTGAATTGTTCGCTGAGGCCGGCCAATTGTCCGAGAGCCGCTTCGTCGGCCGCGGGATCGTGCAACTCGAAATGAGCGGCGGGAGCGATCGCCGTGGCCTCGGCCAGCGACATTCCAACGGCGATGGCCTGACGCCCCGAGCACGCAGTCACCCGCAATGCGCCGCGAGCTTGTGCGTACAAAACGACTTCACGCCGTTTAAGCTCCGGACGATTGATGCGCACCCGCTGCAACGGCCATTGCGGGAGCCACACACAGAGAGCGCGATTCTTGGAGCGTTCCCGTTTCATCGTCAAGCTCCAATTCAACGGATGCCCCAGCCTTTCCATTGCGACAACGGATAACTTCCACGCGCAAGCGGCGATGCATTGTTGTGGCAGTGAGTGCGGCTGCAGGAAGTGCTTCAACAAGCAATTGCAACTCCGACCAGGTCGGATGCCCGCGAACATTCGGCGGCCGAAGAAAGAGACCCGTGGTTGCACAGCTTTCCGCGGCAAGCTGCAATTGGCGAAACGCGCGGCTATCCAACTTTTCGGGCCAGCAGACGACCGCCCCCACGCCTTGGCAACTGAGCGACTGATTCAACGCCCAGAGATAATCTTTCTTCGTTCGCGGCCGGACGAAAACGACGTCGGCCAAATCGACCCCCAAGTTGGCGGCCGCCGGTGGATGAAAAGTCCGGCTGCGATCGATCAACACCAGAGCCCCTCCTTCGCGACATGCCTGCCGCGCGGCAATCAGGGCCAGAGCCGCGGCGCCGCTGCCGATTTCCGCCAGGTATTCAATCAACGTGCCCCGATGCAAACCCTGTCCCGGCAAGATCCGATCCAAGGCGCCGCAGCCGCTGGAAAACGAGGGAACCGCCGGCCGGCGAGCGATTTCCAGCCGCTGCACCTGCTCGCGCAAGGCTTCCAAGATTTCACATTGGCTTGACGGTGCTAGCATGATGATAGTATACTTTTGTACAGAGACGAGTCAAGGCGAGAAGCGGCGAGATTTTTGGCCGCCAAAACCACGGAAGGCCGAGAGAAGTCTTCTTCAACGCCAAGCGAGGCGGCGGCCATCCGTGGGCTTATGCGCTACACGACGCGCAGTCGCTCGGCGCTCCAGGCGCTCGGCGAGAAAGGCGATGGCGCGGGGGGCCATGTGCTGGTAGTAATCCCAACCGTGGCCGCCGGCGCTGGTCGATAGATCGACTTCGCGCGGGATGCCGAGACGCCGAGTTTCATCCGCAGACGGTCGGCGCTATCGTGCCAGCGTTCGTCGGCCGGGTCGCAGCAAAACCAGATATGCCGTGGCCAATGCAGCGGATGAACGTGCAGCGTGGCGGTGTCTTGGCGCACGGTCTCGGCATCGTCGTAAATCGCCCGCAACACTTCGTCTCCCTCGCGCCAACGGATTTGATAATCGATAGCCGGAGAAATAGCGGCGACGACGGGAAACTTGTCGGCATTCTTGAACGCCAGCCGCAGCGCGCCTTGCCCACCCATGCTGGTGCCCAATAGCCCAATCTGCGGCGGCCGGATTCCCCAGTGTTCGGCCGCATACGGAAGCACGCTGTCGAGCACATATCGCACCGGCGTAATCCGCGGATCGAAGCTGGGCGTGATCCGATCGGTCCACCAGCTTGGCCCGGAATGCGGCGCCAGGACCGCCAATCCATGCCGGGCAAACTCACGCGTGAACACCGGATAATCCGCCAGCCGAGCCAAGCGAACGCCGTGTAAATATATGACCGCCTGCCGCCGCTCGCCGGCCGAATTCGAAACCGACGGCGGCGGCTCATAGACATCGCACGGATGGCCGTGCAATTCAATTTGGGTCCAACTTCCTTCGGCGGCGGTCATAGAAAGCGGCCTGTCTTGGAATAATCGACCAGTAACAAACGCGACGAGAACACCGGCGGCTAGCGCCTTGCCGCTCACACCTGCCGGTCCGCTTGTGAGCGGCAAGGCGCTAGCCGCCGGTGGGCGGCCGCAATGCTTCTACTCACCCGAAAAACTACGACAGACCACTTGCCGCCGCAGCGCAGCTTCGTCCGGCAAAACTCTGTCTTACGGCCTATCGGGCCTTCTGTCCACTATTTAGAATTGGGCAATCGTAGTCGAATCGAGAAAATCCACGGCCGTTTTCGGCAAACATCCCTATGCAACAATTGCTCAGTTCCGAACAACTCGATGAAGCGGTTAGCCGGCTGGCAATCGAGATCCTTGATTTTTATGCCGGGCGGCCGCTGACGATCATCGGCGTCCTCAACGGCAGCATCGTGCTGTTGGCCGATCTGATCCGGCGGCTCGACGTGTCGTTGCAAGTCGGATTGGTGCAAGCCAGCAGCTACCGTGGCGCGGAGCCGGGGCCGCTGCGAGTCGATCTGTCGATGTTGCCGGAAATCAAGGGCCGGCATGTGCTGCTGGTCGATGATATCTTCGACACCGGCAACACGCTTTCGGCGCTCGTCGAGCAATTGCGCACGGCGGGGCCCGAGAGTGTTCGCACTGCCGTGCTCTTGCGAAAGCATGGCCGCAAGGCGGTGCCGATGGAGCCGGATCATGTCGGCTTCGAGATTCCGAATCAGTTCGTCGTTGGTTATGGATTGGACTATCGTGATGCGTATCGGAATTTGCCGTACGTGGCGGTCATGGAAGCCGGTGACGAGTAAGAGGCAGGCAGCAGGGAGCAGGGAGTAAGGGGCCGGGGTCAGTGGACGAGGAGCGCAGGGCCTGATGCAGCCACGAGTGTTGTTCATCACACGACGCTTCTGGCCGCTGGTCGGGGGCGCCGAGACGATGATCGCCAATCTCTCCGCGGCATTGGTGGCGCGAGGAGGCAAGGCGATGATCCTGACGGCTCGATGGGAACCGGCCTGGCCGCCGGAAATCACGCACCGCGGAGTGCGCGTTGTCCGGTTGCCGCATCCGCCGCTGCGAATTTGGG
The DNA here is from genome assembly GCA_963738955.1 of Pirellulales bacterium. Taxonomy (GTDB): domain Bacteria; phylum Planctomycetota; class Planctomycetia; order Pirellulales; family DATAWG01; genus DATAWG01. The sequence continues at coordinate 301,860 of CAVTYW010000011.1, read as the reverse complement.
GCACGCTGCGCTACATGCGAGAATTGTCCGGCTGGCTTAAGCGGCATCGCGATCAATTCGATTTGGTTTACGTTTCGCAACTGAAGCACGATGCTTATGTGGCCGTGCGAACCGGTCGGCGAGTTGGGTTTCACGTCGTGGTGCGGGCGACCGGCGGCGGCGAAATGGGGGATTGTCGTTGGCATTCAACGGGCCGCTGCGGAATGCGAATTCGGCGCGAAACACGGTGCGCGGCGGCGATTGTCGCGCCCAGCCCGGCGATTCGCGATGAGTTGCTCGCGGCCGGCTTTCCCGCGGAAGCGGTCGTGCTGCTGCCGAGTGGCGTGCCGATCGGCGCAGCGATCAGTCCCGTCCGACGGCGACAAGCCCGAGCGACAATTGCCGCCGCCAACGCGGCCCTTTCGCTGGGGCCGGGTACGCGGTTGGCCGTTTACAATGGCCGGCTGCATGAAGGCAAAGGACTGACGACACTCGTTTCCGCCTGGGCGAAAGTTTCGGCAAAGCATCCCGACACACGATTGTGGCTGGTGGGCGAAGGGCCGGAACATGCGGCGCTGTTGCAACAGATCGACATGCTTGGTCTCTCGGGCCGAGTCGTGCTGCCCGGCTCGTTCGACAATGTTGACGATGTTCTGGCGGCCGCCGATGTGTTCGTGCTGCCGTCGGACTCGGAAGGCTTGTCTCATGCTTTGCTGGAGGCGATGGCGGTCGGTTTGCCGGTTGTCGCCAGCAACATTCCCGGAAACGCCAGTGTGATCCGCGACGGCGTCGAAGGGCTGCTCGTTCCGCCGCGCGACGTTGCCGCGCTGGCGGCGGCGATCGCGAAAATCTTGACCGAGCCTGAAAGGGCGGCAGAATTGGGCGCGGCGGCGCGGCGCCGGGTCGAAGAATGTTTCTCGCTTGATCGCATGGTCAACGCGCATTTGGCACTCTTCGAGCGATTGGCGGGGGCCGGACCATCGTGACCAAACGCATCTTGCATATCATTCCGACGCTCGATCCTCATGGATCGGAAAAGCAGTTGACGCTGTTGGCCAGCGGCTTGCCGCGAGATCGGTTTGACGTTCACGTTTGCGCGCTGACGCGCGGTGGGCCATATGCGGAGGCGCTCGGCCGCGCGGGCGTTCCGCTCACGGTCTTGCAAAAACGCTGGAAGTTCGATCCGGCGGCCTATTGGCAGTTGAAGCGGCACATTGCCCGGCTGCAGCCCGATCTGGTTCACACGTGGCTGTTCGCAGGGAATTGTTACGGGCGCGTTGCGGCGCGGCGGGCGGGCGTTCGCCGCATCGTGGCGAGCGAAAGGTGCGTCGATCGCTGGAAGATGTGGCACGAATTGGCGATCGACCGCCGTTTGGCCCGCCATACCGATCGAATCGTCGCAAATGGCCAGGCGGTGCGTGATTTCTACATATCGCACGGAATCGCTGCCGAACAATTTGCCGTGATTCCCAACGGCGTCCCGCTCGCGGAGCCGAACGCGCTGAGCCGCGCCGATTTACTTGCCGAAATCGGATTGCCGGCCGGATCGAAGCTGATCGGCGCGGTCGGCCGGCTTTCGCTGCAAAAGCGAGTGAAGGAATTGATTTGGGCGATGGTGCAATTGCGCTATCTCCGCGACGATGTTCATTTATTGATCGTCGGCGATGGTCCGTTGCGATCGGCGCTAGAGCGTTATCGCCGGCTGACGGGCGTGGAAGACCGGGTTCATTTTCTCGCGCGCGGCTGGATGTTCCAAAGTTACTGCCGCATTTCGACGTGTTCTGGCTCGCCAGCGGCTACGAGGGGCAATCGAATGCCTTGATGGAAGCAATGGCGGCGGGCGTGCCAGTCGTGGCGACCGACATCCCGGCGAATCGCGAACTCGTCGTACCCGATCAGACCGGCTATTTGGTTCCGCTCGACAATCGCTCGGCCTTTGCGAGGCGCACGCTGCCGATATTGGAAGACGCAGACTTGGCCCGCCGCTTGGGCGATGCCGGCCGCGCGAAAATGCGCGCCGAGTTCAGCGTCGAACGAATGGTCGAGCGATACGCCGCGTTATATGGTGAACTACTCCAGTGATCGCAACCCCGCGTCACTCCTCGTCCCCTAGTCCGTAGCCCCCAGTCCCTAGCCCCTTCCTCCATGTGCGGCATCACCGGAGCCATTTGGAAAAGTCCCTCGGCCGCGCTCGATACCGCGACGCTCGAGCGGATGATCGCGCTCGTGGCCCATCGTGGGCCGGACGACAGCGGCAGCTATTGCCGGCCATGTCGAGAGGAAGGGGGCAGCGGCTTGACGCCGGGAGTCGCGCTGGGGATTCGGCGGCTTTCGATCATCGATCCCGTGGGCAGCCGGCAGCCCATGTCGAATGAAGACGGCACGGTTTGGGTCGTGCTCAATGGCGAAATCTACAATTTCCAAGAGCTTCGCCGGCGGCTGGAGGGTTCGGGGCACCGTTTCCGCACGGCCGGAGACACGGAAACGATCGTTCATCTCTATGAAGACGAAGGGCCCGACTTTGCGCGGCATCTCTGGGGCATGTTTGCCATTGCGATTTGGGACGCGCCGCGGCGGCAGTTGGTGTTGGCCCGCGATCGGCTAGGCAAGAAACCGCTGGTGTATCGCCTGGAAAATGATCGGCTGCTGTTTGCAAGCGAATTGAAGTGCATTTTGGCGGTGCCGGGAGTGCCGCGCGAAGTCGATCCGGGTGCTATCGATGAATATCTCACTTACCAATATATCCCGCACCCAAATACGATCTTCCGCGGCATCCGCAAACTGCCGCCGGCTCATTACGCCGTGTGGCGCGATGGCCAAATGCGGATCAACAGCTATTGGCAGCCCGATTTCAATCGTCAGATCGATCGGCCTTGGGACGAATGCGTCGCCGAATTGCGCGAGCTGTTGACCGATGCCGTGCGACTGCGGTTGCAAAGCGACGTGCCGCTGGGGGCGTTTCTTTCCGGCGGCGTCGATTCATCGATCATCGTCGGGCTGATGAGCAAACTTGCCGGCGGCAGCGGCTCGGGTGGTAGTGGAAGTGCCGTCAAAACGTTTTCGATCGGTTTTTCCGATGCGCAATTCGACGAAACGAAATACGCCCGCCAAGTGGCGCAGCGCTTCGGCACCGAGCATCATGAAATGCGCGTCGAGGCGAGCGCCACCGAACTGCTGCCGAAACTGATCTGGCACTACGACGAGCCGATGGCCGACAGTTCGGCGCTGCCGACGTGGTATGTCCGCAATTGGCCCGACGCGATGTGACGGTCGCTCTGACGGGCGACGGCGGCGACGAATTATTTGCGGGCTACGACCGCTATCGGGCCGTTTGGATATCCGCGCAATTGGATCGGTTGCCGCGGCCGATTCGAAGGCTGTTCGGCGCGTCCGTTCTGGCAGCAGCTTCCCGGCGGCGGGCGGCAGCGATCGATCCTACGGCGAGTGCGGCGGCTTTCGGCCGTGCTGAATTCTCCGATGCAGCGGCGGTATCTCGACTGGATCGGAATCTTCAACGAGGCCGGCCGGGCGGCGCTCTACACCGACGACTTTTTGTCGCGATTGACCGACGTCGATCCGGCCGAGTTTCTGGCCCGCGCATGGCGGCGCTCCGATCGCCGCGACCCAGTCACCGCGGCCTCGCTGGCTGATCTAACGACGTATCTGCCCTGCGATCTGCTGGTCAAAGTCGACATTGCTTCGATGGCCCACGGCTTGGAATGCCGGCAGCCGTTTTTGGATCACCGGCTGGTCGAATGGGCCGCGTCGCTGCCGGTGCGATACAAGCAGCGGCTTGGCCGCGGCAAGCGAATTCTGCGGGAAGCGTTTCGCGACTTGTTGCCGGCCGACGTGCTACGGCGGCCGAAAATGGGCTTCGGCGTGCCGATGGATTCCTGGCTGCGTGGTGAACTGCGCGAATTGGCTCGACAAGTGCTGCTCGATCCGGTGGCGCTCGGCCGGGGATATTTCCGGCCTGAAGCGATCCAGCGATTGTTGGACGAACATCAGTCGGGACCAACGAGCCACGGCCACCGAATCTGGGCCCTCTTGGTGCTGGAGCTTTGGCATCAAGAATGGGTGGATGGCGCGGGCTTCCCACTGGCTATGATGGGCCGGTAGAATGGCCGGCGTTCGTATTCAGACGCAAATCAGCCTGGACGCATGGAGTCGCAACCGATGCTGAATGACGACGATCGCATGGCGCGGATGCACAATACGCTGGCCGTGGTGTTGGCGGGCGGCAAGGGCTCGCGGTTGGAACCGCTGACGCGCGATCGGGCCAAGCCGGCGGTCCCCTTCGGCGGCGCCTACCGGATCATCGACTTCACGCTGTCCAACTGCCTCAACAGCGGCCTGCGCAAGATGCTGCGTGCTCACGCAGTACAAGGCGATGAGCCTCGACCGGCACATCAATCTCGGCTGGCGACGGCTGCTGTGCCGCGAACTGGGCGAGTTCATCGACGTCGTGCCGCCGCAGCAGCGGATCGACGAGCACTGGTATCAGGGCACGGCCGACGCCGTCTACCAGAACATCTACACGCTGGAAAAAGAGCGGCCCGAGTACGTCGTGATCCTGGCCGGCGACCACATCTACAAGATGGACTACCGCAGCTGGTCGAGTTTCACAAGGCAGAACGAGGCCGATCTGACCGTCGCGGCCCTGCGGGTCGACGTGCCGATGAGGCGACGGCAATTCGGCGTGATGCAGATCGACACGCGACAGCCGCTCATCGGCTTCGAGGAAAAGCCGGCCGATCCCAAGACGATCCCCGGCGACCCGACGGCATTGCCTGGCCTCGATGGGCATCTATGTCTTCACCGCCCGATTTCTTGTTCGAGCAATTGTGCCTCGACGCCACGCGGCCGGGCAGCGCGCACGATTTCGGCCGCAACATCATTCCCGCGATCATCGACACGCACCGCGTTGTATGCCTTTCCGTTCCGCGACGAGAACCGCAAGCAAGACGCCTACTGGCGCGACGTGGGCACGCTCGACGCCTACTTCGAGGCCAACATGGACCTGATCTCGGTCGATCCGCTGTTGAACATGTACGACGAGCGTTGGCCGATTCGCACCTATCATGCCGAATTTCCCGCCGCCGAAGTTCGTGTTCGCCGAGGAGGGGCCGAAGCCCGCCGCGGCGAGGCGCTCGACAGCATCGTCTGCCAGGGTTCGATCGTTTCGGGCGGCAGGTCGAGCGATCGATCCTGGGCACCAACATGCGCGTCAACAGCTTTGCCCACGTCGAGGATTCGATCCTGCTCGACGGGGTCGACATCGGCCGCCACGCGCGGGTCCGCCGGGCGATCATCGACAAGGGGGTGCACATCCCGCCGGGCACGGAGATCGGCTTCGACCCCGAGCACGATCGGGCCCGCGGCTTCACCGTGAGCGAAGGGGGAGTGATCGTGATCGCCAAGGCCGACGGCGTGGAGCATTTCCACGAAGAACTCGAATCGGCCGAGCGCTGAAGCTCTTTTGCGCCGTTCGTACCTTCTGGGGTGCGATGTCTACGGCGGCCGAAATTCAAGCCCCGCGGCTGCGAACGGCAAGCGGCCGTTGATTGCCGCATCTCAATGGATAGCTCGTGGCCGGCGAAATGCAAATTGATTTGCAAAAAGACCACGAACATTCACCCCCCACACAGAGCGCTTTGCCGTTCGTAAGAATAGTAAGCAGGCAAGAGAAAAAATCGGCACGCCGCGATCCGCCTTCGGAACGAAAACCAGCGTCCCTTCCGGCAATAAATCGCAATTCCCGCGGATTTGACTTTACCCGCTCGTGTCCTAGGTTCTCTTGTGAACCAGAAACCCGCGAGGGCTCGGGTTCTTCCGCCATAGGAGCAGGGGGCGATGCTCGGGGCGGCTGTATTCGTTTTTTTCCAACCGGACTCCAGCCCGGACCGACAACTTGAATTGGGTGCCCCCGTGGATTCACATTCGTTGATCTTGCTCGCGTTGGTCATGACGATGGTCGAGTTGATGGCCGGGGTGGGTATCGGCTGGTGGCTGCGCGGCAACGGCGACACCGGACCGCGTCCGGAGTCGGAAGAAGTCGAACGGGCTCGCAACGCCTTGGCGCGGCTTCACGAATTGGCGAGTCGCGTCGCGGCCGACGTGGGCGAGCATTCGACGCGCGTTCAGGAAATCAGCGACGAATTGACAAGCCATGTGCCGGAAAACAGCGAACTCGAATCGGTTGTCCTCGGCTCCGTCGCCCAAATCATTCAAGCCAACGGCCGGCTGCAAGAGCAATTGAAGACGGCCGAGGGAAAGTTGCAGGAACAGGCACATCAAATCGAAGTTCACGCCGCCGACGCCGTGACCGACGCTCTTACCGGCGGGGCAAACCGCAGGGCGTTCGACACGGAATTGAGCCGGCGATTGGCCGAGTTTCAACGTCGCGGAACTCCCTTTTGCCTGGTGATGGTCGACGTCGATCACTTCAAGAAATTCAACGACGTTCATGGCCACCTGGCCGGCGACGAAGTGCTCCGCGGCGTCGCGCGGGCGCTTCGCGAAACGTGCCGAGAGATGGACATCGTGGCCCGCTACGGCGGCGAAGAATTTGCCGTAATCATGCCCTCGACGACGATTCGCGAGGCCCAAGCGGGAGTGTTGCGGCTTTGCTCGCGGATTGCCGGAAGCCAATTCGAATTCGAAGGGAAGTCGTTGAAAGTAACCGTCAGCGGCGGCCTGGCCGAGGTGGCCGTCAACGAAGATGATGCCGGCATGATCAAGCGAGCCGACGAGGCCCTGTATGCCGCCAAGAAAGCGGGCCGCAATTGCGGCTATCTGCACGACGGTCAAACCACCATGCCGATCAGCGCCAAGCCGGCCGTCGCCGCGCCGGCGGCGCCAGAACCGAAGCCGGCCACAGCAAAGCCGGCGGCAGCGAAGCCGGCGACAGAGAAGCCGGCGGCAACGAAGCTGGTCGCCGAACCGGCCGCCGACGTGCCCGCCGACCCCTTCCGCACCGACAGCCAGACGGGCTTGCCGAATCGAACGTCGTTTTGCGAAGAAGTTCGTCGACGTGCCGCCGAATCGAATCGGTACGACAGCAAGCTCTCGCTGATGTTGGTCAAAGTCAACACCATGGAGAAGTTCGCCAACAAACTGAACGATCCAATGGCCGACCTGGTGTTGCGAACGGTATCGCAATTCCTTACCGCGGGAATGCGCGAGATGGACATGGTCGCCCGATACAAAGACGACACATTCGCCGTCCTGCTGCCCGGCACGCCGCTGAGCCAGACGATTAGCGTGGCCGAGCGACTGCGAGCGGCGGTGGCCCGCTGCCCGCTGCGTGGCAAAGACTTCGAATTGCCGATCTCGGTCAGCACCGGGTTGGCCGAAGTCGTGCGTAACGACGATTCCGCGTCGCTAATGAAACGAGCCGAAGCCGCGGTGCAGGCCTCCGTTCGATCCAAAAAGGACGGCACTTATTTCGACGCCGGCAAGGGGATCGAAATCTACGTGCCGAAAGAAGTCGCGGTGCAACCGGTTGAGGCTTGAGGCTTGAGGCTTGAGGCGCGAGGCTACAGGGTACAGGCTACAGGCCTTGAGTCCACAAATGCACGCCGGCCCAATGGTTCTTCGTTCTTTCGTTCCTGTAGCCTCAAGCCTGTAGCCTCAAGCCTGTCGTCTCAAGCCTGCTTCACAAGCTCCACGCAGATTCCACCGGCGCGGAACAGTTTGTGAACTTGCGTGAACCACAGCTCTTTCCGCGGAATTAGCCCCAACTCGTGGCAGGTGCGCATCAACTCCTGCCGGTTATAAGTGCGACAGCACCAGATCCGGCTCGTCCAAGCCCCGCCAAAACTATCTTCGGTCGTCAACAGCAACATCTTGCCGCCGGGAACCATGACGCGAGCCAGTTCCGCCAGCCCGGTCCGCGGGTCGGGCAAATGCTCAAGCACGTAGCCGCATGTGACGCAATCGAACGTTTCCGACGCCAGCGGCAATCGTGAAAGGTCGGCCACCAGAAACCGAGGCCATTCGCTCTTCAAACTCTTGCGCGCTCGGCGGAGCATTTCGGGCGAGAGATCGAGGCAAGTGATGCGTGCATCTTGATCGGCGTATTTCAAAAGGTGGCCGGCAATCTGGCCGGCGCCACTGCCGACGTCAAGTATGTGGCCACAGCCTTGCAAATCAAACTTCCGTTCGCGCAGGAGGCGTTCGCCGAGCGGTTTGTGCAACGAAAGAAAAGCTGCAGGTCGCTAGGATCGCTCCCTTGGGGCCCGCATAGACGCTGCGCACCTTGTCGCGGTATTCGTCGGAGCTGACGCGCTCGATCGAACGGTCCTCGAGAATCCGGTTGACGACGTTTTTGCGGCGCCGAGGAGCCGTCGGCGTTTCTTGAAGCGGCGGCATGGCGAGATATTCTTGGGAACGGAATGCGAATGACCGGCGGAAAACTTTCAATTGAGCGGGAAACGAACCAGCATTTCTTATACCGGCACTATAAGTACACCCGGCGATTGTAGATATACCACTCGAACAACAGAACGCCTAGAGCGACCAGGACCAAAAACCGCCACAATTCCCTTCGCCCTGGCTCCCATTGGCTTTGACCGGCCACTTCGACATGCCCAATTTTCACACTTTCTTCAGCCCGAGCGCGGATTTCACTTTCATTGGCGTCGAACAAATTCACCGCGAAGCGTTGGCCGGTCTTTCCGCCCGACTGAACTTCGTACACGCCCAATTCGTCGGTTTGGGTGAAGTTATACGTGCCTTGGCGGTCGCGAGAAACTTCGATCCGCTCGTGGCCTGGCGTCACGACGACCAGCGGGCCGGCCGTGTCGCTTCGCAAAACCACGGCCTGCCCCGGCCGGTAGCTGGCGCTCGCAGCCGCTTCCCGATTGCCGCCGAAGTATTGCAACAGATTCGACAAGAACACCGGGAAGCTCAGTTTGATCGGCCAGGTCGTGTTCGACACGGCAGCGCCATTCTCGACCGAAATCAACTCGAATCCGAGTACGGCATCTTCGAATCCCTCGCGCGCCGCGACGGCCATCAGCGGCCCTTTGTTGCTTTCGATTAGCCGTGCGCCGCTTGGCGGCGGCTTGAGCGGCCGGGCTTCCATGATGTTGACGTCGCCAAGCTCCACCGACTGCATGATCGGATGCGCGCGATCGGTGTCGATGATTTGCGGTTGCACGACCGTGTCGCCGGCCCCCCAGCCGGGCACTGGCGGCAATCGGCCGATGAACAGCGTGTTGGCCTGCGGCATCTGCTTCGGCTCGCAGCGGTCGTAAATCACCAAATCCAGCGATCCGGAAGCCGCCTCCTTGCGATACTCGGGCGTGTCCAACGCCGCCGGTTTCTGCTCGGTCACTTCCGACCACTGTTCGCGCCGCCGGCACGGTCAGAGCTCGGCGCAGCGGCTCATTGCCGGGAGTGACCAACAGGACGCGAGCTCTCCGCGGCGGATTCACGACCGCCCAGGCTTCGTTGTCTTGTGCCAGGAAATCCGCCGGCGAAAGCGATAATCGCAACGTGCCGCTTTCCACGTGCCCGACTGCGAGCACTTCGCTGTCGGAACCGTCGGCGGGAATCTTGACCTGGCGGGCGTCGATCAAATTGCCGTCGAGCCGCAGTTCCAGCGACACGGCAGCTTCGCTGGCGCCATGGTTTTCCAGCCTCGCGAAGGCCTGCAATTGGTCGGGCTTGTCTTCATTGCGCTGCGTGCTGAAGCCGACGATGCCGACATTGGCCGCCTCCGCGTCGCCGATCGGTATGAACAAGGGCTCAAGATTGCCCAGCGAAAACCCACGGACGTCAGGAAACCGACCGTCGCTGAAAATGTAGAGCTTCGCCGGCAGCGGCTCGGCCACTTGCGTCGTTGCTCGATTTCCGTCGCCTGGTGACCGGGATTGGCCAACCCCGCCGCCAACCGCAACGCCTCGTCCAGCGACGTGCGAGTGATTCGTCGGCCGAATCGCGGCCACGGCACGCCGCAAGTCCTGCACATTGTCGGTATAGCTCTGCTCGACCTGGGCATGGTCGGAAAAGCTGATGAGCATCGCCTTGTCTTCCGCATTGCCATTTCGTCGAGCAATCTCGCTCGACGCGGCGTTTGGCCTCGTCCAGCCGGTTCGGCGCGACGTCGGTGGCGCTCATGCTCGCCGAGTTATCGACGAGAAAAATGTACCGTCCGCCGACGAGCCGATCCCCTTGCCAACTCGGCCGCAGCACGGCGCCATCAGCACCGCGCGACGACGAGCAATTGCAGCAGCAGAAGCAGATTCTGCCGCAGCCGCTGCCAGAGGCTGTTGACGCGCAAATCTTCGATCGATCGCTTCCAAAGAAACGTGCTGGGTACTTCGAGCGGCTCGCCGCTTCAGCTTCAAGAAAGTAGAGTGCAGATCGACCGCCGGCACACGGCGCCAGCAAGCGCCCACTGCCACCAGGAAAGCATGTTGAGCATTTGCATGGTAGCAGGTAGCGGAGCACGATCGGAGAGGGCTATTCACCAGCCGCGGCGGCGGAGGTAGCGAGTGACGAGTTGGTCGACCGGCAGGTCGTTGCGGGCCAAGAGATACGACATGCCGCGGCGGTTGCAGAACGTCTCGGGCGCCGTCGACGAAGGCTGCGAGCGTCCGCCTGATATCGAGCCAAAAGCGGGGCGCTGACGGTGATCTCGGCCACGTCGCCGTCTTCGCAATCGACCAGCCGCAGGTCGCCCTTGATGTCCGGCTCAATCTCCTCGGCGCTCAGCACGTGCATCGACGTACACATCCATCTGCCGAGCGACCAGGTAGCGCAGGGCCTGTTCATAGCCCTGCTTGTCCATCAGATCGCTGATGAGCACCAGGATGCCCTTGCCCGGGTTGCGAAGGCAGAAATTCTTGACTGCCTTCGGCCAGCGAAATTGTTTCCTCCGGTTCGATGGCGTCGAGGCCATCGATCATCCGCCACAGGCTTTGCCGTCCGCGGAGCACGGGCGCCGGCTGGCGGGCCGGCTGGCCGAATGTTTCGATTCGCACGCGGTCGGCCGCGCATCAGACCGATGAAACCCGAGTGCCGCGGCCAGTTGCTTGGCATAGTAGCAGTTTGGTCGGCTCGCCGAAGTCCATCGAGGCGCTGGCGTCGATCAGCGCGTAGAAGTGCAGGTCTTCTTCCTCGAGGAACATCTTCAGAAACAGGCGATCGAGCCGGGCGTAGGTGTTCCAATCGATGAACCGCAGATCGTCGCCAGGCACGTAACTGCGGAAATCGGCGAATTCGACGCTCTGCCCCTTCCGCTTGCTCCGCCGCTCGCCCTTCATCCGCCCGCGAAAGATTTTGCGGCTGACCAACTCGAGCCGTTCGAGCTGGGCCAGCAGTTCGGGGCTGAGCAACGGCGGGGTCGAGAGGCGGTGAGTGACAGAGACGCGGAACAACTTGAGAGCAACTGCCCGAAACGCGAACTTTCTCTACCTCGCAGACTTTCCAGCAGTAGCCGCATCTTTCGCAGTTCGCCGACGTGATCCACGTCCGGCATCGGCGTGAGCATACCGACAGATGCGCGGTTGTAATGGACCATGCTCAATTGGGTCATCAGACGGCCGTATTCGATTTCGCCCTGGCCGACGCGGACTTGAAACTTGTCCTTTCGCGTGTCGCGCAGGTGGACGTGGTAGACGTGCTTGAAGACATGATCGTAATTCGTTCGCCCTTGTGCGGACCGAAGATGAAATGGCTCGGGTCGAACGTGATGCCAAGCCCTTTGACGTTGTCGCACAAGACAACCGCCGTATCGGGGTCTTGCGTGATTCGGCCCACTTCCGTTTTCACGCCGACCAACACCCCGTCGCCAGCGGCAATGGAGACCAATTCGCGGAGTCGTTCGATCTCGGCATTGAAAGGAGTGCCGAGCTCAGCGCCCGGCACGGTGATTGTCACCACCTTGGTCGCCTTCGCCAATCGGCAGCAGGCGGCGAACTGCTTGTAGTAGTCGTCGCCCGGCTGAATATCGACATCGTAGGCGACCGGAGTCAGCCGCTGCGTGTCGCGACAGATGGCGACGGCCCGGTCCAAGTCGGCCATCACTGCCGACGGCTTCAGTTGCTTGCCCGATTCCTTGATCGCGATTTCGACGTTCGTGAATTCCAGATCGACCAGCCGCTGCAAGACTTCTTCGAGCGAAAGATCGGGGAAACATTCGGTGGAGGCGGCGACTAACACGCTGGAAACTCCCTTTTCTTGCGGTGATTCGTGTTTGCGCGGCTCGGGGACGCCGCGCCTACGCCCGACTGGCTCCGGTGGCCAAAGCTTGCGATAGCTTACATCCCGCGACCGTGTTCTGGCAACACCCGCACACCGCGCCGCGCGGTGGCGCGGTGGCGCGGTTTCAAGTAGGTCAGGCTTTCCAGCCTGATTATTCCTCGGTTGACGTCAGCCTGGAAAGGCTGACCTACGGAAACGCATATCATTGCTCGCCGAGTGCAACACAATAGAATGAGGGGAGTTGCAAGCTATATTTTGTCTGCCGAACCCACCCGCCGTCCACGTTTTCAGGAGGATTTTCCCATGTCGCCGATTCCCAACAGTCCGAATCAGCCCGGTGGTTATGCCCCCCCGCCGCAAACGCCCACCGAGCCGCCGCGGCGCGATTTGCCCACGCGGGTAATTCTCGAGCAGAGTGGCGGCCGTTTCGGCCGTTGGGGAAGCCGATTGGGCTGGATTCTCTTTATCCTGGCATTGATTTACATCGCCGGCACGTACGGAAGTTACTCCAGCTACATGCAAACCAATCCGAAGTTGGACGAGAAATATTTCTCCAATTCACGCACGGCGACCGACAAAGTGGCGATCATCACGATTGAAGGAATCATCGAGCATCAGGATGGTTTTGCCAAATGGCAAATCGATCAAGCCCGGCAAGATCCGAACGTCAAGGCGGTCGTCGTTCGCGTCGATTCGCCCGGCGGCACGATCACCGGCAGCAACTATCTTTACCATCTGCTCAATGAACTGGCCAAGGAAAAGAAGATCAAGCTCGTCGTCAGCATGGGCGGCATGGCAGCCAGCGGCGGCTATTATGTCTCGATGGCTGTCGGCGACACGCCTGACAGCATCTACGCCGAGCCGGCTACTTGGACCGGCTCGATCGGCGTGGTGATTCCCCACTACGACATTTCCGAGCTTTTGGAAAAGTGGAATGTCACCGACGATTCGATCGTCAGCAATCCGCTGAAATTGATCGGCAGCCCGACGCGCAAGGTTTCGCCTGAATTGGCCAAGCAAGAGCACGACATCTTGCAGCAATTGGTCGACGAAAGCTTCGGCGATTTCAAAGACATCGTTAAATCAGGGCGTCCGGAATTCCGCAAGAACCCGGAAGCATTGGACAAGCTCGCGACGGGCCAGGTCTTCACGGCCAAGCAAGCCCTGAATGACCATCTGGTTGACAAGCTCGGTTACATCGAAGACGCGGTGCAACGGGCCATCGATTTGAACGATCTCAAGGCCGATAATGTTCGCGTGGTGAAATACGAAGCTCCCAGGAGTTTGCTGAATCTTCTTGGTGGGGCGAGCGCTTCGAGCGACCTGGCAAGTTTGGCCCACGGATCGCGACTCGATTTGTCGGCACTGTTGGACCTGACCGCGCCACGGGCCTATTACCTTTGCACCTGGCTTCCGGCCGTCGCACGCCGCGGGGGATTGTAACGTAGTGCGGCCAGACCCAGGGAAGGCGGATGACGATCCGCTCAGAAAAAATGCTTGTTGGTCGCCATCCCTAGGCTTTTTCATGCGGTTTTGACAGCCGGCGACGCCGCGCGAATGCTAGAGTTGTAGACCATGCAAATCGTTCTGTTCGAAGACGATCGGGTCGATCAACTGGCGCCGCTGACGATGGGTCGGCCGGCTTATGCCATCGGCTGCGGCAAGCTACCGGCTGATCGATCTGGTCGGATCGCTCGGACCAGTGCAATGCATCGTTCGCGACTATTTGCGGGCCATCGAGTCGGCCAATGGGCGGACGTTGTTGAGCGGAGATGAATCGTTCACCGGGCCGATCCTGGCCGTGAATGCCCGGCTCGTGCCGACCGTCACAATGATGTCGCAACTCCGCGAGATGATTCATGCGGAGCGACCGGTCGTTGTTCCCGCCGGGCAAAGCATCGCGGCGGCGTATTTGAAAGCGTCTCCACAACCGTTTTCCGCAAGCAGCGCCGATTCGCTGACGTCGTCAATTCGGGGGCTCAATTTGCCGCTAGCCGCCGCCGACCTGCGGCTCTTCGAATTCCCGCACGACGTAATTCGCGAACATGAACGGTCGCTGCGCGAAAACTTGGAATTCCGCCTCCGCGACGGCTACCGCCAACAATCCGATGGGCTATTCGTGGCCGACGGCGTCACGATCGGACCACATTTGGTGACCGACACCAAGGCCGGCCCGATTCTCTTGGACGCCGGTTCGTCGATCGGACCTTTCTGCTTTCTGAGCGGGCCGGCGTACATCGGCGCCGGAGCGCGACTGATCGAGAATGACCGTGCTCAAAGATGGCGTGGCGATCGGGGCTCGGGCGAAGATCGGCGGCGAAATCGAGGCGTCGATCATCGAGCCGCTGAGCAACAAGCAGCATCACGGCTTTCTGGGTCACAGCTACGTCGGCAGTTGGGTCAATCTCGGCGCCGGAACTTCGAATAGCGACCTGAAAAACACCTACGGCTCGGTCACGATGGACTACGGCGGCCGCAGAGTGCCCAGTGGAATGCAGCTCGTCGGCTGCTTCATCGGCGACTACGCCAAGACGGCCGTCAACACCGGCATCTTCACCGGCAAGACGATCGGCGTGTGCAGCATGGTCTACGGCTTCGTGACGACCAACGTGCCCGGCTTTACGAACTACGCACGCTCGATCGGCCAGGTGACGGAAATTGGCGTCGACGTGGCCGTGGCGACGCAAGCCCGGATGTTCGCCCGCCGCGGGATCGAGCAACGCGACTGCGACGTGGAGCTGCTCCGCTCGCTATTTGAATTAACCCGCGCGCGAACGCGACAACTTCGGCCCGCTTCCCCCGGAGCCGCTGTCGCTGTAAAACTTTGCCGAAGAGGGATTCGTCTTTCGTGGATGAGGCCAGGCGGTTATGCAAGTTCGTGAAGCGTATGGCGACGGCAAGTTCGGGTTGTCGTTCGAGCTTTTTCCGCCGAAATCGGCCGCCGGCGAGGCGACGCTGTATCGCCATCTCGACGAGTTGATGGCGTTTGCGCCGAGCTTTGTCACCTGCACCTACGGCGCCGGCGGCTCGACGCGGCACAAGACGCTCGAAATCGTCAGCGAAGTTCGCCGGCGCTACGGCTGCACGGTCGCCTCGCATCTGACGTGCGTCGGTTCGACCGTCGATCGAGTTGCGATCGTATCTGGCCGAGGCTGCCGAACAGGGCGTGGAGAACATCGTCGCCCTGCGCGGCGATCCGCCGAAGGGAGACGCGACGTTCCAAGCCGTGCCCGGCGGATTCTGCTACGCCAACGAGCTCGTCGCACTGATCCGCGGCGAATTTCCGCAATTCGGCATCGCCGTCGCCGGCTATCCGGAAACGCATCAGGAGGCAATCAGCCCCGAGGCCGATCTCGATAATCTCAAGCGCAAAGTCGATGCCGGCGGCACGGTCGTCATCACGCAGTTGTTCTACGACAACGCCGATCTGCTGCGGTTCCGCGATCGCTGCCGGCGGCTTGGAATTGCCGTGCCGATCGTGCCGGGCATCTTGCCGGTCACGAATTTCGCCCAAATCCAGCGCATCGCGTCGCTGTGCGAGCGCCCGGCTTCCCAGCGAGTTCATCGCCGCGCTCGAACGAGCCGCGAGCGATGCCGAGCAATTCGAAGTCGGCGTCGAATTCGCAACTCGCCAGGTTCGGGAATTGATCGACGCCGGCGTGCCGGGGTTGCACTTCTACGTGCTCAACAAGTCGCCGGCGGCAGTGCGGGTGTTGCAGGCCGTCGGCGTAACCGGTGCATGAGCCGCAAGCAACATGACAACATCCGCGCACTGGTGAATCTCCATGCCGCTCGATCCGCAAGAAAACGCAGCCGCGATTCTCAAGTCGCCCAGCTATCGTCTGGCTCAGGAAGACATCGAATTGCTCGCACGGCCGGAGTTGCGGCCGGTGCGGATGCAGTTGGAGCTGCTCAAGCCGGAATTGCTGCTGGAGTCGCAGCGGGTGCGCTCGACGATCGTCGTCTATGGCAGCACGCAGATCGTCGAGCAGCCGCACGCCGCCGAGCGGCTGAAGCTTGCTCAAACCGCTGCAGCGGCCGCTCCGGACGATGCATCATTGGCTCGCGAGGTGCAACGCAGCGAACGTCTGTTGGCAAAATCGAACTACTACGACGCGACCCGCGAGTTTTCGCGGATCGTTTCATCGACTTGCCAAATCGGCGGCCAATGCGACTACGTGATCGTCACCGGCGGCGGGCCAGGCATCATGGAGGCGGCGAACCGGGGCGCATTCGACGTCGGCGCAAATCGGTCGGCTTGAATATCCATTTGCCCGCGGAACAGTCGCCGAATCCGTACATCACGCCCGAATTATGCTTTCAATTTCACTATTTCGCACTGCGGAAGATGCACTTCCTGTTGCGGGCCAAAGCTCTGGTGGCGTTTCCCGGTGGATTCGGCACGCTGGATGAAATGTTCGACGCGCTCACGCTCCGCCAAACGCGCCGAATGCAAGACATTCCCATCATCTTGTTCGGCCGCGCCTATTGGCAGCGTGTCATCGACTTTCAGTTTCTGGCGGATGAAGGCGTGCTCACCGACGCCAATTTGAAGCTCTTCTGCTACGCCGACACGCCCGAGGAAGCGTGGAATCAAATTCGCAGCTTTCACGCCGCCGCGCCTGACATGGGCGTCGCAAAAAAGTAGCCGGGCCGTCGCGCGCGTTAATCCGAACGAGGGCTTACACAACCTTGCGAACAATCTGCAGCAACACAATGATCGCTCCGATCCCGGCCAAAATTGTTTTGAACTGCTCGCCCCACGTGTGCCCGGCGATCTGTTCCCAGCCGATGGGTTCGACCGCAGGTTGGCCAGTGGGTGCTGGTCCGGCCTGTGCATCACCGGCTGACGTTGGCGGCGATGGCGGAAGCGGCGAAATGATCGAGGCGAATGGATCCGTGTTGTGCTGATGCGTCGCCGCCGGCTCGGGCACGGGCGGCGGCGGTAGCGTGGTTGCGAATGTCTGCGAACTCTTTTGCGGGGCGGCATTGAGTGTGCCGATCGGCAACGTGAACGACGGATAATCGGTCGCGCACGGCGGACTGAAAGGCGCAACGGTGGCAACCTGATCGGCGGCGGGCCGCCGCGGAGACCAATGCGGCAACGGCGGCTTTGCAGTGGGAACGCTATTCGATGCGACTGCCGGCACCATGCCCTTGGCCGATCGAACTCAAAAAAATGCGAACTCTGCCGCAATAGGTTCCCGACGTGTCGCCGCCTCCTTCGCCGAACAAAACGCCCGCCAATTCTCCACGCGCATTCAAGATCGGTCCGCCGGAATCGCCGTGCCTCGCCGCCGCATGTAGTTCGACGATTTCGTAAGGCAGGTTTGGTCCCGGCGAAAGGTACTCCGTGCAGGGGCCGCTGATCGCGCGATAATTGCCCGCGCCATAGCCGGCGATCGTCAGTATCTCGCCGGGCCGCGGCGCCTCGGTCGAAATCGGCACTGGCGCCACTCGCGGTCGCCAGATCGCCACGGCCGCCAGATCCCAATCGCGATCCATTTTCAGCACGTAGCCGGGCGACTGGAAACCATCGGGAAACGAAACGATCACATTTCCCGCGGCGTCTTTGACGACATGCCAGTTCGTCAGCACAAGCCCGTGCGATTCGCTCACGTCGATCAACGTTCCGGAGCCGAGCGACGCCCCATCGCGCTCCGGAGAAACGACGCGCACCACCGCCGGAAGCGGCGTCTGCGGCGCCGCCGACCAGGGACCAAATTGCGCGAACAGCGGCGTGGATTGCCCGAATGCCAACAATAGGATGGCAACCACCAAGCCACGCGCACCGATAGCTCGGCCGCACCGAGGTTGGCGCTGAGCGGGCCGTGTCGGTCGGACCGCGACAAAGGACGGCCGAGTTTCGTTCATTGCGCGCGGGAGGATTCGGCTAAGCCGTGTCAGCGTTTGAGCGGCGGCTGGTGGGGCGACGGCGGACAACGGCGAGACTCGTGTTGCACGATCAGTCGCAATAGCTTCTGACGGAGACGGTCCTTCTCCGAATCAGAGGCGTCCGTCAACGGTTTCGTGGAAGTTTCAGCCATCGGAATTCGACTTCATGGTTGCAGCGACTCGTCGCTCGACGACGCGTCGCGGGTTTGACTCAGGCGGCAATCGGCCGGCCGCCTTGCAGGTCGGCATCGCGCGGCGGAAATTCTTGGCCGTTGTTGTATTGATCCTTCAACCGCTGGAGCTCGGCCCGCAGAGCTGTCTCCGCCAATTTGGCCAGCGTCATCCGAGCCGGAAAGCCGGCCAAGTGAACGGCCGCATTGCGGGCCTCGTCCAAAACGTCGATCGGAATGTACAACGTCGCTCGGACCTTCGGGCACTCGTCGCGTCGTATGTGGTGGTTCATCTTCGGCCGGTGATAAAACGTCGGACGTTTCGTAAGTCGCCGCACTATGGATGAATGTCGGACGTTTTCCGCCGCAAGATGAGCGACGAATCGCATGACGGAAAATCTTTCCATCAGCAAACTCAACCCAGATTGCGCGGTTTGACACGCGACAGAATTCGCGACTAATCCCGATGCTCAATTGTTCGCGTTTGCAGACGCCGGCACGACTTCGAAGCCGGCTGCGCGAAGTTGCCGATAGAGATCGGCGATATGTTGACGATCGGCCGTTTCGACCGTGCAAAGCACGCTGACCGCCGAAACATCCGGCCCGCAGAAGGCCCGATCGTGCGTGATTTCTTTGACGCTCGCTCCTGCCGCCGCGATTTGCTGAGCCAATCGGGCCAATCCGCCGGGGCGATCGCTGATTGTGGCGGTGAATCGGCAGAGCCGGCCATCGACGACCAGACCATGCTCAATCACGCGACCCAGCACAGCCAGATCGATGTTGCCCCCGGTCAGCACTAGCACTACGCATCGGCCGGCCAATTCCGGCAGTCGGCCAGCCAAACAAGCCGCCAACGGCGCAGCGCCGGCGCCCTCGACGACGGACTTCTCAAGTTCCGCCAGGCGAAGAATTGCCAGCGAGAATTGCTCTTCGCTGACGGTGACCACGCGGTCGATCAACGGCGCCGCCGACGCAAACGACCGTTCTCCAATCCTGCCAACCGCCAAGCCGTCGGCCAAAGTCGGCCGCAAAGGAATATCGACCGGATGACCCGCGGCGAGAGCCGCCGTGAACGTCGGCATCTGGTCCGGTTCGACGCCGAAGATTTGCACGTCCGGCCGCAGCGCCTTTACCGCGACCGAAACGCCCGCGGCCAATCCTCCCCCGCCGATTGGCAGCACGATTGCTTCGACTTCCGGCGCCTGATCGAGAATCTCCAGCCCGAGCGTGCCTTGCCCCGCGATGATGGCCGGATTGTCAAAGCCGTGGATATACGTCAGGCTTTGTTGGCGCTCCAATTCGTGAGCATGTTCCACAGCCTCACGAAACGTCTCGCCATGCAGCACGACGTTGGCGCCCAGCCGCCGGCAAGTCGCCAGCTTGATGAGCGGAGCGAATTTCGGCATTACGACCGTCACGCCGATCGAAAGCAGATGGCCGTGGTAGGCCAACCCAAGCGCATGATTCCCGGCCGACGCCGCGATCACGCCATGACGGCGCTGCTCGTCATTGAGGAGAAGTACGCGCATTGCGACCCCCGCGCTCCTTGAAGCTGCCGGTTCGCTGCAAATAATCGAGCTTGCAGAAAATCCGCGCGCCGCATACTTCCGAAAGCTGAATCGACTCGGGGCAGGGCGACAACGCCACGCCGCCGGCAATTCGGCTACGAGCGGCCAAAACGTCGTCGAGCGTGATGCTCATCGGGCAGCAGGGATCATTCCGGCTTTTGGTGCGACGGCACTTTGTGGATCACGTTCCAAGCCAATCCGAGCTTTTCCATGACGCAGATGGCCCAATACGTGACATCGATTTCCCACCAACGATGTCCGTGTCTGGCCATCCGTTGGAAGGCATGATGATTATTGTGCCATCCTTCGCCGAAGGCCAGCAGCCCGACCCACCAGAGATTGCGGCTATCGTCGCTCGTTTCGTAGTTTCGATAGCCCCACATGTGCGACGCCGAATTGACGAACCAGGTGACGTGCCACACATAGACCATTCGCACGAATACACCCCAAAAGACAAACGACCAACCGGTGTAGGCATCCCAGCCCAGATAGCCGACATAGAACAAAACCAGTCCCAAACCGATTTGCAGCGGCAGGAAAAACATGTGCAACACTCGCAGCACCGGATCCTTCAGCAAATCGGGGCAATACTTCGCGGTGAGATTCTTCTGCCAATCCTGGCCGAAGTAGGGCGTGAACCAAAGCATGTGGCTCCACCAGGGGCCGTCGTGCGGCGAATGCGGATCGCCGGGCTTGTCGCTATGGGCGTGATGCTTGCGATGGTTGGCGACCCAAGTCAGCGCCGAGCCTTCGCCGGAAAACGTGCCGATCAAAGCGAGCAACCATTTCACCGGCCGATAGGTCTGCAAGCTGCCGTGAGTCAAAATTCGATGAAAGCAAAGGCAAATGCCCAGCCCACCGCATAGCCAACTCATCACCACGGCCAGTCCGAGAGCCTTCCAGGTGAAGAAAAACGGCGTGCCCAATGCCAGCACATGGACGAGCGACATCCAGACGACGACGGTCCAATCGAGGCCCTCTTTCCAGGGATGGCGCTCTTCAGCCACCTTTGGCGCTTCAATTCTGGCCGAATCGAATTTCGCGTCGATGACCGTGGTGCGCGGCGACAGTGGAAATTCGAACGTCGTATCGGTATCGCTGATTTGCGTGGCCATTTTAGTGATCGGCTCCTGAAAATCCGAAAGCTGCCTGGCGCGGGGCCATTCTCATCACGGCAAAACCCATCGCAAGCCGCCAGACACTACTCTTTCGTCGTCGAAATTCTAGCGACTGATCGACTTTCTAGTGTCATACCCGCGCACCGGTCACGTAAAATCCTTGTAAAAGCCGGGAGCGACCGGCCCGGGGCGCCGTTACACGCCGGACTGCGCGCGAAAAAACCCAGGGAAGGCTGGCGGCGACTTCTCAAGTGGCGAAGTCGTGGGCAGCCATCCCTGGGCTTGGGGGGGCGTCGATCGATTTTCGGCAGACTCGTTATTTCGTTTGCGTGCCCGGTGCCGCGGCGTCGGGTTTCTTGGCGGTGTTCTCGGCGGCCGAAGTCTTGCCCTCTTTCAACTTGGCATTCTCGGCGTCTTCGTCCTTCAACTCGCGCCACGGCTTCTTGTTCTTGTAGCTATCGAGCTCTTTTTCGAGTTCTTCTTTGTCTTTCGCTTCGCCGTTTTCGACGGCCTTGGTCGACCATTTGATAGCATCGTCGAAGTCGCCGGTCTCGGCATACGCCGCGGCGAGCGTGCTGAGGATATAGGCTTCCTTATATCCAGTCGCGTCGCAGGCTTGCTTGGCCATTTCGATCGCCCGCTTTCCATCGCGGAGTTTTTCCTCGGGCGAAGTAGACAACACCCAGGCGAAATTGTTCTGCACTTCCGAATCGTCGGGCTTGAGCTTAATCGCCTGTTCGTAGTCGCGGATCGCCTCGGCGTGCTTGCCGAGGTTCAAATAGGCGCTGCCACGCAAAGCGTAAGCCGTTTCGTTCTTGCCGTCGGCTGCCAAAGCGACATTGAACTTCTCGATCGCCTTGTGAGATTGCTTGTCCGCCGCGTAGAACAGGCCGAGCTGAAGCATCAATTCCGGATTCTTGGGAGCGATTTTGGCCAACTCCTCCAGGTCTTTGATTGCCTCGTCGTATTTCTTCTCTTTCGCGAAGATCGCGGCACGCAGCACCAAAGCCTGCGCATCGCCCGGCCGGCTCTTCAAGGCCGCGTCGATATCTTCCTTGGCGCGATTCAAGTCGCCCGTTTGCTGATACACGCGGGCCCGCGTGAGCAGCGCCCACAGGCTGTCGGGCTCGAGTTGCAAGGCCGTGTCGAGGTCTTCGATCGCGCCCTTGGTGTCTTTCAATTCGGCGCGGATGCGAGCCCGTTGGACATAAGGGTCGGCCGAGCCGGGCTGCAACTGAATGGCGCGATCGAAGCTGTGCATCGCGTCTTCGTTGCGTTTCAATTCGAACAACACGACGCCGCGGGCGATATGAACCTGCGGTTTCTTGGCCTGGGAATCGATTTTCAACAGCGTGTCAAAATCGGCCAAAGCGGCTTCGTATTTCTTTTGACCGCCGAGAAAGATCGCGCGGCTCCAAAGCGCTTCGGGATCGGACGGGGTCAGCTTGACGGCTTCGTCGAAATCTTCCTTCTGCTTCACCGGATCGGTCAGCAAGCTGCCACGGATCACACGAGCCGCCGATTGCAGGCTGAAATCATCCTTGGTCAATTCGACGGCCTTCTCGGCCGCCTTCAAGGCTCGAGCGTGATCGCCCCCGCGGATTTCCTGTAGCTTGGCGATCATTAGATAGGCCGATCCGACCTTCGGATCTTTGCTGACAACCTTTTCAAGGTCGTCGAGCGCCATGGCTCGAACTTTAACCACGCGCGGGTCGCCGTCGGCACTATGCTCGGTGACGAATTGCGTGAAAAACGTGGCGCGTTGCAACAACGTGCTGGTATAAAGATCGGTGGCAAACTGCGTGTTCGAAGCGTCAAGGCCCTTTTTCATCGCGCTTTGGCACAGCCCGATCACGTCGCCCAAATCCTCGACCGAGATGGCCGAAAGCTTTTTTTCGGTCGCCTTGTCGAGATCGGCCTGCCCCTCGTTGTCGGCGGCGACCGCCCGGCTGGCAAACGTTGCAATCGCCGCAATCATCAATCCGAGTGTCAGCAAGCGTTTCATGGCGCTGCTCTCCGGCAGAAAGGGTTTCCCAAAGCATCCATTATGTCAAATCCGGCGGACCGATGCTATGCGAGTATTGGAGATCGACCGCAGGGCCGCAGCGCACCACCAAGCCCAGGGACGGCGGCCCACGACTTCTTTTTTGCGCGACCGTCGCCCGCCTTCCCTGGGTTCAGCGCGAGCGCAGCGCTTGTTGCCGCGATCCAGCGGGACTAAACTTCTGCGGTAGCAATCCAATCGGTGGCATTGCCACGCACCCGTCAATTATCCGGCCGCATCGAAAGGGAAACAAGCTTGGCGCGAGTCGTGTTGGCCATGTCGGGCGGAGTGGATAGCAGCGTCGCGGCGCATTTGCTGCGCCGTGCCGGACACGACGTGATCGGACTGTTCATGCGCCATGGCGAAACGCTCGGAGCGTGCTCGACCTCCGAAAACGCCGCCGCCGGCCCATTGCCGATCCTCGCTCCAAAAGCCGCTCACAAGCAAGGCTGCTGCAGCGCCTGCGATGCGGCCGACGCCAGACGCATCGCTGATGGACTCGATATTCCTTTCTATGCCCTCGATTTTTCCGACGCCTTCGGCCGGATCATCGACTATTTCGTGGCCGAATATCGCGCCGCGCGTACACCGAACCCGTGCGTGATGTGCAACAACTGGCTGAAATTCGGCAAGCTTTTCGACTACGCCGACAGCGTCGGCGCGGAGTTCGTTGCGACCGGACACTATGCGCGGCTGACCGGCGACGGCGATCAGATAGCTCTCCGCCGCGGACTCGATCCCGGCAAGGATCAGTCGTATGTGTTGTTCGGCGTCGCGCGAAGCCTGTTGCCGCGGATGATGTTGCCGATCGGTGATTACCGGAAGGACGAGATTCGCGGTCTCGCCCATGAGCTTGGCTTGCGAGTGGCCGACAAGAAAGATAGCCAGGAGATTTGCTTCGTTGCCGCCGGCGAACATGCCGAATTCGTCCGCCGCCGGGGTGGCGACGAAGATCGCACGGGTCAGGTCGTGACGACCGACGGCGCCGTCGTCGGCAGGCACGACGGCATCGAAGGATTCACGATCGGCCAGCGCAAGGGAATCGGCGTTGCCCTCGGCGAACCGCGGTATGTCGTCCGGCTGGAGCCCGACACACATCGAGTCGTGATTGGCACTCGCGAAGATTTGGCCCGCAGTTCGTTTACCGCCCGGCAGACCAACTGGCTGGCCGATCCGGCGACCGGCCCATTACGATGCCTCGTTCAGATTCGTTATACAAGCCGTCCCGCGCCGGCGGTGGTTGAACCACTTGACGGTAACCGCCTAGGAATCTCGCTGACGGAACCGCTGCACGGCATTGCCCCAGGACAAGCCGTCGTTTGCTACGACGGCGACCGCGTCCTCGGCGGCGGGTGGATCGAGGAAGAGCGAAACTGAGCGTGGCTGGGCCTGTTCGGCGCGCGGGTTTTCGTGCATTTTGCATTCGTTCTTTCTTGATCCTCAACTTTCGTTTCCCGGCCGCGGCGGGTATGCTAGTGGCATCCGTTCCAATCGCAATCAGAGGATGATTCCCGAATGTCTTCCACACAGCCGATTCTTCTGGCTCAAATGAAATTCGAAGGGCCGCAGAGCTGGATGGTGATCGCCGGCGCCATTGCGGTCGTCGTCGTGATCGTCGTGTTCCTCGTGATGATGAACTACGGCAAGCTGTGGTTTCAGGCCTACATGTCCAACGCCAGGTCACGCTGTGGAGCCTGATCGGCATGAGCTTGCGGCAGGTCAATGCTCGCGTGATCGTGCAAGCCAAGATCATGGCCATGCAGGCCGGCATCGGCAACGATCCGAGCGACCGGCATCACCACGCGCGGCTGGAAGCCCATTACCTGGCCGGCGGCAACGTGCCGAGCGTGATCCGGGCGATCATCGCCGCGCATCGGGCCGACATCGATCTGGACTTCGACCGCGCGGCGGCCATCGACCTGGCCGGCCGCGACGTGCTCGACGCCGTGCAGACCAGCGTCAATCCGAAGGTGATCGACTGCCCCGATCCGGCCAAGAGCCGAAGACCACGCTCAGCGCCATCGCCAAGAACGGCGTCGAGCTGAAGGTTCGGGCCCGCGTCACGGTGCGCACGAACCTGCAAGCAGCTGATCGGCGGGGCGACCGAAGAAACGATCATCGCCCGCGTCGGCGAAGGGATCATCACGTCGATCGGCTCGGCCGAAAGCCACCTGATCGTGATGGAAAATCCCGACTCGATCTCGAAGGCCGTGCTGGACCGCGGGCTCGACGCCCACACGGCGTTCGAGATCGTGTCGATCGACATCGCCGACATCGACGTCGGCGAGAACATCGGCGCCCGCCTGCAGGCCGATCAGGCCGAGGCCGACACGCGCGTGGCCCGGGCCAAGGCCGAGGAGCGGCGGGCGATCGCCATCGCCCGCGAGCAGGAGATGAAGGCCAAGGTGGCCGAGAATCGCGCGCGCGTGATGCTGGCCGAGGCCGAAGTGCCGCTGGCGATGGCCGAGGCATTCCGCGAAGGGCATTTTTACTCTCACGATCAACCGCGCGGCGGCAACGAGAGCGCCTGATTTGGCAGGTCAACGAGGTTGCCGCGGCGTGATTCGCGTTTCTGATTGGCTTGCCAGAAGCGGCCGGTGGCGACTTCGAGGCACGTTAGCCAGCCGTCGCCACACGGCCAAGTGTCGATGCACACCGCGTGGCCCAAGTTTTTCGGCAGGCCGCTCTTTTGTGCTGTGTGTCCGCAGACCATGATCTTGCCCGAAACATGGGGCGGCGGGTCGTTGAATTTCTCCCAGAACAACGTTGGCGCCGACTGCTTGTCGAGCGGCAATTGCGGATCGGCGTTGCCGTGGACAAAGAAGTGCGTCTCGGTTTCGTAATAATCGCGGCACGATCGCTCGAAGAATTCCCAATGTTCTTCCGGCACGTCGTCGAAGCGGCCATCGCGACCCGACAGCGCGTACGAAGCCAGCGTTGCATCGCCGCCAAACGAAAGCCATGTATTCCAAAGGCCCTTGAACGCACGCGCCTCTTGCATCATCAACTCATGGTTGCCGCGGAGTGGAATCAGCGTTCCCAATCGCCAGCGCTCAATCAACCAATCGACGACTGCGCCGAATCCGGCCCACGATCGACATAATCGCCGAGCGTCACCAACAGATCGTCCGCGGAGATCGGCACCGCCGCCGCCAAGGTTTCCAACGCCGCGAAACAACCGTGAATATCTCCGATTGCAAGCAGCATAGGATTAACCCAATGGAGCCGTTAAAGCGATTCAGAGTTGCACGACGACGCGGCCGGTAATCTTTGCGGTCAGAATTTCGGGTATTCGGTCTTTCAATTCCTCCAGCGTAATCGTGGTGGCCAACAATTCCAAATCCGCAGGTTTCCACGGGCCGGCCAGTTTCTTCCACAGGGCTTCGCGCCTCGGGAGCGGATAGAAGCCCGATTCGATCCCCGCCAAACTGACGCCGCGAAGAATGAATGGATAAACGGTAATCGGAAGCTCAATGCCGGCGGTGAGTCCGCACGCCGTCACGCAGCCACCCGGCTTCGTCGATCGCAGGGCCGTGCTTAAGATGTTTCCGCCGACCGTGTCAACTACCGCGGCCCATCGGGCTTTGAGCAAAGGATTGCCCGAGCGATCGTCGGCCTCTTCGCGAGTGAGAAATCCGGTGGCGCCCAATCGACGCAGCAGTTCGTGGGCCGATGGTTTGCCGGTGACGGCGTGGACTTCAAACCCGGCTTTTGCCAATAGCGCGACGGCCAGCGTCCCGACGCCGCCACTGGCGCCCGTGACGAGCACGGATCCGTCCGATGGCTCAATCTGCTGATGCTCGATCACTTCCAGCGACATCCCCGCCGTGAAACCTGCCGTGCCGTAGATCATGCTCTCCCGCAATGTCAGTCCGGCGGGCAGCGGCACGATCCAGTCGGCCGGCACGCGGGCATAGTCGGCATAGCCACCCCAACGGCTGGCTCCGAAAGCGAAGCCGGTGACAATCACCGCATCGCCCGACTTGAATTTTTCCACGCGACTTTCGACGACCGTTCCCGCCGCGTCGATGCCCGGCACATGCGGAAAATTCTTGCTCACGCCGGGGTGTCCGGTGGCGGAAAGGGCGTCTTTGTAGTTCAGAGACGAAAACTCGATACGAATTAACACATCGCCATCGGGAAGGTCGGACTGCGTGCAACGCTCAATCGCCGATGCGAATGATCCGTCGGCCTGCTTTCGGACGATAAAACAACGGAAGGGCTTGGTTTCAGCATTGTTCATGGCGGTTGTAGTGGATGCTTGTAACGGGTTCCGCGACCGGCTGAAAACCGTGCGATTTGCACGGCTGAAAGCCGCCGGCCCGTGCCAGCCCGTCGCGTTGACACCCGGACAGCGGCCTTTATAATTTGCACGAAGCCTGGATTCTAACCGCCGCAGCGAAGCGGCGACATGGCGTAGGTCAGGCTTTCCGGCCTGACATTCGCGAGTCTGCGTCAACCTGGAAAGGCCGACCTACTTTCAAGCCTGACATGCGTCGAAACTTGTCAGCCTGGAAAGGCTGACCTACGGCAAACCAATAATTCATCCGGGGCGGATAACAAAATCGGGAGAGCAACGTCATGGCGAACAACGTATCCGAATTGACCGACGCCAATTTCGAGGGCGAGGTTTTGCAATCCGAGCAGCCGGTGCTGGTTGATTTTTGGGCCCCCTGGTGTGGCCCCTGCCGGATGATCGCGCCGATGGTCGAAGAACTCGCCGGCGAGAATCGCGGGTCGTTCAAGATCGGAAAGATCAACATCGACGAGAATCCCCAAGCCGCCCAAAACTACGGCGTCAACAGCATTCCCACGCTGATGATCTTCAAGGCGGGCGAAGTCGTCGATCGGTTTGTCGGCGTCCAACCGAAGAATCGCCTTCAGCAAGCAATCGATTCTGCAAAGGCGTAGCGGCCGGCGGAAGTCCGTTACGTTCGCACACTCTCCAAGATGCCGGAACCGTTTCGACGGCTTGCCCGGTTGTCTTGTCTTTGCCATTGCCCCAGCGCTTGAGCCGTGCTCATTCTCGCATTGCGAGCCGCGGCGTAAATCGAGTCAACTGCCTGCGTCGTTTTGCCGATTAAGTAGGCTGGATAAACTTTGACGGGGGGTTGGTGCGCTTTGAGGACTGATAGCGATGTCCGATTCCCGCGACCGTCATGCGTCAACTGGGGCAGGGGTTGATAATCCAGCGGAATTGCGCGAGTTCGCGTCCGGCGACAACCGCGGCATTACGCGGGCTAGCGAACAGGTGTCCGGCTCGTCCGAGAGCGATTCGGCCGCGGCAAGCAAAAAGCTCCGCGTGCGGATCGATCCTGCTCATCCGATTGGCGATGCTCCGCGAAAATCCGATTCCACGGGTGACGCTCGCGACGCCAACGGCGATGCGGCCGCTGGCGAATTCTCGGCCGACGGCGCAATTGAAGCGGCGTCGGTGTTGCTGCCGGATTTCGACGCCTCGCCCGAAGTATTCTCGGTCGAGAAGCTCCAGCAACTGCGTTTGCAGTTCGAGCAATTGGCGGGCCATCTGCGATCGCAGCAATATCAACTCGATCGCCGCGAAGCTCAGCTTCATTCGCAATTGGCGCAGCAAGAAAACGAAGTTCGCACCAGCCGGCTGTGGTTCCGCGAACGTCAACAAGAGCTTGCCGACCGCAACGCCGAGTTGGATCGGCGGCAACTGCAAGCCGAAACGGCGCAAACGGTGCGACTAGTCGAGCGCGAAGCCGAGTTGCTCAGGCGCGAGCAAGAGATGGAATTGCAACGCGCGGCACTGATCGAGAATCTGAATCAACGCGAGGCAGAGCTTGCCGGGCGCGAAGCGGCGTTCGATTCGCAATCGGCGCAATGGGCAAAAGAGCGCGACGAATGGGCCGAGACAATCGCCCAATCCGAAGCCGAATGCCGCGAAGTCAAACGGCAATGGCAAGAGCAAGCCGATGCGCTCGCAATTCGTCATCAAGAACTGGAAGAGCAGCGGCAGTTGCTCCTCCAACCTTCTGACGTTCAAATCAAGGCCGATGCCGCGGCGCTGGCTTCCGAACAGGCCGCCGCCGATCGGCGCAAGAACAGAGCCGCCTGCTCGAGCAACTTCATGCCGACGCCGAGCAATTCCGCCGGCACGTCGAGGCGACGCTCGACGTGATGCGGCAATTCATCGGCGGCCAGCAATCGAATGCTACTGACGTGAAGATCGCGCCAGACGATTCGGTCGAGAATGAATCCGGCCATCGCGGACTGCCTCCAGAATTGGCGATCGTATTCGGCGAATTCCGAACCGCGCTGGCCAAGCTCCAAAGTCGCCAGAAAAATCTCGAAGAAGCCGAAACACTGTTGGGCGACGGTCAAACGGCTTTGGATCGCGCACGACAGCAACTCACCACCGACCGGCAAGCGTGGCAAGAACAGTGCGAAATCGATCGTCGGCGCATCAACGACGATCGTCGCCGCGCCGAAGCTGATTTGGACAAAAAACGGCAAACACTCACCGCGCGCGGCGAGCATCTCGAACGGCGCACCGTGGCCGTCGATCAACTTCGAGCCGAGGTGTTGCGGGCCCAGCGAGAGACGCTCGAACTGCGACTGGCGACCGACGAAATCTGGTCGCAACTTTCGCAAAGCGTTCCGCCGCCGGCGCTCACGCAATCGCTGGCCCGCATTCGCGGCAAGTTGGCCGATCAATATCAACTCGAGCGGGCCGAGCTAGCCGATCAGCAGAAGCAGCTCGAAGCGTTGGCCGTCCGATTGGAGACGCAGCACGACAAGCTGCATCAGCAAAAGGAGGCACTCGAGCAATGGGTCGCCGATCGTCGCACCGAGATCGAGGGCCATGCGAGCCGGCTGGTCGCGCAGGAAATTGAACTCTCGCGACGACAAACCGAGCTCGAAGAACTCAACGAACGGCAGCAAAGCGAGCGTCGGCTGTACGAAGGCGAAATCCGGCGACTGCTGGGTGAATTGCGCCGCGGCGGCATGGCCGCCACGTCGGCGGCTGCTTGAAAAAACTCTGTATGCAGGTAGGATCTCCGCTCAATTCTTTACCGGCAACAGGCTGGCCGAACCAGCAGACGATGTGGCCGTTGACGCGGACGAAGCGGCGGCGGAACTCTTTGCCGAACTTGGCTCCTGCCGAGCGTCGGCCTGCTTGATCGCCTGGGAGACGACTCCCATCGCGGCGTGAATCTCATCGACGCTGAAAAAGGGCCGCACATACTGTTGCGGCAGGCCAGGGTTCAATTTCAAATCAGCCAATTCGTCCCAAGTCATGTGGTTGGCCAGATGCCAGGCCGCGATCTGCGCGGTCCGTTGGTCCATTTGCCCTTCGCCGAGCATGCGAATCACTTCCCGCAGTTCTGGATCCGAGGTGTAAGTGTCGGCAGACACGATCGTGTACGGAACATGAGGACTCGGATCGGGCTTGCCGTAATTGAGACATACGACGGCCACTTGCAGCTTGACGACTCGTTCCGGCGGCACGCTAAAGGCGCGCACCATATTGACCGCCCATGCCGCCGCCGACGCTCTGATTCTGATTGTTCTTGTTATTGTTGGTCGTGGTATTGCGATTTCCAGCGCCATTGCCGCCGACGCCGTTCGCCTGCGCCAACACCGGAATTCCGACGAAGGCGTCGGGAAGTTTGACGCTCAGCGGCTGATCGGTGTTGTTCTTGATGAGAACCTGAGCGCGGCGCGAATCGCGTGGAATGAATTTCACGTCGAGATCGCCATTGCGGATTGCCGCAAAGAAGTTGACGCCGGTTGAGTTGCTGCTGGCCGAGGCGGGGCTGGCATCGCTCGCGTTCGCAGGTTCAGCGGCGGTTGCTCGGGCCGCCGGCACCAGAATCGCGACGGCTAACAAGAGTTTCCACGACAGATGGGCCGTAAAATGCATGGTCATGCAACAACCTCCCTTTGCGATAAGCCGGTTTCGGCAAAAAAGCGGCCGTCATGATCGGCACGCTCTTCTCCCTATTATTTAAGTCAAGCCCTGCCGACATTGCTACTCTTTCGCCGCCTAGAGCGTATTATGGCGACAACAAGGCGGGCAATGTAATACTATCCACCCAAAAAAGGGGTGCGATTGGAGGACGGAGAAAAATGCTGGACGTACTTGTCGTGGCGCCCCATCCGGATGACGCGGAACTAGGGGCCGCTGGAGCGATTCTGCAATTCAAGGCCGAGGGGCTGCGCGTCGGCGTGCTCGATCTTACCAGCGGCGAGCCGACGCCGCATGGTTCGCCAGAAATCCGGGCCAGGGAAACGGCCGATGCCAGTGCTATTCTGGGTCTCGACTGGCGGGAGAACTTGAATCTGCCGAATCGGAAGCTCGAGGCGACGCTCGAGGCTCGACACCGATTGGCCGGCGTGTTTCGTGAGCAAAAGCCGCGCTGGTTGTTTGCCCCCTATTGGATCGACGCGCATCCCGATCACGTGGCCGCCACGGAGCTTGTCGAGGCGGCTCGATTTTGGTCGAAGCTGACCAAGAGCGATCTGCCGGGCGAGCCGCATCATCCCGAGCGAATCTTTTACTATTACTGTGTTCATCTACGGCTGTTGGCCACACCGGCGGTCGTGTTGGATATCAGTTCGCACTGGGACCGCAAGATGCAAGCGATCGCTTGTTATCAAAGCCAATTCGTCGTCGGCCGACCGCAGACGGCGCCAACCTTCTTGGACCGCATCCGCGATCAAGCGGCATATTGGGGCTGGTCGATCGGACGGAACTACGGCGAACCATTCGCCAGCCGCGAACCGCTAGGCGTGAGTGGTATGCGCGAGTTTGTTTGAGAAGCAAAGCGCGCAGCTACTACCGCGCCTGCCCACTGGAGCTAAGCTCCGGCGTCGCGCCAAGCACAGGCGAACTCGATTGACGTTCCTGCGATTCGGCCACTGCGCGAACCACGGCGGCCATGCGTTCCATCTCCGATCGCGGCAGTGCCGAGCAATAAGGGAGATAGACGATGCGCGGTAAAATGTTTTCCGCCATCACGGCCCGTTGCTCAGGTCGATCGTCCGGCGGCGGCACGACGCACATGCTGTGAGCCGACGAGCCGTCGAATCCCGCCTGTCGCAATGCAGCAATCAATCGCGACGAATCGTCCGTCAAAACTGGA
The DNA here is from genome assembly GCA_963738955.1 of Pirellulales bacterium. Lineage (GTDB taxonomy): Bacteria > Planctomycetota > Planctomycetia > Pirellulales > DATAWG01 > DATAWG01. Next base: position 269,760 of record CAVTYW010000011.1, on the reverse strand, counting down.
AACACCCAGTAGCTATGCTCGGCGGATGCCCAACCGGGACTTACGAGCGATCCGCGCAATTGCTCCAAAAGAAACTGGCCGTTTTGTCCGCGACGAACGATCCGCTCCCTGCTGAATTGCGTGATCCGGCGTCGGATCACCGCCAGCAACGCAGCGGCCGGTTGACGGCGGATGCGTTGAAAAAATCCGGGACCGGCAAACCCGCGAACCGCGCCATTGACCAACTGATCGGGATCGCGGCCCAATGCTTGCCATGTGTGAAACACGGCGGCATACGACAATCGCCCGGTGAGAAACTTGATGCCCGCGTATTTCAGCACGCGACGCGCGTAGGTTCCGGAGCCGTGCAACGGCTGCGCGGCCAACACTTGCCGCATCGCCGAAAGCACTTCTTTGTCGGCGACACGCAAGAGTCGCGCCGCCGAGCGCCGTGGCCGTCTTGATCGGACCGAAGCTGAACATCGAGACATCCGCTTCCGAATCGCCGGTGAAACTCGTGCCGACGAACGCCTGGCGCAATCTTCGATCAGCAGCAGACCATGGCGGTGCGCAAATTTCGCAACCTCGTCAAGCGGTTGCCGCGTGCCGAAAAGATGCGCCACCAAAATAGCCCGCGTGCGCGCTGAAAGACCTTGTTCAAGACTCGCCAAATCGATGGCCAGATGATCGGGATCGACATCCACGGGCACGGGCACGAGCCCATGATCCTGGATGATGCGCAGCATGTCCGGAATGGTGATCGCCGACACGAGCACTTCGCTCCCGGCCGGCAAGTTGATCGCTGACAGCCACAGATCGAAACCGCTGCGGACCGACAAGCAAGCGATCGCATCGCCGCCGCTCGACCACAGTCGCTCTAGCTCGGCGGCGCGCCGCGCGGCTGCGCGGCAACGCGCAATGCGCGATGCAGCGGCCAAATCCGACCAACCGATATCGACACGTTTACGCACCCACATGGCCGCCTCCGCGGTCACCGGAACTCAAACCATCGCCGCCCGCTGTAGGGGGTATTCTCCGCGACTGAGGCCGACCATGCAAGCACTGTTCCGGCCGAACCTCAGTCCCCCCTGGGAACGACCCGCAGGTTGCCCCTCGCTGTTGCCACCAAAGAGCCGCTCCGCCAGCACCGCTGGCATTCGATAAACGTCGGCCGCATGGCGGCAATTCACCCAAGCATTATTCGTATCGGAACAAACATTCTAGCGTCCCAAGCTCTGCTTGCATCGAGTGTTCCATCGAAATCACGAATTGACTTTAGCGGTGGGGAAAACTTTGTCGATAAAGCGGACGCTGCGTAGTGCGGCCGTGTCTTTTCCGCTCCCGCGTCTTCTTTCTTCTGCCTCCTGCATGATGCGACTGGCCATCATCCTCGGCGTCATCATTCTCGTCGCTGGCTGCGGTCTGCTGCCTGACGTTTCGAGGCAGCCGATGATCCATAATCCGTTTCCGCAGCTTACCAAGGTGGCGGTGGCGCCGTTTATCAATCTCAGCACGGATCCGTCGGTCGATGGCCGGGAGTTTGGATTGGCCTATTTCTCCGAACTGCAATTGATCCCCGGCTTCGAGGTCGTGCCGATCGGCGTTGTTGAAACGGCAATGCGCGACAATCACCTCACGCTTAGTTCCGCGGCCGATTGCCGGCGGTTGACGCAACTTTTGGGGGTTGACGCGGTCGTGGTCGGCGCCGTAACCGATTTCGATCCGTATTATCCACCGCGATGCGGTCTGCAGGTCGAATGGTATGCGGCGAATCCCTGTTTCCACCCAATTCCGCCGGGCTACGGCCTCCCTTGGGGCACTCCCGCGGAGGAAGATATCCCGAAGTCGCTGGTGCTGGAAACCGAGCTGGCACTGGCCCGCGCCCAGTTGAAGACTCAAACGCCGGATTACGAAAAAGAACCGCCCGCTGCCTTGCCGGCCCGCCGAAAGACGGTTGACGACGATGCGGTGCGGCTGGCACATGGTCAATCGCCGAGCTTGCCGTCAACAGCCGATGGCGACCCACGCCAGGCGGCCAAAACCGCGATAGGAACCGCTGGCTCAGCAGCGGTCATTGCACCGAGTCAGCATGCAAAGACGGCCGTCGCCGCCAATTCAGGCCCCGACCGAAGCATTTTGGTCGCTCCCGGCGCGATTCCGCCGGCGGCCCTTGCCTGTGCGCGGGCTCCGACCACGGTTTGCCCCCCGATTGGCCAGATCCGAGCGGCTTGATCCCGCCACCGCCATCGTGCGGCAAACCGGAATGCCATCCGTCGGACGAGCCGGTGCTGCGGCACACCCGGACGTATCACGGCAACGACCCTGAGTTTACGGCCGCATTGCAAAACTACGCCACTTTCCGCGACGACGCCCGATTCGGAGGCTGGGCCTCCTATCTCCAGCGGAGCGACGACTTTATTTGCTTCTGCTGTCACAAGCACATCGCCGAAATGCTCACCGCCCGCGGCGGCGCCGGCGAAACACGGGTACTGCTACGGTGGTCGGAAGGCCGATACATACCGTGAGGAAGTGCCCGCCTCGTTGGCGACGGACATGGGCCGTCTGCCGGCAGTTTTGTTTTGGGCGCCGTGCGCCGGGAAGGAGCTTATTGACCGTGTCAGGTGATATTAACGTGTTGGCATTGGTCAAAGGGGCCGAGCGCTACGTCTTTCTGTTCGACGACGCAAGTTGCGGCGAGACGCTCCGCGTGTTGGGACGGTATGCCTCCAATCCGGAACTGAGCTTCACCTGGTACGATGCGGCCGTGCTGAGTCAAAAGGTCCGGCAGGGAACGCCGCTGAAGAGCGAATCCAGTGCGGCCGGACCGAAGCCGCGGTTCAATCTGGCCATGCCCTCGGATTCTGAAGAGACGTGATTCGCAACGGCCAATCGGAACCGAGCGTTGACCACGAAGCGACCGGCAATGAAACCGCCGACAGCGGCAGCGATGACGGCCTGCTGGCAGCGATTGGCCGGTTTCTGCAATTCTTGGCCGTCGAACGGAACGCCTCGGATTACACGATCAAGAGCTATCGCGAGGACCTCGCGCATCTGGTCCGCTTCTTCACCGAATCGCACGGCTCATGTCCCTCGCCCGGCCAACTCACCACGCTCGACCTGCGCGGCTATGTGGCTACGTTGCGCGACGCCGGCTACGCAAAAACGACCATAGCACGCCGGCTCGCCTCGTTGCGAAGCTTTTTTCGCTTCGGCCAGCGCGACGGCTGGGCCGCGTCGAATCCGGCCAAGCCGCTGCGCAATCCGCGGCAGCCGCGATCGCTGCCGCACTTCCTCTCAACCGAGGAACTTGGCCGCTTGCTCGAGTCGCCATCGGCGAGTCAACCGCAGGGACTTCGCGATCGGGCGATTTTGGAAACGATGTATTCGGCCGGATTGCGGGTTAGTGAAGTCGTCGGGTTGGACGACGACGATGTTGACCGGGCCGGCTCCGTGATCCGGGTGCGTGGAAAAGGAAAGCGGGAACGGCTTTCGCCGCTCGGCTCGTTCGCCTTCGCGGCTTTGGACGAATGGCTCGACGTTCGCCGATTGGCGCCTTCGCTACTAAAGGCGGAGAATCCCCGGCTGCCGTTGTTCGTCAATCGCTCCGGCAAACGGCTGACCATGCGCAGCGTGGCCCGGATGCTGGAAAAATATCTGCGCGAGACGGGCCTCGATCGCCGCACGACGCCGCACTCGCTCCGGCACAGCTTCGCCACGCACCTGCTCGACCGCGGCGCCGATATTCGCAGCGTGCAAGAACTCTTGGGCCACAAGAGCCTCGTCACCACGCAGATTTATACGCACGTCAGCACCGCGAATCTGCTGCGCCGCTTATGAACGAGCGCATCCGAGAGCACGCTGAGAGCGATCCTCTCATTTCATCCGGTCGAAACGTTCGTCGGTCTTAAACCAAACCCTTGCGCACGGCCCAAACGGCCGCTTGCGTCCGATCGCTGACGGCGATTTTTCGCAGGATGTTCTGCACGTGTTCTTTGACCGTCTCGATGCTGATCGTGAGCGAGCGGCCGATTTCCTTGTTGCTCAAGCCCAAGGCCATGTGGCGAAGAACCTGAGTTTCGCGGTTGGTCAACGGCACGCCGTCGTCGCCGGTGGCTTGCCGAGTGGCCATCGCGCCGGCGACGCGGCGCATCTCGCCGACCTTCGAAGGCGATTCACCGCGTGCAGCAGCGGTTACAGCGGTAATCAATTCCTGGCGGGTTGAGCCCTTGAGCACATAGTCGCTCGCACCCAAGGCGACGGCTCGCGCCACATAAGTCGGGTTGTCGTAAGTCGACAGCACAACCACCTTGGTCTCCGGCATCTCCGATCGAAGCTTTTCGAGCGTCGCCAAGCCGTCGGTCTCCGGCATGCGAATATCCAACAAGACCACCTGTGGGCGATGCTTGCGCGCAGCGTGACCGCCTCGTTGCCGTCCTTGGCTTCGCCGACGATCTTGATTTCAGAGCCGTTGAAGAGACTGATCAATCCTTGGCGAACAACTTCATGATCGTCCGCGACCAAAACCTTGATACTCATGATTTCCCCCGGTTAAAGTGTTTCCAGCAGATACGATAAGTTGTGCAAAACCGTCGGTTTCGCGGTCAGGGCGGCGATCGGCGGGGAACACCGCTCGATCGGAGCCACGCACGAAACCCCAAACGATCTCGAAAGCCCTCTTTTCTACGGCGCTATGAATGAAAAGAGCTGACCGACAAAAACAATTCTGCGGCAACCCGCTTGCGGTTTACCGCAACGATCGACGCCGCTACTATCATAAGCGGTCTGGATTCAGTTGAGTAGTCCCTACGAGGGAGCGGTGGCAAATTATTTCAAAATAATTGAGAAACATGGTCCAAACAACTTAGGACCAATTGATCTGCTTGAACCAACTTTTAAGGCTCCGCTCCGAAGCACCGGCGCGGATCAACTCTGCCGCACCTCGATCGAGCAACTCGCGGGCAAGACGGCGACCCAATTCGATTGCCTCGGCGGCTTCACCGTCGACGCTGCCGTGCAGTCGATTGACGCCGTCCCGGCTTAGCACGACGCCTTCAAGATGCATTCCACCGTGCTGTGGCGGGACGGTTGCCAAAGCCCCGATGGGCGCCAAGCATCCCCCGTCCAACGATTCCAGCAACGACCGTTCGGCGACAACCGCGACATGCGACGCCGGATCGTCCAATGCCGTGAGCGCCAATCGAGTGTCGCTGTCGTCGGCGCGCGTTTCCAAACCGAGCGCGCCTTGTCCCACGGCGGGCAACATCTGATTCGTCGAGAGGATTTGTGTCACGCGGTGCGACAGGCCGAGGCGATTCAAACCGGCCTGAGCCAATATCAATGCATCGTATTGCCCCTCGTCAAGCTTCCGGAGCCGAGTGTCGAACATTGCCACGGATCGGCGCGACCAGCAAATCGGGCCGCAGGTGCAACAATTGACTCTGGCGCCGCAGGCTCCCTGTGCCAACTCGCGCGCCGGGCGGAAGCGCCTCCAATTGCAAACCGTCGCGGCTAACAAGCACATCGCAAGGCGACTCTCGCCGAGGCACGGCGGCAAGAATCAAACCGGCCACCGGATCGGTCGGCAAATCCTTGAGACTATGGACGGCCACGTCGATCTGACCGGCAAGCAATGCCCGTTGCAATTCCTTCGTGAACACGCCGCGGTCGCCGAGCTGTTCGACGGGTTCGACTTGCTGAACGTCCCCACGAGTGGTGATCGGCACCAATACGACTCCGTGGCCCGCGGCGGTCAGCGCGTCGGACACCCACTTGGCCTGCCAACGCGCCAGTGGGCTGGCGCGAGTGCCGATGCGGATTGGCTGCGCGTCGGTCATGACTTCGAAATTCCAGATTTCGACGAAAGGGACGCTGCTGGCGGAGCGCCGGCGGGATCGGTGGCGGCCAAAGCCGGCAATTTGCCGAACGAGCTCTTTGCCCCTTCCTTGCTCTGCAATTCACGCAGCGGCACGACAACTCCGCAGGAAATGAAGAATTGCAGTGCTTCATCGATGGTGATGTTCAAATCGTGGGCCGCGCTCTTGGGAACAGTGACGACGTTGCCGGTGAACGGAACCGGTGAACCGGGCACGGCCACCGTCACGCACGGCTCGCCCACCGCGCCGGCGATGTCGGTCATCCCCTCGCCGGTCACGAGGCCGACGGTCCAAATCCCGGCTCGAGGAAACTCGATCGCCACGACACGCAAATAATGCACTTCGCCGCTGTCCACGAGCGCGAAGTCGGTCACTTTCTTCACCGATGCATAAACACCGCGGATCAACGGCAAGCGGCGAACGACCGGCTCGAAGATGCTGCCCACTCTCGCCGTGAACAACTTGCCGAGCAGATACAACACGGCCACGAACAGAATCAGAAATACCGGCACGACGACGATCGGCTGCAGATAACGCGCCGAAACATATTGTTCATAGGCAACTCGCGCATTCGGCGGCAATGGCGAAACGCCGGCGACCACTTCGCTCGGCACGTATTGGCCGCTTTCGAGCCGCTGAAAGACGCGCCCGTCGAATTGCAACGTCGGCTTGCCGGCCGTCGCATCGTCGGGCACGAACCGGACATCGCTCAGACACCAGACCAGCACCTGGCGTGCACCATCGGTGACGGGTTGCAAGACGTAGACTTGCACCGTGCTGGCCACCCAAAGCAGTGTGACGATCGTCAAGACCGGCGGCAAAACGAGAGCCAACCCCCGCAACACCGCGCGGCGGAATGGGCGCGGTTTCGCCGGAGCAGGCGCCGGCAACGGTGCGGAGGATGTTGGAAACTCGTCCATAATGTCCTAGAAGCAGTTTCAAAACCGCAGGCGACTGTCCCCATTTTACGTAGTCTTCGGAGAAATGGAGACTGTCCCCTTCTCCGCGCGGTTTTGAAACTGCTTCTAGTGTTCCTCATTCACTGTCCGCTGACAAGCGGCGCGCAAGGGCCATAGGTCAGCCTTTCCCGGCTGACGGCGACCGGGGAATGTCCGGCTGTAAAGCAGGGTGTAGGGGGACGACGAAGAATTGGCGGGAGCGACTTGCGGCTCGCTTGTGGCCAGCCGGCGCGTTGGCGGCGGTTGTGCCGCGTCGGCGCTGTCGGTAGCATCCAACGTGCGGTGACAACCAAATCTATTTGTCGCGGATTGCATGAAATCCAACAACGTGGAATCTGGCCGAATCCCTTGGACCGCTCCGGCGGTGATTCTCGCCACCGGCTTTTGGGCCGGCCGAATCCCGTCGGCGCCCGGCACTTGGGCGCGATTATTGGGATTGCCGCTGGCGTGGGGAATTCACCAGATTGCTTCGCCTGGGGTGCAAATCGCGGTCGTGATCGCAATCTGTTTGGCGGGCATTCCGGTTTGCACGGCGGCGGCTCGGCGAATGGGCGGCCTTAAAGATCCCGGCTCGATCGTGTTGGACGAAATCGCCAGCATGCCGATCGTGTTCTTCTTCGTGAAGGACGCCGACGTTGGCCGGCCGATTGTGTTGGCCGTCGCATTCCTGCTGCACCGCATCTTCGACATCACCAAACCGCCGCCGGCGCGGCAATTGGAGTATCTGCCCACGGGTATGGGTATCATGGCGGATGACTGGGCCGCCGCGGCGTATGCTTGCCTCGCGCTGCATGCACTGCATTGGGCCGGTGTATTCGGATCGATTTGGCTCTAGCAGCCTATAGAGAACGGGATCCAATCGGACGAACCAGCCATGAACGGCCAAGCTTTCGATGGTGATGTCTTTTGCGGGCTGTGTCAGGACAAAACTGGAGGAAATCAATAAAAGAGGCCCATGATTTTTATCATGGGCCTCCTTTATTCAACACTACTGCACTTGACCTAAAAAGAAAACGTATCTGGGGATATGCCGAAGTAGCGGCACAACAAACCAATTTGTTCGCGCGTAAGCTGGCGAGTTCCCGCGATTACTGCGGAGATTGTTGAGCTGGCAATCCCGGTTGCACGCGCCACCTCGGCTTGGCTAACGTCTTGGGCCTCAATCAAATGCTCAAGCAAGTAGCTATCGGGCACCGGCGGAATATCGTGATGCTCGCTTTCGTATTCGCTCACCAGGCCCTCAAGCACCTCTAGGTATTCTTTCGCGTCGGTCGGCAGTTCTTCATCATCCAGAAGCTCGTCGATTAGCCGGGTCGCTTCATCGAGCTCTTCCTCGCTCTTGATTTTTCGCAACGGGAATCTTTGGATCAGTTCCAGGTAAACGTCTCGCTCATCCGAGATAATCGGCACGAAGCGACGCGCGGTGTTCAGCATGACCCCAAGCGAAGAGCGCTCGATTTGCACAAGCCATGTTGAGCGACACAACTTGACCGTTCGCAGGTTTATGAAGCGGTTCACGCGATTGGCCTTGGGATTCAGCAAGAAAATCGAGAATCTCGAATCGGCCTGCGCTCTTCACTTCGCGTATTACAACTTCTGCTGGCGGCCGGGTGAAATGCGAATCACCCCGGCGATGGCTGCGGCGGTTACGGATCGGCTATGGAGCTTTGACGATCTACTGGCCTAGGATCGAACGGTTGCCGCACAAATTCGCCCCGCCCAACCCGGCGGGGTTTTTCATGCGCTGGTATAATGTGGCCGACTACAATGCAGGGCGGTCGGCTCGTGATCGACGGAGGAGGCGTGCGATGACGGAAAGGGAAAAGACTTTGCTTCTGCTCGCCATATTGTTGGTGGGTGTTGGGATGTTGATTGGTGCGATTCCTGGCGGCGTCGTCGGATGGCGAAGAGGCCGGCCGGGAGCCGCATACGCTTGGGGGATTGTCGGCGGGGGGCTCGGCGGCGTCATCAGTTTCGCCGTGGTTCTCGCAATGGAGAAATCCGTACCAATTAGTTTTACAACCGACATCTTAACTTCGTTCCTCATTTTTATCGTCTGCCCGATCGTCTCATCGACCCTGTGCGCAGTGGCTTTCGTTCGGGATTCGCGGCGGTGACGAGGCTGGCCCAAGGCGGCCATCGTCTCATCCGAGAGGTGCTCGTTTTTTCCTTGACAAAAAGCAAAAGGCATCACCATCAAGCTTTCGGGCCAATAGCGTTACGGGCGATATGGCGGTAAGAATTGACCAAATCGCCGGCTCGACTCAAAAGGCGCGAACGCTTTCCGCCGCAAACTGGTAGGAGCGATGAGCCTGCCGAGGAAAAAGAAGAATGGAATACCCATATTGTTTTCGCATTGACGAGTGGCAATCGCGCATCAATTTGCAATCGCTGCGCAAGGAGAATGAGTTTTTTGACATTGGGTCGATTGGCGGTCCGGTCGATATCGTCGTCGTGGAACAGTGTCGCGCCGAGTTGCGCGGCACGATTGATCTCGGGCAACCGGTTACCTCTGACGTTTTCGTGTTTGCGGCCGGCGAACCGACCATCCCGTACGCTACAAAGATCGGCGGGACTCCATATCGACCGAAGGCAAGCCCATGGCCGTTGAGCCAATATCGGCCAAGATCGGAAGGGGATTTGCAGGACGGCGGTCGCCCGATGACATTCGTTTCGCAGCTCTGCTTTGCCGGTTCCGAAGATATCACTGGGCCGTTGCCAGGCAAAGTGCTGCTGATTTTTTCGGACGACCTTACGCTCGGGCACCCAAACGCACTCCACTTCGAATGGCAAACGCCCGATATCGGCGACTTGGTGGTGGAGGACGAAATCCCCGTGGGTGGCCGGCTCAATTGCGACCCGGCCTATGGCCTCATCTATCGAACCGCCGACCTTCCCGAGGCGAGTGGAAAAATTCGCCTCGAGTTCCGCATCGATCGGCACGCGGCAATCATGGACGCGACAAAAATTGGCGGCGTCCCCGCCTGGATACAGTTCCGTCGGCAAATGACGGGCCGCTACTTGGCGACGTTGTGCTCGTTGGAGCCGAGTTATCGCAAAGCGCATCCGCTTGTAAACGTCGATCGCCTTGACCGAGCGGCGGCAAAGCGAAAGCGACTTGAATTAGGGGGAGACTCTGGTCATGTCCATTTGTTCGTATCCGACGACGGAACTGTATCGTGGACATTCGAGTGTTATTGAGGGTGGCCGTTGCGGCGGACAAATGACGCCCGACTGCAACAGCCAGTTCATGCAATTGCGCGACGAAAAAACGACGCAGCTCTTTTCGCGCTTCTGCGCACCGACAGCCAGCTAGTCACTCTGCCATCGCGGCCACTAGAATGATCCGTTCGCTGTCAATTCCATTTGCTCCCGCAGGACGAGACCGATGACCGCTCAGCTTCTCGATGGCAAGGCGCTCGCTGCCACGATTCAACAAGAGCTCGCCGCGGAAGTGGCCGCGTTCGTGGCCGTGCAGCGGGTGGTTCCCTGTCTTGCGGCCGTGCTGGTCGGCGATGATCCGGCGAGCGAAGTTTATGTTCGCAACAAGCAATTGGCCTGCCAGCGCGTCGGCATGGAAAGCCGGCTTCATCGCTTGCCGGCGACGACGACCACCGACGAACTGCTGTCGCTGATCGAGCGGCTCAATGGCGGCGGCGCCGCGGCAGGCGGTTCGCCGGTTCACGGCATCCTGGTGCAAACGCCGTTGCCGCGGCAAATCGACGCTGGCCGCGTGCTTCGCGCGGTCAGCCCGTTGAAGGATGTCGATGCGTTTCATCCGGAGAATGTCGGGCTGATCGTGCAGGGGCATCCGCGATTCTTGCCCTGCACGCCCTACGGCATTCAGCAACTGCTGCTGCGCAATAACATCCCCATCGCGGGGCGGCATGCCGTCGTCGTCGGGCGAAGCGACATTGTCGGCAAGCCGATGGCACTGCTTTTGATGCAGCGCGGCGAAGGGGCCGATGCAACGGTGACGGTCTGCCATAGCCGTACGCCCGATTTGGCTGAAGTCACGCGACAGGCCGATATCCTGATTGTCGCCATCGGCCGCGCGCGATTCATCACCGCGCCGATGGTCAAGCCCGGCGCGGTTGTTGTTGACGTGGGGATGAATCGAGTCAACGGCAAATTGTTCGGCGACGTTGACTTCCCGTCGGTCCGCGAAGTCGCCGGTTATATTACGCCCGTCCCCGGCGGCGTCGGCCCGCTGACCGTGACGATGCTATTGCATAATACGCTGCTCGCTGCGCGGTTGAGCCTAGGAATTCAGTTCAACTAAGCAAGGTAGCATCCAATGTGATGTCGGCCTTAAGTAGCTTGGAAACTGGGCAGCCGGCCTTGGCCATCGCGGCCAGCTTTTCGAACGTCGGCTGATCGGCGCCGGGCACTCGGGCTTTCAACGTCAGATGAACCGACGTGATGGCGAACCCTCCCTCCACTTGCTCCAGAATGACTTCCGCCGAGGTGTCCATAAGCTCGGCCGTGAGCTTCGCGTCTCCCAGAATCTTGGACAGCGCCATCGTGAAGCAACTTGCATGGGCGGCGCCGATCAGTTCCTCGGGATTGCTTCCGCGTTGCCCTTCGAAGCGGCTGGCGAATCCGTAGGGATAGGCGTTCAAGGCTCCGCTCTCGGTCGAGATCGTGCCCTTGCCGTCCTTGAACCCGCCCTGCCACGCCGCCGATCCTTTTCGTTTGATCTTCATGTTTGGCTCCTTCTTGTTTGAAACTTGACCGATTGAAAAACGACAAACGATTACATTCGCCACGATTGATGAACCGGCTCGGCCGCCCCATTCACACAATTGGGCACGCCTCGTCGAAGCTGAGACGGGGGCTGCGCGGATGGAGCTTCCTCGCGTCGCCATAACCAAGGTTGCAAAGAAAGTTCGATTTGACCGTCGTGCCAGAGAAAAACGCCGCGTCGACGTTCGCGTTATTGAATCCCGACATCGGCCCGCAATCGAGCCCGAGCGACCGCGCCGCCAGCATGAAGTAGGCGCCCTGTAGCGACGAATTCCGCAGGGCCGTGGTTTCCAGCACGTTTTCCGGCAGATCCTTGAACCACGCCTTGGCGTCCGCATGGGGAAACAGCTTGGGCAGATGCTCGAAGAAATGGACATCCATGGCGATGATGGCCGTCACCGGCGCCTTCATCGTCTTATCGACATTGCCCGGGTCGAGGGCGGGCTTCAGCTTTTCCTTCGCCTCTTTCGACTTGACGAAGACAATCCGCATCGGGCACATGTTGGCGGAAGTGGGGCCCATCTTGGCGAGATCGTAGGCCTGCCGAAGCAGCGCGTCGTCAACCGGCTTGTCGAGCCAGACGGTGTGCGTGCGAGCTTCTCGAAAGATAGCGTTCAAGAATTTTTCGTTCGCATCGTCCATTTCGCGTCTCCGCAAGAATTGCAGGTCGATGAATGCGCAGAGGCGCACAGCACTTGTCGAACAGATTACTACTGTCGCTGGCCGCCGGCAAGGAGCAGGGCTTGACCAGTGACCCAGCCCGCATCGTCGGATGCGAAGAACACCGCGGCTCGAGCGATGTCTTCGGGCTGAGCGATGCGGCCGAGCGGCGTTTGAGATTCGAGCATCTTGCGAAAATCGCTCTCGGCCATGCCTGCGGCATGAAGGCCCTCGGTTTCCACCATTCCTGGATTCAACGAATTAACGCGAATTTTCTTCGGACCGAGTTCCTGCGAGAGCGCGACGGTAATTGCATCGACCGCCGCTTTGGTGGCGCTGTACACGGAGGCGGTCTGGATCGGCATTTGACCGACGATCGAACTGATGTTGATGATCGAACCCCCGGCCGGACCGATCAACTTGACTGCCTCTTGCGTCGTGAGCAGCAGACCCAGCACATTGAGGTTGAACTGTTTGTGAAAATGCTCGGCGGTGATGGCCTCGAGCGGCGAGAATTCATAGGTGCCGGCGTTGTTCACCAACACATCCAATTTTCCATAGGCGGCTTTGGTTTCAGCAAACAGACGCTTGATATCGTCCGGCTTCGACACGTCGGCCTGGATGGCCTTCGCTTTGCCTCCCTTTTCGCCGATCCGCTTGACGACCGCTTCAGCCCCGGACTTGCTGCTGGCCTAATTGACGACGACCGATGCTCCCTCCGCCGCCAAATGCTCGGCGATTGAAGCTCCGATGCCCTTCGATGCGCCGGTGACGACGGCGACTTTGCCCGATAGTTTTTGAGACGCGATCATCCTCCCGGTTAAAGCCGTTGATCCGGTCGAGCAGCCGCTGACCGATGAAAAGTAGGCAAATGGACTTGGCGAGTCAAGCAGCTTGCGCACCGCGCCTGCCAGCGCCCGCAATCCAGCAGCGATTACCCAAGAGGGCAAGCAGCGACAGTTGCAGCACTCGCTACCGTGGACACCCAGGTGAGTCGGTTGATCCCGCGCATCGTCGCCAAATCGGCGTTGATCCTGTCCACCACCACTTGCGCCATACTATAATCGACAACGAGCGACGGAGTTGGTACGCAATCTGCCGGGCCGGTGACGAACTAATGCGCTGCATTCGATTGATCCACATTGTCTCTCTGTTCGCGGTTTGCGCTTCAGCCGGCGCGGCGTCGCAATTCGCCGGCGGCGCCGAAGTCGTTGCCGCGAACAAACTGCAGTTCAACCGCGACATTCGGCCGATCCTCGCGGAGAATTGTTTCTACTGCCACGGCCGCGATCCCAACAAACGGAAAGCCGGCCTGCGGCTCGACGTTCGTGAAGTGGCCACCGCGGCCGCTGAATCGGGCAACATCGCGATCGTGCCCGGCGACATCGGCAAGAGCGAATTGGTTTCGCGAATCTTCTCCGACGATGGCGACGAGCAAATGCCGCCGCCGAAGTCGAACCGCCGGCTGACGGCGCCGCAGAAAGAGACCCTCAAACGCTGGATCGCCGAGGGAGCAATCTACGAGACCCATTGGGCCTACACGGCGCCCGTTCGCGCGGAACTGCCCGCGGTCAAAGACACAAAATGGCCGCGAAACCCCATCGATCGCTTCGTGCTGGCCAAGCTGGAGCAGAACGGGCTTGCGCCTTCGCCCGAGGCCGATCGAGCGACGCTGATCCGCCGGCTGTCGCTCGATCTCACCGGCCTGCCGCCGACGCCGGCCGAAGTCGATGCCTTCGACGCCGACACCGCGCCCGACGCTTACGAAAAACTAGTCGATCGGTTGATGAGTTCCCAGCACTACGGCGAGCGCATGGCGCTGCCGTGGCTCGACGCGGCTCGCTACGCCGACAGCAATGGTTTTCAGCAGGATGGCGACACTTTCCAATGGGTTTGGCGCGATTGGGTCGTGCGGGCGATGAACGCCGACATGCCGTTCGATCGCTTTTCCATCGAGCAGCTTGCCGGCGATCTGCTGCCGAATCCGACGACCGATCAGCTCGTCGCCACTGCCTTCAACCGCAATCATTTGCTCAACGGCGAAGGCGGGGCGATCGCGGAAGAACAGCGATTCAACATTCTCTTCGATCGGATCGATACGACGGCAACCACCTGGCTCGGTCTGACGATGGCCTGCGCCGAATGCCATGACCACAAGTTCGATCCCGTCACGCAGCGCGATTATTACTCGCTGCTGGCGGCGTTCAACCAGGTGTCGGAATCGGGGCTGGCCGGTGGAGGGCCAGGCGCGAAACGCATCGCGCCGCCGTTCATTGAAGTGAGCACCGACGAAGAGAAATCGCACCTCGCGGAATTGGAAAGCCAACGCGCCAAAGTCGACGCCGATGGACAAGTCAAGCAGAAGTTCGACCTGGCTTTTGCCGCGTGGATGTCGGCCGCATCGCCGGACATGCGGCGCGATGAAAAAAACCTTCCGCTGCCGGCCAATCTGACGGCGATTCTGCGTTTGCAGCCGAACAAGCGCACCGCGGCCCAACGCGACGAGCTTGAAAATGGAATGCGCGCCCTCTTCCAGCGGGAAGTTTGGCCGGCGATCGCCGCAAAAGATCCGGCGGCGAAACGCTCCGTCGAAATCGAAAACGACATCGACCGTTACAAAAAGGAGCAATTGCCGCGCGTGATGGTCATGCGCGACGACCGGCCTCGCGACACGTTCATGCTCGATCGGGGCAACTATCTGAAACCGAAGGAGAAAGTGACGTTTGCCACGCCGGCCTTCCTGCCGCCGCTTCCCAAGGATGCGCCGCATAACCGGCTGGGGTTCGCGCGATGGCTGTTTCTGCCGGAAAATCCACTGACGGCCCGCGTGCAAGTCAATCGCATGTGGCAATTGTTCTTCGGCGTTGGTCTGGTGAAGACGTCGGAAGACCTCGGCGTGCAAAGCGAATTTCCGACACACCTGCAATTGCTCGATTGGCTGGCGGTCGAGTTCCGCGAATTGGGCTGGAGCATGAAGCACATGCAGCGATTGATCGTGACCAGCGCCACGTATCGGCAGAGCAGTCGCGTGACGCGCGAGCTATTGCAGCGCGACCCGGAGAACCGGTTGCTTTCGCGCGGAGCCCGATTCCGGCTGCCGGCAATGATCCTCCGCGACGTGGCTCTCTCCGCCAGCGGCTTGCTCGACGCCCGCGTCGGCGGCAAGCCGGTTTATCCTTATCAGCCGGTCGGAGTTTGGGAATCGCTGGCGATCACCAACGAGCGCGATTTCACCTATCCGACTTCGACGGGAAAGGACCTGTATCGTCGCAGCCTGTATACATTCTGGCGCAGAACGCTCGCGCCCGCGAACATGTTCGATGCCGCAACCCGGCAAACCTGCCGCGTGCGCACCGCGATCACCGACACTCCGCTGCATGCGCTGACGACGCTGAACGATCCGACTTGGACCGAAGCCGCCCGCGTGCTGGCGGCGCATAGCCTGGAGGCGAGCAGCGGAATCGACGAGCGGCTCACGTTTGCATTCCGCCGCGTGCTGGGCCGCCGGCCGAGCAGTAGCGAACTGGCCATGCTGCGCAAGGCATTCGACCGTCAATACGCCATTTACAAATCCGATCCAAAATCGGCCGAGCAAGTCGTCGCGGTCGGCGCGGTGCCAAAGAATGCGAACCTCAACGTCGGCGAACATGCCGCGATGACCGCTGTTTGCCTGGCGATTCTGAATCTCGACGAAGCGCTCACGCGCGAATGACGCTGTCTCGGAATCCCCTCACCCCAGTCCCCTATATGTTGAACGAACTGCTCCTCAATCAGCAACGCGTCACCCGTCGGCAGTTGTTCGGCTCAGCCGGGCACGGGATCGCGGCGATTGCGCTCGCCTCTTTGCTCGGCGAAAACAGTGCGAAAGCCTCTCAACCAGGATTGCCGAATCTGCCGCACTTCGCGCCGAAAGCCAAACGAGTCGTCTGCCTGTGGCAAGGGGGCGGCCCGACGCACGTCGATCTATTCGATCCCAAACCGGTCCTGACGAAAATGGCCGGGCAAGACATTCCGGAAAGCGTCCGCGGAGCGACGCGGCTCTCGACCATGTCGTCGGGCTACAAGAAATGGCCGATCACGCCCGCCATCAAGCCGTTCCAGCGCTACGGCCGGTGCGGCATGGAGATGAGCATTCTGCTTCCGCATATCGGCGCGCTCGCCGACGACATCTGCCTCGTTCGCTCGATGAACACCGAGGCCGTGAACCACGCGCCGGGCGTCACGTTCTTCATGACCGGAGCGCAAGTGCCTGGCCGGCCCAGTATGGGCGCCTGGCTCAGCTACGGCCTGGGTTGTGAATCGGACGATTTGCCCGCCTTCGTGGCGATGACTTCCGCTGACAAAGGCAAGACCTGCGGGCAGCTTTTTTACGACTACTACTGGGGCAGCGGCTTTTTGCCCAGCAGGTTTCAGGGCGTCCGCTTTCGCAACGTCGGCGATCCGGTGCCCTATCTGAAGAACCCCGACGGCATGAGCCGCGCCGCAGCGCCGCACGCTGCTCGACGACCTGCGCGCGATGAACGAAGCTCATTTGCGCGACTACGGCGATCCGGAAATCGACACCCGCATCAGCCAATACGAGATGGCCTACAAGATGCAGGCCAGCGTGCCCGATCTGCTCGATTTCTCTTCGGAACCGAAGCACGTCGTCGATCGCTACGGCCCCGATGCGCTGGTGAAGGGCACCTTCGCCAACAATTGTCTCATCGCCCGTCGATTGCTGGAGCGTGGCGTGCGGTTCGTGCAACTCATGCATGCCGGCTGGGATCAGCACAACAATCTTTTCACGCAGCTTGAAGTTCAGTGCCGCGACACCGATGCGCCGTCGGCGGCGCTCGTTACCGACTTGAAGGAGCGCGGCCTGCTCGACGACACACTCGTCGTGTGGGGCGGCGAGTTCGGCCGCACGCCATTCGGCCAAGGCGATCCCGCCAAGCCGAACGGCCGAGATCATTTCGGCCGCGCTTATTCCATGTGGCTCGCGGGCGGCGGCGTCAAAGGCGGCGCCGTTTATGGCAGCACCGACGATTTCGCCTGGAATATCACCAGCAATCCGGTCCTGATTCACGACATGCAAGCCACGATTCTGCACCTCTGCGGCATCAACCACGAAGCGCTCACCTACCGCTATCAAGGCCGGCAATTTCGGCTGACCGACGTGGCCGGCCAGGTTGTGAAGGGCATTGTGGCCTGATTCGCGCCACTTTTTCCCCGCAAACACGGCTTGCCGTGCCGCAATACAGGCTGCAAGGTCGCTTTTGCCGGCACTTCTGACCTGAAATCGCCGATGCGACGCGTCCTTGAAAAAGCAGGGGCTTTCCGTCCCGGCGCATTGGCGCGAGCTACAATTTGCATGTCGCGAACTGGGTGAGACCAGACCACCCGGTTCGATCCCGTCGATTGGACCATCCATTTCGATCGGGCGTCGGATCCAGCAATTATGCAAGCTCAATGGTAGGGAACGCCATGCCAGCTTTGTCCACGGTCGCGGCTCGACCCTCGTTGCCGCTTACCTGCCAGGTGGGAATCGCCGAATTCGTCCAAGAGTTGGTCGCGGAATTCATTCACGCCTTGGTGACCGACGTAAAGAGCTACAACGGCGTGGAACGACGCGCGGAACCCCGGTTTCCCGTATGCATTCCGGTGGAAGCGACGCCCTACGACGTCGGCGAGCAACGAACTCGCGAAAAGTTCGTCGCGGTGACGCGCGATATTTCGGTCAGCGGCATCACCTTCTTGCACACGGCGTCCGTGGAGGAAGATTTCTGGATGTTGGAATTTCAGCGGCCGGCAGTGAAAGGCATCCGGCTTGTCATGGAGGTGCTGTATCGCCGCCCGATCGGCCCATTCTGGGAAATTGCCGGCCGGTTCGTAACGGAACCGACGCAGCCATGAATTCGTCCGTAAGGCGAATTCCTTCGATGGCCCTCAAAGCTGCTCGGGCGTCTTGACGTAGAACTCTCGCCGCGAGCAAAGAAACGCCGCCAGCAAAGTGCAAACCAGGCTCGCGCCGAGCAACACGATCACGCATGTCGCCAACTGCGGATGCTCCAGCAGTTTTGGGTCGGCTCGCAAATCGAGCTGCCAGGCTTCGGCGGCGAGGTCGGTCGGCCGGCCGCCAATCGGCACGATGAAGCTCAGCGTTCGATAGGCGATCAAACGCGAGTAGTAGATCACCGTGATCAAGCGGATGCTGAACGGCAAATTGGCCAGCAGCAGTTCGATCACCGCCGTGTACAAAATGCAGGCGACCAGAGTCCATTTGGTCAGAAGGCTAATCAGCCCGAACAGAGAGCAATACGCGACGACCGTCAGCGAGTGAATCGCAATGGCTTTGAGGCAGCGGATGACGATGTCGTGCCCGCTTCCGTCGCCGCCGATGTAGATCGCCGCGTAGGTCAGCGCGGTGAAGCCGGCCGTCAGTAGGATCGCCATCACGATCGTCGCCATCAGCTTGACGATATAGAGCGCCCCTTTCGAAATCGGCCGGATGAGCAAATAAGTGATCGTCTGAGCCTCTTGCTCGTCTTGAAGAATGCCCAACGCATACACCAGCGCCACCAACGGCAGCAGCGCGTGCGGTATGAACATGAACACGAAGCTGAACTCCAGAATGCCGCTCGTTGTCTGACTCGCCGTGCCGCGAATGAGAAGCACAAGACATGCCGGCAAGATCAGCAACAGGGCCATCACGAGCGGGCGTTTGCCGTGCAAATGCTGCCGCAGGGCAAGTACAAACAGGGCGACCAGCGGTGTCAGACGGAATCCGCCGGTTGGAGCTGCGCGCGCGGCGCGGCTATCTCATCGCGCACCCCAGCCGACGAATTCACAGCCGAAGGCAGCGTCATCGGTTCACCGTCTCCCTTATCGCCGTCATTTATTCACCAAATACTTGAACACCGCTTCCAAATTGTCGTCGTCGGAATAGACCTCCTCGATCACCATCCCATTCTCGCGAGACAATTCGGGCAATCGGCCATAAAACGCATCCGGCGTGCGCGTTTCCACCATCAATCGCCGCTCGCCGGCAAACACTCTAACCCCATCCACGTCGTCTTCCGCCAGCAGCCGCGCCGCCAGTTTGCGATACTCATTGCAGACGATGGCGATGTGATGCGGATGGCTGTCGATCAAATCGCGAATTTGCCGAATCTGCCCTTCCGCCACCAATCGCCCATGATTCAACAGGATGATGAACGGCGTCATCGATTGCACTTCGTGCAGCACGTGGCTTGAGAAGAGCACGCTTTTTCCCTCGCGCGCGAGCGCTGGATAATGTCCATCAGATCGCGCCGCGCGACCGGATCGGTGCCGCTCAGCGGTTCATCGAGGAACAACACCTGCGGATCATGCACCAGCGCCTGCGCCAGCTTTGTCCGTTGCCGCATTCCTTTTGAGTAGCCGCGAATGGCCCGACCTTTATTGCGCGTCATGCCGACGGCTTCGAGCGTTCGAGCGGCGGCATCGCGGGCGGCCCGGCGCTTCATGCCACTGAGCCGAGCCGACGTGTAGATGAAATCCTGCCCGGTCATCCATTCATAAAACGCATCTTGCTCGGGACACAGCCCGATGAACCGATTCAGCGCCGGGCGGTTCCAAATGGGTTGACCCAACACACGAACTTCGCCTTGCGTGGGAAAAAGCTGACCGGTGGCCAATTGCAGCAGCGTCGATTTTCCCGCGCCATTCGGACCGAGCAGCCCGGTAACTCCGGCCGGCACTTGGATCGAAAGCTTGTTCAGCCCGATCACGTTGCCGTACCATTTCGACACTTCGTGAAATTTGACGATCGGGTTCATTTAAGTCGATCCATCGATCGCACCCGTGTGTGCAGGATCCATGCGGAAATTGCAAATAATCCGATCAGCACGGCGGCCGACCAATACCAAGGATATTGCGGCCCGAGAAACATCATCAGAAATACGCCGCGAGTGTCAGGGCCCTGTAGATCGGCCAGCTTTCGCCAACAGGCATCCGTGCCCAATAGTTGCTGACCGACGCGCGCAAGATCGGTGGTGTAGGAAACGATCGGTCGCCAATTCGTTTCACTCAATCTTGCTTCGGCGAAGCCGGCTCGCCCCATGCCGAATTGGCGATGCTCCATAAGGTAAGCGCCGTTGAGCATCGTCGCCGTGACATTGCTGACGAACCAAAGCCCGATCCATATCAGGCCGACAAATCGCGAACTGCGCGACAGCGCCGAAATGGCCAGGATCAGAGTTCCGGCCGAGATCGTAATCACCACTCCATAGAGTATCACCGACAGCAGCAGTGGAAATGTGTCGCGCAAGATCGTGATATCCAGGCTGAACGCCAGCCCGAGAATGTAGGCCACAAGCGCCGGCACGATGATCACCATTCCGAGAAATCCGCCGATGACGGCCAGTTTCCCGGTGAAATAGTCGATGCGCCGTAGTGGCCGCGAGAAATACAACGGCATCGCGTTGAACCGCAAATCCTGACCGATCAACTGGCGGCCGACCAACAATACCAGAATCATCGCAGCGAATAGTTCGACGTCCATGAATTTGCTGTAACAAATCGTCCAGAATTCCACTCGAAAATTTCGCGGGTCGGCGAACACTTCCGGTCCAAAACCGAAGTGCGACAGAATCTCCAAAAAGGGACGAACGATCGCCGAATTCCGCTCCAGCAAACCCCAAACGCAAAGCGCTCCGGCCAGCGCGACGGCCGGCGTCCAAGCAAACAAAAGCAGTATCCGAACCTTCGATTCCTTCATGCCAATGCGCACGCCGTGCCGCGCGATCGCCAGCCAACGCCAGGCATGGCCCGACAATTCTCCCGACCAGTGTTGATAGCCTTGATCGATGATTGGCACTACGCGGGCTCCACGGCTTTAAGGAAAACTTCCTCGAGCGTGCTGCGCTGCGGCCGCAGAAATCGGATCTGCTCATGCCCGCGCGCGGCCGCGTCCCACAGCATTTGCGGCGAGCCACCCTCGGGCAGCTCAACGATCAACACATCATCGCTCACCCGCGTGCGGCATCCGAGCGCGGCGAGTTGCTCGGCAAAGGAACCCGGTTCGGCCTTCAGACGAACTTCGTAACAAAGCCGATGAATCTGCTTCAGCTCGTCGATTCGCCCCTGCGTCAGTACGCTGCCGCCGCCCAGCACGACAACGTGGTCGCACACCGCCTCGACATCGGGCAGCAAGTGGCTGGAAAACAGCAGGTTCATTCCTTTGTTGTGCGCCAAGTCGTGCGCGAGCTCGAGCGTTTCTTCGCGGCCGGCCGGGTCCATCCCGTTGGTCGGCTCGTCGAGGATCAGCAGCTTCGGGTCGTGAACGATCGCGGCGGCCAATTTGACGCGCTGTTTCATCCCGGTCGAATACGATTCGACGGGCCGGTAGCGTTCCTCGCGCAGATTGATGTAATCGAGCACCTCGTGCGCCCGCTGCAAGGCGTCGCGCTTCGGCATGCCGACCAATTCACCGGCGTAACTGACGAACCCAACGCCGTCGACGCGCGGGAAAAGGCATTCGTCTTCCGGCGCGAAACCGACGGCACGGCGAATGTCGAGCTTCTCGTTGCGAATGTTCATTCCCAAAACTTCGCCCGAGCCACGATCGACCGGAATCAACCCCAACAGCGTTCGAATCAACGTCGTCTTGCCCGAGCCATTCGGTCCCAGCAATCCGATGGCCCCTTCGGGAACACTGACCGATAGATTGTTCAGCGCGCGAATCGCCCCATAGGTCTTCGTGATGTTGTCGAGTTGAAACAGCATTGGACCGACGTGCCGCAATGCGAAGGAGCCGCGAAACTGCCGCCCGAAAAAAGCCTGCCTGGAAAAGCCGTGGTTCAAGCTAACGGCGGCGCTGCGGGATGTCAATGATTTTGCGCTGCCGGCTGCTCGCGGGATTCCGGCCATTGCTTGGCGATCTTTCGACGCAGAAACGCCACGCTCTCGCGCAATTGCTCGATTCCGTCGACGCCGTCTTCGATGCTGATCCAGCCATTGAAACCGACGCCGGCCAATTCGGAAAAGATGGCGTCGTAGTCGTTCAGGCCGCGGCCGATTGTGCCGTGCCGGAGGCGCTTGGCGTAGCCGACGCTGTCTTCTTCGCGCCGCAGATCGTCGATCGTGCCGTCGGCCAAATAGCGGTCGCTGGCGTGCATCGTGACGACGCGATGCTTGACGCGGCGCAGCAGCTCAAGCGGATCCTCGCCGGCCAGGATCGTGTTGCTCGGATCGTAGTTGACGCCGAAATTCGGCGAGTCGATCCGCGCAACCAAATCGCAGAACACATCCATCCGCTGCGCAAATTCGGGATACTGCCAAAAATTGTCCTTGTAGTGATTCTCGATGACAAGCGTCACGCCCGCAGCGGCGGCATGCGGCAAGCAAGCTTGAATGCCCTCCGCCGCGTAGCGCAAGCCATCCTCGCGCGAGACCTCCGGCCGGCGCTGGCCGGAAAGCACGCGGCAGTATTGCCCGCCGAGCGATTTCGTCATGTCGATCCAACCGCGCTGCAAATCGACTTGCTGCTGGCGAAACGCCGGATCGGGATGCGTAAAATCGGGCGAGCAGCAGAGCATCGGGATCGTCAGCCCGTGATCCTCGACGATCCGCCGCGAAAGAGCCCAATTCGCGCGATCTTTGAACTCAAGAAAGCCGCTGTAGAATTCCAATCCGTCGATGTCGAGCGTGGCAGCCAGATCGATCCACTGGCGGACCGTCATCGTGCCATCGACGCAAAGCTGATCCATGAACGCTTTCGGGAAGGCGGCGAGCTTGGGCATGGGCGTGTGCGTAGGTCAGGCTTTCCAGCCTGACTTTCTTTGGTTCTCGTCAGCCTGGGAAGGCTGACGCACGGCTACGGTTTCAGAACCGCTTTGACGATGCGGCCGGAGTGCATTTCCTCAAAAGCTTCGTGCCACGATTCGAGCGGCCAAATGCCGCCGATGATTTTTCCGACATCGAGTTGGCCCGTCGACAGCAGGCGAATCACGCGCTCCCAAATCGGCCAATTGTGACTGAAGCTGCCGCGCAGCGTGATGTTTTTTTGCACCAGCGGATCGAGCGAATAGCCAAGCGGAGCGCGCCCCCAGCCGACCTTGCTGATCCAGCCGTTCGGCCGCACGATTTCGAGCGCCGTTTTTAATGTCGCCGAAATGCCGGCGGCATCGATCACGCCGTCGACTCCCAAGCCCTCCCCCTCTCGCACCCATACCGCCAAATCATCGACGACCGCCTTGCAGCCGAACTGCTCGGCAACCGCCAGCCGCGCGCGATCTCGCTCCAGCCCCGCGACGGCGACTTCGGCGCCTTGCATCCGCGCCATCGCCCCGCACAAAATCCCGATCGGACCCGGCCCGAGCACCACGACGCGATCGCCCGGCTTGATCGACGAGTGCATCACGACGGCGTTGTAGGCCACGCAGCAGGGTTCCGTCAGACCGGCCTTTTCGAACGGCAGATTGTCGGGCAAATGATGCAGGCAGCGGGCCGGCACTCGCACGAAGCGGGTCATCGCGCCATCGATGCCGTAGCCGAATCCTTTGCGAGTCGGGTCGAGATTGTACAGCCCCTGCCGGGTATATGGACTATCGGGATCGATCACCGCGGCCGTCTCGCTCACACCGCGCTCACCCTCGCGCCAGCCGGTCGCGCGCTCTCCGATCTCGACCACGAAGCCGGCGAACTCATGCCCCAGCACGACCGGATAATTCACCGGCCAACTATGCTCGCCGGTCCATTGGTGCAGATCGCTACCGCAAACACCCACGGCCGCAACTTCCAGCAGCACGTCGTCGGGCCCGATCTCCGGCCGAGCGATGTCGCGCAGCTCGACGCTATGCCGCTCGGCGGCGAAGTTGACGACGGCGGCGTGACGGGTATTTGTTGAGCTCATGGACCATCAGATCGTCAGCGGATATTTCGGGTGGCTGAGAGTTCGCCGTGCAGTATCTTTTCCGTCCTTGCCGCGACGAGTTTGCCCGCGCTGTCGAACGCCGACACATCGACCGTGTAAATACCCGACGGCAGGTCGAACAGTTCCCAGCTTCCCGTCCACATTACGAGGCCCGAACCATCGAGCGTCTTGCGGTTGCCAGTCGTCGTCTTCCGCACCTTGCCTTGGCCATCCAAGATTTTGCCTTCGATCTTCGCGACCGACTTGTCGATCGTCGGCGAGTCGCAAACGGTGCCGTACAGCCAGGCGTAATTGGCCGATTTCGTCAGGCTCATCGGAAGCAAGACTCGGCCGAACGATTTGAGATCGCTCCCGTCAATCGTATCCACGAGCTTCACTCGCCCGAAGGCACTCGGCGTGGCGACGTTGTCGGGCGAGGAATAGACGAACGTGCGATCGGCGCGTGGCCCGCCGTCGCTGCTGCATAGTTCGCAGTCGATGCCGACGACTTCGCCGGCCTTGGCCTTGAAATTCGGGAAATTCGCCCACGGCAACTTGAACTCGGCGGTCCAGCCCCACGGTGTTTTCTCGCCGGCGACTTCGGCGCCTTGCAGCTTGAAATCCTTGAAAGCCGGCAAGTCTCGCACGGCCCAGCGGGGCTTGAATTCGGTTTTGGTCAGCGGCGTCCAGAACATGTGCAGCGAACCGGGGCCGAATTGTTGCGCGCCGAGTTGATCGCCCCGGCGAGTGTCGAGATAAAACTCGACGGCATCGCCGTCCCAGATGGCCGATCCGAAATGGGCCGGATGCTGATCGAGCGAGCGAAGGCCGACATAAAGATTGTCGTCGTCCCAGAGGTACAGAAACTCGGCGCCGCGATTGGCAAAGTCGGGATGGCCGACGTTGACCGGCGTGACAAACGCGCCGCTCCAATCGTCGAGCTTGCCGTCCATCTTGATTGGCTTCGTGGCTTTTGGAATCAATCCGACAATCGGCTTTTCTTGGGCAAGAGCAGCCGTTGAAATCAGCAACAGCACGACAGCGGCCAAATGGCCGAAGTGAGGACGGTTCATGCGTGGCTCCGAAGAGGTGGGATTCGCAGGCCGGAAAGCGCATCGTAGCCACCGAATCCGGTTACGGCAACAAGCCGGGTTTGCAAGCGGGAAATCGATTGACGGTCGGTTCCAATAAGGCGAAGCTTTGACAGTACCCAGGAATTGGCTTCCGATCTCGCCCTCGCTAGAATGGGGTTGTTCGGCCAATACAAGCATTCCGCAGTTTCGCTTTCGCAGGTAAGTCGTATGTCAGCCAATCCATTTAATCAATCGTCGGGCGAAACGGTTGCTGGATCAGTTCCAGAATCGATCCCGCTGCACCGTCCCGACAACAACCTCAGGACCAGATTCGAGAGACTTGTTCAGGAATGGAAGGCCGAGCGAAATCCATATTCGTCTGACCCGTGGCAGGACGCAACTTGCCTTTCCTATTTGAAGATCATTGGAATGGGGCCAGAAGCGATCCCATTGATTTTGACGGAAATGCGCCGTTGTCCGGACCATTGGTTTATCGCCTTACATGCCCTGACCGATGTTGATCCTGTCAGCGAGACGCATTGTGGGAAGTTCCGTGAGATGATTGGCGATTGGATTGCTTGGGGCCAAAGCAATGGCTATATCTCGTAGTCGTCGCGATCCATTTCCAAATCGCAGCGACTCGAATTCTCGAAAGACCAGTCCCGAGGATCCGCTTACAATTGCTTTGGCTGGGCAATCGCCGGCGCCGAGATCCTGATGGGTCCAAATCGCGGAAATGGCTGGATTTGGCCGTCAAGTGCGCCATTCAATATCAGGCTTGAATCGCTCGCGATCGTTGCCGCAGAGTATGGCTACACCCCTTGCGACAACGGTGAACCGGAAGATGATTACGAGAAGATTGTCCTGTACGGCGACGAAGAGCGGATTGACCATGCCACCAGTCAACTCAGAAACGGTCGATGGACAAGCAAGCTCGGATATCAGGGTGAAGATATTCAACACGACACGCCCGAGGTAGTCACAGGCGGAGAATATGGGCCAGTCGTGGCATTCTTTAGACGCGCAATCGAAAAGTCGCAGCCGTAAACCGCCACGGCCGCATCCCACGGCGGCAACGAGTGGCGTTCGCCCGTTCTTGTCAACAAATTCGCTTAATGCAGTTCGACGCCCTGACGGTAATGCGCTGGCATCTCGAGGCGCCACCGGCACGGGAGGCGTCGAGCGAGGCCCATCGGTGACGTTGAATCGCCGGGCCACGAACACGAAGGCGACCATTACCGGAACCATCATGAGCGTATACAGGCCGAAATAGAGCGGCGGCGAAAGCTGGATCGTCAGCCCGCCGACGGAAATGGATTTATCGTAATGTGGAGTAACCAGCGCATTGACAAAATCGCCGGCCGACATCGTCAACAGCCAGCAGGCGGTGACGAAGCTCTTCATCGAATTCGGCGCGGCCGTGAAGGCCAATTCCAATCCCACGACGGAAATGCACACTTCCGCCAAAGTAACAACAAAATAAGCCGAGAAAAGCCACCATGCCGACACCCGGCCCGCCTCGCCGGCGCGAGCGCCGGCAATCGCCAGCAGCAGCGGCGCGGCCAGCGCAAACACGAAGCCGATCGCCATTTTATCGGTCGGCCGGAGATGGAATCCAGCCCGAGCCAGCCGCCGCCAGACGATCGCGACAATCGGCACGAGCACCATCACGAAAATCGGATTGAGCACCTGAAACTGATCGGCAACCAAATGCAGATCGAGCAGATTCACTCCTAGATGGTCTCCGGCGAACGTCAGCAGGCTCGCTTGCCAGGTTCCGGGCGCGAAGTCGCATACGTTCAAATCGATGTGATCTCGCGCGAACAGAATCCAAGTGTTGTCGTATTGCTCGAGCACGCTCCAAAAGAACACCACGACGGCAAACAACCCAAAGATACGCCGCAGCACGATCCATCGCTCGCGGCGCTCCTGCCGCGTGAGATGGACGCGGTGGACGGTTTCGCGGCCATAAAACGGCTTGCCGGCGGCAAACAGCGCAAAGGCGAAGATCATCATCGCCGCCGGGAAGAGAAATGCGATCCGATATCCATAGGCATTGCGGATCAACGGCATTGCGAACGAAGAGACGAACGAGCCGGTGTTGATCGCGACGTAGAACATGCCGAAAGCATCGCTTTGCAATTGCGCCTGTCCCGGGCGCTGTTGTTCGTAGGTGATGCCCATCAAAGTCGATACATTGGGCTTGATCACGCCTGCCCCCATCGCCAGCAAGGCCAACGAAATCAGCAAGCATGGGACGTTTTCGAAGCCGATAATCACATGGCCAAGAATATAAGGCAACGAAAAGGCGACGATCGTGCGATACTTGCCGAAATAGTTATCGGCCAGAAATCCGCCGAGCAGTGGCAGAAAGTAGCAGGCCGCCTTGAAGTAGTTCATCGCGCCGCTGGCCACGCCTTTGTCGAAGCCGAGCCGGTCGATCATATAAAGGAGCAAAATCGCCTTCATCCCGTAGAAGGAGCAACGCTCCGCGAACTCGCCCCAAATGAAGAACCAGAAGCCGATCGGATGCGACGTGCGGACAACCGGCGCGCCGGTTTGACTCGGAACCGATGCAACGTCGGCGAAGGAAGCGTCGGCCAAGGGATTGTCAGCCGCGGCAGGCAATGGATTCGCCATGTTCAGGCTCAATTCCGCGGCAGCGTCATATTCGCCATGTTCACTCCGACGACCTTTCCATTGAGCCCCGTCAGGAACACGAGATGCTCGTCGGCATACAATCCAGCCGGAAACGCGAACACGTTGCGATTGATCGGCGTGAGGCGATAATCGGCCAGGTTTTCGGTCATGGCATAGAGATGGCCGTGGCGAACCGAGACGACCAGCGGAATGAAGCTGGGCCCATAGCTCCCTTCGTAGGTCTTCCACAAAGGGCACGTTGCAACAGCCGCCGACGGCTCGACGCGGGCGAACTTTTGACCCGACGCGGTGACAAACGAGATCGCCTTGCCCGTCGTATCGCGCTCGAAGGTGACCGCCGAACCGTCGGCCACGCGCCCATCGACGAGAAATTTCAACGGCTCGATCGGCGTGAAACGGACTGGATGGCTGGCGATCTTTCCCGTCAGGCGATCGTTCTTGACTACAACCTCCGCCCAAGTGCTGGTCGATTCGTATTCGCCCGCCAAGGAAGCCAGCGCGTCGGCCGGCAATTGGATCGCCGTCGGAGCTGGCGTCGGGGGCTCGCCGAGTTTCGCTTCCAGCATCTCGCCAAGAGCAAGATTGGCGAGCCGTCCGACGTTTCCGTTCACCAAGTCTTCGTTGCACAGAACAACGACGCCAATCTTCGATTCCGGCAAAAAGACGACCGCCGCGCTATGGCCGTAGACGGCGCCGTTGTGCGAAATGGACTTGTGATTGCGAAACTTGCCGACCATGAAACCGATTCCGAAGCCCGTCTCTTCCTTGATCAATTGCGGTTTCCACATCTCGGCGAGCGTGGCTTTCGACACGATTTGCCGCTCGCCGGCCCGGCCCTCCGCGACGAGCATCGACACGAATCGAGCCAGATCGCCGGCCGTCGTGAACAGGTTGCCGGCGGGAATCGTGCCGAGGTCAAAAACCGGCGCCTGCTGCTCGACAAATCCACCATGCCCATCCGCCACGCGCATGTACGCGACGGCGAGCCGATCGCGCAGAATGCCCGACAAATGGAAAGAGGAATTCGTCATCCCCAGCGGCCCGAGAAGGTGTTCCTGTTGGTATTTGGCGTAGTCGGTTCCACTGACCGTCGCCACAATCTCGCCGGCGATGGAGGGCCCGATGTTCGAATAGCGTGTCTTCGTATTCGGCGGATTGACCAACACGCAGGAGCGAATTGAGGCCACGGTTTGGGCAAGGCTCGGCTGAGTGGCGTCGAAGTAACCACCGACGGGCGATTCGCGGATCATGCCCGAGCGATGGCACAAGATTTCGCGCAACGTGATCGGCGCGCCGCCTTCTCGAACGGAACCACCAGGTTGAACTGAGGGCCATAAGTTTCGATCGGCGCGTCGAGATCGAGCTTCCCCTGCTCGACCAATTGCATCACCGCCAGCGCATTGAACAACTTCGAAATCGAGCCGCGCGGAAGATGCTATCCGCGTTTACATTGCCGAAACCTGCCGTGTAGTCCACTTGCTGGTCGTCGAACAGCGCCACGGCCATGCCATGCAGCGCATGTTCGGCCATTTCCGCCCGGATGGCCTGGTCGAAGTTCGCGATGGCCTTCGAATAATCAACGGGCTTCCGCGGCGGCTCAGCCATGGCATTCGTTCCGGAAACGGAGTGCAGCGCGACGATGGCGAGAAAGATACGGCGGACGTTGCGCCACATGAAAACCCCTCTCGGAATGCAACGCCGCGAACGAAGCGGCAGGGGAGATAAAACAGCGAAGTCGTTTTCCGGTCGAACCCTCGCTACTAGCTTTCGATGCATTGACCATTAAACTGGCAACCAGGGCGCTCTGTAAAGAATCGGCTTGAAGAATTGCTTCCGCCGATGCCGCTTCGGCCCGGCCCGGCAACGGACCAAATCCCATGAACCTTCCAATCGAGCCAGATTCCGGCCGCAGCTTGCCGGACGAGCGAATCGTCGCGGTGATGAAAGGCGCGCCCGGCGCAATGACGAACATCGACGATCGCTGGTATCTCTACTTCGGCGGCACGAACTATCTGGGGCTGGCGGGAAATCCAGAGGTCATCGCGGCCGGCTGCGATTCCTTGCGACAATATGGCGTGCATTCCGCCACGACACGAGCCGGTTTTGGGAATAACCCCGTGACGCTGGCCGTCGAGCAATCCGCGGCGAAGTTCTTTGGTTGCGAAGACGCTTTTTATTTCTCCAGCGGCTATGTCGGCAATCAAATCGCGATCGCGGCGTTGCGAGATCGCCATGATGCGATTTATTTCGACGAATCGGCGCATTATTCGTTGATCGAAGCGGCTCGGGGCTCCGGCCTCCCCAGCCACGAGTTTCGCCACCGGCGCCCGACGATCTGCGCGACCGGCTTCGGTCGACGTTGCCGCCGGGCGGGCGGCCGATCATTTTCACCGATGGCGTTTTCGCGTCAACCGGGGCCTTGGCGCCGCTTGATGAGTATTTATCCGTTCTGCGCGAATTCGCCCCGGCGTCAGTTCTAGTCGATGACTCGCATGGATTTGGCGTTTTGGGTGCGCAAGGCCGCGGCTCGCTGGAACATGCCGGATTGTGGACCGGCCGTGTCAATTGCGAATCCCAGGAAGCCGACTCGGCCGACGGAGTCGGGCTGTTCGTCACGGGCACACTGGCGAAGGCGTTTGGAGGGTTTGGAGGAGTGCTGCCCGGCTCCCGTGAGTTTTTGTGCGCGCGCCGAAGCAGTTCTCATTTTTACGACGGCGCAAGCGCGCCGCCGTCCGCCGCGGCCGGCAGCACGGCGAAGGCGATTGAGATCGTGGCAAGCCAGCCCGAACTCCGCCGGCAACTAACCGCCAACATCGAGCAATGCCGTAGCGGGCTCCGGCGATTGGGAATCGATACCGACGCCTGGCCGACGCCGATCGCAAGTCTCCGCGTCGGTTCCGCGGAAAACATGCAGGCAATCCACGCACGCTTGCGCGCCGATGGGATTCTAGTCCCGTACATGGCGACGTACGCCGGCGTCGGCGCCGAAGGGCATCTCCGCTGTGCGCTATGTGCAGCTCATTCGCCCGAAATGATCGAGCGGCTTTTGGCAGCCCTAGCCACGGCGATCACCGGGCGAATCGGCTCGAAACTTTGACGCCGCGGAATCGGACTCGTTATAATCGCATGACAGTCCTCCCGCCCGTGCTTGCCCACGCACTTTCGCCCACCGCAAGAACCGGAAAATCCCTCGTGTTCCGAACTGCGATCGTCGGGATTTTGTTGTCGATGGCGACCGCGGCCTCTGCCGCCTCGCTTGCAGAGAGCAGCAAGGCATTCACCGCGAAGCATTGCGCCGAATGCCACGACGGCGATGCCAAGACCGGCGGCCTTGATTTCACTTCGCTCGATTGGAAGCCGAATGATCCCAAGAACTTCGACGAGTGGGTCAAGGTTTTCGACAAAGTCGAAAAGCACGAGATGCCGCCGCCGAAGGAGAAGCAGCCCGAGCCGGCGGCGCGCGAGGCATTTCTGAAATTGGTTCACGATGAACTGCGGTCGGCGAATCTAGCGCGGCAGCAGTCGGTCGGGCGCGTCGTGTTGCGGCGGCTCAATCGGGCCGAATACGAAAACACGTTGCACGACTTGCTGGCCATCAACCTGCCGCTGCAACATTATCTGCCCGAGGATGCGACGACGCAGGGCTTCGACAATGTCGCCGAAGGCTTGCGGCTTTCGACGTTGCACATGGAACAATATCTGGAAGCTGCTGACGCCGCGATCGATTCGGCCCTCGACCTGCGCCGCAAGCCGCAGGGAGTCCATAAGAAGTTTCGTTATCAAGACGAAGAAAAGCGTCACCGACGACATCAAAAAGAAGCCGGGCGACCCGAAGAGCTTTCGCGTATTGCCGAATGCGGTCGTCATTTTCGACGACAACTCGCCGACGACGTTGCGCCAGTTCATTTTTCACGAGCGCGGCCGCTATCGAATCCGCGTTTCCGCGTCGGCCTTTCAAGCCGCCGGTCGACCGGAATGGCTGAAAATCTACGCCACCGATTTCAAGACACAGCGATTGATCGGTTACTTCGATCTGCCTGCCGAGGGCAAGCGCGAGATGGAGGTGTTCGCCAATATCGAGCAGGGCGAATTGCTCGACATCAAGCCCTTCGACACCAACTACGACGACAAGGGCCGCGGCCTGTGGAGCATCGATGCTTACGACTACCGCGGCCGAGGCATTGCCATCGAATGGGTCGAAATCGAAGGGCCGCTCGTCGATTCCTGGCCGCCGCCGAGCGTCGCGCGGTTGTACGGCGATCTTGCGGTCAAGCCCGTGAAAAAACCGAATTCGGACCGCGATGCGCCGGGCTTTGTCGTCGCACCGGACGATCCGCGCACGGCAGCCGCGCGCGTGTTGAAGGATTTTTCCGCCCGTGCGTTCCGCCGGCCCGTGACGGCCGCCGAAATCGAGCGGTATGTCAACCTGGCGAAGAAGGAACTCGACGACGGTCAATCGTTCGATGCGGCGATGCGAGTGGCGTTTCGGGCAATCCTCACGTCACCGCGATTTCTGTTTTTGGAAGAGCATCCCGGCCAACTCGACGATTGGGCGCTGGCGGCGCGGCTCTCTTATTTTCTCTGGAGCAGCCAGCCGGACGACGAATTGCGAAAGCTCGCGGCCAGCGGTGAATTGCGCAAGCCCGAGGTGTTGCACGCGCAGGTCGAGCGCATGCTGGCCTCGCCGAAATCGCAAGCGTTCGTCGAAAACTTCGTCGGCCAATGGCTCGATTTGCGGCAGATCGATTTCACCGTGCCGGATCGAAAGCTCTATCCGGAATTCGACGACATTCTCAAGGCCTCGATGCTCGGCGAAACGCACGCCTTCTTTTCTGAAATGCTCCGCGACGATTTGAAGCTGTCGAACTTCATTCAATCCGACTTCTTGATGCTC
This sequence comes from Pirellulales bacterium, assembly GCA_963738955.1. GTDB lineage: Bacteria > Planctomycetota > Planctomycetia > Pirellulales > DATAWG01 > DATAWG01. Next base: position 237,040 of record CAVTYW010000011.1, on the reverse strand, counting down.
AACCGCTGCATCGCCGAGCATTACAAGATCGAGGGCGTGGTCGGCGAAGAGTTTCGTCGCGTGCCGTTGCCGGCCGATTCTCATCGGGGCGGCGTGTTGACGCAGGCGAGCGTGCTGAAAGTGACCGCCAATGGCACGGTTTCGTCGCCGGTGCTGCGCGGCGCTTGGGTGATGCGACATCTGATCGGCGAACCGCCGCCACCGCCGCCGCCCGGCGTTCCGGCCTTGGAGCCCGATACGCGCGGGGCGACGACGATTCGCGACCAACTGGCCAAGCATCGGTCGCAGGCGGTTTGCGCATCGTGCCACGCCCGCATCGATCCGCCCGGTTTTGCTCTGGAAAACTTCGACGTGATCGGCGGTTGGCGCGAGCGCTATCGCACCGAACAAGGAACGCAGCCGCCAGGAAGATTTCGCGGCCGCGACATTTGGGAATACAAGCTCGGCCCGGCGGTCGATGCCTCGGGCGTGTTGGCCGACGGACGGAAGTTCAAGAATATCGACGAGTTCAAGAAGTTGCTGCTCGAGCGCGAAGATCAGGTGACTCGCAACCTGACCCGAAATCTACTGACCTACGCAACGGGCGCGGGTATCGAATTCGCCGATCGCGACGTGGTCAACCAGATTGTGGCGCGGGTCAAAGCCCAAGGGGGCGGCTTGCGAACGCTCGTTCATCAGATCGTCCAAAGCCAGACGTTTCAAACCAAGTAACTGTGATATAGTGGCTGTGGTACAAATTGCGGACTGCCACCCAAACCTCCGGTGATGCCATGAAAGTCCCTTGCTCATCCGCCGCATCGTTGCCTCGCCGCAGGTTTCTTCAAGGGACCGGCGTCGCGCTGGCGCTGCCGTGGCTCGATGTTTTCCATTCGCAAGCCCGGGCCGCAACAATCGCCGCGCCGCGAATGAGCATGGTCTGCATTTGCACGTCGCTGGGGTTGCACGCTCCGTTTCTATTTCCCGCGGAAACGGGTGCGGATTACAAGCTGACGCCCTATCTCGAAGTCGTGAAGGATTTCCGCAAGGACTTCACGATCTTCTCCGGGCTTTCGCATCCCGATCAATCCGGCGCCAACGGCCATACGTCCGAGATGACGTGGCTCACGTCGGCTCGGCACCCGGGATTGGCGGGTTTCAAGAACACCGTTTCGCTGGATCAGTTGGCGGCGGAAAAAATCGGCCTGGAAACGCGTTTTCCGAGTCTTGTTCTCGGCACCGGCTCGCCGAGTCTTTCGTTCACCCGCGGCGGCGTGATGATTCCCGCGGAAAGCCGACCGTCGCAAGTCTTCACGAAGCTGTTTCTCGACGGCACGCCCGATCAAGTGCGAAAACAGGTGCGAAAGCTGCGCGAGGGCCAAAGCATCATGGACACCGTGCAAGACGAAGTGCAAAGTTTCACTCGCCGCGTCGGACCGTCGGATCGCGAGAAGCTCGACGAATACTTCTCGTCGGTGCGCGAGCTCGAGCAGCGGATGGTGAAGGCCGAGGCCTGGACTCATAAGCCCAAGCCGAAGATCAACCTCAAGCCGCCGCACGACATCGACAACGGAGCCGACCTGATCGGCCGGATGCGGTTGCTGTTCGACCTGATTCCGTTGGCTTTGCAAACCGATTCAACTCGGTTGATAACGATCTTCTTGCAAGGGGCCAACAGCGTTCCGCCGGTGCCTGGAGTGACAATCGATCATCATAATCTGTCGCACCACGGCAAAGACCCGGCCAAGATCGCTCAGTTGCGATTGATCGAATCGGCCGAGATGGAGGTCGTCCGCGATTTGCTCGCGCGGCTCAAAGCGAAGCAAGAAGGGGGCGCGCCGCTGTTGGACAACACCATGGTGCTCTTCGGAAGCAACCTCGGCAATGCGAACTCGCACGACACGCGCAACCTGCCGATCCTGCTGGCCGGCGGCGGCTTCAAACTGGGCCGACACGTGGCCTTCGATGCCGATAAGAATGCTCCACTCTGCAAGTTGTTCATCACGATGTTGCAGCGGCTCGGCATTGAAACCGACGCCTTCGGCACGGGTCAAGGAACTTTGCCGGGATTAGGCGCCGCATAAAAGCGACGTGCCGAGCGAGGCTAGCAGATTTCGTGCAGTACTCGGCCGCGGCTTATCGGCAGCGGGAGGCCGCTGTTGTCGCGAATCTGGCGCTGCGGATCCAATCCGAGGCAATGAAAAATCGTGGCGGTCAGATCGGCCGGCTCGACGCGGCCACTTTTCGGCGCGGCGCCGGTTCGGTCCGACGAGCCGTATACTTGCCCGCCGCCGACACCGCCGCCCGACAGTGCAACCGAGAACACCGAGCCCCAGTGGTCGCGGCCGCCGGCGGGATTGATCTTCGGCGTTCGGCCGAATTCGCCCATCCAGACGACCAGTGTTTCGTCGAGCAATCCGCGCGCGGCCAAATCTCCGATCAGCGCCGAATAAGCCTGATCCATGCGCGGCATGAGCACCGTGCGCAGCGACTCGGCATTTTTGACGTGCGTGTCCCAGGCGCCGTTGTTCAACGCGCCCTCGATTCGGGGCCAATTGACCTGCACCAGCGAAACGCCCGATTCGACCAACCGCCGAGCGAGCAGCACGCTTTGGCCGAATTTGTTGCGACCATATCGCTCGCGAACGGCGTCGGGCTCGCGGCTCAACTCGAAGGCACTTCGCGCCGCGGGCGACGCAAGCAACGTGATCGCCTGTCGCCGCCAGGCCTCGAACTGGGCGAAAGCCTCGTTCTCCGGGTCGACATTTAGCCGCCGATCAAGCCGGTCGAGCAACGACAAACGATCGCGCATGCGGATATCGGTCAGTCCCACGCCCGGCGCGAGGTCTTGAACATGATATTTCGGCTCAGCCGGGTCGCCCGCCAACACCCACGGATCGGCGCCGCGGCCGAGGAAACCACCGTCTTGACCGGGCCAGGTTTTATTGCCGTCGTTCGCCAAAACCTCGGTGAGCGTAATCGCCGCCGGTAGTCCGTCCCGCGCGCCGACGACGTGCTTGACGATCGCGCCGGTGGAAGGATAGTCGTTCGGAGCGCCGGGCTTGGCGAATTCGACGCCCAAGGGGCGATGAGGAACGCCGGTTGACATCGCATAGCCGCTGGTCGAATGGCGCGCTGTCGCTCGTCGAGCAAGCTCGCAACACGCAGATTTTGTCCATCTGCCGAGCGGTCAGCGGCATCAGTTCGCCGACCCGAATGCCCGGCGCCGTAGAGGCGATCGAACCGAATTCGCCGCGGACTTCAACCGGCGCGTCCGGTTGCGGATCCCAAGTCTCGTGCTGCGGCGGACCGCCGAGCATGAAAAGGACGATGCAGTGCTTCGACTTGCCGGGAGGCGGACTCACGGAATCAGCGGCCAGCAATTCGCGTCGCGCGAACAATTCGGGAAGACCCAGTCCGAAAACGCTCAATCCACCGAGCTTCAATAATTCGCGCCGGCTGGGGCCACGACAAAATCGAACGCCGGCATCTTGTCGATTGACCATGCTGATCCCTGACCTTTCCCATTTTCGGGTCCGCCAGAAATTGATTCAAGCTCAGGATGGCCATTATCTTAACAGCGAAGCTCGGAATGTCGAGCGCGCGGCGAGTTTTTCGATAGAATTGGAGATTGCAAAATCCGACAATTGACGATCTCCGTCGGGAAACATTGTCCGGCGACCGTCCGCAAAACAAAATAGGCCACTTTACATCATGAATCCTCTCGATGGCTCTCGCCGCTCGTTTTTGAAAACTTCCGTCGCGTTGGCGGCAACGGCGACTCTCAAAGACGAATTGCTCCACGGGCAGTCGGTTGCAGCCACCAGGCCGCTGCTTGCCTACGTCGGAACTTATAGCTCTCCGCTGCGCGACGTGCTGGCGACGCAAGTCGATCTGCCGCCCGGCAATGGCCGTGGCATTCACATCTTTCAGGTAGATCGCGCCACTGGGGCGATGACGCCCGCCGGCGTCCATGAGATGAGCACGAGCCCAAGCTGTCTGGCCATCAATGCCGCCGGAACTCGCCTCTATTCCGCCAACGAAACCGAACGAGTTGGCGGAGACAAGCAAGGCACGGTCAGCGCCTTCGCCGTCCATCGGGCCGACGGAAAACTTGAATTGCTCAACTCCGTCCGTTCCGGCGGCGCCGGCCCGACGTTCGTAAGCATTCATCCCTCGGGACGGTTCGCTCTAGTCGCCAACTATTTCGGCGGCTCGGTTGCGGTGTTGCCGATCCTTCCCGACGGCCGCCTCGGCGAGGCCAGCGATATCAAGACCGATGCCGGAAAAATCGGGCCGGCCAAGGCGACAAACGCTCCGCCGGGCAGCTTCGCCTTCAGTGGACACGATCGGACGCACGCGCCACATGATCCAGGCCGATGCGTCTGGACGCTTCGTGCTGCACGTCGATCTGGGCCTGGATAAAATCTTCGTCTGGAAATTCGATGCGGAGAAGGGTTTGCTGACACCGAGCGAGCAAGCGGCCGTGTCGCTGCCGCCCGGCGACGGCCCCAGGCATTTCTGCTTTCACCCGAATGGCCGCTGGCTCTATTCCATTCAGGAGGAAGCGTCGAACGTCGTGCTGTTCGATTACGATCCGGCAACCGGCCGGCTCTCTCCGCGCCAGACGATCTCGTCGCTGCCACCCGAATTTGCCGGAAGCAGTTTCTGCTCCGAGATCATGATTTCCGCCAATGGCCGATTCGTCTATGCCGGAAATCGGCTGCACGATAGCATCGCGTTTTTATCCGTCGGCGCGGACGGCAGGCTGACTTTTGTCGGCGAAGAATGGACGCACGGCAACTATCCGCGCAGCTTCAATTTCGATCCCACCGGCCAATTCCTCTACTGTTGTAATCAGCGAGGCGACAACATCGCCGTCTTCCGCGTGAATCGCAAAACCGGCGGTCTCAGCTTTACCGGCCATTACTCGCCCGTTGGTAATCCTTCGACCATCGTCTTCCTCGATCTTGCAAAGGCGGGCTGATATCACACGATCGAAAAGGCCGGATGGTCGCTCCGACGTTTTGTGCGATTCTGATTCGCGGTCCGCGTGTATGCTAGATTTTTTGCGATTTCCGCAGTACCATAGACCACTTCGCAGTAATCGTTCTCGCGGCGGTTTTTCAATCGATTTCCCAGGCTAGGATGGGCGGTTCATGCCGATTGTCAACTTTGTCAACGAAAAGAAAGAGATCCAGGTGCCCGAGGGGGCCAACCTCCGTAAAGAAGCCATGCGGGCCGGGATCCAGGTTTATCCGGGCATTAACAAGATTCTGCACTGTCCAGGCATCAGCACCTGCGGAAGCTGCAGGGTGTTGATCACGAAGGGGATGGAGCACGCCAGCCCGATGGGTTTCATGGAGCGGATTCGTCTGCAAAAGCTTTCGATGGCTTATATCGGCCATGAAGACACGATGCGGCTGAGCTGCCAGACGAGCGTGCATGGCGACATGACCGTCATCACCCAGCCGCCGATGGAACTATACGGCGAGAACTTTTTTAGTTAACGGCACACTAACCCGAAGCGTTAGCGAGGGGGGGCCCGCAGTTTTGCGTCGCCCTCGCTAACGCTTCGGGTTAGTGTGGTGCGCGTTTTCGCAGTTTTTTTTGAAGCGTTCGTTCCGTGAAACAAATCGTCGCCATCGTCAAGCCGTATCTGGCCGAGCGGGTGCTGGAAGGACTCAAGCGAGCGCCGCTCGAGGCTTGCAGCGTCAGCGAGGTGAAGGGCTACGGCCGGCAGAAGAGCTATCTCGATCAATATGGCGACAGCGAATACTCGCTCGCATTTCTGCCCAAAGTTGAAATTACATTGTGGGTCGACGACGCTCGGGCGGAAGAAATCGTTCGCCGCCTCGTCGAAATCGCCCGCACCGGACGCATGGGCGACGGCAAGATTTTCATGCTGCCGGCTGTCGAAGCGTGAGTGCGGCAGGCGTAGATGCCACCGCATGTCGCGCCCCAAGCCCAGGGAAGGCGGATAGGAATCGTCGCAAATTCAAAGCGCCACGGCCGCCATCCCTAGGCTTATCGCCGCGGCAAAGCTCACTCATCAGCCCGACGCAAATATCCGCTCGAACCGCTCGCGATTCTCCTCGCGCAGCGACTGCCAATCGGCCAACAGCGCGGCCGCGTCGGCGTAGTTTAGCAGCCGGGCCAGTTTGGCTTGCTCGATTGGGTCCCGCGGCAATTCGTCGCGCGCCGTCGGCGTCATCAACCGCAACCTGCCTTCAATCGTTCGCAAAGTCGTGTAGCTGGCGGAAAGAAACTGGAAATCGTCGTCGCCGAGCACTCCGGCGTTGTGTAATGCTTGCAAGGCATCGCGTGTGCCGGGCGTGCGGATCGCCGGCAACTCGCCGCCGTGCTTCAATTGCAGCATCTGCACGATGAACTCGATGTCGACAATTCCACCGGAGCCGCGCTTGATGTCGTTCGGCTTTGCCGTTTCCTGCAACCGCATTCGCATCTTGCGCACTTCCGCCGCGTCGGTTTTGCGCCAGGGGACTTCATACACCGCGTGCGCCACCGCCGCGAGCGTTCGAGCCGACGCTTGCGGCGAGCCATAAATGACGCGCGCCTTGCAAAGCGCCTGCCGTTCCCAAAGCTGCCCCTGGCCTTCGACGAAGTAGCGGCTGAATTCGTCGAGCGACGTGGCCAGTGATCCGCTTCGCCCGTCGGCCGCAGTCGAGGGTCGATTTCGTACAGCCGGCCGTATGGGCCGAGCTGGCTGGCGACCTTGATGATCCGCTGGCCCAGCTCGCTGAAGAAATGCTGGTTGTTGGTCGTTTCGCTGCTGCGGCGCGTGCGCCGGGCATGGAACGGTCGACGCCGTCGGCCTCGTACAGAAAGATCAGATCCAGGTCGCTGTGGTAGTTCAACTCCCGGCCGCCGAACTTGCCCATCGCCAGCATGATCGAACTCGCGAGATGCCGGCCCGCGTCGTCCCTCGGCGGCGATCAGTCGGCTCGCCCAGCTTGGCGGTCAGCTTCTCGATACTCGCGCGAGCGTGATCCGCCGCAGGCAGGCCTGGGCGATGTCGGACAGCGCGCCGGTCGTGGCGTCGATTCTTCCTTGCCCAAGATGTCGCGCACGCCGACGCGCAGTTGCTGCGCGTTCTTGAAGCTGTGCAGAATCGGATCGAGATCCTCGGCCGCCGCGGCACAGCTCGGCCAGCATTCGCGTCCAAGACTTCGAGCGTCGGCAGCTTGTCCAGCACCAGGCTGTCCATCAGCTCGTCGATCATGCCCGGATTGCTGGTCAGAATGCCCGACAGAAACTGGCTGGACGAGCACAGCTCGACGTACAGCTGCAGCGTCGGCGGATTGAAGCTGAACAGCTCCCACAGCACTCCCTTGCCGCCGAGCGAATCGCTGACCTTGCTCAGGTTGACGAGCGTCGAGTCGGGATCGGGCGTGGCGGCGATCGCCTTCAGCAACCGCGGGGCGATGGCGGCCAGAAAGTGCCGGCAGCGGCGCGTCGACAGAAAGCGAATCTTCTCGGTCGACCAGCGCCATCAGGTTCTGGTAGGCCTGCGTAGACGTCGCGAAACGGATAGCGGCCCAGCACTTCGGCGATCCGCTCGGCCGGCGGATCGGGGTCGAGCACCAGATCGACTTCCGGCTCCGGTCTGCGTCGTCGTCGCCGAAGGCGTCGTGCAGCAGGTGGTCGAGAATCTTGCGGTTCAGCTCGGTCTTGCTGCTTGTAGTCGGCCTCGAAGCGCGGCCAGGGCCGCGTGCTGCGGCCGCGTCGCCGTAGCCCATGCGAATCGCCAGCTGTGCGCAGCTCGTCCGGCGTCGCGCGGCAGCGTGTGCGTTTGCAGGTCGAACATGATCTGCAGGCGATGCTCGATCTTGCGCAGGAAGCTGTAATTGTCTTCCAGGATCGTTCGCTCTTGGTGCGTCAGGCAGCCGCCGTCTTCCAGCTGGGCGATCGCCTCCAGCGTGTTGCCGGTGCGCAGAGCGCGGCAGGTCGCCGCCGTTGAGCAGTTGCAGGAACTGGATGACGAACTCGATGTCGCGAATGCCGCCGTGGCCGGTCTTGACGTTCGCGGTCGTCGGCCCCTTCGCGTTCGCGTGCGCTGCTCGATGCGGCGCTTGAGGGCCTTGATGCCCGTGATGTCGGCCCGGCTCAGATAGCGGCGATAGATCCACGGTTCGAGCTGCTCGAGAAACTCCTGGCCCAGATTCGAGATCGCCGGCGACCGGCCGGGCTTTGACGAACGCCTGCCGTTCCCAGGTGCGGCCCGAGCACGTCGTAATAGTGCAGCGCGCTTTCGAGGCTGATCACGATCGGGCCGTGCTCCCCTTCCGGCCGCAGCCGCAGATCGACGCGATAGGCAGATGCCCAGATCGGTCGGCTCGGTGAGCAGGCGAACGACGTCGCGGGCCAGGCGGTCGAAGAACTCGCGATTGGCGATCGGTGCGCGGGCCGTCGGTGCTGCCGTCGGCGTCGTAGAGAAAGATCAGGTCGATGTCGCTGGAGTAGTTCAGCTCGACGCCGCCCAGCTTGCCCATCGCCAGCACGACGAACCGCGCCGGCTCGCCGTCGGGGCCGCGGGGCACGCCGCGTTTCGGCTTCGAGATTGCGTCGAGCGGCGGCGACGGCGGCTTCGACGATCGCGTCGGCCAGGTAGGAAATCTGCCGCGTGACGGTGTCGAGCCGCTGCCCGCGGATGATGTCGCCGTAGCAGATCCGCAGCGTTTCGCGGCGCTTGAATCGCCGCAGCGCGGTCATGACGGCCGCATCGTCGGTCGAGAGCCGCCACCTCGGCAGCCAACTCGTCGACGAGCGTGCTCGCGGCCGACCGGCTGGCCTTCGGTCATCCGCAGCAGGTCGTAGCTCTCGTGGTCGGTGATCAGCAGATCGCTGAGATACTGGCTGGTGGAAAAGATCTGCAGCAGCATCGGCAGCGCCTCGCGGATCGCGCTCGAAAAGCGAGCCGAGCGACAGCGGATTGCGCGCCGCGGCTGACGAACCGATCGAGGTTGTTCAGCGCCATGTCGGGATCGCTCGACGCGCGGCAGATGCTCGGCCAATTGATCGCAGATCGTGGCCAGCAGATCGAGCGTCAGGCCCGACGGTGGCCATGCGCACCAGGTTGGCGTGACCGCGTCGCACATCGTCCAATTGCCAGGGACGTAGCCAGCCGGCGGCCTCGGCGGGATGGTCGAGATAACGATGCAGTTGGTCGATCTGCATCGCATTGCGGTGTGGATGCGGGCGACTGTTGGCGGGCCGATGGGAGGGATGATTCCAGTGTAACCCGAGAGCGAGCGCCGCGAAAGGCGGCAAATCGCTCGTTACGCACGTTCGTGCTACGCCAACTGATAAACTTCCGGCCCGACGTGCTGCGTCACGACGCTGCCGAACAGCGTGAAGGCGTTGGCGTCGTAGATCGTCACCGGCAGCAATTGGCCGATCTGCCGCGGATTGCCGTCGAACACCACGATCCGGTCGCAATGCGTGCGGCCGGTCAGTTGCACGCAGTCGGCGCCGTCGTCGTCGCTGCTTGCGGCTCGTCTTGCTCGGCCCCTCGACCAGCACTTCGACCTCGCGGCCGATGAAGCGGCTGATTGTCTTCCTCGCTGATCTGCGTTCTGGATGGCCAGCAGCTCGTTGTTCCGCCGCCGCTTCGACCTCCTCGGGCACGTCGTCGGCGATACAGCTCGGCTCCCTTGGTGCCGGGGCGTGGGCTGTACTTGAAAATGAAGCTGTTCTTGAACCGCGACTCGCGAACCAGCTCGACCGTCTGCTCGAAATCGTCCTCCGTCTCGCCGCAGAAGCCGACGATGAAATCGCTGGTCACCGCCGCGTCGGGAATCGTCGCGCGAATGCGGGCGAGCATCTCGCGATACTCCTCGACCGTGTAGCCGCGCTTCATCCGCTGCAGCACGGCGTTCGAGCCGCTCTGGGCCGGCACGTGCAAATAGGGCGAGCACTTCGGCAGATCGCGCACGGCCGGCCAGCAGATCGTCGGTCATGTCCTTGGGATAATTGGTGACGAACTTCAGCCGGTCGAGGCCGTCGATCTCGTGCAGTCGATCGAGCAGATCGGACAGCCGCGTCGTGCGGCCGCCGTCGCGTGTGCCGATAGCTATTGACGGTCTGGCCCAGCAGCGTGATCTCGCGGCAGCCTTCGTCGGCCAGCTTGCGGGCCTCGGCCACGATATGTCGCGGACGGCCGGCTCTTGCTCGGGCCCGCGAACCGTCGGGCACGATGCAATACGTGCAGAACTTGTCGCAGCCGATCATGATCCGCACGAAGGCCTGATAGGGCGACGGCCGCATCTGTCGGATCGCGAGCGGGATCGTAGCTTTCGAAGCTCTGCTCGATTTCGTCGCGGCTGCCCGCCTTGCGGTCGAGGCTGACTTCCATCTGCGGCCCGCTGCCGGCGGCGATCTCCGCCGAGCAGTCGCGGAATCTGGTGCAACTGCCCCGGCCCGACGACCAGATCGACATACGGAGCCCGCTCGAAGATCAGCTGCTGATCCTTCTGGGCCATGCAGCCGAGCACGCCGATGATCTTGTGCGGATTGTGCTTCTTGGCGTGCTTCAGGCGGCCCAGGGCGCTGTAGATTTTGTCCTCGGCATGCTGGCGGACGCTGCACGTGTTGAACAGGATCGTGTCGGCCTCGCGCGGCGTGTCGACCAGCTCGTAGCCCTGCTTTGCGCAGGCTGGCCACGACCAGCTCGCTATCGAGCATGTTCATCTGGCAGCCGACGGTTTCGATATAAAGATATTTGGTCATGTATCCAATTCACGCCGCACCGCGCCTACCGGAGCGCGCATCGCGTTTCCTACCCCGCCTTCCGCTTGGTCTGTTTCAAATCCCCGCTCAAATCATCGAGCAACTTATCGCGTCGTCGCGCATCAGCCGAACAAGCGAAATCACGGCCACATAAGCTGCCGCCGCCAACAGCGCGATATCCCACCAAGTCCATTCCATGCTTGATTCTCCGCAATCCGTTGCGCTTTACCATCGGTTCAAATTCTAACCGCAAGCGGTGTAAGAACAAAGAGCGACGGGTATTGACCGTTTGCTGGCATTTTGGGTGTAGTCCGGTGTATATATATTTCGTGCTGATCGTTCCGGTCAGATTAGTCCCTATCTCGTAACACGTGGAGCAGGTCGTGTTTGAGTGGCTTTTCCCGTCGTCCTGTCCGTGCGATCGCGCCGCCAAAGCGTGGATCGAGGGACGCCTGCAATGGCTCAGCGGTGAGTTCGACGACCACGCTTTCAACGGTCGTCGCGTTGTGCTGCCAACGCAGGAGTTCTTTCCCGATCGTTTTGACGGGTCTGAGCGGTCGGTTCGCGAGCTATTGGACCGGGTTTGCGGATATATGGACGTCGCTCCCGACTTGGTTGAAGTGAGTCTCTTCTCGAATGCTCAACGAATCTGGCTGGTCAACGAATCGGGCCAGTACCTTCCGCAGACCGCTGGAACGTACCAGAAAGTTGAGGACAAATTCAACATCCGGCTCGACGAGTCCGACCTGGGCAATCCGATGGGATTGGTCGGCACCATGGCGCACGAATTGGCGCACGTTCGATTGCTCGGTGAGAACCGGCTTTCCAGGGATGAATTCGACAATGAGCTCCTGACGGATCTCACGACGGTCTTTTTCGGCCTTGGCATTTTTCTGGCGAATTCGCCGCGTGCTTGGACCAGCCGATGCACGAAATGGCCCGGCACGGACCTCATCAAACCGGAGTACATGAGTCGGCCCATGTACGGATACGCGCTGGCCCACTTGGCATGGTTCCAAGGGGAAACGAAGCCGGCCTGGGCCAGGCACCTGCACATCAACTGCGCGGCCCGACTTCAAGCAAGGGATTCGCTTCCTATTTCGGACCGGCGAATCGGGTTTCAGGCCCGAGCGTTTCCGGGCGTCGCTTGCGGAACCGATTCCCACGCCCGACAACGCCGCGTGATTTGCTTTCAGATTTCATGCTTCATCGGAGAACAGAGTCCGCCCGCCGTTGACCGGAAGACATGCCCCGGTGACGAAATCGTTGTCGATGAAATGCAACACCGCTTGGACGATGTTTTCCGGCCGGCCTTCGCGTTTGAGCAGCGTTCCCCAAATTGCGCGGCGTCGCTCGGTCTCCGACAAATCAGCCGGAAGTAGCACCGGGCCGGGCAAAATGCAGTTCACGCGCACCCGTGGATTTCGGGCCGCTAGCTCGACGGCCAGCGAACGGGTGACCCCGACGACGGCTCCCTTGGATGCAAAATATGCCGCATAATCCAGGTAGGGGCGAGCTTCCGCCCAATCGCCGAATGTGACGATCGAGCCTCCTTCCGGCTGCCGCACCATTGCCAGGCCGGCCTGTTGGCTGCAGAGAAACGTTCCCAAGGTGTTGATTTCGAAATGCCGCCGAACATCGATCGCGGTCACTTCCTCAAGCTTCTTCCGTTCCCAGATGGCAGCGCAGTTGACCAGCACGTCGATCCGGCCAAAATGCTCGACAACCTGGTGGACAAGCCGCGCGACCCCCTTTTCGTCCGCCAAATCGGCCTGACAAGCGATGGCGGCGTGCCCTTGGCTGACAAAAGCCGCGACGGCCGCCTCCGCTTCCACCGCCGATTGGTTGTAGTGGACCGCCAGAGAATAGCCTCGCGCTGCCAACGCTTCGGCGACAAACGACCCGACCCGCCGGCGGCCGCTGCCGGTGACCAAGGCGACGTGTCCACTGGCTGCACTTGCCATGCGTAGCCTCGGCACTGTTCTGAAAAAAGCAATTACGCTCGAATATCACCCGGATTGTACCGGTATTGGCTATGACAAACTATCCGCTGCAAATCGTGGTAGTGGTGCGGTTTCACGTAGGTCAGGCTTTCCAGCCTGACTTTTCCCCCTCGATGTCAGCCTGGAAAGGCTGACCTACGGCATTCGCCAATTCCTTGTCGCCGTGCGCAACGACCGCTATAGTAATGTATTACGTTGATTCCCAACGAATGGGGTTGGAACCCTAGCGCGCCGACGTTCCGCCGGCGCCGGTTGACCGGCAGTCGAAGGATTTGTGATGCCCCCGGTTGTGATTGATATTCGTAGCGCCGAGGATTCGCGCGACGTGGTTCACCGCGCTGTGCAAGCGCTCGCCGAGGGGCAAGTCATCGCCATGCCCACCGAGACGGTCTATTCGCTGGCGGCCAGCGCGCTCGACGAAACGGCGGTGGCTCGGCTGTTGGTCGCCAAGCGACGGGCCGCGAACGTTCGCCCGCTCACTCTGGCGGTCAAAAGCGTCGACGATGCGCTCGACTACGTGCCGCAAATGAACGGGCTTGCCCAACGCCTGGCCCGCCGCTGCTGGCCCGGCCCGGTGACGCTTGTCTGCCGCGACGATCATCCGGCCAGTGTGCTGACGCAATTGGCTCCGGCAGTGCGAGCGGCGGTGGTGCCCTCGGGCGCGATCGGATTGCGAGTGCCGGCGCATCCATTTTTCCTCGACGTAATGCGGATGCTGGCCGGTCCGCTTGCCATTTCCAGCGCGAACCGCTCGGGTCAGCCGGAATCGAAGGCGGCGACCGAGGTGGTTCGGGCATTGGGCGACGACGTGGCGATGGTGCTCGACGACGGCGAAAGCCGGTTCGGCACCTGTTCGAGCGTCGTCAAGATCGAGGATCACGGGTTCGAAATCCTGCGACTCGGCGTTGTTTCCGAGCAGACATTGCGACGGTTGGCCAATGTCGTGATTCTGTTCATTTGCACCGGCAACACGTGCCGCAGTCCGATGGCCGAGATCATCGCGCGACAAATCTTGGCGGAGCGACTCGGCTGCCAACCGGATGAATTGGAGGATCGAGGCGTCACGGTGCAATCGGCTGGGTTGTCGGCCATGTCGGGCGGCGGCGCGGCTAGCGAAGCGGTGGACATCATGGCGGAGATGGGCCTGGACCTTTCCGCGCATGAGAGCCGGCCGCTGAGCGATCGATTGATCCGCTATGCCGACAGGATTTGGACGATGACACGAATGCACCGACAGTCGGTTTTGGCCCGCTGGCCGGAGGCCGCCCCGCGCACGGAATTGCTGGCCGTCGATCAGATGGATATTCCCGATCCGGTCGGCAGTTCGCATGAAGTGTATCGGACGTGCGCCAAGCAACTGAAAGCCGAGTTAGCGGCGCGATTGTCGAAATTGGAGTTGTGATCCCAGCGTTGCCGGATTTTGCTGCTAGATAGAGGAGATCGTTATGCGAGTCGCCGTCGGCAGCGATCACCGGGGAGTTCACGTCAAGGCGAAGATCGTCGAATTGTTGACGCGGCTGGGGCATTCCGCCGAAGATGTCGGCACCAGCACGGTCGAAAGTTGCGATTATCCGGACGTCGCCGCGACCGTCGCGCGAAAAGTCTCCGGCGGACAAACCGACCGCGGCATTCTGATTTGTGGCACGGGACTCGGGATGTGCATTGCGGCCAACAAGTTTCACGGCGTGCGCGCCGCCCCTTGTCACGACGATCTGACGGCCGAACTGAGCCGGCGGCACAACAATCTCAATGTGCTTTGTCTGTCGGCCGATTTGCTCGGCGAGCGGCTGATCGACCGGATGGTCGAAATCTGGTTGACGACGCCCTTCGAGGGAGGCCGGCATGCGCGCTGCGTCGAGAAAATCGCAGAGTTGGAGCACGAAGCCGCGAAAGGACTCTCATGACCGTCGATTGGCAAGGTGTGTTCCCCGCGTCGCTGACTTTTTTTCGCGACGATCATTCGCTCGATCTGCCGGCGATCGCCCGGCACTTGAACGTATTGATCGACGCCGGGGCGCGGGGAGTCGTGATGTTGGGCACGCTTGGCGAAAACACGTCGCTGGAATTCGGCGAGAAGCTTGAAGTCGTTCGCGCGGCGGTCGCGGCCGTCGAACGGCGAGTGCCGGTTTTGGTCGGCGTTGCGGAATGTTCGACGGCATTGGCGTGCCGATTCGCCGCCGCAGTGCATGAACTGGGCGTCGATGGTTTGATGGTCTTGCCGGCGATGGTCTATCCCTCCGATCCGCGGGAGACGATCGTTCATTTCCGCGCGGTCGCCAAAGCATCGCCGCTGCCGATCATGTGCTACAACAATCCGCTGGCCTACACGGTCGATATCACGCCCGCGATGTTCGCCGAAATGGCCGACGAGCCGCGGTTCGTGGCGATCAAGGAATCGTCGGCGAATCTTTGCCGCATCACCGATTTGAAGAATGCGTGCGGCGATCGCTACCGAATCTTTTCCGGCGTCGACGATCTGGCGCTGGAGAGCATTTATTTGGGCGCCGTCGGCTGGATCGGTGGATTGGTGAATGCTTTTCCACGCGAGAATCAGTTGCTGTGGGATTTAGCCACGACGGGTCGCCATGACGAAGCGCGGCGGATTTACCGTTGGTACATGCCGCTATTGCATCTCGACACGCACGTCAAGCTGGTTCAATACATCAAGCTGGCGGCCGTCGAAGCGGGGCACGGCTCGGAAATGGTCCGCCCGCCGCGGTTGCCGATCGTCGGCCGGGAGCGCGAAGAGATTTTGGAAATTATTCATCGCGCGATCAAAGCACGGCCGCAAGTGCCCGCTGCCCGTCCATGAACAGCCATTCGATCCGCCAGCGGGTTCGCGTCATCGATTCGCACACCGGCGGCGAGCCGACTCGCGTTGTCGTTGACGGCGGGCCCGATTTGGGCAACGGCTCGCTGCTCCAGCGCCGCACAATCTTTCGCGAGCGATTCGATGAATTCCGCTCGAGCATCGTCGGCGAGCCGCGTGGGTCGGAAGTGCTCGTCGGTGCGCTGTTGTGCGAGCCGAGCGATCCTTCCTGCACGGCCGGCGTGATCTTCTTCAACAATATCGGCACGATCGGCATGTGCGGCCACGGCACGATCGGCGTCGGCGTGACGCTGGCGTATCTCGGCCGGATCGGTCCTGGCCGGCATCGCTTGGAAACACCGGTCGGCATTGTCGCGATCGACTACGACGGCGATCATTCCGTGGCGGTCGAAAACGTGCCCAGTTATCGAAGCGCCGCCGGAGTGGCGATCGACGTTGACGGTTTTGGCTCGATCAGCGGCGACGTTGCCTGGGGCGGAAATTGGTTTTTCCTCGTCGGCAAGCATGGGCAGGATCTCGAACTGGCTAATGTCGCGAAACTCACCGATTTCACCTGGCGAATCCGCCGCGCGCTGGAGCGTCACGGGATAACCGGTCTCGACGGTGGGCAAATCGATCACATCGAATTATTTGGTCCGCCGCAAAGCTCCGCCGCCGATAGCCGAAACTTCGTCCTCTGCCCCGGCGGCGCTTATGATCGTTCGCCCTGCGGCACGGGCACGTCCGCCAAACTCGCATGTCTTGTCGCCGACGGCAAACTGCGCGAAGGCCAAATCTGGCGCCAAGAAAGCATCACCGGCAGCATCTTTGAAGCAACGGCGCGAATCGAGGGCGAGCGGATCATTCCGACGATCCGTGGCACGGCGTTTATCACCGCCGAGACGACGCTGCTATTCGACGACGACGATCCGTTGCGAGCGGGGATTCGCCCATGAGCGCTGGCCGCGGACATGCAATTGTCGTCGGCGGGGGACTGATCGGCGCTGCCTCGGCATATTACTTGTCGAAATCGGGCTGGCAAGTCACGATCGTCGAGCAGAATCATTTCGGCAGCGGATGCTCGCATGGAAACTGCGGATTCGTCAGCCCGAGCCACGTCTTGCCGTTAGCGGCGCCGGGGGCGGTGCGGATGGCGCTGAAATCAATGCTGACGCCGAATTCGCCGTTCAAGATCAAGCCGCGGTTCGACGCGGCGCTCTGGTCGTGGCTGTGGCGATTCATGCGGCGCTGCAACGACCGCGACATGCTCGAATCGACAGCCGGGATTCAGCCGCTGCTGGCTTCGTCGCGCAAATTGTACGACGAATTGTTCGCCAACGAAGCGATCGAATGCGAATGGCAAGCTGGCGGGCTGCTGTTCGTATTCCGCACCGTGGCAGCGCTGGAAGAGCATGTCGCGGCCGACGGGCGGATCGACGAATCGTTGCGGCCTTGCTCGAAACGATTCGATTCCGCATCGCTGTTGGCTCTTGAGCCAGCGTTGAAACCGGGCCTGGCCGGCGGCTTGCTTTACGAACGCGACGGCCACTTGCGCCCCGATCGTCTGATGACCGGCTGGCGCGCGGTGCTCGAAGCCCGCGGCGTGCGGATTCTTGAAGAATGCCGCGTTGCGGGAGTCGCCGGCGAGTCGGGCGCCGTTCGATCGCTCAATACGTCTCAAGGACCACTGGCCGCCAACGTGTTTGTGTTTGCACTCGGCGCTTGGACGCCGCTATTGAATGAACATCTTGGCTGCAAGATTCCGATTCAGCCGGGCAAGGGATATTCGCTGACGATGCCGCGCCCGGCGGTGTGCCCCAAGTATCCGCTGCTGCTTGAAGAGGATCGAGTCGCGGTGACGCCGATGCTTTCCGGTTATCGACTTGGCTCAACGATGGAATTCGCCGGATACGACGCGACGTTGAATCCCAAGCGATTGAATTTGCTGCGCCGCGGAGCGAGCCACTATTTGCAAGAGCCCTATTGCGAGCCGGTGCTCGAATCGTGGTGCGGCTGGCGGCCGATGACGTACGACAGCCGGCCGATCATCGACCGCAGTCCGGCCTGGTCGAACGTCTGGATCGCCGCCGGCCACAACATGCTCGGCCTGTCGATGGCCCCCGCAACAGGCCGGCTGATCGCCGAATTGGTCTGCGACCAGCCGCCGCATCTCGACGTGCGTGCGTACAGCGCAAGGCGATTTTGACTGAAAGCCCGCAGGGTCCCGCTGGTCAGTCAGCGAGGGATCAATGAGGAATCATCGACGGATCGTGTCTTGACTCGCACACCGAATGGGGCTGCCTGCTATAATGAAAAAAATCGAAGTGGATTTGGCGGTTTTGCGGCATCCGGCTAGCCGGCCGTTCGTTGAACCGACGAAGCTCGCGAGGATGGGACCGTTCGACATGGCTAAGTATCAGCCGATTTGGGTTGAGCAAGACGGCAACCTGTTTACGATTGTCGATGGAATGACTCGCGTTGAGGCGGCGCGGCTTGCCGGTATTGTTCGCTTGCCGGCCTTTGTGTTCACGAAGTGAGGGAGTATGAAGATGGACTCGCTAAATGGGCTCTATGCCATACACCTCGCGCGCGGCCTTGTCCTCATTCGGGAGGCAATCCAATCTCGCGATTACGAGTGCGCCGAGGCGGAGGTCACTTTGCTGCACAACATTCCCAGCCTACTTGACGAGCCAAACATCGAGCGGCATCGCTATTTCTGGTTGGTCGAGCGCGCTGCCTACATCGAATGGGCAAGTGCGCCGGGGCGAGAGACGTCTCTCTCGCGGATGAATGCGTATTATGAACCGCTATGGTTGGAGATGGAGCCGATCCTGCGGTCACTCTTTTCCATCAGTGAGGCAGACGTGCCGCCGTATGTGCATGGCGCAACTCAGACCAGCCCCGCACCGGGGATGCAAATCTGACAACCTATTCTTCATTTCACCTTATAGCAGAACAGATGATCCTGGTCGCGAATATAAAGCCGGCCGCCGGCGATTACCGGGTGAGGCCAACTCGGTTTATCCGTGTCAGGAATCTTGAAACTGCTTAGCTCTTTGTATCCCTTCGGCGTGCAGTCGATTAGCGCCATCGTGCCGTTCTGGTAGCGGAAATAGAGCTTGCCGTCGGCATACGTCACGGCGGCCGAACCGCTCCCCGGGCCGTGGTCTTCTTTCCATTCGATCTTGCCGGTTTTGAAATCGACGCAGATCGGGGCGCCCGCGTTGTGGCCGTGGCCTCCGTACAGGTAATCGCCGACCAACACCATGCCGCCATGATGGTTTTGCAACTTGTTGTGGTCGAGGAAATAGACCTCGTCGGCTTTCACGCCGTCGTCGGAAGGAGACAATTTCAAGAGTGCGGCTCCAGTCTGGTAACCCGTGGAGTCGAACACATAATCGCCGCGGACGATCGGCGTGGGAATGTTGGCCGTCGTGTTGGCAACCTTGTCGTAGCCCCAGAGGAATTTGCCGTCGTCGGCTCGGACGCCGATCAAACCGTGGCCGATCAATTGCACGTATTGCTTCACTCCGGCGCCGTTGCTGATGACGATCGACGAATACGCCGCGCCGTCTTTTCCCTTGTGGCCAAAATCCGGCACCGAGCAACTCCAGATCGTCTTGCCGGTTAGCTTGTCCAAGGCGACCATCGTCTGCTCTTTTCCGCCCGGAGTGCAAATCAGCCGGTCGCCATCGACCAGCGGCGATTCGGCGTATCCCCAGCCGCTCATCATCTTGCCGTCGAAATCTTTCTTGTAATTTTTCGACCAGACGATATCGCCCGTCGCGGCGTCGAGGCAGGCCAAATCGCCGTCGATCGTGAGCGCATAAACATGCTCGCCGTCGGCCGCCGGGGTGCAACGCGGCCCCACGTATCCGCCGCCGTTGTTCTTCCCCGTGCCGATCGCGGTGGACCAAATTTGCTTGCCGTCGCGCTCGTTGATCGCGATGACGGATTGCTTCTTGTCTTGATCCCCCATCGTAAACACCCGGCCATTCTGGACCGAGACTCCAGCGAAGCCGAGCCCCAAATCCTTCGCCGTCCATGCGAGCGGCGGGCCTTTCTCGGGCCATTTCTTCAGCAGGCCGGTTTCGGTCGACACGCCGTCGCGATTCGGCCCTTGCCATTGCGGCCAATTTCCGGCGGTAGACGAGGTTTTCACCGTCGTCGCGGCCATCGAAACCAACAAACAAGCGGCAAGGCACATTCCGACCGCAGCGCGGCCACGGATTGCGTGAAACATCGGAAATCTCCTTCGACTCGGGGCGGGAGTTGCGGTAGGTGGGAAGTTCTGGCGGGGCTGCTTGAGGCTTACCAATTGTAGTCCGTATTCCCTCCGAGTGTATCCGTGCCGAGGGCAAACCGCAAGTTTGACTCACTTGCCGGCCGCGTACAATACATCGCGAATTCCGCTCCTTGACGGCTGGCGGCAGGTCGCACAAACTACTGCGTTCCATTCTAGCAATCGTCACTCAAGCAATCGCAGGCTGGCGTCCATGGCAAAGCAACTCGTCGTGCTCGGCGGCGGACCGGGCGGCTACGCGGCCGCGTTTCTCGCCGCCGATTTGGGAATGAACGTGACCATCGTCGAGTCCGATCCGCGACTCGGCGGCACCTGCCTGCTGCGCGGCTGCATTCCCTCGAAGGCCCTGCTGCACGTCGCCAAAGTGATCAGCGAAGCCAAGGAACTCACCGGCTGGGGTGTCCAGTTCGCTTCGCCGAAATTGGAAGTCGCCGCGTTGCGAGCCCGCAAGGAAAAAGTGATCGACACACTCACCGGCGGATTGAAGCAATTGGCCAAACGGCGGAATGTCGAAGTGATCCAAGCCCGCGGCACGTTCGAAAACTCGACGACGCTGCGGCTCGAGCGATCCGAAAAAGGAGCCAAAAGCGAACTACTCGAATTCGAGCACTGCATCCTGGCCACCGGCTCGCGGCCGATGAAGATTCCGGCCTTCGATCTGCCGACGCCGCGCGTGATGGATTCCACCGGCGCGCTCGATTTGCCGGATATTCCCGAATCGCTATTGGTTGTCGGTGGCGGATACATCGGCCTGGAAATGGGCACCGTGTACGCCGAGCTCGGCACGAAAGTCAGCGTCGTCGAATTGACCGATGGGCTGCTGCCGGGAGCCGACCGCGATCTGGTCAGGCCGCTCCACTCGCGCCTCGAAAAGCTGCTTGCCGCGATCCATTTGAAGACCAAAGTCGTTTCGCTCGCCGACAAGAAAGATTCGATCGAAGTCAGTCTGCAAGCGGCCGACGGCAACGGCGCGCGGACCGAGCGATTCAGCCGAGTGTTGGTTTCCATCGGACGGCGGCCGAATAGCGACGGAATCGGCCTGGAAAACACGAAAGTCGAAATCGATCGACGTGGATTTGCCGTCGTCGATCATCAAGCCCGCACGGCCGACCCGCATATTCTGGCGATCGGCGACGTGGCGGGCGAACCGATGCTCGCGCACAAAGCATCGCATCAGGGGAAGGTGGCCGTCGAGGCATTGCACGGCGGGCCGGCCGTTTTTGAGCCGCAGGCGATCCCAGCGGTAGTGTTCACTGATCCGGAAATCGCTTGGGCCGGCCTGACCGAGCAGCAGGCCAAAGCCGAGAGCCGCGAAATCGAAGTGGCCCGATATCCGTGGGCAGCCAGCGGACGAGCCCAATCGCTCGGCCGCACCGAAGGATTCACCAAACTGCTCATCGATCCGGAAACGGAACGAATTCTCGGCATCGGAATCGTCGGCGTCGGCGCCGGCGAATTGGTCGCCGAAGGTGTGTTGGCGATCGAGATGGGCTGCACCGCCCGCGACATCGCCGAAGCGATCCATCCCCACCCGACGCTCAGCGAAACACTGTCGTTCGGCGGCGAACTTTTTTTGGGAACGGCAACGGAAATCTACCACCCGCGACAACCGGCGGAGAGCTGAGGAAAGTTTATCTGTTTCGAAGGTTGTGTCGCAGCAAGCCCAGCGATGGCCCGGCGACGTTTAGTCCACAAACACGCTCCGCCGGGCCTTCCCTGGGTTTCGCGGCTCGGCTGCTACAAACCCCATTCGTCGGTCGGCGTTTCGAACGGCAATTGATCGACCAGCACGTGGGCCGTCGCTTGCGCATCGCGGCTGAGATCGTCCAGCGTGTAGTTCGCGGCCAGCGAAGCCATGTCGTCCGGCGCGGCATCGGCCGACGACGGCCTGGCTGGTTTCAAATTGCCGGTTTCAACAACTTGATTCGGATTCGAGCCAAGCTGAACAGCGGCCGGCTGAAGAACGGCCGATTGCGGCTGCTGCGATCCATTGCGATCGTCCGAACCAGCAATCCATCGTGCGCTGAATACCATTGCCAGCAGCGCCGCTGCGGAGGTCAACCAGGCGACTGCCAACCAACGCTCCCGGTGGCGCGAAGCATCATTACGTGCATGAACCGCCAGCACCGGCTCGGCGCAAGCCGGCTTCGCTGCCATCGAGTTGACGTCCGGGCGAACGGCGTCCATGACGCGCTTGTGCAGCGCCTCGGAAAACCGGGGTTCTTCGAGACGGGCCGCCTGTTGAAGTTGCGCACCACAACCAGATTTCTGATCGCGATCGAGAATCTTCGTCGTTCATATTTCCACCCGCTTGCATGTTTCCACCCACTTCGTTTTCAACGAGCGCGGCCAAGAGGCTCGGCTCCCATCGGTCGATCCGCCGATTCGCCATTCGTTATCAATGCTCGCAAGCCGGGCATTAGCTTCTTGCGAGCCCGAAACAACATCGTTTTGACCGCCGCCCGCGAACGACCCAGGATTCCGCCGATTTCCTCGGTGCTCAATTCTTCGACATAGTGCAGCCACAAGCCGGCCGTTTGCTCTTCGTCCAACAATTCGGCGGCCAGCCGCCAAACGCTCCGCCGCCATTCGTCGGCCGAGATTCTATCCGCGGCATCTTCGATCGGCGAGCAAATTGTCTCGGGCCGCGCAATCGATTCCGCATGATGCTCGCCGCGCCGATGATTGAGCGACAACCGGTGCGCAATCGTGAATAGCCAAGTGCGGAAGCGAAATCGCGGTTGATATCGCCCCAAGGCCCGATAGGCGCACACCAGCGATTCTTGCGCCAAGTCCTCGGCATCGGCCCGGCAGCGTGTTCGGCTGCCGAGAAACTGCACCAGCGGCACTTGCACCCTCCGCACCAATCGCTCGAAACTCGCCGCGCAGCCCGCCTGTGCCAACACGGCAAGCTGCTCCTCGCTGAGAGGATCAAGTCCCGCCGTCGGCAGCGATGAAATGCTCACGATGAGTTACTCACGGCGAATGCTCGCGATACGAAACTGCCGCCATTATATCGCGGGAACGACCGCTCCGCAGCACCCCAATTCCCTCTCCCGCGGACGGGAAGGGGAACGGGGGGCTCGAAGTGCCGTGTTGCCCAGATTCTTATTCGCGCCATGCACAATCGCTGCCGGCGAATGCCATGGACGAATTGCCACGTGGACTACCGCTCACGCCGCTTGCCGTCGGCGCGGCCACGCGGCCGATCCTGATGGTGCTGCTTCATGAACTCGCAAGCTTTTTCGCCAAACTTGATGACATCGTCGGACGAAGCTTTCCAATCGATCGAAAGCGTCTTGCCATCGGCGCTGGCTTTCAGGGCGTTGACCATTTTCAATGCCTCGGGATGATCGCCGAGCCGCAACGCCGCCATCGCTTGGACCCCGTCGATAATCGATTTCACTTGCTTCGCCGTGTCGCCGTTCGTCATTCCGACCTTGATATGATCGAAATCCTCACCGTCGCTTTCGCCGGCGGCAAAACTAATGCTGTCAACTTGCTTGGCCATCGGCAGTCGAGTGGGCAGCTTCACGGCCGAGAGCCCGGCGACTGCTCCGCTGAACACGGTCCCCTTCGGGGCGTTTGGCAGCAGCGACGAATCCGTCGTTAAGCCACCCTTTCCGCCGAGCACATCCAGCACCGCCTTCAAATCGCCGGCGCTATCGGCGAACACGCCGACGCCATGCTTTGGAAACGCGGCCCAAACCGTGTGCTTATGATCGCCGTCCCCGTGGCCGCCGTCCCCACGGCCGCCTTTTCCGTGGCCCATATGCTCGGTCCAAGTGTACAGTTCATGCTTGCCATCGTCGGTCTTCAAAGTGATGAAATCTTTCTTCGACTTTAGATGGCTCATCACTTTGTCTTTATCGGCCACGGCATACACGATCAGCACGCCCGTATGCGGCGTGAAATCGGTGCCGTACAACGTCGCGCCGTGCAAATCTTTTTCCGGATCAAACCCGAATTCATCCTGCAGCTTGGCCAGAGCCTTTTTCACATGCTCGTCGGCCAGTGCCTTCTCGCGAATATGCTGCCCGACCTTCGAATCGCGTGCGGCGTCGAAATCGACATGAACCACCCATTTAGCCCCTGCGGCGACCGAAGATGCATCCAAGGGAGCGGCTTGCGCCGTACCCGCCGCGTTTCCCAACACAACCGCCGCTACCAATGCCGCCACCGTCGAAATCACCACCGTCGAAGTCACCGCCGTCGAAGTCACCGCCGCCAATCCTGCCATAATCCGCTTCATCGTGGGATCTCCGAAAAAGGGAAGTTCTAACCCGGCTTCTGCCCCTTATACACCGGGAGAGGCCCAGTGGTTACATCGCTCGGGCTAGATCGCCGCGAGGATTCGGCGATGCGTGGCACGCAAGCGGCAAACCGTCTACCGGGCAAGTCGCGGCGACTTTTGGTTTACCGTCTGGCATTTCTCTGCCTGCGGAATTCGGTGGGCGTCAGGTTGAAACTGCGGCGGAACATATTGGCCAAATACGAACTGTCGTTGCAGCCGATCAGGTTGGCCACGCGCAGTCAGGGAAAGATTCGTGTTGGCCAACAGCTCTTCGGCGCGGGCCAGGCGGGCACGGCGCAACTCCTCGCCGACGGTGTGGCCCACCGCCGCGACGAAATCGATTTCCAGTTTTCGCACCGACATGTGCAATTCGGCGGCAATGCTGGAGACAGTGGCTCCGTCGCAAGCGCGGTGACGAATCACTTCCAACGCGGTCTTGATGTCGGCGCTGCGTCGCGCGTTGTTCGCCGACCGTCGAGGATCGTGCGACCAGCTTGACGCCCGCCACGGTGAAGTTCTTCTCCGTCAAGCCGCGGCCCTCGATCATCTGGTGAACCCGCCGAACGGCTTCGTAGCCGATCGAATCCGACGGCACTCGCATCGTCGATAAGGGGGGCGAATTGATCTCCGCGATGCTCATGTCGCCCACGCCGAGCACCCCGACGTCGTCGGGAATGCGCAGCCCCAATGATTTGACGACCCGACATACGACGATGGCGATGAAGTCGTTGATCGTGACGATACCCAACGGCTTCTTCGCGGATTCGATCAGTTTGGCGAGCGACGGACGCACGGCGTTGATGTCGAACGATTCATCGGCCCAGTGGTGAAACAACTGGATGTCGTCGACCGCCGCCAGCAATTTGCGACCACGTTTCTTCAAGTCTTCCCGATAGGCCTTGCGGCGATGGCACTTCTTATTGTGGGCGACACAAGCAATGCTGCGAAATCCGACCGCGCAGAGGTGCTCGATCGCGACATGAGCGAGCGAGCGTCCATCGGTGTAGACCGAAGCAATCGGCGTGTTCGACAAATCGGCGAAAGCATTCACGGCCGGAACGCCGCCGCTTTGGATGTACTCGACGACGCCGGGCGACTTGGAAAGCTGCAGTACGACTCCATCCGTTTGCCCGATCCAAGGGGGCGGGCGTCGCGGCGCCTCGAGATCGTCTTCGTCGCGGAAGAAGCAAAAATCCAACAGGCGGATTTCCGGGTGCTCCGCGGCATATCGCAATATGCCGCGCAAACTGTGCTGCCCGATTTCATGATGCAAGGGAAGAACCAGGCCGATGGCAATTTGTTCGGGCATGGGAAGCGCCTGGCGAGAATCTGCGTCTGGAAAACGAAAGCCAATTGGCAATGGCGGGCCGAAAGTCGGCCTCGAACCGCGCGGTGGTCGCGCAATGCCCGCTTTCGATTAACTTTACAAGTAACACGCGGCGCGGCGGGCGACAAGGAAAAGCGGAAAGAAATGCGCAAAATCACACACATCGTGCGCGAATTTGCAAGTATTGCCGGCCTGCCTGGTTTACACTGAACACCACGCCCAGACAATGCCCCGACAACTGAATTCGACGTTTTTCCAAACCTGTGGAGGCCGTTCTGTGCGCGGCCGGCGAATCATGGTTTTACGCTCGTGGAATTGTTGGTCGTCATCACGATCATCGGCATCCTTATCAGTCTGCTGCTGCCGGCCGTGCAATCGGCCCGCGAGCAATCGCGGATGACCGAATGCCGCAATCATATCAAGCAACTGGCACTTGGCATGATCGCCCATGAATCCGCGATCGGCTATCTGCCGACCGGCGGATGGGGTTTCGCTTGGACGGGCGACCCCGATTGCGGGACCGGATTGCGGCAGCCTGGCGGCTGGTGCTATTGCATCCTCCCCTACATCGATCAGGCGGCACTGGCGCAGATCGGCGCGGGGCTCCCGTCCGGCAGCAACGCGAAGCAGACGGCACTGGGGACGCTGGTCACGACGCCGCTTGAATTCCTCCATTGTCCCGATCGCCGTCTTCCCGGGTTGTATCCGAATCGGGGTCAGCCGCAGGCCAATTGCGTGAACCCCGACAATGTCGCCAAGACGGACTACGCTGCCAATGGCGGCGACAGCAAATACATCGATGCTACCCAGGTCCCGCAGCCCGGTTCCTACTCGCAGGGCAATACGGCGAGTTGGTGGGCTGGGCATCCGCAAAATACCGGCGTCAACGTGCAGCACTGCGAATTGAAAATGGCCGCGATCACCGATGGCCTCAGCAATACGTGTCTTATCGGCGAAAAATACCTCGACACGGATAACTACCTCACATCTGCCTCTGGGGGCGATAACGAAAATGCGTACACGGGTCTCAACTGGGATTGCATCCGAACATCAGCAACGGGGGCCAGCGGCACTACCTACAATTATGTGCCACCCCAGCAAGATACCCCCGGATTCGAAGACGTATGGAGATTTGGCAGCGCTCACTCCGGCAGGTTCAACATGTCGTTCTGCGATGGTTCGGTGCGCGCCATCGATTACACCATCACCCCTGAAACCTTCCGCCTGCTATGCAATCGGGCGGACGGCAAGCCGGTTGACGCCGGCAGCCTGTAGCGCACGCTGCGCGGCGCTTCGATGCCTCGCCTCTTGGATAAGGACACGCGGATGGGGCTGCGATCGAAATAAATGCGCGAAATCACAAACGTCGTGCGCGAATTTGCAAGTATTGCCGGCGAGCCCGATTTACACTGAACACCACGCCCAGACAACGCCCAGACAAGTGAATGCGACGTTTTCCCAACCCGTGGAGGGCCGTTCTGTGCGTGCGCTGGCGAGTTCGCGTGAGCGTGGTTCTTTGTCGTCTCGTGCGAGGCGGCGTTTTCCGACACGTCGGAATGTCGCCCGGATTCCGATTGTGGCCAGCCGGCGCGACCCACATCGTCTAGCGCTGGTGGCCCTGGCGGCGCCCTCGTTCGCTGGTTCCGCGATTGACGCTTGCGCTACCAGGACCACCCGCGCCGGCGTGTCGCATGGGAAGAATCATTGTAGCAACGGCATGAATTTCCGCGGAAGAAATTCTTGACATTCCCGCGGTTGCAGGAATGCTGGAAATGCCGAAGGAAGCGGCGGATGGAGGGCGGCAAGGATGAAAGGCGGCGGTGGCGTGTCCGTTTGGGTCTGTCGGGCGAGAACGATTTGCGGTTTCCGATCCACGTGTCGTGGACGCCGCGAAACGGTTTGATTCGACTGCTGAGTGTGGCGCCTTTTAGTTGGAGAGAGATGCATGGCTCGTCATCTGGGTGCTGTCTCTTTGCTGGCCATCATGGCCGGAATCCTTGCCGTTTGCCTCGCGGCGCCATCGGCAGCCTTTGGCCAATCCGGCACGGCCACTTATTGGAATAGCGCCTCCGGCACGGGCGTTTTTTGGGGCACGTTGACCAATTGGAGCCCGAACCCGACCGGCATCGGCGGAACGGGCGTCGTGCCCACGGCCGCCTTCGACGCGTTTTTCAACGGCAGCGCTGACTACGGCAACACGATCGTCCAACTCGCCGCCGCCGGCACTGCGGAAGGCCTGTATTTCAACAACACCGGCACGACGCTGCTGGAAGGTGCCACGGTCACCGAAGCCTTGACCATCGGCCTGGATGGCATCACGGTCGCCTCGACCGCCGGCCCGGTGACTCTCGGCTCAACGACAACCGCCAACCTGATGACCATCGGCATTTCCGGCGCCGAGACCTGGACCAACAACAGCACCACGAACGCGCTCAACGTAATCAGCGCCGTTTCCGGGACAACCACGTTATCGATCGGCGGGGCCGGCAACACGAACTTCAGCGGCATTCTCTCCAGTTCTCTCGCCCTGAAGACGGTCGGTGCCGGCACGGTGACCCTCACCGGCGCCAACACATATACAGGCGCAACTTCGGTCACGAGTGGCACGCTCGCGCTTGTCATCCCAAGCGGCAGCGGCTCACTCAAGCTCCTCGGAAACACGGCCATCACCGTTTCGAGCGGCGCGACGTTCGCCGTACTGCCCGGCATCGGCAGCATTAATATCGGAACTACCCTCGTCGGTGGCGCGTCACTAACTCTTAATTCTGGCTCGAATTTCAATATGGTCGATGCCGGAGCGGGTGTATTTAATGTCAGCAAAAGTACCGGGCCGAATCTGACGCTCAACGGGGCCACGTTGGGCTTCGACGTCGGCGTTACCGGCACTGACCTGCTGCATACCAACAAGACGGCCAGCGTCAGCGGGACGAATACCATCAACCTCACGTCATTCGGTTCCCTTCTGCCGGTATCCGGGACATACAGTCTGATTACGGCCACCAGCGGCCTTACCGGCACGTTCCAGTTTGCCAACGCCACTCAGACCGAAAACCTTACCGTTGGCGGCAAGGCGTACACGGCAACGCTGAGCAATTCCACAGCGGCCGAAGCGGTCACGATCGTTCAACAGGGGCTTACTTTGACCTGGACAGGTCAAGTGGACGGCACCGGCGCGCTGGCTGAAACGTGGGACACCGGCACCAGCACGAATTGGGCCAACACTTCCAACAGCGCGACTACCTATAGCGATGGGAGCAATGTGGCTTTCACCGACGTCAACACGGTCACAGGCGGCTTTGCGAATAATCAATCGGTCACCATTCAGCCCAGCGGAGTTACTCCCGCGGCTGTTTCCTTCAACGGTTCGAGCTCGCAATACGCGATCACCGCCACGAGCGGCCCCATTCAAGGCGCTACGACAACCATGACCATGAACGGCTTTGGTTTGTACAGCATCCTGAATTCAACAAACACGTATGGAGGGGGCACGTGGATTTCCGGCGGCACGGCCATTGTCGGTGCAAGCACCACGGTCGCCGGCGGCGTGATCACGGACGGGCCATTAGGCACCGGCACGATCTTTTTGACCGGCGGCACCTTTCAAAACAATCTCGATCCCACTCTCACGCTGGCCAACAACTTCGTGATTTCCACGAATTCCAGGATCTACAGCCAGGACTCCGGCAGCACGATCATCTTCGACGGAACGAACCTCACAGTTCCCGCGACCGTCACTTTGTCGAACAACCCGATTTTGACGACCACCGGCGTCACGATCAACGACGTCGTCAGCGGCAACAGCAACCTGACGTTGGCTGCTGACAGCACTCACACGACTCTGGTTCTGAACGGAGCCAATACCTATACGGGAATCACCACGATTGTTGACGCCGGGGGCGAGCCCGCCAGCATGCTCAGCGTTAGCATCCTGAACGTTGAAGGCAACCTTGGCGGCACCCCCAGCGGCATCGGCCAATCCAGCAATGCGGCCGCCAGCCTGGTGTTGAACGACGGCATTCTGCAATACATCGGCAGCGGCGGCACCACCGACCGGCTGTTCACCCTCGGGCTCGGCAACACGGCGAACGGTGGCACGCTCGACTCCTCCGGTACAGGCGGCCCGATCGTTTGGAGCAACCCGGGAGCAATCGTACTCCAGAACAGCACCAACGTCTTCTCGCTGACCCTGGCCGGCAGCAACACCGGCGCCAACACGCTTACGCCAATCCTGACCGGCCTTAGTACGCTCACCAAGTCGGGCGCAGGCACGTGGGTCCTCGCCGGGGTGAACACGTTCACCGGCGCTACGACCATCGGCGGCGGCATTCTCGCCGTCACCGCACCCGGCCAGCTTTACGCCGGTACCACGACTGCCAGCTCCATCATTACCGTGAATAGCACCGGAACCCTCGAAGTCGATCGCTGGGACGTGGGCGGGGCGTCGGGCGACGCCTACGCCGCAGGCGCGGGAAGCTTTGGGAATCTTCCGAACGCTAGCACGCGCATCGTGCTCAACGGCGGCACGATCATGTACACCGGCAACACGAATAATCACACGAATCTGGACGGCCGCGGGTTCACGATCGGCGCTTCGGGCGCGACGCTGGATTCCGCCACGGCCGGACAGACATGGTATATCAATCTGAACAGTAATTTAATCGTCAGCAGCAGCAGCGGCTTGCTGACCTTGAACGGCCCCGGCAACGGAGTGCTCGACCAGGTCATTCCGGGCGGGGGCGGGCTGACCATGTCGGGCTCCGGCACTTGGACGCTTACCGCAACGAATCAATACACCGGCCTGACAACTCTGAGCGCCGGCACCTTGGTGATGGCTAACGCCAGCGCCCTATCCACCACGAGTGCCGTCACCCTCAGCACGCCGAGCAATGGCCTGCAATTCAGCGCGGGCCTCGGCTCGGCAAGTCTTGGCAGCCTGGCCGGCAGCGGCAATATCGCGCTGCAGGATAATGCAGGCAGCTCGGCTGCAATCGCCCTCAGTGTTGGCGGCAACAACGGCACTACGATCTACTCCGGCAGTCTCAGCGGCCCAGGCTCACTGTCGAAGGGCGGCACAGGCGGCTTTACTCTAAGCGGCGCGAGCAGCTATACGGGAACCACTTCCGTCACGAAGGGCACGCTCACGCTCGCGAGCACGGCATCGCTCGGCAACACGGCGATCAGTGTGGCAAACGGCGCCACGTTTGCCCCGCAGGCCGGCTCTGGCACGATCACGGCCGGTAGCACCGGCAGTGCCGGAGCCGGCGCGACGCTCAATCTCGCCGGCGGCTCCATTTTCAGCATGACCGACGGCGCCGTCGGTACGTTCCAACTCCAGCAGGGATCGGGCTTCGGTTCGACCGCGCTGACCCTCGGCGGCGGCACGTTGAACTTTGATCTCAACGGCTCGGTGACCCAATATCAGCTTCCCGCCGTCGATCTTCTCGCCGCCGGCGGGACTGCCAGTGTTAGCGGCACCAACACTATCAACCTAACTCTGATCACGCCTGGCGTCCTCAACCCAGGCGGACCGATCAATCTGATCACGGCGGCCTCGGGCCTCACCGGCACGTTTCAGTTTAGTGGAGGCGGCGCCTCCGAGAACTTGACCGTCGGCGGCGTCCCCTACGTGTTAACGCTCAACAACACGCCGACGGCCGAAACGCTCACGATCATCTCGAATGGTCCGACGTTGACCTGGACGGGCCTGGCGAACGGAACCGCCGGGCCGGCGTTGACCTGGGATGCCGGCACGACCACGAATTGGGCCACTAGCTCCAACGTCGCGTTGACCTTTGCCACCGGCGACACGGTGATTTTCAACGATACCAACGCTGTCACCAGCGCGCCGGTTACGAATGGCACGATCAACATTCAGTCCGCCGGAGTTTCTCCCACGGCGGTTTCCTTCGATAATTCAAGCGTCAACTACACGATCTCGCCCACGAGCGGGCCGATCAAAGGCGCGGCAACCTTGTCGAAATCGGGAACCGCGCTGCTCTCGATCCAAAATCTGAATATCTATGCCCGCGGCACGACCCTCAGCGCCGGCACGCTCCGCTTCACGCAAGGAACGCATCTTTCGGGCGGCAGTATCTCGGACGGGCCCTTCGGCTCGGGCACGCTGTCGCTTTCCGGCGGCACGCTCGACAACGGCAATCCGGGCTCGGTCACGCTGGCCAACAACATCGCGATCACCGCCGATAGCACGCTCACCAGTAGCGCGTCCGCGCGCTCGTGTTCGACGGAGTTGGCCTGACGGCGCCGGCGACCGTTGTCCTGTCGAACAACGCGATGCTGACGGTCAACAACACCACGACGATCAACGACGTGATCAGCGGCAGCGGCCAGAATCTGACGTTGGCCGGCAGCGGAACTTTGATCCTGGGCGCAGCGAATACCTACTCCGGAATCACCACGATCAGCTCGGGCACCTTGCAACTCGGCAACGGCGCGACCAACGGTTCGGTCGCCGGCGACATCACCGACGATTCCGCGCTCGTCATTGCGACCACCGGCTCGCCCTCCTACGCCACGGCCATCAGCGGCTCCGGCTCGGTCACGGTGAATGGCTCCGGCACGCTGACGCTTTCCGGCGGAAATTCTTTCCAAGGCGGCCTCACCGTCAACGGTTCGTCGAGCCTCGTCCTGACCCTCAGCGGCGCGAACACTTATAGCGGCGGCACTTTGATCCAGAGCGGCACTCTGCGAGCCGGCGCCGCCAACACGTTGCCGACCACGGGCAGCGTCACCTTCGGCGGCGTTGGGCTGGCTACCGGCACGCTCGATCTGAATGGCTACGATCTCGCCGTCGGCGGACTGTTCGTCGCATCGGGAGCAACCGGCAATGCCGCGAATCAGATCATCATCAACTCCAACACCAGCGGCAACGGCAGCACCGCGACGCTCACCTACAACGGCACCAGCCCCAACGCCTTCGCCGGCACGCTCAAGGACGGCAGCGGCGGCAACTTGCTAGCCTTGACCGTGGCTGGCGGAAACCTGACCCTCACCGGCACGAACACCTACACCGGCGCGACGGCCGTCAACGGCGGCACGTTGCAAGTCGCGTCACCCGGCTCGCTGGCCAGCGCCGTGACGGTCAACTCGCCCGCGACCCTCAGCGGTTCCGGCACGATCGGCGGCCTGGTGACGGTCAATAGCGGCGGCATTCTGGCGCCCAGCGGAATCGCCGGCACGGCCACGACGACGTCCCTCACGGGCGGCCTGACGTTGGCAAATGGCGCCGTGCTCGATTTCAACCTCAGCACTCCAGGCAGCGGCGATGCGGTGAACGTGACCGGCGGCACTCTGTCGCTGGGCACGACGGGGGGCGTTCTTAACATCAACGAATTCGGCGGCGGCGGTGAACTTCAAATCGGCAGCTACCCGTTGATCTTCGCTTCCTCGATCACCGGCAATGCCGCCGCTTGGACGGTCAACGACCACGACGGCGACAGCGGACACAGCTATAGCTTCACCGACACCGGCGGACAGTTCGATCTGGTCGTCAGCGTTCCCGGCGAATCCGGAACCTGGAAGACCAGCGGCCCTAGCAGCGCCGCTTACGGCCTCGGCGGGAATTGGTCGTCAGGAGCCGTGCCCGACGGCGCCGGCCTGATCGCCACGTTCGGCAGCGGAACGACTCACAACATCACGTTCGGCGGCTCCAACTACGTCGTGGGCGAATTGAACTTCGACAATCCCAACGTGTTTTACCGGCTGGGCTCCGACTTCAACGGCAGTCTTACGTTGAACAATTCGGGCAGCGGCGCCAGTGTCGTCGCCAGCAACGGCGCATCGCCGACGATCGCCACGACGCTCGTGCTCGCCGATTCGAGTCAGACGACAATGTTCAATATCGACAGCGCGAGCTTCGTGGAAATCGCGGGACCGATCAACGAATCGTCGCCCGTCGGCCAGGCGATCGTTCTCAGCGACGGCGGCGCCTTGCAGTTGGACAATGCCACGAACGCCTACACCGGCGGCACCACCGTCAACGATGGCATGTTGACGTTGGACCCGCCTTCCGGATCGGCCGCGCCGTTGGGGACCGGACCGTTGGCCATCAACGGCTCGTCGATCGTCAACGTGAGTCCTCTGGACACGGCCAATATCACGATCGGCAGCTTGTCGGGAACAGGCAATGGCCAACTGAATGTGGCGAGCAACGCGACGCTGACCGTGAATCAAACCACGTCGAGCGAGTTTGACGGCACGCTCACGCTCAGCGGCGGATTGGTGCTGGCCGGCGGCAGCGGCAAAGTGCTGACGATCAGCGGAGCGCCGACGCTCACCGCCGGCACCTCGATCACGGTCAGTTCCGGCACGCTAGCGCTCACCAACAACACGGCTGCCCCGGCAACCGTCACGGGCAGCCCCTTTCCGACGATCTCCGTCGCACCTGGCGGCACGCTGCAATTGGCCGGCGCAGAATGTCGTCAGCAGCGACGTGAACATCACGACGCAGGGCAGCGGCAGCGCGGGCGACGGCGCCGTGACGGTCGTCGGCACCTCGACGCAAACGGTCGGCGTTATTTCCGGCGACATGGTGACGACGAGTCCGGTAACCACTTATGCCGGCAACACGACGGTCGGCGACGGCACGGACCCCGCCAACCTGATGGCGACGCAGATCTTGCAAAACACGCTGACGATCAACGCCGGATCGACGTTGACGATCGCGCCGTCCGGCGGCGTTTCGATGGACGCGGTCGCGGCAGTTGCCAGCAGCAGCGTTGCCACGAGCGATTCGACTGCCGACAGCGGCGCTGCCGGCAGTGATCCAATTGCTGCCATTCAAGCCGCAATCGCCTCGGGCGCAATCAGCAGCGCGAAGGGCCAGCAGCTTGAGAACCGCATCGCCGCGATCGAGCGCCTGGCGGCAACCGATCCTGGCTTGGACGTGAGCTTGTTGGAAGATCGCATTCTGGCCGCGTTGCCGGGCTCGTCGGTTTGGACATCAAGCGGCACTTCACCGTTAACCGACTCCGTCTCCGGCCTGCTCGCCGTGGACGGCAGCGCGTTGGCATCGGCGTCCGACGCCGCGTCGAGCAGCGCTGCCGGCGACTTCGAATTTGGTGGCAGCCCGGCCGCGGTTCCGGAACCCTCCTCGTTATTGCTGGCCACGATGGCCGGCATCGGAATCCTGATCGCCGCGCGTCGGCGAAAGGTTTGAGCAAAGGAATTGGCGGCCGATCATGGAACGACGGGGGCGAGGCTACAAAATGGGAACGAACCACTGCGAGGATCCCCGTTCCAAACCACATTATGGTTTTACGCTGGTGGAATTGTTGGTGGTCATCACGATCATCGGCATCCTCGTCTCGCTGCTGTTGCCAGCCATGCAATCGGCCCGTGAAGCCGCGCGGCGGGCCGAGTGCGCCAACAACCTCAAGCAATTGACGCTGGCTTGCTTGAGTCACGAACAGACGTACGGCATTCTGCCGGATGGCGGCGAACTATTCTGGTTGACCCGCAGCATGGGCTCCAATAACGTGCCGGCTTTGGCCGGACACCAGAATTGGGGCTGGGGATACCAAGTGCTTCCGTTCATCGATCAGACCAATGTTTGGAGCCTTGCTTCGGACGACGCGGTCACAAGCACCGCGATTCAGGATTTTTTCTGTCCCAGCCGGCGAGCCCCGCAAACTCTCTCGTTCGCGAATCCGATGACGGGAAACCCGACAGTTCGCGCGATGTGCGACTACGCCGGCAACGGCGGGACCGATACGACGGGCACCCAGGGCTGGGGCAATTTGGGAAATGGCCGGGATGGAACGATCGTGCACCGTCCCAACGGCACCACGTCCCGCAGCAACTCCGTCAATTCGGCGAACATTCCGGACGGCACCTCCGATACATTGCTGCTCGCCGAAAAGACGTTCAACGAAGGGCAAATGGGACACCCGCAGTCCGAAGACGACGGGGGTTACGTCGAGGGCTGGGACTGGGACACGATTCGCTGGGGTTATTTTCCCCCGGTGCGCAGACTGGTTCGACGATAGCTCACGCACGGTTTGGGAAAATGAGGGTCAATACAATCCGGGTCCCTTCGTGCCCCTTCGCTCCGCCTTCGGTTCGGCCCATTCGGGGAATCTCAATTGCGCCTTTTGCGACGGCCGCGTCCAGCCGGTCAGCTACAATGTCTCCCTGACGGTTTTTAACCTTTTGTCCAACCGCAACGACGGACAGCCGGTGAGCGCGAATGCCTACTGAGCATCGATCACGAAGCCGATTCCGATCTTGCAACGCGGCGGTTTTGCTCGCGATTGTCGCCCTGGCCGGTTGCGGCGGCGACAGCGGTCCAAAGCGATTCGAGCTTTCGGGCACGGTCATCTACGACGGCAAGCCCGTCCCCGCCGGATTCATCGTCTTTATCCCAGACGACGCCACGGGTAATTCGGGGCCGGCCACGACGGCCGGTATTCAGGACGGCCAATATCGGACGCTGCCCGGCAAGGGCACGATCGGCGGCCCACACGTCGCGACGGTTTACGGCTTCGACGGCAAACACAGCGAGGCGGCCAAGAGCTCCGGCGTCCCAGCAACGATCGATCCGATGGGTCATCCCCTCTTCAAAACGGCAACGATCAAAGTCAACCTCCCCAAGGTGAAGACCGGTCCAGACATCGTGGTTCCCAAGCAGTGAGAAGCCAGCAGGTTCAACATGTCGTTCTGCGATGGTTCGGTTCGGAGCATCGATTACACCATCACCCCCGAAACCTTCCGCCTGCCATGCAATCGAGCCGACGGCCAGCCGGTCAACGCCGGCAGCCTTTGACACTCGCCCGCTCTCGAGCGAAGTCGTTATGAATATCAAGCTCGCCTTTTCCGTCGTTGCCGCCATTCAAGCGTTCGCCGCGGTTGCCACCCCCTCCGATTCGGCGCCGCGGCATCGGAACGTGGTCTTCATTATCGCCGATCAATGGCGAGCGCAAGCCTTCGGATATGCGGGCGATCCCAATGCTCGAACCCCCTGCTTCGATCGCCTGGCGGCCGAAAGCGTGCGGCTGACGACCTGCGTTTCAACCTGCCCGGTTTGTTCGCCTTGCCGCGCGAGCATCATGACGGGCCGCTATGCGACGACCCACGGCGTCTTCTTGAACGATGTCTGTTTGAGTCGCGACGCGACATCTCTGGCTCAGGCATTTAAACAGGCGGGCTACCAAACCGCGCTCATCGGTAAATGGCATCTGGACGGCCACGGCCGAACCAGCTTCATTCCGCCCGATCGACGGCAGGGCTTCGACTTTTGGCGCGGCTGCGAATGCACCCATGACTACAATCATTCCGCATATTATGCCGACACCGACCAGAAACTGTTTTGGCCGGGCTACGATGCAGATGCCCAAACCACGACGGCGAAGCAATACATTCGGGCTCATCAGAGCGAGCCATTCTTCCTTTATCTCTCGTGGGGTCCGCCGCACAATCCCTACGACACCGCGCCCGCGAGATTTGCTCGGCATTTCACTGCCGAGCAAATTCAACTGCGTCCGAACGTGCCCCTCGAATCTCAGGCCGCCGCCCGGCGCGATCTCGCCGGCTACTATGCGCATGGCGCCGCATTGGACGAATGCGTCGGCCGGATCGTCGCGACGTTGCATGAAACGGGACTGGCGGATGATACGATTTTGGTCTTCACTTCGGATCACGGCGACATGCTCGGTTCGCATGCGGAAGTGCGCAAACAGCGTCCGTGGGACGAGTCGATCCTGGTCCCTTTTCTCGTGCGTTGGCCGCGCCGGCTGAATTCCGCGAACCGCAAGCGATCGGCGCCGTTTGGAACGCCCGACATCATGCCGACGCTGTTGGGCTTGTGTGGAATCCCAATTCCTTCCACCGTGGAAGGGGAGGATCGTTCGGCATGGCTGCGTGGTGAGCGGCCCGATGCCCATCGTGGGGCGTTGATTTGCTGCGTGACCCCCTTCGGCGAATGGAGCCGCAACCAAGGAGGCAGGGAGTTTCGCGGCCTGCGAACCGTCCGATACACGTACGTTCGCACCTTGGACGGCCCCTGGCTGCTCTACGACAACGACCAAGACCCGTTTCAGCAAAAAAACTTGATCGGCGATTCGAAATATGCGGCGCTGCAAGCCGACCTCAACGCGCAATTGAACGATACGTTGAAGCTGCACAAGGACGAATTTCTGCCAGGCCGTGAGTATCTACGTCGATGGGGCTACAAGACCGACGCAACCGGCACCGTGCCCTACACGCAATGATTTTCGATTTGGACACCCACCGAAAACCAGTGCAAACGCCCGCTCCCGCACAGCTTACCTCGAATAGCGGCGACTGGACTCGAACCAGTGACACACGCCTTATGAATCGCTTCAAGCCGAACGCAAAAAAGCCTGAATTCTCCGAGAGATATTGCGATTTTAGCAAGTCGCAACGGCATTGCAAGCCATTTCACTACCGCTCATTATTTTGCGGGAAATTGCGGTATCGCGGGATGCAATCCGGTAGAATACCGGCTCGCCCAGCAGCCCCTACAACCGCTCGCCGGGCGCGACGTGTTCCAAGTCGGCCGAGGTGGTCGAATCGCGTGAGAAGCGACGCCATGCAATCCAATTCGCTGTTGCCAATCGGGCCAAGTTCGTCGCCGGACGCGCCCGCAGAATTCAAGATGGACGACAAACCCAAGATCGCCGGTCAGGGGCGGATACAGTCGCCGAGCCGAACCCAAATGAGACGACGATGGGCGCTGGGCGTGGCGATGATCTTGTTCGGAGTGGTCGGCCTATTCCTTCCGCTACAGCCACCAGCCCCAGGTCCAGCGAAATCCGGTCAAGATAAAGAGAATCTCGGCGCCCCCGAGACAAGCGATCGCACAGATAACGATCGTCCAGCCAATTCGATCCAGCCCGCGACTAACGACAGCCATTCCCAGCCAAAGGGCAGGGAAGAAAACAACGAAGGCGACGGCCAAAATCACGATCCGTCGTATGGCTGGTTGACTATGGCGGCGTCCGTCGTCGCCGCTATCGCCACTTCCATTTATGCCTACTTCGCGGCCCGCCAGTGGCAAGCGATGCGGAAGCAGGCCGACTATATGCGGGATGGCCTCGCCCTCACAGAGCAAGCCGCTATAGCCGCCACACAGAGCGCCCACGCTGCCGAAATGACCGCCAAGCAATCTGCCGAACAAATGCACCGTGAGCAGCGCGCGTGGCTGAGTATTGGTCGTCCAACCGTCACGTACTTCGCCGTCGGCGCAAAGCCATCTTGCAAAGCTGAAATCCACAACGACGGTCCGACCCCCGGATATATCACCGAATTCGGTTTTCAGTTTTGCGCGATTGACAACGATCGGACAGTAATCCGCGATTTCGTATCCAATCTGCCGCACGGCCTCGAATCGTCGATGGGCAACAAACTGATCATCCCGCCGCGCGGCGAGGTCACGTTTCCATTCAACAATGACTACATCCTTGACGAATGGCTGCGCGCACGAATCGATGATCGGACTAAACTTTACATTCTGATCGTGCGGTTTAGGTACAACGATACCCTGAATCAATCCCACGTTACCCAAGCCTATTTCGTGTACGATGTTCGCACTAACGGCCTGTCCGCAACCGGTGAGCATAACGAAATGACCTAGCCCAATCGCCAGA
This sequence comes from Pirellulales bacterium, assembly GCA_963738955.1. GTDB lineage: Bacteria > Planctomycetota > Planctomycetia > Pirellulales > DATAWG01 > DATAWG01. The sequence goes on along the minus strand of CAVTYW010000011.1, from coordinate 197,957 downwards.
ATTTCAAGCCAAGCCGGGCATTTTGTCATGGTTCATCGCCCTTCCCCAAAATTTGCTTTCGCCATTCGTTCGCTGTCGCGTTCCGATGGCCTCGGTCGATGGTTAATACCTTGCCGGCAACCGTGCGGCTAATCGCTTGCTATGGGTTCGCCTAGTTTTCAATTCGACGGCAACCGACGGACGGTCGGAGCCAACCGCCGCCGGTGCCGAAGTCTGCCGACCAGCCGAACAAAATCCGCCAGCCGACCGCAAGGGGATGCGACCTGCGGCCGGCCGACGGAACCCGGAAGGGGTTTAGTACATCGGCCCAACGCAAACCACGCCTTGCGCTCTGCGGACCAATTGCTCGGCGCCTTCAAGGTCCGTGATTCCATCGACACCGAATCGGCAGAGCATGTTGATGGACGGCGCCAAGCCGCTCTGCGCAGCGCGCTATCGAACGTGAGGAAAGCGCCAACGCATCGCGGATGACGGCGCGCTTGCGTTCGGCCAGGTCGTCGGCGTCGTCTTCCGCGTCGTCTTCGGCCTGCCATTCGTCGGACAATTCGTCAAGGCTCGTAGTCGCGCCGCTCGCGCCGTTCACCAACGCCTCGATGCGTTCCGCCAACTCATCGCGGGTGAGGGTCTGCGTCGATCGCGTGGCGTGACGTAGCCCGGCAACCGATTCAAGCTGTTCCGGCGATAGAACTAGATGGCGGTCGGTGTCGTCTTCGGCGATTGCGATTTTCAGAGCGCCGATGATCGCGTCTTGCGCTTCAACGTCATCCGGCCAACCGTCAAGCCCGCACTCCGAAAGCTCTGCGGCTGGCGTATATGTGACTGTGTGAATATCGCCATCCGAATCGCGGTAGTCGATTTCGTAAGGATGACTCAGCCCGGTCATTAGCTGGTCGGCATACTGTAGCGCTTGGCTCATGTTCATTTGCAAACTCCGATTTGTTTGGCCCTTCGTTTATGTTCCGCCACGATGGCATGGATTTCTTCACCACGGAGCGTACCGCGCTTGTGTAACTCATTGGCAACATGTTCGACGCTGCCCCAACAGTCTCCCAATATCTGAAGCGCTAACCGCTCTCCGCCGGTCCATTCATCCCACTCTTCGCGCCGCTCGGGATTGTAGTTTTCGGCGCCGAGACAACGCATGTAATCATCGAAAGCCTCCAGGTCGTTCCAGCAGCCGGCGGGAAGTTCGGCACGACGACGCCAGCACTATTCATTAACGGCCAAACCGCCCGCCAAGAGAATCGAAGCCTGCATGACGGGGTGACTGCGACAATTTGCGTATCGAACATGGCCCAGCGTCGTGCCATCAGGCTCAACCGTCGCGGAATAAACACGAACACCCTGCGCTGCCGCGGTCACGGCATGGCCGCCTTCGTGATAACAGGTGTCGAGCAGTTCGTCGATCATTTCTGCGCCTCAATTTCCGCCAGCTTTCGATTCTGCATCTGCTCCACGGTCCATTCCTGGTATGGCGTATCCGAAACGGTGGACAATTCAGCGAACGTGAGCGACGGCAGCGCCACGACTTTTGCAGCCTCTTCAATCGGACCGTGAAGGAAAGTCGAAAAGTTCATCGCCGCTCGATAACCACGATCGCGGCTCAACACTTCCAAAATCGCGTTGTGTGCCGCGCGGCGCCTGTCTGCGCGATTTTGTCAGGCCGATGTCGTGTTCCTCTTCGGCCTTCTTTGCGCGCGCCTCTTCTTTGTTGTGTAACTCCAACAGTCGGGCGCGTTCTTCCGGCCAGTTTAACCACGGCAGAAATGACCGCGCCGCCGCAATGTGGGTTGCCTCAACGGCGGGAGTTACGCCAGCCTTAACACTCGCATTGGTGTAACCGTCAATGTCGTCAACGGGTTCGCGGACCGCTTGCGCCATGACGCCAGCGCGGATCGCTAGGACCATTTCCTGCGTCGCCTTGACGGTCGCCTTGGCAAGCAACGATTGCGGCGCCGACGGGGTGATAGATGACATGACCTGCCCAACCTGCTGCCGTTGGACGTTAGGATAAATGATTTGTTCGCGGGGCGGCGCCGCGCGCTTGCTCGGGCTTGTGAGTTGTGACAGCATTGCGATGAATCCCATTGTCAAAAGTCCTTCGGGGTGTGGTGGTTAGTGTAACTATTCGGTTTCGCCGCGGTTATGTATCCTTGCCTAAACGCAATGCCCTGCGCATTCGCGCTTCGCACGTCGGCAAGCTGTTGCTGCTGCGTGGCCAAATCGCGATTGCACGCCGCCAGCCGTCGCGCGGCCGTTCGGCATTTGTGGCGTGTAAGATGTAGCTTCCGTGAAACTAGTTCCCACTCGTTCGCGACGGCCGCAATCTTTTCATAATCCTTGAATGAAATGTCGTCCTGCCTAAGCACATCCTGACGGTGGTCCAATTCCGCAATGATGTGGCCGATGGCTGCAACCTGAATTTCCGCGATTTCTCTTTTGAACGCGGACAACCGATTGCTCTTGATCGAACGTTGCTGCTCATGCAAGCGCTGGAGCTTGCCGCAGATGTCGAAATACCCTTCGCGGATGCTGAATTCGTCAACGTGCATTAGATGTACCCCCGCGGCGCTTTCGGTGGCGGCGTCATTTTCTTCCGCGATCGCACATCGGCCGCGCGGCGAGCGTTCTTAATCTGGCCAGGTGTTGCGACGGGCTTTGCGTTGTGCGGCTTTGTGTTCATGTTCAAAGTATAGGCGTGTTCGCGCGATGGTCGTTCCTACCATTGGTCCAAAACAAAAAGATGTTGCATCGCCTTCCGCACCTGCGACACGTAGCGCCGCGAATTTTGACGACACCTTTGGCGCGGAGCTTTCTGCTGATCCGGCTGCCCGTGCGCGTTCCACGATCGCAAACCAACTCGGTGCCATCGTTGCAATTTGTGCAACAGGCCAGCGGCTGCCACATTTCTGGCGGCGCCATGCGAGGCTCGGGCGTGGTTCGGCGTCGTGCAATCGCAAGCTATAGGGTGAACGGTTCAGCGCGGCGAAGTTCATCGGCCGTCAACTCGATTTCGGGAAACAACGAAAGCAAATCCGCCAATTCGTAGCCAGGCATTTCGGCATTCGGCCGATATTTCGGCGCGATTCTTTCCAACTCGATTCGATGGCAGTCGAGAATTCGCTGGCCGTCGTGCCGGGCCCGGATGCTGGCAAGTTCATCGACGCCGAGAAGACCGCGACGCCGAAGATAGGCGAATGAACTTTCGTAACCGCCGGACGTGTGCCACGGCTGGCCGGTCGGTGGCTCGGTCGATGTTGGTGGCTCGTCTTCTTCGTCGCAAACGAGCCGCCGAGGGTTTGCAACCAACTCGACTTGCCACCAAATCCACGGACGGCAGCATGGCGAACGGCGAATGTGATCGGCCAGGATTTCGTCGCCGAAGTCGGAGAACACGTCCAGGCACACGTCCAGGCCGGTCAGGATTTCTCCCCAGCCACGACACGGGCCGGTGGACAACAACAAAACTTCGCCGACGCTCAAATCGGCGACCGTGATTTCCCGCTTTTGCAAACCTGTGTTTTTCTTCATGGAACCCATGTTTGTTTGTCTCCCTATCGGTCTTGCCGCCTTGATGCGACTGCTGGTCGTGGCGGCCGTGGTGTTTCGACTTCCGCCTGGTCGATGCCCAACTCGCGGAGAAGTCGCGCGAAGCTGATTCGGCTGTCCCTTTCGATCGCGATTTCGGGGCGCGCATGGGGCTGCCCCCAGCGGTCCGCGAACGTCACGCCGAGTTCCGCCAGGGCCTCGCGGGCTCCTTCGCCGCGGTCCCAGGCCTCGCAAGCTAGGACCAACAATCGAACATGGTGGGGCTCCAAACTGTAATCAGCCACGACACGCTGAAACCACGCTACGGTGGCTTCCCGTAGGTGTGGAGGCGGTTTAGGGGCTTCTTTTGGTTTCATCGGAAATCTCGTTTGAACGGGAACAGGTCAAAAATTCGCCGGGGATTGGCACGGTTTTCCGGGCCGAATCGCTACAGAGGCAAAGCACCCCTAGGGGGGGTATGTCATCATTCTGGCTTCTATTCACCCCTTGCCGTGCGGCGTGAATGGCATGGCTTGCAAAGGGCAACCCAAGTGTTGGTGTCCCAGAGGATCTCGGCATCGCCCTCGTGGCGAGTTCGATGGTGAACTTCGGCCGATAGTGTCGTCCTGCCGTTCGCGGCGCAGTCTTCGCATAGGCGATGCTCCGGCATTTGCAGCCACTTGCGAGACTCGACATTCCAGCGGCGTGAGAATCCACGTCGATACGAATTCGGCCGGCTGGCATCGGGCTTGCGTTGGTTCGCTGATCGCGCCTTGGTTGGCATTCGTGTCATCCTTCGTCGCCGGCCTCGGCTATGCACTCTTCCACGCCGGCAATCATTTCAATGGCTTGCTCGCGGCCTGCGATGCAGAATTCGCAGCCGTCCAGGTCATCGTCGGTGATGCTGGCCAGAGCTTCGCGTGCTGTCCGCAATGCGGCTAGGTGTCGTGGCTCGGTCGCTACAGCGGCTTTAATGGCGCTTCCGAGTAGGTCGTCAGTTCGTTTCATGGGTTCGGCTTTCCTGTTGGTCATCCTTCGTTGGTTTCGTGGTCATCGTCCGCCTTGACGACGCGGAGCTTTTTCTTGCGCTTGGCATTTCCCTTCCGTACCGGCTTTTGCCAACCGGTACGTCGCGCCCCTTTAAGGGCGCGTACCGGCTGGCTTGCCGGTTGAACCGGTACGGTGTCACATACCGGCGTACCGGTTTCCGTACCGGCTGCTTGGACCAACTCTTCCGCGCGTGAGACAAGCCAAAATTCGTCACATGGGATGCCATGCCGCTTGCCACTTTGGCGCTTGAGTCGGCCACTGCTTTCGAGCCTGCCAAGCAACCGATCGCTACGGGCTTTGCCGCAGCCGAGAACAAGGTCTTGGATGTGTTTCCTGGACAACGGCTCGGACGCGGTTTCCAACGCCTTGACGATGGCGTTGATTCCCTCTTCGTCGCGGTCGTTGGTGCGTTGCTCGCCGCGCGTCAGCCGTCCCTTGATGGCTTTCACGTCGATACCATCGTCGCGGGTCCAGAGGGGGAAATTCCACCGGAGCGCCATTGGTTCGATCGGCGCGAATGACCGGACAACGGCCTCTAAGACGACGGTGTTCTTTTCTTCGTGCTCGCGGAGGATGGTGTGACAGTCGGCAGCACGGCTTTGGGAACCAGCACCCGCACCAACATCGACAACGGATTTATCAGCTTGACCTCCCTTGCTCGAATGGTGGATGTTGCCCCACGCGCAATCGAGCCGGCCAGCAATTCCGTCGATCAGGTTGTACATCCCGGCAACGGCCGAATTGTCGTTCTCCGAAACGCCGGGCGCGAAACAACGATAGAACGCATCGAGCAGCACGAAATCGTAGGTGCCAGGCTCAATCCCCTCGAGCGCCGTTGCGATGCCGTTTAAGTCGAGCAACCGGCCGCGAAGACTGAGAATATCCAAGTTGTCGGCATACTCACGCTGCTGAATTCCCATCGCTTCGGCCGAAGTCTTAATGCGACTGGCGATGACTGCGGGATGCAATTCGTTGTCGATTAGCAGCACCCGGCCGCAATGGCATCGGTGCGAATCAAACAACCATCGGCCGACTGCAATTGAGAGAAGGAATTGGTAGCCAAGCCAACTCTTGCCAATCTTCGGCGGCGCGATGACGTTCATTGTCTCGCCGCGACGGAGAACGCCGTCGATGATGCACGGCGCAAGACGCGGATGCTCGGCGGACAGTGTTGCAATTCCGATCGGCGATGGTCGCTTGCTGCCATCTTCGGCCTCTTCCGCGGCATTGGCCGCCGCCACAACGCGCTCGCCAATCCAGAGCAAATCGGGATCGTCGCCGGTATCAGGCCCGAAGACTTCGACGTATGTCTCGTTCGCGCCGTCGGAACCGTTGGCAAGGTGATCGCGGAGCTTGGCGTCAACGTCGGCCGCAAAGTTTGCCCTTCGCCAATTCTCGAACGGTGAAAACTCATCGTTGTGGATTTGTTCGCCGTCGAATATGGCGGTGACTCGCCGCTTGCCGATGCGGTCCAATGGGCCCAACTTGAACGTCAATTTGTCGCGGGCGGATTGCGCGATCATGCGAGCCTCCGCTTGCTAGGTGCGGCTGGGCGTCGTGCCGTTGGTCTGCTGGCCGGCCGTTCGGACGATGGCATATCATCGGGATCGCCGTGCGGATTCCAGGTTGCCCGCACTTCCTCGATTGGTCGAATCCGCGATCGCCGCTCCGTCGCCGGCGGTGCCGAAAGTTCCGCCGCGAATTGCAGCAGAGCTTCAAGAGCAACGTCGGTTGCGCCGCGGTTCAACAATTGGTTGACCGCGGCTTTGGCCTGCTCGGTCGTGATATGCAAAGACCTCTTCAACTCGATTTCAAGATTGAGCGAACCACCGATGGACCGCTCGTTTCGCCGGTCGCGTTCGGCTTGGTGCGCCGCGGCGAGTCGGTCGTCAAGTTCGGCACAACGGCCGGCTTGCAAGATGGTCTGCATGGCAGCAGCGGCTTGGCGGAGTTCATGCGGCGTCATTCCGCACCCCCTTCGCCGAACGGCAGCAGGGATTGCGTGCGCAGGATGGCGCCGTGTTCAATGAACCGCTCCGCAATCCAAGGCGGCTTGTCGGCCCAAAAAGGTTTGTTGACGCGAATCTCGGCAATGAGCTTGTCGAGTCGTTCGCGCTTCAGAGCCGCGTCGGTGCGCGATTGATAGCCGGATTCGGCCGGCTTTGAATTTTGTAGCCGGCTACAAAACTTGCCCTTCGCTTTACGTTTGGCATCATGCCGTGGTATCATGGTTCTTGCTCTTGGTTCCTGTGAACGGAAAAGACCCTGCGTGCCTTCCACGGTGCGGGGTTTTTTTCGTTTAGATTCCTGCCGCTTCAAGCGCAGCTCGGCCCGCGCGATTTCCTTCTCGCGTTTCGCCGGTGAGCGGATCGACGGCGGTTCGATGCCGCCATGTTGCTCGGCAAACCGCGCGATTGCCTCTCGACTGACATAGACTTTGCCGCCGATGATGACGCTTTCGAGCCGACGGCCTCGGGCGCGCTTTGGTGCGCCATCTCCAAAGCGTTGCGGTCGATGGTCGGTCCGGCAGCAGCTTGGCCGCCTCGGTGAGCGTGAGAAGATGCTCGGTGTTCACGTCGATCATATTGGCTGCTCCCTTGATTGAAGGTGTAACCAATTAGACCGCGATGCGCAGAAATGAAAATTGCGCTGAATTGCGCGCCTCTGTGCAATGTTCCGGCTGGCCAGAAATGGCGAGAGAACTAGCGAGCTTTTGGCCGGCGGCCGCGGATTCCCCTGCGGATCGGGAGATTATTCTTTCTCGCCCAGGCTTTGATGGCGACACGAACCGCAAGGGGCGTGCTAAATTGCTCCCATTTGGGATGCGACTTGACGGCCAGGAGGATTTCCTTGTAGGTGTGGCCTGCCTGCCATAGCTCGTAACAAAACTTGTTACGAGCATCGTCGATAGAGAGCGATTTCATTTCCAAACCGGTTTGGAACAGCGTATAGACCTGCGCCATCGCGGCATCGGCCACGGAATGAACCGCCTCGGTCGCTTGCCTCAGTTCCGCAAGATTCTCAGCGGTCGCCGGTTCGTCGCCATCGACCAAACAGAGCGCGATATGCGACGCAAGCAGGAAGCTCTTTGTCGTGTCGGCTCCCCATCCCTCCCATGCGTCGATGATCGCTTGCGCAACGTCGAATATGGAATCCTCGGGCGCCGGCCAGCAAGGGGCGATATGACCGAGATAGTCGCGCAGCAGTCCCCCGCGGATTTTCAATTCAAGGCGCCAGTCGTCGCGCCGATCGGCTGCCGGCGGATGATCGAACCAATGGACGATGCGACGAAGTTCGTCGGTCGCTCGGAATAAGTCCGCAGGCGACGGGATGCGCTGAAGGGCTTCAACAGATACGTCGGCCATGATGCACCTACTTTCAGCCAGGCCGGCCAGCCGTCGCCATGCGGTAGGTGCTCGCACGACAACGGCCAGCCTAACGGGTAGCGAACCCGAAAGCCCAGCGGTTAAATTCTAACCAATCTTCCCCATAACTTCGATTGCTCTTGCGTGATCGACTTCCGCATAAACTTCCGTGATCGCGGCGGAACGATGGCCAAGGATTATTCGGGCGACTTCGATTCCATGCTCGCGGCGCAGATTCGTCGCCGCGTTGTGGCGCAATTGGTGCGGATGCCAATGAGGCACGAGCGCGACTTGATCGGCGTCGATGCCGTCCGCTTTGGCTTCCGCCAATCGCGCCCGGTTCGCTGCGGCGATGCCACGCTCCACGGCGCGATAGTAGGTGACAGTATCGTAATGCTCGCGTTGCCCGCGGCGACGGCGTTTCCCTTGCCGGGCCTGCCGACGTTGCTCCCTCGACCGCAACTCGCTCGGATAAACCGGCGTCTTGCGGTCGGGGCTGAATACTCCGAACCGCCGATGATTGCGGTCGTTTTCCGCTTCGGCCGGGGAGAACAAATAGGCCGACGTATCGGCCTTCAGAAATGGCTTGACGATCTGCTGCGCTTTTCGGACCGAGATAGACTTTGCGCTCGTGACCGCGCCATGCCGACTTGTGCGATTCCGGGCAGTAGACCCAAACTTTGCCGGCGGTGTTGATGTCGGCGCCGCGCATGATTGTTACTTCGCCGGAGCGCATGCCGGTGACGCGCTGCAGGTCGATCATCGCGGCGACTTGCGGGGCGACGTGAGCCAGTACGGCGTCAACGAATAGCTCGGGGACCGGCTTGACCGGTTCAACTTCCCGCGCGTCGCTTCGGCCGTACCGAAGTCCGGCAACGGCCTGAAGCGCTTGCAGCACGGCGGGCGGAACCAATTCATTTTCGACGCCCCACTTGAAAATATGGCGGATGCGATTCACTTGCCGATTGATCGTGACGCGGGCCAAGCCAGCTTCGACCAATCGCTGCCGGACGGCTTTCAACGCCATCGGGCCGAAGTCGGCGATTGGAACTCGGGAGTAGAGCGCCTTGACGTGTCGCATGGCCTGCTTGTAGCTCGCCAATTCCGTTGACGGCTTTCCATCGGGGCGACGGTGGTATCGGAGCGCGTGAGCCAGGAAAGCGGCGAGCAGTTCGCCGACCGTTCGATCGTTGCTCGGCGCCGGCAACGTGCCTCCGTGAGCGGACCATTCGGCGATGATCCGGTTGTACTCGGCACGGCTTGCGGCAGAGTTCCATTTGCCGAGATAAATGTCGCGGCCGCCGACCGAGACAACGGCTTGCCAGCTCGGCTTGTGACGGCGATAGGACGGGATGCGTAGGACCGAATTCGACATAGCGCGGTTCTCCCAAAGGTTGACGAATCCGGTAGTTTACCGGATTCTCGGACCAATTCGGGCCGCCTTCCGACCATCGGAAGGTGTCTTAAGTCTAAGACTCGGCTTGACTTGCATTCAGTAGCGGCGACTGGACTCGAACCAGTGACACACGGCTTATGAAGCCGTTGCTCTAACCAACTGAGCTACGCCGCCAAAAAACTAGTCTCGAACATTCCGTGGTGCCGCTGGTTGACGGTTGCCGCGCCGAACGGAGCGGCGGCTTGCTGGCTTACATGTCGCCGAGACTGATATTATGTATGGTCAAGAGTACCAAAAACGCATCGGCTCGCAAGGCTTGCTCGGCCGCGGCCACGTTTTACGCCGACATCTTCACGCTTTTGGCGGCATCCACGGAATATGCCCGGTCGGCCAGCCGGCGCCGGACGCGATGACGAAGTTTGCCCTCAGCGAATATCTCGGAATGTCGCGATCACTTCATCATGCTCGTCGTCCAAGCCTCGCGCAAAAGGGCTTCGGGTGATTTCGGCGCGTCGGAATTGATGAGCATCACGGCGTCGACGTCGTCGGGGAAATGGAAGATCGAACTGCAGAAAGCCCCGGCGCGGGAGCCAGGGGCGGTGCCCTCGTCCCAAAACCAGCCGCCGTTCTTCTCCCAGCCGGGTTCGGAAGTGTCCCAGCCCAACAAGTCCTTGTACATCATGTCGGTCGTTTGGCGGCTAAGCACTTTATGGTCGCGCAAGCCATTGAGAAATCGGCCCATGTCGGAGACCGATGCATACCAGCCCGCCGCACCGGCCGACGCTTTGCAATTCCAATCGAAGGGAAAGCCGGGCCGAGTGCTGCCGGGCTTGCCGTAGCCGCAGGTCGGTTGCCCGGCTTGGAAGTGCGTTTCCATGCGAGTGATGCCCATCGGCTTGAGGACGTGCTGTTTCACATACGGCGTGTATTCGACGTGGCCGATTTGCTCGAGCACCAGCCGGGCGATGTAGAAATTATTGTTGTCGTAGGCGTAGTGCGTCCCCGGCGGATAGGCCAGCGGCTGAGTGAGGAGCTTTTCCAAATCCTTTGGATTTTCGTATCCATCCATGTGCTTGAAGCCGCTTTTGTGGCAAAGCAATTCGCGGATGGTCACTTTCTTCACGTCGGCGCTCGCTTGCGGGCAAACGGCCTTGATATGCGGCCAGAAGGGATCGTCGAGCGAAAACTTCTGGTTCGTTTCTTCCCAGAGTTTCAGCAGCGCCACGGCGGTGATCGTCTTGGAAACGCTGGCGACGCCCATCGGCTTGTCGAGCGTCCATTTCACCGAGGGATCGCTCGGCTGCCACGGCGCGCGAGCCCAGCCCTCGGCCCCCTTCGCGACAATTTTGCCCTGGTGCAGCACCTCAAACGCATAGCCGCCCGGCAGCTTGCCGTCGCACTGCTTGTGGATGTAGTCGGACCATTTGTTGAAATCGTGCGGCCCAATTTCCGACGCGACGGATACCCAATGAAGCTCCTTGTGTTGCTTTTCGAGCGAGGCGATCATCTTGCAGGCCGGATGATCCAGATTGTTGGTCCACCAGCCGTTGTTGGTCAGACAGATCCAAGTGCCGCTCGTGGTGAAGCAAACGCAGCGGACGGTGAGATTATTCTTGATCGCGTTGTCGAACACCTTGCCCAGGTCGTCGGGAATATTGCCGGACGCGATTCCGGTCTTGTCGAAGAGCACGACCCAGGCGCCGTTCGGCCCGTAGGAAACCGACCGCAGCGTGCCGCCGCTTTTGCTGACTTCCACGATTTTTTTGAAGGCATCGTCGGGCACACTGCCGAGCGTCCAACTGCCGTCTTTGTTCCAGAAGAGCGTCGAGCCGCCTGCCGGCGAAAAAGCGATGGCTTTGAAGGTGGTGTTCTTGGCTTTTTGCAATTCGACCATCTTCTTGCACATCGGCAAGTCGGAGTTGCTGGTGTAATGGCCATTGCCTTCGAGCAGAACGACCCAGTCGTTTGACGGCGTGAAGGCGATGCTGTGAAACGTGTGATCGCGTTGCAGTTTGACCAGCTCTTTGCAAATCGGCGCGGCGGAGTTGTTCGTCCAAAAGGCGTTTCCCTCGCCGAGGATGATAAAATCGCCAGCCGCCTGGGCGACCGCGGCAAGACCGAGGCAAGCGAAAGAGCAGCAGAGGAAGTGACACAGTGCGTGGCGTTTCATCTGCCGACCCTCATGGGGTGTAGGTTGCGGATGAGAGGATGTCGTGGCGAACCGGTCGGTGGCGTTGCTCCATTGAAGAAGCGCCTGGCGGCGGAGTCAAGCGCCGCGCGGTTCGCGGCGGTTCAATCCTCACAAGCCCTCGGAAGACTGCTCGGAGCCCCGCGTCAAAGATGCGACGTTTTCCGGCTTCCGTGCGCTTTCCGCGAGTTGACCGTCGTATTCCGGGCAAATTAGAATAGCACCGCTCGAACGGCGAGCGGAAAGGTTCGGCTTTCGCGATGCGGCTTTGGCCACCCAGGCTGGCGATGGGACGACGCTCACGGCGTGGTTTCGTTGCTGCGCTATTGATTGTCAACCAACTCGTGATCGCCAGCGGATTGCCGCTGCCCGCGGTTGCCGCCGCGGTTGGCGAGGCCACGAAAAAGGATCTCAGCAAGCCGTTTCCTTGCATGAATCGCCCCTGCGGTTGCAAAAATGCCGATGAATGTTGGCATTCGTGTTGCTGCTTTACGATGCGGGAACGGCTGGCTTGGGCCGAGGCCAATGGCATCGAGCCACCGGCGTTTCTCCGCGAGGCGGTAGCCCGCGAAGCGCTGGCCGATGCTTCTGGCCCGCCGGACGATCATGCCAAACTCCGCGAGGAGAAGCCCTGTTGCTGCTGCGGCAATTGCAAGGCACGCTCCGCGATGGCTGCGACAATTCGAGCGCGTGCGACATGCGATAAAACTTCTGCGCCGACGACGGCAGCGTCGACGACGGCAGCGCCGACGACGGCAGCGCCGATTCGCAGAGCACCAAACGGGCGCACTCATTCGGTCGTCCTGCTGATGGCTTTGGGTTGCCAGGGGCAAGACCTCGTCACTTTGTTATCGCAAGCACTGCCGTTTGCGCGGCGGCCGAATATGCCTTATGAGGCATTGCCCATCGGAACGGTCTCGCTTCGCCGGGAATCGTTTCTCTCGTTTTATGAGCAGCCGGCCGTTCCCCCTCCGGAATTCTTCACGGCCGCAGATTCCACCCGCTCAATGATTGAGCGCGATTAGCCGCCGCAGCGAAAGGTCCATCTGGCCTCGTCGCGTCGGTTGGCTCGATTGGTTTCCTTGATTATTTCCGACCGGCTCGCGCCATGCGCAGCAGGCGCGGATTCATTCCGTCGAAACGATGTGCTTTGGATCTCGCCGTCGCCGCGATTTCGCGCGAACTATTTGGGAGCATCGCCATGTTTGCTTCAGACTCGCTTGCCAACGACCCGGCAAACGGAATCATTCGTCGATCGGCAGCGAACGCCCGCCGGGATCGCGTGAATTCGTCGCGCTCGCGGAATGACGCTCATCGAATTGTTGGTCGTCATCGCGATCATCGGGCTCTTGATCGCGCTGTTGCTGCCGGCCATTCACTCCGCGCGAGGCCGGGCGGCGCATGAGTTGCCTGAACAATCTGCATCAACTCGGAATCGGCATTGAGCAATATATCGATTCCAACAACGGCGAATACCCATTCACCTATCACGCGGGCAACTCGCAAACCTGGATCGCGACGCTCGCGCCGTATCTCGAGCACGTCAACGACGTGCGGCTTTGCCCGGATGATCCAATGGGCGCGGCGCGCGTGCAAGCCAATGTCGCCGGGCTGTCGGGCACGAGTTACGTCATCAACGAGTATTTGGCGGACACGACGTCGGACGGCTATTCCGTGCAGAACGCCAAGTGGATCTCGAACAAAACGCAGTTGATCGTGCTCTTCGAGGGCGCCGACACCGGCCGGACGGTGCAAGGCGACCACGTTCATACTTCAACCTGGTTTTGCGCCGGGCGACATTCAGAATGGAACGGCGTGGGCCACCATCGTCGCCGAGATCAACCCCTCGCAGCACACCGACGGCGCCAACTATCTATTCGCCGACGGTCACGCGGAAACCGTCTCGGAAAAAACCTTTGTCGGTTGGTTCAACCAAAGTATCGCCACGAAAACGAATTTTGCGCGACCGACCAGAAACTAATGCGTCCGATTCATCAACCAACTTCCTCACTCAACCACGAATGAAATGCTCATGACCATGATGAAAACAATCGCCATCGCTTTAGCGCTTTTCTCCGTGAGCCTGTTCGCCCACGGCGCTTTGGCGCATGGATTCGAACTGCAACAAAACGCCTATGTCAACCCGACGGCGTTTAGTTTATTTTCGAACCAGCCTTATCTGGATAACACCGACAACCCGACACCAGCGCCAGCCGGCTGGAATCTCTTCACCGACGCATTTGACAGTAGCACCACCATCGACACGCTCGGCAATAATCCGACGAATGCCGCGTCGTATGGGACGGACGAAGGTTTCGTGCAACAGGTAGCCGGACTGAACGGTTCGGCGCCGATTGCCTCGGCCACATTCAAGATACTTAGCCCGCTCTATTATTCCGACGGCACCGGTTCCGCGGCCCAACCCGCCGCGCCCGGCAGCTACCTCCAGATTTACGACGCGGTGTTTGGCCAGTATCCGGGCGCGTCGCAATTGCCCTCGCTAGGCGGGCCTTACGTGAACGTCACTGGTTCGACGCCTTCCGCCGCCGGATTTTCGGTGTCGGCCGAGTACTTCCACGAATTACAGAAGGATTTGTATCTCGGCGCCGGCTCGACGCAGACGTTTGGCGAATATGGCTTCGCGTTCGACGTGACGGTTTCGCTTCTGAATCCATTCACGTTCGAACCCATGACGACGCTCACAACCGCGCCGATGGTCGATGTATTCGCCCTGACAGACCCGACTCTGGGCTTCGACGCCGAATCAAACCCAAACGGGGGCGACTTCGTTGACGACGCGTCGCAATCGCAGCAAGACGCCGCGACGACGTTTCTCTACGACGCCGCTCTCAGCGCCGCGGATCCCGTGCCCGAACCGTCGGCGTTCGTGCTAGCCGTCCTATGCTGCGGAATCTGCGGCGTGGCGAGTGTGCTGCAGGCGCCGCGCCAGGCATCTCGCAATGGCGCCTCGGTCGTAGTCGAATAGTTCGTTGTAAGCAATCCGAGAGTCGCAACCCATGAAATCGTTTATCGGCTGTCTGATCGTTGTGGCGGTGCTGGAGATTGTCGGCACCGCCGCAGGTCATGGATTCAACTTCATGCTGGGTTCCGCGAACGGCGGTTTCGTCATTACGTCATCGTCGGCGGAAAACCAACTCGATTCCTTCGGCATCACCGGCAATACTCCCGCCGAGGCCAGTAGCCTTTTCTACTACACCTTCAGCAGCGCCCCGACGACCGCATTCGGCAAAACGTTCTATTCAGTCCCCGACGGCTTCGCAACAACCCAGGGCGCCTGGCCGCCGCCGAGCTTTCCGAGTATGCCCAGCGTGGGATGGACTGCTACGTTCAACGTCATCAGCCCCCTTTATTTCTCAGACGGAACCGCCACCGGGGCCGTTCCGGCGTCGCCCGGCACCTATATCCAAATGTACGACCGCGACATCGGCAGTTCGCTCAATCCTGGCGCGTCGCCGGGCTACATCAATATCAATGGCGGCACGGGGTCGTATTCCGGATTCCAAGTTTCGCTGGACGACCCGCACGAGATTGAAAAGAATCTATTCCTCGCCGCCGGCTCGACGCAGACCTACGGCGAATACGGCTTCGCGTATGATGTGACCGTCACTTTCAATAGCGGCCAGACAATCACGACGGGGCCGTTGGTCGATGTGTTTGCGATGTCCGATCCGAACTTGGGGGACTTCGAAGGCGACGTAAACGTCTACCCGCAGCAAGACATCGCCACCACCGCCATCTTCAACGCCGCAACTGCCGCCGGCGCCGCGGTGCTCGGCACGGCGTCGAGCTGGTCGGGCGGCGGAAATGGTACCTGGGCCAATGCAAGCAACTGGGCCGCCAGCATGATTCCGGGAGCGACAAGCGGAACGACGAGCAACGACACGGTTGTTTTCAACACCGGCAATACGGTTCCCACGATCGACGCCAGCCGCAATGTTCAAACGATCCTCTTCGAGTCAGCGAACGTCGGCGCGCTGACGATTGGCGCGATCGGCGGCAATTCGCTGTTGCTCACCGCCGGCGGCTCGATCCAGGTCACTTCGTGGGTCGTGAACCCGCAGACGATCAACGCGCCGCTGGTGCTCGAAGGGGCCAATGCTCTTTACACGTTTAATAGCGATTCCACGACGCCCTCGGCCACGCTTAGCTTCGGCGGCAGCATAACCGGGGGCGCGGCCGGCAACACGGTTCTTGCGCTCGGCGGCGACAACATCGGCGCCAATACGATCTCCGGCGCCATCGGCAATGGCATGGCCATGTCGCTGTCCATCGTCGAAAATGGCCCTGGCAATTGGGTCTTGTCTGGCCCGAATACATACACCGGCGGCACCACGGTCAACCAAGGCACGCTCACCGTCACCGCCACCGGCACGCTCGGTTCATCCACCAGCCCGCTGACAATCAGCACGGCCGCGAACGGCATCTCGGCCGTCGTCAACATCAATGGTAGTCAGTCAGTCGGCACTCTGTCGGGAACGATTCTCGGCGGCAACACCACGGGCACACTGAATATCGCGGCCGGTTCGACGCTCCACGTCAACCAAGCGGCCAGTGCCGATTTCGGCGCAACGTTGAACATTGCCGCCGGAACGCCGAGCAACTTCGGCGCCTTCGCGCTCCAAGGGCCCAGCGCCGCTTGAAATCGACGCCGCGCCCGTGCTCGGCGCGAATAGCGCCATAAATGTCAACGGTGGCACATTGCGATTCAACCTGTCCAGCGGCGCGGCCAATATCGGCGCGGACGTGACTGTCACGGTAGCGAGCGCCGCCACACTGCAACTCGCCGGTTCGGTCGCGGCGCTTTCCGGCGGCGGCGGAACTGCAAATGTCGTAAACAACGGATCGGCCGCCAGCGGCGGCGGCCTATTCGTGACGGGCACGAATCAATCGGTCGGCACCGTAACCGGCTCCGCATCGACCGGCGGCGAGACGACGTTCAGCGGCGACACGGTCGTCGGCGATGGAACCGCTGCGGCAAGCCTCACCGCCGCCCAGATTCTTCAAAATTCCTTGACGATCAACGCCGGTTCGACGGTCACGATCGGCCCGTCGAGTTCGACAACGTCGAATGCCGCCAGCAGCGTCGGCGCGTCGGTCAATGCCAACGCGCTCGCCGCGAACAACAGCGCCGGCAACACCACGGGCGAGCTCGTCTCGGCCATTCAGGCGGCAATCGCATCGGCGCAATCAGCAGCCAAACCGGCCAGCGGTTGGAAATCCGGGTCGCGGCGATCGAGCGATTGTCGGCCACTGATCCGGATTTCGATGTCACGACGTTGGAAAACGACGTTTTGTCAACGTTCGATTCCGAATTCAGCGATTCAATCAAACGCTCGAACTCTCTCGCGGCACCTGCTGGGTCAATCGGCAGCCCGGCGGCGGTGCCGGAGCCTTCGGCATTTTGGCTCGCGTCGATCTGTGCCCTCGTCATGATTTTCGTCGCGCGGATTCGAAAAATCGTGCTATGCTAAGCAGCCGATAATTGCCAGGCGGCGCGGTTTGAAAGCCCGAGTCTAGCTCAGCAAGGAGGTTTCATCATGGCGAAAATGCGAGCCGTCCAAGTGTCGCGTGCGAAGGGGCCGTTTGAGATTGTCGAGCGTGAGATTCCCGAGCCCGAGGCGGGAATGGTGCGGATCAAAGTGCAGGCTTGCGGAGTTTGTCATAGCGACGTATTGACGAAAGATGGGTTGATGCCCGGCATCCAATTTCCGCGGGTTCCGGGACACGAGGTCGTCGGGCTGATCGACGCGGTTGGTCCGGGCGTTCCGCGTTGGTCGCCCGGCTTGCAGGTCGGCGTCGGTTGGAATGGCGGATACTGCAGCTATTGCGATTCCTGC
Organism: Pirellulales bacterium; assembly: GCA_963738955.1. Taxonomy (GTDB): domain Bacteria; phylum Planctomycetota; class Planctomycetia; order Pirellulales; family DATAWG01; genus DATAWG01. The sequence goes on along the minus strand of CAVTYW010000011.1, from coordinate 180,572 downwards.
CGACGCGGAAACTTTTTTGCTTGCCAGACCTCGACGCAAATCACCGGCGTCACGCGCGATGGCGGCTATGCCGATTATATGATCGCCCCGGCGAGCGCCGTGGCATTGCGTCCGCAGGGACTTTCGCCGGAAGAGGCGGCGCCGCTGATGTGCACGGCGTGACGACGTTCAACGCCTTGCGAAACAGCGGCTTTCGGCCCGGCGATCTGGTGGCCGTGCTCGGCGTCGGCGGGCTGGGCCATCTCGGCGTGCAATATGCCGCCAAGATGGGCGCGCGGACGGTCGCCATCGCACGCGGGCAAGACAAGGAACCGCTGGCCAATAAGCTCGGCGCGGCCTATTACATCGACAGCCGAACACAAGACCCGGCCGTCGAGCTTGCCAAGCTCGGAGGCGCGAATGTGATTTTGGCAACCGTCACCGACGGGCCGGCCATGAGCGCGGTTCAGCGCAGCTTGGCGCCGAACGGAACGCTGATGGTCATCGGCGCGCCGCCGTCGCTCGAAGTCTCGCCATTCGCGCTCATCAGCGGCGCGTTGTCGGTCAAAGGCTGGTATTCGGGGACGTCGATTGACTCGCAAGACGCGCTCGCCTTCAGCGAGCAATCGGGAGTGCGATCGATGAATGAGGTCTTTCCACTCGATCGCGCGAACGAAGCCTACGAACGCATGATGAGCGGCAAGGCGAGGTTTCGAGTCGTGCTCACGACGGGAAACTAGGCGCAGCAGCGCAGCGAGCCTGACGGCGCTAGCGAAGGAATGCCGCAAGTGAACGCCTCGCGGCACCTTTCTTCGCTTGCGCTTCAGGCTGGTATGAATAATCCTAGCTGGCGCGGCGGGCTCATTTCGCCACCGCCCGTTCGCATTTGCGCCATAGCGCCGCTTCGTCTGTGAAATCATGCTGCTCGGCGAATTCCGCGAGCCCGGCGTACCATTTTTCCGGCTGCGCTCCGCAGGCCCAGCAAATCTTCGCCGAGCACTCGGGGCAGAAAGCCAGCGGGCAGCGATCGGTTTCTTCGAGATTGTTCGAGCCGTTCATGCCGCATTCGTAGGCCGTGCAATGCTCGATGCCGAACATGTGGCCGGTCTCATGCGTGGCCACTTTGCACATCCGCATCAAGCATCGCTGATACGCTTGCTCGCTTTCGTTCGGATCGCCGTAGCGCGCCGACGACCAAACGCCGACCCGCTCCGTGAGCGACGCCTGCCCGAAAACGAAATTCCAACCTTCGCCGGGCCAAAGATCAGAGGTCGTCAGCGCCAACAGGGCCACGGCGTCCGCCGGCCGGCGCGGCGGCAACAGATCGCCGAGAATGAATTCCGTCAACAATTGCTCCTTGCCGGTCAACGAATTCACGCGGCGGGCCTTGGCCGGAATCGCATCCAGCTTCAACGGCTCGAGCTTTTTCACCGGCACATGATACATCCGCTCGAGAAGATCGACGGTCGCATCGAGCAGGATTTGCTCTTTGCCGGTGAACGCGCCGAGCGGCTGAATATAGATCGTCGTTCTCGCCGCGGTCGGCCGATTCGGATTGCTCTTGAGATATTGATCGAACGTCTGCCCCGCCTCCGTTTGCTTTTCGAGCCAATCCCCCGGCCGCGGCTTTCCCTTGATTTGGAAGAACGGCTTTACTTTCGCCATCGCGTCGCGAATCGCCGGATCGGGCGTCGGAGCGGCGCCGTTGCAGGCTAGCGCGAAGAGATCCGCGAAGCAGAGAATCGCAAGGAGCAAACAGCGCATCGAATTGCCGTCGAGAGGATGTCGAATGGAAGATAGATCAATCGCATTAAACATTCTCCGCTTGTGCAAGCAGCGGGGCAAGACGATCGTTGCATATTGAAACTCATGTAGCGACAATATCGAAGCCACAAATAGGATTCCAGCAGTAGCCGAATTCCACAATCAAGGATCGCCGCACCATGACCGCACGCTTGATGTTCTTCGCCACGCTCATTCTCGTCGGTCGTTGCTCGGTCGCCGGCGCGCAGGACAAACCAGTTCCAGTCGCAAAATATTATGAAGACGACGTCGCCGCTTCCAATCCGCTGCGCGCCGAGCAAGCAAAAGAATTGGATCGGTATATCCTGGCGATGAAGCAAGACCGCGGGCGATTCGATGCGCTGTTTCAGCCCGACTATTCTTCGCCGCAGGCGTTCGAGAAATCGGCGCTGCCGCTGCGCAAGGCATTTTGCGCTACCATCGGCTATCCGCCGCCGGGCGATGTGCCGGCGGACGCGGCGACGTTCGACAAGATCGGCGAGGATGGCATCGGCACTTATTATCGGGCGACGATTCCAATTCTGCCGGGCGTTCATGCCGAAGGGATTTATATCGTGCCCAAAGGAATCAGCGGGCGAACGCCGCTGATCATTTCGATGCATGGCGGCGGGGGTTCGCCGGAGGTCGCGCTGTTTCATGGCGGCGCGAATTATCACGACATGGTGCGCGGCGGCGTGAAGCGCGGCTATGTCGTCTTCGCGCCGCAGCATCTGTTTTCCGCCAACGGTTTTCCGGGCGACATTCGCAATCGGATCGACGAGCGGATGCGGCTGATCGGCACCAGTCTGACGGCGATCGAGGTCGCCAAGATCACGCGCAGTCTGGATGTGATTCTAAAACGGCCGGAAGTCGATCCGACGCGGGTCGGCATGGTCGGGCTGTCGTATGGCGGTTACTACGCGCTGGTGACGCCCGCGCTCGACACACGGATCAAAGTCTCCGTGTCGAGTTGCTACTACGGCGTGCAGGAAGGCCGCTATGAGCGCGACGAACTTTCCGTGCCGCCTGATTTCAAGTTCAAAGACCGGTTCACGCTGTTCCGCGATTCCGACATCGTCGCGCTGATTTGTCCGCGGGCAATCGAAATTCAAGCGGCGTCGAAAGACGACACCGATCATCGCGATCCAGGCAAGCTGCTGGCCCCGATTTCCGCGGCCTACTACAAGAAACTCGGTTTGTCCGATCGCTTCCGCCACCTGATCTTCGAAGGAGGTCACGAATTCCACGACGAATCGGCTTGGGAATTCGTGAAGAAGCACTTGGAGGATTGAAGCGAGAAGATCTCGGGCGGCGGCGTTTCAATTCCGGATGACCTTACACTTGGGCAGCGCATTTTTCAGTTCTTCGACTCCCGCATCGGTGACGCGTGTGCCATCGAGGTAGAGCTTGGAGAGATTCTTTAGGCCGGCGAGTTCTTTCAGCCCGTAATCCGTGACGTCAGTGTTTTCGAGGCCAAGCGTCGTGAGATTCGTGAGGTTGGCGAGTTCTTTCAACCCTGAATCGCGCACGTGGATGCCGCCGAGCCAAAGGACCGACAAGCCCTTAAGACCCGAAAGATTCCGCATTCCTGCATTCGTCACATGGGTGCGACTAAGGCGCAGGTCTTTGAGGTTCCGTAGGCGGGCGACTGTTTCGAGACCGCGGCTGGTCACTAATGTGTCGCTGAGGTCGATCGCCGAGAGGTCGCTGAGATTTGCGAGTCGCGCGAGCATGTCGTCTGTCACTTTCGTGTTGCTTAGATCGATCGACGAGACGTGATTGAGAAATGCGACGATGCGCAAGGCTACATCGGTCGGTTCGCCGTTGAAAGAAAGCGAAGTCACGACTTTCCACGACTTGAGATCGAAAACCTTCCCAACAGTCGCGCCTGACCTTTCAAGTATGGTGAGCACGAATTCCTGGTCCTTGTCGATCGAATCAACGGTGGCCGCCCACGCCGGCAAGGGTTTTTGCAATTCAAGCTTGCCACCGCTCAGCGTGCTAGTGAGAAAGGAGAAGAATTTTGGAGGACTGCTGACGATGTTCGCCGAAGTTGGTCCAATAATATCGAAAAAGTGAGTGCATTTTGCTCCAAGTGCCGCGATCGATTCTCGCTGGCGCTTCATTGTTTCTTCCTTATGCTCCTCGCTCGGACTGATCGAAACGACACACTCCGGCAAGACCGTTGCCAATTTTCGCCTGCCTCCGAGCGTCACTTTTGTGCCGAAAAGAAACAGCTTGGAAAGGCGGCTAAGATTCGCAATGTTTGCCAGCCCCGCATCAGTCACCGCGGAGTTTTCCAGCCGCAGCGATTTGAGCTTGGTGAGCGGCGTGAGTTGCTTCAATCCGGCGTCGGTCACTTTCGTGTTGCTGAGATCGAGCTCGGTCAGGTTGACCAGCGGGGCGAGTTCCTTCAGCCCGGCGTCGGTCACATTCGTATGGTGAAGCCGCAACGACCAGAGATGCTTGAGTTGCGCGAGTTGTTTCAAGCCGGCGTCGGTAATCATCGTGTCGCTCAAATCAATCGCTCGAACGCTCTTTATCGCGGCGATGTCTTTCGCGCCCGCATCGGTCACCGGATCGCTGCTGAGATCGATCGAAACGAGGTCTTGCAAATTCGCGAGCTCTTTGAATCCCTTGCCACTCACCTGCGTGTTGGACAGAAACAGGTGCGAAAGATTGGTGAATCGGGCGATGTCTTTGATCGTGGCGTCGGTCGTTTCGGAATTTTGAAGAAAGAGCCAGGTGACGTTTTTGGCGTCGCCGAGAGTCTTCAGGTCCGTATTGCCGCCGCGCCGCCCGCTTCGATCCGCAATACCGACGGGCTTTCCGGTCGCCGGATCGAAATGCTCGTCGAAATTACTGCTGTCCTTAACGGGGGCTGCCTGACGCTCATTGGCAGCCGGCTCGGGCGACTGCGCAAGCAATGCCCTCCCGCTGAAAGATAGAAGCAAGACGCACGCGAGCCGGCGGTAGCGCGGACGAACCATGGCTCCCCCCTTGATTCGGCTAGAAAAGCACCACCTGATTCTACCGCATCCGCGCCCGGCCGCCCATCGTAATTCGTCGGCCGTTGCCTTTTTTGCGGCAACGTCACTTTCCGCCGACGAACGTTGCGCGGGCCGAGGAGGTTGGCGAGTCAATCAGTTCCAGGCGGATTGGGTCTTTGTGCCGGTCCGATTGGATTTCCACAACAACGGTGTGCTGCCCAGCGGCGACATCGAGAGCGAACTCCGGACCGATTTCGATCGGCTTCTGATCGACCCAGATTTTCAAGCCCGCTGCGGAATTCAGTTTGAATCTTACGCTCCCCGCGGCGGCGGATTCGAGGCGGCAGCGGAGGATGCTGATCGGCTCGTTGTCGTCGGCGGTGATTTTGGGTAAATCGCCGGGCGGAAGATCGCCCGAGACGCGGCTGTAGGCCGGCGTCCATTGCAAGGAAGGATCGTCGGCGATTGCTTTCGCGATCGACGTGCGGGCCGGCAAAGCCAGTGCTTGCCAGCGGCGGGCGATTGGGGTCTTGCTCAGCGAATAGGGGCCGACTTTGCCAAGCTCGGAAAGAAACCGCACCAGATCGACGAGTTCGGCGCGGGTCAGCCCGTCGGCGAGGCCGACCGGCATCAGCGACGTACGGCTGCGCTCGGCAGTGTCGATCGTCGAACGCGGGATGCTGATCTCATGGTCGTCGGCGTCGCGCAGCACCAAATCGTCTTTCGTCTCGCGGCTTTTGATGCCGGTGTAGACGTGGCCGGAATCGGTGGTGACGATCGTGGTGTCGAAATTGTCTTTGATCTTCGCGCTCGGCACGAGAACCGATTCGATCAAGTAATCGATCGAGGCGCTGGCGCCGATGCTCGACAGATCGGGCGCGACCTGCCCACCGACGCCGCCGATGGCGTGGCACTTCATGCACGACTCATCCTGACGGCGGAAAATGGCTTCGCCGCGAGCCGGGTCGCCTTGCGAGCGAATTTCGGCGACCATGCGATCGAGTTCCGCGCCGCGGGGCATTCGCGCGGCGGTCGCGGTGAGTCCGCCGGCGGTCGTCAATGTCGCCACCAGCGCCGGCTGCTCGGAGGCCGAGGCACGGACGGCGCGAATCGAGAGCTTTGCGATGTCGGGCGACAGTTTTCGATTGGCCATGGCCGCGCCCAATGCGGCGGGACCATTCTTCCGTTGCAGAAAACCAGACACGAGCGCCGCCGGATCGGCGCCGGCGGGAGCCGTGGCCAACATTTCCGCCGCGCAATTTGCCGCGCCGGGCAGATCGATGCCGGCTAGCGCGACGACGGCGGTCGAGCGAGTTGCAAACGGCCGATCGGCGGCGCCGGTCAGCTTCAAAAGCACCTCGCGGCTTTCGGCGCCACCGAGAGCGGCGAGGCTTTCAATGGTCGCGCTGCGGAGTGCTTCGGATGATTTGGCGGCCGTGGCAATTTCGGTCAATCTTGGCCGTAGCGATTCGACTTTCCACAAGCCGGCAGCGCGGGCGGCGAGCGTTTGCAGAGTTTCATCGGCGATGGCGCCTGCCACCGGACTCAGTAGTTTGCTCAATTGGCTCAAATTGCCAGCGGGCAAACTGCGGCGTTGTTCGGCGGCGGTGACGAGCCCTTGCAACAGCATTTGGCGGCGTTCGATCGGGGTCGCGTCGGACAGGACCATGTCGAACACGGTGCCTAAATCCTTCGCACCGCCCAATTGAGCGACCAGCAGCAATGCGCCTTCGGTTCGCTGCGGCGGCAATTTTCCTTCGCGGAGCAAGCCCATCAGCAGTGGAACGACATCGCGCGAACCGACGGCTTGCAACGCGAACGTCAGATGAGCGGCATTGCCGGCGAACACATCGACACCCGATTGCACGGCCGGCAGCCAAACGTCCTGCAAATCGTTGGCGGTTTGAAAGACGGCGTAGTCCAGAAAGCGATCCATCGGCCGATCGACGGCCCGCATCGCGATCTCGGCCGAAGCGACGGTCGGAATACCGGCGCAAGCCCGCACGGCTTCGAGCCGAACTTGCGGATCGTCGTCGGCAACTCGCTCGGCCAGCAAATTCATCGCGTCGGGAATCTGCGAATGCCAGGCCCCCAAAATGCGCGTCGCGGCGGCGCGGGCATGATGGTCGGGTGAATGCAACAGCGTGCGCAAGAGTTCCGGCTCGACGTGCCGCAACGATTCATAGACCCAGAGAGCTTCAAGACGATCGTGATCGACATTTTTCGCAGCCGGCACATTGAGGTCCTTTACCCAAGCTGCCAGAGCGGGCAAAACTCGCTCACCTCGCTCTTTAAGCACACGCCGAGCTTGCTGACGGGTCCAATCCTCCGGCGCCTTGAGCGCATAGAGCAAGGCTTCGTCGGTCGCGTTAACCAGCTTCGGCCGTTCGACAAGCGGCCGGCCTTTCGCCGTTACGCGCCAGATTCGGCCATGCGTATGATCGCGGCGCGGATCGCGGAAATCGACTTCGCCGTGCTGGATGATCGGGTTGTACCAGTCGGCGATGTAGAGTGCGCCGTCGGGGCCGAGCTTCACGTCGACCGGCCGGAACGACGGGTGGTTGGTCTTGATAAGCTCGGGCATTTCCTTCGACGTGTAGCCGGCGCCGTTTTCGGTGACAACATAGCGGCAGACGCGATGGGCGCGGAAATCGTTGGTGATCAGGTTGCCTTGCCAGTCGTCGGGAAAGTGCCGGCCGCTGATGATTTCCAGGCCGCAATCCTTGGGGCTGCCCGGATTGAGGCCGGCGAGGATGCGGCGAGCGCCGACGGCCGCGGCGTAATATCCGCCTGGGATGCAATAGTTGATCCCTTCGCCGTTGGCGCCGTCGGTGACGAAAGAATTGCCCCAGCGATCGAACGAATGCCCCCACGCGTTCCACCAGCCGTGGGCGAAGACATTTAGTTCCATTGTCTCGGGGCGGAATTGCCAGATGCCGCCGCCGTTGAGCAGCCGCGGGCCGTTGGGCGTTTCGATGTGGCTGTGGATGTAGACCGATTGGTTGAAATACAGCATTCCGTCGGGCCCCCAGCGAAGCGTGTGCAAGATGTGGTGCGTATCTTCGGTGCCGAAGCCGGAGAGGACGACGCGGCGGGTGTCGGCATGACCGGTCCCTTTCGTGTCGGCGAAATAGAGCAATTCGGTGCTGTTGGCCACATAGACGCCGCCGTCGCCGGGGAGGACGCCGGTCGGAATCAGCAAGCCGTCGGCAAAGACGGTCGTTTTGTCGGCATGGCCCGTCGCCTTTGGTGTCTTCGAGCACCAGAATCTTGTCGTTCGCTTCCTGGCCGGGGCGGACTTGCGGATAGGCTTCGCTGCTCGCGACCCACAGGCGGCCTTGCGGATCGAAATTGATTTCGATCGGCTTTTGGATCAACGGATCGGCGGCCCAAAGATTGACCTCGAAGCCGTCGGCGACTTGCAGCGCCTGCCGCTCTTGCTCCGGATCGTTCGGCGGCACGTCTTTGGGATTCAAATCGCGCTGGGCGAAGGCGAAGCTCGCCGAAGAGGCGAGTGCGCAGAATCAAAAGTAGCGCGGGAATCAGTCGCCCGAAGCGACGATTGAGGCGGAAGTGGCCATGCGATTTCGACAACATCATTATGCGGGATTCCATGCTGGAATTGATGGTAATAGGAATACCAACCCGAAGCGTTAGCGAGGGCGGGGGCGGAGACCCGTCAGCCCCTCGCTAACGCTTCGGGCTAGTGTGATTGCGGCACGCGCAGCTTGGCGATTTGCTGTTCGGCCTTGGTCACGAGCGGCTCGAAATCGGGAGTCTCGGCGGCGGTGCCGGGCTGTTCGTGGGCACGGAACAGATAGAGGTAGGTAAAATTCTCCGGCCGCCAGCGGTGAAACGCGATTTCGTTCTTCTTGTTGATCATTTGGCGCAGCGAATCCAATTCATCGGCGGTGAGGCTCGGGCCGGCGGGCCGCGGACCGCACAATTCGGCTTCGACAACCTCCGCCAATCGATGGTAGCCACGCTCGGTGAGATGCATTTCATCGTCGGTCAAAGGAACATAGCCGGCGGGCTTGGTTTCCGGAACCAACGACGAAAGCAGATCGACGAAGCGATAGCCGCGGCGGTCGGCGACTTTCTTCATCGCGGCCGTGTACAGCGCCAGCCGATGGTTTTGCTCCGCCGGATCGGGCAGCGGCCGGCCCAAATCCTCTTCGCGCGTCGGCGAGAAGATCACGACCCGTGCGCCGGTTTTGGCCAGCGAATCGAGCAGCGTGTTCAAGCCGTCGAGAAAGTGGGGCAAGCCCGCCTGGCCGGCGAACGATTCGTTCGTGCCGAAGCCGACGAAAATGACCGTCGGCTTCATATTGACGACATTTTTTAGCCGATCGCGATAACCGTCGGCGGGCGAGCCGAACATCGCCCAGGCGTCGCCCCAAACGGTGTCGCCGCTCCAGCCGAGGTTGCGGAAGACGACGTTGCGGTCGTGAAACCGGGTCGTCAGCGCCGTTTCGAGGTAGCCGTAAAGCTGATCGCGTTCGATGAGCGTGCTCCCGATGAGGACGACGCGGTCGCCGTCGCGGAGGTCGAATTTGGCCGGAGGGGTTGCCGCCGGGCCGCCGCTTGGGGCGGTTTGAGCTAGAGTTGCCTTGGGCGCCGTGGCGGCAATGGCAAAGATAATTGCCAAAGCCCGCCAAAGGTTAAATAGCCAAAAACGTCGCCCGGATTGCGTTTGCACCGAGGGCCTCCTCTTTCCAATACCGAAGGCCGGCCGTTCGGCGCGGCGAAAACAACATTATAATTGGCACAACCGGCAGTCGCCACCGACCGTTTCCCGTAGGTCAGTCTTTCCAGGCTGACGGCGACACGCGAATGTCAGGCGCTGGAAAGCCCGGCGTACTTGAAACCGTACCGCGTTGTAGCGGAGATGCCGCGGGATACGCCGTGTCAAAAGTTGCCAAAATCGCCCAGTTTGGTTGCAACCGCAAACGGCAGCGACTAGCATAAAGCATCATCAACCTTTGAACGGTGGCAGGCCCGTTTCATACGTGGCCGGCTCCTCGGATTTTCACGCGGCACGCCAGACCGAAATTTCTTCCGGAGGACTTTGGTAATGCGACGCACCAAGCGAGTTGTCCTGGTTTGGGCCATGATCCTTTCGATGTTGGCCGATTCGGTGGCGGCTTATGGCTGGGGATGCCGTTGGCGGCGATGCTGCCGGCCCTGCGACTGTTGCCAAAGCTGCTGCGAACCGGCGCCGTGCGCTCCGGCTTGTGGATGCACGAATGCCGCGCCGAGTGACGTCCAAAGTTCGCCGTCAACCGCTCCGGAAGCCGGCCCGACGACGCCGCCGGTAGCACCGGCACTCCTGCGCCTCCGTCTCCGCCTGTCGCGCAGGCTCCGCCCGCGCCGCCGGAATCGACAACGCCGGCGCCGAAGGAGACCACTCCGATTGCTCCGCCGCCGGCTGTCAAGACGACTCCGGCTCCTCCACCGGCCGTGACGCCGCCGGTGGCTCCGCCGGCCGTAGCGCCACCAGTTACCCCCGCACCGCCGAAGACGACGCCGAAAGCGACAACTCCCGACGATATTTTCAGCGAGCCGCCGAAGACGGCGCCCGAAGAACCGGCCCCGAAAGAGCCGCCCAAGGAACCCGCGAAACCGGCGACGCCCGACGACATCTTTGGCGACCCTTCGAAGACCGCCCCCAAGGAACCGGCTCCAAAGGAACCGCCGAAGGAACCAGCCAAGACGCCAGCAGTTCCGCCGGCAACTGCACCCGATGCTGCCGATCCTTTCGCCGAACCTGCCAAGCCAGCCACGCCGCCGAAATCGGACGACAAACCGAAGTCGGGCGACAACCCGAAGTCGGATGAAAAGGCAATGCCGGACGATAAGGGAAAGAAAGATGCGACGCCGGACGATCCGTTCGGAAAGAATGCGGATTCGAGCGCCAAGCCGGCCGCAGTTGCAAAAGACAATGCGAAGCCGGCGTTGGCCGATCCCGTGGTAACGACCGTTGAAAAACCAGTCGCCGCCGATCCCGCCAAGGCTGCCAAGCCGGCCGCCGACGATTCGGCCAATCCATTCGCTCCCGCGCCGGCGACTCCGGCAACGCCGGCAGCGGATGCGCCGAAAGCCGAGCCAGCCAAACCGGCCGACGCTGTGAAGCCCGTCGATGCCGCCAAGCCAGCCGATGCGAAGAAACCAGCCGACGCGGCCAAACCGGCCGATGCATCGGTCGAGGATCCGTTCGCCCCCGCTCCGGCCAAGCCGGCTGCGAAAGACGGTGGATCGATCCAAGCACCGCCAGCATCGAAGCTGACCGTGCAAGTGGTCAACGTGGTCGTCGATGGCAAGGTCCAGAAAACGCCCGTCGTGGCCGTCGTTGAAAACGACCCGATGCGAGTGTGGCGCGACGACAGCGGCGATTTCGAAGTGCAGGCCAAGCTCGTGCTGATCTTGGACGGCAAAGTCCGACTGTTGAAAGACACCGGCAAATTCACGACGGTGCCGCTCGACCGGCTCAGCCCGGCCGACCTCACCTACGTGCGGCAACATGCGTCAGCGATGCTGGCCAAACTGACCGCCCAAGCCGATAGCCAATAACCAGCGGATCGAATTGAAACGTTGAATCTCGCATTCAACGTTGATTCATGCAAACGGCGCCGATCATCTACCGGATCGAATCCGGCGCGAACGACGCCGATATGGCGGACGCATTGCGTCAGGCGGCCAGCGTGCTCCGCGCCGGCGGTTTGGTGGCCTTTCCCACCGAAACGGTATACGGTTTGGGGGCGAATGCGCTCGATCCCGCGGCGGTGGCTCGCATCTTTGCTGCCAAGGGCCGGCCAGCCAACAACCCGTTGATCGTGCATGTCGCGCGAATCGAACAGGCCAGAAATTTGGCCTCCGTTTGGCCGGACAAGGCCGAGCGATTGGCGGCGAAGTTTTGGCCCGGTCCGCTGACGCTGGTTCTGCCGCGAGCGTCGCGCGTGCCGGATATCGTCACCGCCAGCGCGGCGACAGTGGCTTTGCGCGTGCCGGCGCATCCGATCGCACGGGCACTGCTCGAAGCAGCCAACTTGCCGATCGCGGCGCCGAGCGCGAATCGCAGCAATCAGATTTCGCCGACAACGGCCGAACATGTTTTGCACGGATTGGGCTCCGCCGTCGATATTCTGCTGGACGGCGGGCCTGCCAGCGGTGGTCTGGAATCGACGGTGTTGGATCTTTCGACCAATCCACCCCGATTGCTCCGTCCCGGCTTAGTGCGGCCGAGCCAGATTGAAGAAGTTATCGGGCCGATCGAACGCCCTGAATTGTCGATTGCCGATCCAGGCACTGCGCTCCCGTCTCCTGGCACGCAGCCACGACATTACTCGCCGCGGGCGCCGATGGAATGCGCACCAGGCTCAGGCCGCGAGCGCGTTGAATCGCGCATCCGCGAGGGATTTCGGGTCGGCTGGCTGGCGCTGGAGAGCGGTCAAACAATTCCGTTGCCAAATACGGTGATCATCACGATGCCGTCCAGTGCGGAGCCGTATGCGGCCCGTCTTTATGCCGCATTGCACGAGCTCGACGCCGCCGCCGTCGATCGAATCATCGTCGATTTGCCGCCGGATGAGGAACCGTGGCAAGCGGTCCGCGATCGATTGCGCCGTGGAGCAATGCCGTAATTTTCGCGAGTTCCTTAGAATCGTGCAGGCTCGCCGCCGCCGGAACGCCGCGGAGGGCGTTCCCTAAAGCGCAATGGACTGTAGGGAACGGCCTCCGAGCTGTTCCGCGCCCGCTGATTATGGCCACCGACTGCAATTCCCTAGCGGGGTATCAAGAATTCGGTTTGCAGTTTCCTCAGACTCTGTTAACATTTGATGGAGAACTGGTTGCGGCGGTCGATTTTGACGCATTCGTTCCCAGGGAACGATGCCAATCGACCGATCGCCGTGGCCGGTCCGGAGTGAACAATCGAATTCGGGGGTCTTTAGCAGCCGACATAAGTCTTGGCGCCGAGGGCTTTTCCCGGTGATTTGCGACCAAATCCGGAATTGTTAGTACAACCCCAATCATCGTTGGCGGCTGGCGGTAAGATGAATTTTTTGGCTTTCATCTGGCGGCTTCTGCTCGGGCAATGGCTCGACAATCGTGCCGCCTTTACCAGCGCGGTTTGGACCGGCAGGGTCTGGGCCGTCGAAGCTGGTTCCGCGGCAAATGTCGGTGTTTCCTTCGCGCAAGTGGCGCGGGCACATCGACGGCTGTGGCCATGGGCCGAGGGTGATTGGCTGCAAATTGGCTTTGTTTCTGGCATCGGCGCGGCCTCCGGGCCGAGGCGCCGCCGTTGCGTCGGGCGGCGGGCTTGCGAGAGGTTCCCTTTCGCAAAGCCGGTTGGTTCGTCGGCCAGGATGAGGCTGTAGGCTCTCGGGAACTGTTTAGTCCCCGCGGACGCCGTTGTACGATCGATGCCAGATGGCCGCCGCCGGTCAGGCTCTTGCTCTCCATCGCTTGGAGAGATTTTTTGGCGTCGCGATTCTCATGCCGGGTGCGTGATTGGCGATTGCTCGGCGGCCGCTCGGCTGTCGGCAATCGACGACAAGACCCTCCGATAGAATGCCCATATCAGAGAGGGAACGTGCCGTGAATCCCGTCATAGCTGTCATTTTGATTATCGTCGCCGCGGTGTTGGGCGCGGTCGCCATTAAGTTTCTCGATCGGCTCCGCCGCCGCGATGTCGAAACCGAAGCCAAGGAGATCCTCGAAAAAGCCAACCGCGAAGCTTCCAACTTCCGCCGCGAGGCCGAATTGGAAATGAAAGAGGCGGCCATCCAAGCACAAGGCCGCCGGCGAGAATGAACTTGGCCAAAGCCCGCCAGGAACTCCACGAACGAGAGCGCTCGCTCGACAAACGTCAAGACGCCGTCGAGCAACAAGCCGAGCAGGTCCGCAAGCAAGAGCGGATGGTCGAAGGCATCGCAGCGCAAGCTGGCCGAGCGGATCGAAGACACCAATCGCCGCAACGAAGAGCTGACCAAACTGCTCGACCTGCAGCGGCAAACGCTGCATCAACTCAGCGGCCTGAGCCGCGACGACGCGACCCGCCGGCTGCTCGACATGCTCGACCAGGAGCTGCACGAACGAGCAAGGAGCGCTGATCGTCAAGCACGAGCAGCAGCTCGGCCGAGATCGCCGAAGCGAAGACCCGCGACATCCTGCTCACCGCCCTGCATCGCTACGCCGCCACACACACGGCCGAAACCACCACCAGCACCGTCGATATTCCCAGCGACGAAATGAAGGGCCGGATCATCGGCCGCGAAGGGCGCAACATCCGCGCCTTCGAAAAAGCGACCGGCGTCGATGTGATCATCGACGACACGCCCGGCGTGGTGATCGTCAGCGGCTTCGATCCGGTCCGCCGCGAAATCGCCCGCATGGCGCTCAACAAGCTGATCGCCGACGGCCGCATCCATCCGTCGCGGATCGAGGAGGTCGTCACCCAAACGCAGAGCGAGATGGAGCAGCACATCCAGAAATATGGCGAAGAGGCGGTGCAGGAGATCCGACGTGCCGCGGCTGCATCCGAAGACTCATTCATCTGCTTGGGCCGGCTCCGATTCCGCACCAGCTACAGCCAGAATGTGCTGCGGCATTCGATCGAAGTGGCGTTTCTGGCCGGCATGATGGCCGAGGAAATCGGACTCGATGGCACGCTGGCCCGCCGCTGCGGTTTGCTGCACGACATCGGCAAGGCGGCCGATCACGAAGCCGAGGGTGGCCATCCCAAGATCGGCGCCGAGTTGCTCAAGCGCTACGGCGAAGGGCCGGAAGTCGTTCATGCCGCCTTGGGCCATCACGACGACATCCGCATCGACCATCCGTACACCGTGCTCGTCGCCGCGGCCGACGCTTGCAGCGCGCGTCGCCCCGGCGCACGCCGCGAGACGCTCGAACGGTACATCAAACGGATGGAAGAACTGGAATCGATCGCGCGCGAGTTTCCCCGGCGTCGAACAAGCGTATGCAATTCAGGCAGGCCGCGAGCTGCGCGTGATCGCCAACGCGCGCGACACGACCGACATGTCCGCCGCCAAGATTTGCCGCGACATTGCGCAGGCGTTCGAGCAGCAGTTGACGTATCCGGGCGAGATCAAGGTGACGGTGTTGCGCGAGACACGAGTGACGGAGATGGCGAGATAAACGCTACCTGGAACTAAGATACTTTCCCATGCGCTTGCTCCTAATTGGTGACATTGTCGGCAAGCCAGGACGTCAGGTGGTGGTTCGGGCAGTGCAGGGGCTGATCGCTCGCGAATCGCTCGATCTGGTCGTTGCCAATGCCGAAAATGCCGCCGGCGGCTCAGGACTTACGCCGGCCATTTACCACGAACTGCTCGCGGCCGGCGTCGGCGCGATTACGCTCGGCGATCATATCTATCGCCGGGCCGAGATCGAGCCGATCTTGCAGTCGCGCGAGGATATCGTTAAACCGGCCAATTATCCGGCTGATGCGCCTGGCCGCGACGTGGCCGTGGTCACTGCTCGCAACGGCGTGCGAGTCGCGGTGATGAGCCTGATGGGCCGTGTGTTCATGCGGCCGGTCGATTGTCCGTTTCGCGCGGCCGACCGTGTTTTGGCGGCGTTGCCGGCCGACGTGCGCGTGCGGCTCGTCGATTTTCATGCCGAAGCGACCAGCGACAAGCAACTGATGGGCCGATACCTCGACGGCCGCGTGTCGGCCGTGCTCGGCACGCACACGCACGTCGCCACGGCCGACGAGCAAATCTTGCCCGGCGGCACCGCGTTTCAATGCGATGTCGGCATGACCGGACCGCACGAAAGCATCCTGGGCCGGCGGATCGATCGCGTGATGGAAACGACGCTGACGTTCAACCCCTCGCCGTTCGACGTGGCGACCGGCGACGTGCGCCTCAACGGCACGATCGTCGAACTCGATCCGGCGACCGGCCGCGCGAGCGGCATCCGCCGGCTGTCGATCACCATGGCGGAAGCGGAGCAGTTGTCGGCGTCCCTCGCTAACGCTTCGGGTTAGTGTGACAATTCATACTAACCCGAAGCGTTAGCGAGGATAGCGAGGCACGCGGCTCGCCACTCCATGGCGACGCGGCCGCGACGAAGTCGCGCTCCTTCGTCAGAGGCGCATCATGTCACGACTGGCCGACAATCTGGAACACATTCGCGGTCGGATCGCCGCGGCCGCCGAGCGCAGCGGCCGGGCCGCCGATTCAGTGAAGCTCGTCGCGGTGACCAAATCGGTTGTCGCGGAACAGGCGCGCGAGTTAGTTCTGGCTGGCTGCTGCGATTTGGGCGAAGGCCGGCCGCAGGAACTGTGGAGCAAAGCGTCGTCGCTCGCGGACCTAGATATTCGTTGGCATCTGATCGGCCATTTACAACGAAACAAGGTCGAGCGAACTTTGCCGCTGGTGTCGATGATTCACTCGGTCGATAGCTTGCGATTGCTCCGAGCGATCGACGCAGCCGCGCCGGCGTTGGGCCGAACGATGCCCGTGCTGTTGGAAGTAAACATCTCGGGCGACGCGGCCAAACATGGCTTCGCGCCTTCGGAGATGCCGGAGCGGCTTGCCGAGGCCGCGCATTGCCGGCACGTGCAAATCCGCGGACTGATGGCGATGGCCGGCCTCGACGGCGATAAGAACCAGGCTCGCCGCGAATTTCGCAGTCTTCGCGAGCTGCGCGATCGGCTCCGCGATTTGCCCGGCGGCGCGAGTCTCACCGAATTGTCGATGGGCATGAGCGGCGACTTCGAAGCGGCCGTCGAAGAAGGGGCGACGATCGTGCGGATCGGTTCGGCGCTGTTTGAAGGGATTGCGCCGTAATTACGTAGACCGCCACTCCGTGGCGGGCATCACTTGCCGGCGGCCGCGACGGAGTCGCGGGCTACGGCGCTGCTGCAATGAAACGCAGGACTTGGATTGTGCTGCGTCGCGGTGTGAATTGGAATGGCGAGGCCGAGTTCGTCGAGGACGGATTGGGCTGCTTGGGCCGCGAGACGCGGATGGTTGCACTGGCGGCTCAAATGGAGTTGGACGATCTGCCGCGGCCGTCGGTCGGGATTGTTAATGAGCGTTTGCCGCAACAGTGCGGCCGCTTGGGCGTTGGAGAGATGCCCCTCGTCTCCCAGCACTCGCTCGATCAACATCGGATGCCGGCCGCTCGATCGCTGCATGGCGACGTCGTGGTTGAATTCCAACGCCAAGAGATCGACGCCCGCGAGCGCGTCGGCCAATCGCGTGTCCCAGCAGCCCAAATCGGCGGCGTAACCGATCGACCAACCGGCGCCGAACAAATCGGCCGGGCCGGTGATGCGGAATCCGAATGTCGCGCCGCTGTCGTGCCGCACCGCCAGCGGTAGGCATTCGAGCGCGCCGTTGAAAACCAATTCCTCGCCGTCTCGATACGTTCGCAGCAATCGAGCCCCGACGAGCGCCGGATACAAGCCGGGCGGGCAGTCAGCCTCCAGCGCGGCGCAATGCTCCTCGTGGCAATAAAGCGGAATTCGTTTGGCCAGTAGGGCAGCCAGCGTGCGGATATTCCAATGGTCGCCATGCGTGTGCGTCAGCAACACCGCCTGCACATTTTGCCACGACCGGCCCGACGTGATCAGTCGACTCGCCAATTGCCGCGGGCCGAGTCCGATGTCCAACAGCAGCCCGAAGCCGTCGACCTCCAGCAAGCTGCAATTGCCCGAACTGCCGCTGGCCAACACGGTGAAACGCGGAAACATCCGTAATTCCTGATGTGCTTTGGGTTGCCGGGCATTTGTGGGGCGGTCATCGACGCATCGAATGCAATCACACGCGCCGTTGCCAATCATCGTGGCCCAAGAAGACGACGGCGTCAACCCGAAGCGGATTGTTTGCGATGCACCAAACCTACTGCTGTTCATGCGTCGTTCGCGCGGATAGACTTGCCGACATGAATCGATCCCCAACAACAGCACCGTGAGACACCGCCATGAGCTATTACCATCTGCTCTCCGCGATCGTTCTAAGCCTTGCCGCCGCATCCGCATTCGCCGCCGACGCCGCCAAAGACTCGCGTTGCTATGAATTGAGAATCTATACGGCGGCCGAGGGGAAACTCGACGCCTTGCACGCGCGGTTCCGCGACCACACTTGCAAGCTGTTCGAAAAGCACGGCATCACGAACATCGGCTATTGGGTGCCGCTCGAGAATCCCGAGCATAAGTTGTACTACATCATTGCCTATCCCGATCGCGCGTCGCACGACAAGATGTGGAACGCGTTCCTGGCCGATCCGGATTGGAAGGCCGCGAAGGAAGCTTCGGAGAAAGACGGCAAGCTGGTCGTGAACGTCGAATCGAAGTTCATGCACGCGACCGATTTTTCGCCCGAGATCAAGCCGGTCGCCGAGAAGGAGCCGCGAGTGTTCGAATTGCGCACCTACACGGCCACGCCCGGCAATTTGGCCCGGTTGCATGCTCGGTTCCGCGATCACACGATGACGCTATTCGACAAGCATGGCATGACGAGTTTCGCCTATTGGGCGCTCGACGCCGATCAGAAGAAGGCCGAAGACACACTCGTGTACATGCTGGCCCACAAGTCGAAGGCGGATCGGGACGCAAGTTTCAAAGCCTTCGGCGACGACCCGGCTTGGAAAGCCGTCAAAGCAGCGTCGGAGAAAGACGCCGGCCCGCTGACGATCAAAGACGGAGTGAAATCGCTGCTGCTGACGCCGACGGATTATTCGCCGACGAAATAGCTTTTTGTTACTTCGCGGCGTTCGCGCAGTGCTCGAGAATGAAGTTGACGATCGGCGTTGGATCGTCGAGGCCATGCGGATGATGGCCGAGACCGTGTTTGATCATCACGGTCGCGCTGCCGCCGAGCTTGTCGTAGCGCGATTTCACCACGGCTCCGTTTTCCAAATAGGGCACCACATCGTCCGCATCCGCGCAAAGCAAGAATAGCGGCACTTTCGCTTTGGCCAGCGGCGCGAGATTGTTGACCGGGTTTTTCGCGTACGCCAAGGCTTCGGCTTCCGACGCGAAGTGGTAGTCCTTGATCAGCTTCTGCCAATCGCCGCCGCTTCCCTGCCCCTTGCCCTTGCCCGCCGGCCAACTTTTGAAATCCATCACGCCGTTGTCGGCATAGATGCAGCCGACTTTGTCGGGATTGGCCGCGGCCCAATTGAAGCAATACAGCCCGCCGCGACTAAGACCTTCGAGTGCCGGCCTGGTCGAAAGGCCGTGCTTCGTTGTCAGTTCTCGATAAAACACGTCCCAATGCGCCATCGCATCGGGGCAGCCGAAGGTGTTGCCGACATCGAGGAACACCAAATGAAAACCCTTGGCCAACAGAGCCAGGTCGGTCTCGGGGCGGTGGTCGAAAAACTCCGCCCGCCAAATCCACGGTTTGCCGGGCAACGCCTGATGCGGAAGCACGACAATCGCTTTGCAGCCGTTGACGACGAAGTCGTAGCGATCGAAACCGTGATACGACGACTTCGGGCCTGCGAATTCTTCAGCATGAGCGGCCGTTGGCACGCAACAAGTCAGCGCGGCAAAGATCAACGCAAACTGCAAAGCGCGGCACATCATTTTTCACCATGAGGGCAAGTTACCGGACGTCAAGCGACGACGCTCCGTTGTAACTAGAGCCGCGACCCGATGCAATCAATCGGTTTTAAGCCGCTGCATGCGCAATCAGCGGAACGATTTCGAGTGTGTCTTTGCCGGCGGCGAACTCGACGCGGCGAATGCCGTGCGGATGCAATAGCCGAAGCAAGGCCGCCAGACGCTCGACTTCATTCCCTTGGAGCAACGGCCCAATCTCGCTTTGCTTGACCGATTCCCAGCCGCGGGCATTCCACACGGGAATCGTGCATGCAGCGAATGCATTGGGAGAATGCCGCAACAGGCCATACGACCCGGGATGCTCTTCGGCGAAGGCTTGGAGTTGTTCGTCGAGCCGATCGATGGTCTTGCCGGAATTCATCAAGAGTTCTCCATGAGTAAATAGTCCGTTCGGAAGGGGCGAACATGATAGCCAAAGGGGCCGCGGGGAACTACAGGAGTTTTGGCAGAGGGCGGCGAGCAGGGAGCAGGGAGCGGGGAGGTCGCCCGTTTCCAAACTGACCGTTGACCCAGGCAAACTACCGAGGCTTTGCCGGTTGGCCAAAAGTTTCTGCCTGCGGCGGTCGATTGGATTGCGAAGAGGATGCGAATTTTTCGGGTCGCGTCTCGATTGCATTGCTAGCACGCTATCACGCACGGATCGCAATGTCGCGAATCACTCGGCCATGGATCGGGCAACGCACTAGGGGATTGTCGCTCGGCGCTGCGCTTTTGGCCGTCGCGCTGTCGGCCATTTCCGGCTGTTTGCCGCGCGGGCCGATTTCGATCAGTTGGCCCTGGCGACATTCGGACACGAATTGTCCTGATTGCGATTCGAGTGATGGGATGGCCGTGAACGCGCCGCATTCGATGTTCCACCCGGTGCCGACGCGGCCGGTGTTCACTCCGTGGTTGGTCGACGATCCGAAGCCGCGCCTCCGGGAACCGTCGCCGCCCACCAGCCCGACGAAAAATCGCTCGACAAACGCGAGACGCCGCCGAGCGATTCGGAACTGGCCGATCGCCGCCCAGCCGTGCGCTCCGCCGCCGCACGTTCGTCAGCACCGCTTCCGCTGCAACGATCTAGATCCTCGTCAGCGGCGCCAGTCTCGCCGACCGCGGCCGACGAGTATTACAATCCGTCGAGCGAATCCTCCGGCGGCAGTCAGTTGGCACTGCCGCGCGCGAACGCCAGGGCGCAGTAAACGGGTCGTTCGCGCCTCGATGGCCATCCGCGTCTGTCTCCGAAAGCCGCACCCTAGTCCCCACGCCCGCCTCTAGCCTCCGGCCTCGCTCGCCTGCTATGCTTCCGGCATGGATCCGGCCACGCCTTCTCTGTCTCGCAGTCCCGAACTAATGTCGGCCGACGATACCGGTCTGCTGGTTGTCAACGTGCAGGAAAAGTTGATCCGGCTGCTGCCTGATCACGGCCGGATCGTCTGGAACATTCGCCGCCTTTTGGAACGCGGCGAAGCTGTTCAACTTGCCCATTCTAGCGACGGAGCAATATCCAAAAGGATTGGGACCGACGACCGCCGAATTAGCCGAGCGCCTCGGTCCGATCGCCGCGAAAACGACGTTCAGTTGCGCCGCCTGTGAGACGATTGCCGGCGAGTTGGAGCGGCTACCGGTGCGGAACTGGCTTGTCGTCGGCATCGAGACGCACGTTTGCGTGTTGCAAACTGTGTTGGACCTGCTGTCGGCCGGCTTTCGCGTGTTCGTGGCGGTCGATGCGGTCGGCTCACGCAATGAAATCGATTGCCGCGTCGCGTTGGCGCGGCTGGACTCGGCCGGCGCGACGCTGACGACCTGCGAAACGGCGATGTTCGAATGGTGTGTCGATTCATCGGCCCCGCAATTCAAGCAACTTAGCCAGTTGATCAAGGAGACGCAGCCTGATGGTTAGCAATCCAATGTCCGACAACGTAACTCCCGCGGCGCCGCTGAACGTGCCCTCGCGAATTCTGCTGGGCCCTGGCCCCAGCCCGGTGCATCCGCGCGTTCTCGCCGCATTGGCCACCGGCACGATCGGCCATCTCGATCCCTATTACCTCACGTTGATGAGCGACATGCAGCGAATGCTGCGGCAAGTGATGCGGACCGAGAACGAAATGACGCTGGCCATCAGCGGCACCGGTTCGGCCGGGATGGAAGCGGCCGTTCTGAATCTGGTTGAACCGGGCGATTCGGTGTTGATCTGTGTCGCCGGCGTGTTCGGCGGACGGATGGCGGAAGTGACCACTCGCGCCGGCGCGAAGCTGACGAAGATCGAGCGGCCTTGGGGAGATGTTTTTTCCACCGACGACATCAAGTCGGCCCTGGCGACGGCGAAGCCCAAGCTAGTCGGCATCGTGATGGCCGAAACGTCGACCGGCGCGGCCCAACCGATCGCCGAAATCGCGAAGCTGGTGCATGACGCCGGGGCGCTGTTGATTGTCGATGCGGTGACAGCGCTCGGCGGAATGGCGGTCGAAACCGACGGCTGGGAACTCGACGCCGTCTATTCTTGCTCGCAGAAATGCCTCGGCTGCCCGCCGGGCCTGGCTCCGCTGTCGTTGAGCAGTCGCGCGATGGATAAGGTTCGAACTCGCCGCACGCCGGTGCAAAGCTGGTATCTCGACGTGACGCTGTTGTCGCAATATTGGGGCGAACAGCGGGTGTACCACCATACGGCTCCGATAAACATGACCTACGCGCTCTACGAAGGCTTGCGCATGGTGCTCGAAGAAGGATTGGAAAACCGTTTCGCCAGGCATCGCCTGAACCATGCCGCTCTCACCGCCGGGCTGACGGCGATTGGCATCGAGCAAGTCGTCGCGGAATCGCACCGCTTGCCGATGCTGGCCGCGGCAAGAATTCCCGACGGCGTGGACGATGCCGTGATCCGGCGGAATCTGTTGGAACGATTCAACATCGAAATCTCCGGCGGCCTCGGCGCGCTGAAGGGAAAGGCCTGGCGCATCGGCGTGATGGGGCACGGCTCGCGCCGAGAAAATGTCCTATTACTGCTCTCAGCCTTGGAGCAGCTCCTATCCGAAGCGGGCGGCCGCATGAAACCCGGCACCGCTGTGGCCGCGGCGCAGGACCGGTACATGCGAGAGTGAACCGCGAAAAGAGGTTTTGGAACGACCAAATGGCCGACAACCCCAACGCCAATGAGCCGCGTAAACCGCGTCGTCGCTGGTTTCAATTCAGGCTGCGAACGATGATGATCGGCGTGCTGGTGGCCGGCTGTGGCTTCGGCTGGCTCGGCATGAAGGTCCGCAAAGCGAGGCAGCAGCAAGCCGCTGTCGCGGCGATTGATAGTTTTGGCGGTCTCGTGAGGTACGACTACGAATTTGATTCGCGGCGTAGTCCTGTGGACGACGCGGCAATCCCCGGTCCCGCTTGGCTTCGCGCATTGCTAGGTGACGACCTCTTTAGAAGCGTCTACTCGGTCCACCTTCCAGGCCGCTCGGTTACTGACGCCGAGCTTGAATGCCTCAAGGGATTTACGAGCCTCAAACGCTTGGACCTCACCGCCGCGCAACAGGATGACACCACGCAGGTGAGCGACGCCGGATTGGACTGTCTCAGCCACTTGACGCAACTCGAAGAGCTGTACCTCACTTTCACGGCGTTCACCGACACGGCATTGGAGCATCTCAAGGGATTGACCAAACTCAGACGATTGTCGCTCTTCGGCACCAAGGTAACCGACACGGGGTTGGGGCATCTCACAGGACTGCCGAATCTCGTAGAACTGTGGCTCAGCGACACGCGGGTGACCGACGCGGGATTGCAGCATCTCAAGGGATTGCCGCAACTCGAAAGGCTGTGGCTTGACAACACGCAGGTCAGTGATGCGGGCGTTGCGAAACTCCAACAGGCATTGCCCAAATGTGAAATTAGACGCTAGGGTTTCGATTGAAAGGAAGCCGGTCCGACCGCCGCGAAGACGAAGCCGCGTTGCCGCTGATTTCAATTCAGGCGCGCACGCTACTGATCTTGTCGATGCTGTTGGGGTGGGCGGCGAGAAAAGGGCCAGAGGGGGGCAACGGGTCTCAAAAGGGAAATCCGAAGCCGGAGCCGGGCGGCTCCTTTTGATGTGTCTCTGGCATCACGCCAACTCCTCCAAAATCAGCCGAATCGCCGAAGCCGAGAGCGACGCCGGCAGCGACGCCGCGCCGTGGGGCTCGTTGACGACTTGCGAAATGTCGAGCGGCAAGTGGATGAAGGCCGCTTGGGTTTTCAGACCCATGCGTTCGACGAGATAGCAGGTCCAATAGAGCGTCGCGTTGCAGAGATACGTCCCGGCGTGATACGACACCTGCGCTGGAATTCCCGCGCGGCGAAGTTTGACGGCCCAATCGGCGAGCGGCAATGGACTGCGAAACGCGACCGGACCATCTTCGGAAAGCGGCCGGTATTGATCCGGCGACTGGCTACCTGATCCGCCGACGTTGATTCCAATCGCCTCGAGTTGCACGCGGCTGCTGCTCGGCGCCTGGCCAAGATGGATCGCGTAATCAAAGCCGGCCGACAAATCCTCGGTCAGCCGCTGCTTCACGGTGCTGAAATCGACCGGATAAAGCCGCGTGACGATCTTCGGCCGCGTCGGCAAATCTTGCGTCAATTGCACAAGCGCGAGCCAACTCGAATTCGTCTTCCAACGGTCGTAGGGCTCGAATGCAGTGATCAATACGGATTTCATCGTCACACCGGCGCTCGCATCACGGGCTCGCCGCGCTCGGCCAACGCGGCGTCGATCCGCGCCAATTGATCAACCGTGAGCGACCAACCGGCGGCGCCGGCGTTTTCGCGCAGTTGCTCGACGTGCGTCGCTCCGCACAATGCGGCGGTGATTCCCGGCCGATGGATCGTCCAGTTAATAACCAACTGAGCGACCGTTCGGCCCGCTTCGGCGGCGATCGGCCGTAGGCGGTCGATGAAGTCTTGGTTCTTTTGCCATTCCGTGCCTTGAAACATCGGATATTTATGCCGGCTGTCGCTGATCGGAAAGACATGGTCGCGCGGCAATTTGCCCGCCAAAAGGCCCTTCACAAGCGGCCAATAGACGATCAGGGAAACATTGTGCGCAACGCACCACGGCAATGCGTCGGCCTCGATCTGCCGCTGGAACATGTTGTACGACGGCTGATAGGCGCTCAACGGGCAAGCGGCCGCGAACTCTTCGAGCTGCGCCAGCGAAACATTCGACGCTCCGACGGCTCGTGTCTTCCCGGCTTGCAAAAGTTCCCCCAACGCCCCGGCCGACTCCGCGATCGGCACTTTCGGATCGGGCGCATGAAGATAAACGAGATCGGCGTAATCGGTGCCGAGCCGTCGCAAGCTTTCCTCGAAATGGCGATGGAGCGTCGCGGGCCGCGCATCGAGCGTCATGACCCGAGGCGGCTGCCAATGAATGCCGCATTTCGTGGCGATCACCGCGCAATCGCGCCGCCCCGCGATGGCCCGGCCGATCATCAGTTCACTTTCGCCGTTCAGTCCGTAATTGTAGGCCGTGTCAAAAAAATTGACGCCCAAGTCAAAACATGCGTCGAGCGTCGCTCGCGCATCGGACTCGGAAACGCCTTCGCGGGTCATGCCGGAAAGGGGCCAGCACCCGAGCGCCACGGGCGAAACGCGAATGTCGGTCGTGCCAAGCGGGCGAAGTTGCATGGGAGGAAGGCTTGAGGCTACAGGCTTGCGGCTACAGGACGAAGAAAACGGTCGCGGCACGCGCAGCGCCACAGGGGGCGGCAGACGGACTCCCGTCTCCGTCGATGAACATGCAGCGGCGAGCGATCTCGAATTTCGTACTTGCAATCGAGCGTGAAACGGCCGATTCTAGCAACACGGCGGAGCGCCCGCCAACGCGCAGGGCTTTAATTTCGCGGATTGCGAAAGCATCTCGACCGAAAACGCACTGGGGCACCGCATGACGGCAAAAGATCCATCGGACGCAGCGCTGCCGGGTGTCGGCGGCGCCGGCGAACTCCCACCGCCAGTGCCGACGCGGGAGGCGGCGTTTGCCGTGCTGGCGGGTTTCCTCGGCTGGACGCTCGATGCGTTCGATTATGCCTTGGTCGTAGTCTCGCTGCCGGCAATCGCTGCCTCTTTTCAAGTCAGCACGGCGGAAGTCGCGGCGTCGATCATGTTGACGCTGATGTTCCGGCCCCTCGGCGCATTCATCTTCGGACTCTTGGCCGATCGCTACGGCCGCCGCATTCCGATGATGGCCAACCTCGTGTTTTACTCGGCCATCGAAGTGGCGACCGGATTCGCGCCGAATCTCACGACATTTTTGATCCTGCGCGCTTTGTTCGGCATCGGGATGGGGGGCGAGTGGGGAGTCGGAGCGTCGCTGGTGATGGAAAAAGTGCCGGCAAAATGGCGCGGCGTGCTTAGCGGCCTGTTGCAAGAAGGTTATGCGTTTGGACTCTTTCTTGCGGCGGCCGCCGCGTATTTTATGCTCGATCGCTTCGGCTGGAGGTCGATGTTTTTCGTCGGCGGAGCGCCGGCACTGTTGGCCGTGTTCATTCGCTTCTTCATCAAGGAATCGGAGGTTTGGCAGCGGAGCAAGGCGGAAAGCTGGTCGCAACTCGGCCGCAGCCTTGCTTCGCATTGGAAGCTTTGGCTCTATCTGACGCTGCTGATGGCGATGATGAATCTGTCGTCGCACGGGACGCAAGATATGTACTCGGACTTTCTGCAGAAGTTTCATCAGTTCTCTTCAAATCTCGCCTCGCAGGTTTTTATGGTGGGAATGGGAGGAGCGATTCTCGGCGGCATCGGTTTCGGATTGGCGTCGGATCGCTTCGGACGGCGACGGATGATGATCCTCGCGCTCGCCGGGGCATTACTTGCGACTCCGCTCTGGGCCTTTTCGTCGGAACTCTGTTGGATTTTCGCCGGCGGATTCCTCATGCAGTTCATGGTGCAGGGCGCCTGGGGAATCATCCCGGCCCATATCAATGAGTTGGCGCCGGACCAAGTGCGTGGCTTTCTTCCCGGCTTTGCCTATCAGTGCGGCAATCTGATCGCCGCCCCGATTGCTTGGGGGCAGGCGTCGCTGGCCGAAGGACATTCCTATTCCCACGTAATGGCGATCAGCGCGGGAATTATCTTTTGCGGAGCAATCCTGGTCACCGCGCTGGGCCGAGAGCGGCGCGGCATCGCGTTCGGGCAAACCGAACGCGTCGGGTAGAAATGTCGCATTCTCCCCCGGCGCGTACTGCTCCGACTCCGCCCAGACGCGTGCTTCGCCGTCTTCATCGACTTCGACATGCACGACATTCGGATGGCAACAAACGGGGCAATCCTCGACATACTCTTGCGTCGAACCCGCCGACAGATCGAGCGGCACGACAATTTCTTCTCCGCAGGAATCGCAGAAGTAGCTGGCCTCGTCGCGCATCTTGGTCGCTCGCTCTCCGGCCGCACCTATCGAGCCGCCCCCCGCAAGATATTCTATCCCCAAACGACGCCGCGTGGGCCTGGCTCGATTCGGCCGATTTGCCAATTCACGTAGCCGTTGTCGGTTAGTTGGCTGCGGATGCTGTCGGCGTAAAACGGGCTGACGACCATCACGAGGCCGATGCCCATGTTGAACACCCGCTCCATTTCGGCCGTTTCAACTTCGCCGAGCCCAGCCAGCCAGGGGAACACCGGCGGCACCGGCCAGCTTTCGCGCTGAATTACGGCCCGGGCGTTCTTGGGCAGAATACGTTCGAGATTTTCATGCAGCCCGCCGCCGGTGATGTGCGCAATGCCGTGGACGACCGATTTCACGCGATAGCGGCCCAATACGCGGCGGACCGCTTGGACATAAATCTTCGTTGGTTCCAACAGCTCTTCGCCGACGGTGCGGCCGAGCGATTCGACATGGTCGTCGATCTTCAATCCGGCGATCTCGAACACGATTTTGCGCACCAGGCTATAGCCGTTCGAGTGCAGTCCGCTCGAGGCCAGGCCGATCAGCAGGTCGCCGTCGGCAATGGCCCGGCCGTCGATCACGCGCCGCTTCTCGACGACCCCGACGCAGAATCCCGCGAGATCGTAATCGCCCGGCTGATAGAAGGCTGGAAGAATAGCCGTTTCGCCACCCAGGAGCGCGCAATCGCTTTGAATGCAGCCGTCGGTGATGCCTGCGACAATCTGCTCCAAGAGCGGCGGATCGTCGTGCGACATCGCCACATAGTCGAGGAAAAACAGCGGCTCGGCGCCGCAGCAAAGAGCGTCGTTCACGCTCATGGCGACCAGATCGATGCCGACCGTGTTGTGCTTGCCGGCCTCGACCGCGACTTTCAACTTGGTTCCGACGCCGTCGGTGCAGGAAACGAGCACGGGCTCGACATACTTGCGGGCGAAGAGTTGGTTGGTGAAATCCAACTGAAACAGCCCGGCAAACCCGCCTTCGAGCGGAATCACTCGGGGGGAATACGTGCGATGCAACAGCCGCGGCAACCGGGCCATTGCTTGCTCATAGAGCTCAAGATCAACGCCGGCAGCTTGATAAGTCGCTTTGGCCATCGGCGAAGGCTGAACCTGGAATCGGAATCGCTGAGAAACCTCGGATTCTAGGATTGCTTGCGGCGGATTGTCAACGCGGCGGGAAGCGATGCGGCGCCATTCAAGTGTCGAAGCTGTCCGGATCGGGGACAACCGGTTTCGCCGGCGCTGCTGGCGGCGCCGCGGGAACTGCGTCAAGCGGCGGCGGCAACGGCACGGGCGCATCGCCGTTGTATTTTTTCAATAGTTCCGCGGCGAGCTTGTCGTTCGGGGTCAACTTCACCGCTTCCGCCAATTGCTCCTTCGCCGCCGCGATTTGCCCGATCATTAGGTAGTGATAAGCTCGCAGGAATCGGGCCTCGGCCGATTTTGGATTCTCGTGCGAATACTTTTCCAGTGCACGCAGTTGAGTGGTGTATTTCACCTGATCGCCGTAGTAGCCGAAAACGGTTGCCCAATCGGCGATCGGGCCGAGGCCGATTGCCGCGTGGGCTTCGATCGCCGCCCCGCGATAGTCGGCCAGCGCGAACATGCTGAGCGACATCAATTCGTGCGCCTTTGGATTGCGCGGCGCTTCGACGGCCGCGTGATTCGCCAGCCGCAGTGCGTCGTGGTATCGGCCTTCTTGGAAAGCGGCCTCGGCCTGAGCAAAGTATTCGGCGCCGGCGTTGGCCTCCACATCGTTGCCGTCGGCAACGGGCGCGGCGCCGCCTCCCGCTTGTGGCGCGGCATTCGCTTCGGGTGCGACTTGAACGCCAGGATCGACCGCTTGCGGCCCATCGGCCGGCGGCAGCGCATCATCGCCGCCGTTGTAGTAAACGGCGTAATAATTCGTCGTGCCCCCATAGTCGAAATAGGGATAGCCATATCCGTAGCCGTATCCATAGCCGTAGACCGGCACGAAACTGAAGAAGTACGGATAGATGAAGGAATTGCCGTTTCGATACCAGTTCCAATGGCTGCCGTAGTATTGCCCCCTATTCCAATTACCGCCGTTCCAGTTTCCGTTGTGCCAATTGCCGCTGCTCTGCGACCAACCTGGCCCGCCATGGGGTCCAAGGGGATGCGTGGTCTGAACCGAGCCGCCGCCGGGAAAGCCTGTCGAAGAATGGCTGCCATTTGGCGAGAAGGTCGGCGAAAACGTTGCGGAATGTTGACCGCTTCCGACGCTCGGTCGAGCAAAGGAACCGCCGCCACTAAATCCGCCGCCGCTATGCCCGCCGCTGAATCCGCCACCGCTATGTCCGCCGCTGAATCCGCCGCCACCAAACCCGCCGCCGCTATGTCCGCCGCTGAATCCACCACCACCGCCCCCATGCCCGCCACCTCCGCCGCCCGCCGCGATGGCGTTCGGTGCGAAGCTGAATGCCGCCAGCGCAAGCGCCACCAAAGACGCCCCGGCCATCGATCGCCAATTCAACATGCGATTCATAGACATAGGTCCACCTATTCGTGGATATACTGGATTGGGCGATGCCAATCTCATTGAAAGCATTATACGCGTGCAGCCGATTCCACAAGAGAAATAACGGCAAAGCGCCAAAACCAAGGCGCCGGCAAAGACAGCAAGGATTGCCCATCTAACCAAAACCGCCGCTCGAGCGACGGCTCCGCCGAATCCGCGGCTCGCATTCGCACGGGCTCGAATTCGTCCCCAACACTCTTATCAACCCGTTTATTCCACGTAAGTTTCGAGAAATCGGGCTAACTTGTGGAAATCGGAATTCGGATCGACGTAGCGCACGACCGTCACCAGCGTGACCGGATCGACAAGCTCCTGAAACGGCACGTAGCGCAGCTCGAGCTGGCCGACGATCGACACCATCACTCCGTCCAGATGCTTTTCGACCAAGGCCCGGTACGCGCCCACTCCGAGCTGGCTCCCCAGCATTACGTCAAATGCATTTGGCGCAGCACACCGCGCTTCATAGCCCAATTGCAGTCCGGTCACCTTGCGAGATCGGCCGGTCTGAGCTTTGTATTTCTCGGCGATCAGCTTGGAAAACATGCGGCAGAGATTGACTTGCGGGATCGAGATGTGGCCATGCTCGTCGCGCGGAATGCCTTTCAAATACTGGCCGGGTAAGTATTCCGCCAATCCCTCGGCCATCACGATGACGCCGAAGTCTTTTCCTTCCTTTTCACGGGCCAGCATCGTGCGGACGATACGATCGATCACGCCCTCGATGTTCATGATCGTTCGGGAAGACTTTTGGCCGTTCTGCGGGTCGATGGTTTCTTCAACGTCGCCGTATCGGTCGTGAACGTCTTCGACGCTGATCACCAGGCTCGCTTCGCCGGCGATCGCCGACCCATAGGCCAGCCAACCGGCGCTGCGGCCCATCGTTTCCGTGAGGTAATAGGCGCGATTTGCTTCGGCGTCGGCCAGCAGATTGCGAATCTCCGCCGCAAGCGTATCGACGGCCGTGAAGTAGCCAAACGTGAAATCGATGCCCGTGTAGTCGTTGTCGATCGTCTTGGGCAGATGCACGACGGGGATTCGCTTGCTGCCGGCGGGCAGGCGGTCTTGAAACATCTTGAACTTGTTGGCGGTTTTCAACGTGTCGTCGCCGCCGATCGACACCAAGGCATCGACTTGCAGCGAGCAGAGAGCTTCATAGACGGTCCGCAGCGGGGCGACGCGGGCCGGTTCGTCGAAGTGCTTCGGGTCGGAAATGTGCTGGCCCGGATTGGTTCGAGCCGTTCCGATCAGGATTCCTTGGGAATTGCGTGTCCGCCGGAGCAATTTGTGGTCGATTAAGACGAAATCGCTCCCCTCCTTGAGCGGCTTTTCGGGATTAAACTCGACCAAATGGGAATAACCGTGCAGGATTCCAACGACCTGTATATCATTCCGCAAAAAAGAGACGGCGGCCGTCGAGATGACGGCATTGGCGCCGGGGGCCGGACCGCCGGCAAATACGATGGCTACCCGCCGGAATGTGTGTTCCACCTTGGGGGGACGGGATAATGCGGAAGTGTTCATGATGGCTGTACCTCGTTGAGGGACCGCGGATCATCGGATGGCCGACGGTCCATTGCGGTTGAGGATGCGTCCACCGGGCTGGAAACCCGGCGATCGAATGGGATACGATTCCTGACGGCAATGCTTGCTCTTATTCGACGGATTGCACAGAATCATAGTTGAGCGGACACGGTAGTTCATCCCCAAATCGGTATTTGATTCGCCCGCGAGTCAATCGGGGAAAACCGGGCGAATCGACGCGCCGGGGATGGGCCGTGACCAGGCATCGTGGAACACCGACGGGGCAAAGTCAGGGCCGGGAGACAGTTGATGATTCGATTCCATTGTCTCGAATGTGGAATGCTGATTCAAGCGAACGACTCGGCGGTGGGCCGTGCCGCGAAATGTCCAGGCTGCGGCGCGGTGCTCGAGATTCCGCAAACGTCGTTTCCCGCGCCCCCGCCGCCGCCCAAAACCGTTCCCGCCGCTCCGCCGGTCGCGGTTCCGCCCGTCGCGCCTCCGACCGTGCCCGAGATGGCGGCACGATCCAGCGGCGATGCTCTGTCGCTCGATGAATTGCTCGGTAGCGGCACCGTCGCCGCTCCGCCAGTCAGTAATGCTGCCGTCGGCTCAATACCGGACGCGGATTTCTTGAGTGCGGCGCGAGTTGGCGGCAAGACGGGCGCGGCTGGCAAAAAAACCGGTTCGAAGGCATCCGCTGCCGCGAAGCCGGGAAAAGCGGTGAAACATGGAAAGGGGACCGCGCACGACGGCGCGATGCCCGCCCGTAGAATTCGCAACTTCAGCATCGCGGCGATTGCGGCAGGCGCGCTCGGCTTGGCGCTGTTTGCCGTTCCGTATGCGGGACTGGCCGTCGGTGCAATCGGCGCGGCGATTGGATTTTATTCCGTTTCCTTGGCCTCGGCGCGACGCAATTCACCGATGGCCTTGGCGCTCGCCGGCACGGCGCTAGGCGTGATCGCGGCCGGGTTCGGCGGATATTGGACCTTCCGCGGCGGTTCGGCGACGGCTGTCGCCACCAATACTCAAGGCGCGGTGCAGGAAGCGAATTCCGATGCGACCGCCGCTCGACGCGACTCCGAATCGAATGCCGCCATTGATTTCAACCAGTTCGCGGGCGCCGCGGTGAAGGCGGCCGTCGCGGATGCGGTCGCCGATGCCCGCAATCCGTTGAATCTTGCCGCGGCAGCCGTTCGCGCCGCCGTGGTCGATCCAAGCAAAACAGCCGACCGCGTTGCCGCGGCGGACGGCACGCGGGGAGTCGCGCGAGTCGCGGGCCCGGTTACGCTCCGTCTTCAAGGCCCCGGCGCCGCGACAGTCGCCGAGGCCAATTCGCCGCCCGGCACAGACGCCACTCCCGCCGGCAACTCAGCGACGGCGGCGAAGGCTCCGATTGTTTGGGCTGCAGCCGATCAAGGTGAAGCGCAAGGGACCGACGACGTGCGTGTGACAGTGACGAAAGTCCAAAAGGGCATCTTGTACTATCACTTCGGCGATAATCTGCTGCTCGACGAGCGAGAAACGGTCGCCCCGCTGTTGCATATCTGGCTCAAGGTGCAAAACAATCAAGCCGCCGGCACGATCGACTACAAAGGCTGGAGCACGCTTCCCGATTCCGCCGCGACGTTGACCGACGACAAGGGAACCGAAATCAAGCGCTTCGACTTGAGCAAGATCACGCCACCCGGCCAACATATTGCCGTCGTCAACAGTCATCCGACGGCCACCATCGACGTCAGCCAGTCGAATGAAGACGTGATTATCTTTCTTCTGCCGCCGCCGGGAGCGAGCTATTTGCGGCTCACCGTGTCGGGCAAGCCGGCCGGGCTGCCCGACGATCTCCATTTCCAGATCCCGATTACGATGATCAAGACCGGCGAGACGGCGAATCCGCTATTGCCGATTGGGAATCCGTAGAGCATTTGGTGCGGCGGGGAGCCACCGATTTCTCGTGGTGCGGACGCCTCACCTGCTGTCGGCGGCCATGCGAACGGTCACTTGCTCGATGCCGGTGCGCCTCCGCGCATTTCGCCAACCATGTCGCTGATGCCAAGGCGCGAATCTTGAGCCGGTCCGCAGAGAGCGATTCGGACGGTCGGAAATGCGAAAAACGTTCGCAGTAGATTATCCATCGCGCGCGATTGAATTGTCATCTCGTTCAGCCATCCCGAAAGTGCTTCCTCCGCGATCCCCAATCGCTCGGCAACCTCCGATTGCGACATGCCAACGCGGTCGATCGCCGTGCGAATCTGCTCCGGCGTGAGCAGGTTCAGATGAGACCGCAAGGCAGCGCCGATCTGCAGATCGGCTTCCTCAGTAAACACCTTTTCGCCGCATGCGCGGCAGATCGGCAGTTCGAGATTCGGAACCGTGAACGTAAGCAGTCGATCGTCGTGCCGAACCTCGGCCGCGTAGCTCGTCTTCCCCAATACAACTTCCGTCTTCCCGCAATGGCGACAGCGCCAGGGAAACGGAGGTGGGGCGAGAGCCTTGCGGTCTTTCGGCTTAGGGTGCATGAACATTGACCACGATTATTCTGGAATCATCGGGAACCAGCGGAACGCGAAACTCAAGCCGGCTTTCAATATAGACGGGCTTGCCGTCGATCGGGAGTCGTAGATCGTAATGGAACTCATAGTCCGACCATTCGGGTCGCGTCTCTCGCACTTCATCGATTTCGCCACCGCCGTTCACGTATTCGCACATGAGGCGGCCAATATCCGAAAGCAATTTGCCACCCAGCTCGCGTTTGATCCACTTATACGCGCTATTAGGTATTTCGAATCGTATGTACCCGGTGAAACTCCAATTCCCGAGCGCGTCCTTGTACGCTGCGAGCCGCACTGGACCGGTCAACGGTGCCAATGGTTACCCCTTCAGATTTTCACCAATTGGCCGGTATCCAGCGCTATTTAGAGATTATAGGGCGACTCGACGCATGTCAATTCTGGGAAAGCGCAGACGATTGGACCGCGGAATCACAATGCCTGATTACGCGCCGCCGGTCGTCCATTCGCGCCGAACGAGGCCGGGAAACCGAATCGCGTCGCGCAGATAGCGCTTGGCGAGTCGGCGTGGTTCGCTTGCCATTCGGTGCAGCCATTCGAGGCCGATTCGCCGCATCCATTTTGGCGCTCGAGATTTTTCGCCCGCTAGAAAATCAATGGTCGCGCCGACGCACAGCGCGACCGGCGCCGCGATCCGATTGCGATGGGCATGAACCCACAGTTCTTGCTTCGGCGCCCGAGTCCGACGATCACCACGTCGGCATCAGCCGCCGCAATCGAGCCGAGAATAATGTCGTTCTCCTCCGGTCGCTTTTCGAAACCAACAGCTGGACTATCACAGCCGACGATCCGCACGCCCGGCCAACGTTTCTCGATTTTCGCGGCCGCTCGTTGCGCAACGCCGGTCGCCGCCCCGAGCAAATAAACTCGCAATTGCCGACCGGTCGAATATCCGCGTCGGTTCAAATACTGCTCTGAAGCGGCGCTGAACAGCGCGGGGACCAAATCGCTGCCGGCTACTCGTTCGGGAATCCCGCGCCGCAGCAACTTCGCCGCGAGCAGCACCGGCATGCCATCGACCAGCACCAGGTCCGCGTCGGTGTACACTTGCCGCAAGCCTTTGTGCTCCTGCAGAAGCACGGCATGATCGGCGTTGGGCGTGACCACATAGCGGCAATGGCGATCGTCGTCGTCGACCCATTCCAAGAGCCGAGCGACTGCCTCCGCCATGCGCAGCGGATCAACGTTCATGCCGAACAGTCGCACGCGGCGATTCGTCGCCTTGTTGTTGACGGTCGAACCGTCGGGACGCACTTCGGCACTGGCGAGGCAATCGTTCACGGTTTGATGACTTCCCGGTAAAGTTGTGCGACGGCGGCGGCCATCGCGCGGTCGGAGAATTCTTTACGCTGCCGGCGATGGGCGCAGCGGAGCATTTGCCAGTCGGATGTGCCGCGAATGATCCGCGCCACGGCCGCGGCCAATTCGTCGGCGTTGCCCGGCGCACAACAGCCCTTCGATCCCGTCGCGCACCAGATCGGTCATGCCGTTCGACGCGGCTGGCGACGATTGGCACGCCGGCCGCCATCGCTTCCAGCGGCACCATCGGCAAACCCTCGGCCAGCAAACTGGGAAACACGAGTAAATCGATTTTCGCCAACTGCTGATCGATGTCGGACTGAAAGCCGAGCCAATCGACGTACGCTTGCAATTCCAAACCGGCCGCGTACCGCAGCACTTCATCTTGATAGTCGGCCGTTTCGAATGATCCGACCGCCCGCAGCCGCACGGCAAAGCCCTGGCGGTGCAACAGGCTCAGCGCATTCAGAACGGTTTCCAATCCCTTGCGCGGGCGAAACAGCGCGATCGTGCCTAGCGTCCATTCGCCGCTCGGCAAGGAGCGCGCGGGGAGCGTGTCGTGCGCCGGCACGCCGTTCGGCACGACTCGCAATCGCGATTCGGCGACACCGTTTGCCGCCATGTATCGAGCCGCGGTCGGCGACACGGCAACGACCGCCTCCGCCCGTGAGATGCTCATTCGTTCCACCCGTGCCATCATTCCGCTCCACCAGCGGCGCCGCACTTCGGTCGCGGTCTGGCCATGTACATGATGGATCATTGGCACTCCGCTCAGCCTCGAAGCGATCTGGCCGATGAGGGCGGCTCGCGGAGTATGCGTATGCAGCACATCGAAACCTTCTAGGCGCAAAAGCCGGGCCAATTTTGTCGCTGGCCGCAAATCCCAGCGGCTGCGCATCGGCAGTTCGTACAGAGGCGTCGTCTGCGAGCGCCGCAAGACGGCAAATCGTCCGGGCTTCAAACATGCGAGCGCCGGCTCGACGCCGAAATCCGGCAATCGCAGCGCCAACAAATCCTGCACGCGTTCGGCGCCGGCATAATGCTCGCCGTTGATTAGATGCAACACGCGAATCGGCGCAACGGCGCCACACTCGTCGGCCACGGCTTGGCCGGCGGAACTGGCTTGCACGTCGGGATTCAGAAGGGATGGAGGCATCAAGTGAAGTGTAGGTCGTGGGAAGGGGTGAGGGTGAGGATGTCGGGTGAGGAAAGATCGAACCCTCGCCCTACACCCTCACCCTTTCTCAATACGCTCCCCGGCAACTCAGCACGCACAGCGGGGTGCGGACTAGCAGGTGCAGATCGTTCCGAAGGTTTTGGTTTTGCAGATACCAGATATCCATGCGCACCCATTCGTCGAAGCCGATTTCCGATCGG
This sequence comes from Pirellulales bacterium, assembly GCA_963738955.1. GTDB lineage: Bacteria > Planctomycetota > Planctomycetia > Pirellulales > DATAWG01 > DATAWG01. The sequence goes on along the minus strand of CAVTYW010000011.1, from coordinate 144,524 downwards.
CCGCTGACTTGCCAGAGGCACGTCAGGCCGGGCTGGATCGCCAGGCGTCGCCGTTGCCAGGCTTTGTATTTCGCCACTTCTTTGGCCAGCGGCGGGCGGGGCCCGACGAGCGACATGTGGCCCAGCAAGACGTTGAATAGTTGCGGCATTTCGTCGATGCTGGTGCGGCGAAGAATCCGCCCGACGCGAGTGATCCGCGGGTCACGGCGGTTTTTGAAGATCGGCCCGGCTTTTTCGTTTACGACCAAATGCTGCAATTTCTCGGCGTCTAGCCGCATGCTGCGGAATTTGTACATCCCAAACCGGCGGCCCAAATAGCCCACCCGCTCTTGGCGAATCAACGGCCGCCCGCGGGTTGTAAAACAGAGCACGATGAAAACGCTGGCCAGCAAAGGCGCCAGCAATACGATTGCGACCATCGCTCCGACGATGTCCAACGCCCGCTTGGCGATTCGATAACTCCACTGCAGATTCCCTTCCGCTTCGACGAAGGGCTCATTCTGCTCAAGCCGCAATCGGGCCAGGGAGAATTTCGGATCGGCGATTGACCGGTCCGACCGTCGTGGAATGCCCTGCAACCCGATCGATTGCAACGCAGCGCGGTTCAATCGCCTGTCTTCCAATACGAGTTGAGGACTCATGGTGTCGATCCTTGGCTCGGCGTTCTGATGCCAGCTTTCTCCCGACCGATCGCGCGAGATCGCAGCGCAGACAACGACGGGTGAAAACGCAAAGACTGCGCCTGCCGCGGCGGCGAAGAGAGACCGCGCGCGAGCCGTCAGTCGCAAATAGAGACACGGCGGCGTGTTGCGTCAAAGGAATGCGCGCCGCGAGACGTCGGCGAACGCCGCGCGAGAGGCGGCGGCGTTGCGAATCGGCAACACGACGTTGCCGGAAAACTACGCGAGGCGAAACATACTCGCTAACGCTTCGCGCTTGGAACTGCCAAATGCGGCAGATCACTAACCCGAAGCGTTAGCGAGGGAGCCGGAGTTTGCGGTGTTTGCGGTCGAGTCGCAAACCCTTAGAATGGCCAATCATGAGCAATCTCGCCAAACTTTCCGTGGCAGAATACGACCAGATCGTCGCCACCGGTGTTTTCGACGGCAGGAACAAGTCCGGCCTGAGTCGGGGCGCCTTAGCGCGTGGCGGTTTGCATCGCTTCAAGGCTTCCCGTTTCGCGGACGGCGATGAGACGCGATACCTGCGGGAAGAGAGACAGCCACCCGGCGGTGCAGGCAACGTAATTGGTTGGAGCGGCGGCGTCTTCGGGGCGCAGCAGCCGGTTTGTCGCTGAATCGTAGGCCCAAAGTTGATAGCCGCGGGCTTCGAGCCAAGCAGCCACGGCGGCTGAGCCGAGGTTGCGCTCGATCATCAGAAGCGGCTCGCTCTCGTGTAGCGTTGCTTCGAGGCCTTGCAGAACATCGAGCTCCAAGCCTTCGACGTCGATTTTGATGACCATCGGATGGAAGCGCATGTCGTCGCCGCGGCAGATCGTGATCGGCACTTCCGCGATCTCGAATGCCCGGCCGAGTTCGCGCTCGATCGATGAGCGGCTGCTTTCCAGAAGTTGGCGGTCGGCCGTGGCCCAGGGAGTTTGCGGCGTCGGGCCGATCATCGGTACGTAGAGCATCGTCCGCCGGTTGCTGCTGCCGAGACCTTGCATCCGATAGCGGAATTTGGGACCAAGCAAGCGGCGCGTGAAACGGAGTTCTGGCTCCAAGAGGCGGTTCGGCTCGAACGAAAGTATATCGAGGCTCGTGTTGAAGATTCGCAGCGAACGGGCCGATTGGCCCGAGTTGGCGCCGATGTCGAGAAACAACCCGCTGCTTCCCTGCAACGCGGCGAACAGCGCGAAATCGGGCTCGTGGGGAATCCGCAGCTTGAAAGTCGTGTGGCCGTAGAATCGCTTGGCCATTGCGTAGAGCCGCGGCTGACGGCGAAGCAACGTCTGCGCCAACGATCGGGTTGATCGTAACAGCGACGATGGGCGACGCCAAGCCGCACTCGCAGCACCGCACGGGCCGACTTCGACGGCCGGTGGCACACGTACAGGCCCGCGCTCGACGGCGGCACTGACCGCCGCCAAACGGCTCCCATTTGATTGTTGCTTGCTCGCGGCAACTGGAGCCAAGCCATTCGCCAATCCGGCCAAAATGAAAATCAGCGAATTGTCGATCGCCGTATAGCTCAACTCGTGAAACATCATTTGCGTTCCATACGTCGCCAAGGCACCTAGTAGCAGCACTCCATGCGCTCGTACCCACGGAGGCTCGCTATCGCGCGTCAACTTCCAGGCGACTCGAATCCAGCATCCCAGCACGGCGAGAAACAGTCCCAGGCCAATCACGCCGGTTTCGGTCAACAAGCTGAGATACGTGTTGTGATGGATATAGTCGCGGATTTCTTCGAGCTTCAGCGGCGTACGGCGGTCGCTCAAGTAGGGGAGTTTTTCCTCATAGAAGTGACCGAAACCCCAACCCCAGATCGGCTTGTCCCAAAACATCTGCCAGGAAACGTAGGCAAACGATTCGCGCATCGTGGCCGAGTCGGCAGCTTCGGTCGCGCTGCCTTCGCGCTGCAAATCGGTCAGCTTGTCAACGTTCATCGCGGCGGCAAGCAGCACTGCCGTCGCCAAGCCGCCGACAATCATCGTTCGCCAGATGCCGCGCAGCGTCAGCCAAAGAACGACAAAAACCGCCAGCGACGTGCCGATCCAAATGCTGCGCGTGTAGCTGAAATAGAGGGCCGTCAATTGCAATGGCACGACCGCAAACCAGAACAATTGCCCGAGCCGATTCCATCGATCGCGCCAGACGAAACCCGCTAGCATCGTGATGCCCAAGCAAAGCCCGTAGCTGACGGCCTGAACCATCGGCCCGCGCGCCCGGCCGTAGTGCAAGCCGACCATGGGATCGGCGATGTAGCGCGGAAAAACAAAGCCCCATTGGTGCGCTGCTTCGAGCAATCCGGTCGCCGCGAGATAGAGCCCGAAATAGGCCAGCATCCCGTGCGCCAGGCCAATCTGCCGCGATCCGAGCCGCGACTGCCGGGCGACCCAATAAAGAAACGCCGGGAACATATAGCCGGTCATGAGCCGCCACACCGGCGGCACTTCGCCCGGCGGCAAATTCTGCCATTGATGCGTAAAGCAGCTCACCGTCAGCACGGTCAGAAACGCCAGCAGCAGTTTATCCGCCAGCGCCAGCGGCTTCGGATCGGTGAGCCCCAGCGCCCGCTGAACGACATAGACGCCGGCGAGAAACACAATCACCAGCCGATCAATCGTCAACGGCATTGGACCGCCGCTCGATTGCCAAAACGGATAGCCGAAGCAACAGGTGGCAAGCCAAAAGCCGAAGCAGCCCGCCACCAACGAACCTCGCAGCGTGAAATATGCCAGCCACACGGTGACGGCGGCGGCGGCGATTAAAACGAGGAGATCCATCGGAAGAACGCCGGGATGAGGCTATGTCGCGTGTATCGAACTGAGCACGGCGGTTTAGTGTGTTCCTTGCGGGGTCGATTGCAGTTTTGTCAACGCTTGCTTGAACGACAAACTGCTCGAACCGTATTCGCCGTCTGACGCATTGTCGTTCGCGCGATTGGCCGAAGCGCGGTCGCCGCCGGCAACATTTGCCGCGGCGAATTCCTTGGCGAACCGTTCATGTGATCCAGCGCCGACAGCCGCACGAAATTCTTCCCCGCGGACTTGATGCACGGTCTCGGAATCGGTTTGTGAAACCAGCGGCGGAACCGTGAGAAACAGCAGTCCCAAGCCGACGATCAATCCGCCAGTAGCGCCGCCGACCACGATCATGCTGCCGCCCGGACCGATCGGAGTCGCTCCGGTGTCGGGCGTGTCGATTCGGCTCAGCAGGCTGGCGGTGTGAGCCGCAGCCTGGCTGGCGCGGGCTTCGGCCAATTGGGTTTCGGCCGTCTTGAGTGTATCGGTGCGAAGATGGACCTCGGCCACGATGTTGGCGTATTCGGCCCGAATGCCGGCCAAGTGATCGAGGCGCGAACGGGCGTCGGCGATTTGCGATTCCAACGCGGTCGCCCGACTCGACGTCAGATTCAGTTCAACTTCAGCGCCGTGGGTGGCGGAGTCCAATTCGTCTTGAATTTGTTCATTGATGGCCGCTTCAGCCGCCCTGGCCGCGACGACGCTGGGATGCGACTCCGACATCGAGCCCAATAGCGCCGAGGTGCGCAATTGTGCGTCGGCCAATCCATCTTTCAGCCGCTTCAGCGACGGCTGCGATTCCAAAAGCCGCGAAGGCGCCGCAGCTAAAACTTGCGGATCGTCCTTCGCGGTCCGCAAGAGCTTGAGCAACGATTGATTCGATTCCACGGCGACGCGCGCGCGCGCAATTCGGTTTCCATTTCGGTGATGGAATGGCGGAGCGGACTATCGCCGGTGGGCGTGTCGAGCAGCGTGCGCAACTCGCCGAGATCGCTGCCGGCCTTTTCATCCATTCGGGCGAGCTTCGTTGTGGCCGATTGCAGATCGCTTTGGGCGAGCGTGACGGTCTTTCCCAATTCCTCGACGAGGCTTTGTGCCTTGGCGTCGCGTAAATCCTCGAATCGCTTTTTGAGCTGATCGCACAATGCCGAGGCCAAAGCGACGGCCCGCTGGCGATCGGTGCTTTGCACTTGGAGATAGAAGACTTCCGTCTTGCCGAATTCGGCGCCCTTCGGCGGGCTGAGCTTCATCGATCCGGCGAGGCCGGCAATTTCTTGATCGGTCGGCCAAGGGGCTTGCGTCTTGCGATCGGCGGGCGGACCGACCGTCTCGAGAGCCGTCGCGACGACCGAGTGGCTCTTGGCCAATTCGAGGATCGTTTCCTGCACGGTTTTCATATCTTCGGCGACATGAAATCGGCCGAGACGATCGCCGCCGTTCGCTTCGTCACGAACCATCAGCGCTTGCGACGCCTCCCAAATCGCCGGCCGCAGTTTGGCGTAGGCGACAGCGAGGCCCGTGAAGAGCACGGCCGGCAACAGCCAGCGCAGCGGATAGCGGCGCAACAGCTTGAAAACATCGCCCGGAGTCGCGGTGTGTGGTTGAGTCGGCGGCATGGTGGATATGACCTCGTAATTCGCGTCGCCTGCGGGGCATGTCGTGGCGCGGCAATTGCCGGGCCAGACAAACCTACTCGACAATTCGGCCGTCGGGGGGATGATCGACGGATTTGCAAAGCGAATGCCGCTACACAGCATGACATGCCGTTACAACCGCCAGCACGCCCTGCAAATCGTTGTCCCCTTGCGAGTTTCCGATCAACGATCGCCATCGACGCGATTGCCGAACGCCAGCCGGCCGCGGCCCGTAGGTTGCGAAAACGCAACGCCGCGTTGCCGAATCACAACAACGCCCCGTACCCCACAGGCCGCTCGCTCCCGCCGCCCTTGCCGAACACCAATACGTGACGGAGAGTTGCGTCGGGAAACCGCACCTAGCGGTTCGCGGTGCGCCGCAGTGGCAGTCCCTTTGGACAGTTTTTGGATCGCAATGGAACCGACGACGACGCAATCGACAGAATCTCGACCGGCGCCGCGAAAGCGCTGGCAGCGGGTGCGCAGCAGCGGGAGAGCCTGCGCGCGTGATGCGACTGTTCGACGTTCGCCGAAATCCAACCCTGGATCGGTCAGTGGAACGCGATGGCGCGCGGCGTGCCGTTCCGTCGCTGGGAATGGCTGGAAAGCTGGTGGCGGCAGTACGGGCCGGAGCTGGGGCAAGAGCGGGCGTCGCGAGAATTGTTTGTCCTTGCCGTCTTCGACGCGCGAGAGACGCTGCTTGGCCTCGCCCCTTGGTATCTCGAGCGCTCCGCGTCGAAGGGCCGGGTTGTGCGATTCCTCGGCAGCGGCGAGGTTTGCTCGGAATATCTCAGCCTGCTGTGGGCCGACGGCCAACAAGAAACCGTCGCGCGCGGACTGGCCAAGTGGCTGACGGAAAGCACCAAAGCAAAACACTACGATCGGGAAGGCGATCAATCTTCCGATCGTTGGGACGTGTTGAAACTCACCGCCATTGCCAGCGACGACCATGCGATGGAGCGGTTGCTGGATCATCTGACCTGCCAGGGCAACGCCGTTCATCGTCGGCGCGGCATGAATTGCTGGCGGCTGGAGTTGCCGGGAAGTTGGGAAGAGTACCTGTCGATAGTGTCGAAATCCCGCCGCAAACAGTTGCGCCGGCTCGATCGCGACTTTTTCCGCAGCGGACGAGCCTGCATCCATTGGGTGCGCGAACCGGATCAACTCGAGCAAACCTTGGACATTCTTGTCGGATTGCACCAGCGCCGTTGGAAGCACCTCGGTTGGCCCGGCTGCTTTGCTTCAGAGCGATTCCTCAACTTTCATCGTGAGGTGGCGCTGCGAATGCTGGCCTTCGACGCCCTATTGATGAGTTGGCTCGAGCTCGACGGCGAGCCGGCCGCGGCCGAATATCATCTCGCCGGCGACGGCATCGTCTACGCCTATCAGTCGGGCATTGCGCCGGAATCGCTCGAACATCAGCCGGGCCACCTGTCGCACCTGGCGACGATTCGCCGGGCGATCGAGCGCGGCGACCGTGCGTTTGATTTTCTCCGCGGCGACGAACCGTATAAATCGCATTTGGCGCGGTTCCGCGATCGACGTTTGAGGCCCGAGTCGTCCCGCCACGCATGGGGCCACGAATTCGGCAGGGCATTTGGGCAGCCGGCAGCAGCGTTTGGCGTCAAATTCGATCCGGTTGGCAAGTGACCAGGCAATTGATCAACGAGTAACCGCATCATGTTCTCCGTCGATTCGCAGATTCCCGCAACGGCCCGGCCGACGACCGGTGCGCTGCCGTGCCTGCCGCCGCTTACGCCGGCTGCAAGCCCGCCGTCTTGCGAAGTATCGCCGCCCCGATCGGCGCCCTTGCGAGTGCGGCGAGTGGAGCCGGTCCTGGTTGGAAATGGAACCGGCGCGGCCGAGCCATTTGCTCCGACGGGTGAGCTCGCCGCATTGGCCGGCGTTTGGAATCTTCTCGCAGACACCGTGCCGTTTCGAAGTTTCGAGTGGATGGAATCGTGGTGGCGGCATTACCAATTGCCCGGTTGGCAAACCTACCTGCTCACCGTCGAAGACGCCGCCGGTGCAATCGTCGGAATCGCGCCCTGGTATGTCGCGAGTTCGCCGATTGCAGGCCGAGTGGTGCAGTTCATGGGTTCCGGCGAAGCCTGCTCGGAATACCTGACAGTATTGGCGCGGCCCGGCAGCGAATGCGAAATCGCCACGGCCCTGTGGCAGTGGCTTTCGACCGACGGCGCCAGAGATTGGGATTTATTGCAATTAGCCGCCGTGCTGGAATCCGATCCGGCAGCGTCGGCCTTCGTGCAGGAATTTGCCCGCCAGGGCCACCTGATTCACCAGCAGCCGGGAATGCCGTGTTGGCAGTGCGAGTTGCCGGCGACGTGGGATGAGTTCGTGAGGCAATTATCGAAGTCGCGACGGGAACGGGTGCGGCAATTGACGCGGAAGTATTTCGACACCGGCCGCGTCGAAACTCGCTGGGTCGCGACGGAGGCCGAGTTGGATAGCGCTTTCGCGATGTTCGTCGACATGCACCGAGCCGCCGCCGCCAAAGCCTGGGCCAACCGGGGTGCTATGCGTCGCAGCGATTCACCGAGTTTCACCGCGAAGTCAGTCGCCGCCTATGTGCCGAGGGCAAGCTACGTTTGCTGTGGACGGAACTGGATGGCAGGCCCGTCGGCGCCGAATACGACTTCATTGACGGTCGAACCGTTTATTACTATTCGACGGGCGTTGAACCCGATGCGACCGCGGACAACCCGGGCTGGCTGGCGATGATCGGTTCGTTGCGACGAGCTATCGACGAGGGCTGCCGCTCGTTCGACTTTTTGCGCGGGAGACGAAGCCTACAAATGCTCGTGGGGTGCGAAGCCCTGTGCGACCGTCGAAACGCGCATCGTCGCTCGCCGCGGTCTCGCCGGCCTTCGCCATGCGGCCTGGCTGGGCCGGCAGCAATTCCGCCACTGGGCGAAGCAAGTCAGAGGTTGGACTACGCAGCGAACGAAAGACGGCTAATTCACCTCCCTAACCCATCGCCTTCGCGCCATGCCATTCTGGAAACAACTGCTCCTCGAAACTTACTATCGCGGCTCGCTACCATATCGCCGGTGGCAATCCGCGCGGGCTCGAGCTGCCGGAACGGCGCCGGTAATCGTGCTGTTTTACCACCGAATCGCCGACGATGCCGGAAGCCCATGGACGATGTCGAATCGCGAATTCGCCGCGCAGATGGATTGGCTGCAACAGCGATTCGACATGATCTCGTTGGAAGAGGTTCAGCGCCGGCTGGTCGCGAAGAAAAATCCGCGGCCGGCCGTCAGCATCACGTTCGACGACGGCTACGACGCCGAATTGCGACGAGGCAATTCCGCTGTTATTGGCCCGCAAGATTCCATGCACGTATTTCGTCTGCAGCCGCTGCGTGCTGGAAGGGATTCCGTTTCCGCACGACGTTGGCGAAATGTGCATGGTCCGTCCGAACACGCTGGAGCAAATCCGCGCAATGGCGGACGCCGGCGTCGAGATCGGAGCCCACACGCGCACCCACGCCGACCTCGGCCGATTGCACAATCCGCGCGAACTGCACGATGAAGTGGTCGGCTCGGGCCGCGACTTGCAACATGTGATCGGCCAGCCGGTGCGATATTTCGCGTTTCCCTACGGTCAGCCGAAGAACATGAGCGCCGCCGTCTTTCAACTGGCGCGGGAACATGGCTACGAGGGAGTTTGCTCCGCCTACGGCGGTTACAACTTTCCCGGCGACGACCCATTCCACCTTCAACGCATCTATCCCGACAATATGTTGAGATTGAAGAACTGGCTGACAGTTGATCCGCGCAAGACTTGTCACCCCTATCGCTACGACTACCGAAGCAACGCCGTGTCGGAGCGGGATCGGGCGTCGGCCCGATGAACACGACCACATTCACCGACGCCCCGAATTTCCAACCGCCGGCGCTGATGCCGATTGTCGCGACAACGTCGGACGATGCCCCGCCCGATGATCTGTTTGCCGGTGACGGAATTGCTTCCACGGCGGTTGGCACCGACATCGACATTTTCGATGGTGCGGCGTTGACCGACGAGCCGGCAAGCTGCGATCCGGCATCGGCCGCGACTAGCGGCGCCACGGCTGCCGTCCATGCGCCGCAATGGCGCACCGACTCGTTGGCCGAAAGCGTGGCCATTCTATTGCTGCTTTCGATCGTCCAGCGATTGATCGGATTTGCCCGGCAGGTGTTGGTTTGCCGCTGGCTGGAGCCGAAGCAACTGGGCGAATGGGATATCGCGTTCGAAATTTCTGATGCTCGCCGCGCCGCTGGCGGTGCTCGGCCTGCCCGGCTCGTTCGGCCGGTATCTGGAGCATTACCGCCGTCGCGGACATTTGCGAACGCTGCTGCGGCGCACGGCGGCTGCATGCATCGTATTGAGTTGTGCGTCGGTAATCGCGATCGCCGGATTGCCAAACGGCAGTTTCGGAATTGATCTTCGCCACGCCGGACCATACCGGCATGGTGTTGCTGCTGGCGGTGAGCCTGTTGGCGGTGATCGCCTACAATTACCTGACGGACATGCTCACGGCGCTGCGGATGGTTCGCGTGACGAGCGTCGTGCAATTGGTCAACGGCGTGCTGTTCGCGGTGCTGAGCGTCGGATTGGTGTTCGGCTGGCGATGCGATGCCGCGGCGATCGTCGTCGCCTATGCCGTTTCGTGCGGCGCTATTGATCGGGCCGACTGGATCTGGTTCCGCAACGTGGCGGCAGATTCCCGAGCCAGTCGAGTCGCTTTCGCAAGGCGGATTGTGGGGGAAACTGGTGCCGTTCGCGATGTCGGTTTGGACCGTGAACCTGCTCTACAACCTCGTCGGCGTCGTCGATCGCTACATGATGATGCATTTTGCTCCGACGGCCGATCCGCTGGCGCTGGTCGGCCATTATCACAGTTCGCAAGTCGTGCCGATGCTGATGGTCTCGATGTGCGGGATGATCGGCGGAATCATGCTTCCCCATCTGAGCCACGATTGGGAAGCCGGCGCGGACGGCCGTCGTGGCAAAATTCAATCTGACGATCAAGCTGCTCGGCCTGGCGATGCTCGCCGGTTCGGTGCTGATGCTGCTTGCGTCGCCGCTGCTGTTCGGCATCGCGTTCCACGGCAAATACGACGGCGGCCTGGAGATTCTTCCCTGGACGCTCACCTATTGCACCTGGATGGCCTTGATTCCGCTGGCCCAGATGTATCTGTGGTGCGCCGAACGGGCGCGGCTGCCGACGCTGGCGCTGGTCGCCGGCTTGATTACGAACGTCGTCCTCTGCCGGTTGCTCTTGCCCGGATTCGGATTGCATGCCGTCGTGTGGGCAACTTGCGCCGCGAATTTGGTCACGCTCGTGATCATGTTCCAGTTCAATCGCGCCTACGGCATGAAGATCGACGGCGGCGCGTGGCTGGTCATGTTTCTGCCGCTGATGTTGGGTTGCGGCGCGTGGGCGACGGTTTCCGCCACGATTGTGCTTGGTCTTGAGATTCTGAGGGCGGATCGGATTTTCACCCGCGACGACAAGCAGCAATTCATGGCCACTTGCCGGCATTACGTCTTCGATCGGATATTCCCGACCAAGACCTCGCCGAGCTGAGACATACAAAATCATGTCCACCACGCTTCTCGAAGACCGCTCGGCCAACGCTGTCAACGCGACGGCGGAGCCGCTTCGTGTGATGTTCATCATCACGACGCTCGAGGTCGGTGGCGCCGAAACGCTACTGGTCAATCTCGTGCGTCGGTTCGACCGGCGACGAGTGACGCCCGAGATTTGCTGCCTCAAAGCGCCGGGCCAACTCGGCGTCGTGATGGCCAAGGAAGTGCCGCTATTCGATCGTCTGCTGGCCGGCAAATACGATGTGCGCGTTTTTGAACGCTTGAAAAAACTGCTGCGACAGCGGCGGATTAACGCGATCGTCACAGTCGGCGCCGGTGACAAGATGTTTTGGGGCCGATTGGCCGCTCGCATGGCGGGAGTTCCAGTAATCGCATCGGCACTGCATTCCACCGGCTGGCCCGATGTCGTCGGACGATTGAACCATTGGCTGACTCCGCTGACCGACGCCTTTATCGGCGTCGCCGCCGCGCATGGGCAATATCTCATCGAGCATGAACGATTTCCGGCCGAACGGGTTCATGTGATTCCCAACGGCGTCGACACCGAGCGATTTCGCCCGCAACCGCCGAATCCGTCGTTGCGGCGGCAGTTGGGCTTGCCCAGTGATGCGCTGGTGGCCGGCATTCTCGCGGCATTGCGGCCGGAGAAGAACCACGAGATGTTTCTCGACGTTGCCGCTCGCGTGCGGCGGGAAATCCCGGCGGCGCATTTCCTGCTCATCGGCGACGGTCCGCGGCGGCCGATTTTGGAACAATTGACCGCGCAACTCGGGCTGAGTGATGCCGTTCATTTTCTCGGCACGCGGCCCGACGTGCCGGAGTTGCTGTCGCTGACCGACGTCGTGTTGCTCACTTCGCACGTCGAAGCCAATCCAGTGTCGATTCTCGAAGCGTTGTCCGTCGGCAAGCCGGTGGTGGCGACGCGAGTCGGATCGATCGCCCAATCGGTTCTCGATCGCGAGATGGGCTACCTGGTCGAACCGGGCGACGCAGCCACGATGGCTGCTCACATCGTCGAATTATTCCGCCAGCCGAAATTGGCGGCCGAATTAGGCGCCGCCGGCCGGCAGCATGTCGTCGCCAATTGGTCTCTCGATCGAATGGTCGAGGGCTATGAGGATCTTCTGTGCGATCTCTATCGCCGCAAAACAGCGAAGAAACTTCGCTAGCAGTGAGTGGTCGGGTTCCGGCAATTCTTTGCAAAGCCGCAATATCGCTATAAGCAGCGTAAAGTGGGCCGACGTTGCCTGCTGGCAAAGCCTGTTCGGTTGTAGTGATTTTCTCGACTCTGACGGTTCTCCGGACCGATAAGCCCTATGGGTCGTCACTGAGTGAGGCTTCGTGGCGCCTGCGGTTTTGTTCGCGACGCCGCGGAGATTCGATCGCAGCTTTCAGGGAGGATTAGGGGGATGCAAAAGCTTAAATTCGCATTGATCGTTGGTTTGACCTTGGCAGGATTCTCCGCAACCGGCGGCGACGCCACTTGCTACGCTGCGTGTGGAGATTCGTGCGGGTGCCGATCGTCGTGCTCCTGCGGTCAGCCGTGTTCCTGCCGATCTTGCTCCGGCAATCAGGGCTGCGCTTGCGACGAACCTTGCCGCTGCCATTGCTGCTTGTTCCAAAACTTGTTCCCTTGGCTACGCTGCGAGCGAAGCAAGGGCGCCGGCGAGCAATATGGTGATTGCAGCACCTGCGGATGCGGCGAATGCTATCAAGGCGACTGGATCAGCCAGCCGCCGCGCTGCGAACCGTGCGACTGTTGCGGCAATTGGGTGGGCCCCGGCGAACCGATGCCGCCGTATCAGATGCCGCCGCGCGTTGGGTCGGGTCACTATGGCCCGCAATCCTATGTCCCACAAAGCGCACCGCCGTCGAATAGCCCGAACTACAACGGTCCGATGAACGACACGTCGCCAACGCCTGCCCCGCCAATGGCGCCGCCGACTGCCAATCCACCGGTCAAACCTCCGAGTTACGCGACTCCGATGCGCACGACACAGCGTCCCGGCGCTAAATGGAGCAACTACTAGCCAAAGCAAGTTTCAAAACTGCCGGGGACTGTCCCCATTTTGCGTAGTCTTCGCAGAAAAATGGGGCCTGTCCCCCTCTCCGCGGTTTTGAAACTTTGGCAGCCGAATTCCGGCACACCAACGATGGGAGCGATTGGACGACCCTGGCTCGCGGCAGCGAGTTGGGGTCGTGGTGGCGCGCGGCCGTAGGCCAGCCTTTCCAGGCTGACGCGAGTTGAGGAATATCAGTCTGACATGGATTGACCAAAAGTCAGGCTGGAAAGCCTGACCTACTTCGCCGCTTCTGTGCGGCGCCGCCCCCGCAGGGTAAACTGGCACTCGCTCGCCATTTCTTCCCTCCCGGCTCATTCTCACCTTCACAGTTCCTCCATGCGCGGAATCGACGCCTTCCTCGAAATACTCGCCGCCGCCGGTGTTCGCTATCTATTCGGCAACCCCGGCACGACCGAATTGCCGCTGTGCGATGCCATGACGGGCGATTCGCGGTTGCAATACATACTCGGCCTGCAAGAAATTCCCGTGATGGCGATGGCCGATGGCTACGCGATGGCCTCGGGCAAGCTGGGCGTCGTCAATGTTCACATCTGCGCCGGCTTGGGCAACGCGATGGGGATGCTCTACAACTCGTTTCGCGCGGGCACGCCGCTCTTGCTCACCGCCGGCCAGCAGGATCGGCGGCTGCAATTCGAGGAGCCGATCCTATGGGGCGACATGGTCGGCGTCGTTCGGCCGTGGACCAAATGGGCCGTCGAAGTGCAACGCGTTGAAGACATTCCCTCGGCCCTCCGCCGGGCAATGCAAATGGCGCTGACGCCGCCGACCGGCCCCGTGTTCCTCTCGATCCCGCTCGATTTGCAAACCGCATCGGCCGAAATGGATCTTACGTTGTCCGATCCGCCGGACCCCGAGTTATTGCCCTCCGCGACGGCAATCCAGCGGGCAGCCGACGTGCTGCTTTCGGCCGAGCGGCCGGGGATTCTGGTCGGCAGCCGCGTGATCGAGCGCGGCGCGGTGAGCGAACTGGTGGCCGTCGCCGAGCGGCTTGGCGCGCCCGGTTCTGTCGGAGCCTGGCACGACGCATGGCCGGCTTGGATTCCCGTCAGACCATCCGCTGTATGCCCAAGGTTTGCCGCTCTGGTCGCCCGAGATTCGCGAGCGGCTCGCGGAATTCGACATGCTGCTGGTCGTCGGCATGGACTTATTCCGGCCCTATATCTATCACGAACCGGCCCGCGCGATGCCGGAGCACATTCGGCTCGTGCATCTCGACGAAGACCCCTTTCAACTCGGCAAGAACTATCCGCTCGCGGCCGCACTGTTGGGAAGCACGAAAGGCGGATTGACCGCCCTCGCCGCCGAATTATCGCGACGCATGACCGCGGCGCAAATCGCCGCCGCCGGCCGCCGCACTGGCGAACTTGCCGCCCGGCATCAGCAGGCGCGCGAAGCATTGCGCCGCGAAGCTGAAGCCCAGCAGGATCTTCGACCGCTGACGCCGCTGGCGGCAATGGAATGCATCGCACGCGTGTTGCCGAAGAACGTGGCCGTCGTCGAAGAAGCGGTAACGACGACCAATACGACGCTCGAACGTCTCGGCGCAATCGGCGATCCGTCGGGCTATTTTGGCCATCGCGGCTGGGCGTTGGGATGGGGACTGGGCTGCGCGATCGGCGTGCAATTGGCGTGGCCCGAGCGGCCGGTGCTGGCACTCTTGGGCGACGGCGCATCGCTCTACGGCATTCAAGGGCTGTGGTCCGCCGCGCGGTATCGAATTCCGGTCACGTTTGTGATCTTCAACAACGCTCAATACCAGATTCTCAAGATCGGCTCGCGGATGATGAACCTGCCAGCCGCGAATGCTGGCCGATTTCTTGGCATGGATATTACCGAGCCCGAAGTCGATTTCCTCGGTCTGGCGCGGTCGCTGAGCGTGTCGGCGGTTCGAGTGACCGAGCCCGACGAATTGGCCGAGCGGCTGTCGAAATCGCTGGCCGGCGACGAGCCGCAATTGATCGAAGTGCCGATCGCCCGAGAGGTGCAAGAGCGGTTGACGTACGGTTGACCCAGCGGAAAATTGCTTGCTCCATGCGCTGGATGCCGTAAACTCAAGGAGTAGGCTTGAGGGACGTAGAACGAAGATGTGCCCTTGATAATCGTTCGACCATGAACCGAAATCAATGTTTCTTCGCGGTTGTCGTCGCCGCGCTGGCCGGTTTAGCCGGTTGCCAAAATCGCGCGGCGACCTCGACAAAATCCGCGGGAGCCTCGTCGATGACAATCACCGTCACGAGCAGTGCGTTTCAAGCCGGCGCCGCAATTCCGAAGCAGTACACGGCCGACGGCGCAGGATCTCTCGCCGCCGCTGGCTTGGAGCGGTGCTCCAGCCGGCACCAAAGAATTCGCTCTGATCTGCGACGATCCCGATGCGCCTTCCGCGCAGCCGTGGGTCCATTGGGTGCTGTACAAAATTCCCGCCGACGCGAAATCGCTCGGCGAGGGCATTCCTCGGCAGGCGAATCCGCCGACACCGGCCGGCGCGGTGCAAGGAACGAACTCATTTCCGAAAGACGATATCGGCTATCGCGGCCCCGCGCCGCCAAAGGGGAAACCGCATCATTACCATTTCCACATCTATGCCTTGGATACGACGCTCCCTGCGACGCCGGGCCTGGACAAAGAAAAACTGCTGGCCGCCATCAAGGGACACATCCTCGGCGAAGGTGAATTGATCGGCACCTACCAGCGCTAACAACCGGAGAAATGTCACTATGCCGGATCGCAAGCAAATCGCTTTGAAGATTTCGATCGTTGCGTGATGGCGTCGCTTGTCTGTGCCGTTTCTCGGGCGGCGGACCAGCCCGCCACGATCGGCCAACAGACCGATTGGGTCACCGCCGTCACGTTTTCACCGAGCGATGGCACGTTGGCCAGCGTCGGCGGGCAGAGCTTGCTCTATCGGCCAGGCGAAGTGCGGCTTTGGAATCCGGCTGACGGCAAGCTCAAAGCATCGCTCGACGGCCATGCGACAACGGTTTGGTGCGTCGCCATATCGCCCGACGGCAAAACGCTGGCTACCGGCGGATATGACGGCGTCGTCAAGCTGTGGGAAATGCCTTCGGGCAAACCGCTGCATGAATTGAAAAAGCACAAACATTGGGTTCGCGCCTTGGCGTTTTCACCTGATAGCAAGTCGTTGGTCTCGGGCAGCGAAGACACGACTGTCATCATTTGGGAAGTTGCGACCGGCACGGATGTGAAAACGATCCCCGCTCATGCGGGCCCGGTGTATGGCGTGGCTGTGTCGCCCGACGGCAAAACCATCGCCAGCGCCGGCGGCGACCATCTCGCCAAGCTCTGGGATTTCGAAAAAGGAACCGAGCGGGCCAAGCTCGAAGGCCATCAGGACGCCGTGTGGACCGTCGCATATCGCAAAGACGGCTCGATGTTGGCAACGGCAGGCGCCGATCGCACGGTGAGATTATGGTCGCCCGACGGAAAACCGCAGGGCGAACTAACGGGCCACAAAGATTGGATTCTGACAGCGGCTTTTTCGCCGACCGACGGCAATCTGCTGGCCACCGGCAGCCACGATCACACGGTGAAACTTTGGGACGTGAACGGGAAGAAAGAGTCGCTCACGCTGCCGCCATTCAAAGGCGCGGCCTGGGGCGTCGCATTTTCCTCCGACGGCAAACTGTTGGCGATCGGCAGCCACGGCGATTCGCTAACGGTGTGGGACATCGCCGCAAAGAAAAATCTCTTCGGTCCGCCGCCAGTTGCAGCCGCACCAAGTCCACCCGAATCAAAGCCAGCTGACAAAAAGCCAACTGATACAAAACCGGCAGATGCGAAACCAACTACATCAAAACCGCCCGAAACAAAACCGGCCGACACAAAAACGCCCGCGCCGGCGGCCAAACCAGCGGCCAAGTGAATCGCCAGCAATCAAATCCTTTTACGGAGATCGAGCCATGAACCGTTGCAAATGCCGATGGATCGCCGCCTCGACGGTGGCAGTGGGAATACTTCTGTTCGTCGCGATGCCCTGTGCCCGAGCGCAACTTCTGCCCAATGCGAAGGCTCCAGCCCGCACGCCGCCGAATCCGCAACCGCCGAATCCGCAACCGCCCGCCGCGACAACCACTCTAGGCAATCCAAGCGGCCCAGCGACGGCTGAGCCTGGCTATCTGGGAGTCGTCGCCGACGATCGGCAGGAAAAAGGCGCCGGAGTTCGTGTCGTCGAAATTGAAACCGGCGGGCCTGCCGAACAAGGTGGTCTCAAGGCCGACGATCTGATCACGAGCATCAACGGCACGCCCGTCCATGGGCGAAGCGACATGGGGCCGGTGCTCGAGCGATTGGCGCCCGGCAGCAAAGTGAAATTCGTCGTCGATCGCGGCGGACAGCAGCAAACCGTCGAGGTCACGCTTGGCAATCGCCCGCCGGTCGGGCAGCGGCGCTACGAAAAATTCGGCGCGATTCCGGAGCAGTTGCCGACGCCAAACACGGGCGCCGGTCAAGGGCCTGACTCCGCCGGCGGCGAACCGGGCCGCATTCCGACCGACTCCGCGCAGCCAAATGGCTTGCCGCCGTTGAATGGACCCAGCGGCTTGGTTCCCAACGGCGTTCCGGGCCAGCCGATTCCAGAAACGGCGCCGCTTCGCCTCGCGCCGAGCAACTTGCCCGGAACCGAACCGACTCGTCGGCCGCTGCTCGGCGTGCGAACTCGTCCGGTGACCGAAGAGGCGCGTCAGCGTTTACGTTTGCCGCCTGCAATCAACGGCGCGCTCGTCGTCTCGCGCACGGTCGGCTCGCCGGCCGTTCAAGCTGGAATCCCCTTGGACGCCGTCATTACGGCCGTCGACGGCAAGCGGATCAATTCCCCGCAAGACCTCACGCAGATCGTCGCTCAAGACGGAGCCGGCCGCGACATCGAAATCACCTATTTCTACGGCGGAACCGAACAGCGGGCGAAAGTGAAACTGGCCGAATTCGGCGCAGGCCCAAGCGGCCTGCTCGGCAATAGCTCCGTGGGCGCGGGCGAAGTTCCACTCCCGCCGTCTCCGCAGACGAGCCGATTGCCGATGCCCGACGACAAAACTCGCATCGACTCGCTGGAACGCCGCGTGCAGCAATTGGAGCATCGCCTCGACGATTTGGAGCGTGCGCTGAACCGATCGAAGTGAAGCGGGTTTGAAAAAGGGGACTGGCTCCGAGCGCGCCCGCGGGACGGCCGCTCGATTCGCGCCGCCGCTCGATGCCTGTCCCCTTTTTCATCGCCCCGCCGGTGTGCGCCCCGCTCAGTGCGCCGACCCATCGTTCATCGCCAGCAACACTTCGAATCGGGCCGTCGGCGCACTGGCGCGAATCACGCGGGCCGGCCGCACTTGCAGTTCGCTCGTTGCCCGGCCATTCCAGCGGATCTGATAGAGATAAACGCCCGGATCGTCGCTCGTCTGCCGCTCGAATCCGAAGCGGGTTACCAGCATCGCGATCAGCTTTCGCGCGTCGCCGGTGGTGCCCTGGAACGTGATCCGCTGGCAGACGTGATTCTTGTTGAAGTAGTAGGTCAGCGCACCGGCCAGATCGTCGTCCCGCGTGCCGGAGACGAGGGCCACGCGGTAGCCTTGCAGCCCGGCGTCTGGCAAACCGGCGGTCACGCGCGGCCAGCGTCCCAAAATCCACGACGCCGTCACGTCGAATCGCAAGGCATCGGCCATTTCGACCACGGGCGGAGCATTGATATCCGCATCGCTTGCCGGCAGGCCTGCCATCGCGACGAGAGCCGGATTGCCGTTCGCGGGATAACCGGCGGCTACGGTGCCCGGCATTCCGGCCGCTGGGTTCGGCGCTTGACCGGCGGCGGAATTCGGCTGGCTGCTGAACAAATGGCTAAGCTTGCCCCATTCGGTCGCCACATACGGAACACCAATGGCCGCGCCCATCACGACGAAGAAAAACATGCCGCGGCGGAACATGGATTTTCTCACTAGGGGTTGGTGGTCCTCAGCCTGGAATCGGCTGTCGGCGCCGCGAAACTTGCCGGCATCGCCGCCGCGAGGGTCAGCCGGCGCTTGCGAAACGCCTTGCGCCGGCCGCACGACCGGCAAAAGCGGCGCATTGAGCGCGCTGCCAAACTCGCGCGTGAGCCCAGGGACGGCGGCCAACGACGATTACAACGGCATACGCGTCAACCGCCTTCCCTGGGTTCAGCGGTCGCCGCCCCGCCGCCCTTTACCTTGTACACTTCGCAGGAACGAACCATAATGTTCATGTAGGCCTCGTTTTGCCCCGTTTTAGCTGCCGTTGGCCCATTCTGCACTCTTCGCGTCTTGCGTGGTTCCCTCTTCGTCGCGGCCGCCGAGAAGCCGATCTCATGTCACGCATTGGCGGGTTCATCACCGAAACTCGCGCGCGGGCATTGCCGTCGGCGGCTTCGTCGGGATTCGCTGGTTGCGAAATACGATTGGCCGCCGATTGGATCATCCGGTGCTGCGCGACGTATTGGCCGAGGCGTGGGAGCGCACCCGTGCGAATATCCATTGGTATGCCGCCAGCATGGTGGTCCACATGCTGCTGTTTACCGCGGCTCTGCTGATTCTTGGCAACATGCACGTTGCGCGAGACGAGCAATCGAGCGGCTTTACTCCGGTCAACGACGATCTGAGCGTAAAACCTCCGCTAGAGCAAATGGAACTTACGGCCGTCGCTCCTTTGGACACCAGCGAATTGAATCTCGACGACCTGCGTAATCCTCAGTTCAAAGCACAGACGGCTCAAAACAACGACGGCTCGGCGACGTTTAGTGAATCGGGCGGCGGACGTGAAAATGTCGTCGGGCCCGATGGCGGCGGGTTCGGCGGCTTCAATGTCGATGCAAACGGGTCGGGAGCCTCGGTGCGCGGAGGCGGCGGCATCGGCGCCGGGCATGGCCACGGCGACAAGACTGGCAGCGGCGGCGACGACACCGGATTCGGCGGACGCGGCGCCGGCCGACGGCAAGAGATGCTCGGTAAATTCGGCGGCACGAAGAACACGGAATTGGCCGTGATCGCCGCGCTCAATTGGTTTGCCCGCCATCGAAACACGAACGGCAGTTGGAGCCTGTCGCGTTTTTCCGCGCATTGCAGCGGCAATCCCTGCACGGGCCCCGGCTCGGCTGATTCCGACGTCGCCGCGACGGCCTTGTCGCTGTTGACGTTTTTGGCCGCTGGTGAAACGCACAAGACGCACGGGCCCTATCAGCCGGTCGTCAATCAAGGAATCTTCTGGCTCATCAAACATCAAACGCACAACGGCAATCTGGCCGCCGATTCGCCCGCCGCGCAAATGTACGCCCATGCCTTGGCCACGATCACATTGTGCGAAGACTATGGCTTGACGAAGGATCAAAAGGTCGGCGACGCGGCCGCCGCGGCAGTGATGTTTATCGAAGCGGCTCAAAGCCGTTCGACCGGCGGCTGGCGTTACATTCCGCAGGATCCCTCGGGCGGCGATACATCGGTCCTTGGTTGGCAAATCATGGCGTTGCACAGTGCTCAGTTGGCCGGCGTTCCGGTCAACTCGCTGACACTGGAAAACGCCAAGCGCTGGCTCGGTTCGGTTTGTCAAGGACATTACCGTGGGTTGTATTCCTATCAACCCCTGAAAGAAGCGACGCCGACGATGACCGCCATCGGCATGCTTTCATGGCAATATCTGGGCATGAGGGCCGACGACCCGGCGATGGTCGAAGGGAAGCAGTGCTTGCTCGAGAATCTGCCCGACAACGGCCGCCGCGACACGTATTATTGGTACTACGCGACGCAAGTAATGCACAATCTGTTGGGCAGCGATTGGGATGGGTGGAATCGCCAAATGCGCAAGGCGTTGATCGAGACGCAGTGCCGCCAAGGCTGTGCCGCGGGAAGCTGGGACCCGGAGAACCCGACGCTCGACTCTTGGGGTGCGCAAGGAGGCCGCGTCGTCACGACCGCATTCTCCACTCTCACGCTCGAAATTTATTACCGCTATCTGCCGCTGTATCAAAGCGGCGGCAGCGCTTCCGACCGGACGCCACCGGCGGTCACATCAGCGACCGGCGCTACCGATCGTGCGCCGTTTTGAGCGGTCGAAATGAACTCGAAGCCACCGGCGCCGAGCGCCCGTGTTTCGCCGAGTATCGTGGGTACTTGTCAGCGCAAAGCGTGGACATTCACGTCTCAGCCGACGCGCACATGCTCGACGCCGTTTGTGACCATCCATCGCAGCCAGGCTTCTTGCTCGTCGGTGAGCTCGATCTCCGTGCGATTCAGACCGTCCAACGGCGAAACGACCGACAACACGCCGTCGGCCAGCCACTGGCGGGCGTCGTCGAGGCGAACCCAGTATTCGCCCGACGGCATTTTCGCCACGCCGTGTTCGCCCGATGGCGTCATGAAATACGCGATGTCGGTGCGAAACCGATCCGGCATCGTAAGCGGCGGCAATTCGGTCCGATCGACCGCGTGAATCAACATACCCCACCTGCTCTTGCTGCGTGAAAGCTCCTGCAACCCCCGTTCGCCGAAGGGCAGTATACAGCATCGTTCATCGCAGGCATGGAAACGATCTCGGCCGCAAGCGACTCGTCGCAAATCAACAAAAATGCCCGGGAATTTCTCCCAGGCATAGTTCGAAGCATTTCCGCGGTCCGCGCTCACGCCGCGGCGGCCGCGCGACGGTGAAACGCCAAGCCCAGGCCGGCGACCAGTCCGAAGGCCGCAAGAACGAATGCCGATGGTTCGGGCACGACCGCGTTGGCAATCACACCGGGCGAACCGATTTCGCCATCGGGCGACATGAATGCGCCGTTGACTCCGACGGAACTGAGCGTCGAGATCGCGCCGTTCACTCCGGCGGCGTTGTCAAAGCTTACGCCCGAAGTGGAGGCGCCGAAAGTAACGCCCGTGATCGGATCTCCCGACGAATCGAAGATGTTGACGGCATCACTCGACGAACTCAGGCCGACGCCGCTGCCGCCATAGTTTCCAATCGTGAATCCGGCAGGGACGCTAGCCCCGAACCAAGCGCTTTCGAAATTGGCGTCGATCGTGGCGTCGGTGGTTCCAGTAGCAGTGCCTTCGACAAAAACAACCGATTGCCCGGCGGCGATTGATGTCACGCCCCGTAGCGGCACCGCGAGCGAGAAGGAATTTGAGTTGTCGTCCATTTTCCAGCCCGTGATATCCTGAGCAGTCGCGCCGGTGTTCGTCAATTCGTACCAGTCTGCGCCGTAGTTGGCGTTGGAACTTCCCGTGGGATCGACTTCCGAGATGATGATGCTCGCACGGACCGATCCGGCGGCCAAGAGCAAGAGAATGACAGCGGCCGCGAGGATAGAATGTCTGACCGTTGCCGTCGGGTTCAAGATGTTGAGACTCATTAGCGGTATCCTTGTCGGAGGAGGAACAACCTGTTGCGAATCGCCGACGCCAGCCGGACCAACAGGCGCAGAGTAACCTCGACCAAGATGGGAGTCAAGAATTTCTTCGAATTCTAACAAAGCGGTTTAGATTTCGCGAATTCTCTCGCCTGATACCTCCACCGGGGGACAAAGATAAAACGCGGGCACCGGCGGCCACCTTGTCTTACCGGCGCCCGCGCGAGGATGAAACCATCGTAGCGAGCAAATCAGCGCCAATCGCAGGGGGGAGAGGGTCTCTGGCCCTAGAGCCCCTTCCTACGAGCATCCCATGCTGTTGCCGCAGTTGTAGCACAGGTAGCAATTGCCGTTGCGGACCGTGATCGCGCCGCAATTGTCGCAACTCGGCGCGTCTAGTTGGAATTGCGCGAACTGCTCGCTGGAGGCCGAGGTGTGGCCGCCGTTGAGATCGACCTTTACCGCCATGCCGGCCCGTTCGAGTTGGGCCGTGTTGGCAGGCTTTCCGTTGGACTTGACGCCTCCTGCCGGCTTTCCCGCAACTGATTCCTTATGTCCGTTGGTTGCCGGCGACTCTTGAATCGTCGCAGCTTGCGCCGGCCGACCGTTCGTCTTGCCGCTGGCCGCTGCACCACCCAACGCCTCGCGCTCGTCGGCCGTCGCGGCGTCGTCGGCGATCATGCCGCGATTCGCTTCTCGGAAACCGGGAAGGAACGTGATCCCCAGCCAGCGGAAGATGTAGTCGACGATGCTCTTGGCGATGCGGATGTCGGGGTTCTTGGTGTGTCCCATCGGCTCGAAGCGCGTGTGCGAGAACTTGCTCACATACACTTCCAGCGGCACGCCGTATTGCAGGCTCATCGACACCGCCGTGCCGAAGCAATCCATCAAGCCGCCGATCGTGCTTCCTTCCTTGGCCATCGTGATGAACAACTCGCCCGGCCGGCCATCGTCGTACAGTCCGACGGTGATGTAGCCCTCGTGGCCGGCGATGCTGAACTTGTGGGTGATCGACTGCCGCGTGTCGGGCAAGCGCTCGCGCCGCGGGACGGCCACTTGCTCGGCCGTGGCTTTGTCGGCCTCGGTGCTCGTCGAAAGGGGCTGGCTTTCCTTCGAACCGTCGCGATAGACGGCCAGCGCCTTGAGGCCCAGCTGCCAGCCTTCGAGATAGGCGTCGGCGATGTCGGCCGGCGTGGTGTCGCGCGGCATGTTCACCGTCTTGGAGATCGCTCCCGACAGGAACGGCTGTGCGGCGGCCATCATTCGCACGTGCGCCCGCCAGGCGATCGAACGCGTGCCGTTGCGCGGCTTGAAAGCGCAATCGAACACCGACAGATGCTCGTCCTTCAACGCCGGACGCGCCTTCGATCGTGTCGTTCGTCGATCGATGTAGGCCAGGATCGACTCGATCTGCGGCTGATCGTAGCCGAGCGTCTGCAGCGCCAAGCGGCACCGTCTGTTGACGATCTTGAGCATGCCGCCGCCGGCAAGTTGCTTGTACTTCACCAGCGCGATGTCGGGCTCGATGCCGGTCGTGTCGCAATCCATCAGGAAGCTGATCGTGCCGGTCGGAGCCAGCACCGTGGCCTGTGCATTGCGGAAGCCGTATTCTCGGCCCGGCCGCAAGCACGTCGTCCCACAGCTCGCGGGCGGCATCCTTGAGATACGCCGGGCAAGCGTCGTCGATCTCGTCGACCGCGTCGCGATGCATCTGCATGACGCCCAGCATCGGCTCGCGATTCTCGGCATAGCCGTCGAACGGACCGACCGCGGCGGCCAGCTCGGCGCTGGTCAGATTGGCGGCCCCGTGCAACAGCGCCGTCATCGCCCCGCACAGCCCGCGGGCCGCCGGCGAATCGTAGGCCATGCCGCTGGCCATGATCAGGCTGCCCAGGTTCGAATAGCCCAGCCCCAGCGGGCGGAAGAGATGGCTATTCTCGGCGATCCGCTTCGTCGGATAGCTGGCATGATCGACGAGGATTTCCTGGGCGATGAAGAAAATGCGGCAGGCGGCATGGAACCGTTCGACGTCGAACGTGCCGTCTTCGTGGCGGAACTTCATCAGGTTGATGCTCGCCAGATTGCAGGCCGTGTCGTCGAGGAACATGTATTCCGAGCACGGATTCGAGGCGTTGATCCGGCCCGAGTTCGGGCAGGTGTTCCAGCGATTGATCGTCGTGTCGTATTGCACGCCCGGATCGCCGCAGCCCCAGGCGCATTCGGCCATCTTGGCCAAGCACGTCGCGGGCCGGCCAGGACGGGCCGGCGCGAGTCGGGTCGGTGACCCAGTGCGTGGTCCACGGCTTGTCGTCGATCACGGCCTGCATGAAATCGTCGGTGACGCGGACCGACAGATTCGCGTTCTGGAACAGGATCGAGCTGTAGGCCTCGCCGTTGAAGTTGGCGTCGTAGCCACCCTTTTCGATCAGCATGCGGGCCTTCCGCTCTTCCTTCGCCTTGCACTCGATGAATTCCATGATGTCGGGATGCCAGACCTTGAGCGACTGCATCTTGGCGGCGCGGCGCGTCTTGCCGCCGCTCTTCACCACCGCCGCGATCTGGTCGTAGACGCGCATGAACGACAGCGGGCCCGAGGGCTTGCCGCCGCCCGAGAGCTTTTCGCGATGCGAGCGGAGCGTCGAAAGATCGGTGCCGGTGCCGGAGCCGAACTTGAACAGCATGGCCTCGCTGCGCGCGAGCTCCATGATGTCTTCCATGTCGTCGTCGACGCTCTGGATGAAGCAGGCCGAGCCTTGCGGATATTCGTACGGATTCTCCGGCTGCTTGACGACTTCCGTTTCGGCATCCCAATGCCAATTGCACTGCGAGCCCTTCACGCCGTATTGATGAAACAGGCCGACGTTGAACCAGACCGGGCGATTGAACGCCCCGTGCTGATGCAGGCAGAGCCAGGTCAGATCGCGATAGAATCGCTCGCCGTCGGCGGGAGTGGCGAAGTAGCCGTCCTGAATGCCCCAATCGGCGATCGTGCGGCTGACGCGATGGATCAACTGCCGAACGCTGTGCTCGCGCTCCGGCGTGTTGATCTCGCCGTAGAAATACTTGCTGACCACGACGTTCGTGGCCAGTTGGCTCCACGGCTTGGGGATTTCGCAGTCGGTCTGCTCGAACAGAACCTCGCCCGATTCGCCCTTGATGGCGGCGGTGCGCAGATCCCACTCGACCGTGTCGAACGGATCGGCGACATCCTCGGGGCAAAAGACCGGATCGATCGCCAAGCCAGCGGGGCGGCGACGGATCGACGAATGCTTGCCGGAATGCGGCTTGGACGGGTGCGACTTGACTGCGCCTAATTCGATTTTGGCCATGAAAATCAGCTCCTTCTGAATGAGGAATCGGGGCATCCATTCTTAGTATACTAGCGTATACTGATTCCGTATACGTTTCGGCATCTTGCCACCGAATTATAAGGCTGTTCCGAGAGCGGAAAGCCCATAAGCGATGCAATATACCCCCTGTCGAGGTGGAATTGTGCTTGCAATGCCAGCGACACCCATATGTAGTGGTGGACGCCTGTGAAACCACAACATACGGGCGTGAGGGGTGAGTTTAACGACTTTTTCCGCTGCGTCAACAGCCATCTTTCGACGCATCGCAAGACGTTGTGGGGGTGCGACTTGAGGTCGATTTGCTAGCGGGCGCGCTGCCAGCGATAACGGCGCCGCGACGATGCCGGCGACTCGGTTTTCCACGACGTTTTCCGGGGAATCGTGGGCGGCAAAACACAACGCTCATGCGGCGAAAATTTTTTGCAAATTATTTTCCGGCGAAAGTGTTGGACGTTCTGCCGCATTTTGTCATGTCCTGTAGGTCAGGCTCTCCCAGCCTGACGATCCACGTGTCAACTCGCCAGTCAGCCTGGAAAGGCTGACCTACGGACGGCAATTCGGTTGCCACTCCGATGTGGATTCGGTAGATTGATTTGCAGCGGCGGGGGCTTGCGCGCGGAATTCCCAGAGAGGAACAGGTGTTGCCATGTCGCTTTGTTCGTGGCTGGTTTCGGTGGCAAAATTGGGAGCGGTCGCACTCGGTGCGATTGGAATGGTTTGCAGTGGAATTGGAATCGAGCGGGCGCTGGCCGCCGATCCGACTTTTCCGCCCGCGACGATGTCGCAAACCGTAGTTTCCCCTTCCACGCCTTCGCCCGCTGAATTGCGCGATGCCGTTTCCTCGGCCGTGCGGCGCGCGAACCTGGCGAAGGGAAATGATCGTGCTCAGGCCGTCAAATCGCTGCTGAATGTCTATCAGAAATTGGGCCGCGACATTCTGTTGCCCGCAAAAGAGCGGCTGCGGCTCGGAGTGCAAGTGCGAGCGCGGCTGCAACGATTCGCCGGCCAATTCCGCTACGAATCGGCCCATGCGAATTCCGCCCGCGCAAGCGATGCGCGAAACGATGTCGTGCAAGCCAAGAGCGGACAATCCGGCGCAGCAGCGGGGCCGGCCGTCGAAGGGCTAGACTCGCTGGTCGAATTGATTCAAACCACGATTGGCCGGCCGGATGATTGGGTGGCCGTAGCCGCCCAGCAGGGCCTGGGACAACCGGGCGGAAATGCACCAGCCCTTGTCGGCGGCGCGGGTGGCGGATTTGGCGGCGCGGGTGCGGCCCGTGGCGGCGCCTTCGGCAATAACGACGCTCTTGAAAAGGGAGCCGAAGCCAACGGCGCCGATCTGGTCGATTTGATTCAAAAGACCGTCGATCCGCCGTCGTGGGACGTGAACGGCGGCCCCGGATCGATCATGTATTTCAACAACTTGCGTGTGCTGGTCGTTCGCCAAACCGGCGACGGACACGACGACGTCGGCGGGTTGCTCGGTGGGCTGCGGAAGCACTAACGGCCGGATATTCGGCCCATTTGCTAGTATCAGCCCTACACGACTCTTGCCAAACGATTAGATTTGGAGTCGGTTGGCCCTCAATCGTGAGTTAGAGTTTTGGCGAAGCGGCGGGGTTTTTCGCGGAACTTCCGCCGCCGACCGGGGTTTTGGTTGGTGGGTAAATGCAGGCTTGAATTTTCCAGTGCCGCCGGCAACTTGCTTCCGGCCAAGGTCATATTATCGGGGGATCAACCATGTTGCGTTTGCGAACCGTTTGTTTGGTGGCCGTGGCTCTGGCCGCGGGCGGGTTTTTCGTGGGGCGAATGTTGGTCGCGCAAGACGCGGGCGGCAAGGGACGGCGCGGTGGCCCTCGGGCCGGCAGCTATGGCCTCGAAAAACTGACGCTCCTGAAGGCCAAGGAAGTTCAAAAAGACCTTGAGCTCACCGACGATCAGAAGACGAAGCTCGAGAAATTCGCCGACGACATGAAAACCCAAGTCAGCGCGCAGCTCGAAGGTCTCAAGGATCTGTCGCAAGAAGACCGCCGGGCCAAAATGGCCGAGATTCGCTCCAAGCTCGACGATCGCGCGAAAGAAGTGCAGACCACGCTCGAAGAAGTGTTAAGCACGCAACAACGCGATCGCCTGGCCCAGATCGGATTGCAAGCGCGCGGCATGAGAGTTTTCACTCAGAAGGAAGTCGAAGACGCCTTGCAACTGACCGACGACCAAAAGGAAAAGCTGAAAGAACTGCGCGATAAGATCGGCGCGGAATTCCGGGGCGGTCGCGGCCCTGGTGGTCCGGGCGCTGGCGGTCCCGCCGCCGGTGGTCGGGGCGCTGGCGGTCCAGGTGCCGGTGGTCCAGCCGCCGGTGGTCCAGCCGCCGGTAGTGCGTCCAGCGACGAAATCCGCGAGAAGATCAAGAAAGCGGCCGCCGAAAGCATGGACAAGGCCAAGGAAATCTTGACCGCCGAGCAACGTGAAAAGCTCGACAACATGCTCGGCAAGAAGCTCGATATCGACATGAGCCAACTCGGCGGCAACGGTTTTGGCGGCAACGGTTTTGGCGGCAATGGCTTTGGCGGGCGCGGACGTCGCGGTCGCAATGGCGGCGGTGCTCCGGCCGACAAATCCGCGGAAAAGTCGGCCGACAAGCCGGCGGATAAGACCGCAGACAAGACTACCGACAAGGCCGCCGCTCCTGCAAAGTAGTCCCGCGAGGAAAATCGTTTGAATCGCTTCATCCCTCGGCCGAAGCCCGCTGCTTTCGCCGAGGGATGTTTTTTTGACAACGAACCGCTCACAAAACCGCGGGGACGGTCCCCTTCTGCCAAGCGGCTTTGTGAGGGGTTCAATGCGCGATCTTCCCGCCCGGCGTCTTGCAAACATCGCCACGCTTCGCATACTGTTGAGATGGGTTGCATGCGGACGCGCGCCGCCCAGCCGCAAAAATAGAGCCCTCCTCCGAATTTTTCAAAGTGCAGGCGATCATGGCAGAAGAGCCGCAAAAAAAACCTTCGTCGAAGCCCGTCGGCAAGCGAATCCTCCTGGTCGACGACGATCTCGAAATCATCGAGTCGATCAAAATCGCCTTGCTGGCCAAAGGATATGAAGTCCTGATTGCCCGCGACGGCAATCAGGGCCTGGCGATGGCCGAGCGCGAGAATCCGTCTCTGGTGATTCTCGACATGATGATGCCCAAGCGCAGCGGCTTCCTGGTTCTGGAAAAGCTGCGCCGCACGCAGAAAGACCCGATGCGCGTGATCATGATCACGGCCAACGAAGGGAGCCGGCACAAGGCGTACGCCGAGATGCTGGGCGTCGACGATTATCTCCGCAAGCCATTCGCCATGGACCGGCTGCTGGAGAGCGTCGAACGGTTGTTGGCGTAGGGGCGCCTCTTTCTTCCCGCCGAAAATCGACCTAGAATTAAATCGTGGATTCCGCGAGAATCTCGCCCCCGATCGGCGATTGGCCGGAAGGGTTGTTCCGGAAACCTCGGGCAGAATCGAAAATCGACTTGCCTTGTTCAACGGGAGCGCCGCCCTCGAATCGCGGCATCGAAGCATGGACTATCGCGGATCGGGAATGAAAGGCAAGGAAGCGGAAACGGAAGTCGATCAATGGATTCTCGAAGGGCGCGCCGATGGCGCGATCCTGGTGCGCATTCCTTCGCGTCCCGGTCCCGACCGGCTCCCCGACGCCGTTTTCACCTTCCGCCCCGGCGATCCGCAGTATCGACGTTGGGAGCAGCGATTGCTCGGACAGGGGTTAGGGGCTAGGGGGTAGGGGAAGCGCGAAGCGGAGGCAGCCCCTTGCTTGGGTTTCTTCGACTCTTCGTCCGCTACACCCTTACCTTTCCGCACCAACGCAAAAAGCCCAGGAGAGGCCGTTCTGGCGGCCTGGCCTGGGCTTGCGAGGATTTGAAATTCGCGATCGCGGTCTAGTGGCCCGATTCCTTGAAGTGGTACATAGGATTGTGGATATCGAAATCCGCGTTCGTCAGGCCGACGTTCAGCTTCATGTTGACGTAGGTGTATTCCTCGTCGAGCACGGGCTGGCCGCCGGGCACTTTGGGCCAGCTATAAGCCTCGTAGCGAATCGGAATGTTCATTTCATCGTCGACGTAGACCACCGCCTTGTGAAACAAGAAGTTCCGCCGCGGAATCGGATGCGTCACTTCGATGATCGTGCAGACGCGATTGTTCACTTTTGCGTTCTTGCGGATTTGCACGTCGCATTCGCCGTACTGCTTGTCGTGCTCGGCGACTTCGATCAGCCGGTGCGTCAGGTTGGCGACGCCAATTTGCGTGATCGGATAGCGGTTGCCTTCCATCGCGATGGCGCTGGTCGGATTGAACGAGAACGTGCCCAATCGAGCGCGGAGGCCCTTGCCTTCGTGGGCCTGAAGCTCGTTCTTGTTCGCGCCATCCATGTAGATCACTTCGCGGCCGGCGACGTCTTCCGGCTTGAGGAAGCCGAGGTAGACGCTGAAGGGATGATTGCGGATTTTCACGGCCATGTATTGATAGTCGCCGAGCTTGCCGTCGATGCGCTCGCGCTTGACCATCATGCAGGTGTAGTCTTGGATGTTTTTGTTGATATTGTCCATGCCGGAGTAGGCCATGCGCAGGGCCGGCATCAGCGGATGCTCGGGCGCCGCCGCCGAGCCGTTGAATTGGCCGGTCGGAATCGAGGCGACCGATCCGACTTGCGAGGCATCATTCGGGGTGCCGTTGGATTCGCTGGCGAACGCCGGGCCACCCGTCGGATTCGGACCCTGAGCGTGTGCTGGCGCGGCGCCGGCCGTACAAGCGACGGCGACGATGGCTGCGGTGAAAAATCGACGCAATTGGCCAAAGCCGGTCCAACGCATGGGTCACCCTCCGTGGTTTAGTTGACGATGTCGCAGGTTGCGGCGGGCAACCTTTTTTGGTCCGGGCAAAAAGAATCGGGATCCTTCCCGCACTCCGGAACCGTACAAAATCCGCGGGCCGTTGCTAGCATCGGAATTGCGCCGATGCTACTGTTTATCGCCGCGACTGTCGTAAATAATTACGCCCTGTCGGCCGGGACCCGATTATTTACCCAACCGGCCCGGCTGAGTCCAGACCAAACCGGACGAACGGAAGAGTTTAGGCTTGAGGCAACAGTTTAAACGAAGCCGCCTTCGTCCCTTATTCCTCAAGCCTCAAGCCTGTAGCCTCAAGCCTTCCCCAGGGAGCCCTCGCCGTGGTTCGTTGCCAATATGCGCCGATTGTTTCGCGGCCGTATCAGGAAATTACGTACGTCGCCTGGCTAGGGGGGCGGGCGGATTGCCTCGTCGTCGACCCGGGGCTCGAGCCTGATTTGATTCTGCAGTTCTTGGACGAGCAACGGCTTACGCCCGCCGCGATTTTGATCACGCACGGCCATTGCGACCACATCGCCGGCAATGGCGCGATGAAGGGCCGCTGGCCGAATTGCCCGATCGTCGTCGGCGAGCACGAGGCCGACAAGCTGACCGATCCCGAACTGAATCTGTCGGGGCCGTTCGGAGCGCCGATGGCTAGCCCGCCAGCGGATGTGTTGGTCCGCGAGGGGGAAATCTATCGGACCGCGGGATTCGATTTGCTGGTTCAAGAAATACCGGGCCATTCGTCCGGGCATATTGTTTTCATTTGGAACGACGGCACGCCACCGATCGTGTTCGGCGGCGACGTGCTATTCGCCGGCAGTATCGGCCGAACCGACGAAATGGTCGGCGGCAGTTTTGCCCAACTGGCTACCGGCATTCGCGGAAAACTTTACACGCTGCCGGATGAAACGCTGGTGCTGCCGGGTCATGGGCCAGCGACGACGATCGGCGAGGAGAAGCGGAGCAATCCGTTTGTGCCGGCGCTGGAAAGTGAGTGAGCAGCGAATAGGTAACTCACCCGATTCCGTGGGACGATTGCGAAATGCACCGTCGAATTCGCGGTAAGCACAGCAGCAGAATCGCCGCGCCGATCACCATCGAAACGATCGACGCAGGCTCGGGAACGGCCTCGATCGTAAACGTGGCCTCGCCGAAGAAATTGGCGGCGGATAGGATGCTTGCGGTAGGGTCATCGGTCTGGCCGGATGACGTGCCATACACGCTCAACTCCACGAAAAAATCTGGATTGGCGGGGTCGAAAACACCGAAAATATTGCCCGAGCCATTTGGAGTAATATCCGTGGAAGGATCGCCCTGGACGGTTGCAATTCCAGTATCGAAAACCGTCGTTGGCGGCGGGTTCGAAGGCGTGAACGCCCTCATCTGCCCGAATGCGCTGGCGGCGAAATCGCCGCCGGACGACGCATCCACATCCCAGGTGTAATGGACGACATACGGTTGGCCGGGCGCCAAGCCCAGCAACGCACTGGCCACCGTAAAGCCCACCGAACCCGTGCCGTCGAGACGTATCGCCGAGAAATCGAGCGGGTCGGGAGGAGAGTCGCTTTTCAGCAGCGCCTCGCCGTCAACCCGCACGGTGATTTGGTTGGTGCCGTCTCCGTTGTACGTGACGAACGAGTCGGACGACGATTCGGAGTTAAGCACTTGGGCCGATCCGATCGCCTCATTGCCCCAATCGTACGTGCCGCTCGGCTGAGAGTAGCTAGCGACGAGGGGCGGTGACGAGGGGGGCGAGGCGGAATAGGGGATGGATGTGGTGGGAAATCCGAAGAGCGTCGTCGTGCCGTATGCGGATATCCCCGGCACGCCGTTGACCATAAGGCCACCGTTGGTCAACGCGGGATCGTAGAGGAATTGGGCTCCATGCGCGACGGCCCCAAATGACAGGATCGCAAAAACGGCCAAGGCGCGATGCACAGCGTTCATTAGCAGTCTCCCTGGATCAGAATCCCGCTTGTCCAAACGACGAACGATCCCCGCAGCCGGGCGGACTTGAGTCCAGTTATAGTCCACCATTGCGAGGGAGAAAAGGAAATTCCCAGAAGGAATTCCGAGATTTTTCCCCGCAGATAAATCCTAGAACCCCTCACAAACCGCCCGCAGAGAAGGGGACAGTTCCAATACTGTTCGGCACGCTATTTGAGCAGTTCAATTAGCACGGCGGCAAGTGGTTCTTGGAATTCTTTCGAGCGGAAGGCCTGCGGGATTGGCAGGCGAGATGCGTGGAGGTGGCAGACGCCGCCAAGCCGCAAACGGCATTTCAGCGCAGCGTGAAGCGACTCGCGACGCGCTTGCAAGAGGCGGCCGAGCTCAACCGAGTCAGATTTTTTTCGCAGCCGCGTCGTGGGCCTTAAGTTTGGCCAGATGTGCCAGCAATTCTCCCTCGCTGGCCAGCCCCGTGAAGTAGTAGCAAATCATTTCGTAGGTGCGAAGCGTTGGTTTACGCCCGGTCCACAAACTGATCAACATGCAGGCGATGATTGCGCAGTAGGTTTGAATCTCGATCCCCTGTTGACTGTGGCTGAGCAAGTGCCGGCAACCCAGCACATGTTTGAAGAACCGAAAAAACGTTTCAATCGTCCAGCGATTCAGAAAAATCAAGGCGATCACTTCCGCGGGCACGTCGAGCAGGTTGGTCGCGATTCGCAGGATGCCGTCGCTGTCGGGGCCGGTCGAGCCGCTGCGGTTTTTGCCGCGGCTGGTATGTGGGCTGATGCGAACGGTCACCAGGCGGATCGGGTGATCGGGCCGAGTCTCGGCCTTGCCGCTCTGTCCAATGCTGACGATCTGATCGCCGAGCACATTCAAAGCACGATCGGCGTCGGTGAGCAGACGCTGTTCCAAGATTTCATAAACGCTGTTGTCGCGCAAGCGGCACACGTAGCTGCTGCCCGCCTTCACGATCTGATTGAACAGCAAGAACTTGGCATAGCCGCGGTCCATCACGTAGGTGCGATCCGCTTCGACGGTGCGCTCGAGCACGGCGCGCTCGTCGTACGCGCCGCCGCCGTTGGGCGTCACGTCGATCCGCGTGGGCACGTAGCGATCCACCTCGAAATGCGTGTGCAGCCGCCATTTGACCAGACCGCTGCCGGTGGAACGTTTCAGAAACGAGGCCTGCATTAACTTCGGCAGCACCGTGAGCAGAGAGCCATCGACGGCCGTCAAGGCGCCGGGCACGTCGCGGAGTCGGGGGTCGCGACCGAGCGGCTGTAGCTCGGCCCCCAATTCGGCCACAATCTCTTTCAGCCGCTCGGGATCAAACACGCTGGCAGCTTCGGAGAGCGAGCCTAGCGATGCCCGTGGGCAACCTAGTTTCTTCTGCACCTTGGCCAATTCGCTGGCCTGCTGCAAGCCGCGCAGCGAAGTCACGACCGGATTGAACAAATACAGCAGGATCAACAGGCAGTGTTGATCGTAGTGCAATTGCCGGTTGCCAGCGCGATCGCGCGCGCAACCATCGTCGTGCAGTCGCTCCAGCAACGGAGCGAGCTTGTCGAAATACTTCAGCCCGGTGATCTGCCGCTCCGTAATATCCTCGCGCTTCTTGCCCGCCATGGCGGCCTCCTGCCAAAATGACCGAAACAATTCGTGTCATCGGGCAGGGCGCAAATCTCGTGCCAAGCGTGAATGAAGTCGTGAAATTCGCTGGCGCAAATCGCGTGCCGAACAGTATTGGGACAGTTCCCGTTTTGCTCCGCGAACTGCGCAAAATGGGGACAGTCCCCGACGGTTTTTGTGAGGATTCTAAGAGCGGAAATGCCAGTTGCCGGACCGTCATTCGCAATTGGAAGCGGCTTCGCCCGATCACGATGGCAAGCAGTTACGCCTCATGCCCCGGCTCGGAAATCACTTTGCCGTCGGACGTGGTTGCGCTGGTGTCGCTGGTCGCGCGGTGGCTCGGTTCGTCCTCCGCGAGCATGGCGGGAATTTCCAGCGTGAAATGGCTTCCTTCGCCGGGGCGGCTTTCGACGTGAATCTGGCCGCCGTGCTCTTTCAAAATCTTTTGGCTCACTGCCAGGCCCAAACCCGTGCCGCGGGCGCCCTTGCTGGAAAAGAAGGGGTTGAAAATCTGTTTCAAATTCTCGGCGTCGATGCCGGTGCCGTTGTCTTCGACGCTGACTTGCACGGTGCCGGCTTGCGGCAATTGCTCCGTGCGCACGGTGACCAGACCATCTTCTCGCTGATCGCAAGCGTCGAGCGCGTTGGTGACGATATTCAGCACGGCCCGATGGATGCCTTCGGAATCGAACGTGAGCCGGGGAATCGTCGCATCCGGTTCCCAGCGGAGTTGCACGTTCAATTCGTCGGCTCGGGATTGCATCAGCTCGACCACGTCGCCGACGACGGCATTCAGGTCGGCGGCGGCGAATTCCGGCTCGCGCTCCTTGCTGAACGTGAGCATGTCCATCACCAGGGTCGAAATCTTGCTCTGGTTCCGCTCGACGATGTGCCAGCCCTTGCCGACGACATCCTCGTCGTGCTCCGACAGGCCCATCTCGATCAGATAGCTGCCGCCGCGGATGCCTTGCAGAATGTTCTTGATGTGATGCGATAGCGATGGCGATCGTCTGGCCGACGGCCGCCAGCCGCTCGGCCTGCACCATCGCCGAATAATAGTTCGTGTCTTCGACCGCCAGCGCCGCCTGATGGCCGATGGCGATCATCAGCTTGAGATGCTCGTCGGTGAATTTGTTGGCGCTGAACTCGCCGGTGATCCGGTCCAATGCGTGGCCGGGCGGAGTCGAAGTGTCGATGTAGATCACGCCGACCACGTCGTAGCGCCCCTGCATCGGCACGCAAATCGCCTCGCGCACTCCCCATGCACGATGCTGGCCGCGGTGTCCAAGCGGTCGTCCTGCCGGGCGTCGCTGGTGAGCACGCCTTCGCGGCGCTCGCATGACGTAGTCGAGAATCGTCTGGCTGATCGTGATGCGTTCGCCGAGAGAATGCGACGGGCGTCGGAACGATGCCCTTTGCGATCGCGGCGCACCTTGGGCTCGAAGCTGCTTCGTCTCCGGATCGAGGAGCATGATGCAGCCGCGATCGGCTTCGACCCATTCGAAGATCAACTGCATGATCCGTCGCAGCAGCTGATCGATATCGAGCGTATGGCTCACGGCCAGCGCCGTGCGATACATGATCTGCAGATTGCTGCGTGCGCGGGCGAGCCATTGCCCTTGCGATGTGTCCATGCCGATCGTGAGGTCGGGCGAGAAGATGCGGCTTCCCTCTTCCTGGCTGATGGAGTGCAAGATCCGCGATTGCTCGCCCGAATCGACGCCGCCGATATTCACCTGCGCGCCCAAGCTCGACGACGGCGCTTCGCCGAGACCCGGTGAAGAGCATCACGGTGCGGCCGATTTGCACCTGATCGCCGCTGGACAGCTCTTGCTGCTGAATTCGCTGATTGTTGACGAACGTGCCGTTGGAGCTGCCGAGGTCGGAGATCAGAAACATATCGCCATTGCGGCGGAATTCGGCATGGCGGCGCGAGACTTCCGTGTCGTGCAGTTGGATTTGGTTGCCTGTGTCGCGGCCGAGCGGAAACGAAACGCTATGGCTATCCAGCTCAAAGCGGGTTCCCTGGTCGCGGCCTTGGATGACGAATAACGAAGCGGTCACGGCGTGGCACCTGAGTCCAAGCGAATCGGGACCAGGGGTTCGTGGCTAGTGACTAGTGGCTAGGGACGCGCAGGCGGACGCTGCGTTCGTTCGGTTTCGTCGATCTTCGTTCTTCGTCCCCCGACCCCTAGCCCCTAGCCCCTGACCCCTTTCCCAGCAACTGCTCAATTTTAAGAATCAGCGGCCCGTAATGATAGGGTTTGGCGACGAACTGATTGACTTGCTCCAGGGGCAGCGTGGCGCGACGGCGGGCGACACCCAGTAAAACAATGGGCGTCGGGGCCGGGGAGTTTTGGATTGCGGCCGCGAAATCGTCAACGGTTGTTTGCGGAATCGCGGCCATGGTGATTGCCAAGGTGATGTCGGAGGTCTGATTTACGGTGTCGCTCGAAGTTGCGCGGATCGCCGCAAATCTGGCGGTTGCTTTGTCAGTCCGCGCATCCTGATCCGATCCAGTGCCTTCAAGATCCAACACAATCAGATCGAGCCGATGCTGACGAGCCAGTCGCAAACCATCCTCCGCGCCGGCCGCCTCGAAAATCCGCATACCGCGCCGTTCGAGGGCCATCTTGAGCACCTCGCGCGATTCCGCCGATCGATCGACGATCAAGACGCTCGACTTGTGGACCAAATGCACCTCCGTGTGCTGGCAAAGATCATCCGTCAATCCCCATTGGCCATCCTTGGCCGCATTTTTGGGGTTGCGAAGAGTATCGAGCCTTGCGGTGCTTGTCAAAAGCGAAATCGGCAACTTGACGTTGGGCGGGGGCGAGTCGAGAATTTGAAAGTGTTCTACGATGTTCCCCATCCCGCCGAAATTGCCCACCGAGATGCCCGATCGTGTGCCCCACGAACCGCCGCGCTAGCAAGGGGTTCGAGCGCTCGGGTTGTCACTGGCACACTTGATCCCAATTAGGAGTTGACCGTGAATCGCCGGATATTGACGTTGTATGCTGCTGTCGTCGCGTTGGGATTAGCAGTTTTTTCAATCCTGCCGGCGTCAGCCGATACGCCCGACTCGAAGAATGCGCCGGCCGGCGCGGCGGCTTCCAAGACCACCGGCGATCATGCGGACAAACCCGTCGCCGTATCTAAGAACGAAGATGCCGATGCCAAAGCGGCCGACAAACGGCTGACCGACGCGACTCGCTATCTCGCCTCCGAAAAATTGGAGGGCCGGGGCCTTGGAACGCATGGGCTCGAATTGGCCGGCGACTTTATCGCCGGCCAGTTCAAAGAAATGGGGCTGAAGACCGACCTCTACGACGGCCAGCCGTTTGAGCGGATCACGCTGTCGCTCGGCTCGGAATTGGGACCGGAAAAACGGAATCGGCTCGAATTCGTCGGTCCGCCGTCGGGCGACAAGAAAGAGCCGCAAAAGATTTCTCCCAAGCTCGGCGACGGTTTCAATCCGTTGGCCTTGGGCGGTTCGCACACGTTCGATGCGCCGGCCGTGTTCGCCGGCTACGGCATTTCCGCCAAGGATGAAAAATACGACGACTATGCCGGCATCGACGTGAAGGGCAAAGTCGTGATCGTGCTGCGGCATCAACCGCAGCGATCGAATCCGCACGGCCTGTTCGGCAATCACGACGCTCCGTATGCCCCGTTCAGCCGCAAGGTTGCCGTGGCCGCGGAACATGGCGCGGTGGCGATCGTCTTCTGCAACGACGAAGACGAAATCCATCACTCGGTGACCAGCCTTGAGCCGGCGGTGCAAAAGGCCATCGACGAATTGACCAAGGAAAACGAAACGTTTCGCAAGATCGAGCATCCATCGCTGGCGCAAACGATCGCTCATATCAAAGCGGCCGAGCAATTGGCCGGCCAGATTGTCAGCCGCGCCAAGATGATCGGCGAGCAAATCGATCCGATTCTGAGCGTTCAACGGGCCGGCGAGAGCGACGATCCGAATCGGATTCCGGTGTTGTTCTGCCGTCGCGCGCCGATCGAAGCGATGATCCAATCCGCGACCGGTTCGAGCCTGGCGTCGATCGAGAAAAACATCGATGTCGGCGGAAAACCGCAGTCGCGCGAGCTGACCGGCTGGCGAATCACGGGCGAAGCGAATCTCATTCGCACCAAGACGCCTGCCCGAAACGTGCTCGCCGAATTGGAAGGCGACGGACCTCAGGCCGATGAAACGATCGTCATCGGAGCTCATTACGATCATCTCGGCTACGGCGGATTCGGCTCGCTCGCGCCGCAGGCCGGCCATGTGATTCATCCCGGCGCCGACGACAACGCTTCGGGCACGGCCGCCTTGCTCGAAGTCGCCCGGCGATTGTCGGAACGGGCGAAGATCAAAAAATTCCCGCGGCGATTCTTATTCATGTCGTTCACCGGCGAGGAGCGCGGGCTATTGGGCAGCGCGCGATATGTCCGCGATCCGCTGATTCCGCTCAACAAGACGATCGCGATGCTGAACATGGACATGGTCGGCCGGATGAAAGACAACAAGCTGACCGTTTATGGCATCGACACGGCGACGGAATTCGCTCCGCTCGTCACGCGGCTCAATCAGCCGTACGGCTTCAAGATCATTCCGGAAATGGGAGGCTTCGGCCCGAGCGATCATGCGTCGTTTTTCGCGAAGAAAATCCCGGTGCTCTTTTTCTTCACCGGCCTGCATTCCGATTATCACCGCCCGACCGACACGGCCGACAAGCTCGACGTGCCCGACATGCGCCGCGTCGCCGATCTGATGACCGACGTGGCGGCGGCGATCGCGGAGGCCCCGGAAAAGCCGCATTTCTTCGAATCGCAAGCGAAGATGACGCATCCGACGCAGCAAAGCGGCGACCGCCCTTATTTCGGCAGCATCCCCGATTTCGGCGTCGAATCCCCCGGCGGCTACGCGATCTCGGGCGTGACGAAAGGCGGCCCGGCGGAAGTGGGCGGATTGAAAGGGGGCGATATTATTATTAAGTTCGGCGACGCCAAGATCGGCGGCCTGGAAGACTTCGATGGAGCGCTGCGCACACACCGCGCGGGCGACAAGGTGCCGGTGCGCGTGAAGCGCGAGGGGAAGGAAGTGCAATTGGAAGTGACGCTGGAGCCGGCACGGTGAACCGGCAACAAGTCGATGGGCCTGGCTGCGATGCGGCAACGTGAAATGCAGGAGCGCGTTTCTGGCCGTTTCCGTATATAATCAACGAAAGCGGGCGCGAGTACAGCGCGAGAAAACCAACGCCCCATGCCAAATCGGGAGTCCAAGCAATGATCGACTCGACAACAAGCAAGCCGCTGCACGTTTCAACAGATGGGGGCGCTGGGCCCTACATCGATCTTCCCTTCAGCCAATTGGCGAGCGTCTGCGAACTCTTGGACCGACATAAGGTCGAGTATTCGGTGGAAGAGGACGTCATCTCGATGAACCGGAAACCGCGGTGATTGATTTGGGGTGGAACGTGGAAGCATCCGCCGTCCAAGCCATTCTCGACAGCGTTCGCTGAACGGCGGGAAAGCCCGCATGGCGCTGGCAGATGACATTCGGGCACTGCACGACAGGACACTTGTCGATCCTACATACGCGAGAGGAACATCCGCCATGCCCAAACTCGACTATCGCAACATCGAACAAGACCCGGCCCGCTGCGGTGGGCAACCGGTGGTCGTTGGAACGCGCGTTCGCGTGGGGATAATTTTGGGCTGCTACCGACAGGGAATGAACATTGAAGAGATCGTCCAGCAATACCCGTCGATCAAGCCAGCCGACGTTCACGATGCCTTGGCCTACGCATATGATCACCTGGACGAGATCGAAGCCGATCTGGCCGCAGATGATGAAGCAACGGTGAAAGCCCAAAATGGCGGCAATGCATCCGGATGAGTGCCGCGAGGTTCTTCACCGATGAAGACATTTACGCGGCCGTCGCGCCGGCTCTACGCAAGGCCGGCCTGAATGCCGTCAGCACACCTGAAGCCGGCCGGCAGGGCGAATCGGACGAATCACAACTGACCTGGGCCGCCCGCGAACGCCGCGTGCTGCTGACATTCAACGTGGCTCATTTCGCGGCGCTGCACGCAACCTGGATGCGCCAAGGCAGGCACCATTCGGGAATTATCGTATCCAGCCAACGCCCCATCGGCGAGCTGCTCCGCCGGCTATTGCACTTGACGACGACGCTGAATGCCGACGCTTTACAAGACCGGCTGGAATACCAGGTAACCTGGTAGGCCGACGAGTGGTCGCCTTCTGGTATTTTCGCAAGAAAGCGAGCCCGGCGGACGTTCATGGTCGTCGATCAGTTCGACGTAGTCGCGCGAATTCGAAGCCGTTTTCGCGCGACGGGGATCGAAGCTAACAGTCCGAGAGCCACCAACACTAAGGTGCCTGGCTCGGGAACACTTTCTGCGAGCAGATACACATTTGGATAGCCTGTGTTTCCACCGATATTCTGAAATGAAAAGTCGAATTCATAGTTTCCGGCGACAGTAAACAATGAATTGAATGCGCCTGTCTCGTTGAAAATTGTCGGCGACAAGAAATTGTCTCCTCGCAAGACTTCCGGGGCCGCGCCGGCTGCGCCAAAAATCACGCTTTGCTGGCCGAACGGCGCGCCGAGCGGCCCGTTTTGATCCATGGCAATCGTCATTTGCTGACCGAGCGGATTCGTAACCGTCAGATTGAAGTAATCGTCAACCTCCGGCGTGTCGGCGCCGAGAAACAACGTTCCTGTGTTTGATTCCGCCCGCAGGTCGGGAAAGCGATTCCAGGCGAGCCACGTTGTATGCGCCGGATCGACGAAAAAGGTTGTTGAGGCCCTTGCATATTGACCTGTCGGTTGAGAACCGAAATTTTGTGCAGGCACGACAAGGTGTGCGGTGAGGCCCGGCTGTGGCGGGCGGCTTGCCAATTGCGAAACCTCCGTCGGCGAGAGAATTCGGTTGTAGACCTGAATCTCATCCAAGGCTCCGTGCCACGAGCCGTTCGTATTGCCGGGCCCTTGGTTGTGACCAAAAACCCAGTCGGCGGTAAGCGACGGTAGTGCAACCGTACCCGAATTACTTAGCACGCCATCGCGATAGACGGTCACGGTCGAGGTGGTGCGGTTGAATGTGACGACGTAGTTCTCCCAAACGTCAACGAGCGGTTCGTTCGCATCGCGCACCGGCCCGATACCGATTCCCCGCAATCCGGAGCCGTTGGTGTTGGCCGACGGATTGAACGTGATCCAGTTGTCGCCCTGCGGCGTCATGAGAACCGAGTCGTTCGAGTTTGGGATACTATCGAGCCGCGCCCAAAACGATACGCTGAACTGGTTGGCGCCTCCGGCCGCGAGCGGCGAGTTCGTGATGATGTACGCGTTCTCGTTCGTATAATCGACCGCGCCGCCGAATATCCCGGTGATCCACTGCGAGTTCCCCGTGCCAAAAGCTTGCAAGCTTGCCGGAATTCCCCCGGCCGAATCGGCTGCCGTCGTTCCATTGCCGTCGTCGAGCCGATACTCGTCTGTGATTCCGGACAATTCAAGAGTGGTGGCAGCGGCGGGCAACGGGAATTGAAATAGGAATGGGACGAGAAGGAGGTACGGAATGCATTTCGTGTTCATTAGCGGCACTCGTTTTTTGAAGGATGACGCCGAACGAGAGGCATCGGGAAGTAGTTCAACCGAGACACGCGATCGAAACTTAGAGTACCGGCGGGGGGTGGGTTGTCAAGTTTCTGTTGGAGTCGGCCGAACCAGACCGGCGAAATAGTTGATTGATCTCATGTCATTGCCAAGGCCGAATATGGGGAGCGGTCCGGCCGGGAAGGGGCCGGAAGTCAAGCAGCGTGCCTG
Source organism: Pirellulales bacterium (assembly GCA_963738955.1). Lineage (GTDB taxonomy): Bacteria > Planctomycetota > Planctomycetia > Pirellulales > DATAWG01 > DATAWG01. Next base: position 102,711 of record CAVTYW010000011.1, on the reverse strand, counting down.
CGAAAGAATTTCGCAATTTGCTGCTTTGTGATTTGGCCCTCGGCGGTCTGAATCACGAGTTGGACGAGCGCTTCGTCGGTCGTTTCAATGGAGAGTCCATTGATTTCGAGGAATAGCAATGCGGCTTCCAGTCCCACTCGCTTGTTCCCGTCCAGAAACGGGTGATTCTTCACGATGTGAAACAGATAGGCGGCGGCCATCCCGAAGACATCGACATGCAGGTACTGCCCTCCGAACATTGCGGCGGGCTGCGCCAAAGCGGATTCCAGCAAGCCGACATCCCGGATCCCGTCCGAGCCGCCGTAGGCAGCGATCTGTTCGGCGTGTGACTCAAGCACGTCGTCGAGGCTCAAGAACTGAACCATGGCGAGCTATTCCGCCAGCTTTTTGAAAGCCTTACCGTAGCGAGCGTTGATTTTCTTGCGCACCGCGCGGACCGCGGCTTTTCGCGAGCCTTTGCCGACCGGAGTGACGGTCATCGATTGGCCGTCGGTCGAGATTTCAACTGTTCCCTCCGGATCGATGTGCAAAAGATCCAGGATGGGACGGTCGATGACCAGGGCCCAACTGTTGCCGTGCTTGACGAGGCTTTTGATCATGACTGCGCTCCGAAAGGACGTTTACCAATGGTAGACCATTATAGCACCGTCTTTTTCCATTGGCTACGCTCGTAAAGCGCACCTTTGATATGCGCCGTTCAGCCAAAAATCCGATCTCGTTCCGCCTTGTTGTAGGCCAGCTTCTCAGCGCGCGTCATTTTTGTGAAATCGGGTGCGGCGGCTGGTTTTGTTGACGCTGGTTTCAGTGCCGGCGTTTTTGCAAACGGTATTCCCGGCACGCTCACCGTCGCTCCGCCGCCATAGCTCATTACGTTTGTCTGTAGCACAAGATCGTCTTCGAGAGATCGGTGCGGACGAATCTTGAGCGTTTGCAACACGCCGTGATACGCTCGCACGGCTTCTTCCGGAGAAATCTCGTGATTGACGATCCGGCGCAGGAACTCGACGAAGGCCAACTGGCATTCGGCCGCTGTTGATCTTGCGGCCGAACAGCGCGGCGCGGGCGCCGTACTTCTGGGCCTCGGCGAACAGCTTGAACGCGTCGTAGGTCGTGCCCGACGCGCCGCCGAGAATGCCGACGACCAGATGCGGATCGTAGGCGACGAGATCTTCCATCGCCCGCGGGCCGTGATAGACGATCTTCAAAAACACCGGCCGGCCGGCTTGCGCCACGCCGGCCAGCGTGCGCGCGATCGAGTCGTTGATGAACTGCGGGCACCTGCTCCGGACGCAGATCGTTCGGCGCGTTGGGATCGAAGACTTCCAAGAAATGCCGAAAGCCTTTCGCCTCGGCCTCGGTGCGGAAGTGCGCGGTATTCTTCGAGCGTTCGCAGGTCGTCGTCGAGGCGGTTGTTGAACGTGATGCTGTACAGCCCGAGGTTCGCGCCGCGGATTCGTTCGGCGCGGCTCGCAATCGACGTGGCCGCATTGAATATGATCGAGCGTCGCCGTGCGAAAGGGCCGGGCCGGCGGCTCGAGATAATGGCCGCCGCGGACGACGAAGATGTCGGTGGTGTCGTTGGCGCGGCGCGGCCGGCGTGACGTGGCTGTTCTCGAACAGCCGCTCGCCGATCGTCAGCACGTCGTTGGTGCTGGCCGACATCAGCATGATGTCGACGAGCCCTTGCCGGACGATCTGCGCGAATCTGTTCGCGATATTCGGCCAGCGTGCGCAGCCGCACTTCGCCGGCATGCACTCTCCGGCGATTGGCCCGGCGCGCCGATGCCGAACGCCATGTCGGCATCCTTGGCGTCGGCGAGGATGAAATCCTTCGCGCCCGAGGGATCGGCATGAATGGCGGCCAGTTTTTGATCGAGCGATTTTGTGCCATGGCAGGATTCTCACTTGGCCACACAGTCTCGAAGCGTTGCGAGGGCGGGGTCACACGGGTCGCCGCCCTCGCTAACGCTGGTTACTGTCAGCGGCTAGCCCTTCGCAGCCGACTGCATCAACACGGTGTCGAGCGTTTCGCGCAGCACCTGGCCGCTCTTGCGCAGGCCTTGCAGTTCCTTCGGCCACAGCTCGATCTCGTGCGTGGCGAGCACGCCCGCGCGGCCGACGACGGTCGGCACGACTGAGCGCCACGTCGCGGATGCCGTAGCAGCCGTTTTGCACGCTCGAGACCGGCAGCATGCGGCGGCGATCGAGCGCGATCGACTCGATCACTTCTTGAATCGCCAGGCCGACGGCGAAGCCGGCGCCGCCTTTCTTCTTGATCACTTCGGCGCCCGAGCCTTTGGTGCGCGTGAACAGCTCGTTGGCCAGCGTGATGGCGTCCAGCCGGGATACTTGTCCAGCGGCAGGCCGGCGACGGTGGCGCTCGACCAGATCGGCACCATGCTGTCGCCATGCTCGCCGAGGATCAGGGCCGAGACTTGCGTCGGCGGCGGCGCCGAGTCGTTCGGCGATCAAGCTGCGGAAGCGGATCGTGTCGAGCTGCGTGCCCAGGCCGAGCACGTGGCCGGCGGGCAGACTCGAGTCGCTCGCGCCGCCAGATAGGTGAGCACGTCGACCGGGTTCGAGACGACGAGCACGATCGCGTCGGGCTTGTGCCCGCCTTCTGGATTTCGCCGAGAATGCCGAGGAACAGGTCGACGTTGCGATTGATCAGGTCCAGCCGGCTTTCGTCGGGCTTGCGGCGCAGGCCGGCGGTGATGCAGATCAGATCGCTGTCGGGGATCTGTTCGTAGCCGCCGGAGGAGATCACCTGATCGGCCATCAGCGGCGAGCCGTGCAGCAGATCGAGGGCCTGGCCGGCGGCCATGTCGGCATTGGCGTCCAGCAGCGCGATCTCGCGCACGATGCGGCCCGTTTGCAAGGCGAACGCCGTGCAGGAACCGACCAAACCGCCGCCGCCGATAATGCTGACTTTCATAGGGGATGGCGGATGGGGACTAGGGGCTAGGGGACGAAGATTGACGGGCAAATGTGTGTTGAGGCTCGCTTGCGGTTTCGCGTGCCGGCGTTATTTCGCTGTTTGGGCCAGGGCGGCCATCACGCGTTCGGTGATCGCGCGGATCAATGCCTCCTGGTCGGCATCGCCGCGGCCGGTTCCCGTGGCTGTTGCACTGACATGCATGTTCGGCATTTGCTGAACCCTCGCCTTCGCCGCGCCGCGCCCTCGCTCCGGCCCCATCGGCGGCGGCGGCTCGAAGGCTCGGCGCTCGATGCCGGCGCCTGCCAACTGTCGCGGAACACGTCGTTGGCGCAGATGTCGCAGTTCTTCATTTCCGGCGTCGAGCCGCGGATCGGTGAAGCCCCATTTCTTCTTCAGGTCGAGCAGCTCGCGGGTCTTTTGCTCGGTGAAGTAGGTCACCTTGCCCAGGTCGCGCGAGAGCATCAGGATGCGGCAATAGGCGTCGAGGATCTCGGTCCACCAATAGGCCCGCTCGACCGTTTCGCCGAAGCTGACCGTGCCGTGGTTGGCCAGGATGATGACGTTCGACTTCTTGACGAACGGCAGCATCGTGTCGGCGAACTTCTGGCCGCCGGGCGTTTCGTACTTCGTGATCGGCACGTCGCCCAGAAAACTTCGACCTCGGGCAGCACGCACTGCGGGATCGGCTCGCGGGCGACGGCAAACGCCGTGGCGTGCGGCGGATGGCAATGGACGACGCTCTTGACGTCGGGCCGCTCCTTCATGATCGCCAGGTGCAGCAGCACTTCGCTGGTCCGCTTGCGACGGCCGGAGAGCTGCTTGCCCTCCATGTCGACGGTGCAGAGATCGTCGGGCTTCATGAAGCCCTTGCAGATCATCGTCGGCGTGCAGAGGACTTCGTTCTCGCTGAGGCGATAGGTGATGTTGCCGTCGTTGCCGGCGGCGAAGCCCTTGTTGTAAATCCGCCGGCCGATGTCGCAGATTTCTTCCTTGATTTGATGGGCGCTGATCATGGCTTTGGTCTCGGAAATATGACGGAAGGTTGTTCGTTATTTGGTCGTTGAAATTCGTCGTAGCGGAATTTGTGAAAATTCCGTTCTATTCGCGCGACATCTGAATTCTGGCGAATTCAGCTACACGTCTCCTCGTTTCACCGTTCGCCATTCGCCGCTGGCAGTTTCGGTTCCCATTTCCACCTGGTCGAGGATTGCCGCAGTGTAGGCGTCGACCGGTTTGTCGTTCGGCCGAAACGGCTGGGCCGCCTCGCCACCTTCGCTCAATGCGATGCGACTGCCGATGCCGGCGCCGAGATCGTCGAACACGACCAGTTCTTCCGCGATTTCATCGGAGGCGCCGGTCAAATTGGCCAGCGACAACGGAACCGCCAGCCGATACGCGCGCCGACCATCGTCGGATGCGTGCGTACGAGCGTTACGGTGCCGATGACGGTGGCGATTCGCATGGTTTTTGGACCAATTAGTTCTCGATCTGTCCTGCTGTAAAGGGGTCAGGCACAATTTTCGCCGTCAACTTATATTGCAGTTTTGGCCGCCAGGTAGCGAAAATTGAGCCAGACCCCTTAGTCCAATCGTCCGCGCCATTGCGGCGGGCAGGCTCGCGGGGCGCCTTGGCAAAATCGATCGATCAATTGTTTCATGGCATGCAGACCACGCCCGGCTGGATCGACGACCAGCAAGTTCGCGCCGATCGCTCGGGCCGTGGCGCCAAGTGCCGTCAACGTTCCCGCATCGCCGGCCGCCATTGCTCGCACTCCGACCAACCGGTTCGACAAACACACGGCCGCCGCCGGCTCGGAAGTCAGCAACAGGCCGACTGTCGCCGGCGCGGCAAGCTGCCTTGCCAAATCGTCGATCGTCTCCAGCAAACCGGCCGGCGCGAGCCGCTCAATGGCGACCGATGCGCGAGCCAGTAGCTTGAGCAGCAGGTCTACTTGCATATTGTTCGTTTCCGCCACGCCGAAGATCAATCGCAGCGCGGCATTTGTCTGGTCTGCATTCTTTGGTTTTGCTTCGGCATCTGAGCGATAGGCCAATTCAATCTTTCGCTGCCGCAGCAAGTCGCGAACCGCGGGAGTGACAACCGCTTTTCGCCGCACCATCAACCGCCGCACGCCGTCCAACTTGCCCGACAGCTCGGCAATCGCCGACATGCTGACGACTGCCTGATCGACGGCCAATTCGCCAGCCTCGCTCTGAATCCTTTCTTCCGTGTTTGCGTCATCCATCCTGAATCTCGTTCTCGCTCGACGACCGCCGCCTGTAGCCTTCAGCCTGTAGCCTTCAGCCTTTTCCGTCCGGGATCGCAATCACGCTCCAGCGCACCGGCGTCGCGTCGGTGCCCAGCAGCGCTCGCGTGCCGGCTCCGTCGCTGGTGATCATCACCGGCTCGCCGACGCCGGCGCCCAAGTTGTCGATCGCCAATTGCGGATCGCCATCCGGCGTGCGGCCGTCGGCCATCAGCGGCTGCACGACGAGCAGCTTCCAGCCGTGCATCGACGGATGCTTGGCGGTCGCCGTCGCGGTGCCGACTACGAGGCCGAGTTGCATGGTCGAATCCGTTCGTTACGTTGCCTTACTTTCCCAGGATTCGCAAATCGTCGATCAGCGAGCAGCGGCGCTCGCGGGTGAACGTCAGCGGCGTGGTCACGCCTTCGCCGGTCGGCGTGGCGATCGAGAACGACAAATAGCCTTCGCCGCCCAGGCCCAGCGACGCCATGCACGGGCCGTTCTTGACGAACAGCGTCGTGTCCATCGCGCGGCCCATCTTGGTCATGTTGCGCACGTTGTTCGAGTGGATGATGCTCGTGTGGCGGAAGCCGTGCTCGTAGTACTTGGCCTTCGCGATCGCCTCGTCGACGTCGCGGCAGCGGACGAACGGCACGAAGGGCATCATCTGCTCGACCGGCACGAACGGGTTGTGCTCGTCGGTCTCGCCGAACAGCAACTCCGTCTTGCGGCGACACTTGCTTGCCGATGCCGCGAGCCAGCACGGCCGCGTCCTGGCCGAGAAATTCCTTGGCCGGCACGTCGTGCTTGTGGTCCCCTTCGCCGACGCGTGGTGATGGCGACCCGCGTCAGGGCGTCGATCTCGCGGGCGTTCAGCCGCACGGCGCCGGCCCGATCCATCGCGGCCAGCATCTGCGTCGAACACCTCGGCGACGACGAACACTTCCTTCTCGGCGATGCACAGCAGGTTGTTGTCGTAGGCGCCGCCTTGGATGATCGCAGCGAGCGGCGCGATCGAGATCGGCCGTTTCGTCGACGACGACCGGCGGATTGCCCGGCCCGGCGACGATCGCCCGCTTGCGGCTGTTCATGCGCGGCCCGGGCGACGGCCGGTCCGCCGGTGACGCAGATCAGCTTCACGCCGCGATGGTTGAAAATCGCGTCGGCCGATTCGAGCGTCGGCTCGGCGATGACGCAGATCAGATTGTCGATGCCCAGGTCGCGATAGATCGCCTGGTTGAAGCGCCGCACGCCCTCGGCCGCGACGCGCTTGCCGCTGGGATGCGGATTGACGACCAGCGTGTTGCCGCCGGCGATCATGCTGACCGCGTTGCCGGTGATCGTCGGCAGCGAATGCGTGACCGGCGTGATCGCGCCGATCACGCCGAACGGAGCGTGCTCGATCACGGCCAGGCCATGATCGCCGCTGAACACTTCGCTCCGCAGGAACTCGACGCCGGGCGTCCGCTCGCCGAGCGTCTTGAGCTTCTCGATCTTGTGCGCCAGCCGGCCGATCTTGGTCTCTTCCATCTCCATCGTGCCCAGCTCGACCGACTGGTCGATCGAGATGCGGCGGATGTGGTCGATGATCCGCTTGCGGTCGGCGATCGTCCGTTCGCTGAGCTGCTCGAAGGCCTCGGTCGCGGCGGCGACGGCCTCGTCGACGCAGGTGAAGACGCCGTGCCGGCCGGCGAAGCTCGCGACCGTTGGTCGAATGCGCCGTCGGCCCGATCTGCGACAGCACTTGCTCGACGACCGTGCGAATCAGTTCTTCAGTGGCTTGCATGGTGGATTTCCGTTATCAGTGTTGCGTTAGTTGTAGCCGGTTTGCGAAACTCGGTGGCTGTGTGTCGGTCGCGGAATTTTCACATTCGCTACGGGTCATTGGACTGCTCGCGGTGGAAGACGCATTGGTTGATCGACGTGCACCGTGTCGACGATGCCGATGATCACGGTGTCGATCGGCAGGTTCTTGGTTTCGGGCGTGAGCCGGGCGCTGGAGCCTTGCGTGATCAGCACGAATTCGCCTTGGCCGGCGCCGACGGTGTCGACGGCGACGAACGTGCGGCCGGTGGTCACGAGCGTGCCGCGATTCTGCGGGTCGAGCCGATAGGGTTCGACGACCAGCAGCTTGTGGCCGACCATCGAGTCGACCTTCTGCGTGGCGACCACGGTGCCGGTGACTTTGGCGACGAACATGGCCGTCCTTGACGCTTCCGGAGTTCGTGACCGCGTCGCGCTTGTCCGGGCTCGAGTTGCGCACTGCTTTCCAGAAGTTGCTTTGTCTGCCGGGCGACGATCATTTCTTCGTTGGTCGGCATGATCCACAGTTGCACTGCGGCTCGCCGGCGCGTCGAATCGGGCTTCGCCGCGGGCCGAGGCGTTTCGGCCGGCGTCGAGCGCGATGCCGAGCGATCCGAGGCCCAGGCACACCGCCGCGCGAATTCGCGCCGCTGTTCTCGCCGATGCCGCCGGTGAACACGATCACGTCGGCCCCGCCAAGCTCGACCAGATACGCGCCCAGATAATGCCGAATGCCGCTGGTGAACACGTCGAGCGCCAATCTGCGCTCGCTCGTCGCCGGCCGCGGCGGCCGCTTCCAGATCGCGCACGTCGCCGCTCGTGCCGCTGAGGCCCAACAGCCCGCCTTGTTCGGCCAAGGTTTGCGAGCACTTCGTCGAGCGACTTGCCGGTGTGCTCGCATGATCAGCGGCAGCGCGAACGGATCGAAATCGCCGACGCGATTGTTGTGCGGCAATCCCGACTGCGGGCTCATGCCCATGCTGGTCGCCACGCTCTGGCCGTCGCGAATCGCACAAAGCGAGCTCGAGCCGCCCAGGTGGCAGGAGATGATCCGCAGATCGTCGCGGCCGAGGAGCTGCGCCGTGCGCGTCGGCGATGTAGCGATGGCTGGCGCCGTGAAAGCCCCAGCGCTCGATGTTCAGCGTTTGCGGCCCAGTCGTGCGGGATCGCGTAAGTGTCGCAGCCGCGCGGGAATCGTCTGGTGAAAGCCGGTCTCGAAGGCCGCCACCAGCGGAATCTCCGGCAGCTTTTCGCTCAACAGTCGCATGGCCGCGATGTAGGGCGGATTGTGCGCCGGCGCCACCTGGTTCATCTCTTCCATCGCCGCCAGCACCTCGTGGCGTGACGCGCTGCACGCCGCTGAACTCGCCGCCATGCACCGCCTTGAAGCCGATCGCCGCCACTTCGTCGGCGTGCTTGCAAGACAGCCGCTCTTCGGGATCGGTCAACTGCTCGAGGCACTGCCGCACCGCCACGGCATGATCCGGCGACGGTCGCGGTGCCTTCCGTGCGGTTCGATGCCGATCTCGACGAACGCAGCGGCTTTCGCCTGCCCTCGAGCCGATCCGCTCGATGCCGCCGCGCGCAAGCTGCCGCTCGTCGGTCATGTCGAACAGCCGGTACTTGAAGCTCGTCGAGCCCAGGTTGGCCACCAGGATCTTCATCGAGGCGCTGCTCCGCGATTTTTCCTGTAGCGGAGTTTGTGAAAACTCCGCCGCATTCTCTGGTAGCGGGATTTGTGAAAATCCCGCCGCCGTGTGTTTACCAACGGAATTCTCACGAATTCCGCTACGAGCCGGTTCCGCGATTAGCCCAAAAAAGCTGGTCAATCCTTCGGCCGGGCGGGGGATGACGTGGCTGGCGACGAGCTCGCCGACTTGCGTGGCGGCAGCGGCGCCGGCTTCGACGGCCGCCCGCACGCTGCCGACGTCGCCGGACACGACGGTCGTCACCAATCCGCCGCCGATCGAAACTCGCTTGACGATTTGCACGTTGGCGGCCTTGGCCATCGCGTCGGTCGCTTCGACCAGCGCGATCAGCCCCTTGGTTTCGATCAATCCGATTGCAGTTTGCATGTCCGAATATTCCTGGGGAAAAATGAACTGTTGAGTCGTTGATATAATGAGCGTTCGTAGTGTAGTAGGTACACTCCGTGTGCCGTAACCAAACCGCGCCGCTTGCCGTGACCGAACCGTCGCGGACGGCACACGGAGTATGCCTGCTACGGTTGACGGGCCGATCAGTCGGCGCCGGATGATTTCTTGGTCGGGGCCGGCAGAACGATGCCGAGATCGTCGTGCGGACGCGGAATGACCTGCACGCTGACGACTTCGCCGATTCGTCCGGCGGCGGCGGCGCCGGCATCGGTCGCGGCCTTCACGGCGGCCACGTCGCCGGTCACGAACGCCGTCACCAGTCCGCTGCCGACTTTGTCCCAGCCGAGGAACTGGACGTTGGCGGCCTTCATCATCGCGTCGCTGGCCTCGACCAGGGCGACAAAGCCCTTGGTCTCGATCATGCCGAACGCTTCCATCACTTTTGCCATTGGAAACTCCAATAGGGGTTAGGGACGAGGGCGAGGGGCGAGTGAACGAGGAGCAGGATTTCTTTTCCCTAGCCCCTAGCCCCTCGCCCGTCGTCCCTGATAAACAACTCCACTTTCGTCGCGTGATCCAGATCGGCGGCGTTGCCTTCGTCGGTGTCGAGGTGGACTTCGAGTTTGCTGGTGGCGTCGGCTCGGACGAGCAGGTCGTCGAGCACGATCGCACACGGGGATGATTCGCAGGCTCATGCGGTCGCCGTTCTTGACGCCGTAGTAGGCCGCGTGTTGAAAATTCATGTGAACGTGCCGCTCGGCGCGGATCACGCCTTCCTTCAATTCGAATCCCTCATCAGGTCCCGGATTCCGGGCTCTTCCGCCGCCCGACCTGGCCGCGGCAGAGGCCGTCCTGCCGTTCGGCGGTGCGGCCGCGCAGGCTGGCCACCCTGGAGCCCGAGTCGGCCTGGGCCGGCGCGGAGGCGCGCCGGCAGGCGTGGAGCAGTGACCGCAGGGCGATGCTGGTCGCTGAGTTCCTCGCCTCCGACGAGGCCGAGGACCTGTCCGACCGGGGGGCGGCCAGCAAGTGCGCCGACCACATCGTGAGCTACGGATGCGAGCAGGACTTCGGCCGCCCGCTGCGGATGAGCCCGGCCAAGGCGGAGACCTTCCTGCTGGACTGGCTGCCGCGCAAGATCATGCTCTGGCCCGCCGAGCAGCACGCCATGCCGCACGTCCTCGCCGCGTGGGCGCGCTGGTCCGGGCGGCGCCGCGGCCTGGGCGCCGAGGCGGTCAGCCAGACCCTCGACGCGGTGTTCGGCGCGATGGGCACCTTCACCCAGGTCTACCGGGATCCGTCCAGCTTCGGCCTGGACACCAGGCTGGTGGGCAGGCTGCTGCCGGACGCTGACCTGGAGGCGCTCCCCCGGCGGGCGTTCGCCTTCCCGGTGCTCCGCGGTCACTACCGGGGCATCGACCTGGGCTCGCTGGACCCGGCCCAGCCGGAGGCGCGGCGGACCCTGCTGGCCGCCGACCACGACGACGCGCACGGGCGCCCCGCCACCGACCAGCACATCCGCAGGCACCTGGTGCTCAGCGACCGGCTCTGGCGCGGCGACCCGCCGGAACTGTGGGAGGCCGCGCAGCGGCTGCTGGACCGGGGTGAGAACAAGCACGCGGTGCAGCACACGCTCATGTACCTGATCAGGGACGTCGACGACGACACCGCGAAGCTGACGGCGGAACTGGGCGATCTGCCCTAGGTCCCCGGATCTCGCCCGTTCCAGCCGCCAGTGGTGCCGCCGTGGTCACCGGTGAGCCCGCCGATCACGGCGTTGATGTCCGCCGCGGTGACCGTGGTGAGATCGGCGGCGGTGGCGGCCTCCCCGAGATCGGCGACCCGCAGGTCACGGGCGGCGCAGGCGCGCTCGAACAGGGACCGCGCGAACCGGCCGTTGCCCAGCTCGTCGATGTGGTCCTGGTCGACGGCATCGGCGAAGATCCGCTCGAGGACGGGCAGCGCGTCCGGGTCGAACGAGTCGCCCGCCTGTTCCGCGATGACGGCCATGATCTGGGCCAGCTCACCCGGGGTATAGCTGGGGAACGAGATGCGGACCGAGAACCGCGAGGCCAGCCCGGGATTGCTGCGCAGGAAGCGGTCCATGTCCGCCGGGTACCCGGCCAGCACGATCACCAGCCGGTCCCGGTCGTCCTCGGCCCGCTTGAGCAGCGTGGCCACCGCCTCCGACCCGTAGGCGTCGCCGCCGGAGTAGCCCTCGTTGTACAGCGAGTACGCCTCGTCGATGAACAGGACGCCGCCGAGCGCGGAGTCGATCAGCTTGCCGGTCTTGATCGCGGTCGAGCCGAGGTGCTCGCCCACCAGGTCGGCCCGGTGCGCCTCGACCACCTCCGGCCGGACCAGCAGGCCGAGCGCGGCGAAGATGCGCCCCAGGATGCGGGCGACCGTGGTCTTGCCCGTGCCGGGTGGCCCGGTGAACACGAAATGGCGGGCCGGCGGCTGGCTGGCCAGGCCCTGCCGGTCCCGCAGCCGGGCCACTCGCAACTGGGCGACGATCTCGTGTACCTGCCTCTTGACCGGGTCCAGGCCGACCAGTTCGTCCAGCTCGGCCAGCGCGTTCTCCAGGGTGGGTGCCTCGGCGTAGCCGCGGAACCTGGAGGTGAGCTCGCCGAACGCGCGGTCCAGGTCTTCGGCCCGCAACGTCATCAGCTCGGAGGCGACCGGCTCCGGGCCCCCGGTCATGACCCGCACGTCGCGCGCCTGCCGCGCCTTCTCCAGCAGGTTCCGGACGAACCGGCCGTTCCCGAGCTCGTCGATCAGCCGGCGGCGGCCGACGTCGTCCATCATCCGGTTCAGGCCGCGCAGCGCCTCGCCGTCCAGCGACTCCCCGCGCCGCGCCAGGGCGGCCTGCGCCAGCTCCACCAGCTCATCCGGCGTGTATCCGCCGAACCGGACCCGCATCGGGAACCGCGAGTTCAGCCCCGGGTTGCTCGCCAGGAAGTCCTCCATCTGCCGCTGGTACCCGGCCAGGATCACCACGAGGTTGTCCCGGTCGTCCTCGGCGCGCTTGAGCAGCGCCTGGACCGCCTCGTTGCCGAACCTGTCCGCGTGCCCCTCGCCGTCGTTGGCCAGGCTGTAGGCCTCGTCGATGAACAGCACCCCGCCGACGGCCGAGTCGATCAGGTCGTTGGTCTTGATGGCGGTGGCCCCGAGGTACTCGCCCACCAGGTCGGCGCGCTGCGCCTCCACCACGGCGGGGCTGTCCAGCAGTCCGCACGCGTAGTAGAGCTTGGCGATGATCCGGGCCACGGAGGTCTTGCCGGTGCCGGGCGGTCCGAGGAACACGAAGTGCTGCAGCGGCTTCTCGGTCTGGTAGCCGGCCGCCAGCCGCCGGTGCGCCGCCTCCACCGAGGCGGTGAGCTGGCGGATCTGATCCTTGACCGGCGCCAGGCCGATCATCTGATCCAGCTCCGCCATCGCCTGCTCGATGGTGATCGCGGGCGGTTCCTGGCCGCTGGCGCACGGTCCCGCGGCCCGGCGGTAGCTGCCTGCCCGCGCACCCCTTCCGTCTGGCGGACGCCGCGCGCCTGATCGGCCGGTTGCCCGGCGCGCCCGGTGGGCGTCCCGGCCGCCCCGTAGGGTGCGATCATCGCGGCCCTGGCCCGCTGCCTGGTGTCCGCACGCGCCACCTGCCAGGCCTTGCCGAGGCGCCACCCCAGCACGACCACCGCGAGCCCCCACGCGATGAGGTACGTGATCACCGGCTGGCTCCGGTCCAGCCACCAGGCGATGACCGCCGGGGGCAGTGACCATGCCAGCACCAGCGCCACCGTGCGGCACGGCACGAAGGCGCGGGCCAGCGGCCGGGCGTGCGCCGCCAGCACGACCGCCGACGGGGAGCAGCAGCAGCGGCACCACATCGAAGCTGTTCTGCTGGAACTTCGCCGCCGCGATGGAGAGGATCGCCAGCCCCCACAGGCCGACGCCCACCGACGCCAGGACGGACCGGCTGCGCCGGACGACGGCGACCGGGCCGTACAGCAGCGGCACCACGACGATGAGGTAAGCGAGCCGGCCCCAGAGGAAAGGGGTCATCACGACCAGCACCAACACCGCGACGACAGCCGGCGGCCTTGACCGGCGCCGGGGTCGCGCGCAACTTCTGGCGCAGGAGGTCGATCCGTTCCCTGGCCATTTGCATGGCCTGCCCGGATCCGTCGTTACGCGGCATATCGCTCCCTCGTGCTCATCCTTGTATAGCGCACTACCGGCCGTTTACGGGGGCACACAATCGGACACTGCCGTCGGGAATGGCCGGTTCAGGGGGTGTGCGGGGCACCCGGGCCGCCTCCGGCGTTGACACAAACCGGTCGCCGGGGGACGCTCTGCTGGGACTGCGCGGCGGCTGGCCCAGGCGCCTCCCGCGTGCGCGCCCGGTTGATTTCGGTCCGTCCGCTGGAGGTGGCGATGGGGTCGGTGGCCCTGCTCCGCAGGCCGGGTATCGCGCTGCTGACGTGCAGCCTGGCGTTCACATCCATGCTCGCGCTCGCCACCGGCGGCGCCGCCTCCGCCGCTGGGCGCAAGGCGGCGCCCGCGGATGTGGCGCCCGGGGCGCCGGGCACGGAGTCCTACTTCGACCTGGCCCGCAAGGACTGCGTGGGCACGGCCACCGGCACGCGGTCGAAGGTCTGGTACACGGTGGCGGGCGGAGTGCTGTCGGACGTCTACGAGCCGACCATCGACAACACGAACGTCAGCACGCTGCAGTACATCGTCACCGACGGGTCCACGTTCACCGACCTGCAGACGCGGGACATGACCTACACGGTGGCGGCCGACCCCACCGGCATGGCCTGCACGGTGACCGCGACCGACGCCGAGCACGGCTACCAGATCGTCACCACCTACATCACCGACCCGGCCCGCGACACCGTGCTCATGCACACCCGGCTTTCCGCGCTGCCCGGGTCCGGCACCAACGTGGCCGGCCTGCACCTGTACGCCCGGCTGGACGCGCACGTCAACGGCAACGGCGGCGGCGGCAGCCGACAACGCGGGCGGCAACACCGGCGTGATCGACACCTCCACCGGCTCCCCGGTGCCGGTGATCGACAGCACCAACACGGTGACCAACGCGGTCAACCGGGACTACGCGGTGCCGACGTACATGGCCCTGGACGCGAGCGTCTCCTCACCGGCCGCGAGCGTCGGGTACGCGGGCAGCGTCAGCGACGGCCTCACCCAGCTCGACCTCGACCATGCGCTGACGACGTACGACTCGGCGCCGGACGGCCACATCACGGCCACCGAGGACGTCACGCCGGCCCATGGGGACTCGGTCACGCTGGCCCTGGGTTTCGGCCGCAGCCAGGCCTCCGCCGTGTCGACGGCGAGCCGGTCGCTGCGGCAGCCGTTTGGCCTGACCGCGCTCAAGTACGCGGCGGGCTTTTCGTCCGCAGAACGCGTGTTCGCATGACGTTGTGTCTCGTCTGGCCTGGGGTGAGCTGAGGGGGCTGACGTGCGTGCTGGCGGGGGTTGTGTCTCGATTGCGGACACGCCGGATGGGGCTGATGTGATGCAGGTCACATTGCCGGGTCAGATGCCCGGCGGGCGGCGGTTCCCCGGGGAGTCGGGGAGTGAGGCTGCGGACGTTGCCGGCTGTCGCGGCGGCTGGCGGCGGCAGCGGCTGATCTCGTCGTGCTGGGCGGCGAGCCTGGACAGTCGCGAGTTCCTTGAACTGCTCGAGGTCGCGGATGGCGGCGTCGCGGTCGGCGAGCTTCTGCCTGAGCTCGTCGTTGTGCGCTCTTGAGCCGGGTGATCTGGGCGTCGCGGGGGTCGGGGGCGGTCCCGCTGGCGTGGAGCGCCGGCGAGGCGCTGCTCGAATTCTTCCTTCAGGTGCGGGTAGGTCCGGTAGAGCGCTGCCCGGGAGACCCCGGCCTGGCGGGCGAGGGTGGTGATGTCGCACTTCCCGTCCGGGCGGGATGTCGCCGCGCAGGAGGGCGTCGGCGGCGGCCCGGATCCGCTGCTCGGCCTGGCGTCGCTGTTCAGCGGTGGTCCGCATGGTCGTCTGCTCTTCCGCTGGCGTGGCGGCGTCGATGGAGGCCAGGACGCGCTGGGCGCGGTCGAGTTCGGCCTGGAGGCGTGCCCGCTCGGCGGTCCGGGTGCGGCCGAGCGTGCCGATGAACGCGGTGGTGCTGGTGACGGCGTCTGCCCAGACGGGCCGGTGGCAGGGGTGGTGGGTGGCCTGCGGGCAGCGGGCCGAGTCGCACATTCCCGGCCAGCGGCTTGTCTGGCGGCGGGGGTGCCGGCGAGCTTCAGGCAGAGTGCGCGGGACGGGTCGGTGAACCAGCAGTAGTTTGCCGTGGCGAGGTGGAGGACCTGGGCGCGTTTGCTGAGCAGGTTGAGGATGTGCTGGTCGCTGGGGACGACGTTGGGGGCGGCCGCGGCGTGGCTGGCCAGGTCCCCGTCGACGGTGGCGAAGAACTCGGTCAGTTCCCGGGCTCCGGGGCCGGCGGGCATGATGCCGTCCTGGTAGTTGCGGAACTCTGCGAGGACGATCTGCAGGTTGCGGCTGGCCTCGTCCTCGGCGATCTCGGCGAGGAGTTTGCCCTGGGCGCCGCCGGGGCGGGCGGCGTAGCCCTCGGTGGTCGCGACGCTCACGTGCTTGAGGGCGATCTTGGCCGCGAGCAGCCCGCCTGGCCGGTAGGCGAGCTCGTGTGCGAGGGTGCGGCGCAGCATCCGCAGGGTGACCGCGTCGTCCGGGGATCGGGGTGAGTCCGAGGCGCTGGCCTGCGGGGCCGTTGACCCAGGCCCGGAACCAGGGGTAGCGCAGGTCGAAGTTGAACCGGCCGAATATCAGGTCGTCCCGGGTGCGGACGTAGCAGGCTGAGCTGCTCTGCCAGGCCGATGGCGTCGTGGACGGCTTCGATGACCACCCATTCTTCGCTGGTGCCGCCGAGCGGCTGTCCTTTGATGAGCTTGCTGGTCAGCCGGTAGCGGATCATGTCATCACCGTGCTGGCTGGTGGTGCGGCAGCCGTGGCGCAGCTCCATCAGCTCGCTCGGGCGCATGCCGGTCAGGGCCGCGGTGAGGAGAAGGCATGCCGTGTGCACGTAGCCGGCCAGGTCGCGGATGTCGCGTTCGTCCAGCGGCAGGGTCCATGGAGCCATGCCCGCGCCGTCAGCGCGGGACACGTGCGCTGCCTGGCGGGCCCACGGTTTGGCGGTGCCGACGAGGGTCAGGGTCTGCTCGATCAGCGGCCGCGCCGCGGCGAGAGGAGCAGGCCGGATCCTGCCCGCTCCCGCCTCTCGGGCCAGCGCGGTGAAGCTGACGTCAAGAAGCGGGTCTGCGGGATCCCAGCCCTGCTGCAGGCGGGCGCGGACGCTGACATCCCGGGTCGCTTCCAGCGGCAGGCCGGTGGCGGCGTGCTGATGCAGGACCTCCTCCAGACGGCCGGGATCTACCGCGGCCTCGTGAAGCCGGGCATGCTCACGGCGGCGTTGCTGCACCTGCGGCGGGAGCGTCACCAGGTGCGGCCCGATGGTGGCGGTGAGGTAGAGCGCCGCTGCCAGCGCCGGCTGGAGGATCTCCTGGCCCACGACGGGTGTCTTGTTTTCCGCGGGCGGCCGCATGCCGGCGACCTGGGAGGAGGACCGGCCGTTCCAGGGGGTGAAGCCGTCGCGGTAGCGGTCGGCGGTGAGCAGCTCGCGGTAGCAGGCCAGTTCGATGATGACGGCGGCGGCCACGCGAGCCACGGACTCGTCCAGGGTTCCGGTCACCGCCCCGGCGCTATCTTTGCGCAGGCACCGTTCGGCCAGGTACCGGTCGCAGTCATCCTGGGACACCTCGCCGAGCGACGTGATGCGCCGGGCGGTCAGCCAGTTCATCCACCGGGTCGTCTCGGCCAGCCGCTTGGAGCAGCTCGACAGCGTCAGCGGGACCCGGAAAGCGCGCGGCAGGATCCTGACTTCGGGATGGCCGGGCGCGAGGCGGGCGAGCAGGTACTCCTTGGCGGCCAGCCGCCAGCGCGGGTCGCTGATGGCAGTGAAGTCCATCCGGGTCTGGCCTGATCTGCTCATCTGGACCGAGATGCCGTCGACGTCGTCGAAACGCCAGACGTCGTCGTCGAATGCGGCGGCGTGCCCGCGCGGGCACAGGCGGAATCCCGCCGCCGCGCACACGTCAGCGCCGGTGAAGACGCTGCTGCCCGGGCCGTGAAGAGCAGGCGCTCGCTGCGGGGTGGTCATCTCGTGCGTTCCTCCGGACGCAGCGGGATCTGCTGGTCTGCGGCATCATCCACGCTGGCTGCGGCTGCGGCGATCAGCGCGGCGGGGTAGCGTTCCAGGATCTGGGTGATCCGGGTGGAATACGGGCCGAAGACGGCCATGAACTGGGGGGCAGGCAGCTGCTTCCACTGGCGGGCGAAGAACGCCTTGAGGCGCAGCAGGTTCGCGATGTGCCGGGGCGTGAAGACTGCCAGCGGGCAGAGCAGGCACACCCATGGCCTGGCCGGACAGGGCTTGCCCGGCGGCCCGTGCAGCCCCGACAGCGGATCGGCGCACGCGGCGACGAACACGTCCTGCTCACCGCGGAGAAGCTCGCTGACAGCGGTGTCGCGAAGATTCAGCCGGGCGAGCAGACCGGGATAGTTTCCCGCCAGGTCCGCGGCGTCCTGGCCGCTCAAGACCACCGGCGGATGAGCCCGGCTGAGCAGGTCATGCTGGGCATCTTCAATAATCGAGTCGAGTGCATCCCGCTGAGCGGGCGTCGCCGCAGTCAGGTAATGATCACCTTCAACGGCGGGAGTGTGGTTCGGGTCGATCGCCGACCGGGAACTGCCGTGCCAGCGGGTCCGGTCACGCAGCGACAGGTAGGTCGTCCGGATCCTGCGCCGGTCAACGCTCAGGCCGTGCCTGCGGCCCCACAATTCGTGGGTGGACACCCCGGTCGCGGTCTGCCAGCGGGACCGGCCGCCGTAGGAGTAATACAGCCACAGGCTGTCACGCAGCCCGGCGGGGGCGTGCTCACGCACGGGGGCGGAGTGTTCCAGCCACTGCTCCAGCAGCCGCACCGCGCGGCGCGGCAGCGTCAGCGATTCCGCCGCCGTCCGTCCCTTGACGAAGGCGAGCAGGACGGCGGCGTCCCCGGCCCAGTCGATGTCCCCGATCCCGAGCCCGGCGATGCCGTCCGGGACGATCCCGGTATAGATGCCCAGCAGCAGCCGGTAGGCGATCACCACGCCGACATCGGGGAACAGCTCATCGCTCGCGGCCCGTATCCCGCCGCGCCTGTTGACCCACGTGCCGCCGCAGCCGAGGTGTGCGCCGATCTGCTGATCACTTGACGGCCCGAGCCGCACCAGCAGCCACCGCTGGTTATCAGCGGTCCACCCCCCGATCCGGGGATCTTGCCCGCGGGCCGCCGACTTCAGCGCCCGCCGGTGTTCAGCAAACGCCTCATCGGCAGCCTGCCGGCAGACCTGATGCAGCCGTTCCCATTCCTGCTGGCCGTAAGGGACCAGCGGAGAACTGGGCGGCCTGGCGGTGAAATGCCGCCCGTCAGCCAGCGCGCGAACCCCGGGCTGCAACGCGTCGCCGCCGTTGACGGTGTCAAAGGAAACCAGCATCCGCCGGGTCGCCGATTCGCGGAGGCGGCCAGCTTGCATCCAGTACTCTGCCAGCAGCCCCCGGGAAAGCCCGCCCGCGCCGCCGCCGGCCCCGCGGTCCTTCATGAACCTGGCCATATCGCGAAGACCCACCAGATAGGCGTTCACGGTGGCCGGCGAGTCGATGCTGCCGTGCGGATGAATCATTGCGGTCAGCCCTGTCAGCAGATCACCGGCCAGCACAGCAGGCTCAATGCCAGCAACGGTGCGCCGATACCGGCGGCCGTCGCTGAACAGGCAGCTGATCCCGGCAGGGTCCGCCAGCAGCTCCGCCGGCATCAGTACTCTCCGCCCTGGATGTCCTCACCGGCGTACTCCTGGCCGGTGAATTCCTCGTCGGCCTCGCGCCAGGCCGCGGCGGCATCGATCAGCCCGGCCTCGCGGCCCGCACGTTCATAAGCATCGGCATAGATGCGGGTCATATCGAGGCGGCGCAGATACGCCTCGGTAGTCACCACCGAGGAATGGCCGAGCAGATCACGCAGCACCATCATCGGGTCAGCCTTGGCCAGATACAACGCCAGCGCCGCATCCGGGCCCCGGCCCGAACCAGTGGCCGCCACCAGCCCGGCCGCCTGCGCGTAATAGCCGCTGACCAGCCGCTCCAGGGTCGCCAGCGCAAAAGAATGCCGGAGCCGGTGCGGGTGCACATGCGGGAACCGCGGCTCGAAACGCCGGCGGACCCGATCCGAGGTGCGGGTGAACACGCTCTCCCACGCAGTGAACGGCCCGCCATCGGAGCGGACCGCCAGCAGGCACGACCCGCCATCCGGGGCGACCAGCCGCCGTCGTTGTCCCGGGCCCAGCTGATCCCACCGGACCCGCCGCCCGTTGATCCGCCCGCCGGCCGCGTCCGGCTCACCCACCACCAGCGCCTCACCCCACCGCCGCGGCGGCCGCCACCGTGACCCGCCTGCGGCGGCGGCGCGATCCAGCCCGGCATACTGATGAACCGCCTCCAGCGACGCGTAATCGATCCAGGTCGTGCGGTACTTACGGCCCTTGGCCACCCCCGACGGCACCGGGAACGGGACCGGCAGCCTCCCCGGCGACGGCGGCAACGGCGGGATCTCATACACCAGCAGATAGCTGAACTCCTGCCGCCGCAGCCCGCTGGCCAGCGCCAGCTGCCCGACAGCTGCGTTACGGGCCAGCTCCCGGCCGCGGTAACCGCTATCAGCCACCCCGCCCGGGCCGAGCCCGCCCAGCGCCGCGATGAACAACGCGGCGAAGTCCGCCTCCAGGTACCTGATCGTCACGTGCCGCTTCGGAACCCGCCGCCGGGCCAGGTTCACCTGCGCCTCCCGCACCACGTCCCCATAGCGGACCCGGGCCTGGGCATAACTGAACGGCACCCCGCGGGCATGCCCTTCCGCGACAGCCCACTGATAAAAACACGACAGCACGCTCACATGCCGGTTCCACGTCGCCGCCGCGAACCTCGCATGCTCCTGGCCGTCCGCCCGGTACACGGCATAGGCGCCCAGCACGGCTTTCAGCTGCTCCCGCTCATCGAACACCTCCGTCCCGTGTCCCGCGCAGAACTCCATCCAGTCGCGCAGCACCCGCGCATACACCGCCCACGTGCCGGCCGACGGGGCACCGCTGGACGGCAGTTCCCGCAGCCACCGGTTCACCGCCACAGCCGGCCGCGGCCCGCCGCCATCGTCGAACCGCAGATCATCATCGACAAGGACCGGCATCCGATCAGGAACCGCCGGCCTGGCCTCGACATCCCAGGACTCCCAGCCCACGCTGGAGAAGAAGGTCAGTTGCATGGGGAGCGACCCTACGAACGCGACACCACCCACCGCAACACGAAACCCCGCAGGTAGACCCAGCCCCGGGCAGGAAACGAGACACTGTAACAAAGCAGAGGAAACCGGATGGGTCGCCTACGACAGCGATGAGCACGGCCTGGCCCAGCGTTACCTCACCCAGGCCCTGGCCTACTCGCGGCATGCCGACGATCATGCCCTCGCGGCCGAGGTCCTCGCCGCCCAGGCGCACCAGGCTCTCTACCTGGCCCGGCCTGATGAGGCGGTCGACCTCGCCAGAGCCGCCCAAGCCGCAGCCGTCCGCCATGGGTCGGCGACCCTGCTCACCGAGTGCCTGGTCATGGAAGCCCACGGGCACGCCGCGCGCGACGACGCGCACGCCTGCGGTGCCGCCCTCGCCAGGGCAGAGCAGACCTTCGACCGCGCCGCCCGCGAAGACGACCCGGCGTGGCTCGCCTACTTCGACGAGGCATACCTGGCCGCCCGCATGGCCCAGTGCTTCCGCGACCTCGGCGAAGCGGGCCACGCCGCCCGCTACGCGCGCCGCTCACTGGACATGGACGGCCGTTACGTACGCGGCCGGGCCTTCAACCTCTCCCTGCTTGCCACCGCCTACGCCGTCCAAGGCGAGCCCGAGCAAGCATCGGCCATTGGACGGCAGGCACTGGACCTGACCGTCCGCCTCACCTCAGCCCGCAGCGTCCGCTACGTCCGCGACCTCGTACGCATCCTGCGCCCGCAAGCCGACGTCCCGGCCGTCCGGGACTTCACGGCGGAGGTACGCGAGCGCCTGCCCGCCGCAGCAGGGCATGCTGCACCCCGATGATGGTGATCGCGCCCAGGATCTCGCCCCGGGCGATCATCGTCGGCGTCTCGTCGACTGGCACCCAGCGGACCTCGGCCGTCTCGTCGACCTCAGGTTCACCAACGTGCTCGGCTCCGCTTGCCAGGTACAGGTCCTGCGGATAGTCGGCATTGCCGATGAGCGGCTGGCAGGACATGACGAACTCGGGCTTTCGCGGACGCCAGCCCGTCTCCTCCTCCACCTCGCGCGCTGCCGCCGTCACAGAGTCTTCTCCGTCATCCACGTAGCCGCCCGGCAGCTCCCACACCCAGCGGTCCACGATGAACCGGTGCCTGCGCATCAGCAGCACCCGCTCGCCCGCGTCGTCCAGGACCACCGTCATCGCGCAGCGCCGCATCCGGAAGACGTACTGAGTGAACCGCACGTGATTCGGAAGCTCGACATCAGCCAGGCTCACGCGGACGTGAGGAGTGTCGTCCACCAGCCGCTCGCCGTGGATCACCCACTTGTACGGGTCAGTCACCTACGCGACACTACCGGCCCAGGCAGCAGGCGCCCAGCGACCATGGACCCGACAGCGACCTTCGATATACCTGGCGTAGACCTCCGATATACCTGCGCGCCGACCGGCATGCCCGGCGCCGTTAGGGTCAGCACCGATTCAGCACGGGGTCCGGAAACAACGGGAAACGACCGGGACGAACCGGGCAATCCGGGCATGAGAACAGGCCGCCCGACTCGGCAGTCTAGTGGCCCGTTCCACGCGCGACGGTCCCGAGAAACCGCAGGCCAACGGCCTAATTTCAGCCCTTAAGAAGCTGTCGCGCCATCACCATCCGCTGAATCTGGTTGGTGCCCTCGTAGATCTGGGTGATCTTCGCGTCCCGCATCATCCGCTCGACCGGATAGTCGTTCACGTACCCGTACCCGCCGAGCAGCTGCACCGCGTCGGTGGTCGCCGACATCGCGGTGTCCAACGCCAGGCACTTGCACCCAGACAAGATGAACGTGAGGCCGGGGACTGTCTCTCCTGCCGTCGCCCGCTCCGACCGGGCCGCCGCCACGCTTGAACTCAACCCCAGAGTCTCCCCACCAGCGCCCCGCTGTGCGACAGGCGCAGGCAAGTTGCCGGTTTCCGCTGGTCAGGCGGCATAGGACGCGCACCGGGGCGGGCAAGACCACTACCCTCCGGATTATGCTCGGGCTGACCCGCCCGGACGGCGGCACCGCGACCATCAACGGGGTCCGCTACCGCGACCTGCCCCACCCGGCTCGCACCGTCGGCGCGGCGCTGGAGGCCGACTGCTTCCACCCGGCCCGCAGCGCCAACGAGCACCTGCGAATCATCGCGAGCGCCGCCGGGATTCCCAAGTCGCGGGTGCCGCAGGTACTGGGCCTGACCGGGCTGGCCGAGGCCAGGCACCGCCGGGTCGGCGGCTTCTCGATGGGCATGCGGCAGCGGCTGTCGCTGGCCGTCGCGCTGCTCGGCGACCCCGAGGTGCTGATCATGGACGAGCCACTGAACGGCCTGGACCCCGACGGCATCCGGTGGATGCGGGACCTGCTCCGCCACCTGGCCGGCGAGGGCCGCACCGTGCTCGTGTCCAGCCATCTGCTGGCCGAAGCCGCCCAGACCGTCGACGACGTGGTGGTGATCACCCGCGGCCGCCTGGCCGCCCAGGGCCCGGTCGCCGAGCTCAACCTGTCCCGCCACACCGACAACCTCGAATCACTGTTCTTCGACCTGACCAGCAACCGCACCCCGGAGGTGTTCCAGTCATGACCGCCAGCGCCAGGCTCACCCGCGCCGAGCTGCGTAAGCTCGCCACTACCCCCGCCTACCTGATCACCCTCGCGGTCGGCATCGGCCTGGACGTGATCGCCGTCGTGGTCGACGTCGCGGTCGCAGGCAAGAACGGCAAGCCCCCGCTGGGCAGCATGGACAGCACCGAGCAGATGCTCAAGCTGGGCGTGGTCAGCTGCGTGGCCATGCTCGTCCTGGGCATCGTCGCCGCCGGCGGCGAATACCGGCACCGGACCATCATCCCGGCCACGCTCGTCACTCCCCGGCGCGGCGCCCAGGTGGCCGCGAAGGCCATCGCCATCGCCATCGCCGGCGCGGTGCTGTCCGGCCTGACCTTCGGCTCGGGCCTGGCCACCATCGTCGGTGAGCTGTCCGCCCACGGCATCCATCACCTGCCGCCCGGCACCGGTCAGCTGTACGCCGAGTCGGTAGTCGCCGCCACCTTGTTCGGCGTGATCGGCGTGGCCCTCGGCTATCTCACCCGCAGCACCGTCGCCGCCGTGGTCTGCGCGGTCGGCTGGGTCGCGTTCGCTGAGCTGATCGTCCTGCACACCGTGGCCCCCCAGCTGGAAAAGTGGCTGATCACCAGTACCGCCGTGACCCTGACCGACCCGACCGTGCACGGCAGCGGGATCCTCGCGCCCGGCACCGCCGCCGAGGTCCTCGGGGGCTACGCCGCGGTCCTGCTCGCAGCCGCTATCCCGTTCGTCCTCCGGCGCGACATCGCCTGACCCGCCGGCTCCCGCGAGAAGGCCCCAGCAGGAGGTTCGTGATCATGGCCGAGGTCCCGCAGACGCGATACGCCCGGTCCGGGGACGCCGACATCGCGTACCAGGTGTTCGGCTCCGGGGAGGACATGGTGGCCATCCAGGGCCTGACCTCGCACCTGGAGGTGATGTGGGAGCTGCCGGAGATCCCGGCCTTCCTGGACCGCCTCGGGTCGTTCCGCCGGGTGATCATCTTCGACAAGCGCGGCACGCCCAGCTGGCCGAACTCGGCCCGGGGCGGTCGTGGGGGAGCGCGCTGCTCGAGCACGGCCGCCGCACCGCGACCCTCACAGCCGTCACCGACTGCCTGGTCGCCGCGGTCGGCCGCGACCATCTCGACCGGGACAGCCTGGCCAGCCTGGCCGGGCAGCACTACCGGGAGGCGTAGCTCACGTCCCCGGCGCCTAGCGAGCGTAGGCGGAGATGATCTGGTCCACGGTGGGAAAGGTCGGCATGGTCGTTCCGATCGTGTTGGGGGCCAGGTACCGGAACAGCTGCCCCATCTCCCGGTAAGGGTCTTGCACGTTCTTGAACGAGCGGGAGATGTCGTAGGCTCGCCCGTCCGCGGTCCGCAGCCGGTATGCGCTCAGCACCGTCTTCGGGTCGTCCTCCGAGCCGGGGCTGTACACCTGGGTCCAGACCGGGTCGGCGCCGGTGACCTGATCCCAGCGCACCGCGACGCCGGTGCTCAGCGGATCATCGAGCAGCATGAACCCGCCGGTGAAGGCGAACAGCCACGTCTGCCGCTTGATGCCGCGCCACAAGATCACGCCGTACCAGGCGATGAATCCGAACAGGAAGACCCCGAAGGCCGGCAGCATGCCCGGGACCCCGGCCGCGGCCCCGATGATCAGGAACGGGACCGCGGCCAGCGGCAGCAGCCCGGGGACCAGATCCCGCGCCCTGAAGGGCGCCTGCATGCTGAACACCCCGGCCAGCTGACCGCACCCGGATCCGGCGGCCAGCTGCCCGGCGTGCGCCAGCTGCGGGGCGTATTGTTCGCGTTGCTGGTCGACCCGCCGCTGGAAGCCCGCGCGCAGCCGCTGCTCGGCCTCGGGCCGCATCCTCACCACAGACCTCCCGGAGCCCCGCGCCGTCCCCCCATCCGGGGCAACGTGCCGGACGGCCGCCCGGTTCGACCCGGGTCCTCAGCCGCCGCGCAGCACGCCCGCGAACTCGCCCAGGGCCGCGATGTGCGCCGCCGGGCTGCCCAGCTTGCGGTGCATGACGCGCTGGTAGCCGGTGCCGGACTGCATGGTCTGGACCGACAGGATCGTCCCGCCCGCCGCCTGCCACGCGGGCACCTCGTCGGCCCAGGCCTGCGGCCCGAGCGCGTAGTCGATCATGGCGTCCATGCCGAAGCTGGCGGGGTCGCGGCCTTGCCCGGCGAGCAGCTCGCGGAGCCGGCCGGGCCCGGCGGTGGGTGCGCGGGCCCGCCGAGCCGAACACGAAGCCGTCCCCGGTCCGCGCGGCCCGGGCCAGCGACACCTCCGAGCCGCCGCCGAACCACAGCGGGATGGTGCCGCGGTCCGGCCGCGGCAAGATCCCCGCCCGGTCGATGCGGTGGAACTCGCCCCGGTAGTCGAGCACGGGCTCGCGCCACAGCCTGCGCAGCAGCTCGACCTGCTCGTCGAGCCGCCGGCCGCGCCCGGCGAACGGCACGCCGAGGCTCTCGTACTCGACCGGGTTCCAGCCGGTGCCGACGGCCAGCGTCATCCGCCCGCCGGACAGCACGTCCACCTCGGCGGCCTGCTTGGCCACCAGGGCGGTCTGGCGCTGCGGCAGCACCAGCACCGCCACCCCGAGCTCGATCGTCGTGGTGCACGCGGCCAGGAAGCCGAGCAGCACGAACGGCTCGTGGAACGGGTCGTCCTGCGTGTACGGACCGACCAGCGGCGGGTCGCGGTCGGCGTGCACCGCCCCGAGGACGTGGTCGTAGGTCAGCAGCCGCCGGTAGCCCAGCCCCTCCGCGGTCTGCGCGAAGTCGCGGATCACGGCGGGATCGGTCCCGATCGCCGTGGTGGGGAAGATAACGCCGAGGTCCATCAGCCGGCCTTCCCTGGATGCGCGGACCATTCCTGCGGATCAGTGATGACTACGCACTCGAAGTGCGCCAGCCCGGCCTGGCCGTCGCTGGTCAGCCGGGTGAAGTTCTCCGCCCACGCGTGGTCGAACTCGAACGTCTTCCCGCTGGCGTCGGTGACCTGGGTCGGGTGCGAGACGTCCCAGACCTCGCCCTCCACGTGATAGTCCCCGCGGTACACGCCCTGGCCCAGGCCGTCGTTGAAGCCGCCGAAGTACCCGCCGCCCTGGCAGTACACCCAGCCCAGATCCTCGACCTGGTACCGGCGGACCGTGCCCTCCGCGTCGGTCAGGCCGAACGTCCCGGACCGCAGCCGCCGCCCGCCGTCATAGAACCGCAGGTCGTGCTCCACGGACGTGACCGGCACGCTGCGCTCGGGAAGCATGATGGCCCCCTTGCCCGACGCCTTGCGGCCGGACGGGTCGATGAAGTAGAAGCCGCCGTGGTCCGGCATGTCGAACAGCACCCACTGCCGGACGCCGGGCACCCGGCGCCTGGCGCCGACCGCGGGGGCGGCGTACAGCCGGGGACCGCCGCGGCCGGCCTGCGATCCCCACGAGTGGTTCCGGAAGAACGAGTCCGTCGTCGCGTCCAGCCCGAACCGTGCGTCGCCGACCCGGACCCATCCCTCGCACTTGCCGGTGATCTCGTACGTCATCCGCTCGCTGATCAGCCGGCCGTCGATGCGCGTCACCTCGGCGGGATCCTCGTACGGCACCGTGCCGCTGCGGCAGGTCACGTCCAGCGCGAGGCCGGACTCGTTGTCCTCCAGGACCAGCCGCACCGTCCGCATCGGCTCGAGGATCTCCAGCCGCAACGGGCCCACGGCCAGTTCGTCCATGTGCGGGCGCAGCCGCCGCGACAGCCGGATGTTGTGCTGCCGGCCGCGTGCCGCAGGCACACGAACCCGTCCAGGACGTCGTTGTTGTGGTAGAGCCGCAGCGAGGAGGTCAGGCACACCTGCCCGGCCTGGTCGGCGAGGCAGACGTAGTGCCCGTCGTTCCACTGCGGGTCGCTCCCCGCGACGCCCGCGAACGACGCGGTGATCTGGTGGTACGGGTACTCGTCGAACCGAAGTAGCACGCTGTCCCCTCCCGTCTCACCCGGCGAGCGTATCGGCGACACCGAAGAACGTCATGTGCGAGCCTCACTTGGTAACTGTGGACACACTATAGTTTCTAGCAGCTTTCCGATCGGTCCGGAGGTACGAGGTGCCTGATCCGTCGCTGCTGGAACAGTTGCTTGACCGCCAGGAGATCGCGGCCGTGATGGCCGCCTGCGCCCGCTGGGCCGACCTGAACCAGCCCGAGCAGCAGGCGGCGACCTTCGTCGCGGACGGCCGGGACGACCGCGAACTCCCGCCCCTGGGCCGCGCCTCCGGCGCCCCGGCTTAACCAGCACCGCCTGACCGGCACACCTTCCCCACGACCCGGAGGCCTCATGCGCTCGCTCGTCCTCGGCGGCTCGACGTTCGTCGGCCGCCGCCTCGTGCACCACCTGGCCGGGCACGGTCACGAGGTCGCGGTCCTCAACCGGGGCCGGACCCCGAGCGAGCTGCCTCCCGACGTCCGGCGGTACGTCGCCGACCGCACCGACCTGGACTCGATGCGCGCCGCGCTGGCGGGCACCGAATGGGACGCGGTCTTCGACGTGTCCGGGTTCGTGATGGTGGCGGGCGGCTCGCCCATCGCCGAACTGATCGCGCTGTTCGACGGGCGGACCGGGGCCTACGTGTTCGTCTCCTCGATCATGGCCTACCAGCCCAGCCCGCTGATGCCGTGGACCGAGGACCAGCCCGCCTCGGCCGATCCGGTCACCACCTACGGCGGCTTCAAGGCCTACGCCGAAGCGCAGGTCCGCAGCCGCTACGAGCAGACCGGGTTCCCGGGCAGCATCGCCCGCCCGGCCGCGATCTACGGCCCGGACAACAACATCCTCGACATGGAGACCGCCATGTTCCTGCGGCTGCGGCGCAAGCTGCCGGTACTGCTGCCGCACGGCGGGCTCGTCACCGGGAACTACGGCCACGTGGACGACCTGTGCGCGCTGCTGCTGGCCATGGCGCTGGCCCCGCGGGCCGTCGCGGGGGAGGTGGTCAACGCGACCGGCCAGGCCATCACCACGGTCGGCTACGTGCACGCCCTGGCCGAGATCGCGGGCGTGGAACCCCGGGTCCACCTGCTGCCCGACGAGCTGCTCGCCAAGGTGCCGGGCCCGCTGTTCGGCCACCTGTTCGGCGCCAGGCACCACGCGGTGATCTCGACGCAGAAGGCGAGCAGGCTCGGCCTGCCGGCCGAGCGCGGTTTCGTCGAGGGACACCGGCAGACCTACGAATGGTTCTGCGCCTCGCCCTTTGCCGACGCGCCGGACGCGATGTCCGACCCGGTCTGGGGCGCCGGGTACGACTTCGCGGCCGAGGCCAGGGCCCTGGCCCTGCTATGACCGTCTACGTCGGGGACGACGTCCTGGCCGGCGCGCAGCGGCGCGCGGAACGGCTCCCGCTCAGTCCCGCGGAGCGGCGGCGCTGGCAGGAGGTGGCCGCGTACCGCGCGGCCCGCCGGCCCGACCCGAACCCGGAGCGCGCCGCGGTGCTGCGTGACCTGCTCGAGCGGCCCGGGGACAACGACCGGCAGGTCCTGGATGCGGCGGGCCGCCTGCTCACCGCCGCGGTGACCGGCGACGCCGGGCCGCTGGCCGGTCAGGTACAGGCCCTGTGCCTGCAGTGGTTCGACGAGGATGTCGCCGCGGCCGCCCCGCTGCTCGAGCTGTTCACCGGCCACCACCGCGACCCCGAGGGCGGCCCGCCCGCGGCCGACCCGGACCTGGTGGACGGGCTCGCCCGCTGGCTGGCGGCGCGCGGGGTCCGGCTGCAGGACGCCACGGTAATCTCCGGCGGGTTCAGCCGGCTCATGCTGGACGTGCGCTGGGCCGGCGGACGCGGCGTGGCCCGGATCGAGCAGGACGGCATGTTCGGCACCGAGGGCCGCCGCGAGGCGGCGGTCATGCGGATCCTGCGGGCGCGCGGCTATCCCGTACCTGCCATCCTCTGGGAGGAACCAGACCCGGCCGCCGTCGGCCACCCGTTCTTCGTGATGGAGTTCGTCGACGGCCGCGCGCGGACCGACGACGAAGGCCTCGATGACGTGCTGCGGGCGCTGCGCCGGCTGCACGACCTCGGCCAGCAGGCCGCCGACGAGGTCGGGGCCCTGGACGGCCTCCCGTCCGGCCGCGGGCCAGAACACGCGATCGACGCCGAGCTGCGGCACTGGCACGGCACGTACCGCTCCGCCGTGGCCTACCCCATCCCGCTGCTCGAACGGGCCTTCGCCTGGCTGCGCGCCCACCTGCGGCCCACCGGGCCGTCGGTCATCGTGCACGGCGACCCCGGCCCGGGCAACGCCCTGCAGGGCGCCGCCGGGGTGGCCGCGGTCATCGACTGGGAGCTCGCCCACTCCGGTGACGCCGCCGAGGACTGGGCCTACCTCGCCCTGATCCGCGGCCGCCGGCTCGGCTCACCGGAGTCCTGGAAGCAGCGGCTCGCCACGACGGTAGGCGTGGAGTACGACGAGCCGACCTGGCGCGCCTGGGAGGCGTTCAACTCGGTCAAGGGCGCCTGTGTCAACCTGACCGCCCTGGACGTCTTCGCCCGCACCGCCCGTCCCACCCCCGACCTGCTCGCCATCGGCGTAGCCGTCCACCTGCGCTTCCTGCGCCGCGCCGTCGAACTGACCGCCTAGCCGCAGGCAACCTTGCACCGCGTGCGCCTATGCCACCGGTTGTCGGCCGGGAGCCCACCGGCGGTCACGAGTTGGACACCTGTGACTGCTATTTTGCGCGCGTGGGTCCCGTCCGGGAGAACGCCAGCGCCACGCCCGCGCGCATCGTCGCCGTCACCCGGCGAGGGAAGCGCTATCACGCGCTGATGGCCGCCATCGTCCGGAGGCTGCCCTTCGGGCTGTCGCGGATCGTCGCGCCCAGCTTTCTCGGGTTCGCGATCATCAACGGGTTCACCTTCTCGGTGGACCTCGGGTTGCTGTCGCTCTGTCACGGGATCTTGAGGTGGCCGTATCCGGCGGCGGTGACGCTGTTGTACCTGACCGCGTTCGCGCTGAGCTTCGTGCTGAACCGCGCCTTCAACTTCCGCTCCCATGACGCCCTCGCCCCGCAGACCACGAAATACGTGGTGGCCCTCGCGGTCAACTACGGGGCCTTCGTCCTCGGCGTCGGCGACGGCCTCGCCGCCCTCGGGGTGGAGTACCAGCTCGCCCGGATCCTGTCAGGGCTGTGTGAGGGCGTGTACATGTACAGCGTGATGCGCTGGGTGGTGTTCCGAGACGCCCCGGCCGGCACCGGCAGATTATCCAGTTATCTTCCGGTCATGCTGCGGGACCCGACAGCGCGGGTAGCGTGCCTGGCATGACCAATGCACATGACGCGGTCGCGGCCTACTGGGCCGCGGCCGAGGCCCGGGACTGGGACGCGTTCGGCGCGCTGCTCGCCGACGACGTCCTCTACCGCGGCCCCCAGGCCAGGGAGCAGGTCCGCGGCCGGGACGCCTACCTCCGATTCAACGTGGAGGGCTTCGCGTACGACTGGCACATCACCGTGCAGCGGATCGTCGGCGAGGGCCAGCACGCCGCCAGCTGGATCGAGGCCACCGGCCCGGAGGGCCAGCAGCCCGGCCTGTGCTTTTTCGAGCTCGCCGACGACGGCCGGATCGCCCGCATCACCGATTTCTGGCCCGACCCCTACGAGCTCCCCGATACCCGTGCTCACCTGGTGGAACGCTACTAAACGCCACTGGTCGGCGCGACCGGGCAGCGCTACTGGACGCCACTCCGCAACGACCGCTCCCGCGACCCGCCGTCGTGGTAGTCCGCCTCGCGGACGACGGTGAGCCCGTCGAAGATCAGGTACGACATGCCCTCGACGGTCCAGCGCCGGCCGACCAGCTCCGGACCCAGGTCGTCGGTGGCCTGGGTGGCGCTCATCGTCCACAGCATGGCCAGCCCGTCCGGACGCGACCAGAAATCCCCGGTCGGCTCGAGCACCAGGTCGGGGTAGCGCTGCCGGCCTCGCCCGAAGTAGGCACGGATGTCCGGCCAGCCGCGGTGCTCGCCGCCGATGATGTCGTAGAGCACGCCGTCTTCGGCGAAGTAACGCCTCGGCCCGTCCAGGTCCGTGCCCGACCACGCGCCGAACAGCGCGGTAGCTACCTCGATCCGCTCTTCAAACAAGCTCCGCTCCTCAACCAGGCAGGCATCACGCCCTGCGGCGGGTGGACCGGACCGCCAGGGCCACCGCGATGATCAGGGCGAAACCGTTGAACAGGTCGTTGATGTAACCGGGCGCCCCGGCCAGCTGCAGTCCCTTCACGCCCGTCGCGAGCAGGAAGATCGCGATCAGCGTGCCGAGCACGTTCACCCGGCCGGGCAGGATCTGGGTGGCGCCCAGGAACACGGCGGAGAAGGCCGGCAGCAGGTAGGGGACCCCGACGTCCGGACTCGAGGAGCCGAGCTCGGCGGCCAGCATGACGCCGGCGAACGCCGCCACCACACCGCAGATGACGAAGGCGCCGGTCGTGATGCGGCCGACCCGGATGCCCGCCAGCCGGGCGGCCTGCGGGTTGCCGCCGACGCTGTACAGGTACCGCCCGGCCGGCGTGTACTCCAGCAGCCACCACAAAATGATGGCCAAGATCACCATGTAGTAGACCGGCAGCGGCAGCCCGAGAACCTGCTTCTGGCCGATGGCGGTGAAGTGCGGGGAGATGCCGTTGGCCACCTGGAAGCCGCCGGTCACCCAGGTCGTGCCCGCGGACAAGATGCTGCCCATGCCGAGCGTGGCGATGAACGAGTCGACGTGCAGCATGACCACGATGAACGAGTTGACCAGCCCGACCAGCAGCCCGAAGGCCACGGCGGCGAAGATGCCGAGGATGAAGCCGTGGTGGTTGGCCTGGAACCAGACGACGATGCAGACCCCCATGCCGAGGGTGCCGCCGATGGACAGGTCGAATGCGCCGCAGGCCACCGGCACGATCAGGCCCAGGGCGACCATGGCCGTGATGGCCTGCGACCCGGCGATGATCCGGAAGTTGGTGGCGGTAAGGAACAGGCTCGGCACCCACAGCGCGAAGATGAGGATCAGCACCGCCCACACGTACAGGCCGCTGAACCGGTCCAGGCCGAGGGTCGTAGCCAGGCCTCGCCGCGCCTGCGCGTGCTGGCCGCCAGCCTGGGGTTCGACCTCCGGATCAAGGGGCTTGTGCTCGTTGACGGTCATTCCGGTTCCCTTCTCCGTACACCGGACATGGCGATCGCGTCCCGGGAGCTCATCGGCGGGCGATCCGGCGCGGACGGCTCGTTCACGCGGCGTCGTGCCGATCACGGCCGATCGTGGCCGCGGTGATCAGATCGTGGTCCATGCGGCCACCGGAGATCTCGTCGGCGATCTTCCCGCGCCGCAGGACCAGCACCCGGTGGCACAGCCGGACAAGTTCCTCGTGGTCGGTGGAGACGATAATCACGGCGGTGCCGTCGGCGGCGGCCTCATCGACGAGCTTGTGGATGTCCGACTTGGCGCCGACGTCCACGCCCTGGGTGGGCTCGTTGAGGATGAGCACCTTGGGCTTCATCCGCAGCCAGCGGGCCAGCACCACCTTCTGCTGGTTTCCGCCGGACAGGTCGGACATCGCGAACTCGCTGTTCCGCGGGCGCACGTCCAGGCGCTCCAGCCACACCGCGACGTCGGAGCGCTCCCGGCCCTTGCGCAAGAGTCCGTTGCGCCAGTGCAGGCCGGTACCGACCACCGTGATGTTCTCGCGCAGCGTCGACGTCATGAACGCGGCGTTGGCGTGGCGCTCGGCCGGGACCAGTCCCATGCCCAGGGCCATGGCCTGGTCCGGCCGCATCTTGGGCACCGCGGTGCCGTTGATCGTGACCTCGCCCGCCCGGTCGGTGCCACCGAACAGCGCCGTGGCCATCTCGTCCCGCCCGGAGCCGGTGATGCCCGCGATGCCGACGATCTCGCCGGCGTGCACGGTCAGGTCCACGTTGCGCAGTACGTCGGAGCCCAGGCCGCTGACCTCGAGCACGACATCGCGTCGTTCGGCGGCCTTGGCGTCGTGCACGACGTGCTCGAGCTTGCGCCCGATGACGAGCTCGATCAGCTGGTCTTCGGTCAGCCCCGCCACCGGGCGGGTGATGATGTGCTTGCCGTCCCGCAGCACCGTGACGTTCTGGGCCAGCCCGAATACCTCGTCGAAATGGTGCGACACGAACATGACCGCCACACCGGACTCCGCGACCCGTCTGGCCAGCTGGAACAGCCGCTGGGCCTCGGCGGCCGGCAGGTTGGCTGTCGGCTCGTCCAGGATCAGCACCTTGGCCGGGGCCTGCCGGGGGGCCAGCGCGCGGGCCACCGCGACTGCCGTGCGTTCGCTCATGGCCAGGCTGCCGGCCGGGCGGCGCACGTCGAATTCGTAGCCGAGGTCGGCCAGCGCCGCCCGGGTCCGCTTGCGCTCCTGCCGCCAGCGGATCCGGCCGCGGAAGCTGGGGTATCCGGCACCCAGGGCGATGTTGTCCACCGCGTCCAGGTTGTTGACCAGCCCGAGATCCTGGTGCACGAACCGCAGCCCGAGCGCCTCGCTCGCCTCGCCGTGACCGAGCTGCAGCGACTGCCCGTCCACCTCGGCCGAACCCTCGTCAGGCAGGTGAAACCCGGCCAGAATCTTTATCAAGGTCGACTTACCTGAGCCGTTCTCGCCTACGAGCGCGCGGATCTCGCCCGGCTCCACTGACAGGCTCACCCCGTCCAGGACCCGCGGGCCGGCAAAGCTCTTCGACATGTTGGTCACGGTCAGCGCGGCCGTCATGCTGCCTCCTGCGACCTGCGGCGGCGAGTGTCACTCGTGGCGCGGCATTGAACGGGGGACTCTTTATGTGGAGCTTAGGCTCCGGCGTGCGGCGCGACCAGACCCCACCTCGGACGAATACGGTCTTACCGCAAGCGATACAAAGTTACTGCCCGCTTATGGTCAGGTCAACGGTGTCCGTGTGCTGTTACCCAAAGGGTGGGGAACGGCCCCTCAGATTCGGCTGTCAGTCAGAAAAACCACAGTTAGCGGCCAGATTTGTCGATGTCGAGGACCAACGCATAACAACTTCGCTTCGGAGTTCACGGGGTGTAGACAGCTAGTCCTTGGGAATCCTAGGTTGAGAGCCAACTCAGTAACCCGTCGTTAACATGAACCCAGAAAACCCTCGGCCGCCCGGGCCTTCCGGGCGCCTGCCAGAAGGAGGCGCGGATGAGGAGAACGCTCGCGGCCGTCATCGCGGCCACTACCTCAGCGCTGGCCATCGCCGCATGCAGTAGCAGCAGCAGTAGCTCCAGCAGCACTAGCACCGGTTCCACTTCCAGCTCGAGCTCCAGCGCCACCAGCGCCGGCATGGCAGCGGCGCAGCAGTACGAGCAGCAGTTCCTGAACACGCCGACCTCCATCGGCATCAGCACGGCGCTCACCAGCAAGCCCGCCGCCGGGAAGCTGCTCGTCGGGCTGGACTCCGGCCTGGGCAGCGCCAAGGTTCTCGCCCAGTACTGGGCGCAGGCCGCCGCGGACATCGGCTGGAAGTACAAGGACCTGATCTCCGGGTCGACGCCGGCCACCCAGCAGGCGGCCATGAACTCGGCCATCCAGCTGAACCCGGCGGGCATCCTGACCAGCGGGATCCCCAACTCCACGATCCAGGCGCAGCTCACCCTGGCCGCGCAGAAGGGCATCTGGGTCAACAGCAGCGCGGACACCAGCCCGCCGTCGGGCGCCATGTTCGACACCTCGATCGCGAGCCCGGCTCAGCTGGCCGATTGGGGCAAGATGGTTGCCGCTTACGTGACGGTCCAGTCCCAGGGCAAGGCCGTGGTCCAGGACTTCCAGCTGACCGCCTTCCCGATCCTGCTGGACTTCGACACCGCGTTCGTGGCCGCAATGCAGCAGTGGTGCCCGAGCTGCAAGGTCAGCACGAACGCCGTGCCCGCGGCCAGCCTCGGCACCAGCGCCCTGACCAGCCAGGTGACCTCCACCGTGACCAGGAATCCCAGCACCGACTGGCTGATCTTCGACCTCGGTGACCTGGAGATCGGCGTCGACGCCGCGCTGAAGGCGGCCGGCCTGACCGGAAAGCACATCGGCGGCCTGACCGCGGACACCCCGAACATCGCGGGGCTTAAGGCCGGGACGGAGGACGTCTGGACCGCGTACTCGCTGCCGATCGTCGCCTACCGGCAGGTCGACTCGTTCGCCCGCAAGTTCGAGAATATGACGCCCCTCAACGCGGCCCTGCCGACCCAGCTGATCACGCCGCAGAACGTCGGCTCGCTGGTGAACGACTCGGCCGGCAACTACGTCGGCGTGACCGACTACCGCGCCGACTTCAAGAAGCTCTGGCTCGCCAGCTAGCGCGCTAGCCGGTACCGCCTGCGGATGCCGCCCCGCCCAGGGCGGCATCCGCACGCGGGCGTGATCCTGGTCCGAGGAGCGACATGGCGGAGGAAGACCTGGAGCGCCGGATCGCCCGCCTGGAGTCCCGGGCGGAGATCGCCGAACTCCTGGCCCGGTACGCCTTCCTGATCGATGACCACGAGTTCGACGCGCTGGGGGAGCTGTTCACGCCCGATGCCCGGTTCGGCTCGCCGGGCAGCACGCGCACCGGCCGCGCGGCGATCGTGGCGAACTACCGGGCGGTAGGCGACCTGTACCCGATCACGCTGCACGAGGCGCGCGGCTTCGTCCTGGACTTCACCGACGACGACCACGCCCGCGGCCAGGTGACGGGCTTCTCCGAGCAGGCATCGGCCCGGCACACCGTCATCACGTCGTTCCGGTACGACGACGAGTACGTCCGCCTGGACGGACGATGGCGGTTCGCCTCCCGCCAGGTCCGGACCCTGTATGCCATGACCCACGCCGAGCACGCGTCCGGGGGTCTGGCCTGGCGGCTGCGCAAGCGCTGGCCGCACCGCGCACCGGCCATCGCCCAGCTCCCCGCCTACCACCCCGAGGCCGGGACCGGCGACACATAGCGATCAGGAGGCACCGATGCTGGTCATCGCGATCGAGACGGGATCCGGCGAGCCCGCGCGCTGGGCCGGGCGCCGTCATGACGATGACCGGCCGGACGCGACCTCCGGCGCCTCACCGGCCGAGCTGTTCGACGCCGTCTTCCACGCGCTGCACGACGGCGAGCAGGTGGCCATCGGCCTCGACTGCCCCCTGACCGTCCCGGCCCCCACGGACCAGGACCCGGCCGCCGCCGCGGACGGCTCCGCCGCGGACGGCTCCGCCGCGGACGGCTCCGCCGCGGGCCTGGCCGACCTGGGCTATCTCCTGGGTGAGCTGGGCACCTGGCGGCCGTGGACCACGGTCAGCACGTCGCTGGCGCGGTGGAAGGCCAAC
Source organism: Pirellulales bacterium (assembly GCA_963738955.1). Lineage (GTDB taxonomy): Bacteria > Planctomycetota > Planctomycetia > Pirellulales > DATAWG01 > DATAWG01. Next base: position 66,316 of record CAVTYW010000011.1, on the reverse strand, counting down.
ACGTCGATCCTGGTCTGGCAGGCGGTCCCGGCCCCCGGCCAGGGCGCGGTCCCGGCCAGCGCCGCCGCCGACAGCTTCTTCCGCCAGCTCCCCGCGGTCGCCGGCCACGCAGAAGAAAAGACAGCAGGACCGCTCGTCAACCTGGCCGCGGCCGCCGCCCGCCGGGCTGGCCTGTTCGTCGACCCCTCCGAGCTGGCCGAACCCGCCGTCTCGATCACCGTGACGAGCGCCCGGCCGGATCCCGCCCGGTGAACGCGATGAGCCGCTCGAGCACCGTCGCCGACGGCCCGGCCGGTACCTCGGCGGCGAAGCTGCGCCCGCGCTTGTCCGCGGTGACCAGCGAACGGGCCTGCCCCAGCACGTAACCGGCCACCTCCGGCGCGACGTCGATCTGCGACCCGGTCGCCCGGGCCACGTCCCACCCGTGCACGAGCAGTTCCAGCGGGATGATCTCCACCGCCAGGTCAGCCGCCAGGGTGCTGCGCCCCACCGCCACCGAACCGCCGAGCCCGCGCCACCGCCACGCCTCAAGCGCCGCCGTCGTCGCCGCCGCCACCCGCTCGTCCAGCGACCCCGAACCCGAGTCCGCAACGGCCGGGGCCGCCGACGGGACCGCTCCCGCCACCGAACCCAGCAGCACCATGGACCGCACCACGTGCTCGCCGACCTCGCCGACGGTGAACTCGGCGCACGGGCTCGCCCGGCCCAGGTCGTCAGGGGTGAGCCGCTGCAGCACCGCCCGGCAGGCGGCCAGCGTCACCGAAGCGCGCTCGAAGACGTCGATAACGGGCATCGCTCAGTCGAACTCAGTCGAACTCGGCCGCGTCATGACCCAGCGCCGATGACCGATGGAAGAACGCGCCGACCAGGTCACGCGCGGTGTCGTACCCGGCCAGGAACTCCTCCTCGGCCCGGGCTGGCGCCGTCCGGCCGTCGCGGAGCGCCTCGAACGCCTCGCGCATCCGCTGCAGCGCCGACTCCAGCTCGTCGCGGTCGTCGGGAAAGTGGGTGCCGACCATGGCTCACTCCTTACGGACAGCGGGCACCTGTCCCTGACGTAACACCCCGGCGCCTCCGCTAGCGGCGGATGCGCGACGCTCCCGAGCCGGGACGGCGCGGCTCTGGTCCCGGCCGACGAAGCGGTGATCCAGTCCGCCCAGTGCGTCCACCACGTCCCGGTGTGCTTGTCCGCCCCGGAAAGCCACTCCTGCGGATCCAGAACCGGCGAGCCCCCGGTCCAGTACACCGCCTTGGGGTTGCCCGGCGGGTTGACCAGGCTCTGGATGTGCCCGGCGTTGCTGAGCACGAACGTGCTCGGCCCGCCGAGCAGCTGCGTGGTGCGGTAGCACGACGTCCACGGCGTCAGGTGGTCGGTCACCCCGCCGGTGACGTAACTGGGCAGGGTGATCGTGCTCAGATCCACCGGGGTGCCCAGGCAGGTCAGCCTGCCGGGCGTGGCCATCGGGTTGTGCTCGAAGATGTCCAGGAACTGGGCGTGCAGCGCGGCCGGCAGGTTGGTCCCGTCGGCGTTCCAGGCCAGCACGTCGAACGCCGGCGGCTTCTCGCCCATCAGGTAGTTGTTGACCCACGACTTCCACACCAGGTCGTGGCCCCGACACCCCGCGAACCGCCGTCTGACGTCACCTGCGGCCTCCCGCCCGTCATCTTTCTGAAGTCTAACTCTAGTTTGAAGGCGCAACCAGACCTCGCCTCACCGGCCTATATACCTCTAGTTTCTTGACGTTGACCACAGGAAGGTCAAAGATGGCCGTACCCGGTGGTTCGCCGAGCCCCAGGAGGTGCCGTGGCCGTGCCCGAACCCGATCCGCTTCAGCGGGCGCTCATATCGCTGGTCATCCGCGGCATGACCCGCGGCGCGCCCGACGATGCTACCGCCGCTCTGGTCGAACAGGGCCTGGCCATGGTCAAAGGCCCCATCACGATGCCGACCCCGGACGGCACGGCCGCCGTCGCCGCCCTGCTCCGCCTCGAACCCGGCAGCCAGGAAGAACTGGACCTGGACAAGCTCTTCGACGGCTTCCTGCCGGTCAACCGCAGGCTCCGCGACGTCTGCTCCGCCTGGCAGACCCGGGCCGACGGCACGCCGAACGACCACAGCGACGCCGCCTACGACGACACGGTCCGCGACCGCCTCGACGAGGTGCACTCGGCCATCGGGCCCGTGCTGCGCCGGATGGCCGCGGTCGAGCCCCGGCTGGCCGGCTACCGCCCCCGCCTGCAGGAGGCGCTCGACAAGTTCGACGACGGGGAGTCGGCCTGGCTCGCGTCCCCGCTGATGGACTCCTACCACACGGTCTGGATGCAGCTGCACCAGGAACTGATCCTCATGCTCGGCCTGACCCGCGCGGACGACGAGGCCCGCGAGGAGCGCCTGGTCAGCGGGCGGACGTGACTGGCTTGTCCACCGGCGCGCAGCAGAACGCCGAACGCGCGAGCGAACTCGCCGCGCTGCGCGAGGCGGTCCGCGACCTCATCGAAGGCGCGGGCGGCATCACCGCCGCCCGCCGCCGCCTCACCGACGGGCCCGCCCCCGACGGGCCCGCCCCCGACGGGCCCGCCCCCGACGGACCCGCCCCCGCCGGGCCCGGCTACGACAGGCCCGCCCCCGAGGGACCCGCCCCCGCCGGGCCCGGCTACGACGAGGACGCCTGGCGGCTGCTCGGCACCGAGATGGGCCTGGCCGGCCTGGGCATCGCCGAGGACCTCGGCGGGGCCGGCGGCGGCCTGGCCGAACTGACCCTCGTGAACGAGGAACTCGGCCGCGCCCTGCTCCCGGTCCCGTTCTTCTCCTCCACGGTGCTGGCCGGCCAGATCCTGGCCCGCTGCCCGGACACCGGCCCGGACGTGCTGGCCCGGCTGTCCGCGGGCGACGGACTCGCCGCGTTCGCCGGCACCGACCCCGACGGCTGCTGGCGCCCGGACCGCCTGCCATTCGAGGCCGGACCCGACGGTCGGCTGCACGGCCAGGCCAGTTTCGTCCTGGACGGCGCGTCCGCCGCGCACCTGGTCGTGGCCGCCCAGACCCCAGCCGGCTGCGACCTGTTCCTGGTCAGCGCCGACGCCGGCGGCGTCCAGCGGCAGCCGCTGGAGACCCTCGACCCGACCCGCCCCCAGGCCCGCGTCAGCCTCGACGGCGCGCCCGGCACCCCGCTGACCGCCGGCGGAACGGGAGCCGCGGCGGTGCAAGCCGGCCTCGACGCCGCGCTGGTCGTCCTGGCCGCCGAGCAGGTCGGCGGCGCCGCCGCCTGCCTGGACCTGGCCGTGGAGTACGCCAAGCTGCGCCACCAGTTCAACCGCCCGATCGGCAGCTTCCAGGCCATCAAGCACCGGCTCGCCGACCTGCTGCTGGTGGTCGAGATGGGCCGTTCGGCCGTGGACCGCGCGCTGGCCGCCGAGCACGACCCGGCCCGCCTGGCCGAGGCCGCCGCCGTGGCCAAGATCTGGTGCAGCGACGCCTACACCACCGTCGCCACGGAAAACGTCCAGATTCACGGCGGCATCGGCTTCACCTGGGAGCACGACGCCCACCTGTACTTCCGCCGCGCCCGCGCCGACGAGCAGCTCCTCGGCAACGCCACCTTCCACCGCGACCGCCTGGCCACCCTCCTCAACTGGTAACCCACCCCACCCCCGCCCCCGTCCCCCCGTCCCCCCCGTTCCACTGGCCCGCCCCGCACCACACCATCCTCCCGTGCCACACCATCCTCCCGTGCCACACGTCCCCTCGCACCCCGCCCCAGCGGAATGAAACCGCGGTTTCAGCACCCTAGGGCGTAGTGAAATCGCGGTTTCACCACCCTCAGGTCCCCGCCACACTTCCCCACCGCCCAGGGCCTTTTATCCCGAACGGGCCGTGGTGCGTGCCCTCCGCCTCCGATCCGCAACCCGGCCTGGAAACCTGAACTAGATTCCGACTACAGTTAGGTGTTAACCAGCCATGTTGCCGGACGGCGGCCTGTCGTCCGGTTCGTCCCCGTGGAGGTGGTCGAGCGCCGTGCGCAGGATCCAGCACGCCCTCAGCGGTGCCGTATACGAGTGGGCCGAGGACGATGTCGGTCCCGTGCAGGTCACCGACAGGCGCGGGCGGCAGGGCCGGTTCGACCGCAACGGGCGCTGGGTGCTCGGCGAGCTCCGCGTCGCCGACCCCGAGCTGTGCCGCTGGATCGAGAGCGGCGGACCCAAACCGGGCGGCGCCGCGGCCCGGAGCCGGCGGTTCGAAACGGAGGAAACCTTCTCATGAGCGCGCCGCCCGCGCCGGGCAACCGGACCGGATTCCGCGGCCACGGCCCGAGCTACCAGGACCTCCTCGACCTCGACAGCAAGCCGGTACCGGCCTCGCTGCGCCGGGACGAGCCCGGCTACTTCGGGGACGCCGACATCCCGGTCGAGCGCTACCTGTCGCGGGAGTTCCACGAGCTGGAGAAGGCCAGGCTCTGGAGCCGGGTGTGGCAGTTCGCCTGCCGCGAGGAGGTGCTCGCGGAGGTCGGTGACACCGAGGTCTACGACATCTGCGAGACCTCGATCCTGCTGGTGCGGGCCGCGCCCGGCCCGGATGGCATCAAGGCGTACTACAACGCGTGCCTGCATCGCGGCCGGGCCCTGCGCGACGAGCGCGGCCACGTCGACGAGCTGCTGTGCGCGTTCCACGGCTTCTGCTGGTCGCTGACCGGGCGCCTCAAGCGCGTCCCCAGCGCCTGGGACTTCCCGCAGGTCAGCCCCGCGAAGTTCCGGCTGCCCGAGGTACGCGTCGGGACCTGGGGCGGCTTCGTGTTCGTCAACATGGACCCGGGCTGCGAGCCACTCGCAGGACTTCCTCGGCGAGCTACCGACGTTCTTCGACCGGTGGCCACTGGAGGACCGGTACACCCGCGTGCACATCTCCAAGGTGCTGAAGGTGAACTGGAAGGTCGCCCAGGAGGCGTTCATGGAGTCCTTCCACGTCATCACCACCCATCCCCAGCTGCTCCCGGGGTTCGGGGACGCGAACAGCCAGTACGACGTGTTCGGCAACGTATCGCGGGCTGTCTCGGCCCGGGGCGTGCCCAGCCCCTACCTGTCCTGGGCGCCGGACGAGCAGCAGCGGCTGAACAGCCAGATCGACCAGCGGATGGACGATCCGCCGATCCTCGAGGTGCCGGACGGAGGCACCGCCCGCAAGACGCTGGCCGAGGCCGCGCGGCGTTCGCTTGGCTCGGTGCTGGACCCGGCGTACGTGAATTCGCTGACCGACGCGGAGCTGGTCGACAGCTACTACATGACCGTCTTCCCGAACATGCATCCGTGGGGCGGCTTCAACCAGATCACCTACCGCTTCCGCCCGAATGGCGACGATCACCGCAGCTGCATCATGGAGGTGCTGCTGCTCTCGCCGTTCCAGGGCCGCCGCCCGCCGCCGGTCCCCGAGCGCAAGCTCGGCCCCGATGACCCCTGGCGCGGCGCCGTCGAGGAGCTCGGCTCGCTGGCCCGGGTCTTCGACCAGGACGAGTTCAACCTCGAGGCCGTCCAGAAGGGCCTGCGCACCACCCGCAAAGCAGGGCGTCACCTTCGGCGTCTACCAGGAGAGCAAGATCCGCCACTTCCACCACCTCCTGGACCGCTGGCTGGCCGACCCACCCCCGCGCCGGTAGTGGATCACGGGCAGTTCTGACCAAATAGGCCATAGCGACCCAAAGTGCCCGCGATCATGGTCCGCGCTCGGAGCGGCTCAGCTGATGGGCGGAGGCTTGGGCTTCTGGTCCACCCGCGGCTCGCGCGGCAGCCCCAGCACGCGCTCGCCGATGATGTTGCGCTGGATCTCGTCGGTCCCGCCCGCCAGCCGGTAACCAGGTGCCCCCAGCACGTGCTCGGTCCACGCGAAGGTGTCCGGCTCGCCGGTGTCGGCGGCGACCCGCGCCCCGAGCAGGCCGCTGGCCACCTCCGCGATCCGCATCAGGTTGGCCGACGCGACCAGCTTGCCGATCGACGCCGCGGGCCCCGGCGGCGCCCCGGCCGCCGCCGCCCGGGCCACCCGCTCGGTGGTCGCCGCCCGCAGCTGCGTCCGCACGTACACGTCGGCCAGCTGCTGCCGCACCACCGGATCGCCCGACTTACCCAACCGGGAAGCCAGCCGGAGCAGGTCCTCGAACGTGCCGCCCTTGCGCCGGGTGCCCTGGCCGCTCGCGGTCCGCTCGAAGCCGAGCGTGGCGTTGGCCACCTTCCAGCCCTCGCCGACCGGCCCGACCCGCATGTCGTCGCCGATCCGCACCCCGGACAGGAACACCTCGTTGAACGACGAGGCCCCGCTCATCTGCCGGATCGGCCGGACCTCCACGCCCGGCGCGTCCATCGGGATCAGGAACATGGTCAGCCCGGCCTGCTTGGCCACCTCCCGGTCGGTCCGCGCCAGCAGCAGGCCGTAGTCGGCGAACCGCGCCCCGGACGACCACACCTTCTGCCCCTCGATCAGCCAGCCCCATCGTCAGCCGACTCGAGCAAGAACAGCACTGGTCGCCACCGCCGCCAGGTCCGACCCCGCGCCCGGCTCGCTGAACAGCTGGCAGCACAGCAGGTCCGAGCGCAGGAACGCCCGCGCGTACTTGGCCCGCTGCTCGGCAGTGCCGAACGTCGCGATGGTCGGCCCCACCAGCCCGCAGGTCACGCTGATCAGCTCGGTCGACTGCGGCGGCTCGAAGGCCTGCTCCTCCTCGGTGAACGCGACCACGTACCGCATCGACAGCCCGGCCCCGCCGAGCTCGACAGGCAGCGCGATCGCGCCGTACCCCGCGTCGTACCGCTCCCGCCGGTACTCCCGCACCCGGTCCAGCAACGCGCGCTCGGCTGACTCGGTGATGTTCTGGAACACCGCGTAATCGGCGGCCGCCGAAGGCTGTTCGGACCGCCGCGGCAGCACCGAGGCCAGCCACCCGCGCACCTCGCCCCGCCAGGCCGCCAGACCGTCAGGTTCGCTCATGAGCAACACCCCATTACCGCGACAAGCACGGTGCACGCGCTGATGCCCGGCGCCCCGTAGACGTGCGTGAACCCGACCCGCGGCGCCCCGGCCACCTGGCGGGCACCGGCCCGGCCCTGCAGCTGGAGCACGATGTCGACGCACCTGCCGCAGCCCGGACGCGCCGACCGGCTCGCCGTTGGCCAGGCAGCCGCCGTCGGTGTTGACCGGCAGCCGGCCGCCAGGGGCCGTCTCACCAGCGTCGATCAGCGACTGCTGCGCACCGTCCTCGCACAGCCCGGTCTCGGCCATGTGGTAGATCTCCGCGCCCGAATCGGTGTCCTGCAGCTGGGCCACCTGTACCTCAGCAGGCCGAGACCCCGGCGGCCGCGAACACGGCCCGCGCGGCATCCACCGAAGGGCTGTGCCCGGCCTCGGGCGGCAGCCACGGCGCGAACACCTCGAACGACCCGAACCGCCTGGTCCGCTTGGCCACCGCCGCCAGCCGGACCGGCCGCTCGCACAGGTCCGCGGCCCGGTCACCGCGGGCCAGCACCACCGCGGCCGCGCCCTCGCTGGGGGAGCAGAGCATGTACTGGGTGAGCGGCGGGTTGATCACCCGGGCGTTCATGATCTCGTCCTCGCTGATCGGGGTGCGCCGCCAGGCGTCCGGGTTGAGCTCGCCGCAGCGGAACGCCTTGGCCGCCACCTGCGCCAGCAGCCGGTCCTTCAGCCCGTGGGCGTGCAGGTACCGGCGGTCCTTCATGGCGAAGAACTGCGTCGTGACCATCAACCCGGTCTCGCCGTACCAGTCCCGGTGGCCGTAGTCCGCCGGGTTGGCCGCGAACGCGCCGCGGGCGTGCTTGTCGAACCCGACCACCAGGGCCAGGTCGGTCTCGCCCGCCCGGATCGCGTTGGCCGCGGTGGCCAGCGCCACGCCCCCGGTGGCGCACCCGTTGCGCACGTTGACGAACGGCACGCCGGTCAGCCCGAGCACGCCGACCAGCGTGTCCGGCTTGCCGGAGACGTTGCTCCCGCCCACCGCGTAGCCGATGTCGGACCAGCTCACCCCGGCGTCGGCCAGCGCCAGCCGGCAGGCCTGCGCGCCCATGTCCATCCCGGTCAGCGAGGCGTCGTGCCGGCCGAACGGGTGCAGCCCGACCCCGACGACGGAGACGAAAGTCATCAGATACCTCCCGCCGGCTCGAACGCGTAGCTGACCACCGGCGTGCCGTCCGGGCCCGGCCACAGCGGCAGCAGGGTCAGCCGCATCGCCATCCCGATCTCGAACCCGGCCGGATCGCCGGTCAGCCGCGTCTCGACGATCACGTCGCCCAGGTCCACGTAGCCGACGCCGTACGGCACGAACCCGCTCGCCGAAGCCGCGCGGTACGGTGCCTTGGGCTCGAACGCCTGCACGGTCCAGGTCCACAACGTCCCGTGGTCGGCGAGCTCCACCCGGGCCAGGTCCGTCCCGGCGCACCGCGCACAGCCCGACGCAGCCGGGAACGCGACGGTCCCGCAGTCCGCGCAGCGCGCGCCGGCCAGCCGGGGCGGGTCGAGCGAGCAGAACAGGCCCGGGTCCACCGCGATCATGACGGTCCCCCTCCAATGCGCCGGCAGCGCGGCGCCGCGCCGCCGTCCAGCCCGCGGCCGCCCCACTCGACGGGCAGGTGCGGCGCGAGCAGCCCGGCCTCCCCGGCCTGCTTCTGCAGCGAGCGCCGCAGCTCATCCGGCGCCGCGTGCACCGACCCCCCGGTCTCCTCCTCGACACCGATCACGACCTCGGCGATGAACTCGCGGGTCCGCGAGGCCAGATCGGCTACCGGGTCCGGCACGGTGACATCCATCAGGCACCGTCCGGGGAGTCGGGCGACAGGCGGACCAGCATCTTGCCCACATTGGCCCCGGCCAGCAGCCCGATGAACGCGCCGACCGCGTTCTCCAGGCCGTCCACCACGGTCTGCTTGGCGACCAGCTCTCCGGTCCGCAGCCAGTTCGCGACCTGCTTCTCGAACTCCGGCCGCAGGTCCTCATGGTCGCGGACGATGAAGCCGCGCAGGGTCAGCCGTTTCAGCACCGCCTGGATCAGGTGCTGCACCCCCGGCGCGGCCGAGGCGTCCTCCATCGTGGAGATCATCCCGCACAGCGCGACCCGGCCGTGCAGCCGCAGCGCGTACAACGCGGCGACCAGATGATCCCCGCCCACGTTGTCGAAGTACAGGTCGATGCCGTCCGGCGCGGCCGCCGCCAGGCCCTCGGCCAGCCCGGCCCGGTAGTCGATCCCCGCGTCGAAACCCAGCTCGTCGACCAGCAGCCGGGCCTTGTCCGTCCCGCCCGCGCTGCCGATCACCCGCGCCGCGCCGAGCAGCCGCGCGAGCTGGCCCGCGGTGCTGCCCACCGCGCCGGCCGCCGCCGACACGAAGACCACGTCGCCCGGCTGGATGTCGCCCGCCCGGCGCAGCCCGGCGTAGGCGGTGAACCCGGTCTGGCCCAGCACCCCGAGCCAGTAGGGCAGCGGTGCCAGCGCCGGGTCGACCACGGTCGCCGCCGCGGCGTCCACCAGCGCGTAGTCCCGCCAGCCCAGGCGATGGCGCACGAAGTCGCCGGCCGTGAACCCGTCGGCCCGGCTGGCGATGACCCGCCCGATGGCTGACCCGTCGAGCGGCCCGCCGACGGCGAAGTTGGTCGTGTAGTGCTTCTCGGTCGGCTCCATCCGGCCGCGCATGGCCGGGTCGACGCTCATGTAGACGTTGCGGACCAGGACCTGCCCGGGGCCGGGCTCGCCGACCGGCTGCTCGTCCACCCCGAAGTTGGCCGCCGTCGGCCGCCCGTCCGGGCGCGAGGCCAGCGTGACGATCCGCGTCGTCCGCGGGACCGGTTCGACCGCCACGGGCACCTCCAGTAACTTCTCACTTCGGACCCTAGCACTGAGCCGAATAGTAAGTGAATACGGATACTAGTTACTGTCGGCCGCACGCCACTGCCCCGTCCGTACGCGGTACTCTCAATACGAGTACTCGTTACTGCGGGCGCACCACGGTTCGCGTCTCGGAGGAACCGGTCGACGACATCCTGTCCGGCAAGCCACAGCCGAGCCTCGATGACGATGCCAAGCCAGAGCGGGCTTGTGATTCGGGTGTACCGTCGAAGGTATGTGGGTCCCGTGGAAGGTCAGATATTACGAGCGGACCTGCGATCAGTGTGGGAACACCTGGCGGGTGCCGCGGGCGATCGCCCGGCCCTCGAGGCGGACCATGCCGGTGTCCGGTAGTGCGGTGAGCTTTAACGTCACTGGCTACCCCGGCGGCGGCGGGGACAGCAGCTCGCTGCGGGACTGGCAGATGATCAAGAAGGTGGAGCGAGACCTCCCCTCCAAGGCGGAGATCGCCCAGCGCGCCGCGGAAGACCTGGGCCAATGCGCCCAATGCGGCTCGGAAGAGTACAGCCAGCTCCCGTTCCACCGGAAGCGCCACCCTGAAATCGAGCCGAAAGGCTGAATCAGCGGAACGGATCGGCGACCAGGACACCGCCATAGTCCTGCGTGGCTCCCGGCCCACCCGAAGCCCGGCCCACCCGAAGCCCGGCCTCGCCACCGCTGAGCGTGGCGGCCGGCCGCCTTGACTCTCACCTTGGGGGAGCCCGCACACTCACCTTGCCGGGCCGGATCGGCCCGGCGACGAGGGAGTCAGCGTGAAAGAGATCAGCATCGGGGAGTTCGCTCGACGGTCCCGCCTGTCGCTGAAGGCACTGCGCCTCTACGACGAACGCGGGGTGCTGGTGCCCGCGCGGGTCGACCAGGCAAGCGGTTATCGCTACTACGACACAGCCCAGCTCGACGACGCGCGCCTTGTGGTGATGCTGCGCCAGTTGCAGTTGCCGCTGGCGACGGTCAAGGAGCTGCTCGCGTGCGATCCGGCCGACGCGGCGACGCGCATCGCCGAGCATTGGCGCGACGCCGAGGCGGCACACGACGCGCGGCGCGAGCTAGCCGACTACCTCGTCAACCGGTTGAGCGGAAAGAGACCTGTCATGTACGAAGTCGCCACGCGGGAGATGCCCGAGCGGAGCCTGCTCTGCCTGAAGCGCAACGTCGACGAGCAGGGGCAATGGGCGTTCGGCAAGGAGTTCATCGCGATCTTGCGCGAGCGCCCGCTCCCGAAGATCGAAGGACGAGAAGGCGCGGCCTTCTCCATCCAGTGGGGCTGGGTGAGCGCTGACAGCGACGGCCCGGTCGAATGGTGCAAGCCGGTTCCGCAGGCGGAGGCGCACGCCCTCGCCGAGCACTATCCCGAGCTGACATTGCGAACCGAGCCGGCGCACCGGGAGGCGTTCGTCGCGCTGCCCGACTGGTCCGGGCCGGATTCAGCGGTGCACTGGCAGCTCGCTATGGAGTCACTGCAGGTCTGGGTGCATGAGCAGGAGCACCAGGATGAGCGTCTTGCCCTCACGCCCGAAGACCTCGGCCTGCGCATCACCTATCTCGCGACCGGACCCGTCACCGACCCGGTCCCCGACTGCGACGTCGCCGTCCCGTTCGCCGTAGAGCGATGATCGAAGCTCACGGCCTGGTCAAGCGCTACGGCTCCACCATGGCCGTCAACGACCTGTCTTTCTTCATCCGGCCCGGCATGGTCACCGGTTTCCTCGGCCCGAACGGCGCCGGGAAGACCACCACCATGCGGATGATCCTGGGCCTGGACGCGCCGACGCAGGGCTCGGTCACCGTAGGCGGCCGCAGCTACCGCGACCTGCCGGCCCCCATGCGCGAGGTGGGCGCCCTGCTCGACGCCAAGGCGCTGCACGGCGGCCGCCGGGCCCGCGACCACCTGCTATGCCTGGCCCAGAGCAACGGCATCCCCCGCCGCCGGGTGGACGAGGTGCTCCGCACCGTCGGTCTCGAGGACGTGGCCAGGCGCCGGGCGAAGGGCTTCTCGCTGGGCATGGGCCAGCGGCTCGGCATCGCCTCGGCGCTGCTCGGGGACCCGGCCGTGCTCATCTTCGACGAACCGGTGAACGGCCTGGACCCCGACGGCATCCACTGGGTCCGGACCCTCATGCGGACACTCGCCGCCGAGGGCCGCACCGTGCTGGTCTCCAGCCACCTGATGAGCGAGATGGCCCTGACCGCCGACCACCTGCTGGTGATCGGCAAGGGCAAGCTGATCGCCGATACCAGCGTGGACGAGTTCACGCGGTCCAGCTCCCAGCAGTCGGTCCACGTCCGCAGCCCCCAGGCGGCCGAGCTGGCCGCCCGCCTCCGCGAGGCCGGCGCCACCGCCCGGGCCGGGACCGGCCCCGACGTCATCGAGATCACCGGGATGGACAGCGCCGAAGTGGGGAAGCTGGCCGCTGCCCACGGCATCGCCCTGTCCGAGCTCATCCCCGTCAAGGCCTCGCTGGAGGAGGCGTTCATGGAACTGACCCGAGACAGCGTGGAGTACCAGGCGGCCGGGGTGACCCGGTGACCGACGCTATGATCGCCCCCGCCGGCCCGGACCACCGGGCGTCCTTCCGCGCAGCCACCTTCGGCGACGTGCTGCGCTCGGAGTGGACCAAGCTCCGTTCGGTCCGGTCGACTTTCTGGGCGCTGACCGTGACCGTCGTGCTCGGCATCGGCCTGGGGGCCGTGATCAGCGCGGTCGCCGCCCACGGCTACGCCAGGTTCAGCGTCTCCGAGAAGCTGAGCTGGGACCCGACCGGGACCAGCGGGGCGGGGATGTACATCGCCCAGCTGGCCATCGCCGTGCTCGGGGTGCTGTGCGTCAGCTCCGAGTACTCCTCCGGGATGATCCGCACCAGCTTGATCGCCGTTCCGAAGCGAGGCCGGGTACTGGCCGCCAAGTCGCTGGTCTTCGCCGTGGTGACCTTCGTCGTGGGCGAGTTCACCACCTTCGTGGCGTTCTTCGTGGGCCAGGCCCTCATCAGCGGCCATGCCCCCCACGCGGCGCTCGGCGATCCCGGGGTAACCCCGGCGCTGGTGGGAGCGGGGCTGTACCTGGCCGCCCTGGCGGTGCTCAGCGTCGCCGCGGGGACCCTGCTCCGGCACCCGGCCGCCGCCATCGCCGCCATGGTGGGCGTCCTGTTCGTCCTCCCCGGGATCGCCCAGGCGCTGCCGGACTCGTGGCGGAACCCGGTCACCGAGTTCTGGCCGACCCAGGCCGGGGGCCAGCTCACCAGCGTCCACCACTCCGCCCACACCCTTCAGCCCTGGCCCGGCTTCGCCGTGATGTGCCTGTTCGTCGCCATCGTGTACGCCATCGCCTGGACACTGCTGGACCGCCGGGACGCATGACGGCGGTCAGGGCACGTCGCCATACCCAGGACCCCGGCACAAGGCGCGCGGCTGGCGCTGATCCATAGGCCGAAGCCGGGTGGGGCGGTCGGCGCAACCGCAACCGCAACCGTTCCCGCCCTCGCCGCCCGTTCCCGGTCGCGGATTCCGCCGGCCGGAACCCAGGACGCATTCGCACCTATATAGAGAACTTGACCGGAGGGTCAGACCTATTTAGAGTCCTGGTATGGGGTTGCGATTGACCGTCCAGGTGCAGATGGTCTTGCAGGCGCTGCTCTGTGATCCGGCCAGGGAGATGTACGGGCTGGAGTTGTCCGAGGAGACCGGGCTCCAGCCCGGGACGGCCTATCCCATCCTTCTGCGGCTGGAACACGAGGGCTGGGTGACCAGCCGCTGGGAGGACGTCGACCCGCGAGCGGAAAAACGCCCGGCCCGGCGGTACTACCGCCTGACGGCCGGCGGCGCGGTCCAGGCCAGCGCCGCTCTCGCCGGGGCGCGGCGCCCGAAGGATACCGCGCTGCGCCGTCTCGCCGAGGGAGGTGGCGTCGCATGATGCCCGCCATTGACCCGCGTTACGATGCGCGCAGGAAGCGAGCGCGCGTCGCCATGTTCATCACCGTGGGCGCGATCATGGCCTCCTCGGTACTGAGCGGAACGCGTTTCGGCGGCTGGCGATGGGCACCGTGGGTCCTTGGCCTCACCCTCATCATCGTCTTCACCGCGATCTCCATGAATTCTGGCGGCGGCCCGCGTGACCGCCGCGGGATAAGCGGGCTCAGCGGTCGTGACCGGGCTGCAGGCGACCGGTTTGACGGCCTGGTGGCGCACCGATGGCACGGGCTTGTCATGATGTCGCGAATGATGCCCGGGTCCGCTGGCCGCCGGTGGCTGGCGGAAGCGGAGAGCGTGTTGTGGGAGATCACTGCTGCCCAGCGGACCACGGCGGTCCGCAGCTACCTGCTGTCCGGACCCCGGGTGGCGGCGGTGATGTGGGCATATGCGGGCCTGCGGCGGGTGCGGCCCGGCCCGCGCCATCCGAGATGATGGCCTGCGGTTGCATGGAGTTCCCAGTAGGAATTTCAGTGACCATAGTGAGGATTTCGCATGCCGCTGGTAGCAAAGTCCAGGTCCTGATGCAGCCACAGTCCACGTGCAAGCGATAATCACACAGGTAGCTGGGTCAGCGGGCTGGCTGTTCGCGGGGGACAGGCGGCCTGGTGACCGGGATGATGCGGATGAGGGTATCCAGGCCGGTGAAGTCGGCCGGATTGGTTGTGTACAGCGGCAGGCCCTCGGCGATCGCGGTGGCGGCGATCATCAGGTCGACGGCTCTGCCTCGCGGCTTACGGCCTGCGGCGATGACGGCGGCCGTCACGCGGCCGAAGATGCGCGCGGCCTCGGCGTCGAACGGCACCGGGTCGAATTCGCTCTCGGCTCGCTGGAGGATCTCCAGCCGCCGCGCGCGCTCGGCGCGCTCGTCGTAGGCGGCCTGCTCGTCGTTGCGCCTTACCTCGTGCGGCCCGGCGGACAGCTCCGCCAGGGTGATGGCGCTGATCGCCATCTCGTCGGGTAGCTCGGCGGGATTGATCCATCTCCGCAGGATCAAGATGTTGGTGTCGAGCATGCCTTGCCGGGGCTGCTCATCGCTCATATGCGCTGCCGGCCTGACGGTCCAGTGCGGCATCTTGATCAGCCCGGAATGCTTCCAGGTCAACCGCGGGGGCGTTGCGCGACATGGCGGCGAATTCCTGCCTGGGGACGAACCGTCGGCTCTGTCGCAGCGGGATCAGCTCGCCGATCCGGTGGCCGTCCCGGGTGACGGTGAAGGACTGTCCGTGTTCGACCGCGTCCATGATCTCCCGCGACCGTGTCCGCAAGTCGCGCTGGGTAATTTCCGGGTAAGCGGTCACGGAACCAGGGTAGCACTAGGTGCTATCGGGTGCTATAGGGTCGCTGGCTGCTCACCCCTAGCCTTTCCCCCGGTACCCAGCGCTCGATGATGCATGCTATTTCCGCAGCTCGTGTGCGATATCTCCAGGTGCCGCCACAACCCGAAGTGCAAACGATAGTGACACAGGTGGTCGCGCTGCTTGACGATGATCAGTCACGATAGAGGTGAGACGATCGCGAAAGGGCCGCCCAGTGACACGTGTCGGGATCATCGGGGGAGGCATTGGTGGACTGACAGCGGCGAACGCGCTGTCGCGGGTCGGGATAGAGGTGGCGGTCTACGAGGCGGCCGCCGAGCTCAAAGAGATCGGAGCCGGTGTTGCCCTCCACCCCAACGCGATGAAGGTGCTGCGCGCCATCGGCGTGGAGGACAGCATCCGCAAGGTTGCGGGGCGGTCGCATTGGCAGGTCACGTGCAACTGGAAGACGGGCCGGGTTATCAGCAGGACGAGCCGGCAACAGCAGGCAGCCTCGTTCGGCATAGAGGGCGCGACCGTGCACCGGGCCGATCTGCTCCAAGTGCTCGCCGACGCTTTGCCGGCCGGCATCGTAACCCTGGGCAAGCGATGCACGGAGGTGCGGGCCGATGGTGACCTGGCGGTCGCACGCTTTGCGGACGGCAGCCAGATCGAGGCCGACATCGTTGTTGGCGCTGACGGCATCCACTCGTCGGTTCGCACCTCGTTGTTCGGCCCGGACACCCCTCGGTTCACCGGGAAGGTCTGCTATCGCAGCATCGTTCCGGCGGAAGTCATCCGCGGCGCCCGGTCCTCCGCCAGCTTTGGCCAGTGGCTAGGCCCGCACGGCACGATCGTTCTGTACCCGCTGCGAGGCGAGGAGCTGATCAATGTCGTTTGTCATTACGATGACGCCGGTTACCGCCACGAGTCATGGATCGCTGAGTGCGGCCGCGAGGAGGTGCTCGAGCGTTACGCCGACTGGCACGAGTCCCTGCTGGGCCTGTTTGCCGCCGCGGACATCTGGTACAAGTGGGCGCTTTACGACCGCGATCCAATTCCGCAGTGGACACGCGGCCGGGCCGCCGTCCTGGGCGACGCTGCGCATCCAATGCTCCCTTATCTGGGACAAGGCGCCTGCCAGGCGATCGAGGACGGCGCGGTCCTGGCGGCGGCGCTGTCGGCGGAGGCCTGCGATCCACTCACGGGCCTGGCTCGCTACGAGCGCACCCGTCGGCCGAGGGCAAGCCGCGTGGTGCTCGCCTCCCGCGAACGGGGATTGAGTAATCACCTGACGTCTCGGTGGGCCACCTGGCGCCGAGATCTGTCGATCGCGTGGCGACGGCATGTGAACCGGCGCGACCCAGAGGGGCGCGGTGTGGCCTGGCTGGCCGACTACGATGCGAGCTCGCCAGACGTGCTCGCCGTCTGAAAAAGTCCTGTCAGGCAACCGCGCTCACTGTCGCTCAGATGGCACGATATGCAGCCATGAGGTACGAGCGCGCTGTAGAGAAGCTGCGGATCCTCGCCGAAACGTGCGATCGCATGAAGATCGTCGCGGACATGGCACGCTGTGCACGGGAACCACAGCGGGAGGCGGGACAGGCATGGACCAGACCCCGCCCGGGGGCGGGCCGACCGTCCTGCGGATGATCCTGGGCCGCCAGCTCAAGGCGCTGCGCGACAAAGCCGGGATGAGCTATGACCAGGCGGGCGAGGCGATCTACTCCTCGTCTTACACGATCCGCCGGATGGAACGCGCCGAGGGCGGCCTCAAACCGCTGACCGTCAAGAGCCTGCTGCTGGCCTACGGCGTCACCGACGTCCGCGAGATCGACGCGTTCCTGGCCCTGGCCCGCGACGCGAGCAAGCCCGGCTGGTGGCACAGCTACAACGACGTGCTCCCCGGCCGGACCCACCTCGGCTATGGCTGATCCTGGACGAGAACACCCTGCGCCGCCCGGCGGCCACCACCGGGCCAGACGTGATGCGCGCCCAGATCGGCAAGCTCATCGAGGCCGCAGGCTAGCCGAACATCACCGTGCAGGTGCTGCCGTTCACCGCGGGGCTGCATCCGCAAGTCTCCGCGCTCTTCGACGGCTTCGAGCTGGTGGAGCCGGGTGGCCGCCAAGCCGAGCCGCTGACCTGCAGACCCGCCAGGCGGGGAATCCGTTGGCCGGTTGCGAAAGATCAGCGCAAGCACGTCACCCCGCGCCTCGGTCAGCGGCACAAGCGCGTTAGTTCCCGTGCCTTGGCGAGTTGTCGTCAGCATCAGGTCATGGCACCCACAGGTAGGGACTGGCTGGCTAGCCCGATGAGCCGTACTGGATGGGGACGCTGATCAACTGGGTCCTGGCCCAGGCGGCGGAGCCGCTGGTGAGCTGCCAGACGGTCAGCTGGGTGCCGCTGGCGGCCAGTGCCTCGGTGATCCCGGCGGCGGGCATGGCCAAGGTGATGGTGTGTCCGGCCGGCAGCGGGGGGAGCGCATGCCAGGATGCCCCTGGGCCGGCCAGGGTCTCGCCCCGGTTCGTGCTGAACACGACGGCTGTCGCACCGCCCGGGCCGAAGGAGGCCGAGACCGGGTCCGCGCCGTCGAGCCCGAGCGGGGCGGACAGCTGCCACCGCTGGCCGCCGTCGCTGGTCCAGGCGGTGAGCAGGCTCGCCGAGGCCCCGGTGCCGGTTTGCAGCAGGGCCACGTCCTGGCCGCCGGCCAGGCTCAGCCGCAGGACCCGTACCCGCTGCCCGGCCAGGGACGCGGGCAGGGACGGCCCGGTCAGGTGCCATGTCCCGCCGGCGGAGGCGAAGATCCCGGTAACGCCCGGGCGGGAGCATGTCCCGGCCAGGAGCGGAGATCCGGCCGGGGTGTAGGCGGCGGCGGTGAGCCCGGTCAGCGCGCAGCCGCGGGCGGCCGGCGTGGCGGCCAGGGCGCGGCCGGTGGTCAGCGTGGCCCAGCGGCCTGCGGGGCCGGTGACGGTGACCTGCTGGTTGCCGCCCACCGCGAGCAGGTGGCCGTCGGGAGCGGCGGCGAGCGCGTCCGGGGCGTCGGCCAGGCCGGCGGCGGGCGGGAGCGTGGCCCAGGTCCGGCCGCCGTCGCGGGTGGTGGTGATCGCGGAGAAGGTCAGCAACAGGCTGGGCCGTTCCCCGACGATGACGCCTAGGCCGGGCTGCCCGGCCAGGATGAGCGCGCCGTTGGTGGCGATGTCGGGCGGTGTTTGCAGGGACCACCGGCTGCTCCCGGCGGGGAGCAGGAAAAGCTGCCAGAACTGGTTGGCCCCGGACGTCGCGCCCATCGGGACTGATGCCCAGGTCGCGCCCGGTCCGGTGACCGCGGTGGCCAGCGAGAACGGGACGGCGGGTGAGCTGGCGGCCTGCGTCCAGCTGGAGGTGCTGGCACATCCGGCGGCCAGGATCGCCAGCGCCAGGGTCGCTGCCGCGCAGCGGGCTCCGGGCACCGGTGTCACGAGGCCCTCAGCAGCCCGGTGGCCGCGTCCGCCAGTTCGGCGGCGAACGAGGACTGGGTGGCCGTGGTAGCGGGCCCGGGATCGAAGTCCAGCTCCTCGCGGAGATGTCCGGACTGGTCGATCACGAATGCGATGTCGTTGTGGGCGAGCATCGCGCCGCCGGGCGCGGTCTCCGAGGGGATCCCGTAGGCCCGGTACACCTGCCGCAGGCTGGCCGGGCTGCCGGTCAGGTACCGCCAGTCCGGCACGGTGTCCAGGCCCTCCTGCCGGTCGAAGGCCTGGGTATAGGCCAGCTCGTTATACAGCGGGTTGACGTCGACGGCGACCAGCTCCACCTGGCGCGCGTTCCCGCCGAGGAGCTGACCGGCCAGCCGGAACTCCGCGGCGATCAGCGGGCAGTCCGTCACGCACACCGGGTCGAGGAAGGTCAGCAGCACCACCTTGCCGCGCAGGCTGGCCAGCGCTACCTGGCCGCCGTGCTGGTCGGTCAGGGTGAAATCCGGCGCCGGGCTGTTCATGGGTGCGCTGTCCCCGTCGATGGCCTGCGCGAGGATCGTGCTGGCCACCGGGCTGGCCTGGGCGGCCGCCATCGGGGCGGCGCCCAGCGCGATCACCGCGACCGCGCCGGCCGAGAGCATGCTCCCCAGGCTCGCCGTGCCCACCGACTCCCGTATCGCGGCCGGCCGCAGCCGGTCCCGCCAGCCGGGTCCTGGCCCGGTACCGACGGTCTCAGGGGTACTGTCCGCCGTCTCCGTCGTGGCGGGCAACGTCTCCGTCGTGGCGGGCACGGCGACAGGGACCCGGGTCAGCGCGAGGTAGCCGCCGGCCGCCAGTAGCGCCATCGGGATCATGCTGTTCGGGTCGGTGCCAAGCCCGCCGAAGATACCCATGTCCTCGACCAGGACCCAGTCCGTCAGGCACAGCACGAGGAACCCGGCCAGCGCCGGTCGCACCACCTGGCGCCGCCCGGAGACGAACGCGATGCCGATGACCGTCAGCGCGACCACGGCAACCAGGTTGACGGCGAACCCGTGCCGGGTGGTGAACACGCCGAACCCGGACACCAGGCCGGAAATGAACCGGGGCTGCGGCGTGCCGGCCATCGTCTGTACCATGCCGGCCAGCGTGCCGTCCCGGCCGCCCTGCCAGAACCCCCGGCCCGGCCAGGCCTGCAGCACGGCCATCCCGGCCAGGAACACCCCGAACCCGGCCAGCATCGCCCGGCCCAGCCGCGGCGTGCGCCAGCTCCGCTCCGGCAGCGCGAGAAGCGCCCCGGCCGCGCAGTACGCCAGGGCCGCGCCCGGCGCACCGAACAGCCAGGTCAGCCCGGGTGCAAAGATCCCGCCGAACGATTCGCCGAAGACCCAGACCACCAGCCCCCATCCGACGCTGGCCAGCCCGGCCAGCCGGGACACGGCGCCCCGCGACGCGGCCAGCAGCCACAGGCCGATACCGGCCTGGATCCACACCGTGGCCGCTCCGGCCTGGATCGGGTGGTAAGACCACGTGGTGCCCGCCCAGTTCACCAGGTGCTGTACCCAGGGCGGCGAACTCGACGCCGTCGGCTCGATCACCTGCGAGGGCATCCCCGCGGCCATCCGTGGCTGCGCCTGCAGCGCCCCGTCCAGCAGCCACAGCAGCCCGAATCCGATCCGCAGTACCCGCCGCCCGGCCGGCTCGGACGCCGCCGCGCGGGCCGGGCCGGGACGGCGGAGGGCCACCCAGGCGATCGACAGGATCGCGAAGATCGCCCCGATGATCAGCCACTGGTGCAGCAGAGCCGCGCGGAACGCCGCGACCACCGTGGGATCATCGGCGTTCAGGCCGCTATTCATGCCGGGCATGGCGTACAGGCACCTCCAGCGGGCTCAGGGGCCACCGGGTCGCGCGCTCCGGTAATGCCAACGTAAGGCGAGGTACCGGTGACGCCGCGGAACATGATGAAAATGTCATCCCCCGCGGCGCCCGGCCCGTACCCGCAGCCGGGTACGACCAGCATACTACTACGTAGCGTAGTATCTGATGCCGGCCCCGCCAGAACGCGACCCCGGGATGTGCTGGTATACGGTGTGCGCAGTACCCGCAGGAGGTGCTAGAGACGGTGGCGGTGGGCACGCGCACGGCGCCGGAGGTGGCCGAGGTCGAGCTGGTCATCGGAGGGATGACCTGCGCCGCCTGCGCGACCCGGGTACAGGCCAGGCTAAACAAGGTAACGGGCGTCACCGCGGCCGTCAATCTTTCCACCGAACGGGCCTACATCACCGCCCCGCCGCAGGTGTCCGTGCCCGAACTGGTCGGCGTGGTCGAGGCGGCCGGCTACACCGCCGAGGTGGCCCGCCCGCCTGGGGCTGACGCCGGGGCCGGGGCCGACAGCGCCGCGGTGCGGCGGCTGCGCCGCAGGCTGATCCTGGCGCTGGTGTTCTTCGTCCCGCTGACCGACCTGTCCATCGTGCTGTCGATCCTCCCGTGGACCAGGTTCCCTGGCTGGCAGTGGTTCCTGGTCGCGCTGGCCGCTCCGGTGGCGACCTGGGCGGCGTGGCCGTTCCACGCCGCGGCGCTGAAACAGGCCCGCCATCTGTCGTCCTCGATGGACACGCTGGTGTCGCTGGGCATCCTGGCCGCCTGCGGCTGGTCGGTGTACGCGATGTTCGTGCTGGACCGGGGCCGGGCCGGCCTGAGCGGCCTGGCGAACCTGCTGCACGGCTCCGGCGGCGGCGGCATCTACCTCGAGGTGGCCGCCTCGGTGACCACGTTCCTGCTGGCCGGGAGGCTGTACGAGGCGCACGCCCGGCGCAGCGCCGGGCAGGCCATGCGGGAGCTTGCCGCGGCCGGAGCCAAGGACGTGTGCGTGCTGGCCGGTGACGGCACCGAGTGCCGGATCCCGGCCGGCCAGCTCCGGGCCGGGCAGCGGTTCGTGGTCCGCCCCGGGGAGCGGATCGCCGCCGACGGCGAGGTCCTGTCCGGCCAGTCCGCCGTCGACCGCAGCATGATGACCGGGGAGTCCGTCCCCGTCGACGCCGCCGCGGGTGACCCAGTGACCGGCGGCACCATCGCGCTGACCGGCCGCCTGATCGTCCGGGCCGACAAGGTCGGCAAGGACACCCAGCTCGCGCACCTGATCGCGATGGTGGAGCAGGCCCAGGCGGGCAAGGCGACCATCCAGCGGCTGGCCGACCGGATCTGCGCGGTGTTCGTCCCGGCCGTGCTGGCCTGCTCGGCGCTGACCCTGGCCGGCTGGCTGCTGGCCGGGAGCCCCGCTGGGCACGCGGTCAGCGCCGCGCTGGCCGTGCTGATCATCGCCTGCCCCTGCGCGCTGGGCCTGGCCACCCCGGCCGCCCTGGTGGTCGCCTCCGGGCGGGGCGCCCAGCTGGGCATCTTCATCAAGGGCTACCAGGCGCTAGAGTCTTCCCGCGCCATCGACACGGTCGTCCTGGACAAGACCGGCACGGTCACCACCGGGCAGATGACGGCGACCGGCGTACATATGCTCCCGGGGACCAGCCGGGCCAGCCTGCTCCGCTACGCCGGCTCGGTCGAGCAGGCCTCCGAGCACGCCGTGGCCGCCGCGATCACCGCCCTGGCCGCCGCCGAGCCCGTGACGCTCGCGGCGGCCGACGGCTTCACCGCGCTGCCCGGCCTAGGTGCCCGCGGCGTGGTAAACGGACGCGAGGTCATCCTCGGCCGGTCCCGCCTGTTCGCCGACCGCGGCATGGAGATCCCGGCTGATCTCGCCGCCTGGTGCCGCGCCCGGGAGCAGGATGGCTGCACCACGGTGCTGGTCGCCTGGGACGAGGTGGCCCGCGGTGCGGTCGCGGTGACCGATACGGTCAAGCCGTCGGCCGCCGCGGCCGTCGCCAGGCTGTGCCGCCTGGGGCTGCGGCCGGTGCTGCTGACCGGCGACAACTCGGCCACCGCGCAGGCCGTGGCGGCCGCCGCCGGGATCGAGGAGGTCATCAGCGAGGCACTGCCCGCGGCCAAGGCCCGGGTGGTCGCGGACCTGCAGGCAGCGGGCCGTGCGGTGGCCATGGTCGGCGACGGGGTCAACGACGGGCCCGCCCTGGCCGCGGCCCGGCTGGGCCTGGCCCTCGGCTCCGGCACCGACGTGGCCATCTGCGCCGCCGACATGATCCTGCTCCGCGACGACCTGGAGGTGGTGCCCGACGCCATCACGCTGGCCCGGGCCACGTTCCGGACCATCCGCGCCAACCTGGCCTGGGCGTTCTGCTATAACGTGCTGGCCATCCCGCTGGCCGCGCTCGGCTTCCTCAACCCGCTGGTCGCCGCCGCGACCATGACCCTGTCCTCGGTGTTCGTGGTCTGGAACAGCCTGCGGCTGCGCCGCTTGTCCGTCCCGGGCCAGCGCGTCCGCGAGGTGATCCAGTGATTCGCGAGGCGAAGGTCACGTCGCGGCCAAGGCGAGAGCGTGCGGCCCGAGGGTGAAGTCCGGGTCGATCTGGCCGGCCAGGTCCTCGCCTGCGGCGGCGCTGGCCCAGGCGCGGGCGTTCTTGAGGTGGAATTCCGCTGCCTGGCGGGTGTACCTGACCCAGTCCCTGGGCTGGACGTCCAGCCTGTCCTGGAGCGCCCCGAGCGCGGTCCTGGTAGCGGGGCTGAGGTCGTCCAGGCTGAGCGGGCAGCCTTGTTCCATGCCCCGGACCGCTGGCTCGTGGCCGAACCAGGCCAGCAGGTCACCGTCGGCGTGCTCACGCAGGAACGCCACGTCCTCGGGGGACTGGACCTTGTTTCCGGCTACGGCGAGGCCGACGTCGTAGCCGGCGGCGTAGCCTTGCCACTGCCGGTAGACGCTGATGCCCTTGCGGGTGGGCTCGGCGACCAGGACGGTCAGGTCGAAGCGGGTGAACAGGCCGGAGGCGAAGGAGTCGGCGCCGGCCGTGCAGTCGACGACCACGTACTCGCCGGGCCCGTCGACCAGGTGGTTGAGGTACAGCTCCACCGCGCCGGTCTTGGAGTGATAGCACGACACGCCGAGGTCGTCTTCGCCGAACGGGCCGGTGGCCAGCAGCCGGGCGCCGCACGGGGTGCCCGCGCCCAGGGCGTGGACCGGGTCCGGGCCGCCGGGCCGGAGCAGCCGGGATCCGCGCCCGGGCGGGGTCGTCTTGACCATTGCGCCGGCCGAACGGATCCTGGCGTTGGTTCCGCGCAGGTACTCCTTGATCTCCTGCAGGTGCGCGCCCATCGGCTGCGGGTCGGTGGCACCGAGGGCTTCGGCCAGGTGCTGGTTGATGTCCGCGTCGATGGCTACCACCGGCAGGTTCTGCGCGGCCAGGTGCCGCACGAACAGCGATGAGAGCGTGGTCTTCCCGCTGCCGCCCTTCCCGGCGAAGGCGATCTTCACTGATCCTCCATTACGCTCCGGGCCCGCGGCGGGCCTGTCTGTCACCTCAGTCGCCGACCAGCATACTGGAATGGTTTTCATTCTCATGTGAGGATGGGAGAGGTAAGCACACCTGACGGAGAAGGGACATCGTGATGTCGCTAGCTGTACCCGCGGAACTGCTCGAGCAGGCACGCCAGGGTGATGTCGAGGAGGCCGCGTTCCTGGACTGCGTCCGCGCCTCGCTGCCGTACGCCTGGGACGTGATCAGCGGCCTGATCACCGAGATGGAAGCGGGCGGGGCCGAGTTCGCCGATAACCAGGTTCCCCCGCCCGACGAGTCAGCCCGCGGGCAGTTGCTGCGGCTGATGGCCAGTGATGCGATGCGGGCTGCGATCGAGCGGCACTTCGGCGTCCGGCTGGCGTTCCAGAACTGCCACCGGGCCGCGGTGTTCCGCCCGGACGCGACCGCTGCGCTGGCGGAGTTCACCTCCGCCCGTTCACAGCTCCTTAACCAGCGGCCGGAACTCGTCGACTGCTGATCATCGGGTGGCAAGGCTGTCCGCGGGTGCCGTCCGCCTTCCGGGCCGGCGCCCGCGGACGGCGGCCAACCCTGGCCAAGCGGGAAGAATCCGGCGGCGATGACGCGGGCGAAGAAGCCGGGCGGCCAGTGGGCGGCAGGAGGCTGCGATGCCTGCCCGGTCGGCCATCACAGGTGTTCGGTCGAGACCTTGGCGGTCACGGCCTTATCTAGGGCGTTTACCTCGGCGAGCATCCAGGACTGGTAGTCGTACCCGGGGGCCGGCATGGTCTCGTAGACGCCGACGACCGGGATGCCGTTGGCGTGCGCCAGGGTGATGAACGATTCGGTCAGCGTGTCGGTGACCTGCTGGTTGTACAGGAACACCTTGACCTTGTGCTGGGTGAACAGGGAGTTCTCGATCGTTACGTCCTGGGCCGAGGGGTCGGTGCCGTTCATGATGGCGGCCTGGAACGCCCAGGGCGTGAGGTTGTCCGCGCCGACGGCTTGCAGCATGTAGTCGGCCACCGGCTCGGTCGTCGCCACCGGGATGCCCGGGTAGGCGGCCTTGAACTTGGCGATGGCCTGGTTCCACGCGGCCAGGCTAGCGGTGAACGCCCTCGCGTTGGCCTTGAAGTAGGCCGCGCGCGCGGGCTGGATCGCGGCGAGGTCTGCGGCGATCGCGTTGGCCACCGCGGGCATTGTGGCCGGGTTGTACCACAGGTGCGGGTTGGCGGTGCTGTCCGGCAGGCCGAGCAGATGCTGCACGTCGATGACCTTGCGCCCGGAGCCGGGGGCGGCGTTCTCGATCGTCGTCGCCCAGGTGTCGTAGCCGACGCCGTTCTGCACGATGAGCCTGGCGCCGCTGATCTCCCGCGCGATGGCCGGGCTCGCCTCGAAGGTGTGCGGGTCGGTGTTCGGGTTGCTCTCGATCGCCGTGACATTGACGTACGTGCCGCCGACCTGCGCGATCACGTTCGCGTATTCGTTCTCGGCGCCGATGGCCGTGATGGTGGCGGTGGACGTGGCGGCCGTCTGGCCGGACGCGGATGGCGTGGACGACGAGCATGCACTCGCCAGCAGTACCGCTGCCACCGCCAGGGCGGCGGCGAGAACACCGGAGGGGGTTCGCATGATCTGGGACTCCCGGGGGGAAGCGCCGCGGAGCGGCGGGGACCACGAAATGAACATCGTTATGATAATCATTCTCATTTAGCGGGGGCAAGTGGCTAGGCGTTGCTCTCCCGGCCGAGCCAGGCCGCCGCCGGCGTGTCGCGGGCGCGGTCCGCTGACGCCATGCTCCGGCCCGCCGGCCGTGGACCGCGTCCGCGAGCGCGTGCCCGGCTCGCGTCGTGGCCTGCCCGGTAAGCCCCCGAGGGGAACGGCAACCGCGCCGCGATGGTCACCCGCCGGCGGGCGAGGTTCCCGCCCCGGCGCCCGGGACTGGCGGGCTGCCGTCCCGTCCGGGCAGGCGGGGCAGGACCTCGGCGCCGAGGCGGGCGATGTTCTCCTGGACGGCGGCGGGGTCGCCGCTGCCCTCTACCATGCAGATCAGGTGCTCGATCCCGGTGCGGCGCGCGGTCGTGGCCATCGTTTCGGCGCAGTCGGCGGCGGTGCCGACCGGGTGGATGCGGCACAGCAGCTCCGCGTAGGCGTCGGGGTCGCGGGCCGGGCGCGGCCGGCCGTCCACCGGCACGTAGCCGGCCAGCCCCGGCCCTAGCCAGCGGGGAAGTTGCCTGCGCAGCAGCCGCCGGGCTTCCGCCCGGGTGTCGGCGACCTGCGCGACGACCGCCGCGACGTGCCCGTCGGCCGGCGCGACCCCGTGCCGGGCGGCGCCGACCGCGTAGCGGCCCATCAGGTCCTGCTTGCCCTCATCATCGGTATGCAGGCCGAGCAGCACCGGCAGGCCCCGGGCCGCGGCGAACTCCGCCGTGGCCGGCGTCGTGGCCGCCACCACGACCGGCGGGTGCGGGCGGGTGCGGGGACGGGGCACGACGGGCACCTCGCGGAACCGGAAGAACTCGCCCGCCGCGCCCACCCGGTCCCGGGACAGCGCGGCCAGCAGCAGGTCCAGGCTCTCGGCGAACCCCCGCTCGTACCGGTCCAGCCCGGTGCCGAAGACCTCAAGCTCCAGCCACGGGCCGCCGCGTCCCACGCCCAGCCGGAACCGCCCGGCCGACACCTGGTCCAGCAGTGCCGCCTGCTCGGCCAGCGCGACCGGATGCCACGCCGACAGCACGCTCACCGCAGTGCCCACGGCCACCCGTTGCGTCTGGCCCAGCAGGTAGCCGGCCAGCGTCACCGCGGACGGGCAGATGCCGTAGCACATGAAGTGATGCTCGGCCAGCCACACGTCATCAAAACCCGCCCGCTCGGCCGCGACTGCCGCCTGCACCGTCGCTGCCAGCACCTCGTCATCCGACTGGCCGGGAAACCTGGCCGCTAGCAGGAACACGCCAATCCGCATCCCCCTACTGTCGCAGCAAGCGTGCCCCGGGATCGGCGGCGGTCTCGGGAGCGGCGGTGGCCGTCCTGCTGGTCGCGGTATCCGGTGCGGCTACGGCGTGCCCGGGGCGGTCACGGGCGCGTCGATGGTGACGGTGCCGGAGTGCCGGAAGGTCAGGGTGAGGGGCACGGTGGACCGGGTCTCGTACGGGGACGGCTGCTGGAGCACCAGGTCGTCGCCGAACGGGGTCAGCGTGAGGGTGCCGTACGCGGGGATGACCAGCGGGCCGGCCTGCGCCCTGCCTCCTTGTGCCGGGCCGCCGCGATGCCGCAGTGCGACGCGGCGGGCGAGCGGGCTGCGCGCGGCGACGAGCTCGTCGGGGGTGCCGCTGAGGTTCGTGATCGTCAGGAACGTGGTCGCGGCGTGCACCGACGCCGCTGCCTGCGGGGCGAACGCACGCATCGGGACCGCGGCCAGGGTGACCTGGAGCCTGACCCGGATCAGGGTGCCGTTCCCGCCGGTGCCGGCCCAGGCGGTCAGCAGGCCGATCACGACGACGGCGCAGATCACCGGTCCGGCGACCGCCCGGAGCAGGTCACGCACGGCGCTGCTCCCCGGCTGCGCCAGGCTCCCTGCCCGCGCGGGGGCCGAAGCGGCGCAGCCGCAGGCTGTTGCCGACGACGATCAGCGAACTGGCCGACATGGCGACGCCGGCGAACAGGGGGTTGAGATAGCCGAGCGCGGCCAGCGGGATGGCGACCAGGTTGTAGCCGGACGCCCAGGCCAGGTTGGCGCG
Organism: Pirellulales bacterium; assembly: GCA_963738955.1. Classification (GTDB taxonomy): domain Bacteria; phylum Planctomycetota; class Planctomycetia; order Pirellulales; family DATAWG01; genus DATAWG01. Next base: position 38,610 of record CAVTYW010000011.1, on the reverse strand, counting down.
GATCACGGACATGGTGGCCCGGGCCAGCTCGACGGCCGCCACGATGCTCAGCGGGTCGCCGCCGACCAGGGTCAGGTCGGCGGCGCCAATGGCCGCGTCGGTGCCGGTCCCGACGGCCATGCCCAGGTCGGCCTGGGCCAGCGCGGCGGCGTCGTTGACCCCGTCGCCGACCAGGGCGACCGCCGTCCCGTCCGCCTGCAGCTTCCGGACGGTCTCCACCTTGCCCTCGGGTTTCACCCCGGCGAGGACGTCTGGTGCCGGGATGCCGAGCATGGCGGCCACCGAACGGGCGGCGCGGGAGTTGTCCCCGGTCACCAGCAGCGGCCGGATGCCCAGCCGCCTGAGCCGCGCCACCGCCTCGGCGGCGTGCGGCCTGATCTGGTCGGCGACCACGAACGCGGCCCGGACCCGGCCGTCCCAGCCGGCCAGCACCGCGGTCTGGCCGCTCTCCTCGGCGGCCTCGGCGGCCTGACCGAGCGAGTCGGGGACGGGCAGGGAGAGCTGGGCGAAGAGGTCCGGATGGCCGACGGTGATCTCGCGGCCCCCGACGGTGCCGCGCACGCCGGCACCGGGAAGCGCGGTGAAGCTTTCGGCTCGCGGCAAGCCGCCCAGGCGGGCGGCGGCGAGCCTGGCTACGGCCTGGCCGACCGGGTGCTCGGAGGCGTCCTCCACCGAGCCGGCCAGCCGCAGGGCCTCGTCGTCGCCGGTTCCTTCGGTGATCACGTCCAGCACGGTCATCGTGCCGGTGGTGAGGGTGCCGGTCTTGTCCAGCGCCACGGCCCGGATCCGGCCGGCCGTCTCGATGGCCTGGGCGCTGGAGACCAGGATGCCGAGCTCGGCGCCGCGGCCCACCGCGGCCAGCAGGGCGGTCGGGGTGGCCAGGCCGAGCGCGCACGGGCACGCGACGACCAGGACCGCGACCGCGGCGCTCCAGGCGGACGCCGCGGGCAGCCCCGCGCCCAGCCAGAAGCCCAGCGTCGCGACGGCGACGGCGATCACGCACGGGACGAACACCGCGGCGATCCGGTCGGCCAGCCGCTGCGCGGTGGCCTTGGTGGCCTGCGCCTGGCTGACCAGGCGGGTGATCTGCGCCAGCAGGGTGCCCGCGCCGACCTGGGTGGCCCGGATCACCAGCCGGCCGCTCATGTTCACCGTGGCCCCGGTCACCGGGTCGCCCGGGCCGACCTCGGCTGGCATCGACTCGCCGGTGACCAGCGACGCGTCCACCGCTGAGCGGCCCTCGGTCACGATCCCGTCGGTGGCGATCTTCTCTCCCGGCCGGACCACGAACAGGTCTCCGGCGGCGAGTTCGGTCACCGGCACCCGCTGCTCTGTGATCTTTTGCCCGGGCCCGTCGCGAAGCACCGCGGCCGTCTTGGCGCCCAGGGCGGCCAGCGCGCTCAGCGCCAGGCCCGACCGGTCCCGCGCCCGGGCCTCCAGGAACCGCCCGGCCAGCACCGCCGCGGTCACCCCGGCGGCGGCCTCCAGGTACAGCGTGTCCCCGCTGGCCTGGCCGAAGGTGAACGCGAACGACATCTTCATCCCGGTCATACCCGCCCCGCCGAACAGCAGCGCGTACACCGACCAGCAGAACGACGCGCCGACCCCGGCGCTGACCAGGGTGTCCATGGTGGCGGCGCCGTGGCCCAGGCCGTACCAGGCGGCCCGGTGCAGCGGCCAGGCGCCCCAGGTGGCGACCGGCGCGGCCAGCAGCAGGCTCACCCACTGCCAGCCGGGGAACTGGGCGGCCGGCACCATCGACAGCACGATGACCGCGGCGGCCAGCGGGACGCAGACCACGCAGCCGCCACGCCAGGGCCCTGGTCTCGGGGTCTGGCTGCTGGCCGTCCGGGGGCGGCGGCGCGGGCGCGGTGGCGGTGTAGCCGGCGGACTCGATCACGCCGATGAGCTCGGCCGGGTCACGCCCGCCGGTGCTGGCGAAGTAGGCCCGCCTGGTGGCGTAGTTGACGGTGGCCGCCACCCCGTCCAGCCGGTTCAGCCGCCGTTCGATCCGGGCGGCGCAGGCGCCGCAGGTCATCCCGCCCACCACGAGCTCGGCCCGGACGGTGTCCGGGAGGCTGGTCTCGGTTCCGCTCACGGGCGGTTACCACGCAGCCTCACCGCGGGCGCGGTGCCCTGGCTTTGGCCGGACCCGCCGCCCATGGTCATGCCGCCCATGCCGCCACCGCCCTGGCCGGGGTAGCTGACCTGGGAATGGGAGGTCGTCACCGGGCCGAGATGAGAGCCCGCTAGGTGGGCGCCGAGGAAGATGGCCGCGAGCAGCATCACGAACCCGATGAGCTTGGCCTCGCGGATCACCGGATCACCTTGCCGGCCCGCTGGGTAGCCACGATGACGCGATGGTACCGAGGTGACGCCGGAGCCCGCGAGGCTGTCGGCCGGAACATGAGACAAATGTCATCTCGCCTCCCGATGAGGATCGACGCGGCATCAGGGTGCCCAGCGTAGTTCAGTACTACTACACGACGTAGAAGCGGCCGGGCCCCGGGAGTTACGATGGGGAACGTGTCCACTCGATCCATTACGGTTACCGGCATGACCTGCGACCACTGCGCCAGCGCCGTCCGGGCCGAGATCGGCAAGCTGCCCGGCGTCACCGGCATCGATGTCGACGTCGCGGCCGGCACCGTCCGCGTCACCGGCGACCCGCTGCCCGGCGACGCCCCGCTGCGCGAGGCGGTCGAGGAAGCCGGCTACGAGTTCGTCGGCTAGCGCACCGGGACCCTGCAGGTCATACCCCCCGGGCGTCTTGGCGGCCGCGGCGAGCTGAGTCACTGTAGGAGGGTCAGCTCGTCACCCGTCACGCCGTGGAGTCCCCGTGCCAGGGCCGTCCCATCGCCCCGAGGCGATCCCGGCGCTGGCGCGGGAGCAGTTCCCGGCGCTGACCGCCGATCCCGGGGTCGTCTACCTGGACAGCGCCGCCACCACGCAGAAGCCGCGGCCGGTCATCGACGCGGTCACTGCCGCGCTCTCCGGCCAGACGGCCAACCCCGGGCGGGGCTCCTACCCGTGGTCGGCCCGCGGGGCACGGCGGATCGCCGAGGTCCGCGAGCAGGCGGTCCGGTTCATCGGCGCCGCGGGCGCGGACGAGATCGTGTTCACGTCCGGCGCCACCGCCGGGCTGAACGCGGTGGCACTGTCCTGGGGCCTGGCCAACCTGGCCGACGGGGACGAGATCCTGTACGGCCCGCACGACCACACCTCCAACGTCTACCCCTGGGTGCGCCTGCGGCAGCTGCTGGCCCGGTTCGGTCGGCGCATCAGCCTCGTCCCCTACGCGGTGACCGCGGCCGGGGAAGCCGACACCGCCGACATCGCGGCCAAGGTGTCCCCGCGGACCAGGCTGATCACCGTGGCCCACGTGCACCATGTCTTCGGGGGGCTGACCACGCTGGAGGAGCTGCGCGGGCGGCTCGGCCCGGCGGTCCGGCTGTGTTTCGACTGCACCCAGAGCGCGGGGCACGTCCCGCTCGACGTGGCGCGGCTGGGCTGTGACTTCGCGGTGTTCTCCGGGCACAAGATGTTCGGGGTCGCGGGCACCGGGGTGCTGTACGCGCGGCGGCGGGTGCACCACGAGCTGACTCCGTTCCTGCCCGGCGGCGGCAGCGGCGTCCGGCTGGCCGGCGACGGCCTGGGCGGCCCGTGCCTGGGCGGCCTGCGCATGCCAGACGGCCTGGAAGGGGGGACGCCCGACCTGTCCGGGATCAGCGCGCTGGGGGCCGCGATGGAGTTCATCGACGGCGTCGGCCTTGAGCCGATTGCCGCGCATAACCAGGCGCTGACCCGGTTTCTGGTCGAGCGGCTGGCCGGGCTGCCCGGGGTGACGTTGCTGCCCGGCCCGGCCTGGGCCGCGTGCCCGGTCGGCTACGGGATCGTCTCGTTCCGGGTCGACGGGGTGCGCAGCGACGACGTTGGGTTCGCGCTGAGCTCCCGGGGGTTCTACGTGCGTACCGGGAGTCACTGCATGGCCGGCGGTGAGTACGACGACTCGGTCCGGGTGAGTGTGCACGCCTACAACGCCGGGTATGAACTGGAACGCTTCACCGCATTCCTTGCCCTCATCGCGGAAGGAACGCTCTAGTGCCGAGGTCTGGCTCTGCGTCCTCCCGGGTTGACGGCTACGACCGGACGGCCGCGTCCCGGATCCTGGCCGGGCTGGCGTTCCCCGGGCTGTTCGGCTCCGGCGGGCCCGTCGCCCTAGAATTCCTCGGCGGCGAGCGGAACATCGGCTACCGTCTCACGCCGCTGACGCCCGCGCCGGGCAGCCACCTGACGGCCGCCCAGCAGCGGTACCTCACCTCGTTCATGCGGCCCTGCCCCGAGGCGCTGGTGACCCCGGCCACCCACCGGGTGACCTGGCACGACAGCGACGGCGTCCCGAACGTGGCGCACTGCGGGCCCAGCTCGCTCGGCCCGGTGGTGCCGATCGCGGCGCGGGAGACCACGCTCGCGCTGTGGCGCGCCCTGGCTGCCGACGCCGGGCTGGCCGGCCGGATCGCCCGGCTGGGCGATGGCGACCGGGCGGTGCTCGAGGCCACCACCACCGACGCCGAGCCGCTGGAGATCTTCCGGATCGGGGTCGAGGCGACCGCGCGCACCCTCGTCCAGCACGCCTATATCGCCGGCCAGACGCCGTACCGCACGGCCGCGGAGTTCGCCCGCGGCCTGCGGGACTCGGGCGTCTTCGCGGTGGTCGCGGGCACCTGGTACTGGGAGCTTCAGGCCTCCACGTTCCGCCGGGGGATGATCCCGGTGTCGCTGGTGCCCGGCCCGGGCGGGACCGTACGGTACCCGGCGGAGGCGGTGGCGATGCTGCGGGCGATGAAGGAGGCCACCATCGCCGAGGCGCACGCCGTGATGGCCCGGGCGGTCACCGAGGAGAGACTCACGGTAGCCGAGGCGGTCCAGAGGTATTATCACGACCTGGACCAGATCGCCAAGCAGTACGCCCTGCTCCCCGACGGTGAGCAGCCCAGGTGCCTGGCCCAGCTGACCCATCAGGTGGGCGGGCAGCGGTTCAGCGTGCAGCCGGGGGTGGTCGCCGCCTACACCGAGACGTTCGCTCGGCTGCTGGACCTGGTCCGGATCACCCTGCTGCCGGGCCTGCCCGAGGAGGAGATCACCGACCCGGAAGAGCGGACCTTCCACATCCCGGACATGAACTGCAGGCACTGCCGGGCCACGATCACCGCGCTGCTGGAGTCGATGCAGGCCCCGGTGGCGGAGATGGACCTGGTGACCAAGCGCGTGGTGGCGGGCTTCCGGACGGTCGCGGCGCGTGAGCGGGCCTTCGACGCCATCCGGGACGCGGGCTACACGGTCGTCCCGCCCCGATGACCGGGCTGCCGCCGCGCGTCCACCCGCTGGTCCGCTCCTTCCTCGCCGACGAGACCGGGCCGGCCTGCTCGCGCGGTGGGGCTCGCCGCTGAACGTCCTGTTCCCCGAGATCTTCACGGCCAACGTGGCGGGCTTCCGGGACGAGCTCGACGCGGCCGGCCTGCGGTACCGGATCTGCTACGCGCACAAGGCCAACCAGGGCCGCGCGTTCGTCCGCGCCGCGCGGGCCGCCGGCATCGGCATCGATGTGGCCTCGCCCGGCGAGCTGGACAGCGCGCTCGCCGCGGGCTTCCCGCCCGGCCTGATCGAGGCGACCGGCCCCAAGGGCCGGGACTTCCTGGGCGTCCTGGCCGGGTCCGGGGTCACCGTCAACGTCGACAACCTGTGGGAGCTCGGCGAGCTCGCCCGGCTCGGCCGGGCGGCCGGGCGCCGGGTGCCGGCCCTGGTCCGGATGTGCGGGCTCGGACCGCAGGACCCCGGGCGGCCGAGCCGGTTCGGCGTGCCGGCTGCCCGTTTCGGGGCCGTCACGGACCTGCTGGTGGCGGCCAGGGACGCGGTGGACTTCCTGGGCCTGTCCTTTCACCTGGACTCCAGCGAGGCGAGCGACCGGGCACGGGCTGTGGACGAGTGCCTGCGGCTGCTCGAGCGGGCCTGGGCGGCCGGGCTCAGCCCGCGGATCCTGGACGTCGGCGGCGGCTTCCGCCAGGCCTTCGCCGACTCGCCGGAGCCGTTCGGCGAGTACGCCCAGGCGGTCAGGCGCGGCCTGGCCGGCCACGGGCCCCCGCTCACCTGGGGCGGCGCCACGCTGGGGTTCCGGTTCGAGGACGCCGGGATCCGCGGCGGGCTGGTGTCCGGCAAGTACGCGGGCACGGCCGGCGGCCGCGAGATGCTGCGCGAGCTGGCGGCCAGCCCGCTGCCGGGCCAGGGCGGCCGGACCGTCGCCCGGGTCCTGCGCGAGAACATGCTCGAACTCTGGCTGGAGCCGGGCAAGGCGCTGGTCGACCACGCAGGCCTCACGCTGGCCAATGTCGAGTTCACCAAGGAGGCCTCCGACGGCAGCGTGCTGGTGAACCTGGACATCAGCCGGGACAAGATCTGCCCGGCCGGCCAGGAAGTGATGCTCGACCCGGTACTCCTGTACCGGTCGCCCGCCCCGCCTGCCCCGGAGCCGGCTGGCGTCCGGACCGGCGTCTTCTTCGCCGGCAACCTCTGCCTGGAACGAGACATGATCTTCACCCACCTGACGTTCGTCGACCGGCTCCCCGGGCCCGGGGACATCGTCGCGTTCGTCAACACCGCGGCCTACCAGATGGACCTGTCCGCGTCCGCTGCCCTCATGCAGCGCCGGGCGGGCCGGGCGGTCGTCCGCGCGGACGCCGCCGGCGGGTGGGCCGCCCACGCCGACCACGAGGAGGCGGGGGCATGCTCTACCAGCACATCACCGAGCTGATCGGGAACACGCCGCTGCTCCGCCTGGATCCCGCCCGGCACGGCATCGAGGGCGTCGAGCTGTACGCCAAGCTGGAATACTGCAACCCGTTCGGCTCGGTGAAGGACCGGATCGCCTGGGGCATGATCCGCGACGACCTCGGCGAGATCACCGCCCGGCAGCAGACCCTGATCGAGGCCTCCAGCGGGAACACCGCCAAGGCGCTGCAGGTGCTGGCGGCCGTGCACGGCCTGCGGCTGCGGGCGCTCACCAACCGGGCCAAGGTCGGCGAGGTCCGCGACCTCCTGCAGCTGCTCGGCGTCGAGCTGGAGGAACTGCCCGGCCTGTCCGAGTGCCCCGACCCCACCGTCCCCGACGACGTCTTCTCCAGGATCGAGAAGCTGATGGCCGAACGGCCGGGCGAGTTCTACCACCCGTCGCAGTACACCAGCCCGGCCAACATCCGCACCCACCACGACACCACGGGGCCGGAGATCGCCGCCGACCTGGGCACCGTCGACTACCTGTTCGGCGGCCTCGGGACGACCGGCTCGACCCGCGGCGCGGCCACGTTCCTGCGGGCCGCGAACCCGGAGCTGCGCACGATCGGCGTGGTATCCACCCGGGAAGACTTCATCCCCGGCATCCGGTCCGAAGCCGAGCTGTGGGAGGTCGGCCTGTTCGAGCCCGGCTTCTACACGCAGATCATGCCGGTCCGCTCGGCCGACGCCATCGACGCCACGCTGGAGCTCGCGGCCCGGCACGGCGTGCTGGCCGGCCCCACCACCGGCGCCGCTTACTGGGCGGCGCGGGAGTACCTGCGGCGGCACCCGCCGCCCGCGGGCCCGCCGCGCCGCGCCGTCGTCATCGCCTGCGACCGGCTGGAGCCGTACCTGTCCTACGTCCGCGCACGCCGGCCCGACCTGTTCGGGCAGGCCCGCCGGGCCAGCCCGGCCGAGGTGCCGGACGAGGCCGTGGCGGCCGCCCCCGAGCTGACCCCCGCCGAGCTGGCCGGGAGAATCGCCGACCCGTCGCTGCTGTGCGTCGACACCCGCGGCAGCCTGGCCTACCGGATCGGGCACCTGCCCGGCTCGGTGAACATCCCGGACGACCACCTAGAGGACCTGCTCCGGCACGGGAACCCGTTCCCCCGCTCCCGCACGATCGTTCTCGTCTGCCCGGCCGGGGAGTACTCCCGGCGGCTAGCCGCCTTCCTCCGCCAGGCCGGGCACGACGCGGCCAGCCTGGCCGGCGGCCTGGTCGCCTGGCGCGACGCCGGCCTCCCGCTGGAATCCGGGCTCACTCCCGCCTGACGCGCCGCGGCGCCCGGATCCCGTCTCGCCGAAGCCTTTACCGGGCCGCCCGCTAATACCCTGGCGGGGTTCTCTGAATACCCTCCCCCGGTTTATGCGATACCGCTACAGGGTTTTCGCGGCCTGACGGCAAATGACGTTCGATATAGCTCTCACCTGCATGTTTTATTCAGTTGGCATCGGTATAAATGTTTTTTCCGGTAACTCTTGATGCGCGGAAAAGTCGGCTTCTACTATTTTGGGCAAGGAGTCATTCCCCGGGGCGGCCAGGGAAGTGCGCACCGGCGGGCCTGATCTGTTATCTGTTTCCAGGAATGGCAGCGGCCCGGCCCCGGGCCGGGCAGGTGAGGAGATACCGGATGAGCGAGATCGCCGCCGCGGGTGCCCGTCCCGTGTGGCGGACCCGGCCGGGTGCCAGGGCGGAGGCGGCCCGGGGAGCGCCCGACGCCAGGCGGCTGCTGCAGCTGGCGCTGGCCGGGATATGGCTGCTGGACGGCGTGCTGCAGTACCAGGCGTTCATGTTCTCCAAGGGGTTCAGCGACATGATCTCCGGCACGGCGTCGGGCAACCCGCGCGCCGTGGCCAGCCCGATCACCTGGAACGCCAGCCTCGTCCAGCATCACCTGGTGCTGCTGAACGCGATCTTCGCCACCATCCAGGTGCTGCTGGGCATCGGGATCGCCTGGCGGCCGGCGGTGCGGGTGGCGCTGGCCGCCTCGATCGCCTGGGCGCTCGGCGTGTGGTGGTTCGGCGAGGGACTGGGGATGGTGCTGACCAGCGCCGCGAGCCCGGTCAACGGCGCTCCCGGCGCCGTGATCCTCTACGCGCTGCTCGCCGTGCTGCTGTGGCCGGCCGCCGCCCGGGACGCCCGGCTCCCTTCACGGCGGCGCGCGCGGTGGGCGCCCCGGTTGCCCGGGCACTGTGGCTCGTGCTCTGGCTCAGCCTGGCCTACTTCGCGCTGCTGCCCGGCAACCGGGCACCGCAGGCGCTGCACGACATGATCGCCGGGATGGCAGACGGCGAGCCAGGCTGGCTCGCCGCACTGGACCGCGGGGCCGCCTCACTCGTCGTCCACCAGGGGCTGGCCGCCTCGATCGTGCTGGCCATCGCCCTGGTGATCGTCGCGGCGGGCGTCTACCTGCCCGCCCGGTACGCCCGGGGCTCCCTGATCCTGGCCATCGTGATCGCCGCGGTGATCTGGGTGTTCGGCGAGGCGTTCGGGGCGATCATGACCGGCGGGGGCACCGACCCCAACTCCGGGCCGCTGCTCGCCCTGCTGGCCCTCACCTACTGGCCGGCCCGGGCCGCGGTCACCGCCCCGGCCCGCTCCACCACCACCGCCGAAGGGACGACCGCATCATGATCCCCTCCTGGATCCTGGACATCTTCGCCGCGATCATGCTGGTGGTCGCCGCGGCGAGCGCGGCCCGCCTGGTCGCCGCGCGGCCGTGGCACCACGGGGCGCGCCGGGCGGCGCTGGCCGATATCGATCTGGCGCACCTGCTGATGGCCATCGCGATGGCGGGCACGCTGGTGGCCAGCCTGCAGACCCTGCCCAACGGGGCCTGGGAGGCCATCTTCGCCGCGATGACGGCCTGGTTCGTCTACCGGGTGATACGCGACGCGCAGGTCAGCGGCGTCCGCGCGCTGGCGGGCGGGCACTGCGCGCCCCACCTCATCCACGCCGGGGCCATGCTGTACATGTTCCTCGCCGTCTCGGCGCCCATGGCGCACGGATCGGGCGGCATGAGCGACATGGGCGGCGGGATGAGCGGGATGGGAACCCTGGACCTGCCCTTCCTGGCATTCCTGTTCGCGCTGGCCCTGGTCGGGTACAGCATCTGGGACCTGGACCAGCTCTCAGGTCCCGGCACCAGCGGGCACTACAGCCTCTCGGTCGCCCGGGTGGTGCCGGCCGGCCCGGTCCTGGCCGGGGTCGGAGCGCGGAGCGGGCCGGGCGCCGCCGCCGTGCTCACGGAGCCGGCCAGCCCGCCCGTGGTCACGGAGACGATCGAGACAGCCCCCGAGGTGCCGCCGGCCAGCGCCCCGGCAGACGGCACCGGCGTGCTCGCCCCATGGGTGGCGACCGGCTGCCGGATCGCCATGGGCGTCACCATGGCCTTCATGCTGGTGATCATGATCTAGCGTCCCGGTCTTGAGGTTCTCCATCACCACGTGAGTTGTTGCCGATGACCGGACGGGCGCGTGCGATGCTCACCCGGTCAGGAAGGTGCGGACCGACTCCGAGACAGCCAGGCGCGAAGCGCCGAGCCAGAACAAGTGGCTCCAGGCGTCGGTTTCGGCCAGGCGGCTGTCCGGGATCGTGCGGACGAAGTCCTCGGCGTGCGTGAAGGCGACTCCGCCGTCCTGCCGTGACGCTGTCACCAGCGTCGGGCAGGGGACTGATCGCAGCACTGCCTCTCGGTAGGCCGATCTCGCCGCGCAGGCCTGGCGCACATCCGTCACGAACCCCGATCCGGAGTCCATCTGCGAAAAAGTCTTCCGTGCTGCGGCGCGGTCGGCCGGGGTCCACCTGGCCCACCAATCCCCCGTCGGCAGCTTCGAAAGCGGCGCCATCATCGCGCGCAGTCCCCGGTCCGAGGACGTCAGGGCACGCACCATGCGCCAGGTAAGCCGCTGCGAGCGCGGCCCGAACACCAGCGGGCCAGCGAAGCGTCGCACGCTTCGATTCTGGCGTGCTCCCGGGCGTCGGTCGCCGGGAATAACCCCCACCGTAGTCATCGTATGCCCGTCTGCCGAGATGGCCGGGCATGGCCAGCGGGCCACGCCGGACCGCAGCAGCAAGGCGTGGCCCGGCTCCGCGCCGTGGCGCGGAGAACCGTCCCGGACCGGCCGAACTGTGCTCGACGTGACGATGGCGCCCGTCAATCTTGCTACCGAACGGGCCTACGTCTGCGCCCCCCGGCCGCCGTCTCCGCCGACGACCTGATCGGCGTGGTCCAGGCGGCAGGCTACACCGCGGAACTGGCCCGCCCCACCGGCCCGGACGCCGGGGCCGGGGATGGCACGCCGACCGCCGACGACGCCGCGGTGCGGCGCTGCGCCGTCGGCTGACGCTGGCGCTGGTGTTCTTCGTGCCGCTCACCGACGCCTCGCTAATGCTGTCGATCTTCCCGTGGACTCGGTTCCCCGGCCGCAGTCTCCTCGGCTGCGTCTTGCTCCGGTCGCTGGCCCGCTGGCCGGCCGCGGCGGGCCTGCCCGAGCACCAGCCGGGCGAATCCGCCCACGCCAACCAGGCGTACCATGGTGCGCGGTGACATGAACTCGCGCAATGGCACCGAGCCTGCCAGAGCGCCGACGAAGGCGTCGGCGTCCTCCTGGCGCTGCGATAGCTGCTGGAACAGTGCCATTTCCGCGGGCAGCGGCGGGGCGATCGCGGCGAGCCGAGCGGTGAAGTCGTACATCGGCCTGGCTGCCTTGTCGCGCGCACGGTGGTAGCCGCGCAGCGCCTGGTGGAGCGGGCGGATGCCGCCCAGGCCGTCGGCGGCCGCGTCGGCCAGCAGTTCAGCGTCGCGGAAGGCGTGGCCGATGCCCTGGCCGGTGATCGGGTCGAGCAGCAGTCCCGCGTCGCCGACGAGCGCCCAGCCGCCACCATAGGGCTGACGGAAGTAGCTGGGCAGGTCGGGGGTGCCGCGGAAGCGCTCGGCCCGGCGGCCGGCCCGGACCCGCTCACCGAGGCCGACCGCGTCCAGTGTGCGCAGGAAGTTTCCCGCAACGTCCGCGCGGAACTCACCGAACCGCGCGACCGGCCGCGCCAGGTAGGTCATCAGCAGGCCGTCGTTGGTGGGCCAGGCGCCGACGGCGCAGCTGCCGCGGCCGTAGATAGCGCCGTCGGTGCCGGTGCCCGGCACGTCCGCCCAGTAGGTGTAGTAGCCCATCGACTGGGCCGGCCTGGCCCGGTAGGCGCGGGCGCCGACCGCCTTGGCCACCAGCGAGTTCTTGCCGTCCGCCCCGATGACCAGCGCGGCCTGCTCGGTGACCGGCGGCGCGCCCTTCTCCTGCCCGCGGATGCCGGTGACCTGGTCGTCGCCGAGCAGCTCGGCGACGGTGAAGTTCTCCCGCACCTGCGCCCCGGCCGCCCGCGCGGCGTCAAGCAGCACCTTGTCCAGCAGGGTGCGCCGCGGGCTGCACATGAAGTCGGTCCCGTCATAGGCATGGTACCGGCCGGTGAACACGGCCTGGCCCTGATCGAAGCGGACCCGGCGGGTGACCGGGGTGCCCGCGGCCAGGATCGGGTCGAGCACGCCCCAGCGGGCTAGCCTGGCTACGCCGGGCACCTGCACCTGATGGGTGGACAGGGTGTCGCTCGGGAACGTGGCACGGTCCACCACCAGGACCTTCAGGCCGCGCCTGGCCAGTAGCAGCGCCGTGGCCGATCCGGCCACCCGCCCGCCCACGATGATCACGTCGTGCATTGCGCTCTCCCTCGTGCTGAGCCCCGGATGAGCTCGTCACCAGGAAGGCGCCAGGTCGCCGCCAGGAACCGCCAGGTGTCGCTAAAGCCGCCAGCCCACCGGCGCGGGCGGCGAGTAGGAGCAGCGGGTGCCGGTCGTCACGCTGGCCCGCAGGTGCGCGCCGAGCGCGGGATGGGCCTGCTCGATCCGGCCGAGGACGTCGCGGATCCGGGCCGTGACCGCCTGCTCGGGGTCATTCCAGCTCTCCGCCTCCGCGATCTGGCCGGCCAGGTCGGCCAGGCGGGCCCTGATCTGGCGGCGTGCGATCTGGTCGAATACCTCGTCCGCGCCCAGGCCCAGGTCGGCCAGGCCCTTGGCGTCGCGCATCCGTACCGTCACGCCGCCATAGCTGAGCGTCCAGATCGCGCCGTTGCGGGCGAACACCCCGCTGCTGACCAGACCGCGGCCGGCGGTGTAAGCCGGCCCGCTCAGCATCCTGGGCCAGCCGCGTCATCCCGAGCCGGTGCGCCGCGCCCGCCACCTCGGCCAGCTCCGCCGCCGCGGCCTCGCGCCTGGCCGGGTCGTCCAGCCAGACCCTGGCCAGCTCGTACCGGCTGCGCAGCGCCCAGGTCGCGGCGCCGAGCCGCTCGTGCACGGCGATCGCGTCCGCCAAACGGCTCGCCGCCTCGGCGGTCTTGCCGATGGTGGCGGCCAGCACGCCGAGATGATGGGCCACCGCGCCCTGGAACGTGACTGCCATCCCGGAGACCACGGCCTGGCCGGCGAACGGCAGCAGCCAGGCGTAGAGCTTCTCCGCCGCGGGCGCGGCGCCGAACGCGGCGGCGAGCTGCGCCCCGTACGCCGCGCCGAGCAGCGACTGGTTGTTGTCAGCCGCGTCGTCGGGGCCTTCGCCCGCCAGGACCGGCGCGATGACCTCGGCCGCCTCGGCCTGGGAGCCGGCGGCCAGCAGCGCCAGCGCCCGGCTGCCGCGCGCCTGCACGGAGTCCGGGCTGGGGAACATCTCCGGCAGCATGCCGGCCAGCTCAGCCAGCCGGCCCTGCGCGGTCAGCAGCTCCCAGCCCTGGTCCCAGCGGACATCCTGGGCGCCGGGCTCCCCGCATTCCGCGCCGAGCATGGCCGCTTGCTCCAGCAGCCGGCCGGCCTCGGCGAGCTGGCCGGCCAGCAGGGCCAGCAGGGTGCGGCGAACCATGGCGGCGTAGCGGAACCGCGGCTGGCGGCTGGCGTTGGCCAGCCGGAGGAACTCGTCGAGCTCGCCGCGGAACGCGGGATCGGCCAGCTCCAGCAGGTCGGTCGCGGCCAGCAGCCGGGCCTCCAGGCGCGCCTCCTGGTCGCCGGCCGCCCTGGCCACCTCGGCCAGCTCGGCGGCGAGCGCGCGCCGCTGCCGCGCGGTGCCCGGCGCGAACAGCGCGTTGTGCTGCGCCAGCAGGCAGGCAGCGAGCGTGGGAAGGTCGCCGCCGGCGCGGGCAGCCGCGACGGCCTGGGCAGCCAGTTCCTGCGCCCGCGGCACGTCGAGCCGGTGCCAGGAGAGCACCCGTGCCAGGCTCGCCATCACGCGCAGCCGCAGCAGCCGGGTGGAGCTCCCGCCGCCATCGGGCACGGCCTCGGGACGGGCACCTCGGGCCATATCTGGAATGTCTGCAGGCAGCGCGTCGAGCGCCTCGGCGGCCAGCGCGACGATCTCGGTGGGCGGCCACCAGGTGCGACTGCCGAGCGCGTGCAGGCCGAGCGCAGCACGGGCGAGGCCGTGGCCGTCTGACTCGCGCCGTGCCAGATCGGCGGCACGCAGGTAGGCCTCGCCCGCGGCCTGGCCGTCGCCGCGCCTCCGCGAGCTCGATCAGCGCCTCCGTCCGCGCCGCCGCGTCGTGGCTGGCGGCCAGCGCACCCGCCCAGTGCTGCGCGGCCTCCTCGTAGGCCAGCGCGCTCGTCGCCGCCCTGGCCGCGGCGACGCAGTGGCGGCGGGCCTGGCCGGAGCCGGGGTCGGCACGGACGAAGTGCCGGGCCAGCTCGGCCAGGGAGACATCGCCGCCGCGCGCCCGCTCGGCTTCCAGCTCGGCGCCCGCCCGCTGGTGCAGGCCGGCCCGGTCCGCGGCGGTCAGCTGGTCGTAGGCATACTCGCGGAACAGGTCATGCGCGAAGCGATAGCCGTCCTCGCCGTCCCGGCTGTCCCGGGTGAGCACGCGGGCCCGTGCCGCGGCGGCCAGCGCCTGGGCCGCCTGCTGCGGTGAGGCGCCGGTGACCCGGGCCACCAGGGCGGCCGGGAAACGCGGGCCGACCACGGCGGCGGCACGCAGGGCGGCGGCGCAGCCCGGCGGCAGCGCGACGAATCGCTGGGCCAGGGCCTCGCGCACGCCGGGCGGCGCACCGTCCTGACCGTCCTTGAGCAGCCACGACACCTGCTGGGCGAAGAACGGGTTGCCGCCGGTGCGCCGGTGCACGTCCGCGGCGACGTCCATGGCGCGCTCGCCGCCCACAATGCCGGCGATCAGCTCGGTGACCGCCGTGACGGGCAGCCCGGTGAGCGGCAGCACCGTAGCCCTGGCAGCCAGGGCAGCCAGCGCCGGGCCTGGCGCGGGGACGACGTCGCGGTAGCCGCCCACCACGGCCGCGGCGCCCGCCGGCAGCCGCCGGGCCAGGAAGTCAAGCAGCAGCTGCGAGGGCTGGTCGGCCCACTGCAGGTCATCGAGCAGCACCAGCAGCGGCTGGATCCGCGACTCGGCCAGCAGCAGCGAGGTCACCTCGTCAAACAGCTGAAAGCGGGCGGAGGCCGGCGCGTCATCGACGGCGGGCGGCCCGTTGCCGGTGGTCAGTGGCGAGTCCAGGCCGAGCGCCCGCATGATCTGGACCCACGGCCAGTACCCCGGCGCCCCCTCGCCCGGCCAGCCCCAGCCCCACGCGACGCGGAGGCCGCGGCTCTCAGCGTAGCGGGCCGCCTCGGCGAGCATCGTGGTCTTGCCGATGCCCGCCTCCCCGGCCAGCAGCAGCAACTCGCCGCGCCCGGCCAGGGCCGCGTCGGCCACACGCCGCAGGCCGGCGAGCACGTCGCCGCGGCCGACCGGGCTCATCTCGCCGGAACGTGCCTGCCGCGCCGTCCGCGCCCGGCGGCCGGCTGGCTGGCCGGCACCCATGGTCGCCACCCCACCACGGTAACGCCTGCTGACCTCGCTCCAGGCAGGCTGTCCGGGCCGGGTCAGCCGGTGAATGCCCTGATGAGCAAGACATCCAAGGAGGCGAGCAGAATGCTCAGCAGCGGCGGGTGGAACTGGCTGGTCACCTGGATGAACGTGGCGTTGAAGGCGACAACGAAGCCGCCGTCCGTGCCGGGCGCCAGATGCATCGAGGCCGAAGCCACCGCCCACCCGCCTGTCATCTGGTCCCGCTGGTCACGGCCTGGGCCGGGCCCGGGTGGAGATCCCAGGCGAGTGCTGGCTGTGCTGACCGCCCTCGAGATCTTTGGGTTAGCATGCTCCCTTACGGTCCATCGATCGTACCCAGCAATCATGAATGTCACAATCTAGTAACGGGCTTGCCCGCTCCGGTGCGCGTCCTATGCCGCCTGACCAGGCGAAAACCGGAAACCGTGCCACCCGGTAGGCGACAGGCGGGTGGCTACTGCCCGCCTGGCTGGGCAGAAACTGACTGGGAGGGGCAGCGAGGCCGTGGCATTGCGCGCGTCCCCCATGGGGCTGCCGGGCCTGCGCTGGATGCATGAGCGCGATGCGTGAGAAGCTGCACCACTTGGTAGACGTGCTCCCGGAGGCCGGACTGTGGCCAGCTCCCGGACTGATCCGCGTGCATGCGGCCGGGGATCACGACCCGGAAAGAGACCTGGGCAAGGATGTCAGGGGTGCTGGTCAGGTTCCGGGACCCAGGCTTCCAGGTGATGGCGTCGCCGGATACGAACGTGGTCCCGCCGGTTACGCTGAATTGTGCCCGGGGCTTTACTTACGGGCGAGCACCAGGAACTGCTTGCCGAGCAGCGGCCACAAGGGCGGTGTCCGGAGGTAGATCCTGGTCAGCAGCGGTGATGGGGGCAGCAGGCCGCGGAAGGAGTACGGCAGGAACCGCGGTATCACCGCTGTCACGCTGAACCCGGCGGCGTGCAGGTGCTCGGCGGCCGCGACGTGGGTGAGGATCACGGTGTGGTCGGCGCAGTCGAAGTACTCGCGGGCGCAGTACCGGAAGTTCGGCCCGATGACCGCGATCCGGCCGCCCGGCTCCATCGCGGCGTGCAGCTTGCCGAGCACGGCGGCGACCGCGTTCTGGCCGGGCAGGTGCTCGAGGAAGTTGGAAAGGAACACGCCGTCGAAGTAATCACCGGGCAGGGCGGCGTCCATGATGTCGGAGATGATCATTTTCACCCCGGCGGACTCCGGCACCCCCTGGCCGACCAGGTCGACGCCCCAGCGCTCGGCGGCCGGCACCGCGGTGATGAACTCGCCGCGGCCGGCGGCCGGGTCCAGGACGCGCTGCGGCGCACCCATCCGGACGTGCGCGTAACGCGCGATCTCCCGCCAGACCGCCTGCCTGCCAGCCTGGTCGATGCCGCGGAACCGGTAGGTGTACAGCCGCTCGTAGTTGATGCCGCCCGGTGGAAGCGCTGCGTGCGTTTCCGGTGCGGAGTATGCCGCCGTTTCCGGGTGATGGCCGTGTCCGGCCTGGCCGGCTTGCCTCGTTGAGGCCAGCACCGGATTATCCGCGGGCCCCGGGCTAGGGGGCTCGGACCTGTGCATCGATTTCCCTCTCCAATAACTATTTAGCGGAAGTGCGTGCGGTAGCCCGGTGATGGCGTTGCGTGAAGACATTTGGTCGCAGGCAGCGGATGCAGCGTCCCGCCGGAGATCCAGCGGCCCGAACATCACCAGGCAACCGCCCAGCGCCCTGTCGGCTGGCGCCGCGAGGCCGCTGATCTGGATACTCACCGTGCCATGTCCGGTCTGGGCAGCGATCCGGTGATCCACGGCCGTGAAGACCACCGGAGCCGTCACACACGCGCGAGGGCGCGTGTTTTCAAACCATGTGCTTACCAGGCAAGGCCTTGCGGGAATACCTGCGCGACCCCGGGCAGCGGGTGCAGCAGGCCGCCGGAGATCCAGCCGGCCGGAGCGAAGTCCTGATATTGCGGACTAGATATGCTCCCCGCGGGCCATAGGAGCGCCCATTGCCCGGATGGATCTGCGAAGAGTGCCGTGTTGTTGACGCCTATCCTCTTGGGTGCATCGATCAGTTGGCTGTACAGGACGGTCCGGGGACTCCCAGCCGGGGACTGGACTCTGACGACCAGCATACGGGTCTGCTGCCCGGCCGCCTGGGACTCGAGTTCGGTCAGGCTGCCGTCCGGGCCTGCGAGTGCCGTCGCTACGCAGGTGGAGCAGTTGTTGCCGTTCTGCTGCAGCAGGGTCGTGCTGTGGGCCTGCAGCGAACCACCGCTGCTGGCCGGGTCGAGCCCGTAAACCGTCAGGTCCGATCGCGTGGGCCCACTCCCGGATTCGTCGACGACAAGCGTGCGGCCGTCCGGCGCCCAGGACAGGCGGCTGGCGAGAGTCCACTGTGTCGCGTCCTTGTCCTGCCAGGTCCGGACGGATCCGGTGGACAGATTCTCAACGCTGACCGAGGCCGCTCCTGGCAGCGTGAATCCACGGCCCGCGCAGGCTTTGGTCAGCGCGTTGTAGGCCATCCGCGATCCGTCGGGCGAGACCGCGAGGGTGGTGACCATGCCCTTGATCGGCCGGCCGACCGACGCGAAGCTGCTGATCTTCCCCGCGTTGGTGATCGTGATCCGGTAGAACGTGGTGTCCGGGATCGCCGTGCTGATGCACGCGTATTTGCCGAAGTAGAAGGCGCGGTCGCCCGCGGCGGCGGTGACGTACCCGCCCCAGCCCACATTGGCGCCGGAGATGGTCCTAGAGGAGGTGACCGCGCCCCCGTTGGTCCGCCGTACCTGGAATACAGCACGTTCGGGCCCGTCGGCGGGTACGTCGCCGTCAGGTAGAACACCGGCCGCGGCGCGTGAGCCGGGGTCTCGGTCGCGCCTTGCGCCCCAGGAGGGCGCGATCCGGTGGGGCTGCCCAGGTGCGCGATGAGCACCGCCCCCAGCGCGATTGCCACCACGCTGACGGCGGCCGCCAGTGGGAGCAGCCAGCCCCGGACGCGCTTAACGTCCTGGTCTTCGCGTTTGACGTGCTGTCGCTCACGCGCGTGATGGACCACCATGACATCAGCGGCGGCGCGCAGAGCGGCCTCAAGCCTGGCCGCGGTCCGTTCGATCTCGTCTTTATCGTTCATGGTGTTTCCCTCAGTTGCTTGGCCAGTGCCGCGAGGCCCCGCGCGGCGGTGGACTTGACGGTGCCGGGGCTGATCCCGAGCGTGCCGGCGATTTCCGCCTCGGACATCTCCAGGTAAAAACGCAGCACCAGCACTTCCCGGCGCCGCCGGGGCAGGGTCGCCAGCGCCGCCAGGACCCGCCTGCGGTCCTCGTCCAGCATCGCGGCCTCCTCCGTGGTCAATGGAGGGCACGCCGACTGTTGTCCCTGCTGTTCGGCGTGACGGCGGATGAGCCGCCACCGCCGCAACGTCGTGCGGCAGCCGTTGATCACCGCGGAGCGAAGGTAGTACTGCGGATCGCCGGTTATCAGGTCGGCGCGCCCATGCACACGGACGAATACGTCTTGCACAACGTCCTCCGCGGCACCCCTGTCGCCCAGGATGAACGCGGCTACCCGGACGAGCCCGGCTCGATGCAACCGGAACACCTCATCGAGGCCACCGCCGGGATCTGTGCTCAGCTTCATGTAGGCGACACGAATTGTGGCCGCTGTTGGTTGCTCGCCAGCAGCGGGAAATATTTCATCGCGGCCGCCGGCCGAGGGCCAGGCTCATCAGAGCGCGGACGCGATCGATATGCCCTGGCGGCGGCGAGGGATCACGCGGCAAGCTGAGCGAGACCTCGGCCACCCGCGGCACAACCACATTGGCACGCGCGGCGCGCCAGCCCGGACGCCGATGTTTAACCGCGCGCCCCGGGCGGTGTCATCGCCGCGGGGCGCGCGGTTTGTGGTTCTAAAGACTCCACAGTGCTTCTGTTGGTGACAGGCGGGCGGCGCGGATGGCGGGCAGCAGCCCGGCGATGGCACCGATCGCGAGCGCGGCGCCCAGCCCGCCGACCCAGGCTTGGGTCGGGATCACGATGGGCTCGCCCTTGTTACGGGCGTAGACCGCGGTTGAGATCGCGCCGAGGAACACCCCGACGGCGCCGCCGAGCAGCGAGAGCAAGATGGCCTCCGATAGAAACTGGATGCGTATCTGGCCCCGGGTAGCGCCCAGCGCCCGCCGCAGCCCGATCTCCTGGCGCCGTTCCAGCACCGAGATGATCATGATGTTGGCCACGCCGATCGCGCCGACCAGCAGCACAACCGCTCCCAGGCCAAGGAACAGCGTGTTGTACGCGCCAGCCGCCTCGGCCCGGGCGGTCAGCGCACTGGAGGGCTGGGACACGTCGACCGCGCTAGGGTCCTGTGGATAGGCCTGGTAGCTGAGCAGGTTGTCGACGGCAGTGGTGGCGGACTGGGTATCCTGCGTCCGCACGTAGAGTTCCGAGGGATGTCCGTCGAAATGGAAGTACTTCTCCGCGGCGGGGAATCCGATCAAGACAGAAGAGTCGATTTCGGGCGTCAGCGCGGCCGGGTTCAGTATGCCGACCACGTAGAACCACACCCCGCCGACCCAGATTTTCTCTCCTAGCAAGAGCCGGTCGATGCCCAGCCGCTGCGCCGCCTGATACCCCAGCACGGCGACCGGTTCGTTCTCGGTGGCCGCGTTCAGGTAACGCCCCTGCGCCATGCTGGTACTCACCCCAACCGGCAAGCCGGTGCTGGAGGCATCCACGCTCAGCGCGTTGGTCTGGATCGTCGGGATGTACGGGCTGCGGTAGGCGTTGACGTTGCTGAGCGCACCGGTGTACTGCACCGCGGTGACACCGTGCAGCGCACCGACCATCCCCGGCGCGGCTTTGGGGAGCTCGGCGGGCTGGCCGGTGATGCTGGTCCCGTTGGTGACGGTCAGCAGGTTGGTGCCCAGCTGTGCGATCTCGGCCAGCAGCCCGGCGGAGGAGGAAGCGGCCAGGCCAAGGACCGCCACGATCGCGGCCACCCCGATCGAGATGCCGAGCGCCGACAGCGTCGCCCGCAGTTTCCTGGTCCGGAGCCCCACGCTGGCCAGCCCGCCTAGATCCTCCGCCCGCAGATGGACCGCGGACGGCCGCGAGGGACGCGCGTGGGCTGGGGTAATGGTCATGGGGCTCCCTCCCGTACCGCGCGGTCCCCCGCCACGACGTCAACGCGGTCGCTGTCGGCGACGATGTGTCCATCCAGTACTTCGATGCGGCGCCGCATCCGGGCGGCGACTGCGTGGTCGTGGGTGATCACGATGATCGTGGTGCCCTGGGCGTGGAGTTCCTCCAGCAGCGCCAGGATCGACGCGCCGGTGGCCGAGTCCAGGTTGCCCGTCGGCTCGTCGGCCAGTACCACCGGCGGCCGGCCCGCGATCGCCCGGGCGATCGCCACCCGCTGCCGCTCACCCCCTGACAACTGAGTCGGCCGGGCGGCGGCCCGGTGGGCCAGCCCGACCCGGGCGAGCGCGGCCAGCGCGAGCCCGCGCCGCTCGGCGCGGCGGACCCCGGCGTACAGCAGCCCGTCGGCCACGTTGTCCAGCACCTTCTGGTGTTCGGCCAGGAAGAACTGCTGGAACACGAATCCGATCCGGGTCGCGCGCAGCGCCGCCAGCTCCCTGTCCCTCATTTGCGCCACGTCGATCCCGGTCACCCGCACGGTCCCGCTGGTCGGCTTGTCCAGGGTGCCCATCAGGTGCAGCATCGTGGTCTTGCCTGATCCGGACGGGCCCACGATGGCCGTCAGATCGCCGGGTGCTATCGCCAGGCTGACGTCATCAAGCGCCCGGACCGGCGGAGACCCGGGATACAACTTGCCGACCCGGTCCAGCTCAAGCACTGGCGCGGCTACGGAGACAGCGCTCATATGTTCGGCACCACCACGCGCTCGCCGGGCGTCAGGTTCCCGGTCACCTGCACCAGCCCGGGCCCGGCGGTCTGGTCGAAGAGCCCGAGCGTCACCGTCACCCAACTCCGCGTGTTCCCCGGCTCGACGACCTCCACCTCGTACGCGCCCGAGGGCTGAGCCAGCAGCGCCGCCACGGGCACCGCGAGCACGTTCGAGACGCTGGCGGTGGTGATGTTCACCGTCACCGGTGCCTCATCCCAGGATCCTGCCGCCGACGAGTCTGTGAGCTTCACGTCCACCGGGACGGTCGGCGAGCTGCTGGATCCGGACGCCACGGTGCCCACCGAGGTGATCACGCCCGGCGTGGTGAGCGTGTCAGGAAGCGTGACCGTCACCGCGTCCCCGGCCCTTACCTCCGACTCCATGTCGGTGCTCAGGTTGATCGTCACCACATGCCGGCCCGAGGTCGCCGACAGGATGGGCCCGGACGCCGGGCTGCCCAGGCTGCCCGTCACCTGGCTGACCCGCAGCGCCTCCGGCTTGAAGACCACAGAGCCCAGCGACAGCGAGCCCGACGGGCTCGACACTCCCAGGGCCTCCTCCATTAGCTGCGCCGCGTACCGGGTCTCCCACGAGTAGTAGTCCCACCCCAGCGCGCTGATATCCGAGCTGTTCGCGAACCCCAGGGCCACTAGGTCATGGTTGAGCTGCGTGACATCCTCGCCCGTGGTCCCCTCCCACATGGTCCGCCAGGCCGGAACACCGCCGTACATCAAGACCGTCGGAGTGCCGTTATCGGTCCGGTACAGCACCTGCCCCTGCCGGATCACCGACCCGGCCGACGGAAGCCAGGTCAGCGTCCCGCCGCCCTCCCCGGTCACCGTGTACGACGACGCGTAGCCAAGCGTCGCGTTCTCCGACGTCGTCTCCGAGATATTCTGCCTGGTCACGGGGTACGTCTGCGGAGGAGGCGCGCCCGTGTTCCCGCTTGATAGGCCATGCGGGCGGAACACCCCCGCGGACCACGCGGCTCCCGCGCCCGCACCGAGGACCACGAGTAGCACGGTGGCGGTTACCCATCGGCGCCGTTTGTTCCGGGGGTGCGCGACCGCGACGGGGGCCTCGCGATCCTTGCGCTGGTTGATCTCCTGGTAGCGGCCAGGGGATGCCGTCCCGCTCATGGCGCGGGCCTCGGGCAGGCCTTCAACGCGGCCTGGAACTGCGGTGACCCGGCATTCATGCCAGACGGAAGAGTGAACGAGCCGTCGGAAGCCGGGTCGGGGAAGTCTGGCTCTCCGTGACTGCGCATGCACGCAGCCCACTTCAACTGAGCGGTCTGATCGCTCGTCGATCCCTGTCCGTTCGGCGGCTTTACCATGGTGGCGGGTAGCAGTTTCCGGCATGCTTGCGCAGCCGCGTTCAGGACGGTGGTGCTGACGTTGGCGGTGGGGTCACTCGCTCCGTTTGCTATGTAGAACTGGCCTTTACTGTTTGGATCGGGGTAGCTTGGTACGCCATGCGCCCGCATGCACTGCGCGTACGCAAGTGCCTGCGTATATGCCGTTGACACCCCGCTTGTCGAGGTCCCGGTGGGGCTACCACCGCCGCCCCACCACCACCACCACTGCTGCACGCCGTCAGCGCGACGATGCCGAGGATGGCGAGCAGGGCTCCCATCCACCCCGACCGTGCCGGCTGCGGGCGGTGTCCGCCGGATTTATCGTTCATTTGCGTCCTCGGAATTTGTCGGGTGATAACAGCCGCCAGGACGCCACGGCCAAGCACGGCCGCTCGCCGCCTGGCGGCGTGATGACTAACTCGCATACGGCCACGCTGCCTGGCGGGCCCGGCCCGCGTCGTCACCCAGGTGCGGCAAATCGCGGCTCACCGCGCTGGGGTAGCAGGGCGCGGCCGCCACCTCGTCTACCCCACGGCGGTGACACCGCTATAGGTGACGACCCGGCGCCGCCAGCGGATTAACCTGGCGGTGTGCAAGGGATACCCGCCATCGCCGCGCCCGCCGAAGGCGCCCGGCAGATCGCGGGCGTAGCGTGGCGCGGGCTGGTCCAGGTCGTGACCGGCCCCGATCCGTCCCTGGCACGACGCTGGCGTCCGCCAGGGCAGCGCTTGGCTTTCCGCACCGTGCTGGCCGTCGCGACGCTGGCGCTGTGCACCGCCAGCCTGGTCAGCCTGAGCGACGGCTATGGCCTACTGATCCTGGGCTTTCGCGCCCAGCACGTACCGAATGGGTCCGGTTTCCCTAACCATCTGCCTGCCACCGCAGCCGTCCCGTCGCCCGTGGGGCAGGTGCTGGTGCGGGTGCTGGTGGCCCTGGCAGTGGTGGCGCCGCTGCTGGTGGTGGTCCGGTATCCGCTGCTGGGCTGGCGGATCGGGTGGCTCGGGCTGCTGCTGGTCCCGCTGCTGCACGAGCGCTGGTGGGGCGGCCTGCCGTGGGATCCGGTGCAGATACTGGTGCTGCTGACGGTGCTGTGCCTGGCCGGGATCCGGCACGAGCGGCCGGTGCTGTGCTGGCTGTGGGCACTGACCTTGATCCCGTGGTGGCTGTGGATCAGCAAGGACGGCCCGGGCCTGGCAGCCGCCGCGCTGGGCAGCCTGGCGTTCGCCGCCATGGCGGTCGTGGTGGACCGGGTGGGTTCCGAGCGGCGTGCCCGGCAGGCCCTGGCCGACCAGGCTGACCAGACCGAACTGGAGCGGGCGCGGCTGGCCGTGCTCGAACAACGCACCCAGTTCGCGCGCGAACTGCACGACGTGGTCGCCCACCATATGTCGCTGATGGCCATCCGGGCCGAAAGCGCACCGCACCGGCTGGGGGCACTGCCGGAACCGGTGCGCGCCGAGTTCGGAGCGCTGAGCGAATCAGCGCGCCAGGCACTGGCGGACATGCGCCGCCTGCTCAGAGTGCTGCGCAGCGACCAGCCCGCCGCGCACGCCCCGCAGCCGGGGCTGGAAGACCTGCCCGGACTGATCGGCGCCGCCCGCCAGGCCGGGATGACCGTGGAACTGTCAGTGCCGCCCCCGTTGGACCAGGTGCCGCCCAGCACCGGAATGTGCGCCTACCGTGTCGTCCAGGAAGCCCTGTCCAATGCCGGGCGGCACGCAGCGGGCGCCCCGGTCGCGGTCTCCGTGGGCTGCAACGCGGGCACGGTCACCCTTCAAGTGACCAACGGCCCGGGGGTTCCCGCCGGGCAGCGGGCCGACCGCCACCGGCCAGGGCACGGCCTGACCGGGATGCGCGAGCGGGTCCAGCTGCTTGGCGGCTCGCTGTCAGCCGGGCCGACTCCCGGTGGCGGATTCGTGGTGTCGGCCGTGCTGCCGCTCGGCGGATCGGCTTGACCAGCGACGGCCCGCCCTCGAACGGCAGCGTCGTCCGCTGCCTGATCACCGACGACCAGGCCATGGTGCGCGAGGGCTTCGCCGCCATGCTCGCGGCGGAACCCGGGATCATGGTCGCCGGGCAGGCCGTCGACGGCGCGGACGCGGTGCGCCAGGCGCGCCGGCTGGACCCCGACGTAGTGCTGATGGACGTCAGGATGCCGGTCATGGACGGACTGGAGGCCACCCGCCAGATCCTGGCCACCGCGGCCGACCCGGGCCGACCGCGGGTGCTGATGCTGACCACCTTCGACCTCGACGAGTACGTATACGAGGCGCTGCGGGCCGGGGCCAGCGGGTTCGTGCTCAAGGACGCCACCACCGCCGAGCTCATCCACGCAGTCAAGGTCGTGGCCGCAGGCGACGCGCTGCTGGCCCCGTCGGTGACCCGGCGGCTGATCACCGACTTCACCCGCAAGCCGCCCGCCGTCCCCACCGCCCCGGCCGCTCTCGACATGCTGACCAGCCGGGAAACGGAAGTGCTCACGCTGATCGCCCAGGGCATGTCCAACACGCAGATCAGCGACACCCTGTGCATCGCCGGGGAGACCACCAGGACCCACATCAAGCGCATCCTGGCCAAGCTGGGCCTGCGCGACCGCGCACAGGCTGTCGTGATCGCCTACGAGACCGGCCTCGTCACGCCCGGCGGATAGGGGCAAAGCTGCCGGCGATTGTGCCGCGACGGCAGCGAGGGAATGCAGCCGGAGACCTCCCGTGATCAGGTGCTGACCTCAGCCTGCTGCCGGCCGAGCGGGCCTGGCCCGGTCGCGAGCGTAGGTAATCGGCGGGATCGCGACCAGCAGGAACGCGACAATGGCCGAGCCTGCGACGTACCAGAATTCGGCGGTGGCTGGCGTCGAACGGGTCAGCCCACCGCTGATCCAACGCAGCGTGTGACCTACAGAAGGCACGAAGAACACCACGAAGTTCCATACCGCTATCAGCGCGCCACCAAGCTGAACCCAGCAGTACCACCGGGATGTGTTCCGGTCCCGCTGGCTGGCGTTGGCGAATTCGCGTTCCTCGGCGGCGCTGAGCCGCCGGTAAGCTCGCGCCATTCGCAGCCGGCTAATCCGGGTCAGATTCACGCAGCCCAGGCAAGTGATCAGCACGGCGTACATGTCGGTCCGCAAGAACACGATGAATTGCAGCGAGAAGCTGATAACGAGAACAAGGACGAGGGCCGCGAACAGCCGGGCGATTACCGGCTGCGGATGCCACCAGCCAAAGAACTGCGCGGCACGAACGCCGAGCAAGGCGGCGATGACAGCAACGTCGAGCGCCATTCCCGCCAGCAGCGGGCCGAACCGCCGCCGCCTGGGCACCGCCCACAGCGCACTGAGGTCCGTCTGAAACACCACGAGGTAATACCGTCGACTCAAGGTGACCCTGGCCGGGACTCCCTCGAGCCGCGCGGCGAGCCAGTGCGCCAGTTCATGCAGCATGCCGACCGGCGCTGTGATGACAGTGAGCAGCACTATGCTAAGGACAGGATTGGACAAGAAGAATAGCTGGCCGTAATCCGGCCGGAACCAGGGCACGGCGGTCAGCACCACCAGGCTGCAGCAGAACAGCACGGCATAGACGCCCCACGCGGGCACCGAGAACAACGGCCGCCCCAGCCGCGCAAGTAGGGCGCCGATCTGGCCGCCATCGGTCAGTACCTGAGACGCATCCGCCCGCCCAGGATTAGCGGTTTCGCACTGGCGGGTCATCGGCGGCGAGCAGGGCACCGATCTGATCGGCCTCTGGGGCGCCGATGTCAGCGTAGCGGGTGAGGGCTTGCTGCCAGTGGCGGCGTGCCCGGCTGGGGTGACCGAGAGCGTGCTGCGCACGGCCCAGGCCGTGGTGGGCACGGGCTTGCTGATACTGATCGCCGGTCTGGCTGGCCAAGCCGAGCGCGGCGTCGTGCTGGGTACGCGCATCAGCGGGCCGGCCGGTGGCGAGCAGGAGTTCGCCGAGGCTGTTGAGTGCCTCGGCTTCACCGCCCGGGTAGCCGGTCGCACGGTACAGAGCGAGGGCCTGCTTGAGGTGACTGGTGGCTTGCTGGTGGCGCCCCCGGCGTAGCTCGACGTCACCCAGGTTAGTCAGCGCACCGGCTTCACCGACCCGGTCGCCGGTCGTGCGGCACAGGGCAAGACTCAGCTGGAGGTGATCGGTGGCTTGAGAGTAGCGGCCCTGCCGCCCGTCAACGATGCCGAGGTTGCTGAGCGCGCGGGCTTCACCGGCCCGGTCGCCGGTCGCTCGGTACAGGGCCAGGGCCTGCTGGAGGTGGCCAGAAGCCGACGTGTAGCGGCCCTGCCGCTCGTCGATGATGCCGAGGTTGTTAAGCACGCGGGCTTCACCGGCCCGGTCGCTAGTCGTACGGCACAGGGCCAGGGCCTGCTGGAGGTGGCCAGAAGCCGACGTGTAGCGGCCCTGCCGCTCGTCGATGATGCCGAGGTTGTTAAGCACGCGGGCTTCACCGGCCCGGTCGCTAGTCGTAACGTACAGGGCCAGCGCCTGCCGGAAGTGATTGGCGGCGCGGGAGTGCCGGCACTGCCGCGCGTCGACGGTGCCGAGACCGGATAGTGCGCGGGCTTCACCGGCCCGGTCGCCGGTGTCGCGGGCCGCGGAGCGGGCGCTGGTGTGGATCGTGATGGCCTCCGCGAAATGGCCGCTGACATCGAGGTAGCGGAACAGCGTGGCGGACAGGCGCGTGGCATGGTGCGGCCAGCCGTGCTGGCTGGTGTGCACGGCGACGGCGACCAGATTGGCCAGTTCGGCATCCAGCCAGGTCCGCGCTGCCATCGGGTTGCTGACCGGCGGGGACGGCGGGGCTGGCTGTGGGATGGCCGGCCGGCGATCGTGTTCCGCGGGGTGCAGGGTGTCCATGGCACCGGCGGCAGCGTGCAGGTAATGGTCAAATAGGCGGGTCAGCCCGGCCTGCCGCTCCCCTTCGGCATCGTCGCCCGCGGCGCGTTCGCGGGCATAGCCTCGGAGCAGGTCGTGCATGCTGTACCGACCCGGTCCGGCGTGCTGGATCAGGTGCGCGCGGGCCAGCCGGTCCAGCAGTTGGCCGGTTTGTTCTGGGGTCATGCCAGTCATCGCGGCGGCCGCAAACTCGTCAAAGTCCGGGCCTGGATGCAGGCTGACCAGGCGGAACACGCGAGAGGCGGCATCATCGAGGTACCGGAAGGACCAGGAGAACACCTCCCGTACCGCGGAGTGGGCATCGCCGCCAGCGTCCAGCAGGTCCAGCCGCTGCTGCTGGCTGGCTAGCTCGCCGGCCAGGTCGGCGAGCGGAAC
This sequence comes from Pirellulales bacterium, assembly GCA_963738955.1. Taxonomy (GTDB): domain Bacteria; phylum Planctomycetota; class Planctomycetia; order Pirellulales; family DATAWG01; genus DATAWG01. The sequence goes on along the minus strand of CAVTYW010000011.1, from coordinate 10,379 downwards.
GGCGGGCCGGGAGACGGCCCGCTCAGCGGCCACCCGCAGCGCCAGCGGCAGCTGGCAGCAGCGGGTAGCCAGCCGTGCCGCGGCATCTGGATCGGCGACCGCACGCTTCCCGATCAGCTCCCGCAGCAAGTCGACGGCCTGGTCCAGCGGGAGCGGGCCCAGGTCCACCCGTGCAGCGCCGTCCCGGGCCACCAGGCCGGCCAGAGCGTCCCGGCTCGTCACCACCACCACGCACGAGGCCCCCCCGGGCAGCAGTGGCCGGACCTGGTCGGCCTCCCGCGCGTTATCCAGCACGATCAGCATCCGCCTCCCGGCCAGCAAGCTCCGGTAGGCCGCGGCCCGCTCCTCCGTTTCGGCCGGGATCTGCTCCCGGGCCATGCCCAGCGAGCGGAGGAAGCTTGCCAGCGCATCCGCAGCGGATACCGGCTGGTCCGCGTCGTAGCCGCGCAGGTTCGCATACAGCTGGCCGTCCAGGAACTCCCCTGCGACCTGATGCGCCCAGTGCACCGCCAGCGCGGTCTTGCCGATCCCGGCCATCCCCCCGATCGCCGAGATAACGACCGCGCCTACCGGGCGGCGAACCTGGTTCAACAGGGCCGTCAGCGCCGTTAGCTCGCGCTCCCGCCCGACGAAATGCGCAACGGCCGTCGGCAGTTGCTGCGGCACGACCTGTCCGGTACCGGACTGGCCCGACTCAGCAGCCGGCACCGGGCCTCCGCCAGCGGCGGCGGCTCCCGCCAGCCGCCGCTCGGCGGTCTCCAGCAGGGCCAGCAGTGCCGGGCCGGTCAAGCCGAGAGCGGCGGCAAGCCGGCGCACCGAGTCCGGATGCGGCCATCTGGTCCGGCCGCGTTCCAGGTTGCCCACCGCCCGCGCACTCAACCCTGATTGAGCCGCCAGTTCCTCCTGCGACAAGCCAGCTGACTGGCGGCAGCGGCGAAGCTGGACCGCGAAAGCATCTCCGCCGTCGCTCACGCCACCCTCCGCGGACTCGGCTGCCACGGCAATTTAAATGCTGAGTCTATCGTGTGAGAACGGGTCAGCTGGGTCAGTAACCCCTGGATGAGCTCGTACTGACGCGAGCATGGCTGACCGGACGCTAGCCACATGCTCGCCCGCGGAAGCCGGCCGGATGACCGCAGCGCCGCCCTCGCGAAGATCGACCAGGAACTCCGCGCCATCGAAACGCTCGCCATCCAGGACAGGCACTAAGTTGTGGGCACCGCGGAGCGCAACACCAATGGAAGCAATGCCTTGCCGGCGGGCACACTGGCGGTGTGGCAGATTCGCTGTGCCCCGTTCTGGTGGGGCGGGACGCGGAGACCGGCGCGTTGCACGCGGCACTCGCCGCCGCAGATGACGGCGCGGGCGCCTTGGTGTTCCTCACCGGCGAGCCGGGCATCGGCAAGTCGCGCCTGGCCCGTGAGCTGGCCGGCCAAGCCCTGGCCCGCGCGGCGACGGTGGCCACGGGCCGGGCAGTGCCCGCGAGCGCCAGTACGCCGTACCGGCCGCTGACCGAAGCGCTGCTTCAGGTGCTGCGGAATCGCAGCTTCCCCGACGACCCCGATCTGGCGCCGTGGCTGCCTGCGCTCCGCGCGATCATCCCGACCGTCGGCGATGGCCATGGCGGTGACCATTCCCCGGCCGTGCGGGGCGAGGCGGTGCTGCAGCTGCTACGGCGGCTGGCCCGGCCGGGCACGCTGGTTGTGGTGCTCGAGGATCTGCACTGGGCTGATCCCGACACGCTCGGGGTTGTCGAGTACCTAGGCGACAATCTCTCGGCCGAGCGGGTGCTGTGCCTGGCGACGATCCGGAGCGAGCTGCCGTCCGCCGCGATGGACCTGGCCGTCCGGCTGCACGGGCGCCGGGGCGCGACATTGGTCCCGCTCGGCCGGCTCAGCGATGAACATGTCGCCGGCATGGTGCGGGCATGCCGGCCCGATCCGAACGACGAGGTCATCGCCCGGGTGCAGCAGACGGCCGACGGCGTGCCGTTCCTGGTTGAGGAAATGCTGGCATCACCGGGAGTGCCGAGATCGTTCGCCGACACGGTGCGGACGCGCCTGGCCGGGCTCGGCGGCGATGAGCGCCTGGTGCTCTACACAGCCGCAGTTCTCGGCCGCCATTTCGACTGGCGGCTGCTGTCGTCGGCGACGGGGTTGCCTGCCGGTGTGGTATCCGGCGCTCTCGAACGCGGGGTCGGCTCCATGATCCTGGCTGTCGACGGTGACGCCTTCCGGTTCCGGCACGCCCTGACCCGGGAAGCGGTCGCTGGTGAGCTGCTGCCGCCGCGGCGCGCCGCCCTCGCTGCAGGCGCGCTGGCGGCCGTCGATGCAGCACACCCGGAGCTGGCTGGCCCGTGGCGCGATGTGGCCGCGGACCTTGCTGCCCAGTCCGGTGACCGGGAGCGGGCCGGCGCCCTCCTGACCGCCTCTGGCCGGGCCTCGCTCGGCCGTGGCGCGCTGGCCACCGCGGCCGACACGCTGCAGCGTGCTACCAGGATGTTTAACAGTATGTAACTGACGAAGTAAAAACAAAACAAAAAAAAAAAAAAACGGAACGCGCCATTGCTAGCCTTATTTGATGCTGGCAAGAACTCAATGAATAAATCTGTACAGTATTATTTAAGCTACAGGAAATAAAACTAATAAATAATATTAACAACATTTACCAGAGCATTAAATAGTAGAAATATCGAAGACCTTTTCTATGTGGTGGAGGAAGTGGTGAACCTTAAGCATAGACTTCTGCTAAAGCTGATGCATCATCAGGCAAACCAGCTGAGAAGCCAAAGGAAGAAGTGAAAGGTAAAGATTTAATTAATATATGAATAAATATAGAGGGAAGAAGCAGATGAAGATATGGAGGATACTATTCGGAGATGATTTCTGATCAGATTCAATTACATGATTAAACCTGAAGTATATATATACTATGCTTATTCATATACCATATGAATGCTCATCCTTATACTACTAATGCTATCCTTATACTCCTAATTCTCATCTTTATATTACTAATGCTTATCCTATGAATAATGTTTATAGTTAATAGTTAAATAATATTATAAGCATAATTATATCTGGAGATGAAAATGGGGGAAGGATATACATGATTATATCAAATGGTAATATTAGAGGATTGTGGCAGTTATATATAAGATATAGAGTAGTATAGAGTATTAATCTTAATATTTAATAGAATCATTAAATGAATCTTGAATAAAACTCTCCTATAAGTATTAATATATCTATTGTCATTTAATCTAAAAGAGATTATTTGCTTAATTTTAGAATAACTACAGCCTATAGAATTAGATGACTTGAACATAGATCCTAGTGAAATATTTGCAAACTCTTAGACTCTATACATTATTTATTCAGTTATCATAAATAAAGAAAAGATGTGACTGTAGTATTCTTGGAGAAGATACTACTTATAATGAATTTTAGAAATTTAAATCTATTCAGAACATCATTATAAGAATCATAGAATAAGCCAATTCCTATCTTATAATGTGAAATACTAGATAAGTCCTGTATTAACAAAATGATAACTGAATCTTACAGCTTCAATTCTTAAGATCTACTTAGATAATATTTCATTTCTAATTCATCCATATCCAATAGAATCCAACTAACAATATTATTCTTAAGGAACTAAGAAAAATCAGGTTCTAATTATCTTTGTTATACACCTAACATGACATTGTTTAACCGGTCACAAGCAATGTGATGGTCTATTGGAAAAATCAAATACAAGTCTCTGTTGAGTTACAATTTCTATTTTCTGAAACTGAACAGCTTAAATATATAATTCAAGCTAACAAGACCCAGATCGGCTTTATGTGCAGATTTTTTTTGGCAACAAAGCATGCTTTACTAAGATCAATGTGATGAGCAAGTAAAAAACTATAATAAGTTAATGTGTGAAAGTAATTGTATTCCAGTTATAATAGAAATACATGTACAATTGTAATGTAATGCTATATTTAAAAAAAAACTAAGGAAAATGTAAAGAAAGTGTTCTTGTTGTTAATATTCTTAGGTTTGTTAAAACGAAGACTGTCTGTTTAGTAATACATGTTGCGCATACTGTTGCGAGTGTTCGTGTTTAGAGTCAAAAGCTAGTTATACAGTTTAGAAGTAAGTGTTTAATGAGTTAAAAGTGGTTTTTCCTGAATAATCAAATTATAATGACAAATTACTGATATTAACAGCAATGGTATTAATAACTTATGGATTATATGTGCTTTTAATTTTATATGATGCTAAAGATATAATTTATAAACGTATTATGTTATTTACTGATATTCAATTAACATCTTAATCTTACTATGATAAGGTCTTCATCTTATTAGTCTTATAATAATTAGTCTATTTGTTATCATCTATGTTTTCATAAAATCCTTAATAAGATAATAACAATATTATACCTAGATATCATCCCTGAAGTGTGTTAATATCTAAAACATCTGGAATCTCACTGTCTTCCCAAGATTGTTTATAAACATTCTATCATAATAGCAAAAAGCATACCGTTGAGTCCAAACTAACTGAGAAGCAACCTTTTCTTTTCACTCAATAAAATGTTAAAGAATTCCTCGACATTAATTTTGCCTGGTGCCTCAGAAGAAATATCAAAGCATCTTAGATTTATTACTTTCCAATTCCTATAGATGGGACTATGATTAACTGAACAAACTAATTGTCAATATAGCAAGACTACTTTAAAAAGACATCTATGTCTAGTCTGATAGGTACCATTAGGACTCCTTTGTAGTTACTATATTTAACTTCATTAATTATGTTCCTGTATTTCTATAAAATGAGTCTGATAATAACCCATAGATCTCATATCAGATATAGCTATTAATGGTAATTTTTCCATTGTAGTTTCTAGCTTATGTAGTGTTTTCATCCTTGCTTCTGATTTGAGAATAATAGAAAGAGTTCTTCAAAGAAATTAGTGTGTTTAACCCTCTTTGCCTCCTTTTTCTTACATATTCAAGTATGGATTCTATATTTGACTCTAGCATATAAATGGAAAACCTTTAAACACTTCTTCTAAGACTGAATAGTCTACTTCCCAGAAGTGTCACTGGAGAAATCATTGTACCCACTTGAAAATAAATACTAATTATTAGTGCTGAGCTAGTCCAGTAAGTACTCATTAGGCTAGCTATCAGTTTAATTGTTGCTTCAGTAGCAAGGATTTCCTTTTATAGGGTAAGTTTATGATTCCTATAATCTTTTCTTCAGTGCTATAGGCTAGATATGTTTTATCTCCATGATTTAAATATAAGGAATAAATGCAGAGGGCCACCTGGAGCAGTTGAATGCCGGTCTTTCTACATATTATTTTGCTTTCTTCATTTTCATTCTTAGACTTTAACACTTGCCAAATTTTTAGCTTATATTGATCATTTGCTACTAATATATAATCGTCATTGATTTTTATCAATAGGGTATTGAATGTAAGTTGTAGGGATTGCTTCTTATTCAATCTAATATAAGTTCTACACTGATTACTTTATAGACATGCTTAAGTTTTAACTTGTTAAATAAAGTTAACACTCTGATTTTAACCTTTATTTAAATTATTATAAGCAATAAGATGTTAGTCAAACAAAACTCTCTCTCTCTCTCTCGAAAGAAAGGAACGGACTACGGTACCCTTAAAAACGTGACGTGCGTGGATCCATGTATTGTGAATGTGTGTAGTGAGATGATCAGTTTGCAGGTGCTGCGTGTTGTACCTTGTAAGTCCTGCTCCCGATTTTGCTCCTAGTGGGTCAGCTTGAGGATGGAGGGTTGAGATTAGCTGTTGTCCAGGTGTGCCGACCCACCGGGTGAGGAGTGGTGGGCCTCTGCAGGCGGCCGGGACATCTGTCTGTGTGCCTGGAGGACCCGGGCATTGTGTCGTCCATCCATGGTGGCTGCACCAGTCTGTATGAATGCACCCAGAGAGGTGCTCCAACAAGGGCCGTCCACAGAACAGTTGTCCTTGGGAGAAATGCCTGGGCTGCTTCCACCTGGCCAGGAGCAAGAGCGAGCCTGGCGAACAAGACATGTGTGTGCCCTGGGCAACCCGATGAGGAGGTGACGTAGGTTGATGGAGTGGTGTCCCATGATGCTGAGAGACGCCCGGACCTGGCGGAGGACGTAGGGACGCTGCCCGGCCACCCAGGCCCACCCAGATTGAGGTCTGGCCGGTGTCTGGATATGCGAATTTGTGCACGCTGGCTGATCTGTGAGAGAGTCGTGACACTGCCACTTGAAAGGGCCATGTCACCGACGCCGCCGATGATGGTGGTTGTGCCTGCCTGTCTGTAGACGTGTGTTGACGTCACTGTCCGGACACACAAGAACTCGGAGCAGTCGCCATATATCAGGATCCGCAAATCCGCCGAGCAAATCGGGAGACGGGCGGCGTGTACGGGTGACCTCGTCGTCGTCTTTACTCGGCGAGCATGCCCTCGGGTCCACTGTGAACAAGTCAACTGCCTGCAGCTGCCGGCTGCCGGAGCCAACAGAATGATGTTGCTATGCCGACACGCTCCAACCGACACTCCCATTCTTCTTGTGGGGAAAAGTAGAGAACTAACCTTAAGTTAAAGTAGTATGTACAACAACAAAAACGACACATTGTTCTAGCACCTGAGGAGATGCTGACGGCCTGCTTGAGACGATCTACCATCCCCTCTTTCAGCCGTGATGAGATACTTGAAGATGCGGAGAGCTGAACGCATGTTGTTCGCTTTAGATGTAGATCATTATAGAGTTTGTAACTACTCGGACGCGTTGACTCGTGGAAGGTAGCATGACCCTGACGAAAGAACAATTCAAAACGCAATTAGTTGTACTGTTTACCTCGTAATGCCAGCGGTGCTCTGATAATGATTACATGGATAGTATTATACAACAAAGATAGCCGCGTAGCCGGATGCTTGTGTCAGTGGCTGTTGCACGCCGCTGTGGCCCAGGTAGGCAGGGAACTGAGCCGGGACACCAGTTAGCAGGCGGGATGACCGCGGAGGGGGGAAGGAGGAGGCTGTCCTGCGCAGAAGGAGATGAGCCGGCCAGGTAATGGCTCTCCGAGAAGGGACCCTTGACGTCGGTCAAGTCCGTCGGATCAGAGTCCCTGGCCATCACGCGTTTAGATGTGGTTCGACAAGCTGGCGGTAGCATAGCTGGCTGACCATGGTCGAAACCGATATTCCAAAGGACATGTCGAATACCGCGGAAGAAGATGTCTCCTGTAAGACATCATCATCATCAGTGTTATTCAAAGAGGGCGCAGACACTAGTAGCGATCCTGTTTCCGCTCGTGGTATGTGTGTGTGTCTGTGTCTGTGTGAAGAAAGGACGGGTTCTAGGGCCTTACCAAATACAGCCTGACGCAGGATTCGCCCGTCGTGTAGAGTGTCATCGCCTTCCAGTCATCGGCAGACCAGTCGGGGTAGCGGTGCGTGCAGTCGTCGATGGCGTTCTCGCCGTGATCCCGGTAGTGCAAGTTCGTCCGCCTGTTGACGTTTGTGCACTTGATGCAGGCATCGAGCTCGACGGCGTTGACCAGCCGGCAAAGGAGCAGGACGTGTTTGCAATGACGGCTCCGAACCGGGCGCGGGAATTGATAGAAGCGGCTGCTGCTGCTTTATCAAAGATAATACAGCGTCACGTCGAGGTCATGGGTACTGACCATTCCATTGTCCTCCCTTTGTGGGAAGTAGAAACAGTCTGCATTGGATGCTCCTCTGCTAAGATCGTCAGCGTCTAGTCCCGAGCACGCGTTGTGTCTGCCGCTGTCACCGTCCCGGCCGCTATCGCCGTCCCGGCCGCTATCGTGGTCATGGTCGTCACTCCGCGAATTGCTTCGGGGAGCAGGTACGAAGGATAGGCTGGTAACCGGCGGGGTCCTCTGCCAATCGACATCGTCGTTATGGACACGAACGGAACTGCTAGGCAGAGACGACCAGGATGGAAAGGCAGTAACTAGCAGGAATCCGGGCCAACAAGACGAAACTGAACGTGTGCGCAGCAACAAAAAAACGCGAATGGCCGATTGCTCCACCCCCGATGCGCCCCATCGCGAAGCCGCGTGCACGCGAACGGGTCTCACGCCGGCGACGGTCCTGACGAAGCTGACGGGGTAGGACCCGGCATCCATCAGTGCTCCGCCGGCGAGGGTCGGATTCATCCGGATATTCGCGGCGTCGGTCAGTGGAAACCCGAACGACGCCTGGATGAGCTGCAACGTTCCGATGGCATTGGCGGCGAGCAACTCCCGCATCTTCAAGGTCTGCGGCTGGGCGCGATACGGGTACGCCTCGACAACGAACACACCATTGCGACGCGCAGCTTCAAAAATGGCGCGCGCCTCGGCCGCTGAAGCCGCAAGCGGTTTCTCGCACAGGACATGCTTGCCTGCGTCCGCGGCGCGAATCGCCCACGTCGCGTGAAGGTTGTTGGGCAGCGGGACGTAGATCGCATCGATATTGGAATCGTCGAGCAATGCTTCGTAGCTCGCGTGGATTTTCGCGACGCCGGTATCGCTCGCGAACGACATCGCGCGGTCGACGTCACGACTCGCTACGGCAGCGACGACGACCTTTTGCGAGCCGCGCACGCCGTCCGTGAACAGGCGGGCGATCCTGGCAGCCCCGAGGACCCCGATGCGCAGCGGACCGCCCGGCGCGGTGCTCATTGCGCGCTAAACGGAATTGAATCGGAGCGAGTACGCGAACGTGCAACGCGGGACTTGGGCAGCCTGCGCTGCGTCGCGCCCGGCGGATTGCGTGTCTGCGCCGGCGAAGGTCTGATTCAAGCTAGCCACCAATCCCCGGAGACCATTTGGGCGACGCAGTCCTGGATGTGGGTGATGGTCGTGGCCTGGGCCGAACGCCAATCGCGCTCGAGTGCGCAATCGAGAAGCTTGCGATGCTCATCCACGACAGGTTGTCCGCGGAACACCGCCGCGAGCATGAGGTATCGCAAGTACTTGTCGTAGATATTTGCGTGCATTTCGAGAAGAAGCCGCGATCCGCAAGCGGAAATGAGAGCGTTGTGAAATTCCCGGTCGTAGCGCCGCAGAAGCTCCTCCTGGGATCGGTCCCCGGCGGCAAATTGTTTTTCCAATGTCGCCAGCTTATGGTGCGAGGCGACGACGCGACCCTCCCACTCCACGTCTCCGGCCTCGAAGGAGTTGCGTAACGCATCGCATTCGAGCAGCTGGCGGACGGCGGCAATCTCGCGCAGATTGTCGGGAGAGATCGAGGCGACTTCGAAGCCGCGCGCGCCCTCCGCGGTGATCAAGCCCTCGGACGCCAAGCCATTGAATATCTCGCGCAAGGTGCTTACCGCGGAGCCATAGGTCCCGCGCATCCGGTCCAGAGTCAGCTTAGCAATACGTAACGCTGAACTAGTAGAGAGAGTAGTAGAAATAGGGCTATTTCCCATGGCTCTAATTTTTCATGTTGACTCCTTTTAAACGGCAAATGCTCTATTGCCACCGCGGGCAGTGGCAGTCCCCATAGCATCAATTGCTCGGGCAATTAATTCATCCCATTCACCAGCTTGTTCTGGGTATGCAGCTACGCCAAAACTGGCTGTTAGCGAAAAACTTTCCCAATTATAAGTTATAACTCAGAGAAGCAATGCGCTGCCTTATACGTTCAGCAACAATGGCACCCCCTGATACACCAATTTTTCGTTAATGCTACGATAAATTGATTTTTGGTCATAGCGGCGAAATATCTACTTCTCTAATGCCGTGTTTTACGACATTGCCAATCATTTTTAAATGGCATCAGTGGTCACTTGCCACATTGCTTGCTTAGCTCATGAAAGTTATCAATGCTAACCAAACATAATGCAACTCGCACGTTGATAGCGCCGAGCCCTATTTAATTCAGACTTCAATTCTTTAATAAATGTACGATGATTATATAGATTGGTAGTTGCATCTAATAAAGCCAGCCGGTCTACATTCTTCGCCACGCACTACAGCAGCGTCAATTTTACGACTTTCAGCTGCGCGCGCCTGCTCCATGTTACTTATAATTCTCCGTAAAGCGTGAACGAGCCGTTCTTGATTGCCTTTGTCTTGCGCTTTTTGGCTTTGACTCTTGGATTATATCTTTAAAGCTTTCTTGTTTGTCTTTTGCTTCTGCCACAGCCTAGTTTTCCTGGTTTAATTGGGCAAAGCTGCCCTGTTCGGAGAGACTGATCCCCACGCTCTTGAGTTAGAGAAACTAATGACTTTGAAAATACTATGTGCTGGCGAAAATATTAGTTCTTTTCAACCCCTTAAGTCTGCTTTTGATAAAGGAAGATGTTGTGATTATCACTGCCACGTTGCTGGCGTTGGCAGTTTTTTTAGTG
>CAVTYW010000010.1:0-434745 GCA_963738955.1 Pirellulales bacterium | reverse complement strand
CGAATTCCGAAGCGTCGAGTATCCTCATCACACCACGCCCCTCGTTCCCATGCTCCGCTTGGGAATGCCCCTGGGAGCGATGCTCCGCATCGCAGGCGGGGGTGTCCGCGGGCGGCGCTGCGTGTAAACGGAAGGAATTCATCGAGATCGCTCTGTACATAAGAAGCATCTTGTCTTCCGCTCCCTTGCTTTCCGCAAACATGGGAACCTATGCGAAGCCGGTATCGTGTTAATGAGCCTGACGCCCCGCATTTCATTACATCCACCATTGTAGAGTGGCTGCCTGTTTTCACGTCTGCCGCATGCTGTGATATCCTCGTGAATGCGCTCAATTACTCCCGTCTTCACAAGGGGCTGAAGATCTATGCGTGGGTCATCCTCGAGAACCATTTCCACGCGATCCTCGGCGCGCCGGATCTTCCGTCAATTCTTCGCCGGCTCAAGAGTCTTCACTGCGCAACAAATCGTGGCGCAATTGCGGAATGAGAGACGAGAGTGGCTTCTCAACCAGCTTCATCACTATCGAGCGGACTACAAGTCATCATCGGAGCATCAGATCTGGCAGGAGGGCGTTCACCCACAGCCGCGCCGGGAATCACTTGGCCGGTTTGCTCGTTGTAAATCTGTGCCAAGGCTGGGCGTGCACGCGCGACTGCGAAAGCCAAAAGAGCGCAAACCGCGATCCGCGGAATAGCGCGGCAAAGCAGTCCGGCTGCCGGTGCCGCCCGTGCGTCGCCCCGCTGGAAAAATCGTCGGCGATTCATTGGCGATTTCCTTGTCAACGAATAAGACGCGAGCACGGTTCTGGCGCTCCGCGGACTGCGCAAAATGGCGACAGTCCCCGTCGGTTTTGTCAGGGGTTCTAAGCCGCTTGCTCTCGAATTCGGCGGCGAGCCACAGCGGCAAAGCCGATTGCGGCAAGTCCGAACAGAGCAATTGAAGAGGGCTCGGGGACTATCGCAACAAATCCGTGTTCGATATTGGACGCGTCCCTGTAGTAACCGACGACGTTGTCGCCAGAAATGCCAAAGAGATACGTGCCTTTGGTTCCCGCTGGGTCGTCGAGCGTCGTGTAGGTTGAACCGTTGTAGAGAAAACCGTGACTGATGAACGACGAGTCTGTATAAGTCCCAACGATATTGCCGCCAAAAATGCCTTCGACTTGGGTGCCCTTTATTCCCAATGGGTCGTCGAGCGTCGTGTAGGTCGAACCGTCGTAGAGGAAACCGTGAAACTCACCCATGTCGTCCAAATAGAATCCAACGATATTTCCGCCAGAGATGCCGGCGGCATATGTGTCTGTTCCCAACGGGTCGTCGAGCGTCGTGTAGGTCGAGCCATTGTAAAGGAAGGCGTGACTATTATTGCCAAAGTCAATATATGACCCAACGATATTTCCGCCGGAGATGCCGTAGGCATACGTGCCGTTTGATCCCGATGGATCGTCGAGCGTCGTGTAGGTCGAGCCGTTGTAAAGGAAACCGTGACTAAGCCGCGACGGGGACGAGTCAGGATAGGTTCCAACGATATTACCGCCAGAGATGCCGAAGGCAGCGGTACCAGGGCCGCCGACACCTGCTAACGGGTCGCTTAGCGTCGTGTAGGTCGAGCCGTTGTAGAGAAAACCGAAATCACCGGTGGACGATAGATACTGCCCAACGATATTAGCGCCAGAGATGCCAAAGGTGGTTGTACCGTTTGTCCCCAATGGGTCGTCGAGCGTGGTGAACGTCGTGGCGAAGAGATCGTCAGATGCAAAGACCATGGCGATGGTAGTCAAAAGTGCGCACACGATCGTCCGCTGCAAAACGCGGCAGGTCGGGCTGGCTGCCAACGCCGGCTGTGGGCTGAATCGCAGCGCGAAGGGATGGCGAGTCATGGGGGATTTCCTTGTCAAATAGGAAGATGCAAGCGCAAACCAAGCGATTGGCGGTCGCCGTCGCGGACGTTCCAAAGGCCCCGTATTAGACAGTGCGAGTTTTTGGGCCCGCACGGCTCACGGAATCCCGAAAAAACTTCCGCGATTATTTGGGCGTGTCGCCTTCGGCGATGGCTTGGTAGAGCCAAGCCCGCGCGTATGCCCAATACCGCTTTGCGGTTGCGGGAGAGAGATGCAGAACGTCGGCGGCCTGCTCCAGTGTCAGGCCGGCGAAATACCGGAGCTTTACCAGTTCCGCCTTGACCGGTTCCTCGGCGGCTAGTTTGGCAAGAGCTTCATCCACAGCCAACAGATCGTCCGACACTGCGTCGGCAACTGAGCAGTCCTGATCCAGGTCAATTCGACTACGGTCGCCGCCATGCTTGACCCGGCGTTTACGCCGGGCGTTGTCGATGAGAATTCGCCGCATCGCCTCGGCGGCCGCGGCAAAAAAGTGCCCGCGACTGTTCCAATGTTGCGCCCCGTCCCCACCGACCAGCCGCAGATAGGCTTCATGCACCAGCGCGGTCGGCTGGAGCGTTTGTCCGGGCTTTTCTTCAGTCATTCGCAGCGCTGCGAGCCGGCGTAATTCGTCATACACGAGCGGCAAGAGTTGCTCGGCGGCTTGTGGATCGCCTTGCTCGACGGCGGAGAGTATGCGGGTGACTTCATTCATTGGCAGCACCACCGCCCGCCGGGTGTTGCCATGGGCCGCGGAATTTGCGGCGCAGCAGGTCGGTGGCCTGCGGATCGCCGGTCACTTGCCGCTTGGTCGAATCGTAGGTTAGCGCAGGCCGCCCAGTTGCATCGAAACGTTCGCCAGGATGCAGGAAGCGGTCGAGATGTGACCCTGTTCGATGTCGGACAGCGGCCGGCCACGGTTTTCGATCGCGGCCAAGAAGTTGCGCAGGTTGGCCCGCGTGGCGGGAGCGCCTTCGAGATCGATGTCTTTCTCCGTGACGTCTTCGGGATATTGCTCGCGCTCGTAGACGCAGTCTTTGTGGATCGGTTTGCCGCCCCCTTCGGGAATGAAGTCGTAGCTCATCGTGCCCGCCTTGAGCGTTCCCTTTTCGCCGTAGAGCGTCAGGGCCCAAGGATATTTCGGATCTGGAGCAGCGCCCCAGGTGCGGTGCTGCCAGGTGATATTCAACTTTGGATATTCGAACACGGCGGTTTGCGTGTCGCTGATGTTCGATTTGCCGCCGGTCTGCACGTAGATGCCGCCGGTCGAGGAAACTCGCGTCGGCCAGCCGAGCCCGAGCATCCAGCGCACCGTGTCGAACATGTGGATGCACATATCGCCGACGATCCCGTTGCCGTATTCCATGAACGTGCGCCACCAGCGGAGATGCGGCAGCTTGTCGTAGGGGCGCAGCGGCGCGGGGCCGGTCCACATTTCATAGTCGAGAAAATCGGGCACCGGACTGAGCGGCGGATCGCCGTTGGCTCGCATGGGATAGTAGCAGCAAATGTCGACCTGGCCGATTTTGCCCAGCATCCCGCTATCGACGATACTCTTCTTTGCGTCGACCAGATGCGGCATGCTTTTCCGTTGCGTGCCGACCTGAACCACGCGGCCGTGCTTGCGCGCCGCCGCCACCATCGCCTCGCCTTCGAGCACGTCGCGGCTGATCGGCTTTTGCACGTAGACGTCGGCCCCCGACTCGACGGCCGCGATCATCGTCAGCGAATGCCAATGGTCGGGCGTGCCGATCAGCACGATGTCGAGGTCCTTCTCCTTGAGCATGTCGCGGTAATCCGAGTAAGTCCGCGGCGATTTCTTCGACTTTTGCCGCTGGGAGATCAATTCGACGGCGCCGGCGAGCATTTTTTTATCGACGTCGCAAATCGAAACCACTTCGACCGGCGCCACTTGAATCAGCCGGCACAAATCGCTCTTGCCATACCAGCCTGCGCCGATCAATCCGACGCGATAAGTTTTCTGCTCGGCCGAAAGAGCCACATGCGCATTGAGCATCGACGCCGCCAGCCCAGCGGCGCCGCTTTTCAGCAAATTACGGCGATTCATGCGAATTCTCCCAAAAAGCAAGCGATTTCTAGCCTTTGAAGGCCGTTTTTGGCCGTGCCTGCTGCATCAGATGCATGGCGTGCATGATGTCGTAGGCCGTCAGTTCACACAGCAACTCCGTGACCTTGGCGTGCAACTTCGGGTCGAGTTGCGGTTCGACTTCCTGCATCAGACCGACGAGCCGCGCCTCCTGGGCGTCCAACTGAGATTGACTGACGACGCCGTCGGCAACTTCCGCCAGGAAGGGCTCGAACCGCTGGGCATAGTCGGCAATCAGCGACGTGTGCGTCGCTTCATCGAACCAGGCCACGCCCTTGGGATAGCTGCTATTGGCGCCGGCAGCGCCATGCGATTCATTTCGATTGGCTGACATCGGGGATTGTCTCCTGCTTCGCGGGAAAAACAGCACGCGTTCTCGATTGCCCAAACCGGTCACTATAGCCGATTCGATGGCTCCGCGGTCAATCGCTCATTGGAGGACCGCGTTTCTCTGGATCAATTGCGGCACTTGTTCGTCGGCGAAACTCAACCCAGTGACGGATTGCAAATCGCTGATCGTCCGTTCGGTTTGAACCATCCCCGCGGCCGCTTCGTCGACCTGTCCGGAGATGAAGTCGGGCTCTTGGCGGTTCACGGAGAGTTCGCTCAATGTACGAATCTTGTTTTCGAGCCGTTCGATTTCCAATTTGACAAGCTCGAAATTGCTCTGCGCTTTCTGGAAGTTCGCCAAACGGTCGCGCGACGTGGCGAGATTGTCTTCCAGTGCTTTGCGAATTTTCTCTTGCTGGCGGGCGTCGGGATCGCGTGGCGGATTCTTCACGCGGGATTCGAGCGATTGAATGTCGCCCTGGATTTGCTCGGCGGTTGTCTTGTGCATGAAACGGTCGAGCGCGTTTTGCGTGAATAGCAGCTTGAGATAGATCCACAGCAGCCGATCGAGGCCACTCAGTTGAATTTCGTCGAGGGCGGGAGAATGAGCCGACTGCTGAGGGTCGTGCAATTCCTGAGCGATCTGACGGAGTTCGGTGCAACGCGAGCGAAGTTCCTCGAATCGCTTCAGCGACGCCGCCGGCAGCGTCGCGACGAGACGATCGACGGTCGACTGGGCGTGTTGCGCGCCGTGTAAGCGAGTCGCCCGATTGGCGCGCGCGTTGACATAACTCTGAAAATGGGGCTGCGACGCCAGGCTGAATAGAAAAATGGTTTCGGCCGCCAACCCGAGCAGCCAAATGCCCGGATTGACGATCCCCAAAATACCAATGCCGACCAATCCCAGCACGTTCACCGGCACGGGCCCCAGGCCGGGAACATTGGGACTGAGCAGAAAAGCAGCTTGGAGATACCGCAGCATTCGTTCCTGACAACTCCCGTGATCCATCGGGCGGCTTACTTCTTGCCGACCCGCTTCTCCCAAATCTCGATCAACGTGTTCACGACCGCGGCCTTGGGTGGTTCGCAGACGGTCGACAAATCCACTCGCAAGCCAGATTTTTCGTACTGCACGAACGGGCTGTCCGGAACGTCTTTGAGCGGCACATTGGGATTTCCAGGCCGGAAGCCATGGCGCAGCGATTCGCGTTGCGCGGCGTCGGACATGAGGAACGCCAAGAATTCTTCGGCCGCCTGGCGATGGTCGGCGTCGCTCCAAGGGACATCAAGAATATAGTAGGGATTCTCGTTCCACATGTTGTATTTGGGATAAATGACGTGCAGCCCGCCCCACCGTCCTTCCGCTCCCTTGAGGTAGTCGATCACGACGCTTTCGTAGACGAGCAGCGCGTCGTAGGTCGAAGGGCCGCGGAGCACCATGTCTTTCATCATCGTGCCGGTGCTTGGAAGCAATCCTGAAGTTCCTTTTTCGATGTCGATCAGCCAGTCTTGGAACATCGGATCGAGCAAGTCTTTTTGCGTCAAATCGCGGGTACTCTTCTTGTAGTCGTAGGCCATCAGCACCAACGCCATCAGCCCGCTATTGGATTCGTTCGGATGGGTATGGCCGAATTTGAAGAGGCCCCAATCGGGCTGCATGGCGATCGCATCCCAGCCCCCTTTTTCGTCGAGCGCCCGATCGATCGTCTCGAAGGAAACCACCTTGTATTTCTGCAGGAATGCTTGATAACGCTCCTCCCACATGACGAACACCATCGGGCTGAGGGCAAGGTTTTCCTCTTTTGCGATCGGGTTCACGCCGTTGCCGTTCTCCAATTGCCAATTTTGCACGAAGACGTCTTTGTAGAGCGCACTAGCAGGGCTCCAGACATTGATCCGTTTGTCTTTGTCGCGGCAAATGGCCTGGGCGCCCTCCAGCGAACCCAACGGGATAAGATTGACCTTGATCCGCTGTCCGGCGGTGGTCGCGGCAAACTCCTTGACGGCCCACTCCAGCCAATTTTTTTTCTCGGTCCCGTAGGCGATCCCAATTTCGATGGCCGCGCCTTTGCCTTCGGGCTCCGCGGCGCCAATGGGCCGGGTGCTCTTGTCATTCGCCGCCGCGCCGCCGGCGCCGTTCGCCTTGGCGCCGGCCGCCGGATCTTTCGCCGGCGCGGGGTGGCCGGCGCTGGCAAGGAAGTGATAAGCGCCGTAGCCGCATGCCGCCACGAAAAGCAAGATGAACAGCTTGCCCGCCGTTGTGAGCTTTGGTCCGTCGGACACAGGTGGAACTCCCTTTTGGCAAATAGCGAACGACTCGCGCAGGATCAAAAGAAAGTGGAGATCTCCTTGAACACTTCCAGGATGTTTTGCGGCCGTCCTTCGAAAAATTTGGCCTTTGTGGCGTCGGCGATTCGCTGTAGCACATCATTCTGAGCGTCGGCTCCATAGCCGATCGTGAACACTCGAATCGAATGTTTCTCCGCATCGAATTGGATGTTTTTCAATAGTTGGTCGAGCGGCGTCTTGCTGTTTTCGTCGGCGCCGTCGGTGAGCACGACGATCGCGGAAATCCGATCCGGCGCGGGATGGGCCAGAAGTTCTTTATAAGCCAGATCGATGGCGTCGTACAGCGACGTTCCCCCGTCGGCAAACAGGCCGTTGATTCGCCCGATCATTTGCGCCCGTCCGGTGCTCATCGGGACGCCTTGCTCCGCGAACTGCACGACGTGGTTGAATGGCAAGAACGAGACATGGTCTTCGTCGTCGAGCAGCGAGATCAAGTGGGCCGCGCCGATGCGAGCGTTGGTCATCTTGTTTTCCATGCTCATGCTGCCGGAAGTGTCGAACACCAGAACCAAATTGGCATGCTTCTTGTTCTGATGCCACAGCTTCTTGATCCCATCCATCACCTCGACCGAGGGCACCGGCAGCGTGGTCTTCGGTTCCTTGGGGTCGATGCCATGCGCGGCGTCGAGCGGCGCTGAGAGCGCGATTTGCGGGTCCGAAGGCCGGAAACCATAGACCATTGCACGCTCCTGCTGCGGTCGATCGAGCAGAAACTTGAGATACATGTCGGCAGCTTCGCGGTGGACCGGTGTCACCCATTCGCGCTCGACAATGCCGGCTGGATGATCGCTCCAAAACGTTCCCTCCTTAGGATATATCGCCACGACGGGAAACGCGGTCGCGTGATCCGGGTCGTAGGATTCGATCACCATGTTCTCGTAGAGCACCGCCGCGCTGAGATATTGCGGTCCGCCGGCGAACATTTTCGTGCCGAAAAAGCCGGTGGAACTGCCGTAGTGAACGACCGCGGCCTCGATGTCGTGCAGATACTTGCCGACCTTCGGGTCGGAAACGTCGGCGAGTGTCAGATTGCTGACTTTGCCGGCGGCGGCGTAGACCGTGGCAAACAGCGAAATCAACCCGCTGTTGCTGTAGTCGGGGTGCGTATGGCCGTACTTGAACGCGCCCCACTCGGGATGGCCGTGCGCGGACCACCCTTTGGGATCGCGGGCCAGATCGAGAATGTCGGCCCAGCCGACTGCTTTTTTCCCCCAGCCGATCGCCTCGGCCATCGGCTTCCACATCGCGATCACAACCGGCGACAAGACGAGGTTTTGCGTGTTGCCGATGAGACCCTTGCCGGTTTTGGCGCGCGACTCGGCATTCCCCAGCGCGATGAACGCTCCGGACGCGGGACTCGCCAAATGTGCGTGCCGGCGTCCGGTGAGGATTTCGTCGATCAATTCGCCGGAACCCAGCGGAAAAGCGCGCACAAATACAACGCGGCCGTCGGCCAACTTATGGCCTGCGCTATTGAAACTTGCCGTGGCTTCTTCGATCCACTTTTGTTTTTCCGAACTGTACGTGAACACCAGTTCCAACGAATGTGAAGGCGCGGGCTGCCGCGCGGGCTCCGCGGAAACGGTTTTCTCCGAAGTCGTGGGCGCAGCGCGATCCGGCGGGCCGTTTCCGCCAGAGCAACCGCCGACAATCGCGATGGTTGCCAATATCAAACTTGCGGACAGCGCACCCCAGCCTCGCGCCGGCCCGACATTGAATCGCAGCGACGTTCGTTTTGATTCTTGGTTCATGGCTTACTTCACCGTCAGGTCTGAAAAGTTCTCGGTATCCGTTGGGCAACTCGCACCGCGCCACATGTAGCCGCTCGCGATGCAAGACTGTTATTATTGCTCCAGCAATTGCCGAATCGCGGCCATTCGCTCTTGCAGCCGCGATCGGCCGCCGGGCGCGGCGACTTGCTCTCGCCAGCTAGGCGGCAGGAAGCTCAACTGCGTGCATTCCAACACGGCAACGATGTCTTGCAATTCCTTTTCCAATCCCTGCGCCGACGGAATGAATTCCGCTAGCGCTTGCTCCAAATCGTCGCGGCTCGCGTCTTTTCGGCCGGCGGTCATCATGCGCCGCTTCGCCGCCAGCACGACGCTTTCGATATCGGCACCGCTAAGCCCACGCGCCGGATCAACCTGCGGAACGGCGTCGTCGGCAACGCTCAGCTGATTCTTGCGGGCCATGACGCTGAACATCGTGCGTATCTCGGCCAGTTCGTGCGGATAGAACAGCGGAATATGCACCTCCGCACGACCCTGACGCTTGAGATCGATCGGCAGCAGATCGGGCCGGCTGGTGAGCAACATCCAAATGATCATGCCGCGATAATCGGTGTTGCCCATCTGCGCGGCGATCATCGAGAAAACTCGGGCCGAAGTGCCGGAATCGCCGTCGGACTGCCGGCTGCCGAGGGCGGCGTCGGCCTCATCGACAACGACCACCACCGGCCCCAGCGAACGCAGCACGGTCAGCACCTGTTCGAGATTCCCTTCGGTCTCGCCGACATACTTCGAGCGAAAATTTCGCAGCATCGCACAAGGGATGCCGATCGATCCGGCATAGCATTCGGCCAGAAACGTCTTGCCGGTGCCGACCGGGCCGCAGATCAGATAGCCCATCGGCGCCGTATCGAGTTGCCCGGCGGAAACCCAACGGGCGTCTTCTTGCAGCCGCTGCTTTGCCGCTGCGTGGCCGACGAGTAGATCGAGCGTGTGCTTGGGCTGAATGAACTCGACCAGCCCTTGGCATTGCCGCTCGATCATCGATTTTTTCATTTGGCGAAACCGAGAGCTATCGACCTTTTGACCCGATCGGGCCGCCTGTGTCAGCACGACGCCAAGACTGGTCAGGCTCAAGCCGTTCGACAAATCGACGACTTCCTGACCGGACAGTGCCAACGAAGGCGCCGACGATGGCGCGGCGTTCTCGGCCTGATTCGTGCGATCGACGAACCGCTTTCGTTCGCCGGCATCGGGCAACGGAATCTCGATCGACGCCACATAGGGCCGCTCGACCAATCGCTCGTTGATCTCCGTGAGCTTGTCGGCCACGAGAACGACCGCCATGTTCGCTCGCTTGATCTGCGGATTCTGCGCCCAATTCAACATGCGAACGAGCCGCGCCGCCTCGCCGTGCGCCAGGCTGTCGAGGCTGCCCGAGGGAACGATGTATTGGGCATATTCGAACAGAAAAGCGACGCTTTTGCGGGTGGCCGGCGGCTCGACCAGATTGCGCTCGATGAAGGCGTCGAGCCCGAGCAGCACTTTGTCCGGCTCGCGCGGCCAGGTAGCCGGCTCGCCCCAACAGGCGTTGAGATTCTGGGCCATCGCCCGCAATCGATCGGCGTCGTTGGCCGCTTGCGGGCGGAGACCGCGGCCCAGGTCGTAACCGATCACCAAGTCCCAGCGGCCGAAAACCTGGCTGGCCAAAAAATCGGCCAGGTTGCAAAACGTATCGCCGTCGCCATCAACGCAGCGGACCGGGTCATGCACGTTTCCCCAGAGCACGAACATCGAAGTCGTGCCGGAATAATACAGATCGGCCATTTGCCGCGCCCAGGCCGGATACGATTCCGGCAGCGGTGCGCGGAGCTCGGGATGCGCCTTGAGCGGCGGTTCGACTTTGATCGCGGGAGGCTTGATCGCGGCAGCCATATTTCATCCGCTCAGGATTGCTGTTGAGCTTGTTTTTCTTTCGTGGCGGGGCCGAGATCCTTGGTCGCGTCGACGGTCGGAACCGTCGCCGGCGAGACCATGCCCATCTGCAACTCGAAATCGCGCAGCGCCTGATCACCCATCGCCTTTTCCGCCGCCTGACTATGCTGAATGTCTTCCAATCCCTCGCTCGATAGATCGGCCGCGACGCGGGCCTTGGCGCGATTCAGGCTGATTTTGTCGTTGATCACCTGCTCGATCTGGCCGAAATCGGTGGTCACGTCGAAATTGAAGCTATTAGCCAGTTTGGCCATCTCCGCTTCGGCGCGGCTCATTTTCAGGTCGGCGTCGTACTTCGAAATCTTGTTGCGAACGTCGGCGAGTTTGCCCGTGGCGTGTTTCACTTTGGCGAGGTTGTTGTTGTACGCCTCGTCGTGCATTTTCAATTGCTCTTCATCTTCACTCTGTTGCTGCTTGGCTTTTTGCAATTCGAGAGCAAACCGCGAAGCCGTGTCGCGATCGCCGGCCAGCAAATAGGCCTTGATCTTGCCTTCCAGCCCGCTGACGTGCTGCTTGTCGCCGGCCACCTGACGGCTGACGCGTTCGACGAGCGCGCGATACTGTTCGAGCCCTTCGCGCCCGTCTTTCAATTGGGCGACCGCGGAGTCGTATTCATATTGCATCTGCGCGATCGGGTCGGCCGTCCAAAAGACGTTAGCCAGTTTGTTGACTTGCGCTTGCAAAGCGCCCAGAATTTTCCAAAGATCATCGGCATACCTTCACTTTCATAGTGAGTGCCACGTTCGAGAACAGTGCCCAGCGCGAGTCGGCCGGCTGGGCAATATCGTAGCACACCCGCGAACGCTCAACTCAAGCAGAAGTCGAACGATTTCGCAAATACCCCACGATTGGTATAGCCCGCAGCCTCGTGTATCGTCAAGCCAGTGCCGCCCATAACTTTATTGCCCTGCGAGAGTTGCGGCAGGAATTCGGTCGGCCGGGCTTCGTCCGGTGATTGGCGCCGAACGGCTTCGCCACCGCTGCTGTGTATTCGGCAGCAGTTTCCTATTATTGCTTGTTATTGCTTGCGGGCTACCGAATCGCATTCATCGCCAACCGATGATCCGGAAAACGCCTTCCTTGTTGGCGATCTTTGCCGGAATGGCCAACAGTTTGTCGCGGTAGACGCTGAGCGCGATGCCACTTGCGAACAGCAGTCCGCCGCCGATCGCGAGGTAGACTCCGATGGCCAATTGCGGCTGCCAGCCCAGCGAAACGATCAGCACCACCAGATAGAGACTCAATCCGCCGCCGCCGTGCAGCGTCGTCGATTTGACTTGCCACACGAAGCCGGTCAGCAGCATCAACACCGAGATCGTGACCAACGCCATTTCGTCGGGCAAGGAAATCGCGCCGTTCACCGAGCGGTGATACACGACCGCAATTGCCAAAGGCACGGTGGCGAATATGCTTCCCAACCACAGGCCGAACGTGACGCGATCGTCGCGATGGCGGTCGGTTTCAAGGAATCGGCCGACATAGCTGGCCACGATGAGGAGCGTGCCGACGACCGTGGAAAAAATTTCGAGCTTCTGCCAGTTGCTCAAATGCGAGAGTTGACCGAACGTGAGAAGCGTGATGCCAGCGAGTGCAATCGACATCGTCGCGTAGGCCCGACGCCAGTTGGCGGTCGGCATCAGCACCAGCGCCACGGCGCCCGCTGCCGTCGTGACGATCAACGACCAGACGTGCAAGCCAGTCGTGGTGCCGTCGTTCAAACTCGGCAGTCCCATGACGCCTTGCATCGTGGCCGCCAGCAGCGCGATGAAAACAATCGCATTGCCGCTCTGGAACAGCAGCAATCCTCGGCCAGATAGAATCGATTCCTTTGGCCCGATTTCGCGATCGGCCAACTGCTCTCGAACGCCGAGGATTCGGCCGACCGCGAGGAAGCAAACGCCGAGGCCCGCGTAAAGCATCGTGTGAGCGGCGGCTGGCACTCCCCAATAAGCCATCCCTTGCCACATCGCGCCGCAAGCCGCCGCCGTGGCAAGGATCGCCCTGCCGGAATGCTTCTGGAACACCGCGGTCAGTGCGTAGAAGGCCGCGGCTTCGGCGAGCAATATGCCGAGCCACAAACTGTCGACGTTCCCCTGCAGCGGCTGAATGAATCGCTCGACGGTCTCCGGCGACGCCGCGAATCCGAGGAACAGAATGACGACCGCGGCAACCTGGGCGATCGACGTTAGCGCTCGTTCCGGCGAGCGCCGCAAAGCAGTCGCCCGGCCACGAGGTACGCGATCGGCACGATCATGAGCACCGGCGATTGCCGCATCCACGTTTCGCATCCAAGCAACCGCAACGATCCGATCGCGGCCACGATCAGCGCCGTGGCGCTGAAGAAATGGTAGACCGCAGAGATCCGAGCGTCGGTTCGCCGGCAGAGGAATGCCGAGACTTGATTCGCAATGACGACAATCAGCATCGCGCCGACAAATAGCCAGGTCGTCGGCTGCGTCGCGAGCCACGGCGCCAAGGTCTGCGAGAATGTTTGACTCAATAATGATTGACTCGATGCACGGAAATTCAAAACGATGCCCATGCACACCGGCAAAGCGCTCAGCGCCAGCGCCAATCGCGGCACGGTCCGTTGCACGGCATCGCCGGCGCGGCCGAAGACAGTTTTCGATAGATTGATGGCGAGCGCCGTCAGAGCCAACACGGCGATCAATGCGTCGCTCGGCAGGTTTCGTCCGACGAAGGCCACTTCCGACATCAGCAGCGAGAAAGCCGCGAGATAGGTGTAAACCCCAACGCGCCGCACGACGAGATCCGAATACAAATAGACATACGCTCCGGCCAGCCACAATCCGCTGACCAACAGAAACGACTGTGGCAGCAGCCCGCCCGACCATTGCGAAATCAGCGAGAGCGAATGATCGACCCACAGGTCGCCAAGCAGGGCGTGCGCCGGCTGGAGCAGCCAATCGGCCAACTGGACGACGAGCAGCAGAACGAGCGCCGCGCCGGTTTGAAGATGCCCCGACCAGAACAGCGGCATTCCGAATCGCCGTCGATCGAAGACTTTGTCGTCCGGCGGAAAAGCCCGTTCCGCATGGACCGACACCAGTCCCAACGCCATCAGCACGAGGCATAAATACGAAGTGTTCGTCGCCAATCCGAGTTGGCCGAGAAACAAAACGACCGTCAGCGTGACGCCCGCCTCGATCGCATACATGAACAGCGGATCGCGGAGCACGTATACCGTGACGGCATACAGCAAGCAGCAGACGACGCCTCCAACCCACAATCCATGATCCAGCGTCAACAGATGCTGCGAGTGATAAAACCACAGATTCAAAGGGACGACGACACAGGCGAGAAACGTCAGAGCCTGGCCCGCGAGCCGATAGCGAGTGCGCAGAGCCACAAGCCAGCCGGATCCGAGAATCGAGAGCGTGCCAATGCCGAGGGCCGCCGCCAGCACGATTTTATTTTCGAACACGCCCAAGCTGCATAGCCACACGACGAGCCCCAGCACACTCAATCCGCCGCCCAAGATCAGCATTCCATGGATCGCCCGCGGCGTGAGCAATGCTTGCAACATCGGCCCGATGGCCGGCTGCTTCGATTTCGCAGTCGCCGGATCGGAACCGGTCGGAGCGGCATTTGTTTCAACTGTGCGGCCTGCGTTTGCAGCTTCATCCGGCGAAAGTTCGGCGGTTGGCAGCGGGGGCAGCGGATCGGCTTCGACCAGTGGAATCGTCAAGATTCGGCCACAGGCGGGACAGGCCACGGTCAGACCGGCGGCTTCGCGGTCGACCTGCATCGTTCGGCCACACGGACACGGGACGGCAAGCGACATAATGAAAACTCCTTGTAGCAAAGGAAGTCGGCACCGGCGGCGGCCATCTTTGGCGATCGCTGGCGTCTCGACTGCTGCGGGCGATGTCGCTCAGCGAAGCATCGCCCTAACTACAAAGGCTCGGTCGCCGCGCCGATATAACGGGCGAAGCAAAGATTTTTCTGAAAGTATTCAGAAATCAGCCATCCATGTGGCTGAGGTTGCGGCGTTGCCGGCGCGAAATCGAGTCACGGCTGTAGGGAACGGCCTCCGTGCCGTTCCGGAAGTGCGCGTTAGCGCGGAACGGCACGGAGGCCGTTCCCTACAGAGTTTTCATCGCGCTCAACCAGCTTGCGCAGCGAGACGTAATCCGTTTTGCCGGTGCCCAGGACGGGAATCTTTTCCAATTGCCGTGATTCGTCGAGTCGCATTACGCCGCGAAAGCCGGCCTCGGCCAGCAGGGCATTCGCTTCGCGGAGCGTAATTGCCGCGGTCGAAAAGAGGACGATGCGGCGGCCTTCGGGCAATTCGATCCCTTCGACGGCCACTTGCGGCCCATCCTTTCCGGCCGGATAGCGCTTCGAAAACGGTTCTTCCAGCGCCGGCAATGAAATCATCTCGCCGCCGGCCTTGAGGAACCGCTTCAGCCGGCCGCGAAAATACAAATTCCCCTCGGCGTCGGCCGAAACGAGATCGCCCGTGCGATACCAGCTTTTGCCTTCGCATTCGACCATTGGGCTGGGCCCATCGTAATTCAGATAGCCGTGGAAAACGGATGGCCCGCGGAGCAGCAGCATTCCCGTTTCACCGGCGGCAACGGGATGCATCTGTTCCGGATGCACGATCAGAATCTCGAAGCCGTCGATCGGCCGGCCAATGCTGCCGGCGCGGATTGCACCCGGCCGGTTGCCGCTGATCATCGGCGAACATTCCGTGATGCCGTAGGCTTCGATCAACATCGCCTGCGTCGCCAGTTGCTTGCAGCGGTCGAACACAGCGTCCGGACATTTCTCCGCCCCGCTCAACAGGATTCGCAACGATTGAAATTGCTCGCGATTGCCGATGGCGAGCATGTAGGCGAGGAACGTCGGCGTGCAGGGCATGACCGTCGCGCGATGCGCCGCCAAAGCAGCCACCAATCCGCGGGCATCGGTCGGATCGGGATGGTGAACGATCGGCACTCCGGCCAGGATCGGGGCCAGCATCGTTCCCGTCAGTCCGAAACTATGGAACGGCGGCAGAAATCCGAGCATCGAGTCGCCGCGAGTAATGCCAAGCGCCGCGATCGCGCCGCGCACGTTGCTCAATAGATTCTCGTGCGTCAACGGGACCGCCTTCGGCGAGCTTTCCGAGCCGGACGTAAACAGAATCGCCGCCGGATCATCGCCGTGCTGCTTTGGAAGCCCGCGGAGGAACTTTTTTGGCCGCAGCCGGGTCGCTAGTAGCGTCGCGATCTGCTCGCGTTTCGACGTGGCTTTGCGAAGTTCTTCCAGGAAGACAATTTCGGCGCCGGGCAATTCGATACCGAAGCGATCGAGCAGCTTTTGCGACGTGACGACCACGCGAACATCGGCCGTTTTCAAAGCAGCGGCAAGCGCGGCGGCGCCGGTGGTCCAGTTGAGCATCACTGGCACTTTTCCGGCCAGATGAAGCGCAAGATAGGCCAGATCGGCCGCCGCGGATGCTGGTAGCAATATCGCAACATTGCGGCCCTGAAACTTGGCAAAACGCCGGCTCAGCAGCGACGCTCCGACCAGCTTCCGGCGATAGGTCAACACGCCCGCCAACGGATCAGCGACGGCCACATCGCCCGGCGTCGCGAGGCAGCGGCAAACGAAGGCCTCGGCAATCGTTTCACCAAGCACTTCGGCGGGAGCCGTGGATCGACGACGATTGGTCCATTCGGCTCCCGCGACGGCCGGCTTCATGGAAGCGGCCGTTGCCCGGCCTGCGGCGAGGCGATAGAGGTCGCCCATCGTCTCGGTCACTTGATCGCTGGTGAAACCGAATCGCTGCTCGACGTCGAGCGAAAGCTGCATGCGATCAAGGCTGTCGAGCCCCACGACCTCCAGCGGCGTCGCGGCGGCTTTTTCGTCCGGCTCCAGCGGGCGGCGCAAGATCACTTCGACCATTTCGTTCACGTCCGCCAGAGTCTTCGGCGGAATCTCGTTCAAGGCATCGTCGCCGGCGACGGCGATCGCTTTGAAGTTGCCGGTGCGCGGGCCAAAGAGAAAATGATACGGCACGAAGATCGGCTCGGCCGCCGCTTTGCCTCCGGCTTCGATTCTCTTGTTGTACCATCGTTCCAGAAACGGATTCACTTCTTCGCGCGTCGTTCCCGGCAAGCGCGACCGGTCGAGCACTTCGATCTCAAGTTCGACGCGACGCCGCGGCAGGAAGAAGACCAGGTTCGCCAGCGTCAGACCGATGGCGGAGAGAGTTACCTTCGAGAGGTTCGGCAGGCCGCCGGTCCACGCGCAGCCGAACTTGCTGCCCCACAAGCCCGTATTGCGCACCAGCACGACATTCGCCTGCGGGCACCGCTGCAGTAGTTCGGCCGTGACCCGTGCCGATCCAATCGTTTCGATTCCCGTTCGCGTGATCCTTCCGGAAGGATAAAGTAGCAGCGAATCGCCCCGATTCAGCGCCGCGGCGACGCCGTCGATCATCGCCATCGCTTGCTGCCGCGATTGCTGGCTCGCCTTGGTTAAATCGGGCACCTCGAACGCACGCATCAAGAGCATCAGCGGATGAAGCAAACGACGGCGATAGACCGTCTCATAGACAACCGGCCGCAATTGCTGCTTGAATTGCACGTGGGCCAGCACGATTGGCGGATCGATATAACCCGGATGATTCGGGATGACGAGCGTCGGCCCTTCCAGAGATTGAAGTTTTTCGAGCCCGGTAACACGGACTCGATACCGCAGCGCCAGCAGCCAACGGCAGACAGTCCAGTAGATTTTGTGCAAAAGTCTTTGCATGATTTCGACAAGGTTCGTGAGTACAGTTTGCCGTAGGTCAGCCTTTCCAGGCTGACGGCGACCGGTGATTGCCAGGCTGGAAAGCCTGACCTACGTGAAAGCAACGATTCCTTGGCAGTCGCCCGAATGCCGACTAGACTGATGGCTCCTGCCGTTCTCGGAAGCACAGCCTACCGATTGAGGCTCGCTGTCCGCCACGGTATAACGCGCCCGGCGACGATTTTTCCGAAAAATGACCACCGGCAGCCAAACGTCCCTGGTGGAACTGCTCAATCAAGCCCGCGGCGGCGACGCGCAAGCTCGCGATCGCTTGTTCGCCAAATGCCGGAACTATTTGGCCGTCGTTGCCCGAGCGGAAGCCGAAAGCGGGTTGCAAGCAAAGGTCGATCCTTCCGACATCGTGCAGCAAACGCTGTTGGACGCTCACCGCGGATTCGACGGTTTTCGCGGCGCCACCGAGGCCGAATGGTTCGGCTGGCTGCGGCGGATTCTCAGCCATAACGCCGCCGACTTCGTTCGGCACTATATTGGCACGGAAAAACGCGGAGCCCGACGCGAAGTTTCGCTGGCGCAGGCCGATAGCCGGCAACCATTCGGATCGCCGCCGGAACCGGCGGCCGCGGATTCAACCGCCAGCCGGATATTGGCTCGCCGCGAACTCGAATTGCAAGTGGCCGATGCGATCGCCGGGCTCGCGGACGATCATCGGGAAGTGGTCGTGCTGCGGAATTTGGAGCGGTTGCCGTTCGACGAAGTCGCCGCGCGAATGGGCCGCTCGCGCCCGGCGGTGCAAATGCTGTGGCTGCGCGATTCGGGCGATCCAAGATTCGCTCGCGGATGCTGAATCCCTGTGAGTACGGATCAACCCCCGATGGTCGACGCGAATCGCCAGCCCGACGAGCAGCAGCTTTGCGAAACGCTCGACGCGTATGTCGCAGCATTGCAATCGGGTAGCGATTCAGCTCGCGAGCAATGGATCGCGGCGCATCCGGAATTGGTGGATTGGACTGCCAACCTGGAAGCGCTCGACCTGCTGGCGGCCGATCGAAGCGGTCCAGAGATTACGCCGGCTTTCGACTCGTTTTCCGAAACGCTTCCAATCCGCCGACCCGATTATTCCGGCCACGCGTTTGACCACGAACAAGCCGGCGGCGGCTCGCAGGATACGTCGATTTTCGGAAAATTCGAGTTGTTGGCCGAAGCCGGCCGCGGCGGGATGGGCGTTGTTTACAAAGCTCGCCAGAAGGATCTTGATCGCACCGTCGCGCTAAAGATGATTCTCTCCAGCCGGCTGGCGTCGGACGAGGAAGTGCGGCGGTTTCAGCAAGAGGCCAAAGCGGCGGCCAGCTTGCGGCATCCGAGCATCGTCGGCATCCATGAAGTCGGCCAGGTGCATGGCCAGCACTTCTTTACGATGGAATACATCGACGGCCGCAGCCTCGCCAAGATTCTGGCCGACGGTCCGCTCGATCCCGATCGCGCCGCCCGCTGCTTGCTGGCCGTTGCCAGGGCGGTTGACTATTTGCATTCTCACGACATCGTGCATCGTGATCTGAAGCCTTCGAACATCTTGCTCGACGAGCAGGATCGGCCGTACGTCACGGATTTCGGTCTGGCCAAAGTTTTTCAGAGCGCAGAGGACCGAACCGAAACCGGCATGATTCTCGGCACGCCTGGCTACATGGCGCCCGAACAGGCGCGCGGTCAAAGCGCCGAGATTTCTCCGCGCACCGACGTCTACGGTCTGGGGGCCGTGCTTTATGAAATGCTCACCGGGCGGCCGCCGTTTCGCGAAGAGAATCAGTTGAACACGCTGCTGCAAGTGTTGGAAGGCGAGCCGACGCTCCCCAGCCAGTTGAACCGGCGCGTCGCCGCCGATTTGCAAAGAATCTGCATGTGTTGCTTGGAGAAGGATCCGGCAGACCGATATCGCTCTGCCGCGGCACTGGCCGACGACCTCGAACGCTATCTTCGCCACGAACCGCTGGAGGTGCGCCCCGCGAACATGCGGCAGCGATTATTGCGCTGGTCTCGCCGAAATCCGGCGCTGGTGGGTCACGGTGCTGGATTATTGCTCACCGCGTTGATCGTGCAAGTGAAATACCTGTTGAGCGGTCATGGCATTGTCTTGCATCTGGAGATCATGGGAGTGCTTGGCGTTTGGCTGTTCCTGTCGTGCATCTTTCAAGCGATGCTGCGCCGCGACGTGGAAATCGCGCGCTTCGCTTGGGCCAGCGTTGACGTCGTGCTGCTCAGCGTCGCGCTGTATCTCTCCGGCGTACCGCTCGGGCCATTGCTGATCGGCTATCCGCTGCTCGTCACGGCATCGGGGCTTTGGTTCCGAGTGCGGCTGGTTTGGTTTACGACAATCCTGTCGCTCGTTTCCTACGCCGGATTGATGTGGTCACGGCCGGAGGAAACGTCGGCCCAGCCGGTCCACTACCCGCTGATCTTCGCCGCGGTTCTAACCGTGCTCGGCTTCATCGTCGCCTACCAGATTCATCGCGTGCGCGTGCTCAGCCGGTATTTCGAGCAACAGCGGATGCCCTAGGTAGCGGGCGGAAAAACGGTCGGGGCGAATGCAGTTCCGTTCCCTATTTTTTTCGCATCGCATCCGTTGGCGCTTGACTTGCGCCCAGAAGGCCGGAAACGCCGCGCCGCTCACGCCGACGAGGATGGCGACCAACACGCCTTGCACCATCACCAGGGGCGCGATTTGCCCTTGGATTACGCCGGAAGTGGCGTGGAAGCCGCTAAGAAATTTCGCCAGCCCGATGGCCGCAACAGTCCCGAGCGCCGCCCCGCCCACGCTTAGCAAAATCGACTCGCAGAAGATGACCGACATCACCCGGCGCCGGGTCCAGCCGATCGCCCGCAAAGTTCCGATCTCGCGAGCCCGTTCGGCCACCGACATCACCATCGTGTTGAGCATCCCGATCGCTCCGATCAGGACGGCGATGATGGATACGGCAAAGGCCACGCCGCGGGCAAGCTTGATCTGTTGAATATTATTGACAAAATCGCTGATGGGCTGAGCCAGCAAAGTCGAATCCATTTCTTCGACCCGCCGCTTGACGGCCGCCACTTCGGCGGGATCGTTGGGATGGTTAGTGCTGATGCTGAACACCGTGACCAACTTCGTATCCATCATTCGCTGCAAGTCGTCAAGCGGCAGAAACAGGCCGCCGTTTTCATACACATTATGCCCGTCGTAGATGCCTTTGACCTCGATTCGCTCGCCGTACATAGGAATCTTGTCGCCGATCTTGAAGCCGGTGTTCGCAGCCAGTGTCCGGCCGATGATCGCCTTGCCATGATCTCCCGGAGCCAGTGAGTGGCCCGCCGTGATTTCGAGCCGCTTCAACTGCCGCGAGCCCGGCTCCCAGCCGACGACAATGACAGCCGACAAATCGTAATCCACCAGCGGGATGACATCCATCAAGCCAGGAAAGACCTCCTTGACCCCTGGAATCTTCTGAATTGTGCCGCGCAAGGCGGGATCGATCTGGCCGTTGACATCGCTCGATTTGGCCGCCCGCTGGACGATCAATTCGACCTGCCGATTTTGATACAGATCGACGAACGAGCGCTCAAAGCCGTCGGAAATTCCGACAAGCGCCACCACGGCCGCAACGGCAACACCGAGCCCGCCGATGGTCAGCAGGGTCCGCGTCGGGCGGCGGAGCAGGTTACGCCAGGCGATGGTCGTGAAGCGCATGTTGGCGGATGGATAAGCGGCGGCATCGATATCACATTCCGCTCAATTGTAGTCGCCGCTGGGAGTCGCTGTAAGTACCTTGGCGACCGCGAGCGAGATTGCGGCCGTCGGCTTGATTTGCGCAAGCTTATCGTCAGACTGCGGTTAGATACTGCAACCGAGAGAGCTTTTCGGCGGCGTGGCACGAAATTCGGCTGGCAGCCGGTGGTATGCCCAGGCCAATCGTTGTAGAATGTGGGCTCATCAGCGAGCCGCAGTTGCCCGAGAGGTAGCGTGTCTCGACCGAAACCCTCGGCGCAATGCTGAGTCCGTAATCTGCCGAGCGAGTCCACGAGCACCTGCGAAAAAGGCTTTGCGGCCTTTCACGTCTCACTATGTTGCAAAGAATCCTCGAATCGCTCGGAATCGCCAGCAGCGACGCATACCGGCGAGCCCGGCCCGTGATTCTCGTCAACGGCCTGGCGGAACAGGGCGAGAGTTGGTATCTGAACCGGACCGCGTGGCAAAAGCATTACGAAGTGCATTCGCCCGGTGTTCTCGTTTACGATGGCCCGGTCATGCAGGAACGGATGGCGGGGCGGCTGCCCATTAACATCGACTTTTTGACGGATCGTCTGACGGAGTATTTGGATCGCTTCGTGCAGTCTCCGCCGTATCACCTGGTGGCCAGCAGCCTGGGCGCCCAGATATCGGTCGAGTATGCGGCTCGACATCCGGAGAAGGTTGATAAACTCGTCTTGTTGTGCCCTTCCGGGTTCGGCTCGGTCGAGCGACTGCCGATCATGGAGGGAGCGCGGGGCGGCAATTATCAAGGATTGGTCGAAAGCACGTTCTTCAATCGTCGTTGCGCGAGTCCGCGGATCGTGAAGTATTACGAACAGAAGTTTGCCAGCAAGCCTTGGCGGCGAGCCGCTGTTCGAAACCGTGCGCAGCACCAAGAGTCACTCGGTGCGCGACAAGCTGCGCTGTTCGATCGGCCGACGCTGGTGATTTGTGGCCGCGAAGACCGCATCGTCGATCCTCATGCCGTGTACGAGGCGGTCAAGGATATTCCGAACTACCGCTTCGTGATGGTTCCACACTGTGGCCACGCGCCGCAGTTGGAATGTTCGCGATTGATCAATCGCATGGTCGTCGAGTTTTTGGACTCCGACGCGGCAGCGGCTTAGATTCATACCAACCTGAAGCGCTAGCGAAGAAGGGGCCCGCGAGCCATTTACCTGCGGTATCCCTTCGCTATACGCGTTCAGGCTTGTGACAAGCCGCGGTTATTCCTCGAACCGTCCTAAGAACGCGATCATGCCGCTCGTCGGCCGCCGTGCAATGCGCGGAGACATCGGTAGCAAGCGTCGCGGACGGCCTTTTCGCGGACGTCGTCGAAAAGCCGAAATCCCATCTTGTTCGTGACGTAGGCGAAGCCGAGCTGTTCTTCGGGATCGGCCATCCCAAAGCAACCGCCAGCGCCGGGACAACCGAATGCGGTCGGCCCGGAGCCAAATTGCATGGCGCGACTGGGTCGCGAAAAGCCGAAGTTGTATCGCGTGTCAATCTTCAGGATGGCATCGTGCGATCCCCGTTGCGGTGGAATCGCAGGTGCCGTCAACTCTTGCCAGGTCCGCGGCGTGATGCCCAATTCGCGGCCGCCTGTCGCCAGACTTCCGTAAACGCGGGCAATGGCCCGCGCCTCGCCGATCCCATTGGCAGACGGGATCTCAATGCCACGCAACTCCGGATTGCCGATGTCGGCGGGATTCTGTAATCGCAGCGTATTGACGGAACGGGCGACCAACGATTGAGGCCAGATTCCGGACAAAACCATGCCGACGCGGCAATTCACTGAGATGCCATAACAGCGCCAGACGATGGTAACCCTTCGTCTGCGCCAGCCGTTGCTCGTCGATGTGCTTTGGCAGACCGATGTAGAATTCCGCCTGTCAGTGGAGCTGCGACTTCGTCGCGGAAAAACGCGCCCAGGCTGCGGCGCTGCGGGTCAACTCGCCGGATCAGCTCGCTTTGATACCAACCGAGCGTGAGCGTGTGATATCCATGTTTCACGCCAGGCGGCCAAGCGGGCTTCTGCCTGTGCCAGGATTTCAGCCAATGCATCGTGGTCGGCAAGTTCTGGTACGGCGATGGGTTGATCGATCGCGATCAGACCGCCCTGGTGCGCCAACAACTGCCGAACCGTGATCTGGCGCTTGCCCCATTGCTGAAACTCAGGCCAGTAGTCGGCGACGGGACCGTCCAACTCGAACAGGCCCCGGCTGTGAGCGACCGCCATCGCAGCGGCCGCCATCCCCTTGGAAACCGAGAAAACAAGGGCTGAGCGTGTGCTCCGTCCAGGGCAGAGAGTTCGACCAGCAACGTTGCCCGCCCCAGAGATCAACCACTTTCTGGCCGCGGTGGTAGATGGCACAGGCGGCGCCCTGTTCACCAAGCTCGACGAAATTTCGTTCGAATTCACGACGTACTTCGTGAAACTCAGGGGCGACAATGCCCTCGATGAGGGGCAGTTTATTCGCGTTTCGCTCCATCGAATAGATTCCCGCTCGCTGCGGACGCTTCGACGGCCGTCCAGAATCCCCCAATGTCGAAGTGATTCTAGCAGCCGAATGTAGCAAGTCCAATGCCGAAATCGGAGGCAGTTCTCTATACCGCCTATGCCTCGTCCCGCCCGGTGAATGCGACCGTCGGTCGTGTTCTGCTGTCGGTTCCAGGAGCCGATTCGTACAATAGGCCTTGGCGGTATGTACACTCGATCGGGCAATATCGGACGTTTGCTCATGCACCGCGAAGAACCTTTCGGAATGCCTCGATTATCGAGATTAGCGCAGATCGTCGCGATCTGGCTGCTGGCGATCGTCGGACCTGCTCGGGCGGCCGACCAAACTTTCGAAGTAATCGTCTCGGCCGACTCGACGGTCGTCATGAGCGGCGACCAGCGAATCGGCGAATTGAAAAAAGGGACTCGGCTCACCGTCAGTCGAGTCAACGGCGATTGGTATCTCGTCGAAATTCCCCGCGCCAACCCGCCGCAACAGGGGTGGATCAGCAAAAGCGACGTCGAAAGGCCGTCTAGGAACAGCCGCGGCACGTCCCTCAGCGAACAGCAGCAGACGCGGCTGAAGAGACGAGATTTACTGTGGGCGTATTCCCAAAACCTCCACCAGGCTGGCAAGCTCGACGAGGCAATCGCCGCCGCGAAGGAATTGCTCGACATCGAGATCGAGGTCGTCGGAAGCGCGACTCCGGATGCGATCAGTTCGATGGGTTATCTGGCCGATCTGTATTGCGAAAAACAGGACTTCTCGGCGGCACGAAAGTTGCGCGAATCGGCGCTCGCCAATTGCACGAAGCTGCTCGGAAAAGACCACTGGCGAACGATTGAAGCCCGTTTGGCGTTGGAAAAGACCTCGCTGCTGGAGCGACTCGGCGCTGACGGGCGGCGCCAACTGACCGAGGCGTACCGGTTGGGCGTCGAGGCGCATCAGTTCGCCGCCGCGGGGAAACTCTCCTTGGCAATCTCCTCCGCGGGCCGATCGGCCGACTTGCTCCGCGGCGTTTTCGGCGCCAATCATCCCGACTATGCCACGACGCTGGACGATCTAGCCGCGCTCAATTTCAAGTCGGGCAACTATGCGAAGGCCATGTCGCTGTACCGGCAGGCACTGGATATCGACAAGCAGGCGCGTGGCGAACTGCATCCCTACTACGCCACGGAACTAGATAATCTCGCGCTGGTGTACGACGAACTGGGCCGCTACGACGCATCGCAACCGCTCCACGAACAATCCCTGGCAATCCGCAAGCAGACGCTTGGCGAACGCGACCCGGAATACGCCGCCGGCCTGGCAAATATGGCTACCTTCTATTGCCGAATCGACGACTACGGGCGGGCCGAACGCCTCTGCCGGCAATCGCTGGCGATCCGCAAGGAGTTGCTTGGCGAAAACGATCCCGCTTATGCCGAAAGCCTGGTCGGGATGGCTCGGATACAGCGGCAAACCGGAGACTATGTGGCCGCCCTCGCCGAATTGCGCCAAGCGCTGGCCATCGACGAAAAAGCGCTCGGCGAGTCGAACCCCGAGTGTGCCAGCATCCTCGACGATTTAGCGCTGTTATGCCAAGACATGGGCGACTTTGTTCAGTCCGAGCGATTCGGCCGGCAATCGCTGGCGCTCCGCCAGAAGTTGTTCGGCGAAAACCATCCCGACTACGCTGCCAGCCTGAATAGCTTGGCGCTGCTGTACGAGGCGATGGGCGACTATTCCAAGGCCGAGCCCCTTTTTCTGCAAGCGCTGAAGATCGATCAAGAAATGATCGGCGACACAAGCCCGGCCTATGCCACCGATTTGAATAACCTCGGCACTCTATACTACAAGCTAGGCCAATACCGCAAGGCTTTGGAGTTGTATCGGCAGTCGGTGAAGATTCGCGCAAGTGCTCGGCACCAAGAATCTCGATTATGCGGCCAGCCTCGGCAATGCGGCCCTGCTGTTTCAGAAGTGCGGCGACTATGCCAATGCGGAAATGTTCTTTCGCGAAGTGCTCGCGATCCAGCAGCAACTCCTCGGCGAGAGTAATCTGGCGTGCGTCGCGACCCTGGGAAATTTGGGCCTCCTCTACGAAACAATGGGCGACTACGAACGCGCCGAACCGCTCCTCAAAAAAGCGGTGCAAATCGATAAAGACGCGCTCGGCGAAAAACATCTCGACTATGCGATTCAGTTGAACAACCTCGCCGGACACTACAGCGACACGGGCGACCACGCGAACGCCGAGCGATTGTCGTTCCAAGCATTTCAAATCGTCCGCGATCAACTCGATCTCACGGCGGCCGTGCAATCGGAACGCCAGCAATTGCGCATGGCCGACACACTGCGCAGTTTTCTCGACGGCTACCTTTCGAATGCCCAGCGCGCCGGCGCTTCCGGCGAGCGCGGCTATGCCGAGGTGCTGGCGTGGAAGGGAATGGTTTCCGAACGGCAACAAGCCATACGCGCGATGCGGAAAGCTTTTCGCAAAGACGTTTCCCCCGACGTGGCCCAGTTGTTCGACCAACTGAATGCGGCCAGCCGTGAGTTGGCCAACCAATCGCGGATCGTTCCCCGTCCCGGCGCCGAAGCAGTCTACCGCAAAAAACTGGCCGATCTGAGCGAGGCCGTCGAGCGATTGCAGCGGCAACTGGCCGCCAAGAGCGACGAATTTCGCAAACAGCGTCAGCAGGAGCGCCGCACGCCGGACGACATCCGCCAGGCGTTGCCGCCGGAC
The DNA here is from genome assembly GCA_963738955.1 of Pirellulales bacterium. Lineage (GTDB taxonomy): Bacteria > Planctomycetota > Planctomycetia > Pirellulales > DATAWG01 > DATAWG01. The sequence continues at coordinate 408,601 of CAVTYW010000010.1, read as the reverse complement.
GCGGCTTTGATCGACCTGTTGGAGTATCAACACGTCGCCCCGGCTGAGGAAAAAGGAAAAGGGCCGTCGTTCGAACGCCGGCTCGTGGCGTTCGTCGTGCGGCCTGACAAGCCCATCGAGCGGATCGAACTCGGCCCGGCGTTGACGATTGCCGAACTCATCGAGCAATGGCGCACGACTTACGGAGCGGCAAGCGCCACATTGAATGTCGATCCAGGCCAAGAGCTGCGCCGGTTGGTGTGGGAGAAAATCGAGCCGCATTTGCAAGGATGCCAGACATTGTTGTTCTCGCCCGACGGCGCGACTGCGCTTTCCCTGGCCGGCGCTGCCGGGAAAGACGCCCGGCACGTATCTGATCGAAGAGCGGGCTGTGGCCATCGTGCCGGTGCCGCGGCTCTTGCCCGAATTGCTGGCTGAAGCAAAGACCAGATCGAGCGATTCAGCGTCTCTCTTATTGGTCGGCGGCGTGGATTTTGGAGCCGATCCGGGTCGAATCGCCGATGTGGCTTTCGACCGCAGTCCTGCTCGCGACGGCCGACCGCTACGATGGCCGCCGTTGCCGGGAACGGTGGCCGAAATCGCCGACGTGAAAGCCGCGTTCGCGAAACATTTCAGCCCTGCCGCACCGCTGGAATTGACTGGCGCCGCGGCCACGAAGAACGCGGTTCGCGAAGAGATGAGCAAGTGCCGCTACTTGCATTTCTCCACGCACGGCTTCTTCGCCCCTCCGAAAGTAAAATCCGCGACGGCTCTCGACGCGCGACAAGATTCCATCGCGGCGGGCAGCCTGCTCACTCGACAAGATATTTCGGGCTATCATCCCGATTTGCTTTCCGGACTGGTGCTCGCCGGAGCGAATCGCCCGCCGGCTGAAGGGCAAGACGACGGAATCCTGACGGCCCTCGAAGTTTCCGGATTGGACTTAAGCCGAGTCGAACTGGCGACGCTCTCGGCGTGCGAAACGGGTCTCGGCGAGTCGGCCGGTGGCGAAGGGCTGTTGGGATTGCAGCGCGCTTTCCAAATTGCCGGAGCGAAAACCACGGTTTGCAGCCTGTGGCAGGTGTCCGACAAGGCCACGCAACTACTGATGCAGCGGTTCTACGAAAACCTTTGGAACCGCAATCCGAAGATGTCGAAACTCGAAGCCCTGCGAGAAGCTCAACTGTGGCTGCTCAACAAGCGGCAACCGGAGTTGATCCGTGGGCTGGAATTGACCTCGGCCGACGACGCCCACGCCCGCCGCCTCTCGCCGCGCTACTGGGCCGCCTTCGAGCTGAGCGGCGATTGGCGTTGAGCGCTCGGATCACGCGGTGTTTTCGAAGAGCGGGCAAAGCGATGACGGTTTTTTGCGGAAACCAATGGCGGCTGACGTCTTGTGCCGCCCATTTTCAATCTTCTTCGACCGCGAAAAATGGAATTCGCGCCGGCTACTTGGCCGGTGGTCGTTGCGCTTTCTCTAATTGGATAATTCGCTTCTCGGCCTGTTTCCAATCGCCGGCTCGCGCTTCGGTGATGGCCGGTTGCAGGGCCTCGAACCCTTCATCGGTAATCGATCCCTGCTGGTGGGCCTTGTCGATTTGCTTGGCGCTCGCCTCCAGCCATTCGGGCTTGCGCGCCGAAACCGCGGTGCGCAGCGCCTCGAGCAGCCGGATATCTTTCCCCGAATACTGCGGCGATGAGCCGCAGCCGCCGCACCATAGCGCCGTCGCCAGGGAGAACCCTATCGCCACCATTCGCCATCCACCGGCGCGTCGCATCCATGTCGCACCGGTCGTCGCGTTTCCGCGATGGTCAATCGCCGAGAGCGGTCGTGTCATACGATTCTCCTCCATTGCGCGTCGCCATGGCCAACCAGACCAACTGGTCGATGGTGTCGCTGATGAAGTGGACGCTATCGTCGCCCAACAATACGTTGCATCCCCCCGCGTGTTCGGAATACATCTCGTTCAACGTAGCCCACCGAATTGTTCGGCGGATGAATCACCGGCGGATACTCATTCAGCCCCGGCCCGCTATGAACGTTGATTTGCGGCGCCGCTTCATCGCAGCCGGCGAAGGCAAACGCGGGGGTCGGGCAGGTCTTGGCGTTCGGCACGATTCCGACCCAAGTCGAATCGCTGTGCATCGGCGTTTGCTCGCCGAAGAAGACGGTCTTGCTCGAGCCGTCGGTAATGTCGGTGGTCCGGATTTGGCTGTTGCGGAAAAACACTCCGTTGGCTAGCCCGGCGAGGTTGGGCGTCGGATCGTCCCACACGTCGTACTGGCCCGCGCAGGCCACGTAATTCGCTCGGGCAAACACGGCCAGTGGATTGCCGCTGCCGTCGCTGACCGTGTAGGTCGTCGAAAGATCGCTCACCGAAGGGCAGCGAAATAGCGCAATTGGAGTCGTCGCGGCCACCGCGTTCGCCGGATCCCAGCAGGGGAGATTGTGATTGAACTGCTTATTGAGGGCCGTCTCTTCGACATAGGGCAGAATCTGAAACAGCGCGGTCCAGCCTGGCCCCGCGTCGCCGTCGGCGCTGGCCGGGCCCATGACTCCGCCTGGCGTACTCATGTAGGCCGACGGAAAAAAGCCGCGAGCGCTGTTATGGTTGAGCAGCGCCAAGCCGATTTGCTTGAGATGCGCGCTGCATTCCATCCGCCGAGCCGCTTCTCGGGCTGACTGCACCGCGGGCAACAACAACCCGATCAGAATTCCGATGATGCTGATCACCACCAACAATTCCACCAACGTGAATCCGGCGGCGATTCGCCGGCAGCCGGATTTCCGCTTGCCTGGCGGTGAATCGAGCGCGGGATGCATGTGTCGATCGATATGATTGCGCATGATTGCGCCTTCGAAAGTCTCTCGGTTGGAAAAACCCGACAACCGCGCGGCTTCTTCGCGCGCGGCGGTGCCAGCGCAACAATCAGGGAGCGGAAACAAAAGTGATTCCGCTATTCAAGACCAGCAGTCCACCGGCACGGGAGGAGCCCGCGAGAGAAACGGCAGATGGTCCAACCGAGCAACAACAAAGATGGCCTTAACCGGCCGCTGAAACCCGCGAAAGAATCGCCAATTCAGGATGGCGATCGGCCGCGAGAACCAAGTGCCTTGCGCGAGGAAATCGCAGATCGAGCAGTGGCAATATTCGAGCAACGTGGGGCTCGAGCCGACTGCGATTTCGCCTTGCGGAAAAGCGCCGACCGGTTCGATCGCCGTCGCGCAATCGTCGCAGCCATCGTCGTGACAAGAATCGAAATGCTGGCAGCAAGCGTCGTGTCCCTGACCCGGCAACGCATGCAATCCCTCGCCCATCGCCGAGACGAAGCCATACAAGATGGCGAACGTCCACGTGAGCCGGATTCGCCCGATTGTGCGCATGAATAAAGCCCGCCGAATGGAAGTTCGCCGCCAGCCAGCTTTACGTATCTTTAGCGTCTTAAGTTCGCAAAAACAAGCGCAATCGCCGACATGCACTTCGCTAGCGATTCAGGCTGGTGTGGCATGCACTGGGCACACCAGCCTGAAGCGCCAGCGAAGGTGCGTTTTGCATGCTCTAAGCCGTTTCCAGCACCTGCAGAATCCCGCGACAAAAAGCCGGAAGATCGTCGGGCTTGCGGCTTGAGACGAAATGGCGATCGATCACCACGGGGGCATCTTCCCAGATTGCGCCGGCATTGGTCAGATCGTCTTTGATTCCCGGCGAACCGGTGACGCGGACGCCTTTGTAAACTCCGGCGGAAATCGGAATCCAGCCGCCGTGGCATATCGCGGCCACGAGCTTGCCGGCCGCCGCAAATTCGCGCACCAGCACGAGCACCTTCGGATTGCGGCGCAGCTTGTCGGGCATGAAGCCGCCGGGAATCACGACTCCGGCAAAATCCGCGGAATGCACCTCGATGATCGTCGCATCGGCGGCACACGGATAACTATGCTTCCCACGATAGACATGCCCTGCCGTCACTCCGGCCACCGTCACCTTAGCGCCGGCTTCGATGAGCCGCAAGCGCGGATACCACAGTTCAAGGTCTTCATAGATATCGTCGACGAACATCAAGAAACGTTTTCCGGTGAGCGGCATGGGAGACGCCTGCGTGTGGAGGGATCGAGGTGAAAGGAGTCTATTTTCTAGCACAGCCGGCGCGGCGGCAACAGCGGCGCCGCTCATTCCGCCGCCTTCGCTCGTAGCGGGATTTGTGAAAACCCCGTGGCTTTGCGCAAGCGGCTGAGTTTTGGCAAATCCAGCTACGATTGGCGACGGACGTCTGCGGCGATTCTATGCCAAGTCGAACAGCATCACTTCGGCCGCGGCGTCGCTGGTGATCGTGAGATGGCGTTCGTTGCTGACGGCCATGCCGTCGCTGGTGTCCAACGCCGTTCCGTTGGCGCTCACCCGGCCACGCAAAACTTGCAGCCACGCATAACGCCCCGCCGACAGTTCATGGCTCACCGCTTCACCGGCGGCCAGCGTCGAAAGAAAAACATTCGCATCTTGATGGATCGTCAGCGATCCGTCGGCGCCGTCCGGCGAAGCGACCAGCCGCAGCCGTCCCTGCTTTTCTTCCACGGGAAAAAACTTTTGCTCGTAGCTCGGCGCGATGCCGTTGCTCCTGGGCAGCAGCCAGATTTGATAGAAATGGACACCTTCGCTGGCCGAGGGATTGAATTCGCTGTGGCGCATGCCGGTGCCGGCGGAGATGCGTTGGAACTCGCCCGGATGAAGCACCGAGCCGTTGCCCATGCTGTCTTTGTGCTGCAACGCGCCTTCGAGAACGTAAGACAGGATCTCCATGTCGCGATGGCCGTGCGCGCCGAAACCCATGCCGGCGGCAACGCGGTCTTCGTTGATGACGCGCAGCGACCGAAAGCCCATGTGGGCCGGGTCTTCGTACTCGGCGAAGGAAAACGTGTGATACGTGTTGAGCCAGCCGTGGTCGGCGTGGCCCCGGTCAGTCGATTTGCGAATTTGGAGCATGGATAGGCAATAGGCTGAAGGCGGTAGGCTGGAGGGTATCGGCGCGACGTGAAAGTATCGTACAAGGCCAGGCAATGCCTTGGACGCAGGAGCGACCAGAGTGGTCGTCCGGTGGCCACATAAAGTGCCGCGGATAAACCCCCGATCAGCGCGTCAATGGAGGTTGGCCGGCAATCGTCGCCGTGCGAGACGGCGGTTCATTGGGACGATCGCCCGTCTTCCAGCTTAGCGACAGCCAATCGTGGTCGTCCGACCAATGCATGATCGGTCGGCCCGACGGCATCGGCCCGGGCGACGACGCCAATTGGATCGTCATTGGTTGCAGCAGTTTGTGCAACTGCACGTCGGCGATCGCCTTGCGAACCATTGCCACGTGGACTTGCACTTCCACTTCGGCGTCGGCGACCGACGGCGCCGGCGCTGGAACGAAGTTGTCCTTGCCGGCGGCAGGCGCAAAAATACGATTTGCAGACAGTCTTTCGTGGTTCTGGCCTGCCAGGTGCATTGCCGCAGCAGATGGTCGGCGGGCAACGCGGCGATCTGGGCCCCGATGTTTTGCCAAAGATCGGCCACTTCGTCGGAGGCGGATTTGTCGAAGTCGCGGTTGATTTGCCGCGCGGTGTGTTGGGCCGTGATGGCTTCGGCGTCGGGGCGGCTTTCCTCAGCGCGACGGCCGCCGATTCGCAGGGCCAATCGGCCCCGCAGGCCCGGCAGCGACGTGGCGATCCCTGTGATCACCGACGAAGTGCGGGCGTTGGTCGCCGCCGCTCCCAAGTGAATCCCCTGGCCATCGAATCGCATCGCCTTGGCCGAGGCGAAACGGGTGATACCGCTGATGAAGACTTGGACGGAACCGGCATCGGCAACGGTGTTGTACGTCGTCGTGCCGAAAAGATGAATTTCCGCCGAAGCGAATTGATCGCTGGGAATTAACGCAAATTCCGTGGAACCGATGGTGTGCGAAACCCCCGTCACCGCGTGCGCCGAAAACGGTGTCATGCACCGCAGCCTGCTGGGCCACGTCGTGCCAGGCCATTCGCTCGAGAAACTGCCGCGAAAGCCGCAGGTAGATGATGTTACCCGGCATCGGCTTGGTGGACTGCAAGATCAGCGGTCCGGCGTCCGCCATCGCAGCGGCGTCGTCGATCGCCGGCTTGGTCAGTGATTTCCAGTTGGCTTGAAGTCCGTCCCACCAGGCAGTCGAAGGCGTAGTGGATGCCGATGGAGTCGAATCGGCACCCGCTGGCGCAGCCGATGCCTTGCGGGAATTCAAAACGAATTGCTGATCTCGAACGCTAAGTCGAGCCAATGCGACCGTGATCACCGAGCCGGTCGTTTTTTGCAAGCGCACGGACGATTGATCGCTGGAAACCAAGGTTCCCTTCGTGTGAAAGCGACCGGTCGAGTCGGTCCAAGTGCGCACGCTGGTATCGGTCGGCAGTTTCCCAGGAGTCGCTGCATGGGCCACGACGGAGGTTCCGAGAAAAAAGCCGACTGCTGCGAGAGCGGAAGCCCAACGGAGCGGACGCATATCGTGGTCCTTGAACGGAAGATTGCGCGGAAGGGAACAAACGTTTGCCGTGCAGTTCTCATGCCGCCTTTGTAACCGAAAACCGCGCCGTTGAAAATTGTTTTGCAATCAATTTGATTGATTCGATGCCGGCGCCACGAAAATATTGCTGATTTGGCGAGACGGCTGGCGACTGCTACAACAATCGCCATGGAACTCAACCCCTTCGAACTTGCCCTGGCCGCCGCTTGGCCGCCGAACGCATGGCAAGACACCGGCGTCGTCGCGGCCGTTTCCGGGGCGCGGACAGCGTCGCGATGCTTCGCGCTATCGCGGCCATCAAGACCGCCGGGCGCGGCAGGCTTGCGGTCGCTCATTTCAATCATCGGCTTCGCGCGGATGCGGGCAAAGACGCCCAGTTCGTCGCCGAACTGGCAAACTACCTTGGTCTTGGCTTTGAATTGGGCGACGGCGACACGGCTCTGGCAGCCCAATTGGAAGGCGACGGCCTCGAAGCAGCCGCCCGCGGCGAGCGTTATCGTTTCCTGCAAGCCGCCGCCGAGCGAATGGGAGCCCGCTACGTCGTCACGGCCCACACCGCCGACGATCAGGCCGAAACAATCCTGCATCGCATCGTCCGCGGCACCGGCATCGCGGGTTTGGCCGGAATGCGTCGAGTTCGACCGCTGGGCGAAGCGGTGACACTCATTCGGCCCCTATTGGGCATGAGCCGCGCGGATGTGGTGGCGTATCTAGCGCATCTTGGCCAACCGTATCGCGAAGACCCAAGCAACGCGAGCGCGGTGCATACGCGAAATCGCATCCGGCATTCCTTGCTGCCGCTGCTCAAAGCCGACTACAACGCGGAAGTGAAATCAGCCCTATTGCGACTCGCCGCCGCCGCCAGCGACACTCAGCGAATCATCGATAATCTCGTCGAGCGAATGATCGAGCGGGCCGTCAAGTTCCCGAGCACCGACCGCGCCGTGATCGACTGCGACCGCCTGACCGGCGAAGACCGCCATTTGATCCGCGAGCTTTTCATCGCAATTTGGCGCCGCCAAAATTGGCCCCAGCAATCGATGGGCTTTGCCCAATGGGACCGCCTCGCGGAAATGATTCTTGCAAGCGCTCCACAAAAACAGACATTCCCGGGCGCAATCGTGGCCGAACGAAGGGCCGCGACGTTGTCATTGATGCGAATCGAATGATCGCAGAAATTTTGAGCGGCCCTCTTCACATATCCGCCGGGCCTGGCACGCCGCCGGTGAACTCCTTGTCGCTCGCGGCATGGCCCGTGAGCACTTTGGCGTCGTAGCCGCCCTTTGTGCGGAAGTACGCGATCAGGATGATGTAGCACACGAACATGATGCCGGGGAAAATGGCCACGAACTTCAGCGCGCTTTTCTTCGCCTGGTCGCTGAGATTATCGACGACGAGCTTCTGATCCGCGGGCAGCGCCGCTACTTTCTTTTCATCGACCGCCTTGTATTCACCGAAGACGCTCGTTTTTGCCTCGCCTTCGACTTTTGCAAAGATGGCCGGATCCTTGGCGTTCAATTCCCGATAGACTTGCTTGTCTTGGATATTGCCTAGCAGCGCGGCTCCGACGACGCCGACGCCCAACATTCCCACGGCGCCGGTGACATTCAACGTGAGCGCGCCGCCTTCGGGGTATTGTTCCGCGACTACGCCCAGCATGGTCGGCCAGAAGAACGACTTGCCGAGGCCGTAGAGGGTCGCGGCGGCGAAAATATACCAACCTACCGAATATGACAGCGCGATCAATCCTGCGCCCGCCACTGCCGCGCCGCAGGCCAGTAGTCCCAAGGGGGAAATCTTATGAACGATCGGCCCGGCAAAGAACCGCAGCACCATCATGATGAATGACGTATAGACCAGCACCCACCCGCCCTGCCAACCGATTTCGCCCATCACCGGCGTCATCAAATTGGAGATCCACGTGTCGGTCCCCAGTTCCGTCGTGGCCAATGGAATCATGATTAGCAATAAGAAGATGAACATGGGGCGGCCCAACGTCCTCACGTAGGCTCCAAATCCCAAAACGAGCACGGCAGTGATCGCGATCTTTTGCCACGTCTCCGCGCCGAAATCTTTCCCCAGTTCGCCGACAATCAATGCGACGACGATCAATGCACCAATGACCCCGACTTCTTGCAACATGGCGCGGTACGAAACGCCTGCCGCGACGCGTTCGTTGACCGGGAATCGGCGACCCAGCATCATCAAGCCGTAGACGATCGTTGGAAGGAAAATCAGTCCGACCTTCCATTGCCAGCTAATGGCCTGGGTAAACTGGTGACCCACGATGCCCGAGGGAGCCATTGAAATCGTCAAAATTCCTCCCAACACGAGCCCGCCTGGCCAACCGGCATGAAGGATGTTCAACCACTTCGTCTTCTGTGTGGAAAACATTGTGGCAACTACGGGATTGATGACCGCTTCGACGGTGCCATTTCCGAGGGCAACAATAAAGTTGCCGATATACAGCATCCAATAGGCGGCGCTGCGTCCACTAACTACCGCAGCGCCTCCGGCTGTGTGTGCCACCACCAGCGGTGCGCACATCGTGACAATCGCTGAAACGACATGGCAGGCAAACGCGAACACCATTGCGCGACCATATCCGATCCGATCGACGATCAGGCTGAAAATGACGATGCTGATCGCGAACGGCCATAAGCCAACGCCGAAGATTTCGCCGGCTTGTGTTTTGTCGAGACCGAATTGAAGTGCCAGATCGTCCATGATCAGTGCGCGAATGATGAAGCCGAAAGCGGTTGTAATCATGGCCGCAAAGCACGCCCAAAAGAGCTTGCGATCCACCACGGACGTGGTGGCCGAAATTGGCGCGCGGGACGGGTTGGTCCGTTCGTTCATCGAAATCGTGCTCCGCCTACTGGGCCGAAGAAATAAGAATGGCCTGAAAATGGCCGCGCTATCCCCCACAAACAGTTTGAGTATAGCGACGGATGCTGGGATGTAAACTAAGGCGAGATGCCCGATTTAGGTAAAATTTCTGCCGCCGTCTCCATTCGATTGGCAAATTCGTTCGCCTTTCTCTGACTTCCCCAGAACTCCAGTTCGCAATTGACGCGGGCTTGGTCCTTCGAAAACGCGCCTGCCATTATTTCGCTGCGCGGAACTGCGATGAAATAAGGCCCGATCTACCTTGACCCGCGTTGGCGGCATTCCTACCATACCCCCCTATTTTCCGTTCCCAGCGGCGCATTTCCCGGCAATTGGCGGTCGGCCGGTTCGCCCTGCGCGGTTCTGAAACTCTTGGAATGCCTTCGGCCGAGTCGCTCATTGCCAACGCCATGCAAGGAATCCACACCATCTTCAAACACTTGATCGACACCTGTTGGTTCGCGTTCAAGTGGGGCGTGCTGGCCGCGCTGATGGCCGCCGTTGGACTCGGGTTCTATTTCTACAGCCGCGTCAACGACCAGATTCGCCAGCGCGTGCAGGCGATGTGGCAACATCATTATCAAAATCTCCAGGTCAGCATTCGCTCGGCTCAGTTGGTCGATGGCGAGGGAGTCGAAATTCGCGGGCTGACGTTGCTCGATCCCCATGCCGCCGGACCGCAAGGCGAGCTGGCCTACTTCGACGAGATCGTCGTCTTCTGCCAGACGAGCCTTTCCGAACTGATCAACGGGGATCCGGAAATATCGCGAATCCTCGTGCGCCGGCCGACGATTCATGCCACCCGCCGGCCCGACGGCTCCTGGAGCGTCGAGCGCATGTTGCCGCTGCCAAAATTCTCCGAACTGCCGCACGAGACGACGATCGAAAACGGCACGATCGAATTCTTCGATCCGCTCAACAACCCTCCCAGCACGCTGACGCTCCGCGACGTCAACATCCAACTCAAGCCGATCCCCGACGCCGGTCCGCCCGGCCATTGGGCGACCGACGTTCGCGGCTACATGGATGGCGATCATTTTCAGCGGGTCGAATTCTCCGGCCGCTTGGAGCCCGACTCGAAGGGCGGCGATATTACCGGCGTGCTCACCGGGCTCGACATGTCGCCCGAATTGCGCGATTCGCTCCCCGCAGGGCTCGGTCAAAAGCTCGCGCCGTTGGCTCCCTTGCGCGGACAAATGCGCATTGGCTTCCATCTCCACGACGATCCCGCCGCGGCTGTTCCGCTGGCGTATCAAGTCAATGGGCAGCTTACCGGTGGGCGGTTCGACGACCCGCGGCTTCCCTATCCGCTCACCGATCTGAAAGCCGATTTCCACGCCGACAACACCGGAATCACGGTCGATCGCCTCAACGCCCGCGCCGGATCTGCGACTTTGCAATTGGCGGCCCAGATGCATGGCTGCCAGCCCGGCTCGCCTATGTCGATTCAAGCCAAGGCCGAGCATTTGCAAATCGGCCGACAATGGGACACGGTCATTCCCGAGCCGTTGTTGACCGAATGGCAGCGATTCCTGCCGGCGGGCGAAATCAGTGCCGACGTGAAGCTCGATTTCGACGGCCAGCATTGGCGGCCTGAGGTGACGGTGCATTGCATCGATCTGTCGATCACCTATTTCAGGTTTCCCTACCGCCTGGATCGAACCAGCGGAACGTTGGAACTGAAAAACGATCAGTTGACCGCCGATCTGACGGCCTTCGCCGCCAGCCAGCCGCTATCAATCGTCGGGCATTTTCAGCATCCGGGACCGAAATTCACGGGCCGAGTCGATATATCCGGCGAGAATATCCCCTTCGATCAAAACCTGATGGCGGCCGTATCGCACCTGTCGCCAAAAGGGGGCAACGCGGTGCGGTCGGTAAATCCCAGCGGTACTTTCAATTTCTTTCCTGCGCATCGATCGAACCAATGCCGACCGCCCCCCTTCGAACGATTTGATCGTGACGCCGAATAAGGCCGCCGTGAAATACGACCGCTTTCCCTATCCGATCCAAAACATCCGCGGCGAATTGGTGATGACCGACGGCCGCTGGACGTTCCGCAATCTCGAAGGCAGTAACGGCCCGGGCCGCATCCGCCTCGAAGGCTACATGAACCCGACGATCGATGGCACGGAACATGGAATCGAGCTCGGCTTGAACATCTCGGGCGTCAATATCCCCTTGCAAGATGAATTGCGCGATTGCCTCTCGCCGCAATCGGCCACGCTGTGGAAGCAATTGCAACCGCAGGGATCGATCGATCTGGTGACCGAGGTGCGCTACGTGTCGGCCGCCAAGACGACCGACATTCATGTCCGTGCCGAGCCGGTGAACGACACTTGCTCGTTGCAGCCCGCGGCTTTTCCTTATCGCCTGGAAAAAGTTCGCGGCGTGTTCGTGTATCGCAAAGGGCATATCGATTTGGGCAATGTGCGAGCCGTCCACGATCGAACGCCGTTCGCCGCCAACGGCTCGTGCGATTTCGACGAAGACGGAAATTGGCACTTGAAATTAGAGCGGCTGACGGTTGACCGCTTGCGAGCCGACCGCGATCTCGTCGGCGCATTGCCGGCAAAGATCAAGAAAACCGTGTTGGATTTGAATCCGACCGGCACGGTAAATCTCTCGGGCTCGGTGGATGTGTACGGCACCGCCAATGCCGACGCTCCGCTGCGCAAGATTTGGAATTTGTCGCTCGACGTGAATCAAGGCGGCCTGGATGTCGGCCCGCGATTGGAGAATATCAACGGCACGATCCGGCTATTCGGCGAATCGCCGGCGAAGGACGGCCAGGAAGTCGGCTGCCACGGCACGCTGGCCATCGACTCGCTGACGTTCAAGGATCTGCAGTTGACGCGCCTTCAGGGACCGATTTGGGTCGACACCAAGCGAGTTCTGTTCGGCGCCGCCGCCGAACCGCCGCCGCAAGCCGGCCGGCCGCCGCATCGGGTGACCGGCGAGATGTTCGGCGGATTCGTCGAAGCCGATGGGTGGGTCGTGCAAGGAGACGCGGCACAGGGCGGCGAACCGATGTATTCGCTGCAAGCCGTCTTGACCGGCGCCGATTTGAAGAGAATCGCCTTGGAGAATATCCCCGGCAAGAAGCAACTCAACGGCAAAGTGCAGGCTAGCGTCCAACTTCGCAACTTCGATCGCTTGCCGAACGGCACATTCGTCAGCACCGGCCGCGGCATTCACGGCATTCGCGGCGGCGGCCAGGTGCGGCTGACGCAGGCCGACATCTACGAATTGCCGTTGATGGTTTCGTTGCTCAAGATTCTCAGCATCAAGCGGCCCGATGCGAACGCCTTCTCCACGTCGGACATCAGCTACCGCATCGAAGGCGATCACGTTTATCTCGACAAGATCGCGTTCATCGGCGATGCGATCAGCCTCGACGGCGCCGGCGAGATGGGCTTCGACACCACGATCAAACTCACGTTCTGCGCCATCGTCGGACGCAGCGATTGGCAAATCCCGGTGGTGAAAAACATGATGGTGCGCGGCCAGCGGACAATTCTTGCAAATCCACGTCGATGGCACGCTCGCCGACCCGAAAATGACGCGCGAAATCCTCCCCGGCGTGAACAAAGCCCTGCAGGAAGTGCAAAACGGAGTGCAATCGATCGACCGCCCGCCGCCGCGATGAGCTAGACTTTTAGGAGAATGGCGGCCGCTAAGCCCAGGGATGGCGGCCAAAGATCCTTTTGTACAAAAGACGCCTCGCCCGCATTCCCTGGGCTTGGGGACACAAACCGCTAGAGCTTTGTTCGGAGTTTCCATCATGAGCATCGGACCGCTGGGTTTCTTTAGCGTCCTCGCGGCAACATCACCGCAAACCAGCGCTCTCGCCGCGCCGCTCGCGCAAACGCAAGGCAGCGACGTCGATCGAACGGCTCAAGACGTCGCCGAGCAAGCGCGCGAAACCGACGCCGACACGAAAGCCGAAACCGCCGCAGGCGTCGGCCAAACCGACGGCGAAGAACATAGCGCCAATGACCGCGACGCCGACGGCCGCCGCCTCTGGGAAAGGCCGCTCGAAACTGTCGATGACGCCGGCGCCGATGAGGAATCCGATGGCGCGTCGGAAGCGGATGGCACGACCGCCGAACACACGAGCAAGGATGCCACCGGCGAAAGCGGAAACCAACTCGATCTGATGGGTTGACGTGCCGGCGAGAGTGAGGGTGCAGCGGACGAAGAACCGACACGCAGGCGAACCTCACGCGAGCTGTTCAATCAAACGGCGTATTGAAATGCGCTTGCCGAGCGCGCGCGTCCACCTCTTCGTCCTGTAGCCTGTAGCCTCAAGCCTTCGGTTTTTTTCTGCTTGAATTTGGGCCACTACTTGTGGCATATTCACAAGCCGTAGACGACTCGGATCGAGGCACTTGTGAGAGGCGTTTTGACGCGCTGCCGGCGGTTGTTCCTGTCCAATGGCAATGCTAGTCCCTCATGCTGTGCGAGGTTGAATTCGGGCTGCTGTCGACGGCAGTTCGCGTTCTTCGTAGCGCCGGCCCAACTGTTTGCCGCCCGTACAGCCGCAAAACAGACCGAGGTAGTGAGAACCGAGTCGTGGATCCTCAGGCCCCTTCCCCGCTCACCTTGGGGTTATCAAGGTAGAGCCCGAGCGATGCGTGAGAAGTTCGCGATGAAAAACGTTGCATCAAAAACCGATCGCCCGTCGTTCACAGTGTGGGTAAAAGTGGGCTTCCCCGTGGGGATGATAACCCAGTGCGCTGCCGCCGATGCTCGAAGCTGGAGGAGACCGTGACACACAAGCCTGAAGCGCAAGCGAAGGGAACACCAACCCGAAGCGTTAGCGAGGGCGAATCGTGCCACCACGGTATCCACCGTGCTTCGAGTGAGTACGACACTCGTCAATAGGGCGTGAGTGGGACCTTTCCGGGTCGCGTGCCCTCGTCACGAGCGGAGTTGGAAGACTCGGGCGGACGTGATTGAAGCTTGGATGCTTCAGTCGCGGCCGCAACCAGCCGTGCGGTTTAGTCACGGCCCTTTGGCTGCGTAAGGATTGATGCAGTGCGGAAAACACGAACACTGCCAACTCCTACGGGCGGCGGTGGCGCACGAACTGCGTTTTGCGTGTCGATGTGACAACCCACTCGCGCAATGGCCGCGGTGCGCAGATCACCGCGGCATTGCTGCGCGCGGGGTCAGGCCTCACGCCCTCTGCCGCGATTCCCGACGGCGCTCGTGTTCGGTTCGCAAAATCTTCCGCAGGCGAATCCGATCGGGCGTCACTTCGACCAGCTCGTCTTCCTCGATGTACTCCAGCGCCGCTTCGAGCGTCAGCTGGCGCGGCGGCTTGAGCAGGATGTTGCGATCGCTGCCCGTGGCCCGCATGTTGGTCAGCTTCTTTTCCTTGGTCGGATTGACGGTCATGTCGCCGGTGCGGCTGTTTTCGCCGACGATCATTCCTTCGTAGACTTCCTCGCCCGGCCCGACGAACATTTCGGCCCGATCTTGCAGGCCGTCGAGCCCGAAGGCCACGGTCTTGCCGGCGACCATCGACACGAGCACGCCGTTGGCCCGGCCGGCGATCTTCGCCTTCGATCGGCCGATAGCTCTCGAAGCGATGATGCATGATGGCCGTTCCCTGCGTGGCGTTCAGCAGCCGCGTGCGCAGGCCGATCAGCCCGCGGGCCGGAATCGAGAACAGCAGATGCGCGAATTCGCCGCGGTTGTGCATTTCGAGCATGTGGCCGCGCCGGCCGCCGACCAATTCCATGACGGGGCCCATCTTGTCGTGCGGCACTTCGACCACCAGCGTCTCGAACGGCTCTTCGGTGATGCCGTTGACCTGCGCGCGTGATGACCCGCGGCTTGCCGATCGACAGTTCGTATCCTTCGCGGCGCATCGTTTCGATCAGCACGCCAAGATGCAACAGCCCGCGGCCGGAGACGGCGAACGCTTTCGGTCCCCTCGATCGGCTCGACGCGCAGCGCGACGTTGCGCTCCAGTTCGCGCGTCAGCCGATCGCGCAGGTGCCGGCGTGGTGACGATATTTGCCCGCTGCGGCCGGCCAACGGCGACGTGTTGACGCAGAACATCATTTGCAGCGTCGGCTCATCGACGTCCAGCCGCGGCAGGGCGCGGCGGATCTTCGGCATCGCTGATCGTGTCGCCGATTTCGACATCCGCCAGGCCGACCACGGCGACGATGTCGCCGGCGGTCGGCCTCTTCGACTTCCGTGCGGCCGAGCTTGTCGAACAGATAGCACCGTGGTCACTTTCGCCGTTGACCGATCTGATCGTCGGCCTGCATCAGGGCCACTTGCTCGCCGCGGCGGATGCGTGCCCGACTGAATCCGCCCGATCGCGATCCGGCCGACGTAGTCCGACCAATCGAGCGTGGTCACGAGCATTTGCAGCGGCGCGTCGGCGTCGATCTCCGGGCCGGGCACGTGCTCGAGCACCAGGTCCAACAGCGGGTGCATCGAATCGCCCGGCTTGGCGGGGTCGTGCGTGGCATAGCCGTCGCGGCCGCTGGCGAAGATGTAGGGAAAATCGGCCAGCTCGTCGTCGGCGCCCAGTTCGAGGAACAGCTCGAACGTCTCGTTCAGCACTTCGTCGGGCCGGGCGTCGGGGCGGTCGATCTTGTTGATCACCACGATCGGCTGCAGGCCGCATTCGAGCGCCTTGGAGAGCACGAACCGCGTTTGCGGCATCGGCCCCTCGGCCGCGTCGACCAGCACCAGCGCGCCGTCGGCCATGCGCAGCACGCGCTCGACCTCGCCGCCGAAATCGGCGTGGCCCGGCGTGTCGATCAGGTTGATCTTCACGCCCTTGTAGTGCATGGCGATGTTCTTGGCGAGGATCGTGATGCCGCGTTCGCGCTCCAGCTCGTTGGAGTCGAGAATGCACTCGCCGACCAATTGGCTGGCGCGGAACTCGCCGCTTTGGCGGAGCAGGCAATCGACCAGCGTCGTCTTGCCGTGGTCGACGTGGGCGATGATGGCGATGTTGCGGATGTCGTTGCGACGCATGGTTCGTTGGATGGGGTTGTAAGTGGAATTTGGAATCCGCGGTGAAGGTGGCACGCCTTGGCCGAGCCTTGCCGCGGGAAATGGCGGGGATGTCGGCTTGAATCGGGGTTGCTAACCCTGCCGGCCCGACGTTGAATTCAGCGTTGAGCGAGCTGCAAGCCGTAAGAGGGACGGACCCCTAACTGCGGTCCGGCGGATGGGAATACAACACCGCCGAACGATAGCACGCCGTATTTTGCGGCACGTTGTTCATGGCGATGGAAACCCGGCTATGGAAAGGCGACTTGGAAAGCGGAACTGCACCATTCTAGGTGCGCATCGCCGCCGAAACAACCCGAAATGGGGTTCGTTTTACGTTAATTCGCGGTGAAATGTGCCGTGGCTGTTTGGGAGCGGCGTTTGTACGCGACCAGTCCCGCTCCCAAAATCGCCAGCAGCGCCAGCAACGCGGAAGAGGGCTCCGGCACCGGTGCCGGCTCGATATTGATGGAACCGTTCTGCACCGAAAAGGCGATCGGGTTGTTCATTTCATCGAACAGGGCCGTTGCGCCCGCGTCGGACATGAAGTCGGTGTCGAAGGTCAACGGAATCGAGCCTGTCGCGCCCCCCAGCACTTTGACCTGCACCATCAACAAGCCGTCGCCATCCGCGAGAGCGGGCGGCGCAATCTCGTAGGGATAGTCGGTCCCATAAGCGACATAGCTCGCCACGCTGCTGCCTGGCGTCTGAGGGCTGAAGAGATACGGATGAACCGTCGTCCAGCCCGTTGCCGTGAAAAAAACATCGGGATTGACGGGCAATTTGAGCTCGACTTGCTCGTCGCCGATCGAAGGCGGCGTGGCGTCGGTGTTCTGCACGTAGACTTCCACGTTTTCGATGCGATCGCTGGCCGAATAAGGGAGCAAAATATCCGGCGCGGTGATGATGATCGCGGCGCCAGCCGTTCCAAGATTCTGCGACCAACCGATAACCAAGCCCAACAACGACACCGACACTACCCGGATGCATGCTCTAAGGTGTGCAGTCACTGGCTACTCCCACGAATTTCGTTTGCCCGTGTCACAAACATCTTGTTGAAAATCACTGCTATTGCCGACAGTTCCATGCAACTCGCATTTATCTCTGGCTCAGCCGTCGAGCCAATCCAATTCCTGTTCGAGAATCCAATCCGCCAGCGAACCGTCCGCCGGCAAGTCATCGCTACGATTGAAATGGCTGTTCGGATCAACGCTCGAATCGCTGCTCGAATCGCTGCTTGAATCGCTGCTCGAATCGCCGTCGGGATCGCCGATCCGTCCGCCGCCATGTTGCTCGATCGACGTGGCGAAGATTTCGCTTCCGCGCGGCAACGCCAATCGCGGCGATTCGAGATGCTCCGCGGTTGCCGTCGAAATAGCCTCGCCAATCGACGCGGGCGCGAATGGAACCGGCGCGTATG
This sequence comes from Pirellulales bacterium, assembly GCA_963738955.1. Taxonomy (GTDB): domain Bacteria; phylum Planctomycetota; class Planctomycetia; order Pirellulales; family DATAWG01; genus DATAWG01. The sequence continues at coordinate 390,756 of CAVTYW010000010.1, read as the reverse complement.
GAACCGGCGCGGGTTGAACCGGCGCGGATTGAACCGACATGGACGGAACCGACATGGACGGAACCGGCGCCGCGATGACGACAATATCCAACGTGGGAGCGTTGGCGACCGAGTCCGTCACGGTCACCGGCGAACTCGCGGCGTGGCTGGCAACAGTCGACGGAGTTCCGCCTGTCGGCGGTAGCGCCATCAATTGCAACGCCGACGGCAAGGCGCCGAAGCTAAGAGCAGCGGTCGACGATGTTCCGGCGATGGACAGACCGTCGCCCGCAGAAGTGCCAATCGCAAGACTGCTCGACGGCGACAATGTCGACAGCGTCGATGACGACGGCGACGAAACAGCGCTCGTTCCGCTTGGAATCGCGGCCGTCATGGCATCGCCGGAGCCGCCGCCCGGAATCGATGGATCGGTCGCCGGAAGCCGAGCTTCCAGATTCAGTCGCACATAGCTCCCGTCGGCGCCGGTGATCGCGCCGGAGCCGATCAGGTCGTAGTACGGCGAATAGCCGCTGGTCGTCGTGTTTTGCAACAGTTTCAATCGCACTCCGTTGCCGTCGAGCCCGGTGACGACGCCGTCTTGCGTCACGTCGGCCTGGACAACGTTGAAGCGAAAGTTGAAATCACCCCCCGCGGCGCCGTTGCCCGATGGATAGGCCGACGACGACGTGGTCCATTCGCCATCCAATGTCGAACCGAACGAATCGGTCACGTCGGGCGAGGGAATGCTGAGCAGATACTTGTCGGTCGCCAGCGGCGAGGCAAACGTCCATTGGGCCGTGTGCGTGGCGGCGGAATAAGTAAACGCGGCACTGCTCAGCGCCGCGGGGGCCGGCAGATCCGGCGAACCGATCAACTGCAATGCAGAGTCGGCCGAGTTGATCGACACATTCTCGTTGAACACCACGGAAATCGTCGTGAGATTCACCCAGGGAAGGTCTTGCAACTGATTGGTGCCGGCGGGAATCAAGTAGCCAAGCTGCGCCGCTGCCCAGGCCCTGGCTGGCCAGATAATTGAGGAATGTCTGGCTCCACGCGGCGCCGCTGACATAAACGCCCATCACTTCCGGTGGAGTCGTGTCGACGGTGAACGTCGTCGATGCGCCGCTTAGCAGCGAAAAACCGTTTTGATCCGTGATGCCCGAGTTGGCGGCGACGGACAGCGTGTACGTGCCGTCGCCGGCGGTGAGCGATGCGAGATTGTTGAGCGTAAACGTCTTGTTGTCGCTCGTGGTCAGCGTCTGGGCCGAGGTGAGCAAATTGGGGCCGCCGCCGAAGCTCAGCGACAAATCGCCCAGCGACATGCCCGACACCGCTTCGTTGAACACGATCTGCATTTGCGAAACGGCCGCGTTCGTCGGGTTCGGCGAGATGGGCGTGATCGAAACCGCGGGCGCCAGCGCGTCGATCGAAGTGCCGAGGAAATACTCGCCGGTGCTGCCGCTGCCGCCGGTCACCTCGACATAGTACGTGCCGGCCACGGTTGCATCCGCGGCGATCGTTTGGTTCGGGCTGCCGCTGCCCGAGACGATGAGCGTGCCCGTGGGGCTGTAGAGTTGGATTTGCGGCTGCACCGAATCGACGAATTCCTCGGGCCCGGCGGCGCTGCCGAACGTGTAGGTTTGCAACGTCAACCCCGCGCCGGCGGCGAGAGTGACGGCGTACCAATCGGTCGGCGCGTCGGAGAGAATGGCCCCCAGCACTCCGGCAGTTCCGGTGATATTCTGCGCGGTCGCTTCGCTGCTATTTCCCTTGAGATCGAAATCGGCCCCGCGCGTGACGACCAGCACATAGTTGATGTTGGAATTCACGCCGGTGACTTTCGCGTAGTACGTGCCGGACGTGGGAGCGGTGAAGTTTTCAATCGCGCCGTCAACATTCGTGGTCAGCGGCGTGCCGGTGGCCAGCGTCGTGCCGCTGGAATTCAGCAGCGAAACGTTGATCGTCCCGGTTGCGGCGGTTTGATCGGTGACGGCCAGCGAGACGGTTTGACCGGCCGTGAGCGTGAACGAGTAGTAGTCGCTGAGCGAACCGTTGGAAAGCCCGTTGATGACGCCGGCGACCGCCCCGCGCGATGCCGTGGGCCCGATCGCCACGAAGCTGCCATTGATGCTTTGTGCCGTGGACCGTTGGTTGTTGCTCGCGCCGCCGATCGCGGACGTCGACTCGGCTGCATTCAGAAAGACGATGATCTTAAAGCTGCCAGTCCTGAAGCGATTCGAGCTCGATACCGTGAACGTGTACGTTCCGCCGGTCGCGGCAACGGTCTGCAAGACGACCTCTTGATGGAGCGAAGTGGCCGTTACCGTGTCGGAGCCCGTGATCCCTGGGCCAGTGAGCGACAATTGCGCATTGCTCGCGCGCCCGTACCGCCCAGCACAACTGGATCGACGACCGCAGTAATGGTTTGGCCGGCCGCGACATCCAGCGTGTACGATTGGCTCGAACCCCCGGTCGCAATCGTTCCGCCGGCAGTCGCTTCATAGACCAACGAGCCGGCCGGAATCTGGCTGAGCAGGCCGGTCGTCAAGATATAGGTTGCGGTGAATGCCGACCCGCCGCCGCCATTCGTGTCGTCGATCGCGCCCGCCGCGATCGTGACGGTCAAGGTTCCGGCGGTTGTCAACCCGCTGAGCGAGTATGTGACCGTCGTCGAATTGACCAACGTGAACCCGGTGACGGTTCCCTCGCTCAATGTCAGATTCGACGTGCTGATGCTGCTGGCGGCGTAGTCTTCGTTGAATTGGACCGTCAACGAAGTCATTGGCAGAACCACTGACGACCCGGAAGCCGGCGTCGTCGAATCAACGGCGATTTGCGGCAGCGCGTCGTCGTTGAACGTGCCGGTGAAAGCCGTCAACGGAGTGCCGTCGCTGGCGCTCACGATCGCGCCTGCGGCGATGGTCATCGTTTGAGTCAACTGAGTGGTTAGCACCGGGCTCGTGGGAAACGTAAACGTGATCGAAGTCGTGCTCGTGTCGGAGAACGAAGTCGCCGCGACGCCGTTGACTTCGAAATCCGAGGCGACCAGGCCTGAAGTGGAGTACGCATCGCTGAAAGTAACCACAAAGCTGGTCGGGCTTCCATGCACCGTGGAGCCGACCGCCGGCGACGTCGAAACGACGCTAAATCCATCCAAGGATACGACAACCGACGCAACGATCGGTGTTCCGCGGCCGGTTACCAGGTCGTAGCCCACCGCGGCGCTGTAAGTACCGTTGGAGCCGCTAACGATGTCGTGGAAATTGGTGCTCGGCATCGCATAGATTTCGGGCAGTGTTTGCGAAGTGCCATCCAGCGAGCCAAGTCCGTTGATCGCCCGGCCCTGGTCGGCGATGGCGACGATCGCGGCCCAGGCCGGAGTGCCGAAGCTGGTGCCGCCGACTTGCACCCACGATGTGCCATTGCCGTAGTCGAATGAATTGCTAACCGCCACTCCCGTGTTCGGGTTGCCATCGAACGCCACGTCGGGCATGGCGCGGCGCGTGCCTCCATTGCTGTCGGCCGACGGCACCAAGGCCGCTTGAAACGCGGGCTGCGATTCGAAGCTGCTAATGCCGCCGCCCGTGGCAGAGGAGCTGCTATTGTCCCAAACGGTTTCGCTGAAGTAGTTGCCCGACGAAAGGGTCAGCGTCGTGCCGCCGACGGATAAAACCTTCGGCGAATAAGCCGGATAGCCGCCCGGCGAGCCGCTGTCTCCGGAGGACGCGACAAACGTGACTCCGCCGGGAAGCTCGGTTCCGCCGGTCGTCGCCGAGCCGCCGAGATGGCCTGAGGGCGTCGTGAACGTCGAATCGTATGAAAGCTCCATCGAGGATCCGATCGACGCTTCGGAAGCTCCGAAACTCATCGAAACCACGACGACGCCCGGCGTTTTCGCGGCAGTTGTTGCGCCGGCGAACAAGTCGGAAAGGTTGCTGCTATTCGCTTCGATCAGCAAGATACTCGCGTCGGGGGCCAAGGCGTGTGCCCATTCCACGTCGAGTGAGATTTCGAGCGACCAATCGTTGGTGCTTCCCACGGCCGGCGTGCTCGGCAATTGGCTCGTGCCGGTCTGGCCCTCGATCACGAAACTCGGCGGCGCCGGCAAGTTGAAGGCCGTGTCGAAAGTCGCCAGATCGGCCGTGATATCGGGGTCGTTGTAGGCGTCGATGAGCGCGATTGTTTGCCCGGCGCCGTTGCCTTGAATCGCTCCGTTGGAAAACGTGACCTGGCTGAAACCGTAGGCGTTCAGAATCTCGGTCGGAGTGTAGGCTGCCGAAGGGGGCGATGAACTTCCGGTCGTCGCCGGGCTCGCGCCGGATGGATTCGCCAACATCACCGTCGTGAACGCCGTCTGCGCGAGCCCTTGACCCGACAACATGCAGCGCGGCTCGAGCCGCTCGACCGAGGTCTTGAAATAAAGCCCGCGCAGCGTCGGCCTATCCGAGCGCAGCGGTCGCCAACAGGCCCGCTGCGATCCAATCGGCGACTTGCGCTAGGCGACATTGGCAACCGGGTCTTTCGGAAAACGAACCGCCACGTGGGTCAATTCCGTGACGCTCGCGGACAAGCTGGGGAAGCGGAGATGAGATTGCCGCTAAACATCGGCATAATTTGAGGTTAACTACGGCCGACAAGGCCGTCAAGCAAACGGTTCAGCAGGTGCGATTATTCCTTCCATTTGGCACGCGCCGCCTATGGCGAGCGGTGGGGTCAAGCGGTATGATGACAGCGATTCGGGCCTCGGGCGCCGCGGGGGTTGTTGGCTCGCTGCCAATTTTTTCAAGGAGCCGTTCCATGTCGGGCATGTTGCGACGATTGCGCGGGGTGTGGCTGATCGCCGGAGTGTTGATGGCTGCCGTTGGCGGTGGGTTTCTTTCCAACCACTTGTTCCATGCTCCCGGTTCGTCGCCGGAGACGAATCCGCTCGAAGCCGGCTTTTTGAAAGCGGTTTCCGTCGGCGCGTCGGCCACGCACGGCACGGATTCGTTGATCATGTGTACCGGCGATGTCGACGTTGGCATTGAGGCCGTGTATGTGCTGGATGTCGTGACGGGAGAATTGAAGGGTGGCGTGCTCAACGTTCGCACCGGAAAGTTCATGACATTCTACACTTACTCCAATGTCGCCAAAGATCTGCAGGCCGACGGGGTCAAGAACCCCAAGTATGTCATGGTCACGGGTGAGGCTCAGGCGACGCAGGGATTCGGGGCGAATGGCCGCATCGGGCGATCGGTTCTGTATATTGCGGAAGTCAATTCCGGTTGGGTCGGCTGCTATGCGGCCCCCTGGACGCCGGCCCGCGCTAACGCAAACAACGTTGCAACCACTCCCCTGTTGCCAATGGATCACTTCCAATTCCGGCAGGAATCGATCGTTCGGCCAAAGTAGTATTCTTCGAATCCCGATGATTCCGACCCGCTTGAAACCGCCCCATTTGGAATCGACCGAACAATTCGTGACGGTCTTGCTCAACGGCGAGCCACGGCAGGTCGCCAGCGGCACCGCGGTTGCGCAGTTGTTGGCCGAATTGGGTTTGGCCGCCGGTCATGTCGCCGTCGAGGTGAATCTGCAATTGGTGCCGCGGGCTCAACATGCCCAGCAATCGCTGGCCGAGGGAGACCGCATCGAAATTGTCACGTTAGTTGGTGGAGGATAGTTCGATGCTCGAGCGGCCAGGCCCGGAAACGGATGCCGAACCCATCGCCGACGGAGCGATCGATGCCCCGTTGCGAATCGGCAGCCACACGCTCAACAGCCGTTTGATCGTCGGCACCGGCAAATACGCCAGCTACGAATTGATGGCTCGCGCCCTGGCGCTCTCGGGCACCGATTGCATCACCGTGGCGGTCCGCCGCGAGCGGCTGTTCGATAGCCAAGGCCGCAATCTGCTCGACGCGATCGATCGCCATCGCTACACGCTGCTACCCAACACGGCCGGCTGCTTCACGGCCGACGACGCGGTGCGCGTGGCTCGCTTGGGCCGCGAGCTGTTGCTCGGCTTGGAGAATCCCGGCGCCGATTGGGTCAAGCTCGAAGTGCTGGCCGACAAGAGAACGCTGTTGCCCGATCCCGTCGCGACGATCGAAGCGACCGAGCGGCTGGTGGCCGAGGGTTTCATCGTGCTTTGCTACACCAGCGACGATCCGATCGTCGCCCGGCGGTTGAAGCAAGCCGGCGCGGCAAGCGTGATGCCGGCCGGCAGCCCGATCGGCTCCGGCCAAGGGATTCTGAACCCGAACAATATCCGCATCTGCCTGGAATACCTCAAGGAAGGCGACCCGGATTACCCGGTGATCGTCGACGCGGGGGTCGGCACCGCCAGCGACGTGGCGATCGCGATGGAGCTAGGCGTCGACGGCGTGCTCTTGAACACGGGAATCGCCGGCGCGGCCGACCCGCTGGGAATGGCCCGCGCGATGCCGCGCCGGCGTCGAAGCCGGCCGCCTGGCATGGCTCTCCGGCCGTATCCCGAAGCGCCTCTACGCAACAGCCAGCAGCCCGGACGCAGGGATCATCAGCCCGAAGCCGCGGTAAGGCATCGCGCCCATGAAAGTCTCGCCCCAGCGGCTGTGGTACAATACACTGTGGGAGCGGTGGGATGCCACGGGCCTATAGATCGATGAAGGCGGACGGCGACCCACCGCGTCCAGTCGTTGGCGACACGGCCACCGGATTAGGAGTGCGCGACAGGGATATGAAGCCTGACGAAATGGGCAATGCCCAACCCGAAAATGGCGGTATGTCGGTCGTCTCGTCCATGGCAGGGTTCCGACGCCGGATAGCAAAGAACAAATGTTCCCCGAAGATGCTGCCATCCCGTTTGAACGACCTCGGGGTAGTGCCCGGCGCGGCCGGCAAACGCGCGTGCGGGTGTTTCGTATCGGCGAAGGAGACTTTCAACGTGGTCCGCTCACCACGCAGCTTGCGCTGGTACCGGATGGCGACGGCGACAATCACGATGATCATGGGACGGTGCAGCCAGTGGCGATTATGCCATACGTACAATACAGGAACGCCATCGTTAACACGCGTGGCCAGTGGGTGGACGGGGAGAATGATTCATGATCCTGAAAAAGACTCCCTCCGCCACCTACTCGCAATGGCTCGCGAACATCGTCGAAACGCATAAGAGTCAATCCTGGAACAAACAGTTGACGGAGGCCGACGAGCAGAAGGAGGAGGAGCTAAACGGCTTATGGGCCGAGCTCGACGATGCCCAGAAGCAGCGGTTGTGGGGATTGTCGGCGGATCTGTACACACTGCGGGATCAAGAGAAATGGGTCGATTCGGACTGGCCACCAATGTCCGAGGAGGAATTGGGGCGGGCTCAAGCCGAGGCATTCCACGCCGAGGAGTGGGATAGATTGTTGGAACTATTGCGGCGGCCGCCGCGATTTCGCCCACGGCCCACCGTGGACTATATGCGCGCCCAGGCATGGCGGGAGATGGGTCATCCTGAAGTGGCCCTGCTGTTTCTTGATAACGCGACCCGGCTTGACCCTGCGAACGCAATGTACGCGGAGGTTGCATTGGGCTGCCTGATGGCGGTCCAAGACTGGCCTGAGATTTTGCGACGATGCGACTTTTACGTTCAAAATTCTGCGACGCCGCCCCGGTTGCTGTTTCGGGCTGCCGATGCGCTGCGCGCGTATGCCGATCAATCTGGAACGCAGCGATTCTACCGCGAAAGCATAAAAGCTGTGGATGAAGGAGTCGCGCGGTCGTCCCAGTCGAACAGCCCGGAAAATGCGGCAGCACTTCTCGCCAGCGCGCCCGCCTACGCAACAAAGGGCCTTTGCCTCTTACAATTAGGGGAGGCCGAAGCATCGTTGAAAGTCCTCGACGACGCGGTTGCAAAATTCCCACACAAGACCCAGTTTTTGTTCCTCCGAGGAGCCGTACGGCAGGAGCTAGGCGTTTCGGACGCGCTCACCGACTTCCGGAAGGCGGTCGAGGGCGGCAGCGAAATCGCTTGGCCATACATCGAACTGGCACGCGACGCGTTCCAGGCCGGCCAGAACCAATATGCCGTCAACCTGGCTTGTAAGGGGCTCGAGCACGTTCGGCGACCCAGCGACCGAGCAATCCTGTTCGAGCTTCTCGCGATCGCATCCACTCGGTCGCAAAGCAACGAAAGCTTCATCCGGCAGGCATTTCGATCGGCTTTGGAGCTTGACCCATTGAACGAGCGAATTCGAACCAACAGCAATATGTTTGAAAGCTATATGGCGATCCGCGAGGCGCCAGAGCCGCAGTGGAAGGTGCCAGAATCACAGCGGAGTGTACCAGACCCGCGGAGCGTGCCAGAACCGCAATGGAAATTGCCGCCGACTCCACCTCGGGAGCAGATTCCCGATCGGTACTCTCATTTCCAGCCTGCCGCATAATCCCTCACGGTGGCGCGAACCGCCGGACGGCTTGCGCCGTAGAGATTTAAGTGCCGGAAGGCGGCCGCCTCTCTCGTTTCGGGCCAGCGGTTGCCTCCGCTTCCCCCGCTGGACCTTGCCGAACGGCGGCGAAGGTTTTAGGATAAGCGCGGGGTTTTTGCAGACTAGACCGATTGTTCCTCCCAGGCTTAATCCCTGTGGCCGTAGGAGTTTTGCGAAGATGACTGAACCGTCGGAAAACGCCATGATCGAGGCCGTCGGCCTCTCGAAGTACTATGGCGATTTTGCCGCGATCGATGACGTTTCGTTCAAAATCCATCGCGGCGAAGTCGTCGCCTTTCTCGGCCCCAACGGCGCCGGCAAAAGCACGACCATGAAGCTGCTCACCGGCTATCTGTCGCCCACGGCCGGCGTCGCCCGGATCGCCGGGCACGACATGGCGACCGACCGCCTGGCCGGCTCCGCCGTGCTGGGCTATCTGCCGGAAAACGGGCCCGCTCTATCCCGACATGACGCCGCGCAGCCTGCTGGAGTTCTTTGCCGACGCCCGCGGAATGTCCGCCGCACCGCAAGCAAGAGCGGATCGAGGCGGTCGTCGAGCTGTGTGCCCTGGGGAGCGTGATCGGCAAGGCGATCGGCAAGCTCTCCAAAGGGTTTCGGCAGCGCGTCGGCATGGCCCAGGTGCTGCTGCACGAGCCCGACGTGCTGATCCTCGACGAGCCGACGGCCGGGCTCGATCCGAACCAGATTCGCGAAGTCCGCGACACGATCCGCCGCCTGGGCCAGAGCAAGACGATTCTGCTCTCGACGCACATCCTGCAAGAGGTCGACGCGATTGCCAGCCGCGTGCTGTTCATCAACGAAGGACGAGTTGGTGTTCGACGGCACGGCGGCGGAGTTCGCCAAGGACGGCCAAGTCGCTCGACGAACAGATTCCACCGACTTGACGCCTGCTGCAACGTCGCTAGCCCACTGTTCCGTCCGACACCACCCATGGCCCTTGATCACCCGGCCCCTGACGCCATGAACGTGAACGTCATCCGCGCCATTTTCCGGCGCAACTTCTTCAGCTACTTCAGCAACCCGACGGGCTACGTCTTCATCTGCGTGTTCGTGATGCTGTCGTTCGTTCGCCGCCTTCTGGCCGAACGAGTTCTTCAACGCCAACCTGGCACAACCTCGACCAGCTGAATCACTACCTGCCCTACATCCTGCTGGTGTTCATCCCGGCCATCACGATGAGCATCTGGGCCGACGAGCGGCGGCAGGGGACCGACGAACTGCTGCTGACGATTCCGGCCGGCGATTTCGACGTGGTGCTGGGCAAGTACCTGGCCGGCCGTGGCGTCTTCACCGTCTCGCTGGTTGTTCTCGCTGATCTGCAATTTGCTGATGCTCCGCGTGCTGGGCAGCCCCGACTTGTTCGCTGTTTCGCGTCGAACTACATCGGCTACTGGATCGTCGGCCTGGCGATGCTGGCGATCGGCATGGTGGCCTCGTTCCTGACCGGCAACCTGACGGTCGGCTTCATCCTCGGCGTGGTGTTCAACGCTCCGCTGGTGTTCGCCGATTGGGCCGACTGCGATCACCGGCTGCGCCCGAATGGACGCATGGCGGTCAAGCATTGGGGCCTTCGCCGAGCAATTTCGCGATTTCGGCCGGGGCGTGATCAGCCTCTCGGCGATGGTCTATTTCTGCCTGATCGTCGTCGTGATGCTGTATCTGTGCATGGTGCTGATCGGCCGGCGGCATTGGATGGGGGGCCGCGACGGCCGCTCGATGCTTGGGCACTATTTGCTTCGATTCGTCTGTCTGGCCGTGGCGGCGGTGTCTCTCGATCGGATCGTCGAAGCCGTCGATTTCCGCTACGACGTGACGGCCGAGAGAGTCAGCTCGCTCTCGCCCGACACAGTTAGTCTGTTGCGCAGCCTGGACACGAAGAACCGGCCGATTCATATCGACGCCTATGTCAGCCCGACGGTGCCGGAGAATTACGTGCAAACGCGTTTGAACTTGCTCAATGATCTGCGCGAATTCGAGAAGCTGGGCGGCGGCAAGATCCAGGTCCGCGTCGTCAGCACCGAGCCGACCACGGAAGAAGCCACCAGCGCCGAGCAGCAATTCGGCATTCGCCCGCATCCGGTTCGCGGCAGCAGCCGCGGCACGATGAAGGACGACCAGATTTTCTTAGGCGCGGCGGTCACCTGCGGTTTGCAGAAAGTCGTCGTGCCGTTCTTCGACCGGGGCACGCCGATCGAATACGAACTGATTCGTTCGATCGCCACCGTGGCCAATCAAAAGCGAAAGCGGCTCGGCGTCGTGAAGACCGACGTCCAGTTGATCGGCGGCTTCGACATGCAGGCGGCATGACGCCGTTGCCGCGGCAGCCAAGTGATCGACGAATTGGAAAAGCAATACGAAGTCGTGCAAGTCGATCCGTCGAAGCCGATCGAGAAGTTCGATGTGCTGCTGGCCGTTCAGCCGTCGTCGCTGGCGCAGCCGCAACTGGTCAACGTGATCGACGCGATCCGCGACGGCCAGCCGACGGCCATCTTCGAAGATCCCGCGCCGGTGTTCGAAGCCGTGCCCGGCACGACCGAAGAGAAGCGCGGCGCCATGCCTGGAATGCCGGGCGGTGCAAAGGGCGACATCAACGCCTTGTGGAGCTTGCTCGGCGTGAAATACATGTCGAAGGATCGCGGTGGTCCGCTGGGTGGAATGCCGCCGAGCGATTCGGTGATCTGGCAAGCTTGGAATCCGTATCCCAAGCTGAGCGGAATCGCGCAAAACTTGCCCCGCGAATTCGTGTTTGTCGGCCGCAACGAGCCGGGCGGCAAAATGCCGTTCAACGACGAATCGCCGATCACTTCCGGATTGCAGGAACTTTGGTTCCCCTTCCCCGGGGCGATCGAAAAACTGAATAGCTCGAAAATGAAATTCGTCGAACTGGTGACGACCGGCGACAAAACCGGAACCGTCCCCTCCGATCAGGTTCGCAGCTTGTTCGAAGACTCGCGGGCTCGCATGCAAGTCGAAAACGAGGGCACGACGCGCGAACTCTATTGCCTCGCGGCCCACATCACGGGCGACGTGAAAGGCAAAGCGGCCCCCGATGCCGACAAGCCGGATAAGGCCGATGATAAGAAGACCGATAAGGAAAAGGCCAAATCGGCCGTCGAAGAAGCGGCCAAGAAAAAGGCAGCCGAGGCGACGCACGCCGTCAATGTCGTGCTTGTGTCCGACATCGACTTGATGGCCAACGAAGTGTTTCGCATCCGTTCCGACGCCGAGGAAGAGGAGATCGGCGCGCATTTCGACAACGTCGTCTTCGTGCTGAACGTGTTGGACGTGTTGGCCGGCGACACGCGGTTCGTCGATATTCGCAAGCGCGAGCCGTCGCACCGAACGCTAGAAAAGATCGAGCGCCGCGTGACCGATTATCGCGAGGATCGCGACGCCGAATATCGAGAATTCCAAGACAAAGTCGAAGCGGAAATCCGCAAGGCCCAGGCCGGCAACGAGGAATTCGCCACGAAGTTACGCGATCTTCAAAAAAAGCTGGCCGACAAGCAGCGCAACGGCGAGGAAGTCGGTCCGGACCTGCAAGAGGAATGGTCGGCGATGCTGCTCGCCAAGGCGGTCGAAGATCAACGCACCAAGAACAAAGTCGATCAGTTAAAGCGCGACGAAGCCCGGCAGCAGGAAATCCTCGACCGGCAGTTGAATTCCAACATTCGCCACGATCAAAACATCTACAAGATATTGGCCGTGGCGCTGCCGCCGATCCTGCCGTTCATCGTGGGGGTGTTCGTGTTCTTCAGCCGTCGGGCTCAAGAGCGCGAGGGCGTCGCCAAGTCGCGGTTGAGGTAGAGGGGAGGCTCGCGGCTGTAGGGAACGCCCTCCGTGGCGTTCCGCCGCGCGGGACGGGGCCTCAAGCGGAGCGAAACGCGATCGGTTTCAATCGGTCCAATTTTTTCAGGTGATATGCCATGAGCGAATCGGCAAAGACTTTTTCCATGATCGGCGCGGCGGTTGTTCTGCTGGCGGTTGCCACGTTGACCCGCCCCAAACTCACTTCGACCGAGTCGGAAGGCAAAGTCGGCCAGAGCCTCTTTCCCGATTGGAAGGACGCCAGCGCCACGAAAAGCCTGGAAATCGCCAGCGTCGATGAAACGACCAATTCGCTCAACGATTTCAAAGTCGCCGACGTCGACGGCCGCTGGGTCGTCCCCTCGCACGATAATTTTCCCGCCAATGCCGAGGACAAAGTCGTCAAGGCGGCCTCGAGCATCATCGGGCTGCACGTGCTCGCGGTGGTGAGCAACGCTCCGGGCGATCAGGAAACCTACGGCGTCGTCGAGCCGAGCGAAAAAACGCTCACCTCGTCGAGCTTTCCCGGCTTCGGCCGTTTGGTCGTGGTCAAAGACGCCGCCGGAAAGGACCTCGCCCGGCTGATCGTCGGCAAGGAAGACAAGTCGTCGGCCGAAGGCGGACCCTCGAATCTGCGATTTGTGCGCCGTGCCGGCCAAGATCGGATTTACCGCGTGTCGCTCGACACCGACGTGCTGACGACCAAATTCCAAGATTGGGTCGACACCGACATTCTGGCCATGAAGCAGCCGTGGGATGTGAATAGTCTGCTGCTGCGCGACTACTCGCTCGACAAGACCGTCGTCCGCAAGAACGATGTCGAGCTGACCTTCGACGAAAAAGCCAATTGGGCGATCAAGAAGCTCACCGAGTACAAGGGCAACGAGCCGACGGTCACGAAGCTCCCGGCCGACGAGGAACTCGACAACACAAAGCTGAACGATCTGAAAACAAATCTCTCCGGCCTGAAACTGGTCGATGTCTTGCGCAAGCCCGCCGGGTTCATCGCGAAATTGAAGGTGAGCGCGGAGCCGAAAGATTATCTCAGCGATCCGGAAGCCGCGCGATCGCTCGACGAAAACGAGTTCTTCGGCGTCCCGCGGCAAAACCCGACCGACATTTTTTCCTCGGGCGGCGATCTAACGGTCGGCATGAAAGACGGCGTGGAATACACCGTCCGCTTCGGCGGCGCGGGCGTGACGTTGAAGAACGACTCCGGCGAAAAGAAGGGCGCCGCATCGACGAAGGATTCGAAGCATACCAACGTCGAACGCGTCGTGTTCGTAACCGCCCGCTTCAATCCCGATCTCATTCCAAAGCCGGAACTTGAGCCTCTTCCGACGGCGAAGAAGCCGACCGAGAAAAAGCCGGACGCAACCAAGCCGGACGCGACCAAGCCTGAAGAAACGAAACCTGCGGCCGACAAATCGACCAGCAATAAACCAGAGGCGAAGAAGCCCGACGATAAACCGGCGGAGTCAAAAGCGCCCGAAAAGAAATCGACCGACGAAAAAGCAGCGACGCCGAAGACCGACGACGGTCCAACGGAGAAGAAGCCGGTTGAAAAACCGGGCGATAAACCGGCGGATTCAACCAAGGGGAAGCAGACAAGCTCTCGTCTCTCAGGCGAACTGCTCGCACTGGCAGATCCGGCCGACGATGCGAAAAAGCCGGAAGATGAGAAGAAAAACAAAGATTCCAAGAAAGATGACGACAAGAAGCCCGCGCCGGCCGCCAAGACTCCGGCCGACGACAAGGTGGCCGACAAGACTCCGCCAGATAACAAGTCCGAAAGCAAAAAGTCTGACGAAAAGAAACCGACGGAGACGACGCCCCCAGGCAAGAAATCCGGCGAAGCGAAGCCCGATGCCGGCAAACCTGTCGCCGACAAGCCGAAGAACGACACCCAGCGTGCCGACGAGGAAGCGGCTCTCGACGCCGAAAAAAAACGTGTCGAAACCGAAAACCGCCGCAAGCAGGATCAGTACGACGAGACGATCAAGAAGGGCAAGGCACACGCCAAGGAACTGAACAACCGCTTCGCCGACTGGTACTACATGATCTCCGAGGACGAATACAAGAAAGTCCACGTCGGCCTGAACGACATCGTCAAGAAAAAGGCCGGCGCGGAAAGCGCAGCGGGGCTCCAAGGGCAAGTGCCGGCCGATCCGTTCAGTAAGGGCGGCTTGAACGTGCCGCATCCTTAGAACCCCTCGCAAAACCGCCGGGGACTGTCCCCTTCCGCCAATCCGGTTCGCGGCGAATTCGAGCTTGAAAAGCTTGCCATTGGCGCCCTGGGATGGGCTATAATGGCGAGCGACGCCGCAGTTCGGCTCTTTGACCTGCCACGGCCCCCCGCCGCTGATCCCGCCCCAGTTCCCACCCGGAGGCTCTGATGTTTCGCCGTCTGTCAATCATCGTGGCGTGCTGCGCTTGCTGTTCGTTCTCGCAGGCCAAAGCCGACGACTCGCCGAAAACCGCCAAGCCGCAGCCGGCGAAATCGGCGCCGGCGAAGCCGGGAGCGACTCTCGACGGCGCACGTTGGGAATTTCCCTGCAAGGGCGCGATGCCCGATCATCCGCAGCCCGGCGCGAACTGCGATTCGGCGATTGCGACCGGCGACCCGAAAAAAACCGACAACTTCACGCGCGAGATCGAATTCGGCGGCGCGCCGGGCAAGCACTACAAAGTCACGCTGCGCTTTCGCGGCGTCGTCGAGCCGATGAAGTACAAAGGGGGCGAACAAGACGGCGAATACTTTTACGTCGGGGGCGAGCCCAACGATCCCACGTACAATATCTATGAATTGAGCACTTCGTCGCCGGCCCGCCACTACTACGTGAATCGTCAAGACAACACGGGCCACAAGATCTTCACCATCGACTATCAAAAAACCATCGAAATCGACGGCGGCGCGAAGATCACGATCCACGGCGACGGCCAGAATGGGCTGATGATCTCGAATTTCTTGAAGCTCACCGTGCCCGACGTGCCGCCGTTCCCGAAGCCCTTTAACGGCCAGTTCGTGCAGGTCAACGTCGTCAACGTGCAGGAAAAGTAGT
This sequence comes from Pirellulales bacterium, assembly GCA_963738955.1. GTDB lineage: Bacteria > Planctomycetota > Planctomycetia > Pirellulales > DATAWG01 > DATAWG01. Next base: position 375,455 of record CAVTYW010000010.1, on the reverse strand, counting down.
GGGCTCTTGATCGGAACTCGCGGATAAGGAGAAATGCGATGCTCACGATTCACGATCCGCGGCAATCGCACGATTGCCAAGGTTTTCGCCGCCGCGAATTCCTGCGAGTTGGCGCGTTGGGCATGTTCGGGCTATCGCTGCCTCGGCTGCTCGAGGCGACTGCCAGCGCCGCGCCGGCCGTCAAGGATTACGCCACCGGGCGAGCGGTCGTATTGCTGTTTCTCGGCGGCGGACCGTCGCACATCGAGTTGTTCGACCCGAAGATGACGGCGCCCTCCGAGATCCGCAGCGTGACGGGCGAGGTAAAAACCGTCTTGCCGGGCATCACCTTCGGCGGAACCTTCCCGCAGTTGGCAGCGCTGGCCGACAAGTTTTCGATCGTCCGCTCCTACGGATCGAAGAACGCGGGGCACGAGTATCATCCGGTCACCACGGCCGGCAATCCGCTGAAAGCGGCCTTCGGCGCACTGTATACGCGAATCGCCGGCACGATGAATCCGCAAACCGGCACCCCGCTGCACACGGTCGTCCGGCCCGAGGCGGTGGCCCCGCCGAAGTATCCCATCGGGCAGGATTTCGAGACGGCGCAGCTCCCCGGTTTGACCCAGCCAGGCGCCTTGGGACCGAATTATGAAGCCTTCAACCCGGGCGGCGGCGGGCAGCTTCAACAAGACATGGAGCTGTCGATCCCGGCCGCGCGGTTCAACGATCGCAAATTTTTGCTGTCGAGCTTGAACCGGATTCGGCGACAGGCGGAAACCACCGGGCAACTCGACTCGCTCGATCAACTGCAGCAGCAGGCGTTCGACGTGATCTCGCGCGGCGCCGCATCCGCCTTCGACCTCTCGAAGGAGGATCCGCGCACCGTGGCTCGCTACGACACGAGCCACTGCTTCAAGCCCGAGGAAGTGCAAATCTGGGGCGACATGCGGCGGTCAACGAATCTGCTGGGGCGGCAAATGCTGCTGGCCCGGCGGTTGGTCGAGGCGGGCTGCGGCTTCGTCAGTGTGTCCGATTGTGGCTGGGATATGCACAGCAACGGCAATAGCCCCAAGAATCTGGCGGGCATGAAATGGCTCGGCCCACAAGTCGATCACGCGCTGGCCGCGTTCATCCAAGACTGCGAAGCCCGCGGCCTGGCCGACAAGCTGCTGCTGGTGGTCACCGGCGAAATGGGGCGGACGCCAAGGCTGAACCGCGACGGCGGCCGCGACCATTACGGCGAACTGACGCCGCTGTTGCTCTACGGCGGCGGCTTGCGGATGGGGCAAGTCGTGGGCGGTTCGACCGCCGACGCCGCGCACGCCCGTCGGCGACCCTTATTCGCCGAGTCACCTGCTGGCGACGATCATGCACACGCTGTTCGATCTCAGCAAGCTGCGGCTCGATACCAGCCTGCCGCGCGACGTATCCGGCATCGTGCAATCGGGCCGACCGATCACGCCGCTATTGCCGTACGGCGCGTAGCGAGCGTCAACCTCACGAAGTTGTCGCCGAGTCTTCGCGCCGAGCTCGCGCAGCAGCTTGAAGGGATAGATGCCGGTGTCGTGCCCGTCGCTGAATTCGATCGAATAAGCATAATGGCCGACCGGCGTCATACCGAGAACTTTTAGCGGCCGAGCTTCTTCCGGCTTGAGCACCGGCAGCAGCGGCGCCGGCTGCGAACGCTTTTCGCGGCAAGTGGCGCAGGGACAAGCGTCGCGCAGCTCTCGGAACGAGTAAATCCGCCGCTGGCCGTCGCTCCATTCGATCGCAAGCTGATCGTCGGCGGTGCGGCTGAGCCTGGCGGGTTGAACATCCATTGCGGTCGAACTCCATTCCTATCTTCGGTCGATGAATCGCTTTCCTTTGCCTTCGAAGCGCGGCAGCGATCCAAGCGGCACGGGTTGCACCTCGACGCTCATCCCCAGCCGCAGTTGAAGTTCCTGTGCTATCCGCGCGGGATCGTTCAGGCGGTCTTCGATTTCCACGCGAAGCTGATCGAGGTGCGCCGCTCGGTAAACGATCGCGCGAAATTCGACGACCTCCGGAAAGCTGCGCACGATGTGCTCGATCGAGCTCGGAAAAATATTCACGCCGCGAACGACGAGCATGTCGTCGGTGCGGCCCAAGATGCCGCCGTCCAACCGCACGAATCGGCTTGGCCCCTCGACGTGCCACAGCGGCCGCACCAGGTCGCCGGTGCGATAGCGGATCGCCGGGCTGCCGTAGCGGCCGAGCGTCGTCAGCACAAGCTCCGCCAGCTCTCCTTCGGCGGCCGGCGTGCCCGTGGCCACCGAAAGAAATTCGGCGATGAATTGGCTTTCGTTCACCGACACGGTCGCTCCGGTCAGATCGCCGTAACCCCAGGGGCCGACTTCCGTGGCGCCGCAATGGTCGATCACTTTGGCGTTCCACAGCGATTCGATCCGAGCCCTCACCGAGCCAACCGATCCGCCCGGCTCGCCGGCGACAATTAGCCGCCGCACGCCCAGCTGGCCACGTCGAATTTGTTTTCCGCCGCGACTTCGGCCAGATGCAGCGCGTAGCTCGGAGTGCAGCAGAGGACGGTCGCCTGGCTGGTGCGGGCAAGCTCCAATCGGCCCAGCGTCGAAACGCCGCCGGTCGGAACCAGCAGGCAACCGCGGGTGGCCATTGCGTCGTAGGCGCTCCAAAACCCGATGAACGGGCCGAACGAAAACGCCATCAGCACGCAATCGTCCGAGGTAACTTCCGCCGCGTCCAAAATGTATTGCCAGCAGTCGATCCACCATTGCCAATCCTCGGCCGTATCGAGCACCACCAGCGGCCGGCCATGCGTGCCGGAAGTGCGATGCAGCCGGGCATAGCGTTCGACCGGCCAGGTGCGGTTGGCGGCCAGATCGTGCCCTTGCGTCGAGCCGAGCAGGTCGGTCTTGTAGGTGAATGGCCACGCCGCCAATTGGTCGAGCGATCGGACGGGCCGCTCGATATTGGCCAGTTTGGCGGCATAAAACCGGTTTTCCGGCAGTATGCGATCAAACAATTCGTTCAATCGCCGCAACTGGTGCTGGGCAAGCGCGCGTGGCTCCAACGACTCCAACGCGCGGCGTTCTGCGGCAGTGCTCATGGTCATGCAAGCATCATAATGCACGCTGGTCGCAGCGGCCAGAGCGACGAAAAACCGGGGATGCCAGCAAACGCCACTTTCAGTACACTTTCGGCCGACTTCGCTGCGTTCTTCGCCTCTTTCGACCTCGCACAAACCGAGCCGGCGCCATGTTCGATCAACGGCTGCGCAACTCAAGTTCTCCGCACGGCGGGCGTTTGGCCTATCGCGAGTCGTTTCACTACGGCCGCGCGGCAAGCCGGCGGGTCATGTGCTGCTGTCGTATCTCACCGGCCCATTCGTTCAACCGCAATTGGCCCGGCATTTCTCGAATCGTTGGGAATGCCGCCAGATGGCGCAAACGTTTTTGGACCTGGGAATGGGCGTCAACGTGATCGATTGGCACGACAATCGGTTTGTTCCTCGCCGCGAATATCGCTTCCTCGTCGATATCGGTTGCAATCTGCCGCGATTGGCGCCGCTCGTGGGACGCGATTGCGTGAAGCTGATGCATGCCACCGGCAAGCATTGGCTATTTCAGAATCGGGCCGAATTGGAGCGGCTCGCCGATTTGCTCCGCCGGCACGGCGCGGCCCTCGAGCCGCGGCGGCAAGTTCCCACCGGCTGCGCGGTCGAATTGGCCGATTGCATCACCGTGCTCGGCAACCAAATGACGGCCGACACGTTCCAATACGCCGGCAAGCCGGTCTATCGGATTCCGCTTTCCTCGGCCGCGGAGTTTCCTTGGGACGAAGCCAAGGATTTCGACCGCGTCCGACATCGCTTCCTGTGGCTTGGCAGCGGTGGAATGGTTCACAAGGGCTTGGACCTGGTGCTCGAAGCGTTTGCCGGGATGCCGGAACTGGAGCTTGTCGTTTGCGGACCCGTAGATGGCGAAGCGGATTTTCAAAAGCTTTACCATCGCGAATTGTATGAAACGCCGAACATTCGCACGGTCGGCTGGACAGACGTGACTTCATCGGAATACGCCGCGATCGCCCGCGACGTGGTTGGAATGGTCTATCCATCTTGCTCCGAGGGATCGGCCGGATGCGTGATCGTCGGTCTGCACGCCGGCCTGATCCCGATCGTCAGCCGCGAAACGGGCGTTGACGTGGAGAATTTCGGCATCGAATTGCCGCGGAATACAATCGAAGAGATCCGCCGCGCCGTGCGATCGATCAGCGGCCATAGCGCCGCGGAACTGCGGCAACTGAGCCGCGCGGCATGGCAACGCGCACGGGAATACTTTACTCGCGAGCGATTCGCCGAGGCGTTTCGCAACGTCGTGTTGGAATGGCTCACGCCACCGAGCGCGGAAACCCGCGTCGAATGGAGCTGCATGACTCGCGATTCACTCCACGTCGCGGATGTGAACCTCGGTGTGCGTGACGAAAGTTTTCCCCTCGACATAAGTGGCACTGGAAACCGTTCGCATCACTTTGAGAATCTCGAGGAAGCTGCGGACCTGGGCCAGCGTCTTCTTTAGCTCGTCGGAATCGCGGTCGGCGAACTTCAATCCGGTGCCTTCTCCCTCGTGCAATTTGGCATAAGCGGTCCGCACTCCGTATTCGATCCACGGCGTGCTAGCCTCGACCAGGCCGGCCCAATCGACGAAGACGGCCGCGGCCAGCGGTCGCTTGGCATCGCCGGCCGGCCCCTCGGCTTCGAAGGGGGTCGAGCTCAATAGCTCGGCCGTATGTTGTGGCGAAATCGTCAAGACGGCGACATTCGGCCCCAGCCCAGCGCCGGGGGCTAATTGTCCGTCGACGCCCAACTCGCGCGGCAAGGGATAGGAATAGATCGCTCCCGAGCGGATTTCGCGCACTTGCGGTTCCGGAATCTTGAAGTCGGGAGGAATTGCTCCCGGATTCGTCTGGCGGATTTTCTCCAAAACCTCGTTGACGACGGCCCGATACTCGCCGACTCCCTTCTTCAGCAAGTCGGCATCGCTGACGCCGTAGAGCAGCGCCGGCTCGAGCATCGGCAGCGGCCCAGCTTGCGGCATTCCGTTGAACCAATGCCGGCTGGTGATCTTCGCATCCAATACGAACGCATGCTGGCCGTCGGCCATCGCCGGCTGCAGCATCGTGATGTTGGCGGAATTGAGCCGGGCCAGCAGCGGCTTGGCGAATTCCAGCCACTCGTGATATTGCTTCTTTTGTTCCGGCGTGAATGTCGGCAGGGCCAGTTCCTCGAAATATCCGTGCGCGGTGGTCAGCCATTTGACCGACATCAGATAGTCTTGGGGCAACACTTTGGTCCGCCCAAGAACGGCCACGAGCGGCGTGCCGCCCAAATGCTCCATAATGCCGAGCGGCTTCGAACCATCCATCCGCGGATTCTCGGCCCAACTGTAGGTGTAGCAATCGTAGCCGCGTTCCGTCAGCACGGAGCTCGACAGCGTCGCGCCCGGCGCGGGCATGAGCATCCGCAGATCCTTCGTCAGCGACTTCAAATCAGCGCGGACGCGAGCTTGCAATTCGGGCTTCATTCCGGGAGCGGCCATCGCGCCGGCGATCATTTCTCCGAGATTGTCGAACGCATCGTGGCTCGACAACGCGACGGCGGCCTCTTTGCTCTGGAAGCTGATTCCGACCAATCGTTTGTCGGCCAGTTTGTAAAGCGGACGGAATTCCTCGCGCTCGACCAAACGCGCACCGGTTCCCAAGGCGGCCAGATGTGCGGTCGAACGGAGCCAGCGAGATGAGCAGATAGTCGCCGCGAACGCCGATGCTGATCACCGTTTCGAGTTGCTTGAGCCGATCGACGACTTGCTTGAGCTGGCCCGGCTTCTCTTCGACGTCGGCGGCGTCGGCAAGAATCTCGTCCCAAGAGATCATCTTGCCGTCGAGCTTGAGCGTCAGATAGTCGTTGCCGGCGACGGTCGATCGCTGAAAATGGCCCTTGAAATCGGGATTCGCGGCAATGGCATCGCCGGCCGCTTTTTCCAATCGGGCAAGTTGCGCTTTCGCGCGAGCGGCGTCGGTATGCTTGAACGCCAACACAATGGTCGGAATCTTCAACTTGTCGAGGTTGCTCGACAACCGCTTGAGCGCCCCGCGGGCGGCGGCTTTCGGATCGTTCTGCTGCGGATTGCCGGCCTGCTGCGGATTGAATGCCGATGGATTGTAAACCGCGGAGTTGTAAACATCCTCGGCCAGCCCGACCAAATCGGCCGTCTGTTGGTCGGCATACCAAACGATCTCGTGCGAAAACAGATCGGCGACCAAGTCAATCAACTGCTGATTCTCGGGTTTCTGGAGCGTTTGGTTCCATTCGGTTGCGGCCATTCCGTACCACAACTGAGCTCCCAAGATTCCCTGCTGCACGACTGGAATCTCTTTGAGCTTTGCCCAAGCCTTGCTCTTCGCGACGATATCCACTTGTTCTTTGAGGCGGAGCGAGGAGCTAAACATCGCGGCGTCGGCCGGCGCCCAATCGAGCGGTTGCCGAATTTTGCGCGCTCATCGGCCGCCATTGCCGACGGCTGCAAAACACCGATCAAAAGGGCGACGATCACCATCGGCCCGAGGAACCGCCCGATCCGTTGGTAAAATCCCGGTCGAGAAGACATGACAGACCCCCGTTGGTTAGAATCCCGCGGCGAACAGCGCGAAAGCAGACGATCGTCGGCCGGCATTATAAGTGGCGCAACCTGGGCAAACAAGAATCCGGCGATGCGGAACCTTGGCCTGGAACCGCTGGATCTCAAATCACGGCAGTTCGACGATGCCTCTTCCGCTTGCCAAGCCCCTTGGACCGACTTAGGCTTTATGGAGCTAAACAGAGGGGCGATTTTCCCGGAGGAGCGAGAGGAGCAACGGATCATGGCGAATAAGTTGATTTTGACGGCCCTCGTGCTGAGCCTATTGGGTGGGTTGGGCATTCTGGCCGTCGCGCCGGCGCAAGACAAACCGTCGGTGAAAAGTCCGATGCCGATTCGGCCTCTGCCGCCTACCAAGCCGCTGACGCCGATTAAGCCGATGCCGGCCCCCGCGCCGACCGAGACGACGACGCCCGTTCCCCAGACGCAACTCACTCCGCCGATGTCGGCCGCCGCAATCCAGCGGGCACTTGCCAAGAAAGTCGATTTGGAGCTGACGGGCGTCCCGCTGAGCGAAGTCGTCGAGGCGATCAAACGCCAAACGAGCCTGGAAATCCACATCGCTTCCGAGCCCGTTAATCTGAAAGACGACGATAAGACGAATTCGAAAGCCATCGATCCGGCCGATGCGCCGGCCGACAAGCCGGATGAGAAACCGGCCGACAAGCCGCTCGACAAACCGGCGGATAAGCCCAGTAAATTGCTCGACAAGCCAGCCGAAAAACCCACCGAAAAATCCGCTGATAAGCCGGCTGACAAACCCGCCGAGAAGCAAGCCGAAAAAGGCGCCGAAAACAAGGCCGCCGAAAAATCGGCCGACAAGCCGGTCGAGAAACCGGTTGAAAAGGCCTCGTCGTCGGCCCCCCGCTTGTCGGTTCATCTAAAGGGCATTTCCGCGGCGAGTGCGCTGAATCTCGTGCTACGCGACGTTGGTCTGTCGTGGTCGATCGATCGTGGCGGCATTGTAGCCGCCGCTCCCGATCAGTTGCCGGCAAACACCGCGATCTACGACGTCCGCGATCTTGTCGTGGCCCATCCCGCCTTCGACACTCGCGACGATTCCGTCGAGTTTCAATACGAGCCGTTGATCAGCCTCGTCACCGGAGTGATCCAATGTCCGGGCTGGGCCGGCGACGTGAACAAAGTGCAGGATTGCAATCCATTTCATGGCACCCTGACCATCCACCAGGATCAGCAGGTCCAACAGAAAGTGGCCGGTTTGCTGGCGGCGCTACGCAAGGCCCGCGATTTATCCGCGATTCAATACGACGCGTCAACCGATCGGGGGCTAGCCATCGCCGGCGCCGATGATTCGGCGGTCGTCGCGGCGCTCGATGCGAAAGTCGATGCGACATTTAATGGCGCAAAGCTTGAACAAGTGGCCGACTGGATTCGCCACACCTGCGGCATCCCGGTGCATGTCGATGCCATTGTGCCGGCAACGGTTCGGGAGAGCCCGATTTTCACGCTGAAGGCCTCCGGAGTATCGCTCCGAGCAGTTCTCAATGCGCTGTTGCCGCAAGCCAAACTGGCCTACACGGTCACCGATGAAACGCTCGTGATCACGACGCAAGACGAGGTCGCCGACTTACGCAGCGTTCGCGTCTATCCCGTCGGCGACCTGATCGGCGGAGAGGTCGACCAGCATGGCATCGACGACGACTATGCACAATTGCTCGACTCGATCACGCACAACGTGCAGCCCGACTCGTGGGCGGCCTTGGATCGAGCGAAGCCCTCGAGTGCCGCCGGCAACGCGTATGCCGCGTATTTGCCGTCGGGCCGGGCGATTGTTTTCGATCAGACGAGCAGCGCCCATGAGGAAATCGCCGCGACGTTGGCGAAGCTCCGCGCGGCCGTCGCAACGCAGCCGGTGGCGACGAAGCCGCTCGCCGCCGGCGCCAAGCCGGACGCGAATCTGCAGGAGCCGGCCAAACGATTCCTGTCGATGCGAATCTACAAACTGAATCCCGATCTGCCGGCCGAGGATTTCGTGGCCGTCGTGCGCGATCTCATCGAACCGAAGAGTTGGTCCGGCGACGCCTATTTGCACGGCGTTCCCGGCGCGATCGTGGTCAGGCAAACGCCCGCGATTCACAAGCGCATCGAGCGGCTGCTGATCGAATTGGGCGCGATCCCCGATCCGAAAAAGAGCGGCGATTCGGGCAAGCCGATTCTGGTCGGCGGGCATAAGTGCGCGTGATATGCTGTACGTTCGTTGAAGTTCATGGCGATCAGTGGTAAGCTTGCAGCATGAGCAGTATTCACGATTCGCACCAGGCATTTCATCGAGGCACCGCGCCGATCTTCGCGTTGCTCACGCCGGAGCAAACGCAAAAACTTGCTCAGTTGCAGTGCGACTCTTCGGCAGTCGGCCGTTTGGCCGAATTGGCGGACAAATCGAACGAAGGCGAGCTGTCCGCCGCCGAACAGGCGGAGTACGAAGCGTACATCGAGGCGAATAATTTGATCAGCGTACTTCAGGCTGAAGCGCGCTTCCATCTCGCGCATTGAACTCTCTCGCACGGCTTCGCGTTCGTTTGGCAACGCGAGACGCCTGAGTGGCAAGTTCTCTCTCAGCGCGATTGCTTCGTCGCGGCGTGCGTGTATTGATACACGGCCTGGATCAAATCCTGCACGTCGTTGAATTTCTTCTTGTCGGCCAGCACGGCGTCGAGCAATCGCCGGGCCTCGCTTTCGCTATGGCCAAGTGACCGCAGCACTTCGAATGTCTCGCTGACCACGTCGCGCGAGCTTTCGGTGGCCAGCGGTTCTTCCCGCGCCACGAGCAGTGCGAACTTCGACATCCGCCGCCGCAGTTTGGCGATGATCCGCTCGGCCATCGCCGGGCCGATGCCGGGCAGCGTGGCCAGCAGCTTCGCATTTTGCTCTTCGATGGCTGTCGCCACTTCCCGCACCGGGCGAACCATCGCTCGCAGCGCCTTTTTCGAGCCGACGCCGTCCACTTCGCAAATCAGCTCGAAAAACTCCCGTTCGACCGGGCTGAGAAAGCCGATCAACCGCGGCGTCAGTCGACCGTGGGCTGGGTTGCCCTCCAGATACTCGATCGTGTGCAGACTGATTTCCCGGCCGACTTCAAGCTGCAAACGCCGCCGCACGAACTCGGGAATCAACACCTCGTATTCGAACGGGCCGACCTTGAGGATCAACTCGACCGTTTCGACGCTCAGAAGTTGGCCGGTGATTTTGGTGATCAAGGACGGGACGAGGGGCGAGGAGCGAGGGGCGAGGGTGCGGCCGCACGGCGTGCGCCGGGGCGCGTGAGTTGAATCGGTCTGACGCTAAGGTAGCAATGGCACAGCGCGACGGCTAGGGCGTCGGCGACGTCGGGGGGCTCGGGCAGGTTGGCTAGTTTCAGTTCGCGTTGGATCGCTTGTTGGACTTGGATTTTCGGGGCGCGGCCGTTGCCCGTGAGAATGCGTTTGATCTGCGTTGCGCTATAGGAGATGACTGGAATGCCCGCCTCGGCGGCCGCCAGGCAAATCACGCCGCGGGCATGGCCCATCAGGATCGACGTTCGCGGATGAGCGTAATGTGAATAGAGTTGTTCCAACGCCATTGCGGCGGGTTTGAGCGATGCAATGACTTCGGCCAGGCCGCGATGGATCTCGGCCAAGCGCTCGGCCAAGGGTTGGGTCGATGGCCCGCCACGCACGACACCCGCCTCGATCAACTTCGGCCCGCCGGCCGCTGGTTGCAAAGCGCCGTAGCCGGTTGTGTCCAAACCCGGATCGACGCCAAGAATGCGGCCGGCGGCGATCGCGGCCTTCGATGTTTCGAGTCCATTCGACATGTGTTAGCGGTTTCGCGAGTCCCCTCGTCCCTCGCCCCTCGTCCCTATGCTTTCGTCCACTCCGTGCCGCCGGGCCGATCTTCGAGCGTGATTTTCAGCGCCGTCAGCCGTTGGCGGATTTTGTCGGCGGTGGCGAAATCCTTGTTCTTGCGAGCCGCGGCACGCAAGTCGATCAACAGGCTCATCAATCCCGCGACCAACGAATCATCGCCGGACGATTTCTGCTCGACCGGTTTGCGGAACAGCCCGAGCGTGCCGGACAGTTCGCGGAGCGTGCGCGCGATTTGCAGCAGTGCCTTCGCCTGCTCGGCCGACGGCTGTGCCACGACTTCGAGCCGTTCGCTATCGGCAAATTTATTCGCCAGCTTGACGAGGCCAAAAAGCGTGGCGATCGCCGAGCCGGTGTTGAAGTCGTCGTCCATGCCTTCGTGAAACCGCTCGCGCAATTCGGCGAGTTGCTTCAGCGTCGAATCGTCGCCCGGATCGAACGCGCCGGCGGTTCGCGTGGCGGGTGCATCGAGCTTGTAATAACTTTGTCCGGTGACACGCTCGAATCGTTTGAAGAACTGATAGAACGCATCGATGCTGCGGGCCGTTTCCGACAGCAACTCTTCGCCATATTGGATCGGGCTGCGATAGTGGGTCGAGAGCAAGAAGAAGCGAATCGCCTCGGGGGCGTGCCGTTGGAGCAATTCGGTGAACGGCTCAGCTCCGTCCGATTTGCTGATCTTTGACCCGCCTGCCGCGCCTCATGAGTCCGTTGTGGAGCCAGTATTTGGCCTGCGGCTTGCCGTGGCAGCATTCGCTTTGGGCGATCTCGTTTTCATGATGCGGGAAAATCAGATCGAGACCTCCGCCGTGGATGTCGAATGTTTCGCCCAAGATGCGTCCGCTCATCGCGGAGCACTCGATGTGCCAGCCCGGCCGGCCTTTGCCCCATGGGCTATCCCATGCCGGCTCGCCCAGCTTGGCGCTTTTCCAGAGCGCGAAATCGGCGGGCGAACGTTTTCGTTCGGCCATTTCGCCCCCTTCGCCTTGCAGGCTTTCGATCGTGCGGTGGCTGAGCTTGCCATATTCGGAATCGCGGCCGACGTCAAAATAAACATCTCCGGCCGACGCATACGCGAACCCACGATCAATGAGCGTTTGCGTGAGTCGCAGGATTTCGTCGATGTTGTCAGTGGCCTTGGGGAAATGATCGATCGTGTCGATGCCCATCGTTTCGAGATTTCGCATGTAGTCGGCCGTCATTTCGGCGGCCAATTGCGGCATCGGAATGCCAAGCTCCCGAGATCGGACGATCAGCTTGTCGTCGACGTCGGTGATATTCACGACCCAAGTGACCTGATAGCCGCAGTAGCTGAGATAGCGCTTGATGGCGTCGAAAATGACCGGGCCTACCATGTGGCCGATGTGGCTCGGCTTGTAAACCGTCGGCCCGCAGAGATAGATGCCGATCCGGCCGGGCGTCACTGGGACGAGCGGTTCTTTGCTGCGGCTGAGCGTATTGTAGAGGCGCAAGGGCGCGACCGAAGGGCTGTTTGCCGCTGGCGCGGCGGAAGTGGGCGATGGCATCTTGGTTTCGGCTTTGACGGTGCTCATATTCTTGCGCGTTAAACGGTGGCTAGGCTCAGTTACCTCGCTTAAGCAGTGCAACACATTGGGCGGCAATTGCCTCGCGCTGCCCGACCGCATCAAGGCCCTCGGCGGTCTTTGCTTTCAGGCCGATGCTATCGGTGTCGATCCCGACCAATTCGGCGATGCGGCGGCGGATCGACAATTTGTATGGAGTTAGTTTAGGTAGTTCGGCAAAGACGATACAGTCCAGATTCTCGATCGTCCAGCCGGCCGCGACGACATGCCCGACTGCCGCTTGCAGCATTTGGCCCGAATCGCGGCCGCGGTTAGCCTCGTCGGTGTCGGGAAACAATTCGCCGATATCCCCCAGCGCGGCTGCCCCCAGTAACGCGTCGGTGACGGCGTGCAGCAGCACGTCGGCATCGCTGTGGCCGAGAGAGTGTTGGTCGTGTGGAATGTCGATGCCGCCCAAGCGCAACGGTCCGCCCGCGGCGAGACGATGCGTGTCGTGGCCGATGCCGACTCGGAATTGTGGCGACCCGCCGGTTTCCATCGCGCGAATTATAGTGGACGGAGTGGGGCAAAGGCGAGTAGGGGCCGGCGTCATTGGCTTCCTTGGTCAGCGGCACATCGCGTCTTTCCGGCAACGCGTCGAGAGCGACGGTACGCCATTGGGCCGGTGGTTGGCAAGTTTGTCGGTCATATACGACCTTGCCGCTTGCGCCAACCCTGCGGAATCTTCCGAACCTGCCGAAAAAAACGAAGATATCGGTCGTAACGGTGCCGATAAGCTCAATGACCGGGCAGCTTCTCCACTTGAGAGGCCGCCTCGCAGGCAATGCTCGTGCGCGGGCCGCGATCGAATGACGGCCACCGTGCCGAACGTGCAGTTTCGGAATCCTGGGGGGGATTACATGACGCGGCTTATTTGGCGGACTCAGATTGCGGCGGTTGGGATCCTACTCGGCTGCATCACGGCGAGCAGCCGCGCTGCCGATTCCGGCGATGCGCCGGCGACCTCGGCGGAAGTGGCCGCACCTGCGGCGGCCGATGCAAATCCCACGGCCGCCGAAGCCGATCCAACTTCGGCGACCAATTCGGCGGAGCCGGTGGTTTCGCCGCAAGGTAGCGCCGCGCCGCAGCCTTACCAGGCAGCGCCCGTAGTTGGCGAGCCCTATCCGGGCAATGGCCCGAATTTCCATCCCATCGCCGACTTGCAACAAATCCATCCGTTGGCTCCGATGCGACAACGCTTCGCGGCGCAACACACGGCGCCATGGCGTTTTCCACGCTACGACGGCGAGCCACAATATGTCGCCGGGCCGGTCAACCGACAGGTTGCCGCATACGAGGTCGTGCCGGAATCCGCCGATGGCAGCGAAGCCGGCGGACCGATCGATGCTTCCGGCGCCTGTTCGAACTGCGGCGTGGATGGATGCTGCCTGGACCAATCTTGCTCTTGGTTCGGCGGAGCCGATTATTTGCTGATCCGCCCGCATCAGACCTACGACTCGGCCTTCCAGATCAGCCCCAACGGCGCCAGTGGGCCGGAGGTCACGAACGTGAATTTCAATCCGTCGTTCGGCAACGGCGTTCATCTGTTCGCCGGATTCGAAACATCATGCGACGAAGCGCTGCGGTTCGGCTACACCTATGTGTACAACTCGACGCTCCGTTCGGCCGCCGTGCCCGACGGTGCTTCGATCCTCTCGCCGCTGGGCGCGGAACTGTTCCCCGGCGATTCGATCGACGCGACCGAGCACCTATTGCGGAACACGTGGGATCTTGAAGATGTCCGCAAGGTGAATTTTGCCTGGTGCAATTGCAAGGACTGCCCACATTGGGACATTCATTGGTCGTGGGGCGTGCGGATGATGCAACTCGACGAATCGGTCTTCGATTCGGTTTCCGGTCCCGACGGGGGCGAGTTCAGCCAGAAATCGACCTTCTTCGGCGCCGGCCCGCGACTCGGCATCGACGTTCGCCGCCAGCTTGGCCACAGCCGGCTATCGGCCTACGTCTCCGCGAACGCCGCCCTGATCATCGGCGAGCAGCGAACAACCGGCACGAACACGCCCGCGGGCTCCGACGGCGTGCAAGCGCTGCCGGATTTCGACGTGCAAGTCGGCCTGTCGTGGAAACCGACTTGCCACCTCACGATCACCAGCGGCTACCTCTTCGAAACCTTCGGCGACGCCACCCAATTAAGCGAAGTCTCGAGCCTGGCGCTATTGGCCCCGCCGCAGGCTAGCAATCTTTCGTATGACGGGTTCTTCTTCCGGACGGAATTCGCTTATTGAGCGAGCTAGCCGTCCTGCAGAAGTCGTGGCAGCGTGGTTGGTTCGTCGACCGTCAATTCCGCCGACTGCAATAGTTTCGGCGTCACTTCGACCGGCGAAAGTTCGTCGATGTCGGCATCGGTTGCCGTCGTTCCCAACTCTTTGAACTTCCGGGCGGTGACCAACACTCTTGATTCCATCGAGGAAACGGCTTTGTTGTAGGCATCGGTTGCGGCGGTGAGCCCGCTGCCGACCTTCGCGAAGTACCCGCCCATGGTTGACAGTCGCTTGTAAAGCTCCTTGCCAAGATCGCTGATCTCTTTGGCGTTCTCGGCAAGTGTTTCCTGACGCCATCCGTAGGCGACGGCTCTTAGCAGGGCGATCAAGGTCGTCGGCGTGGCGATGATCACGTTCTGCTCGACGCCCATTTCAATCAGGCCGGGGTCGTGTTCTAGGGCTGCGCTGAAAAACACCTCGCCGGGCAAGAAGAGAACGACGAACTCCGGAGCCGGGTTGAATTGGTCGAAGTACGACTTGCGACTTAGCTTGTTGATGTGATCGCGAACCTGTCCGGCGTGGGCACGAAAGTGCAGTAGCCGCGTCTCGTCATCGACTGCTTCGATCGCATTCAGATACGCCTCCAAAGGCGCCTTGGCATCGACGACGACATTCTTGGCGCCAGGAAGACGCACGAGCAAATCCGGGCGAAGGCGGCCATCCTCGGTGGTGACGCTTTGCTGCTCGTAGAAATCACAATGGTCGAGCATACCCGCCATTTCGACGACCCGCTTCAATTGGATCTCGCCCCATCGGCCGCGAGCTTGGGGACGCCGCAGCGCTTGCACGAGATTGGAAGTTTCCGACTGAAGCTGTTTTTGCGAGCTTAGGAGCGATTCAATCTGCTGCGTCATGCCGCTATACGCGCCAACTCGAACCTTTTCGAGCTCCTGGATTTTGCCGTCCACTTTATCCAGCGACTCTTTGACTGGGACGACAAGATTACTGATCGCCTGTTGCCGCTTATCGAGATCGCCTTTAGCCGCTTCCTGATATTTTTCGAGATTCTCTTGCGCCAGCTTGAGGAATGACTGGTTGTTGGTGTTAAGAGCTTCGGCGGCCAGCGTTTGAAAGCGTTGGAGAGTTCAGTCTGCGCTTTGTTCAATACCGCGAGATTCTCCTTCGCCTTCGTTTGTTCCTGCTCAAGCGCGGCCCCGACCCGTGCCAATTCCTCTCGGAGATCCAATTCGGTGCGCTGCCATTCGGCGATATTTTGTTCGAGGCGGCTGATTTTTGCGTTCTGTGTCTCGATTGTCTGATCGCGTCCCAGCAGTCGCTCGGCAAGAATGCCTCGTTCCGTGTCGGCGGCCGCCTTTCCACGATCGAAGGCGTGCAATACCTTTGTTCGCATTACGAGCCAGGCGGCGACTGCGCCGATCGCTAGACCGCTCAAAAGCAAGAGAATTGAAAGCAATTGGTTCATGATGATTCGGCCTTCATTCGCCACGCCCCGAGAATCGCCCCCGTCGTCAGCGATGCCACCAGCAAATCCGCCGCGTCGATTGCCATGACGACCGGCTTCAATCCGATGAAGGCATAATGCGGCAGCAAGGCGGGCAACATCAGACCCAGCCAAAGCACGATGCCCAACATCGCGCCGGCGGCGGCCGTGCGGATGTCGAGCCGGACGACTAGCCAGGCCATGACCAGCGACGCGATGATCCAGCCGACGACATCGAGGATATACGGCAACGGATCGTTGGGGTTTATTTCCGCCGGTGTTTTGCCTAGGCCAGCGAGCCACGGCTTGGCGAAAAACACGCCGTACCAGACATACCCGAGCACCTGATGCAGCACGACCGCCACAAAAACCGCGACACGATTGATTTGCTTCATGGTCGGATTGCGTCCTGCTTCTGGCACTTTTCCCGCAACTAGCCGATCGTCGGAAGTCGTTGCCGCTGCCGAAGTTGCCCTTCCATCGAACCAGGTTATTGTAGCAAGTTTGCGACGATTCGTCTCAAGGCGAATTCATTGCCGCGACGTAGGCTCTTAGATAAGATAAATCCAATCGACGGTGCGAACGCAAGGCATCGGCGGAGATGGCTGTATTGACGGTGGCGCGTGGGGAAACGGTCCATGAAACTGCTGTTCCGCGAGATTTCCAAGCCGTCCGCGATGCTGCCGGGAGCCGGTGAGCTTTACATTCACCCGAGTTCGCCGGAGTTGCAGCATCGCAGAGACCTGGCCACGCTTGTCGTGCAACAAGGGCTGGCGTGTTTGCGGCAAGGTGCCGGACCGATCGAGACGATTGTCGTCCGCGCCGATCCGACGCTCGACGATCTACTGGCCGCGGCGTTTGCCGGCGAGTTGCTGGCCGGCCGGCACCTTCCGAAAGCGGCCGAGGCGTTTGCCCGATATGCGGCTCTAGTGCGAGAAGGATTGACGCACGGCGCGGTGTCGCTCGAAGTTTCGATGCAGGGCATCTTCAAAGCGATTCGCACCGCGGCGGGCAACGATTTGACCTCGCCCGAGGCCGGCCAGCAATTCGCCGCCGATTGGGCGCGGATGGCTCGCCCGATCTTGCAGGCGGCTGAGAGCGGACAAGACCCGTTTGCCATGTCGCCGTTTGCCGAGGGAAGTGAATTCGCGCACGAACGGGCATATCTCGCCAAGGACCTTGCCGTTTTCCAACAGGACGTGATGCGCGGCGAGCAATGGGTCGTCAATATTCCGAATGGACCGCCGCGCGGGCGAGCGCTGTTGGTGCGCCAGCCGAGGAGCTTGCTCTTCGCAAATTGGAGCCGTAGCGAAGCTGATTCGGGAATCGGCCAGCCGTATGTATTCCTCGCGGTCACGGAAGCGCCGGGACGATGGACGTTCTCCACCGATCCGGTGCAGCGATTGCAAATCAAATCATTGGCCGACTCACTTCAGGCCGCGGAAGCCGCCAAGAATCCCGCCGCCAAAGACGATCCCTGGTTCGACGGAAAGCCGTTTGGCCATACGCTGGTCGCGGCGCCGCACGGCGGAACGAAGCTTTCCGAGCGCGATGTATTGGCGATCGTGCGGCAATGGGCTCATGCCCGGCCGTTGGCTCGATCGCGGATTGGCTGGAAGGCGCCGGCGGCCGCCGCGGCGGCGGTGTTGCTCATCGGATTGGGCATCGGCTACTCGAAAAACTGGTTTTCGCCATCCGGCAAAGGGCGAATTGTCGACTCGAACAATCGCACGCGCGGAATCGATACGACCGACGACGGCGGCGACAGCGGCAACGGCGATTCAGCATTGGGGGCCGGCGGCAACAGTTACGCGCTATTCTTCGCGACTCAAAACTACGACCCGCAGCCGGACGGAAAGCATTGGGCCACATTAGACAATCCCAAGAACGACGTGACTGAGATCGGCACCTTGCTGCACGATCACTACGGATTCACCGTCAAAGACTATTTCCAGCAAACGGCTCTCGAAATATCGAAAGACCTCCGCGAATGGCATGATCCGAAGAAGTATGGCCGCGATAGCGAGCTGCTCGTCTTCTTCTCGGGCCACGGCTATTTCGATTGGGACAAGCATCGCGGCTACATCGTTGCCCGCGACTCCTTGTACTCAGCCCCGCCCGATGAGCGCAACCGCACCTGCCTGAGCCTCAACGATCTCAACGACGAGTTGAGCAAAATTCCGTGTCGCCATATCTTTTTGATCCTCGACACCTGCTTCGGCGGCACGGTCGACTACGGCGTCGCGATGGCCAATACTCGCGGGGGCGACGATGCCGTCACCCGCATCGGGCGCGACGACTATATTGCCGCGAAAATGGAAAAGCAAAGCCGGTTGTTCCTGGCGTCGGCCGGCAAGGCGCCGGCTTTGGACGGTGCCCCCGGGAAGAATCATTCGCCGTTTGCACAAAACCTGTTGGACTTTCTCGCGCGAAAGAAACGAACAACGGCGTCGTGACCGCGGAAATGCTGTACGACAATATCGCTTGGTTGAAAAGTGAACGCCCCAAATTCGGCACCCTATCCGGCAACGACGGCGGCGATTTTCTCTTCGTTCGCAAAGATCCATGAAGGCGTTAAAACAGAGGACAGGCCGGGGTCTGGCTCATTTTTCGGCCCGCGGCGGTAGGAACAGCAATCGAGGGCAATGCCGAAAAATGTGCCTGACCCCCTGAATCACGCGGCGCTCCATGACTAATCGCCAGCATCTCGTCCACCCGCGCGACGAAATCGTTCAGACGATGGAGCGGATCTACGGCTATCGGATGACAACCACCTCGGGCGGCAATATCTCGATCCGCGACGAAAATGGCGCGGTGTGGATCACGCCGGCCCGAGTGAACAAGGGAAGCTTGCGACGGGAAGACATTGTTTGCGTGCATGACGATGGGAGCGTCGAAGGATTGCATCCGCCGTCGTCGGAGTTTCCGTTTCACCGCGCGATTTATGCCGCGCGGCCTGATATCGGCGGGATCGTTCATGCGCATTCGGTCGCGCTGGTGGCTTTCAGCATCTGCGGCCGCCTGCCCGACACTCGGCTGTTTCATCAGGCGCGGCGGGTGTGTGGAGAAGTCGGCTTCGCGGCGTATGCGCTGCCGGGAAGCGGGGCGCTGGCAACGAACATCGCCGACACGTTTACAAAGGGCTTCTTTTGCGTGCTGCTCGAAAACCACGGCGTGGTCGTCGGCGGGCAGAATCTGCAAAACGCGTTTCAGCGATTCGAGACGCTCGAATTCACTGCCAAGACGATCATCAAAGCCAGCACGCTCGGTCCGCTGCGATATTTGAGCGAAGAGCAACTGGAAATGCCGCTCGTGGCATCAACCAAGATTCCGGCCGGCCAATCGCAACCGCCGACAAGCCACGAGAAGGAACTCCGTCGTCAGCTTTGCGGTTTCCTGCGCCGCGGCTATCGCAGTCGGCTGATCATCAGCACCGAAGGAAGTTTTTCAGCCCGGCTCGACGACCGCTCGTTTCTTATCACGCCGCGCAATTTGGATCGCCATTCGATCGAACTCGACGACCTGGTGTTGATCCGCGACGATGCGGCCGAGCCGGGAAAAAGCCCCAGCCGCGCGGCCCGGCTGCATCAGGCGATTTACGCGCGGCACCCGGCGATTCAATCGGTTGTGAACGCTTATACGGTTAACGCGACCGCCTTCAGCGTCACCGGCGCGGCGCTCGACGCGCACGATTCCCGAAAGTTTCTTGCTGTTGCGCGAGCGTGAAGCGAATTCCATTCGGCCTGCAATTTCAAGACGGCGACGAAATCGCGGCCCGCGTGTCGCCCGATGCACCGATCGCGATTTTGGAAAACGACGGCGTGTTGGTTTGCGGCACGAGCGTTCTCGACGCTTTCGACCGCCTCGAAGTGCTGGAATCCACGGCCGAAACGATCATCAACGCCCGGCATCTCGGCACTCCGACCACGATGTCGGAATCCGTGATCAACGAACTTGCGGCGGCCTTTCTCACGCCGCAGGTTGGCGACGAACAGAGTACGAAGAATTGAACCACGAAATACTCGAACGACGCGAAAAAATGCGAACAGGTAAATTGCGTTGCACGATCTTGGGAGTGTACTGCAAAATCTGTAGGGAACGGCCTCCGTGCCGTTCCGGAGCCACGCGCAATGCCGGAACGGCTTGGAGGCCGTTCCCTACAGCCGTGGATGCAAGGATCACGCAACTGATTTAGCGAGATGGAATCATGCCGTCGCAAATCGAAAATGGAATCGTCAGTCAGCCCAGCAAGCATTCGGTGGACGACACGGTTGCCAGACTCCGGGCAATGCTCCAAGAAAAAGGGATCGCAATCTTTGCCGTGATCGATCACAGCGGCGAGGCGAAAAAGGTCGGACTGAAAATGCGCCCGACCAAGCTATTGATCTTCGGCAACCCAAAGGGCGGCACTCCGCTCATGCTGGCCGCTCCGACGACCGCGATCGACTTGCCACTCAAGCTGCTGGTGTGGGAAGATACCGCCGGCAACACGTGGATATCGTACAATTCGCCCGAGTATCTTCGCCAGCGCCACGGTTTTCCCGCGGAGTTGGTCCAGAATATCGCGGTGGCTGCCGCCTTGGCCGAAAAGGCCGCGGAATAGCGGCCTTTTGCCCCTTCATGATTGACGCGGCCGGAGTTTGGCCGGAAAATGGAGCGCGATTCAATTCGCGATAATGAGCGGCGTTCCAATACTGTTCGGCACGCGATTTGCGCCAGCGAATTTCACGACTTCATTCACCCTTGGCACGAGATTTGCGCCCTGCGCGATGACACGGATTGTTTCGGTCATTTTGGCAGGAGGCCGCCATGGCGGGCAGGAGGCGCGAGGATATTACGGAGCGGCAGATCACCGGGCTGAAGTATTTCGACAAGCTCGCGCCCTTGCTGGAGCGGCTTCACGATGACGGTTGCGCGCGCGATCGCGCTGGCAACCGGCAATTGCACTACGATCAACACTGCCTGTTGATTCTGCTGTATTTGTTCAATCCGGTCGTGACTTCGCTGCGCGGCTTGCAGCAGGCCAGCGAATTGGCCAAGGTGCAGAAGAAACTGGGCTGCCCACGAGCGTCGCTGGGCTCGCTCTCCGAGGCGGCCAGCGTGTTTGATCCCGAGCGGCTGAAGGAAATTGTCGCCGAGTTGGGCGCCGAGCTACAGCCGCTCGGTCGCGACCCCCGACTCCGCGACGTGCCCGGCGCCTTGACGGCCGTCGATGGCTCTCTGCTCACGGTGCTGCCGAAGTTAATGCAGGCCTCGTTTCTGAAACGTTCCACCGGCAGCGGTCTGGTCAAATGGCGGCTGCACACGCATTTCGAGGTGGATCGCTACGTGCCCACGCGGATCGACGTGACGCCCAACGGCGGCGGCGCGTACGACGAGCGCGCCGTGCTCGAGCGCACCGTCGAAGCGGATCGCACCTACGTGATGGACCGCGGCTATGCCAAGTTCTTGCTGTTCAATCAGATCGTGAAGGCGGGCAGCAGCTACGTGTGCCGCTTGCGCGACAACAGCGTTTATGAAATCTTGGAACAGCGTCTGCTCACCGACGCCGATCGTGCTTTGAATGTGCTCGGCGATCAGATCGTCAGCATTGGACAGAGCGGCAAGGCCGAGACTCGGCCCGATCACCCGATCCGCCTGGTGACCGTTCGCATCAGCCCACATACCAGCCGCGGCAAAAACCGCAGCGGCTCGACCGGCCCCGACAGCGACGGCATCCTGCGAATCGCGACCAACCTGCTCGACGTGCCCGCGGAAGTGATCGCCTTGATTTTTCTGAATCGCTGGACGATTGAAACGTTTTTTCGGTTCTTCAAACATGTGCTGGGTTGCCGGCACTTGCTCAGCCACAGTCAACAGGGGATCGAGATTCAAACCTACTGCGCAATCATCGCCTGCATGTTGATCAGTTTGTGGACCGGGCGTAAACCAACGCTTCGCACCTACGAAATGATTTGCTACTACTTCACGGGGCTGGCCAGCGAGGGAGAATTGCTGGCACATCTGGCCAAACTTAAGGCCCACGACGCGGCTGCGAAAAAAATCTGACTCGGTTGAGCTCGGCCGCCTCTTGCAAGCGCGTCGCGAGTCGCTTCACGCTGCGCTGAAATGCCGTTTGCGGCTTGGCGGCGTCTGCCACCTCCACGCATCTCGCCTGCCAATCCCGCAGGCCTTCCGCTCGAAAGAATTCCAAGAACCACTTGCCGCCGTGCTAATTCAACTGCTCAAATAGCGTGCCGAACAGTATTGGCGGCGTTCGGTTTATCGCTTCCGTTATTCTACGGACCGGCTCGTCGTAGTGCGCGATCGAGCAATGTTTGTTCGAAGAACCGCTTAACCTGGGGAGGGACGTTTCATGGCTGCTTCCAGCTCGCGTCGGTTTGCAATTCTCGGAGTCGTTCTAGGCCTCGCGCTATTGAGCGGCTGCGAACGCGGTCGAAGTGGCAGCACGGTCACGAAGGCTAACGCCGACAAGATTCAGGTCGGGATGACCGAGCAAGAAGTTGTCGCGATCTTGGGCGGTCCGACCGCTGAGGCGGAAACCGCTTTGCCCGACATGCAGCCGCCGGACGGCATGACGCTGCCGGGCGGCGTTAAGTTGCCGAATGTCGAATTGCCGAAAAAGGTCAAACAGATGACTTGGAGCGACGGGGGCAAATCTATTTCCGTGGCGTTTGCCGACGGCAAGGTTGTCTCCGCATTGTTCAGGGACGCGATTCCGGCGACGGCCACGACAAACGCTGGATCGAAAACGGTCACCGAATCAAAATCCGCCGGCCTCGACGATCTGCCGTTCACGCAGAACGGCTCTTTCACGGTGATCGTTAACGAGGAAGGGGTCGTCAACTTCGCGATCCCCTACGCCCTGGCGCCGAACGTTGAACTCAGTGGGCCGGATGCGAATTGCGTCTTGATCGCCGAGAACAAGCCAACCGGCTTCAAATGGAAAGGAGTCACCAAGCCCACCTTCAACGGCGCTGTAACCTGGACCGCCAAAGGCATCAAAGCGACCAAGATCCCGGAAGGCGACGGCAAGTGACCGGCCCAAAACTACTTCGCCCGCATCAAATAATAAATCGTCGTCGGCCGCAGCGTGATTGAATCGGCGTGGCCGGCGGCGGCGGGGGCGTTGCCGCTATGGTCGAGCGCAAAAACTTCAAGTTCCGCGGCGTCGTGGCGTTTGAATTGCACGGTGCCGGAGATTTGTTTCACTAACCACGGATCTTGGCCGATGTTGACGATTCGCTTCACGCCTTCGCCGGCCGGCGCGGTTTGAAAGTTGGTCGCTTTTTCCTCGGTCATTGTTTGCAGCAGAATCCGGTTCGACATGGCCAGCGGTTTGCCGTCGAGGCTGACGGCCACGATATGGCCGAGCGGAAGTTTCGACGAGATTACCACGTCGGCTAGCTCCGTCTTGCCGGCCTGGTCGAGCGCTCCGCTGATTCCTTGGGCCGACGGGGCGTTGATGACCAACAAGCCTTTGCCGTAGTCGAGCTTCAATTCGTGCGTGCTGCTGGTGACGGTTTGCTTCGCGCGGTTGATGTAGGGATGCAGATCGGCGAAGCCGCTTGGCAGATGCTCGCGAGTGAAATTCACATTCGTGCGGCCGGCGAAATGGACTAGCGGATCGACGACGTTCGTCGCGCTCGGCGCCGTGCCCGGCGGAATGTCTTTCTGACGCAACTCGTCGAACGAGGCGTCTTGCGGCAGCGGCGTGCCTTTCAGGCTGAGCACGTCGTCGAGATTCAGATTTAGATTGACCAGCAGCTTGCCCTCCGACACCAGGCCCTGGCGATAGATCAACGCGGCCGCGGGAAATTGGCCCATCATCGCCGGCGTCATCACCGTCCAGGGCTGCATGAAATAGCCGGGCTTGACGCTCCAATTGTCGCCATCCAACGCGAAATGGACGATGCAATCGCTTCCTTGCAACGCACCATACGCGGCAAAGTAAAGCGGCGCCTCGGAGCGATAGCGGTTCGGGCGGTTGAACGTCGTTTCGGAAATCATCGACGGCTTGTCGTCGTAGCTCGGGTCCATCACCGGATTGACAAACGATTTTGCACCAGGCTTGCCCGGCTGCTCGGGATCGAATCGCAACGCGCTGCGATCGCTGTAGGTATGCCCGTTTCGAATCGACCAACCGGAATTGTCTCCCTTGCCGTTGCAATCGAAGTAGCCGTGGCGGTCGATGAAATCGGTCGGCGTGTAGCTATATTTTTCCAACGGGCCGAGAACCTGCGGGCTGGCGGTCGTCCAGTTCGACGCGGTGATTATCCCCTTGAAGCCGAGGCTGCGGATGTATTTGTACGTCTCGTCGTAGAAGCGGCGTTGGCTGTCGACGAGAAAGCGGACGCTGTCTTGATCGCGGGCCGATTTTTCCGTAAACACGTTCCACCAAGGCCGAAAGCCGACGCGGCCCTCGGCCAGATTGTCGCGGCCATCCGTTTGGCCCTTCCATGCCGCCAGCGCTTTTTCCAGCGAGCCGTATTTCAGCTTCAGCCAATCGCCGAATTGCGATTCGATGATCCGCAACTCGGGATCGGGGATGTTGCTCGGGCTGAACGTCCAAAACAGATACGAATCTTCGTTGATGATCTCGACGCCAAACACGGCCGGCTCGTCGATCAGCGGCTCGCCGGTCGTCGGGCTGGGCGTCAGCAGCAAGGCTTTCACCCATTGGCGATATTGGGCCTGAAAATCCTTGTTGAAATAGAGCGCCGCGAACGGATTCTTGCTGCCGTCGTAGCCGGTGAGATATTTGTTGTCGGGCTTGGGGCTCAGCCAGAGCGGAAAATAGATCGACAGATGCGTGTAGATTCCCTCGGGCTTCATGGTTTCAACCACGTCGATCGCATGATGCACCTTGGCGAGATCGACATTACCCGCGCCATCGAAGTATCCGCCGGCATGAAGCCGAACCAGATTGACGCCGTATTTCGCGAGCACCGCGCGCATCGGGCGAGCGACGGTCGATCCTTCAAATCGCCCGGCGGACCGTTGACGGCCCAAAACCGCACGGGTTCGCCGGTTTTTCCATGAACGAACCGCGAGCCCATCGCTTTGATGAAGCCACCCTCGCCGGCGAACTTTTCGTTTAGCTCGCGCAGATCGATGCTGCTGGCCTGGCCCGGCGCATCGGCCGACGGGTTGAACGCGAACCAATCCTTGCCATCCTCGGCGGCCACTTGCTGGCCGGGAGCGATTTGGCCCGGCTTGAGAATCCCGTTCGGCTGAAAATGTTCGCTCGCCAGCACGAAACAATCGAGATAGCCGTGGTTGCTGTTCTTGCTGTCCATGCGGAAGCGGATCGTATTTTTGCCCGCGGGCAAATCGATCGAGCCGACTTTGAACCAGGCGATGAACCGCAGATCAGGCTTGCCGTCGAGAGCGACATTGCGACTGTCGATGGCCTTCTTTTGATCCAAATCGATGGCCGTCCAAGCGCCGCCGTTGAGGCGATACGACATGCTGGCCGAGATCGGATTTACGCGAACCCACAATTCGTGGCTCCCCGCCTTGGCCGCCTTGAATTCATATTCCGCCTCGCCGACTTTCTTATCGCTGAAATTGCTGATGAAATCGCCGCCGGAGAATTGATCTCGCTTCACCTGGTCGTACCACCAAGGATGCCGGTTCATCGTCGATTGGGTGGGATTTTCGCCTTCGATCCAAATCGTCTCGGCGAACAAATGCGCGGGCAGCAGCGCGAGCGAGAGGGCGGCGAGCAGGAGAGCGGCGAGGCGGGATAGAGAGGGCATGAGTGGGTAGTGGCTCGTGGTGAACGTCAGGGAACGAGGAGCGACGACACACACTATCTTGCGCGGCTGACTTGCATTTGGCAATCAAACAGGTGATTCTGATTGCTACAATCGCTGCTGTCTAATCTAATGCCATCGCGGGGGAATCACATGGGGACTTCACAAAAATCGTTCGCGGGTATCGTTTCGCTGGTGACGATTGCGCTGGTTGCGGCGGCTAGCTGCGGCAGAGCTTTGGCCGAGAAACCGACGCCGCGGCCGAATCCGAAATTGGCTGACATTCCGGGAGACACCTGGGAAAAAGTGGCGGGATTTGCACCTTCGTCGGAGGGCATTTTGGCTTATTCCGGCGGCGTCTACGATTCGGCGAATCATCAGTTTCTCATCTTCGGCGGCGGCCATGCCGATTACTGGGGCAATGAAGTCTGCGCTTTTTCACCGGCCACGCTCTCATGGAAACGGATGTACGAGCCCGACGCCCAGTCGCGATACACGAACGACAATCTCGACCACGCTCATGGCAAGCTCCGGGATAGCGACAAGCCGTACACGCGACATAGCTACAATCAGCAATGCTTCGTGGAGAGTTCCAAGTCGATGTTCATCTTCGGCGGCTGCGGGCCTGGTTGGGGCGACATTCGCCCGACGTGCGTCGCGCCGCCCGATTGCTGGAGTTATTCGCTGGCGGCCAATCGTTGGACCATGCTTTATGCCGGCAAGGACACGCCCGGCGGCTATGCGATGGCCTGTTGTTACGATGCGAAGCGCGATGTCGTTTGGGCCTACGGCCACGAGAGCCGGCTGTCGCGGTTCGATCTGAAGACCAATCGCTGGTCGTCGCACGCGATTCACCCGGCGATCGATTATCTCGGCGGCTACAACTTTCATTTGATCTATTTGCCCAAGGCCGACCGGTTGCTGATCGTCGGCAGCGACACGGCGACGGTCGATCTCGACACGTTCGCGGCCGAACGCCATCCGCTGGAGAATTCGACCGGAAAAGCTGGCCTCGCCTATCTCGCGCATCAAGATGCGGTACTCTACGTCGCGTTGCCGGGCGGAGAGACTGGTCCGGACTATCACACCAACATTTTCGATTGTGTCAAACAACGGTGGCAGTCGATCGAGACCAAATCGTTGACAGCGCAAGGCGCGGTTTGGAACCGTTTGCAATACGATCCGATCGACGGCGTCGCGCTATTGGTCGTCAACTCCGGCGTCTGGGCCTACAAGCCGCCACGAAGTTTTTCGCCGTAAATTCGGTGGCGCAGCACGGGCAACAGCGACAAGAGCCCGGCCAGCGCGAGTAGAACGAATGTTGACGGTTCGGGAACCGCTGCCGGACCGCCAACAAGCCCGCCGCTGTCGCTTGGATCGAACGACACTGCATTTTCGGCATCGCTCGATCCGATACTCGTTTCGAGAGACATTAACGAATTCTCGGCAGTTAACAAGCTTCCGTCGAATTCGGGGTTTTCGGCCGCAAGATTGCCGAGGATTGCGATGCGATTCTGTAGCCGCTCAATGGCCAAGCTCGAATTAGTATCGGTGGCTAACGCGGCTTGAGTGGCTTTCGCCACATCCCCATCGGAATCGCCGCTGCCGCCGAGGGCCGCGGCAACAATCGCCGCGCCGTCGTCCCCTGACCCCTGACCCCTGACCCCTGTCTCCTCCGCACCGCCGGACGGCCGGATCGTCACCGTCGCTTCCGCGCCGATCGAAAGCGTGTTTTGCAGAATCTGGTCGGCAGTCAGGCTCGTGCCGGGGGCTACGGTGGTGTTGCCGCTGTAGGTGGTCGCGCCGCCGGTGGTCGTGGCCGTGCCGGAAACTGTGCCGACGGTTTGATTGCCGCTGGTGATCATCAGGCCGCCGCTTGCGGTCGAGTTTTGATTGACGACATTCACTCGATTAACGCTCGCCGGATCGGAGAGCGCGGAGACAGTGCCGGCCAATTGCAATGTACGCCCGCGGCGATTGTCGTCGTCGTTCCGTTGCCGAGGCTCACGGCGGCGCCCGCGCTGAAGTTGAATTGCAACGTTCCGGAATTGACCAGGATCGCGCTGGAATTGCCGAGCGAGAGGCCGGGGCCAGCGATCGTCGTCGCGCCGGGCCCGGCGACGGCGAGCGTCGCGCCGGGGGAAATGGTCACGCCGCCGCTGAGCGTCAGTTGGTCGCCGCTGGCGGTCGAGGAGGAAACAATCTGGCCGCCGCCGCTGCCGACGTTGATCGCGCCGCTGTAGATGTTGTTTCCGGCGATGCTGTTCAACTCGCCGGCGTTGGCGGTCAAGCCGGCGCCGTAGAGATTCAGCGGGATCGATTTCGCGCCGCTGGCGGTCAAGCCGAATGTAAGCGGTCCGCCGGTCGATTGCTGCAATTCGAGCGATGCGCCGGCGATGACCGACACGCCGGAAGAGTTTCCCAGAGCCGCGGCGTTTTGCAGATTGAGCACGCCGGCGGCGATGACCACCGGCCCGGTGAATGTGTTGGGGCTCGTCAGCGTGACGATGCCGCCGACGGCGCCATTGCCGTAAAGCTCGATGGTTGCAGCGCCGCCGATCGGGCCGCCGGTGATCGTGTAATCCACTCCGCCGTTGGCCGCGCCGGAGTTGATGAACATCACAGCCGCCGGCTGCACTCCGCCGGCCGCGATATTGACCAGAACCTTGCCGTTGACATTGGGCACGAGCGCGCCGCTCGGACTGATCGGATTCGTGTCGCCGAACGTGACCGTGTCGCCGTCGGTATACGTGCTGGCGGTGTAGTTGCTGACGCCGCCGGGCTCATTCGCGGCCCAATTGCTCGAGTTGCCGCTGGTGTCCCACGAATTGTTCGTCGTCGTGCCATTCATGTTCGTGCCGGTCCAATTGAGCAGATTGGTCGCGGCAACGCCGAATTGCGATGCGCTATAGATGTTCGTTTGCGGAATTGGAAACGAACTTGTCGAATCGTATCCTTCGGTGGTGAATTGATTGGTGATCGAGTTGTACGACACAGAGACGTACGACAAGAGGCCGCCGCCGTCGGCCGTGTACGGAATGCTGTAGTTGAACGGAGCGTTGCCGGAACCGACGATGACTTCGACCCCATTCGGGCCGCCGGCGAAGATATAGCCGCGCGGATCGACGAAGATCCCCAAGCCGCTGTTGTTGCCGTCGGCCGGATTGACGATCGTGCCGCCGCTCCAGGAAAGCGGAGTGCCGCTTTTGAGAGCTTGAAACAGAGCATGGACATTGAATGCCTCGATCTGCCCTTGCTGGTCGCCGTAGCCGACGCCGACGTAGAGCGTGTAGTTAGTTGAATTCGTGCCGATGACGGCCAGCGAAGTACTCGCGCCGGGAATGCCGGTGATGATCGGCATGTCGGCGCCGGTCGACGAATTGAACAGATCGACTTCGCTGTTGATGCCCGGCGTTCCGATGTCGACGAAGTATTTTTGCGGCGAGACTGTCGTTGTCGAACCGGTCGTCGGTGACTTGGGCGGCACGGGAATGAGATCGAATGTGTTGGGGACGGTGCCGGCCGGACTGATCGTCGTTCCACCGACAACCGGGATCGCGAACAGCAGGCCATTGCTATCGACGGCCGGCAGAGTCGAGTCGAACCCTCCCGCCCCCTCGCTGACGATAATCGATTGCCCGTCGGATGAGAAATTGATCGGGCCCGGATCGGCGTCGAATGGGCTCGTGGTGCTCGGCGGAGCCGTGATGCTGCCGATGGCGTTGAACGAGCCGGCGTTGTAACTGCCGGCCTGCTCCCAGATCGTGGTGCCGTCCCAGGCGTATAGCTGACCGTTCGGTCCAAATCTCATGCTGGAGGGAGCGAATCCAGTCGTGTTGGCGGCCGGCAGCGGAAGGTTCGATATTGTTGCAAGTGCATTCGGAGTCGGGGTGATCTGCGCTGACGCCGAACGAGGCGCCACGAGCAGAAGCATCGCCGGCAAAAAACCGAACAGGGCCGCGAATGATCTGCGGCCAGCGGCGGATTGGTTGCAAAGAAACATTAGCGACGGTCTCTCAATTTGCGAGGGGCAAGTCGAAGGCTGCTGGTCGGCGGTCGTTTGGATGAGACCCGCAAACCGCAAGCAGCCTGAGACTTTATTCCTGTCGTTCCAGGTTCGTTGGCGTGGCGATCCGAGTCAAGTTTCCTTGCGTGCGCTGCGCTTCCGAAGAATCGCGAGATTTCGACGATTCATTGGCCCACCAGGGCGTTCGTATTGCCGCCGTCGCGTGTGCAAAGCGGGGCCAGCACGGTCGTCGAGATCGTGTCGGCGGCAAAATGGACCGAGCCATCGCACAACACGACTTGTGCTCCGCCCGGATGATCGCTCCACATCTCACTCCACTGCTGAACGTTGATCGGTCCGGTCTGGTCGAAAATGTTCATGCCGTTGGCCCATTGGCCGTAGGTCGTGCAGTCGCGGCCGGAATCCTCGGCCACCAGAATCACATGCGACGTGCCGCCGGTGATCTGCGAAATGGCGGTCGGCTGGTCCCAGATCATCACGCCGTTCATGAACGTGTATCCCGCGCCAGTCCAGCCGAACATGCCGCCGTAGTCGGTGCAGCCCATCCAGTTGGCCCGCGGTTGGGTTGGCGTTCCGGTGAGGCCGCCGACGCGATTCGCACCAAATCGGGCGGTGCTGGGGCAAAGATAGGTCGGCACGATTTGCGTCGTGGACGGCAGATTGGCCGCGTTGGAATACGGCAGATTCAGGTTGAACAACCGCCAGGCGCTGCGCTCCTCGATGAACGGCAGCAGAAAAATGCTCCAGGCCAATTGCCGTCCGGTCGGATTGGCGGCGGTGACGCGATCGGTCAGGCCGGCGGGGAAATGCCGCTGGGCATTGTGATGGGCCAGCATTCCGATGCCGATTTGCCGCAGATTGTTGGCACACACGGTGCGTCGCGCCGTCTCGCGCGTCGCCTGGATCGCCGGCAGAAACAACGCCAACAGCACGCCGATGATGCTGATCACGACCAGCAACTCGACGAGCGTAAAGCCACGCGGCAACCGATGCGACGACCGGCGCGGTGGCGGGAAGCCTCGCGCAATTCGAATCGAGTGTTGTCGGCGATTGAAAAACATTGCGACCACGCGCACGTTCATCGCCGCGCACAAGTCCGGCCTCGACCGACTGCGCGATCAAGCGCAAAGGGTCAACGCGTGGCTAAGAGCAGCGGCAAACGGCGCCATCCAAGTTTCACGACAGCCTCCGTCCCTCGCGGAATGCTGCATGGCCACGCGTTGGTAGGTCTTCTGACTTCCGAACTGGAGCCGACCCAAAGCCTTCTCGTCGTCGTCGGGCTGTTTTGAGCCCGGGGCGACAATGGCATCTCAGATGGTCGATTCCTCTTTCGATCGCTCGGTTACAGCGGCGGGGCCGTCCCGGAATTGCACCGGAGTTCCCTTGTCTGTCGGCCGCAAAAGCTGCGCGGCCGACCACCCACGCACGATTGGACGAAATTTAACACGGCATGGGGCGGTTGTCAAACGACGGTTCTTACCAGAAGCGATATTGGTTTGCCGACGCCCGGAACAACAGAACTCACGCGGAGACGCGGAGAGAAGAGGATGTTCGTTGCCTCGCGTCATCGGCGTAGAGTAAAGTAAAGGCATGAACTCGCCGACCGAAGAACCGGATGTAGATGCGCAGATTCGCCGCGAGGCGATCGAGAGCATCCGTCGCATCCAGGCGAAAATTGATCAGCACATGGCCGAGCAAGGCATCACGACGGAGGAGTTCAACGCCGCCGTGGACGAGGCGATGGAGAACGTCCGCCCGCGACGCTGACGGCCGTCTTACGAGACTTCGGGTTTTCTATTTGACGCGTCCGCCGTGACGAGTGACCTGCTCGACAATGAACGACCGAGTAGCCTTATCCATTTCCGCCGTTGGTAGAATCATGAAAACCGTCTTAGAAACATACAGCAACCAAAGGTCGGAGAACTGCCAAACTTGCTCGATCGATTCCCACGACAATTCGGACTTTCCGATGTCAGACTCCATGCAAAACCGATCGTCTGTGAAAGTGAATCGCACGCACTTGGACCGCATCCGTTCGAATTTCGACATCGAACGGCGGAGATAAACGAAGAAGAGCGCAATGGCGAGGGTCGTCAACATCGCTGCCGCCGCGCCTAGCACGCCGACTTCCCACGAACGATAGCCAGCGAACATCAGAGCGGCGAAACCGAGCAAGCTCGCGCCGATCGCCAGAAACCCATGCCATGCGATGAACCGCATCCACCATTGGCGGATCGCCTTTCGGATGATCTCACGGCTGTAAGTGACGCTTGCTTCATAGGCCATGGATGAATTGTAGCCGTTCGTCTTCTCCTACCTCAAGCCTGTAGCCTCAAGCCTGTAGCCTCTCCTACAAATCCATCCGCCGAAACGCTCTCAAGCCAATCCTTAACGGCCAGAATGTTGCGGTCAGGCCGACGGCGATCGTCAGCGCGATGCCCGCCGAAATCGCACTTGGATTGCCGAGCAGTCGCGTGAACCGCTCCGATGCCGCAGGCGCGAGGCCGTGGAGGCTCATCAGATAGAAGTGATACGGCACTGCGGTCAGCATCACGATCGCGACGATGTAGACCGCGCTGAGCACCAGATTCAACGTGCCGCCGAAGCCAGCCGCAATCTTCGAGGGGTTCTGCTCGCGCAGTTCCGGCATTTTCGCTCCCAGGCCGACGGCGATGCCGGAAAGTCCCAGGCACAGGGCCGCGCACGAAATCTGATGCACCAGCAGAATCTGCCAACTGATGTCGAGCATGGCGTCGCTGAGGAGCATCAATCCGCAGCAAGGGAGCAGCGAGCCGCCTGCGGCGAAACAGAATTTCGTCCACACGACCGTATCGCGGCTCACCGGCAGCAGCGACAGGATCCAAAATCGCCGTCCTTCCAAGCTCAGCATCGGAAAGATGAAGCGGGTTGTAAACGTCGACAAGATCAGCCCGACCACGCCGAGATTCAAGAACCCGATCATCGCCGAATAGGTCGGGTTGTAGCTGAATCGGCGGATATTGAAGAAGTAAAGGGCCAGCAGGCCGAAAAAAATTAACGATTGCGACCATTGCACCGGATCGCGGCGGAACAGGCGCAGTTCCTTGACCAACAGCAACCGCAGTTGCGACGGCGGCCGCCCGGTGCCGCCGAATCGGCTGAGCAGCAGGCGGTCGAAGATACCGATTTTCGTCCGCCGCCGCGCCTCTTGCTCGGTCAGCATTCGGCTAAAGCTTGCCCGATAAACGCGGCCGGCAAACCAGACGGCAAGCTGGTGAAACAGCAATGCATTGGAAATCAGCAAGGCGAGGTACTTGATGCTCTCCGACAACGGATGATCGTCGAACACGCCCGCCATCGGCCTTCGCCCCGCTTCGAGCAAGCCGGCACTCAGCCACCAACTCGGCAGCAGGCGATTTTCCGTGAAACTTAGCCGCGCGGAAAGTTCTTGAAACCAGCGGGGAGTCAGCAGATCGCTCTGCCCGCCGTTCAGCACCGACCAGCCGAGCCACAGCAGACCCACGGTCGCCGCGGCCGCAACCCAGCGCACGGTGGCCCAGCGAATTCGCCCCAACCGGTCGACGATCAACAGGCACAGGATCGCGCCCAATGCCGCGGGTATGTACAAAAACGACAACATGAACGGCAGCATCAGCGCGTAGTAATGCCACGGCGCTGCGACCACGACACCTGCCGCCACGAGCATCGGGCTCCCCAGCAGCAAGAATCCCCAACTGCTAAACCAAATCGCTTCTTGAAACAGATACGAAAAAATTCGTTCCGGCCGCGCGGGCGTGGTCAGCAGAAACGCCGCCTCGGGCGAGCGATACAGATTCGTGTACATGATGATGCCCGACGAAAACAGCAGCATCACCATCAGCGATGCGAAGAATGCGTTGTACAGCGACTCGACGGCCAAGGGATAAAGCCCGGCCAACAGATCGAAACCGCTATAGAACAAAAAATAAAGCGCGCTCCAAAAGACGACGCTGAGAAAGATCACTAGCGCGGCCCGCAGCCGCGCGGTCCGAAACAAACGCCGTAGCGAAGCCTGCAACAACCGCCGGCGCAGCGACCAAAACACCTGCGCTTCGCGCTCGGGCGAGAGTAGCTCGCCACCCTGAGCGTCTGTCGCCCTTGCGACGTCGATGCTGGCTCCGACAGAGCTCATGGCGCATTAGGGTGAGGGTGAAGGGATAGAAGATGGTTTTGAAAGCCGTTCCTCGTCCGACGCGGTCAGCGCCAAATAAAGTTCCTCGAGCGAGCTATGGCCATGCGCGGCTTGTCCGCGAAGTTCGGCGAGCGTGCCGAGAAACATCAGTCGTCCATCGTCGACGACGCCGATCAGATCGGCGATTTCCTCGGCTAGCGAAAGCGAATGGGTCGACATGAAGACAACCATGCCGGCCTTGGTTCGCCGCTGCAACAGATTCTTGACCAATCTCATACTGCGCGGATCGAGGCCGACCATCGGCTCGTCGAGCACCAACACCGCTGGGTCGTGCAATAGCGCGGCCGCCAGCGCCAATCGCTGTTTCATGCCGTGCGAATAGGTTTCGCTCCGATCGTCGACGAACTCCGCCAACTCGAAGGCATCGATCTGGGCCGCGATGCGAATCGCCGCGTCGCGCCGATTCAAGCCGTGCAAATCGGCCACGAATTCGAGAAACTCGCGGCCCGAGAGCTTTTCGTACAAATAAACTTCATCGGGCACGAAACCGACAACCCGGCTCGCCTCGCGAGTCTGCCGCACCACGTCGTGCCCGCAAACTCGGACGCTGCCGGAATTCGGTTGCAACAACCCGACGAGCATTTTGATCGTCGTCGTTTTGCCGGCGCCGTTCGGCCCGAGCAAAGCGAACAATCGGCCTGCGGGAATCTTCAAATTCAGACCGGCCACGGCCAGTTTCTGGCCATACGACCGCATGACATTTTCAAATTCGATCATTCCGATGCCGGTTCGTAGGGCGACAAGGGCGAGCTTTTCTCGCGTCGGCTTGTCGGACGGGTCATCAAGATGTCATCCAAGCCGACCGTCAGTTTCGCCGATTCGTCGGGCGACATCCGCACGAACGCCAGCCGCGAGCCGAAGAGCCACGTTTCCTGGCGCAGCACCGTGCCGTCGTATTGCACCCACAGCTTGCCGCGCGGGGTGCGCGTCGCGCTGAGCGCCGAGCCCGAATCCGTTTGATAGATCACGACGAGAACATCAACTCCTCGCCCGTTCCAATTGATTGTCTCATGCCCTTTCACGGTCGCTTCCAACACTTCCATCGGGCTTTCCGGTTGCAAGGGATTGTAAACCGGCACGGTCCAAGTCTGGCCGACGTGCAGGCCGACGAGCTTCGATTGTGGCGAAAGCTCGTCGCCGACCAGCGCGTCTTGCGGCAAATAATGATCCGACGGCGTGTAGGAAACCTCGCCGGCGTCGATGTGCAGCTTCAGCCGGGTTCCTTCGATCGTTCCTTCGATCGCGATCGTCTGCGGCACTTTTTTTAGATGGATCGTCGAGCGAAATCCGACCAGGCGGTTCAACGGATCGATTTCGAGCCGATTGAAAGCGTCCATTTCCGGACTGCCCAGCGTGCCCACGGCATTGCGCAAGACCGTGCGCATCCACACCGGCACCATCTCTTCCAAGGGCAAACGCGAGAAATGAACTCGGCTATGAACTTCATACAAGCCCGAGTTCGGATGCAGCACTCGGCTCGCCGCCCAGCCAATGGGCCGATCGTTCCAGGCGACGGTCCAACCGATGGCGGGCGCCTCGGGATCGAGATCGCCGTAAGCGGAATGAAACGTAGGCGGATCGCCCCGTTCCAGCGGCGGCAAGACTTTTTCGACAACCAGCCACGACATCGTCGCCATCCAAAACAGGACGACGACACCCTTCATCCAACGATGTTCCATGAGACCACCGGGCGATCGAAGGAAACGACTCTCCCCTGTCGCACGTAATTATGACTCAAGAAAGGGCCAGGGGCCAGAGGAAAGGGCGGGCAGGGACCCGGGGGCTGCGGACTAGGGGCTGCGGACAAACGGCTAGGGGGCGCAGGACGAAGGGATGCTCCCCGCAAGCAAGCCTCGCAATCAAACGGCGTCGCAAGGCTGGTTTGCCGGGAGCGCGCGGGTCTGTATAGTGTCAAGCCGGCAGCTGGCTGGCAATTCTTCGATCGGGTTTGGAATGCCCGGCCCAATTTAGTAGCATGAGGTGTCGATAATGTTGACTTTTCATTCAGAGGATTCTCAACGATGGGGTCACAAAAAACCAACTCGGCGCCACAGCGAGCCATCGCCCCAATCGGAGTCGCCCGCGGGCTAGCGCTGATCGTGCTAGCCACCTTTTGCCTTTGCAGGCTTTTGGCCGCGGAACCGGTGGCGAAGAAACCGGCGGCTGGGCTCATCGGACGGCGAGTTCCCAATTTCGTGCTCAAGAATTCCGCCGGCGAGACGCAATCGTTGGCCGACTTCTCGGACAAACGCGCCGTGGTATTGGTCTTCGTCAGCACCGAGTGTCCGATTGCCAACGAGTTTCTGCCGATCGTTGAACAACTGGCCAAGAAGTTCGCCGATCGCTCGGTTCAATTCCTCACCATCTATTCGAGCCCTAGCGACACGGCGGAATCGATCGCCGCGCATCAAAAGCAATTCAAGCTGACGTTGCCGGCGCTTTACGATCGGGAGCAACAGGTTTTGCAATCGGTCGGAGCGGAGCGCACGGCCGAGGCTTTCGTGCTCGACGGGCGCAGCGTGATTCGCTACCACGGCCGGATCGACGATCGCTACGGCTACGACTACCACCGCGACACGGCCAAGCGCAACGATCTGGAAATCGCCCTCACCGAGTTGCTCGACCACAAACAGATTTCCGTTCCGACGACTTCGGCCCAAGGCTGCGCGATCAGCCCCCGCGAATCGGATTCGGCTGCCGGAAAGATCACGTATTGCAACCAAGTCTCGCGGATTCTGCAGGAGAAATGTCAGACTTGTCATCGTCCCGGCGCCGCGGCGCCTTTTTCACTGCTTGAGCCCGACACGGCCGTGCATTGGTCGGAAATGATCAAGCAAGTCGTGCTCGAGCGCCGCATGCCGCCTTGGCATGCCGACTCGCGATACGGCAAATTCTCGAACGACCGCCGGCTTTCGCAAGATCAGATCGACACGCTCGTCGGCTGGGTCGATCAAGGGACGCCGTTGGGCGACAAGAGCCAGTTGCCCGCGCGGCGCGAGTTCAGCGAAGGTTGGACGATCGGCAAGCCCGACGTGGTGTTCGAGCTGCCCGACGAAGTGACCGTCCCGGCGACCGGCACGGTTCCCTATCGATATTTCGAGACGCCGACGAATCTCAAGGAAGACGTTTGGATTCAGGCGGCCGAAGCGCGGCCGGGCAATCGGGCGGCCGTTCATCACATCATCGCCTTCTATCGTGACCCGAAAGAAGGCAAGCAGCGGCGTCAACGACCAATGGATCGCCGGGACCGCGCCGGGCGATATGGCGCTGATTCTGCCGCCCGGCGTCGGGCGCCGAATCCCGGCCGGCGCGACGATCGTCTGGCAGGTTCATTACACGCCGACCGGC
Organism: Pirellulales bacterium; assembly: GCA_963738955.1. GTDB lineage: Bacteria > Planctomycetota > Planctomycetia > Pirellulales > DATAWG01 > DATAWG01. The sequence goes on along the minus strand of CAVTYW010000010.1, from coordinate 338,269 downwards.
AAAGTCGAAAAAGACCGTTCGCAATTGGGCCTGGTTTTTTGCAAAGGCAAGGAACCGCCGAAATTTAATGTCGCCACGCATGGCATCGCCAACCATCGTTTTCTCATCCCGGCGGGCGACCCGAATTTCCAAGTCGAATCGGAAATGAAACTGCCCGGCGACGTGACGATCTTGTCGTTCATGCCGCACATGCATCTGCGCGGCAAGGACTTTCTCTATCGGGCCATCTATCCCGACGGCCATAGCGAAACTTTGCTTTCCGTGCCGCGATACAGTTTTGCCTGGCAGAGCAACTATCGCTGCGCCGAGCCGATTCATCTTCCCAAAGGGACGCGGCTGCAATGCGTGGCCCATTACGACAACTCGGCCGACAATCCGGCGAATCCCGATCCCACGAAAGAAATCCGCTGGGGCGACCAGACATGGGACGAGATGATGATCGGCTATGTCGATTACATTCCCGGCGATGTGAAGATCTCGCTCGCCGGGCCGAAGGAAGCGGTGCAAACGGCGGCGGCAACGAAATAAGCGATCGATGACATGTCAAAAGCACGGGACCGGAGCCGTTGGCAACACACGAGCGGTTTTTATGAATAGCTTCGAGGTAACCGGGCGTGGATAGCATCGACACGAATCGAAATCCTTACGCAGCCCCAAGGGCACGCGCAGCGGTCGAGGAACCTATCGGCCCCCGGCGGTTTGCAAAGCGCGGTGCCATCTTCGGAGCGATCGGTTTCGGCAGCTTGATTCCACTCACCATCGCAGTTCTGGCCGTCGTCGTTTGGATCGGGTTGCGCGACGATCCGAATCGAGGCGACATCATGGCGCGGCGACTAACTCTGCCCACTTTCATCTACCTTGATGAGTGCGGCTTAACGGTGTTCGGGGCGATCATTGGCGCTTTTTTTGGAGCCGCGATTGGCTGGGACCGACGTAGGAAATTGCGGAAAGGTGTCGCAGACGAGCAAACGCTCAAAGATTGACCTGCCGTCCTGCCCACGATCTCAGGGCGACTACCGGCCGCTGGCCACAGCCAAGTCAACTGTCTTCGCCAATTCTTGAATGGCAGGGCTGATTTGCACGTCGTACGGAGCGGCCGGCTCCAACGATCGCAATGCCGCCGGCAGCCGTCCAAGATTTTCCGCCGCGACACGCCGCGGGGATTCCAATGCTACGGGCGGCTCGATTCGCCGGCCTTGCTCCATCAACAATTTCAGCAGTGGCTCGCCCGGCTGCGACTCGGTTTCCAGTGCCACGACATCGCGCCGCATTCGGCCTGCGTCGTCGAACGATCGATAGACTTGCTTTCGGCCAGGCCAAGTCGCCTTCCCCTCGGAGCGCTTTCGCAGCGGCCGGCCGGCATATTCTTGAATCTTGTAAACGCAGTCGAGATACGGAACATCCGCCGAAGCGTCGAGCCGGGTGCCGATTCCAAATCCGTCGATCGGCGCCTGCGAGGCGATCAATTTTGCCAGCGAATACTCGTCGAGATTGCCGCTGGCAAAAATCGTCAACTCGGTGAGATTCGCGGCGTCGAGAATCCGCCGCACTCGCCGGGCATGTTCGCCCAAGTCGCCGCTATCGAGACGCACACCGAGCACCTTGATTCCGGTTTCCTTCAACTTCTTCGCCAGCCGGACGACTTTCTCCGCGGCCGCTTCGGTGTCGTAAGTGTCGAGCAGCAAGACGACGTTGCCCGGATTCGAGCGGGCAAAATCCTCGAAGGCCGCGCTTTCGTCGCGGTGCAATTGGATGAACGAATGAGCCATCGTGCCGTAGAGCGGCACATTCCACAGGGCGCCCGCCAAAACGGTCGCCGTGCCGGAAAAGCCAGCCAGATACGCAGCCCGCGCTGCCAACAGGGCCGCTTCCGCGCCGTGGGCTCGCCTCATGCCGAAATCGACGAGCGTTTTGCCCGGCGCAGATCAACACCGACCGCGCCGCCTTCGACGCGATCAGCGTTTGAAAATGGAGCAGGTTGATGATCCGCGATTCGATAAGCTGCGATTCGGCGATCGGGGCTGTCACTCGCAGGATCGGCTCGTCGGGAAAGAACACGGTTCCTTCCGGCATCGCGTGAACGGCGCCGGTGAAACGAAACTGCTGCAAATAGTCCAACAACTTGGGTTTGAAGCGGCCGCAGTTTGCCAGCCACTCGAGTTCCTCGGGCTGGAATCGCAGGTTTTCCAAGTATTGCAGCACCTGCTCCAATCCGGCGGCGACGAGAAAGCTTCGCGCTGGCGGCAATTTGCGCATGAAGAATTCGAACACCGCCGTTTCGTGTTGATCCGCTTCGATATAGGCCTGAAGCATCGTCAACTGATAGAGGTCGGTCAGCAATGCGGCGCCATGCGGTTCGATCATGCAAGATATTCCCAGCGGATCGCGACGGCTCCGCGATCGATCATTTTCTGCTCGGATCGGCGAGCGTCGCCCGGCTTGATCTCCAACGCTTGAATCGCATCCAGTAGCAAGTAGACCGAAAAACCTTCCGACAGCGCATCGGTCACGGTCGCAAGCACGCAGAATTCCGTCGCCAGACCGCCGACGAACACTCGCCGCACGCCCGCGGCGCACCAACTGCTCGGCCAGATCGGTTCCTTGAAATCCGGAATAGGCTTCTTTCCGAGCATCCGTTCCCTTCGAGACCACGACCGTCGCGGGCGGCAACGAAAGCGCGGGCGCGAATGCCGCGCCCGGCGTGTTTGCGACGGAATGCGGCGGCCACGGGCCACCTTGTTCTCGAAACGAGCCATGATTCACCGGATGCCAATCGCGCGTGGCAAAAATCGGCAGCGACCGCTCATTGAACAAAGCCAAATAGCGATTCAACGCCGGCACGACACGATCGCCGTCCGGCACGGCCAATGCTCCGCCGGGCAAGAAATCGTTCTGGACGTCGACGACGACAATCGCATCGCCGGCGGCGACGCGAACCAGCGACTTGTCAGCGGCGTTTGCGCGAGTCATGGGCATCCTTCGCGGCTTTCACTTCTCGGGCGATCAGCGAACCTTCTCATACAGCGCCTTCGCCGAAGCAACGTCGGCCTTCTCGACGAACCCGATGCTGTAGCGTGCGGGCAAGTGCTTCAAATCTGGAATGTGCTGGATCAATTCCTTATAGCCCTTGCGGCCAAAGCCGAACACCGTCATGTCTTGAAACGAACCATCCTTCTCCTTGGCGAATGGCCAGGCGACGTAGGAATCGGTTTCGCCTTTCTCGGGCTTCTGATGATTGATGCAAACAAACCCGATCGGATTCTCGCCGGTGCCGAAACAGACGCAGGGAACGACTTCCGACCACGGCTCGGCCAGCGTCGTCTTGCGGCCGTCGGGCCGGATGACAAAATCCTTCGCGGGCTCGAAATTGCCGCCCGGCGTCCCTTCGTAGAGAAACCAAAACGTCGGCAAATCGATCCGCAAGAGAGTCATCGTCGCATGAGTCGGATAAAAATCCCAGGTGCAGGCCGATTTCTTGTCGAGCGTTTCGGACGAAATGCGAACGTGGTCGCTTTCCTTAAGAGTCACGGTGCTCACGAAAGAGGTTCGCGGCTTTGTACTGGCCGTAGCCATAGCCGCAATGAAAAAATTTGGTCGGCTGGCCACACTTCGGCAGACCGTGATATTCGCCCTTGGAATTTCCGCTCGGTCGATACGAGATCCAATCCCGCCCGGCGGAATCGAAAATGCTCGCGAAGCCGGCCCCTTTCTTGCCATAGACATAGGTGGCGCTCGCGGTTTCGATCTTGAAGCAATCCATGTCGCCGAGGATGGTGACGTCGGAAACGCGGATCGCTGGCGGTTTCGCGGGCTCGTCGGCACGAGCGTCACAGACGCCGACGAAGCACAGAAAAAGGCTCAAAAGCGAACGGCGAAATAGAATTGTCATCAGACTTTGTTCCTCCGCGGTAATTCCTACTTCGGCAATTGCATGATCCAATCCTCCAGCGCGGCGAGGGCTTGCTGGTCTGCGACTTGGGTCGCCAGCGGCGGCATGTTGAACACATCCTGCCGCCGCTTCATTCGTTGCAAAATCATCGAACTCGCCGGGTCTTTCGGCGAGATGAGCGTGGCATGAGCTAGTCCCAAGTTCGATGAGAGCACGGGGCCGAGAATCAGATTTTGCTTCGATAGCGGCGTGTCGAACCGCGCGTCGAATTCGCCGCGCGACCCACCGGGCCGATGACAATGGGCACAGTTGGAATCCAGATACGACCGCACGCGACGCTCCAGCGTCGCGCTCGTGTCGCCGACCGACACGAGCCGGTCGTACTTCCGAATCTCCGCCTCGGGAATCAATTGCCGAAATATTCCGACGTGGTTCCAACTGCGCAATTGGTTGTCGCTCGTGCCTGAAGCCTTGCCGATGCCGGGAAACTGGAAATCGCCATTGAGTTGCCGCGTTTTCACGCCGAGAACGAATCCGGCGTTGGCGGTGTGGCAGAAAAGGCAATCGGTTCGACTCGGATACGTCCATTTCAATTTGGGCGAATCGGCGGAAGCCGCGAGCGGCGTCTCCTCCGTGAGTCCGGCGGCAAGCAGCTCCGCGTCGCTTTGGTCCGGCTTCCATTTATACGTGACGCCATAGCCGGCCCCGCTTCGACCGACAACGAGCAGCCGGGTTTCCAATCGCCGTGGAGCGCCGGCGGTCGGCATTTCGAAATGCTTGACGAACACCGTGCCGGGCGGGAATCGCCATTCGCCCGTCGGCGCGAATTCGATCCGCGCGTCGCCCGGCAACGCGATCCAGCGCCGCTTGGCCGCGCCGTCGGACCACAGCGGAGAGTTGACATTGTACGGAACGATGCCTGGATTCGGAGTCAAATCCTTGAGCGAACGAAACACGCCGGTCTGCGACAGTAGCGGCGGCAGATCGGCCGGATTCGCCGGCACTTGCAACGTGGTGACGACTTCTCGTTGCTGCATTCCATAGGGCGACTTCCCCTCGATTTTGAAAACGGCCGGCGCGGCGCCGCGACTTTTTTTGCCATCTTGAAACGCGCTGGCGGAGATCGTCGCCGAGCGATCGAGCAGAAAGGGCCTTAGGTAAAGCGGCGAACCGGGCGTCGGCTCCGTTCCGTCGGTCGTGTAGCGAATCGTCGCGCCGAGCGTCGGCGTCGACAGCCGCACCGAAACTGGCCCGGTGAAACTTCCGCCGTTTGGAAAAACCTCCGGCCTCGCCAAGATGCTCCGGTCGATGCGAAACAGCGCCCCAGCGGGAATCGTCTGCTTCGCCAGCCCCGGCCCCGCGTATTCAATTTCCAGATCGGGCCGGCCGCTGCCGTGCGCCGCCAGCAACAGCAGCGAATGCTTGCCCGCTTTCAAGCCGATCGTGCCCGATGCTTCCCGTCGCCTCAGCCCAAAGCCGAGCCCGGCGACTTCTTCGCCCGCGACAAACAGTTTGCTCGCCCCGCTCGATTTCAAGAAGAACGAATACGCGCCGTCGTGGGCAATGTCGAGAAACCCCCGAAAAGTGAAACCGACATGCTCATCGCGCGTGCGCGGTGAGAGATCGATCGTCGCGACGTTGCCCGTCTTTGTCGCCGTCAATTCATCGAAGCGAGGCAACGTCGTCCAATCGCCTTCGTAGCAGGCATATTCCAGCCCGTGCACCACAGCACCGGCATCGACGGCCGCGCGGAGGCTCGCCACCCAAATCGCCGCCGGCTGGCTCTTCGTGCTGCCGCGCGCATTCGATACGACGCAGCGAAAGTTCGCGCCCTGGTCGGCCATCGTCGCCGTCGGAAGCGTGTAGCTCGCCGACGTTGCGTCTTTGATCGGCGCGCTCCCTCTGAGCCATTGATATCGAAGCGGTGCGTCTCCCTTGGCGGCGACCGTAAACGTCGCGCTCTGCCCAACTTCGACGGTCCGGTCCTCTGGTTGTGCCGTAAAGATCGGCGCCGGGTTCTTCGAATTCGCCGTGTAGCTGATGCGATGCAGCGACCCGGTGTTCGGCTTGAACTTGCCGTCTTTGACCCAGGCATTGCGGTTGAGATAGTACAAACTGCCGTCGGACGCGACTTGCATATCCACGGGCCCAACGAGCCCCGTCGCGAATAGCCGAACCTCTTTCGGCCGTTCCGGATCGAGCGTGCGAATCCAGTTGTCCATGAAATCGGCGAAGAAGTATTTGCCGACGAATTCCTTGGGAAACTGCTCGCGGGTCGGATTGTAAAACGTGCCCCCCGAGATGCAGCGGCCGACGCCGTGGTCGTAGGCATGAATAGGATTGCGGAATCTCGGGTCGCTGCTTATCCCTTCGGCAAGTGGCCAGCCGTAATTCGCGCCGGCAACCCCTGCGTCGATCTCCTCCCAACGCGCCTCGCCGACGTCATTGATGAAAATCCGCCCCGAGCCGGGCTGCACGGCGAACGCAAATGGATTGCGCAAGCCATACGCCCAGATCGCCCGGTACTTGCCCGTCGCGGTCTTGGCGAACGGATTGTCGTCCGGTATCGACCCGTCGGAATTGATTCGCAGCAGCTTGCCTTGCAGCGTGTCGAGCTTTTGCGCCGGCAGCCCGGCCGTCTGCTCGCCGATGCCGATATAGAGCTTGCCATCCTTGCCGAAGTGCAGGGCCCCGCCTTGATGGCCATTTGGCACGCTGCCGCCGAGCTTCGTCTGATCGTCGCCGCTGAGAAGAACGACTTCGCTACCGGCCTCGGTGACATCGCCATTCGCCGTGAACCGGCTGATGCAGTGATGCGGATACGGCTTCGGCGCGACATAGCAGACATATATATAGGGCCTCGCCGGGAAGCCGGGATCAATTGCCACCCCGATCAGCCCTCGTTCCCACGAACTATCGACAACGGCGGTCAAAAACGGCTCGTCGAGCAGTTTGTCGTCTTTGACGACTCGCAGCGCCCCGGTTTGCTCGCAGACGAAAACGCGGCCATCCGGAGCAATCGCCATCGCCGTCGCCCCGGTGATCCCCGTGGCGACGATCTGCTCCGAAAAACCGTCGGGCAGGCTGGCGATCACGGTCGCGCCGCCCGGCAGCGTCTGCTTTTGTGCATCCGCGATCGGCGGGCAAAGCAAAGAGCCGGCCAGCAGCCCGCACGCCATGACGACCGATGTTCGCATCGCAAGAATCCTCGCTTGCAAATCGACGTTTCGTGCAAGGATTGAGCATCGAGTCGATCCTAGCCCGGACCGTTGACATTGTAATCACGTCCGATTCCCGTGCCATGCCCGCGCCGTCGCGTCGATCTGCAATTCAAGAGACGCAAGACTCGATGCCATATTCCGTTTTGCGGCAATCCGCAGTTGGCAATTCGCGAATTTTGAAGGCTGCGCGTCGCACCGCATAGTATATTGGCCGTTTCCCTCCTCCTCTCGACGATGACGGTCATGTCATGCGGACCGATGCCATGCAGCACCGTATGAAGCTTTCGATGCGCACCGTGGCGACTCTGTTGACGGCATCAATCGTCCTGTCGGGTTGCCATCGACAATCGCAACCGGACACCTCTTCCGCGCCGCCGTCGCCGGCCAACGACGAGCAGCTCGAGCAGGAGATCAATGTCGGTCGCTCGTTTCTTGATCAAGGCGATGCCGCCGAAGCCCTCAAGCAATTCGATCAAGTATTGGCCGCCCATCCCGATTCGGCCGCCGCCCACGCGGCTCGTGCCGACGCCCTCGGGCGGTTGAACAAACCCGATCAAGTCTTGGCGGAAATCAGTCGCGCGATCGCCTTGGATCCGCAAAACCAGCAGTATCGGCGTTCGCGCGCGAATAATTATCTGCTGCAGGGAAAACTGAGGGAGGCCCTCGCCGATTGCGACGAACTGATCAACCGGCCGGTCGTCGATCCGTCGGCCTACGCCCTGCGCGCGAGCATCTATCTCCGCATGGAACGGTACGACGACGCCTTGAACGACGCGAATCGTTGCATCGCGCTTAAGCCCAACTCCGGCAGCGCGTTCGCCGTCCGTGGTCGAGTTCACCTCGTCCAACAGGCCTATCGGCCGGCCATCCGCGATTTCGACAAGGCACTCGAACTCAACGTCGATTCCGCCGATTCGTATCTGAATCGCGGCTTGGCGAACCAGGCGCTCGGCTTGAACGAAGACGCGATCGCCGACTACGGCAATGCGATTCGATTGCGCCCCGACGACGTAATTTCCCGATACGACCGCGCCATGCTCAATGCGAAACTTGGACATTTGAGCGAAGCCATCGAGGATTTTACTGTCGGAATCGACAAGCTCGAGCCGGAGAAGCCGGCCGCTGATTCGTCCGCCGCCCGGTTCTTGGCCAGGTTCTATGTCAAACGGGCCGCCACCTTTGGGCAACAGGCGAGTTTTCAACGAGCCGTGGCCGATTGCACCGCCGCGCTGCTCCTCCAGCCGAAAAACGTCAACGCACTGCGAATTCGCTCCTTGGCCTACCGCAAGCTCGGCCAGCCCGACAAGGCCACCGCCGACGACGAAGCCATCCAAGCCCTCCATCGCTAAGCCGAACCCGCCCTCCCCGCTCCCCGCTCGCCGCTCCCCGCTCCCCGCTCCCCGCTCCCCGCTCTCCGCTCTCCGCTCCCCGCTCTCCGCTCCCCGCTCTCCGCTCCCCGCTCTCCGCTCCCCGCTCTCCCCCCTCTCCTTACGGGAACCCACTCGGAAAAACCACGCGGCGGCAAGAATCTCATCGAAACGTCAAAAAATCTCAACAAAATTGATGACACGCCTGTAGCCGCTTGTTACGATAGCGAGGCAGCCGGGAATTCTCCCGAGTTGCGCGGTTGTAACGTGGGTCCGCGGAATGTGCGTCGGGGCGGGGGATTCGGGAATACGGATTCGTAATTCGCGCGGCCGGCTTCGATCGAAGTCGTGCCCGTGAATTCGCGGGATTTGGACGCGGGATGATGTGCTGACTTTTCAAGCTTTGCTTTCGGCACCGCAAATGAATTCAACCAACTTCATTGATACGCTTCGGCGCAATCTTTCTCCAGGGAGCATGCAAATGCACCGTCTTTCCAGGCTCAGCAAGATCGTTTCCGGTCAGTTCGCCTCCGGAATTTCCAAGGGCGCATTCGCGTCGAGCCGTCGTCCGGCTGTTGCTGGCCCATCATGTTCCTCGCTCCGCATGGCAATTCGGCGATTCTGCCTGTTGCTGCTCGCCGCTGGCGTTGCGACGGTTTCGTCGTCCGCAATGGCGCAATCGGCCATCGAGACCGATTCGAGCAACAACACGGGCTATACGGTCCCGTCAACTGCGCAGAATCTGCTCTCCGCCGCGTCGACGACTCTCTCGGCCAATCCGTCGGTGCCGAGTAATTTCAACGGCGAGAACACCAATAACACAAGCTACGCGCCGTTGGTCAACGGCAGCTTCGGCGCTGTCGGATCTCTCGACCCGACGACCGTCGCGATCTCAAACGGCAATACACTGACTTATTCGATGGGTGGAAGCCCCGGCGGCTACACGATCTCGGAAATCGACACGTTCTCCGGCTGGCAGGACAGCGGACGCATCGATCAGACCTATCAGATTTTTTATACGACAGCCACCAATAACACGCTGCAGCGCTGACTGGCGCCAACGTCAATTTCACGAACACCGCCGGAACCGATAATTCCACGTTCGTCCAACTGGCCGTCAGTGGATTGACCAACGTCACCTCGATCGAATTCGCTTTCGGCAACCAGCAGGCTGGTTACGTCGGCTACAAGGAACTGGCCGTCCAAGGCGCGGCGTCGGTTCCGACGGACACATGGACCGGCGCTGCCGGCGTTGGCACTTATTCCGGCCTTCCCGTTGGGACGAACGGAATTTGGGATTCAACGCCCGGTTCGCCGCCCGCACCGACTGCGAACTGGTCGCCAAACAGCACCTATACCAACGGCGACAATGCCGTTTTCGACAACACGGGCACCAACACGAACATCGCCATCCAGCCGGGCGGTGTGGCGCCCTACAACGCCACGTTCAATAACAGCACAAAGCCATACACATTCACCAATTCGACCGGCGACTTGAACGGTATCACCGGCCCAGCGACGGTCACGTTGAGTGCCAGCGCTGGCTCCGTCACATTCAACAGCCCGAACACCTACAGCGGCGCCACGACCATCAATGGCGGCACGTTGCGCATCAACCACGCCAACAGCTTGCAAAACAGCACCGCGACGGTCAATGTCGCCGGCGGCTTGCTCTTCGGCCCCGGCCCCGCCACGTACAATTTGGGCGGTCTCGCCGGCAGCAGCAGCGGCAGCATCGCCTTGCAAGACACCAATAGCGCCGCGATCAATCTCTCCGTCGGCGCCAACGGCGCCAGCACGGTGTATAGCGGCGGCCTTACCGGACCCGGCTCGTTGACCAAAGTCGGCGCCGGAACGTTGAATTTGGCCGGCTCGGGTTCGTATTCCGGCACCACCCGCATCACGCAGGGAACTCTCCGGCTCACCGCCGGCTTTGCGCCCAGCACTCCGGCCGGCCTGTATCTTGGCATGGTGAATAACAACAACGCCTTCGACACGACGACGGCGATTCCGACCAGCGGCCCCAATTCCGGCGGCATTCAGTTGAGCCCCGTCCTCGCGCAGGTTACGAACTCCGGTACGACCTTCCCCGCCGGACTCGCCAACCAGATGACGGTCGGCTACACCGGCTACATCAACAACTACTCGAGCGCGCCAGTCACCTACACGTTCGCCGAAAACTTCGACGACAACGTACTGCTCAAAATCGACGGAACCACCGTCCTCAATGATACTGCTTGGAATAATCCGACCGAAGCCAATTACACGCTCTCTCCCGGCAGCCACACCTTCGAGTTGCGGCTCGGCCAGGGTGGCGGCGGCGTCGGCCCGACGAATCAAGGCTGGTTCAATAACAATCTCGGCTTCGGCATCGACTTTCAAGGGCGCAACGCTCAAGTTGCCAGCGATTTCGTCAATCCGGTCGATCCGGGCAACGGCACCCTGTTCTCGACGACCCCCGGCACTCCCATCCAGCCGGTTTCGACGACCAATGCCATCGTGATGTCGAACAATACGACGCTCGACATCAACAGCACGCTAGTCACGGTCGGCTCGGTGAGCGACGCCGGCGCATCCGGCACGCAGATTCTCCTTGGCGCCGGAACTTTGACCACCGGCAATGACAACACCAGCACTATGTTCTCCGGCGTGATCTCAGGCGCCGGCGGCAGTTTGACCAAGGTCGGCTCGGGCACGTTCATCTTGGCGAACGCGAACACATTCTCGGGATCCGCGACCATCAACGCCGGTGCCCTGCAATTGAACAATGCCAACGCCCTGCAAAACGCCATCGCCACGATTAACACCCTCAGCGATTCGACGATGGGCAAAGGGCTCGTTTTCAATTCGCCTATCACGACGGTTCCGTTGGGCGGACTTGCCGGCTCGGCCAACCTCGCCATGACCAACACCGCTGGCGGGGCGGTGAGCCTCGTCGTCGGCAATTCAAACGGCAAGAACAGCACCTACAGTGGCGTCCTCACAGGTGGCGGCGACTTCACAAAAACCGGAAGCAGCACCCAGAGCCTGACGGGCCTGAACCAATACGCCGGCAACACCTACATCACCGGAGGCACCCTGCGGCTCCAAAGCCAATCGATCGGCCTCCACTTCGGCGCCGGCCAAAACGTTCCGAACTACATACTGGCTCCTGCGTCGGTCGCCGGCGTGCCGGGCTATGCGATGGCGAATTGGAACAACGCCACCGGCCAAAATGGCACGACGGCAAACGTGGCGTCGGGCGCGAATTCGGGCGTGTTGGTCAATAGCGCCGGCGCTACTACCGGCGTCACCGTGAGTTGGTCGAGCAACACGGGCACGTTCAGCAGCAATGCCAGCTTCGGCGATCCCAACAATCAGTTGATGGGGTCGATGCTGAACGACGGAGCCGGAAATGGGCATGGAAACAGCGTTACCTTGTCAAACATCCCTTATGCGTCGTATGAAGTGATCGCTTATGTCGGTTCGGAAGGCGGCGGCGCGAACGGTCGGCTGTCGAATCTGAATATCGGCAGTTCGCCCACGTTCTACTTCTCCACCGACACTTTCCCGGGCAGCAATCCCTACACCTTCCAGCAAATCACGAATACGACCGTGGGAACCTTCCAGGCCGGCAATTATGCCGTCGTTCCTGGTCTCAGCGGCAGCAGCATCACCGTCACCGACGGCGCCATCCCGAACAACAGCAATACAGGCATGTTGGGCGTGGAAATCATCAACACGGCTTCGGCCGGGTTGCCATCGACGACTTCCCTCTTTATTGCCAGCGGTTCCACTTTGGATCTGAACAGCGGCGGGCAGACGGTCGCCTCGTTGAACGACTATGCTCCCGGCAATTCCGGCACCGTCACCAATAATGGCGCCGGCGGAGTTGGTATCCTCACTCTGAACCCGGCCAGTGGATCGACCACTTTTAGCGGCGTCATTAAAGATGGCACGGCTCGAACCAACCTGACGCTAAACGGCGCCGGCACGCAAATCCTCGCGGGCGTCAACACCTACACGGGCGGCACGACCGTCAACAACGGGATCTTAATTGCGTCCCCGACTGGCACGTTGGGAACCGGCACTCTGCGTGTCAGCCCTCCGGGTCTGGTCACGTTGCAAAACGCGGCGCAAAGTGTCTCCGGCCTCGCCGGCACGGGCACGATCAACTTGAACGGCCCCACGAACCTCACCGTCACCGCGGGACCCTCAACGTTTAACGGTCTCCTTGCGGGAGCCGGCTCCCTGACCGTCGGAAGCAGCGGCAATCTGACGCTCACGAATGCCGGCGCGACCAACACCTACTCGGGTGGCACGACGATCAATGGAGCCTTGAACATCACCAATACGGGGACGTATTTGGGAACCAGCTCGACCAGCATCGTCAATATCGGTGCATCGGGGCAATTGAATATCACCGGCGGCGTTCAGGGCTTGACCGGTTCGTATTACAACGGATTCTCGAACGCCAACAACTTCGCGACGCTCTCGGCACTGAACACCTTTTTCGCCTCTCAGACGCCCAACTTGGTGGCGAATTCGACCACGAGCACGACTTCGGGCGGCGCCAATTTTGACTTCGGCTCCGGCGGCACCGGATTCCCCGCCCCCAACTACAATGCCCAACAGACATTTCAGGCGGTTTATCGTGGCGTGATCGACATCACTACGCCGGGCATCTACAGCTTCGGCACGGCTAGCGACGACGGCAGCATGATTTTCCTCGACGGGCAAGACGCCGCCTTGTTCAACAACAACTTCGGACAAGGCGTCACCGAGAGATCGAACGGCACCACCGGCGTTAATCTGACCGCCGGCTTTCATAGCATCGTCATCGCCTATTACAACAGTGGTGGAGGAGACGGGTTCACCGCCTATTTCCAACCTGGCACGACCTCCAGCAATGGTCCAAGCGGCATCCCTGATCCGAATCAGCCCAGTGCAGTTTTGTCGAACTCCATCCTCTATACCGCTGCACCGGCGGGGACGACCGTCACCGGCCTGAGCGGCAGCGGCACGGTGAACCTCACTGGTCTCGCTTCGCTCACGATCGGCAACAGCGCCACGCCCAGTTCGTTCGGTGGCTCGTTCACCGCGACGAATCCCAACGTGAGTTCGATCACAATCAGCGGCGGCACGACATTCACGCTCACCGGCAGTTCGGCTGCATCGTTCACCGCCCCGATCACCATCAACAATGGCACCCTGCGGCTGGCCAACTCCAGCGGCTCGGCCACGGGCAACGCTCCAATCTTTGTCGGCGATGGCACCGGCGCAAATCCCACGTTCCTCGGCGGCACCGGTTCGACTACCTCCCCGGTCACCGTCAATGGCAAGGGCGCCGGAACATTCCCCGGCACGCTCCTCGGCGCTGGTGTCAGCGTTGGCGGCGGCCCGCTGTCGCTCGCCGGCGGTCTGACGTTCCAGGATGGTTCGTTCGCCAATTTCAATCTTGGCACGCCAAACGGCACCGCCAACCCACTCAACGCTCTGATCGTCACCAGCGGCCCCCTCAATAGCCTCACGGCCAATGGCACCGACACGATCAGCTTCTCGAATCCAAGCCCCGGAGTGTATGATCTGATTTCCTACACGGGCAGCACGGCCTCCAGCAACTTCGTGCTCGATGCTAACTCGATCGCGAACAATGCGGGTCTGACCTTCCAATTGGTGAATGGTTCTGGCCAGATCGACTTGCTGGTCAGCACGCCGCCGATCATCTGGTCGGGCGCGCATGACGACGGTTCCGGCAACTTCCTGTGGGACTACACCACTCCGAATTGGGTCACCGCCAACGGTGTGGCGACCACCTACACCGACCCCAACGGCGTCGTCACGTTCGGCGACTTTTATCCCAACGGCAACACGGTCATGAACAGCACCGTGACCATCCAGCCGGGCGGCGTGCAGCCCTTGGTCGTGACGCTCAACGGCAGCGGCCTCGGCGCCGGCGGCGTCGATTACACGTTCATCGATGCCGACGGCACGAACGGAATCGGCGGCGCGGCCAGCATCATCTTGAACGCCGGTCCGAATGGCAACGAAACCGTGACGTTCTTGAGCCCCAACAGCTTCACCGGCGCCGTTTCGATCAACGCCGGCTATCTCAATATCGAAGACAGCGCCGGTCTCGGCGCCTCGTCGGGCGTCGCGGTAGCCACCGGCGCGGTTCTGCAATTGCAGTCACCGGACGGCGTTACCCCCTTGGTCGTCGGCACTGGCGTTCCCCTCGCGATCAGCGGCAATGGCGATGGCTCCGGCGCCTTGCAAAACGTTCTCGGCAACAACACCTACGCCGGCTTGATCACCGGCAGCGGCACGATCTCGTCGAACGATCCGACCGGCAGCCTGACGCTCTCCGGCGGCTTGAATCCTCAAGGCAACACGCTGACGATCACCGGCCTTGGCCCGGTGAACGTCACCACGACCGGCGCCTCCGGCAGCGCGGGCACCATCGACTACCTCGGTTTGGATCCAACTCAGCCGTTGACCTGGTCCGCCGCGAACACGTTTACCGGCCTGACTCGAATCGACACGGGCACGTTCCATGTCACCAGCACCGGCGCGTTGAACGGCAACTTGACCTACAACAGCCCCGAAGTGAGCACCATCGATGGCAGTCTCAACGGCGCTCCGGCCGTGCTGCATGTCACCAATGGCACGCTGATCCTTAACGGCGCGAACACCTACGGCGGCGGCACGACTTTGACCAACGGCACGATTCGAATCGGAGCCTCGGCCGTCACGAGCGCCGGTTCGCTCGTCAGCAACGCCCTCGGTTCCGGCACCGCAACCCTCAATGGCGGCACGCTGCAGGACAATGGCTCGCCGCAGACGTTGGCCAATTCGTTCTCCTTGAACGGCAACGTGACGTTTTCCAGCAGCGGCAGCAGCAACTTGACGCTCGACGGCACGAGCCTGAGCACGCCGTCGACGTTCAACGTCGCGGGCAATTCCTCGCTCACCGTGAACAATACCACCACGATCATGGACGTGATCACCGGCAGTTCCAATCTGTCTCTCGGCGGAACCGGATTGCTGAACCTGAATAACGCCAACACGTTCACCGGCGGCACGACCGTCGCGCCCAGCGGTTCCGGCACCGTGCGGATCAACAACACCAATGCCTTGCAAAATAGCGTTGTCACTTTGAACACGCCGGGCGGCTTGACGTTCAACACGACCGTCAACGGCAGCGTCGCGCTCGGCGGTTTGTCGGGCAGCACGAACCTGACGATGAGCGATTTGAGCCTGCCGGCCAGCCCGAACGTCGCCCTGAGCTTGGGCAACAGCAACTCCGTCGGCAGCAGTGCCGGCAACTACAGTGGCAAGCTGACCGCTAGCTCGCTGACCAAAGTCGGCAGCAGCACCCAAACCCTCACCGGCGACAACACCTACACCGGCACCGTCAGCGTCAATCAGGGCGTGCTGCGGGTTGGGCCCGCCGCGCCGGGCGACAAGCCGCTCGGCACCGCTCCGGTCACGCTCAACGGCGGCACGCTCCGCTTGCTGGGCGTCGGCGGAAATACGACTCTCTCCGGTTTCGGCGGCACGAGCACCAGCGTCACGGGCACCGGCACCGGCTGGACCGTGAATAACGCCGGGATTTCCGGCAACCCGATCAACTCGAATGTGTTGACAGTGACCGACGGCAACACGGGCGAGGCTCGCAGCGCGTTTTATAGCACTCCAGTGAGCTACTTGTCCGGCTTCACGGCCTCGTTCAACTATACGGCCACGCCGGGCACTGCGAATCCACCGGCCGACGGAATCGCGTTCGTCGTGCAGAATTCGTCCGCCACC
The DNA here is from genome assembly GCA_963738955.1 of Pirellulales bacterium. GTDB lineage: Bacteria > Planctomycetota > Planctomycetia > Pirellulales > DATAWG01 > DATAWG01. The sequence goes on along the minus strand of CAVTYW010000010.1, from coordinate 322,004 downwards.
GCTCTCGGCGGCGGCGGCGGTGGCATCGGCTATCAGGGCATTACCCCCAGCGCCGCACTGGAGTTTGAAATCTACAACAACACTGCCGGTTATTTCGGACGAACCGGATTCGACACGAACGGCAACATCGGCGAGAACAACAACCTTGCGATGGTCAATCTGAATAGCGGCAATCCGATCAACGTGACTCTCACGTATACCTCGGGAGGTGCGATCACGGAAACGTTGCTCGACACGGTGACACATGCCACCGAGTCGTTCAATTACACGCAAGACCTTGGCTCCGTCTTAGGCAATGGTGGTAATGCTCTATTCGGCTTTACCGGCGCCACGGGCGGTGCAAGCGCTAATCAGGTCATCAGCAACTTCAGCCTTACCTACGCCGGCGTCAACAGTGTCGCCGATTACTCCGCCAACAACGTCACGCTCACCGGCGGCGCCACGGCGACGATCGACGTTTCCATCGCCGCCAGCCTTCCGACGGCCTCGATGGGCACGTTGACGATCGGCAACGGTTCCAACACCACGTTGAACATCACGGCTTCGCAGGCGCCGGCCACCCAGCCCTACGGGTTGTCGATGGGCAGTGTATCGCTGCAAGGCAATGTCAACATCAACGTCGCCAACAACACCAATGGCGGCGGCAATGCCCAGGGCACGTTGACGCTCGGTTCGCTGAACGACAACGGCAGCCTTCGCACGATCACGCTCGGCGGCGCCGGCGCCGTCACGCTCAACAACGACGCGACCAGCCTCGGCGTCGGCACGGTCATCAATATCAATAACGGCACGTTGAATTCCAATAGCGGCTTGGCGATCGGCAACGGCGCGACGCTGAATCTAGGGTCGGGCAGCAGCAAGTTCTCCGCCGGCGCCACGCAGACGATCAGCGCGTTGAATGGTCTTTCCGGCCAGGTTGCCATCGGCAGCGGCGCCACTCTGACGGTCGGCAGCAGCGACAACCTGAGTTCGTCGTTCGCCGGGATCATCAGCGGCAGCGGCGGGCTCGTCAAAGATGGCACCGGCCAATTGACGTTGACCGGCGCGTAATACGTTCGGCGGCGGCTTGATTGGCACGAAGATCAACAACGGCACCCTTGCCGTTGGTCCCACGCCGACCAGCAACGCGACCACGCCGCTAAGCACGGGATTGGTCACGTTGAACGGCGGCACGCTGGCCTTGCAGGGCCAGTTAGCCTCGAGTTACCACCCCGGCTTGATCAATAACTATTACATCGCCGGGAGCAACGGCGTTCCGGCTCCCGTCAACAACAACGGCAACAATGGCTGGACCGCGATCCAAGATGTTCCCACGATCACGTCCACGTTTGGTTCGTTGACCCCGCAATACTCGGTTCCGTCGAGCACCAACACTGGCGGGCCCGCGATTACGACGTTCTTCTATGGTGGAAGCAACAACACCGCCCTGAACAACTTCTCGACTAATTCCACTGGCGGAGGAAACACGAACGGGGATCCGCTAAAAGGTGATGGCACTAACAACGGTAGCAACTTCACGGTAATCTCAACCGGCTACATCAATATTCCCTCGACTGGCCAGTACACGTTTGCCACGTCGAGCGACGACGGAAGCATGATGTTCATCAACGTCGGAGGGACATGGCAAACCGTCGCGAGCAACAACTTCTTCCAGGGAGTCGTGCAGCGGAGCAACGGGGCCATCAGTCTTACGCAAGGCGTCTATCCAATCGAAATCGCCTACTACGAAGGCGGCGGTGGGTATTTTATGAGCGCCAAGGAGTGGCGGGAAACGGCGGCCTACTCGGCGGTTCGACCAATCCAGGGGCGCAAGACCTTCAATTCACAACCGATCCATCTATGTTGGGCTTGGAATACGGCACCCCGGTTTTGAATGCATCGCAGACTTACACGAACAGTGTGTCGGTCACCAACGATTCGACGATCAACGTCTCGGCTTCGTTGACCGCGAGCATGGGCCCGTTGTCGATCGGCAGCAACACGCTCAACGTCAACAGCAGCGATACTTCAGGCAGCATGTACACCCTGACGATGGGCGCCACGACGCTCACCGGCAATCCGACGTTCAACGTCAGCAACAGCAGCGGCAACGGCCAAGGCGTGTTGGTGTTCGGCGCGCTGGCTGACGGCGGCACGGCCCGCACGATCTCGGTCAACGGCAGCGGCGCTGTCGCGCTGCTCACTGCCCCGGCATCGAGCCTCGGCGTGGGAACGGTCGTCAACGTCACGGGCAATCTGTTCCTGGGCGCCCCGGGCGCTTTGGGCACCACGGCGACGGTAAATGTCAATGGAGGCGGAACTCTAGCCCTCGGCGCAAATCAGACCCTCGCGCCTTGAACAGCACGCTGGGCGGCGGGACGGTTCTGTTGAACTACCTGAGCGCCAGTCCCAACACGCTGACGGTCGGTAGCACCGACCATTTGGCATCGACCTTCGGCGGCACGATCTCGGACGGCACCTTGGCCGGCGGCAACCTGACCGTCGCCAGCGGATCGCTGACTTTGACCAATACAAGCATCAATAGCTACACCGGCGCAACCACCGTCAACGGCGGCACGTTGCTGGTCAACAGTTCGCTCTCCAGCACCTCGTCGGTGACGGTGGGCGGAGCGAGTGCCACCGGATCGCCTAGCCTCGGCGGCTCCGGAACGATCAGCCCGACCGGCGGACCGGTCGTGGTCAATGCGGCCAGCGGCGGCGCGGCAGGGCATATCGCCCCCAGCGGATTCGGCCTGAGTGGTCCCACCACCGTCGCCACAACGACTTTCGCGAACGGGTTGACGCTGGCGAGCGGCACGGGAGCGACCGATGGGCCGCAGTTGGATATGCTCCTCAGCAATTCCTTTGGTAACGACTTGATCAACGTCACCACCGGCACGCTATCGGTCGGCAGCAATGTCATCGTGAACATTGATGCCTTCGGCGGTTCGCTGATCGTCGGCAATGACTACCCGTTGATCGATTACGTTACGGCAACGGGCGTCGGCAACATTTCCACCTGGACCGTCGGCACCCATGCGGGCGACAGCGGTCATTCCTACAGCTTCGTCAACGTGGGCAACCAGATCGAACTGGCTGTCGCGGTCGGCATCGTCACGGGTTCTGGAGAATGGATCAGCAACAGCAGCCAACTCTGGAGTGTCGGCACCAATTGGGACAGCGGAACCCATCCCGACGGTCCGACTCAGTTTGCGACGTTCGGAACCGGCTCCGCCGGAACCAGCCCAGGGAACGCTGTTCAAATCGACGGAGGCTATATGGTGGGCGTGTTGAACTTTACATCCACCAGCACCTATTCCTTACACGCGGCTACCAGCGGCAACAGCCTTACGTTGAACAACGGCGCGTCCGATGCCCAGGTTAATGTCGACGGCGGCAACGCTACGGCCACGCTAAACACGCAGTTGATCCTGGCCAGCGGCACGGGAAATACGACGTTCACGATCCAGCCTGGGAGTTCGTTGACCGCTAGCGCCTTCAATGCAGTGGCAAGCAACACGGGCATTTCTGGCGCCAATCAGGGAATCACCCTGGCCGGCGGCGGCACGCTGGAATTGGCCGCGACGAACACTTACACCGGCCCGACGAAGGTCAACAGCGGCACGTTGCGGATCGACGCCGGCGCGAGCATCGCCAGCACGGCGATCACGGTCAAGGCCGGCGGCACGCTGCAATTGGCCGGCACGACCAATGCGTTGCCCGCCGCGGCAAACATCGCAACGAAGGGCGGCGGCCCCGGCGCCGACGGAGCGGTTTCGATCTCCGGCACCGCGACCGAGTCGATCGGCACGATCACCGGCGACTCGAGCATCAACGGCGACGGAGCCCAAGTTTACACGGGTAGCACGACGGTCGGCGACGGCATCAATGTCGCCAGCCTGACGGCTACTCAGATCCTGCAAAACACGTTGACGATCAACGCCAACTCGACCGTGACGATCGCTCCGTCGGCCGGCACCGGTGGTGGCGTCGTCGCAGCCGCGAGTACGTCAGCCGCTCCGAGCACCGCCTCTGCCGACAGCAGCAGCGGTTCCGGCAGCGATCCGTTCACGGCCATCCAAGATGCGGTCGCCGCGGGCTCGATCAGCAGTGTCAAGGGCCAACAACTCGAAAACCGCATCGCCGCGATCGAGCGGCGGGCGGCAACCGATCCGGGCCTTGATGTGAACTTGCTGGAGAGCGAAGTGCTGGCGGCATTGCCTTCATCGTCGATTCTCCCCTCGACCGATGCCTCGCCTCTGGCGGACAGCGGTTCCGGCCTGCTCGCCGCTGACAGCAGTGCGTTCGGCGCCGGTTCGAGCGGATCGGGCGGCACATTCGCCCCGGCCGCGAGCTTCAGCGGCAGCCCCGCCGCGGTTCCAGAGCCCTCGACGCTGCTCTTGGCAGCCTTCGGTGGCATCGGCTTGGCCTTCGCAGCCCGCCGCCGACGAGCCGCTTTGAAAACGCGATAGATTCGTTACCAACCGTTCGAGCAACCTCGAGCAGCGCAGGGACAAGTTCCCGCGCTGCTTTTTTTGCCTGGCCGCGATGCCTTTGAAAATCACCGCGAAATCGCGCCGCCGCACTTCCGATTGTTGAAAGCCGCCTGGTCTCACTGGGCAGGTTTCTTGATCGTCTTGATCCTCGATGGCTTGCCCGACGGCGCGATTTGCTCTACCTTAGACTCGACCTTGCTTGAGGCACTTTCACAGGCCGCGTTGCAAGAATACGGTCGCACCCGTAGCTCAATTGGATAGAGCATCGGTCTACGGAACCGAAGGTTACTGGTTCGAGCCCAGTCGGGTGTATTTCCTCTAAGGTTTGCTGGATCCATTAGTTAGGATACCTGCCCGCGTGCGGCAGTGCGGCTCGAAAGCTTTGCAATGCCCGGTAATTACCGGGTTGCATCGCCAGGAGTTTCACATGCCCCACGAAATCCCGTCCTATCGCCTGCACAAGGCCACCGGGCAAGCCGTCGTCACGCTCAATGCCAAGGATTTTTATCTTGGTCCCTGGAAGTCGGTCGCGAGTCGCCTCGAATATGACCGGCTGATTGCCGAGTGGGCGTCGAACGGCCGCCAATTGCCATCGACCGTCAACTGCGGAGCCCTGTCGATCGCCGAACTGCTGGCGGCTTATCTGACGTTCGCCAAAACGTATTACAGCCGCGATGGCGCACCCACCAGCGAGTACACCTGCATGAAGGATGCGATCCGGCCGGTGCATACGCTCTACAGCCGCACCGCGGTCCAAGATTTTGGTCCCCTGGCGCTGAAGGCGGTCCGCCAGACCATGATCGACCGGGGCCTGGCGCACAACATATCAATCAGCGAGTCAACCGGATCCGGCGCGTGTTCAAGTGGGGAGTCGAAAATGAAATCGTGCCGGCTTCCGTGCTCCACGCCTTGCAGGCCGTCGCGCCATTGCGAAACGGACGTACCGAGGCCAGGGAGACGCAGCCGATCAGACCCGTCAGTGATTCCGACGTCGATGCCGTATTGCCCTATGTCGCACGGCAGGTCGCCGCGATGATCGAGTTGCAACGCCTTACCGGCATGCGGCCTGGCGAGGTGGTTCGATTGCGACCAAATGACGTCAATCGCGAGGCAGCCGTCTGGACTTATACGCCCGAACGGCATAAGACGGACTATTGCGGCCACCGGCGGGAAATCTACCTTGGTCCAAAGGCTCAATCCGTGTTAGCCCCCTGGTTGCTCAGGGATGGCTTCGCGTATTGCTTTAGCCCCGCAGAAGCAGAGGCCGAGCGTAATGCTCTGCGGAGGGCCAATCGGCGGAGTCCCATGACGCCCAGCCAGGCACGACGCAAACCGACGCCTAAACCCAGGCGCGCAAAACGCGACCGCTACGATCGGGACAGCTACCGAAGGGCGATCGAGTATGCCATAAAGAAGAGTGGTGTTTCCCATTGGCACCCACATCAGTTGAGGCACAACTGCGGCACGATGCTCCGTCAGCAATACGGTCTGGACGTTGCTCAGGTTGTGCTGGGCCATCGGTCGGCGGCGATCACCGAGGTCTATGCAGAAGTCGATCGGAAAAAGGCCATCCGTGCAATCGGTCAAGCAGGTTAGGTTATTTCCGGGAGGATTTCAGAAATGTTCGGGATGAACCCTCGCAAGTCAGCTTTCATTTTGGGCTTTCACACCCATTGCAATGCGGCTGTCAAATGCTATGAGATTTTTGAACGCGATATCCTCGCGGTCTCTGATCAGTTCTCGACGACCGAAGCGGCATTCCTTGCCAATGCGGTCTCGGAAGTCTTGTGTCTGCAATGGCGTCTGCAGCATGACGAAGCAGACGTCATCACACTGGAGAACGACCTCAAGCACGTGGCTGTTCCACGACTCCGCGACATTTTGGAGCCCGGCCTAAGGATTGGGCCGTATCGAGACTGGTTCCGACTTGGCACGGCGTTGGCAAGTTGTTTGCCACCCGCGGAGCCTTCTGCTGACTTGGAGGAGTGGCTCGGTTGTTCGCCGGATTTTGAGGAGGCCCTTCGTGACGAGGAGTTTATTGAGGCTTGCAGGGATCTGACCAGCGATGAACTGGCGGTGATCTGGCCGTGCCAATTGTGCGTAGATCTTTGGCCCAGGCCATGTTTCATGTCGCTGTTGGACGTTTGGCCGAACATCTCCAAGGAACTGAAGAAGCGGTCTGGAGTGCGTCTCGATGACGAGCAGCATTGGGCTGAGCAGATGTTTGAATGCATCTGGGAGTGCCTCGATGAGCACGGCACAAAGATGGTGCCTTTGTCATGGAGCGATGACCGCGGTGCATGGCTCTACGCCAAATTCCAAGAGAAGGTTCCAAGGGACGTGCTCCTTAAAGAATTCGCAATAGAACAACCCAAGTGGGGTTGGAAGTTCATCAAAACCTATAACGGCCTAAAGCTCGCCGCGGCCCGATTCGCCGCGGCAAATGGTCTCGCTAAGTTGAAACCGCGGCGCACCCGGCCGGCCTAGGACAGCATCGCGGTCCCGGAAAAGTGGGTCGCAATCGGAGATTGTCGCGGTCTGAAAACTGTCGCGGAACTTCTGCGAGCCGACTGCTCGAACCGAGGGACGATCTCTACCGAGTACGTCAACGGCTTTCCCGGCATCGCGCGGTCATTGAGAGTGAACGAACGTTGTCTAACCAGAATTGATGCTGCTCTCATAAGCAACTCTCGCCTCGCCATCGCACCGATCGATAAGGGGTGTTCTCAGCAGTTTGGCCGGATTTCAGAACGCCGGCAGGTTGCGTTGCCAGCGAGATCGTACCAGCCTGACGGCACCACCAGCAGCGAATCGGCGCACGAATGACGGCAGCGCAGTTTTCTGCAAGTTGCAATCGCTTGCGCCGCGCGGCTTGATCGCTATTCTCCACCCCGGGCGCGGTCATCACAGAGGCAGATCTTCGGACTCGCTACAACCCGGCCCCGGGGTCCGGCTAAGCAGCTCGTTCGCTCAGTTGCGGCAACGGTTGCGTGAGCCACGAAACCTCTCGCTGCACAGAATATGAAAATTAAATGTGAATTTCGCTGCGCACATTTTGCGTGCAATTTTTTTTGTTCGCACGAGTTTTTAAGATGACGCAGCGATATGCATTTTTCTCGGTCTTGAAAGGATTTGCAATGTCCATCGACCTCCACAAAGAGCATCTTGTCAGCCTGTCCGAAGCTCGCGCGATCATCCCTGGTCGGCCAGCGCTTTGCACAGTTTTTCGTTGGACCCTCCGTGGCATCCGCAATGTTCGTCTCGAAAGTTGCCTCGTCGGTGGGAAGAGATTTTCATCAATCGAAGCGGTTGATCGGTTCATCGTCGCCATTAACGAACGCGTCTCGCGAGTGTCCGGGGGCTCGACGCTGAGGGTGCATCCTCGTGAATCACAGATCAATCGCGCCGACCGCATTCTCGAAAATGAAGGCGTTACCGTTGGCTCCGCCGACAACGGCACCAACGTCGGAGTGATTATCAAAGAAACGAACAGGAAAGAAGCGTGTCCACGCGAATGAAACGGTTGAACGCGATCTCGACCGCCACTTATCAAAACGGCCGAAGCGAAGAACGACGTCAATTGGATTGCCCGCGGACACGATTTATCGAGCGTAAATGTTTGTGCTTCTTATCTCTGCCCTTCCAAAAGGAGACACGCCGATGTCGCAGAATTCCCCAAATTCGGAGCAACCAATCCGAGAACTTCCTCCCGACCTGCGAACAGGCGGTTTTTTTGATCAATTACTTAATCGGACTGGCGGTAGCGGTTCGGAAACTGAGCGCGTTTTAAGAAGTCACCTTAAAAACGTGCTATGCGTCCAACAGGCGCGCCGAAGCGGTCTGATGGAACTCACCCGGACTGACGATTCAGTGCTCCGGGTCGCAATTGCCACAAAACTCGACGAGCCGGTCGAAAACGATCTTTGGAATCGAGCCTTAAGGGAGTACCGGATGCAAAAGGTCGATTACGACACGGTCCTTGGCGAAGCAATCCCCGGCGATCTGCGAAAGGAAGCCGAATTATATGCTGCACTGTCCGCGTACGAGAGCGGCACGAATCGCACGGCGTTAGAAGACTTTCCCATTTTCATTGGTCGGCTCCGTCTGCGGCGCCGTCGATCTACGGCCATTCCGGGGATTACTACGGGTTTTGCCGAGATCGATGCGGCACTTGGCGGGGGCCTTTCGGGCGTCAATATCCTTGGCGGTGACTCGGGAAGCGGTAAGACGTCATTCGCCATGGAGTGCATGGCCGCCGCCCTTCGGCAGATCCGAAACTTGCCGTGCTCGTGGTGACCCCCGACATGCTGAAAGACAATTGGCTCCAACGACTAGTCTGCCGGGAGGCGATTGTCAACAAGGCATCGCTTGAATCCATGGAACCGGGGGCAGAAAAAGTGCGCGCGGTAACGGAAGCCATTGAAGCACTTCGACGTGATTTGCTCGGCCGCATCCGATTCGTCGATCGGAACGCATGCAATGATGAATTCTCCCTGCAATCTTTCAATCGCGCGAGTGATGAATTGTTGAATGCTTGCGGCGCCGACCGTCTTCTCATAATACTCGATTATCTGCAGCTCGTGCGGCCGGAACGTGACGCAGAAGATCCTGACCGATCACGTGTCGATCAGATATGCCGGCTCCAGCGTATCGCGAAGACGTTGGCCAGTCCACTCGGCGCGACTATCCTCGCGATCAGCGAAGTCACCAAGCAGTCGGATGCGTCAAATCTAGGCATTGAAGACTTACTTGGCAGCGCACGAATCGGTTATGCCGCAGATGCAGTCATGCTTTTGCAAAAACCAGTGAGGCATCGCGATCATAGAGCTGTTGTGCCGCGCACGTTGCGAATTGCGAAGGCGCGCGACGGTCTCACATGTCCGGATATCTCCCTGCAATTTGACCATAGGCACTATCGATTTCTGAAGGCGCCTGAATCTGCGATTGGGCCGTCAACCGCTAGAACAACATCCGCCATCGATCCACTTGCCGGATCGAGACGGCGAAAGAGCAAATGATCGCATCGAGTTTCTGCTTGATGGATTCCCGGCGGATCGAAGTATTTTCTGCCTTGGCTGAATTCCGCCGCCCATTACAAGTTTGGACAAAGTGGACCGATCCTGAGCGCCTCCATTGGGCTGGCCTCCGGGTCGGCCGTGTATGGGTTGGACTATGCTCGTTCGGCCCGAGCTGGACTTTCGATCCTTTTGCCCGTTCGCAGCGCGTTCGTTATTTCCAACGCCTACGCAGCCGAAGCCAATGCATCGACGATCGGCAGCACGAGCAACTCTTGCATTTAATGCTGAGGCAAGTGAGGCTCGGCAAATTGAGTGGTCGATTGCTAACGATCGTCCATGCTCGCGTTCTCGCTGACAAGCAGTCGGTAGTCAAGATTGCCGATGTGTTGATCGGAAGGGCGCTTTGGGGAGGTAACCCGAAGGCTTGGCCTCGCCACTGGCGACAAGAGATTCTTCGTATCGCCCGGGGGCTGACGTATTTGCATATCGGTGAAGCGGGTGGAGAAAGCTTACCTGCCCTCGGCATGGCAACCCCGCTCCTGACCCATGTCGGCGATTTGCGCGGCACCAAAGAGGGCGCGTGTTCATCCGGCAGCCGCGGAATGTGATGAATCAACTGACGACCATATCCTTTTCAACGTCGGACGAGGTTTCCTCGGCGTTCTTGAGCAGTTTGCTCGCGCAGAAGAAAGCAGCGGCGTCCGATGCTACGACTTTCCGGTCAACTCCAAAGACACTGGCCTGGCGACGCTAAAGAAGGTCGGCAAAACCGGGCAGCTCGTAAACTGCTTCCTGCCGTTGGAAATCGGTGAACCGGCCGTATGCAACAGCTTCACAGCGGATCAGCGTCGCCTCCTGCGAGCATACATTCGCGAGACAACCCGGGCGCGACGCCAGCGTCGTGGGGACCCGTCGCGACCGGAGTACACTGCCGGCAACGCGATTCCTGGCATTCGTCGAACGAACGACAATCACTTGCCCGTTACTCGACGCTAAAGAGCGATATGCGGGCTTCAACGGCAATGGCAAACGGAAGTCTCTTGGATATTGCCTATGCACCGAGGGTGGTATGCTCGCGAAAGCCGGGTACGATCCAGATGATCTGGTCGGATATTTCAAAGATCTGGCCGTGTTGGCGACTCGGCTCGGCATCGTTGCCGTTGGCATCAACAAATCGACGGCCGAATTCGTGAACCTCGACGCCATGTCGGCATTATCGCTGACGCCCGACGGACAGCAGTTCCTCCGGCGAATTCACGTCCGACTTTACAGTAGATCGGATTACGTTGATCGCTGGTCAGCAATGTTCGCTTCACCCACGGTCGCCGTTGCTGCCACTGCCGTCGCCGGCAAAAAATCGATCGCTGCCGTTGCCGCTCTTGCGGCGGAAATGAAGCGAAAGAAGCTTACTCGGCGGAAACTGGCGCACAGCCTCGGAGCCGATCCGTCGTTCGTCTCGAAGCTGTTTCGCGGGAAGAAGAGTTGGCCGGCGGGCCTATTTGATCGGTCGTTGGCATGGGTCGCCAACCAGCCACAGCTGTCGGCCCCAACTTTGATGATTGCTTGTTCGCAAAATGAACAGTTCGAGATGCTCGATGTGGCCCTCGATTATCTCCAAAGAGGCTGGGCAGTCGTTCCACAGTTGGCGGGCTCAAAAAACCCGTGCGTGAGATGGAAACCGTTCCAAAGTCGGCTGCCCGAGGAACAGGAATTACGCAGGTGGTTCAGCAAATGGCCGTCAGCCGGATTGGCGGTCGTGCTGGGGCCGGTCAGCAATCTATTCGTCGTCGACGTTGACGGCGACGAGGCGAATGCCGCTCTGTTTGCCCGGCTTTCAATCGAACCGCAGACCCCAAAGGCACTCTCTGGCAGCGGCAAGTCAAATCGATACCACCTGTTCTTCCGCCATCCTGACATACCAACCAAGGCAAAGTTTACACCATGGTGCGAGACATTGGAGTTCCGCGGCAACCGAGGAATTGTGATTATTCCACCGTCGGTTCACAAATCGGGTAACCGATATGCTTGGGCACCAGGGCGATCGCTGAACGATATGCCGCTCTCGGCGGTTCCTGAGGCAATCCTCGAAGCTTTGCGTGATTCAGCCCATCGACCGACGATTCGCCCATCGCGCCAAACAGAAGCGGCTCCCACGATCGTAGTACCACGAATCGATGCCTGTCCCGCGACGCGCAGAATTTCTTACCGGCACACGCGAACGGATCGGGGTGGAACGAACGGCTATTCAACGCAGCCTGTGACCTGAATGGGCGTGGGGTTTCGATCGAGGAGGCAACGCCATTACTGCTTGCCGGAGCGCGGCCCTGGAATGAAGTGGAAGCTGCCATCGCTGATCGCACGATTCAATCCGCTTTCTCTCAGCCTCGTGAGCCCGGAATTTGCTGAGTCGGGTGTGGACCGATTGTGCTGATGCTGAGCCAAGAATGGACCAAAAAGTGCGCTCGTCCGCCTGGAAATGGACCAAAAAGTGCGCATGCCGGCAAAAAACCTCGTGAATTCCTCGATGATTTTGAAGAATTCCGCGCCCACAAAAGCCCACCAAAGTTCACTGGGGTTGGTGGGGGCTTGGCGGCGTTGTAACGCCGCCCCCACCAGCCCAACGAAGAAAGCCATGGGTGTGGATGGTAGGGGGAAAGCGCAGGGTCGCTATCGCTCAGGTCGGACTGCGCTTCCACATGTTCACACCGACATCGAACGGGCGTCAACGCTGTTTCGGGGCTGCTCGTAAATCTCGCCGGCTGGCTGCGGCAACGTCACGGCCTTGGCGAAGGCGATCGGAGTGGACTCTCCACAGCCCATCCGGCGCCGCAAAAAGCCCGACGGCAACGGGCATGCTGGCCACAGTCACGAACTGGCGATTAGAGCGGCAGACGTGAGTTCCGCATTGGCCAATTCGCGACCAGGGCCGATGCCGGCGTTGTTGCTCAGGCCTAGTGTGCAGCAGGCAATGCAGGCACCGTAGCCACAAGCGGCACCGGCCCAACAGCCTGCCCAACCGCAACAGCAGCCACAGGCTCAGCCACAGATGCCGCAGCAGACTCCTGGATCGGTTCCGGCATGGCAGGGCGGCTCGGCCAGTCAGATGGCACGGCAGGCTGTTACGCAGCACGCTGCGGGCCCTGGACAGCCTCCTGGCGGGCAGCCACAGATGCCACCACCATCTCAGACGCCTGGTGTTAAGATGGGTAATGCCAAATTGGCTGCCAGTAGCGCGGCTGGCTGTGACCTGCTTGGTATCGCTGCTGGCACTGGTTCGGCGGCGATTGGTGGCGCCGCACGACATCACGCGGCATCAGACGGTGGCGGTATGCACTGGTCAGTGGCGTCACTGGCGAAGGCCGGATTCGTGCCAGGCCCTGAGCTGACTGGAGACACTGATAGTATAGGCAAGGTGTTTGATCCAGAGAACCCACTGGATTCACTGGTGCCGTCTGGAGACCCGAATCGCATCGCGTCGTCGCCGCTTGGCGCCACGTTTCCGCCGCCTCCAGGGAATCAGGCACCTGGTGACCAACAGCCCCCTCCGGGCCAGGCAGACGCGACGGCAGGGCCCCAGGCGGCCATGTCCGGGCAGAGTGCGACAGCCAGCGTCGTCGAACCGGTGGCAATCTCAGTAATCTAATACTGACATTGTCAGGCCGTTCGTCCGACTGTTCATTTCAATTCGCCAGCTCGACGTCTCGATCGCCGACGTCGGCCACATGGTCGCCCAGCGAGTATGGACGCGTCGGGTGGGCGAGCAGCATGTTTTGGAAGCACCTCTTCTGCGAAAAACCCCGGTTTGTGGCGTCTTCACCTCGCCGTTGCCGCGGGCGTCTCGCCACATTATTCCTCCACGGGAAATCCGGCCAAAGATGCAGCCCAAGCCGCGCCGGGCCCGGCAGGCGACGCCACAGCGGCTCCACGGGCGGCGATGGCCATCCAGACGCACACGAGCCGCGTGCAGCCAAGCGCCGGCACGACGGTCAGCACACCGTAGGTCAAGGTGGACCGCTGCCGGCCGCTGCCCGTACGCTTCGTTCTTGACGATCAGCGTCGTTGTCGCTTACGGAAAAGTCAGTATTGCAATACTGAACATGCTTCCGATATGTGACCACAAAGCCTGATGCTTTTCATGGGCGGACTGGCGGCAGACCTACCGTTTCCCGTGTCGGTCGATTCAAACCGACTCGCTCTTCCGAAAGACTCACCGCAACTCAGCACTGTTCCGATAAGACCGGCGTGAGCGATTGGGGCAGCCGAGCTGAGGCTAGAAACTGAAGGAACTTGGACTGCTCGTAGATTGAGGGCCCTAACGATGTGATGGTGCTCGACCGTCAAATCATCAACTCCGTCTGAACCGTATTGTATGTGGTGACCGAAGTGTAGAGATCAACGTTAACGCGTGGTGCCTCGATGGACACGACCAAGCTGTATCGGGCCTTGCGATCGTACCGTGCAAGATGTGGGCGATCCTTCCACCATCCGGACACGGGATAGATCGCAAGCTTGTTGCAGCGTGCCAGTTCGACGGCCTGACCCAGCCACCAGTCGCAGTGCAGGGAGCCGTGAGTTCTGCCGTTTTCACCAACAACCCAATTTCTGGTTTCCCGGATGTTGCTCGGCCGCTGGTTGGGGGCCAGCCATCCCGCTTTTGAGATTCGATGCTTGAATTCAGTGACTGTCTCGCCGGGCAAACGAATCACATCGAAGCGCAATCCGTGCGAGGCGTAGCGGTGGTTTACTCCCCAGCCGACGCTGCCGGGGCTCGGCTCAATGAAGTATGAAAGGGTCACACGCATCGTGACCGGTGTCTCTCCGAGTGCCTCCAGAACGGCAGTGGGCCAAGGAACCGTATGGATGTGCATCTCGTAGGTTTTGACACCATCCGTCTCCCTTACAAATGGTTGCAGTTCGCCCTCATAGATCAGGTTTACGACGTTCTCGGCGCTGTTCAGCGCCCGCTGCAAATCGGGCACACCGTAGCCATAACAGCGAAGGCACTGTTGAATTACGCTTTTTTGGTCACCTGAAAAACGCTCTCGCATTTTCGGCGTCCAGGTTGCGGAATGAACGAGTAGCGCCCGGATTGTTTCCGGCCTGAGCCTGGGGTAATGGCTCCAGATAATGGCCCCGAGTCTTGCCGCGGCGGCAGTCGCTGGACTCGTATCGCGCGTTGACTCAACGAGACGACCCGTCGGATGCAGAATGGTCGTCAACAGGGATAGGTCATCAACGCTGGATCGATCCGAACCCATGAACGCATAATTGCCTCCTTCCATAACGAGATCGGGCTTGATCGGCCAGCCTTTGTGATTGTCCTCGGGCCAGGGCAAGGAGGTCCGACTCGTTGGGCACAGATCCCCTGGTTCGGCGATCGGTTGCCAACCGTCAAACGTCGGATCCCGGATCTGGACCTTGTCCGTCACCGCGCCAATTGCAATCGCGTTCCACGCCTGGGCGGGGTCTTCGATGCCGGCTCGGGTAGTATTCCAGGTATGGTACAGATACGCGGGTTGATAGAGCTCGTCGCGAACGTTGCCCGCGGAAATGAACATCAGTTTCGGAACGTCGTCCAAGACGCCGGCCGTCAGGTCGTCGACGGCTCCAGACCACAAGGTTGGCAGTCCTTGGTCGCGATCGTCGGCCGTGATGGCCATACAGATAGCACGATTGCGGCGCGGGGCCTGAATGACGGCTCTGGCGACGCCGTCCTGCATAATTCGACCGTAGTCGGGCGGCGCGTTGACTGCCGGCGGCGGAGGAAGGAATTTGACCGATTCGAGCCTGTGGTGCAGCGTGATCGCGCCGGGTTTACCGAGCACCTCGGTTAGGCATCCGTACGTCGCGATTCCCGCCATGCCAGTGCCGTGCTGATGGGGATCACTGTCACTAACGCCCCACTCTTGGTCGACCGCGTGCGTATCCGCCGGCGCCAGGACGGGGGCGATCAGCGGATGATCCCGGTTGACGCCCATATCGAGGATGCAGACGGCCGGCGCATCTGGCCTGGGAAGCACCAAGCGGCTGACGGCATCCCGGACCAGGGCCGCCTGGTCGGCAGGCTGCCGATCGATGAAATGCGACGCCAAAACTTTTGCCTGCCGCAACTCGGCAAGCATCGCCAGGAGATCGATCGACGCAGCCAACTGCTGGGCCGAAGCGTGAGCATGGACGACGATGCGCTCAGGAAATGCCACATGCCGGTCACTGACCTGGGTGATGCCGACAATTCGTGCGATCTCGACGAAGCGTGAATGAACCTCTGCGGCATCGGCGCGACTGCCGCGTAGCCAGACTTCCCACCAGATGGATGTTTCGACGGCAGGGAACGGCAGACGATCCTGCCAAAAGTCTTCGATGAGCGCGAGTCGGACCGACGTGACACTTTCGACGAATTCTGTGTTCGGTCGTGACGACTTGATTAGAGTGCCGAGAGTGCCGGCCAGAGCCTCAAAACCGGCGCGCTCAGTCTCGGGCATCATGAACCGCAGTTTCGCGAGGCCGTCTTTCTCGCGGACGGGACCGTGAAACTTCACGCTCCGATCCGGATCTTGCAGTGCTTTGAGCGCATCCACGTTGCCCAGCTCGGTCACAAACGTAAGACCAATGCTGCTCGCGTAGCGGTCAAGCGACGTGAGAAACTTCTGGAGCTCTCCGTCGGGGACGAAAACCTTGGCGACGTGGCAGCCATCGACTTTGGCCAAGCTCAGGAGGGAGATTCCCCTGCGACGGTCTTCGAGGCTCTCGAGCTTCAGTTCATGACCGGGATCGCTCTTGAAAGTGAGCACCAATCCTTCCGGCACCCAGCGTACCAACTCGGGATGGATACCGACGTCGGCGGCGCGGCGGGCTTGAAAAGCGGAGTCCGCCGCCTCGAGCTCGGACCTGATTCTCCGGGCATGAACCGGCTGGTTTCGAGCGGGAGTCCGAAAGACGGCATTGACCGGACCGACAGCGACGCTCGTGTACCTTGCGGACTCCTCAGTGCCCTCGATTCGGAGGTGGGGAAGATCGGCCATCGCTTCGCTTTTTCTTTCGTGGCCCGGGGCGCATCCCGCTACGTCGCCGCAGCGATGTCTTCATGCTCTCGCCGTCGATCACCATCGATCCCGCCAGGACGGCCGCGCGCACCGCATCATCACAAACACGACCGACCTCCGCATGGCTCAGCCCCTTCGCCGCCTTCTCAACGGTCGGCCAGTTCAATTCGCTTGTATCGAAAATACTGAGGCGGCTTTCAATCAGTTTGTGAATCGAGGCCGCGTCGGGAAGCCCGTATTCTATGACATCGTCGAAACGGCGAAATAGGGCATCATCGAGCATTCCGGAGAAATTTGTGGCTGCCACGATAATGCTTTCCGATTCATCCTTTTCGAGGAATAACAAGAAAGAATTGAGGATTCGACGTATTTCTCCGACGTCGTTGCCTGCCGACCGCGTGGCGCCGATCGCGTCGAATTCGTCGAAGAGATAGACGCCCTTAGTTTGGAGCATGGCGTCGAAGAGCAGATGCAACTTTGCCGCTGTCTCACCCATGTATTTCGTGATCAGGCTGTGAAGCTGAACAGCGAGCAATGGAAGTTCGCATTCATGCGCCAATGCAGAAGCCGTCATCGTCTTGCCGCAACCAGGCGGACCGACCAACAGTAGTTTTCGCTTGGGCAATAGCCCGTGCGAACCGAGCAGGTCGCGCTGTCGGTGCTCGTGAATGATGTTGGTGATATGAAAACGCACGTCTTCGGCCAGCACCAGGTCGGAAAGGCGAGTGCTCGGATAAGAGGCGGTAACAAGCCCGGCCAGTTCCCCCGATGCGCGGGCAATCGGGACCGCCCGAGGCGACCCTGCCGGCTGTTGGACGCGCTCGAGCTTGTCGATCAACTCGCGAAGTTCTTTGGCTAGCCGCTCGTTCCCCTTCGTTGCCTCACGCGCAGCGATCTGCAGGACCACGGAACGGAAGAGACTGTCGTCTCCCGTCAGATGGCTTTTCAACAGCGCTTTGAGTTGCTCCCCGGTGGCCACGATAGGCTCCATTACTCGTCATGACTGTGCGCAAGAGTCGATGCCAGTATCAGAATTCTAGGATTTGCTCTAGTCCATCTCGGCTCAGCCCTAATCGTAAGTTTACCTGATCGCCGCGCGGCGAGCTGTCTCAGCCGATGGCGGTTCGTCGCGAGGCGTAAGTCTTGCTGCGAACAGCAATTCCCCATGCTAGCAGCCCTGGAATGAGCTTGTCGAGTTTTGCGTTAAAAAGGCGAGCGCCGTTCCACAAAGGAAAGGGACAGTCGCGCGTTTCGGCCCGCCCGTACCGACGCAGTTTCGGCGAACGCGTAGCCGCTGTTGCACCGCTGCATTCTCGCCGGCGTCTGATTTTCGCCGCGACGCTGCGGTGATCGGCGGCTTGCCGTAGTGATGATCGGACTCTACTGCGTTGTGACCGCTAATTGAAAGAACCAGCGTCGGGTTCGGAACACGATATGACGACTTCGGCCTTGCTGGACCGGCGATTTCCCGTGGTCGTTCATCCGGTTGACGGCGACCTTCGGCAACTGTGCCCGCGGTCGGGAGTAGGCATGCTCGTCAGCGGTCAACCCGGGCCCATTTTGCTCGCCAATCTCCCAACATCAACCGCTGACCCTAACATCGGGTCTTCCAATAGCTAAGAGGAAAAATCGTGCCCGGCCGCCCCGAAGGGCGGCCGGGCGAATTGGCTTGATAGCGATCGATGTGATCGATTCTTGCAACAGCGCCTCCGTCATCGTTCGTGGAGTACCGTGAACTCAACCCCTCCGACGACCGGTGCCCGCCACGGACAATTCCGTGGCGGGCCTGTCGATCTGCATCAGGCGGCTGCCAGTTGCGGCTGCTGATAGCTAACGAAATCACATCCGACTGAGCCAACCGAATCTCCCGCCACCCTCCTCGCCAGTACCCAGAAGAGCACCGGCGACGAGGGAAGCTCAGCGGTGCAAAGGCGCCGACATGCCGGCAGCCATCGGAATTATCACCATCGCCGCCGCCGCCAACCGGCACGATAGCCCTTCCGACTTTCTTCGCGGTGGCCGGCCCTCGGAATTCGTCATTAGGCCTTCGTCATTCCCGACTACGTCATTCCCGCTCCGCAGGCTACCGGATCCGCGTCGTGTCGATCGCCTCCGCGCCGGCCCGCGTGGTCAGATCGAGATAGGTCTCCGGGTCGCACTGGTCGGTGATGCCCAGGACATGTCCGTCGCCGAAGACATGCATCACCACGCCATTGGTGTGCTGGCTGGATGGACCCCAGTTCTCGTTCCCCTTGATGCCGTTGATCGACAGCCCGCTCGACAGATATGGCACGTTCGTCGCATCGGCCGCCGTTTTGGCTTGCGTCGGATCGTAGCCCCGGTTGATTGCAATCTGAGCGTTGATCCATGGCGCCTGGCCGTTGGTGCCCGGCGCAACTTTCGCGCTGGGGCTGTTGGCCACCAGCCAGTTCATCGTGCCGTCGTACCACGACGCATAGCCGCATTCACGGGTTTCAGCCACGAGGAGCGTGTTCGACAGGCCGTCGGTGATCGAATTTATCTTTACGCCGAGAAAGGCCGACAGCAGCATCACGCCGTTTTCGACTGGCGCTTTCGCATTGTTGCCGGCGGTCTGTAGATGGGTGCCGACGAGGGCCTTGTAATTCGTCGGTCCGGGCAGGTCGACGAATCCGGGCGGCACGCCGGTCGTCGGTTCGATCGATTTCAGCTTGGCGTATTCCGGCGCACCGGTGGGCATTGCCTTGCCGGTGGCGGGAACGTCGGTGGCGTCGATCGTCGTGGTGCCGTTCGTGTTGGCGTCGCCGCTCCACGATGGACAAATGAATTGGCTCAGCGCGACGCAAGAGCAATGTTGATACGTGTGAGAGCCATTGACGACGGCCTTGTCGAATGGTCCGCCAGGCGCATTGCTGGGCGGGTTGCCGCCAGGCGGATCGATGCTGAATTGGCTGGAATTGATGTCGATCGCCTTGTAGAGGTTGCTCTCTTCCATGTAGGGCAGAATGCGCACGATCCAACTCCAACCGGTCATTTTCCCCGGTATCGCGCCGCTGCCGGTTCCGGCCGGAGTGGCGACAAGCGCTTGTGGGGTCTTGCCGTCGAATAGATTGTTGGGCGCGTTGTAAACCAACGGAAAGCGTATGTACGCGCTTTCGTGATTCAGCAGCACCAATCCGATCATTTTGATCTTGAGTTGGCACCGATTCCGCTGCGCCTCTTCGCGAGCGGTCCCGAGGGAGGGCAACAGGAGGGCAATGAGGATGCCGATCATGCTGATCACGACCAGCAAATCGATGAAGGCAAATCCGCGATTCAGCGACCGCTTGAACATTGGATCCTCCTAGAAAGAGCGTGGGAAGATGAGAATTGTCTGCAACGCCGTGCCGACGCGGTTCCCCGTGGCGTTGATCCATCGTAGCGATTCCGAAGCGACATGCCAGCAAAACCTGCCCAAAAACGCACTGGCCGGGTCTGGCCCATTTTTTCGGCCCGGAGCGGTTGGAACCGTCATTGATGGAAAGCCGAAAAATGTGCATGCCCGCCACGGCCAATTCCGTGGCGGGCCTTTCCCGTCTGCATCAGGCGACAGCCAGTTGCGGCTGCTCCTGGGCTTTTGCCTCGCTCTGAAAAACATCCCAGTGAAGCCGCAGCCATAATCGGATCTGCGAAATCCTGGCCGCCGACACTCCAAACCGTTTGGCAGCTTCGCTGGTCGATTCGCCCCTGGCCAGCATCAGGGCAATCTTCCGGCTCCTTCGCGGAAGCAGCTTCAGCCAACTGGCGAAATCAATCCGGGTAATCGCGATCTCGGCCGGAGTTGCCCTCTTGTCTTCGACGATCTCCTGCCACGTCTCATCGGCAGCATCGAACTGCTTCAGAGGTTCGATTCCGAATCCCTTCCGACGTTGAGCGGTCGGCGACATGACGTCTTTCGATGATTGTCGTCCTGTTGCTCGACGGCCATCCCGGAATTGCGCTACTGCGAATCGAGCCAACGCGGTCGGTGCCGCGACATGTTGCTTATCGCGCTCGACCAACCTGCTGAAGGCTGCCCAGCACATCGCCGTAATCTCCTGGACGGCTTCTTCACGAGGCTCGGCCGGCATGAACCGGAACGCGATGTTGGCGTGCCGAACGATAGAAGGCAACATCTTGAGAAACGCTTCATGCAACGCGGGATGGGGACGCTTTCGCTTTGGTTGCTGCGCTAACGCGATCATGGGCAATCTCCTGGAATAGAGACCGCCCCCGAGCCGGAGGCGGTCATGTTTAGGGAAACACAACCGCCCCGCGGAAAGCGAGGCTACGACGGATTAGTCAGACGCACACACGGCCGGAATCGATCAGGCCAACGGGATCATCTGATCGTTGATGGTGTGGCCCGCCGCGAAACAAGAAGAGCCCAGTGATCCGCCGGGAATCGGCAAATCACTGGGCTTTTTTTCTCGAAAAGTCGCCGCGAATAGCAAGTCGCCGGAGCCACCTATAGATTTGCCCGTTTTTTGCCCGGTCTTTAGGCGCGGCGACGCCGAGTGAGTTGCCTTGCACGACGGCGCGATACCTACGCAGTGGTTCGGCCGGCAACCAGCTCGATCCGTTGCGTTGGTCGGCCTGGGCTCAGCGATCCGCCCTGTTGGCCAACCGATCCCACTGTTCGCAACACGGCCCGGGGGCAAAGCGGATCAGAAATGACAGCTTCATAGTCGCTGGTCGCGAGATGCTGATTGGTCCAGCTTTGGTTTAATGGCGGACAAGATTTTTTGGGGGGGGCACGACCATCTTTCTTTCCGTAGCCTACGTCGGTCGGAAGTTGGCGAGCAGAAGCAGGGATTGATCGTTCAGGAGACTCCGAGGAGACAAATGACCTAGCAGTTGCGACTCGGCGGCGGAGGGCGTTGGGGTCGCCACGGACGTCATTGCGGCCGCCGGCATTCGACTAGATCGCCTCGGTCCGACACTTCGAGGGACAGACCGGACAGTGGGCTGACGTTGGTCTGGACGGAAATGTTATGCCCTACTGCTGCTTGGCGGTGAATTTGTCAACGATCTGCTTGGCCGTAAGCTTATCGTCGATCGGGATCGAGCGGCTGCGCAGGGCAGCGATCGTCGCCCTATAGCTGGTGGCGAACTTGGGATTAGGTTTCGCCGCGGCGTAGGAGGATTGCTGCTGACTCGAAAGCGACATCAAATTCAAGGTGACGACCAATCGCCGACCACCAACGTTCTCGGCGTGAAGGCTGCCCTTCAACGACGTTTCGTAGTCCCCCGGCTTGGCATTGAACATCTTAGGCGATTCCTTGTTCCAGAGGTCGATCGTCTCTTTGAGCTCGCGGCAATCGTTCGCAGAGAGCGGCATCGCGAGCTCCAATTCGGCGCCATGCCGGCGGATGCCCATCTCGCCGGCCGCAATCGCATCGCGCAATGAGTTCAGCGAGGTATCGTCGAAGGGGCCGCCCTCCGAGGCGTCAGCGTGCGACGGACTGGTTGATGTGGAAGCGGCTTTCGCCTCGGGCGCGCCGCCGCCTCCCTTCTCTTCCTCTGCTCTAATTCCCTTGACGAGTTGCTCACGAATATCGGCCCAGGACGGCGATTTGCCTCCGTCGGCCCGCCGCTTCAACTCCTTGTCGATGGCCTCGACGCGCGATGGCCCGAAGAATTCCTTGTTCCGCATGGCCAGAGCCTCGTCCACCACTTTTCCGCTTGCCGTCACCTCGTGGTAATAGCCGAGCGTATTGTCCTTCGTGAGGAAGAATTGGCCGGGCTGGACATTGATTGTGTCGAGTGGAATCGCAGTCACGAGAGCGGGGTTGTTCGTCGTGTCAGCGTGCGCGAGATTGATCGTCTTATAGTGGCTGGCGTCGATGCGGAGGATCGCTGGCAAGCTCCACAGTCGAAAGACTTCCGGATGCATGATAATCTGATCTCGCTTATCCCATAGATCGGCAACATGCATGAGATCCGCGGGCGTCTCGCCGGCAATGTTCAAATCGAGTTGCAGATAGCGAAACGTGTCGATCGCCGGATCGTAGGCGAGCAACTCAAAAATGTCGCCCTGAATGCACCCGCAGCAGGTGGTGGCCAAAAGCAATAGGACGAAGAACACCTCGGCGCGAAAGTGCCACTTTGAACAGGTCATGGTCATTCCTTCAAAAGGAAAAGAGAACGATTTTTGGCGACCATCAGCCTCATTGTCCCGGCCGGCAATGCAGCACGCAAGCTGTCGTCGAATCGCAGATGCCGATCAGCAGCGTCCGCAGCCTGAACTGAAACCAGCGGCGTGGCTTCTTCGGCTCGGCGGTGTTGAGCTTGATGGCCATGGAGGCTTTTTAACAAAGGACGCAGGAAAAACTGTGTCGATTGATGCAGCAACGTCCTTGACCAATTCCGATTCCGAAACACGGTGAGCCGGGGGAAGTCGATCAGGAAACGTCGTGCTGGTACCGTTCGGATTCGTATCGGATGGTCTTTCCGTCTTCACTGAAGACCGCGGTATGAACGCGCCCGCCCGGCGCGTACCGGTTTCGATCAATGCGCCGCTGGCGGCATCCCAGACTTCGACGTGGCCGAGATTTTCGGGGCTATCCCCGCCTTTACTGGCTAGGTAGAAACCGGAGCCGGTCACCACAGATTTGCCGTCGGGGCTAAACGACCAACAGGAGAAAGTGAATTGCTGGGCTGGCGTCTGCCATGTTCCCGCTCGCAATTCCTTGCCGATCTGTTTTCCGGTGGCGACGTCGATCAGGAGCGCCGAGTTGCCGTGCAGTTCCAAAGTCACCTTGCCGTCGGCCGTCGTATGCAGAGGTGTCAGGCCTTTGGCAATTGCAGGAGTAACCGACCTGAAGGCGAAGAGGGGCACTCGGCCGGGCGAGAACGTTGGCGGCACGTCAAGGCCCAGTTCCTTGAATTGCTTCACGCATTGCGCAAAACCTGTGTTGCGCTTTTCGATTGAAGTGAACACATAAACTCGCGTGTGCTCCAGCAGGATTGGTGTCCCGTCGTATGGCTGCATGCTAAAATCCTGCGGACGACCACCATTGAGGTGGACGATCATACCCAGCGCCAGGTCGCGCAATTGAGAATCTTCCGGGCCACAGTAGAGGCGCCGGCCATTGGAAAGAAAACGGGCGAGCAATGGAACATTTTGCCGCTCGCCCAGCTTGCCCACCATCACGATTGCAAACTCGTCCGCCAGCTCACCGAGAAAGTCACTGCCACGCCGGTGAGCCCCTTCCGGGTGTCGCAGAATCTGCAAAGCCAGCTGCCCGTATGCGTCAACCAGCTTGAGTTCCCGGGCAGCTTCCCAACGTGTCCGGATTCCCGTCGGGTCGGCGTCGCGTGAAACCCATTGCGTAGCCCATAGTCTTAACAGGTCGCGAATTTCTCGCGGGGGCGCGTGTTCGCTCGGAACGACCAGCCCCAACGCTTTTTCGTTCTGAGTCAGTAGTTTCTTGATTTCCGCGTCTGCCGCATCGTCCATGACAATGTCTCGGCGCGCGGCAATAAACAGCATCGCCCCTAATTCGCCCGGACCAATTTGTGGGCCGACGGTCCGAATCGCTAGAACGATTTCGGGGAGCGGCTGGACAAGGGCTCGCCGCCGTTTGATGAATAAATCGTTCAGCGTCTTGGCATTGCCGCCGATGGCGGAACACAGTTCGGGCTCGGCTTCCGCGATCGCGGCAAACAGCTCGCGCGTCGGCTTCTTCGCGCCAGCGACGCGGCGAAATTCATTCCATGCGGCAAGCGATTGAGGGGGGTCATGGCCCGCTTCGGCCACGAACCGCGCGAACGGAGACGCATTCGCCACGGCCGCCGGCTGCTCGGCCGCGACATTTGCCAGCTTCGCCGGATTTTCCAGAGGAGGTTCCACGGCCGTGGCAACCGGCGCCGTTGGCCCTAGCATTGCCACAAGCAGAACGAACATGGAAGTGCGTGTCATTGCCTTCTTGCCTTTTGCTTGGGGGTAATTCTCCCGGTAACTGGACAACTGCTTGCCTTGGCAGCGAGACGGCTGCCATAATCGAACCGAACAGTGCTATCTACGCAGTGGCTATCGTCCCAATATACAGCGATCCAAGTGCTGACGGACATCAAGAGGTTTGAAATTTATCGCATTGCAGCAAAGGGCATCGTCGTGACAATGGGCCCGCAGCGATGGGATCGCGCTCGAATATCGTGGTTTCATTTGCGGTTGTTCGACGCATTTACGATCACGGCCGCGTGGCTCGCGATTGCGTTGGTCGGGCCGGTCGCCGAGGGCAACGATGCACCTTCGCAGCCCTCCAACACGCCTACGGTCGCTGAAGACGCCGCCGCGAATGATGCCAGCCGCGTCGCACCGTCAAAGCTGGAGCCGATCTGGCAAGGAGGACATCCCGGATTTATCCAAAGCGTGGGATTCAGCCCGGACGGTCGGTTCATCTTGTCGAGTTACGATGATCAGACGGCCGTGTTGTGGGACGTGGCGACCGGCCACAAACTGCGAGTCTATGAATACTGGAATTATCCGGCTGCCTTTGCAGCCAATGGTCAGCAGATCTTCGCCGGCTCGCTTGACTCTTCGGCCATCCTGCTCGACATGACTACCGGCGAGAAAATCCGCTTCTTCGTCGGTCACGACCAGATGATTAGCGCGGTTGCAGTTTGCGCGGACGGCAAGTCGGCTTTAACCGGTTCTTGGGACTCGACTGCCATCCTGTGGGATCTCGCTTCGGGCGAGCGGGCTAAGACATTTAGGGGACACAAGGGCTGCGTGTGCGCGGTTGCGATTAGTGCCGATGGCAAGCTCGTGCTCACCGCCGGCGTCAACGGCGTTGTCACGTTATGGGATGCGTTGACCGAGCTCCGCCTCCACACCTTTCCGGGACAGCCGGGGCCGCACAATGTTGCGGCCCTGAGCCCCGATGGAAAGCAGGCAATCGTCGCCGGCAAGGAAAACACCGCCGTGTTGTGGGACACCGCAACCGGAAATCGAATCCGCACGTTTCAAGGCCACACACGACCGATCACTTCGATTGTCTTCAGCTCCGACGGCAAACTGGCCCTGACCGGCTCGGATGATAAGACCGCAATCCTTTGGGACACGAACACTGGTAAACAACGTCGCTCGTTCACCGAAACCCAACGCATCAATGCCGTGGCTATCAGCCCCGACGGAAAGCGCGTCGTGATCGGCCTTGCCGGCTGGAAAATGAGTCTCTGGGATGCCGAGACGGGAAAGCTGGCTTACACTTGGGCCACGCCCAGCGCCACGCTCCACCCGCTGTTTTTCCGTCCGGATGAAACGCAAATCCTCGGATGGAATCTGACAAAGGGAGTGCTCTGGAACGTAGGAGGAAAGCACAATCCGACACTACTCGACGGTCATCAGGCCAACCTTTCCGCATGCGCATTCAGCCCGGATGGAAAGCACCTGATGACGACCGGTTCGTATGACAAAACGGCCATTCTCTGGGACACGGCAACCGGCAGGCAGTTGCACACGATCGACGCTCACACCAAGACCGTCTCATCGATGGCCTTCAGCCGCGACGGGAAAATGGCGTTGACCGGCTCCTACGATCAGACGGCCATCTTATGGAACACTGCCACTTGGAAGAAAGTCCGCACGTTTGGCGAGCCGCGCACTTTTGTGAGAGCCGCGGCTTTTAGCCCGGATGGAAAACAGGCATTCATTGCGTATGCCAACAAACCATTGACCGCATGGGATGTTGCCACCGGCGACGAGTTGCTGAAATATGAAGTGCATTACAACGGCGTACGTAACATGGCGGTCAGTCCCGACGGCAAACAGTTGCTCGTCGATTACGAGGATTTGGTGGCCCTGCTCGACGTTGAATCGGGCAGGAGGATATCAACCTTTTCCGGGCACTTCGGGCTCAATGCGGCAGTTGCGTTCAGCCCCGACGGAAAACTTGGTCTGAGCGGCGGGACCGACCGCAAAGTGATTGTCTGGGACCTCGATCGCGGTGTCGCCCTGCATCAATTGCAGTGCCACTGCTGGCGAATTGCATCCGTGGCCTTCAGCAGAGATGGCAAGCGGATCGTCACTGGTGGCGACGACGGCTTGATCGAGTTCTGGGATCTAACCACCGGCAATGAACTTGGGCAACTGCGAATTTGGAACGACGGCAAAGACTGGCTCGTGTTTTCGCCCGACGGACTCTTTGACGGCTCGGATGCGGGACGCGACTTGCTTGCTTTCCGCAAAGCCGGCGGCCTCGCCGTCACACCTGTACATCCTGATTTTGATGGTCTTCGCCGCCCGGGGCTATTGAACCGTCTGTTATCGTCCGGCACAGCTACGGACCCGGCCAAAGCTCCTTGACGCGCTGGCCGCAAGACGAGCGAGGGCTGCCGGCCGTCATTATATCCGGTGTCGCGAAGAATCACCTTTCTGGGCCTGCTGGCTTGATTCGTGCCAATGCCTCCGAGCGAATTGCCGCTAGCCATCGAGATCCAATTAGTTTTGATGCAGCCAAGCAGCGCGTACCCAGTTCATGACTCCGAAGATGGCCGCCCCTTCGGCAAATTACACGAATTCATCGAAAAACGCCCTACTGCTTCGGCGGCTTCGCTTCGCGCACCAACGCTCCGTGCTTGTCGCTGAGCACGAGGATCGAGAACTTGTCGACGAAGTCGAGCTCGTTCGTGTTGAGCGACGTGTAATCAAAACAGCCGCGCAGGTCGGTGTAGCCGTCCTTGTAGAACTTCACTTCGCCGTTCTTCATTCGGGCGTAGACCTTTACATAGACCTTCGGCAGCGGCGCGCTATCTTTGTCGTGCGTGACCCAAAGCTGGCCGTAGTTTTCGACGACTTTGACTCGCAAGGCGTTGGAATAATAGGCCTGCGATTGCGTTTGCCCGGCGCCGACGATTTCGACCAGCACGTTGCTGTTGAGCAGTTTCGCCGGCAATGGAAACTCGAAATTGGTTGCGCCGGCCGGCAGCTTGATCGTTTCGGTCTGGTTCGGCAGGATGTTCGAGAACTGCTTCGCCTCGCCTTGTACGAATGGATTGCGGCTGAACAACAGCTCGATGTCCATCTGATAATAATTCACCCGCACCGATTTCAGATTCTGGTAGTTGATCTTCACCTGCTTCGCCTCGACGATGAAGTCGAACGACGGCGTGCTGGCCGCCTGGGCGGTTTGCACTTGGGTGCGGTCTTCCTTGTTGACGACTTTCACGCTTTGCTTGCCGATCTCATCGGCCTGGTTGACGATGTTGGCGAAAGCTTCGCGCCAGCGATCGACCGGATACTCGGCATATTTCGCGGCAATCTGCCGGGCCAGCTTCGGCTCTGATTTGTAGAAGTCCAAATACGCGGCGAAGTAGTCGTATTGCAGATGCGTCGCCAGTTGCGCCGGATCGACGCGGCTGAAGAATTCCAACGATTCGTCGACTCGGTCTTGGAGCAGCAGATAGTAAATCACCGCCATCCGCTCGGAGCTATCCAACTGCGGGCGGTAGCTCAGGATCGTCAGCAGATGTTGATACTGGGCCAAAAAGCGGTCGTTGAGAATCTCACGCTTGCGGCCGAGTTGACCGACGCGGGCGTTCACCAACGGCCGGTAGTCCATCTGCTCGTAGGAATGCCGCGCGATCGGATCGATCGACAACAGCGGGCTATCGAGCCAAGCTCCGCACTGGCTGACGAACTGATTCGCGAATTGCAAGAACTGGCGGATGGCCGGCACGTCGTCGTGCTTGACGCCGTACGACCAGAGCGTGTTGTTGTAAACGTGCCGAGCCGCCAATAGCGGGATCACTTTTCCGAAGAACGCCTTTTCCTGCACGCGCCAGGCGATGCGGTCGAGGTTGACTCGCAGAATGTTCTCGGTCTTGAGGAAGTTCAGCACGTCGTCTTCCGAGCCATATTGCGAGATGTAGTCCCACGATTGCTTGTCGATCTTGGTTAGTTGCTTGACGACGTTGAATGTGAACGGAGCGGCAAAGCCCAAGACTTCGCCGCTGCCGCCAGCGCCATTGCCGGCGACTTGCACAGGATAATGGGCAAACTTGCCGGGCCCTGGGAAATAGAAGCGGTATTCGAGCGTTTGCGTGTGGTACGGATCGAGATCGAGGTGGATGCTGTGGGTGTATTGGCCGCCGGCGACCGGCAGCGCGCCGGCTGGAATCTGCAGCAGCACTTCGACTTTCTTCTTCGACGAAGTCGGATTCGTGACGACGATGTGGCAGCCATAGACCGTGTCGATCAGGAATTCCTCGGTGACGAATTTGTCGACCTGTTCGCCGTTTTCCTGGCGGAACTGATCGCCGCTGCGGAAGAAGTTTTCGCTGACGAGGATCGGCGTATGCTCGGCCACTTTGGCTGCCGGCTGGATTTCCTCGTGGTAGACGATCATCGGGCTGCCGGCCGTCAGCGTCATTTGCGTGCCTTTGAATTCCGTCTTGTGCTCGGCCGCTTTGAACGGCAGGTCGACGAGCGCCAATGCGACGAGCATTTCAGGAAAGTTGTGCGTCGGCTCGGCGAGGTTCGTCGAGTAAAATGGCTTTTCCAGGGCCGGATCAAAGGCGGCGTAATCGAGCCAGAACGAATTGGCCGTAATCAGCGCGGCGGTCTGCTGCTCGAGCGGCAAGTGATAATAATTGCTCTCGACCCATTCCATCGTCTTGTCGAGCTTGCGGTAGTATTGCCGAACTTGCTTCGCTCGATCCATCTCAAGGTCGGCAAGTTCCTCGACTTCCGCTTTCGCATTTATCTGATCGCGCACTGCGCCCCGCTTAGCTAAAGCGCGACCGAGTCCCGCACCGCCGATTGCCCCCGTTGCCAGACTCGTGGCCCCAGGCTTGCCCTCTGCCTTAGCGGCCTTCTCGACTAGAGCAACCGGCACCGGTGCAGCCGCCGGTGCCATGTCCGAGAGATTCCTTGTTCGCCAGGTCATCGACACGTCTGCCTTTTTCAGTGCCGCGTCAATCCCCAGTCGATCTTCGACGTCGAGCGAGCTGCCCTTCAGCGCTGTCTGGAACAAATGGGCAAATCGATCGGGATCGGACGGCAACAGATCGAACTGATCCTTCACGAACCGCGCGGTGACGCCATGCTCGCCGTGAATCCGCTCGCTCAATAGAATTCGCTCCCAGGTGTTGAGCTGCTCGAAATTCCACGGCTTGAGATAGTCGCTCAAATCGTCTTCGAGGAACCAGTGATCCAAGAATTGTTTTTCTTTCTTGTTCGCCAAATAGGGCCGGATCGCCGTCTTGAAAAACTCGGGATCTTTCTTGTAGAGGAAGAAATGCAATTCGTGGCTGGCGTATTTGCGATAGAGGGCCCGCTTTTCGTCCGGTTTCAAGGTCGGCCATATCCTGATAAAGTTGAACTCGACAAGCTTCGGATCGCCGTTCAAAGCCGCGTACAACGAAAACACGCGCGGAATGCTGTCGTAGGCTTCAAAGTGCGTGCTGGTGATATCCGGCACGACGAGCGTTGCCTTGGCTTGCAGAATGCTGATCAGTTTCTGCTGGGTGTAGTGCAGCTTCGGATCGAGCCCCTTGGCCAACCGCAGATCGAGATACTCGGATTTGACATCCGGAAGCGCCACGATCCGGCTCACCGTGTTCTGCGGATCGACGGCGACGAACAACAGTTGCTGATGCGCCCCCAGATCGGCCCGTTTGAATTCGACGACGCCATTTTTATCCGGCTCGACATTGGCCACGACGATCGAGCTTGAGGCCAGGAAATCGAGATCGGCGAAATCGGCCGGCTGCGCGGCAGGCGTCCTGCCAGCAACTAGCCCAGTGAGTGAATCAAAGTCTGCCCCGGGCGCCGGCCCATGAAAAGCTTCTCCCGCTTCCGCCATCTGTTGGCCCGTTTCCGTGCTGCGGATCGCCCAAGGATTCAGCAGCAAGCTCGGCCGTTCAAGCATGTTGCCCGGATATTTGTGGGCGAACTTCCGATCGATGATGTAGCGATACTCATCGCCGATATTGCGGCCTGCGATGTATTGCGATTCGGCCTGCTTCGTCGTACGCCAACTTGGTTCCGGCGAGAGAATGCTCCCAAGAATTCCATACGCCCCAAAAGCCGGATCGAAGCGCGTCGCCAGCACATGCACCCGCGCCAACGGCGACACATTGACCAAATGGACGCGAACCATCTCGTCGGTCACTTCAACCTGCTGCATTTGCAGCGGCTTGCTATTGCGCACCTCTAGCTTGCGATAACTCCCCATCACATAAGCGCCGCGGCGGTCACCCTCAGTGAGCCGAACGCGGATTTGCCGGCCGCTGGATTTCAGCAGCAGCGAATAATCGCCCGGCGGAAGCTTTTCCAGCGACAGCAGGCCGTCCTTGATCGAGATGTTTTCAAAACGATCGGCGACGAACTGTTCGCCGCGAAGTTCCAAGAGCGAAAGCTCCGCCCGATCCGGCTTGGCCTTGTCGCCCATGTACGGCACTTCGACCGGCGTTTCCGCTTCGCCTTGAATCGTGCCGGGATACGTGTGCTCGTCGTGCAACAGCGTCCAGCTATGCGAAACGCCTTGCGGGCTGCTGGCCGTGACGGTCAACACGCCCGATAGCGATCCCAGATTCACTTCCCCTTTGGCGTCGGTCGCCAGCGACACGTTCACCACCTGCGTGAAGTCGCGCATCTTCAGCGTGATTTGCACCGGCCGATCCGGCTTGGCTTCGCCCGTCTTGCCCAACAGATCGATGATGTAGTCGTCGCCGACGCGCGCGAAATGCAAATCCTCGGTCTTGTCGGTCCGGTCGATTTCGTTGATCGAAAACGCCTGCTCCGCCGCCAGATCGACTTTTTGATTGTGGCTATAGTTCTGAATCCGGGCCTTGAGCGTGAAACGAATGTTGGCCAGCCGCTGAGGCACCTGGAATTCGTACACCGTCTCGCGATCGGCGAACAACTTGAACTCGGGCACTTCTTTCGTGCTGACGACGCCATCCAAATCGGTTGACGTGATCACCAGCCGCACGTCTTCCAACGACTTGCGCAAATAGGCGTGCCGTTAACCAGCAACTGCGGCCGCAGAATCAATTGCGCCTTCCGCCGGCCGATCAGTTCCTCGCGATCGACGTACATCGCGGCGTCGAGATGATAATTTTCGGCCTCTTGCTCGACGTAACCGAGCGACGAAAATCCGCCCAGCGTCATCACGACCGGCTGCCGGCCCGGCGCATTGGAAAACGGCGCGGCAATCGTGCCATCCTTGTCGGGCGTGTAAAGCGTGCCGGCCAACCACAACACCGCCTCGGGCTGCGGTTTGTTCTGCTCGTCGAAGATCGTGAAAATCTGACCGGCGACGCTGGTGCGCACCAGGAATTGCAGCTTGCCTTTGCGGATCAGCGCTCGGCTGGCCTTGCCGTTGCCGATGAAATCGATGACATACACGCCGCGATGATTCAGCACTGGGAACTCGAAATGCCGCCGCACGCGCAACAGCGGCGGCTCTTTGTACGTGTAGGTTTTTTCCTCATTGGCCACCAGTCCGTCGAGATTGATGTCCGGCCCGATTTCTTTCAGATGCTCTCGATAAAAGTTCTGCGTGTTGACCTCGAACACTTTGACGATCAGCGTGTTGACATTCTTCACGAACAAATCAAGCGACACCGGTTCATCGGCGGCCAATTCGGTCTTGTTCGTGTAGGCGAACTCCAGATCGATCCGTTCCTTGAGTTGCTTGTATTGCTCCGGCGGCAGCAGCGAATAGAGCTTTTCAGCGTCGCCGAGGCCGTTGACGATCTTCGTCTCGGCGAAAACTTGTTTTAGATACTGATCGCTAATGTAGGGCTCGAACGCCTTGTAGTCCTTGGCGTCGAGCAAGAAATGTTCGAGATAGCTATGCACCAGCGGCTCATCGTCGCCGACCGGCGGCAAGGCGGTCTGCTGCGAATAATCTTGCTGCAAGTTGGCGGCCTGCTGTCGCCGCTCCAGCGGCTCCATGAACTTTGGCGAAATATAGCTGGTGTTCTTCGGCAGCTTGAGATATTCCAGGAAGCGTTCCAGATCGTATTTGCCTTGCGAGCGGTCGAGCAGCAGCCGGTGATAGAGCACATGGGCCTTGAGCGAATTGTGAACCGGATCGAACGTCGAAACGAAATCCCACAGCCGATCGAGATACGCCGCCAGCGCCGCCGGATCCTGCCGCCAATTCACATCGTCCGACGGCGCGAGCCGCGTCAGATACGTGTTGATGAAGTTCTGCTGGTTGCGCAAATCCGGCTTGAGCTTCAGCAATTCGTCGAGTTGCGCGAGCAGTAGCAGGCGATGAATCTGGAATTGCCCGAATCCGCCGCTGTTGACGTAGTTCAAATCATCGACGATCAGCTTGACCAGATTCGGATAATCGGGCCGCGCCAGCCCGGCGATCAAACTGCGTCGCTGATCCGGCGTGAGCTTGATGGCGATCAGCCAATCGATGGCAGCCGGCTCGAAGCCTTGCACCGTGGTCGGAAACGGCGCGAACGCCTGCTGAATCAGCCGCTCGCGAGAAATAATCGCCGGATCGAGCTTCGTCGGTAGATTCGGCTTTTGATTGAGCTGCTTGCGCTGATGATTGAACTGCAAATTGAGCCGCTCGCGGATGAGTGCCAGCGCCCGCTGCGGATTCGTCTTATACGTCAGCAGCGCCTCGCGGTTTTGAATCTCGCGGATCCGCGGCGTATCGCGATAGCGGTCGATCCAGGCCTTGAGCGTCGCATCGACCTGATCCCATTGCTCGAGGGCCTGGTAGCGGAGGCAGGTATAAAAGTAATAGTCTTCCGAGGCGGGAATCAATTGCTTGAGCGGCACGGTTCGATCGGTGGCCAAGGAATAATCCTCGATCCAGCCGATTTCTGCTGCCGCCGCATGAGCTCCCCAGAGTGACGAGATGCTAACCAAGGCCGCGGTGATGCCGATTTGCCACCGATTCATGCTAAATCACTCGAATATGAAGAATAGTCAGAGCAGAGAAAGGTGCCGATCAACGAACCGAACGGCTCGGCCCCGTGCTTGGACGATAAAAACGGGCGAAAGTTCCGCCGCACGGGCGACCGCCCATTGGCAAATTAGCGGATTCTTCGCAAATCGCAGGCAGTTACGGCATTATTCCCCTGCCGGCCGGACCCCAAAGGCTTATCGGCCGACGGCTAAAAAATCCAACGCGCTGACCACCACCCCGCTGCTGACCAATCTGTATCGCTGCCATTGAGGGCTGCCGGGGTTCAGTATAGCCGGCATTGCGGAGAGTCGCATTCAACGGGTCACGCTGGCTCGATTTGGACCAACGATGCTCCCGATCTGCCGACTCGGTTCGACCGTCGTCGTCGCAAGCGACCAAGTGTGCGGAAAACCTGTTTAGCAGATCGCTGGTTCTAATCGAGCCCCTTCCGGACAGCCCAAACGGCCGCCTGGGTTCGATCCGTGACGCCGATTTTGCGCAGCAGATTCTGCACATGCTCTTTCACCGTTTCGTAGCTGATCTTCAGCGCCAGAGCGATCTCCTTGTTGGTCAATCCCAGCGCCAATTGCTTGAGAACCTCGCTCTCGCGCCGCGTTAAGGGGACCTCAATATCGGTGCCGAGACGAGCGGAAGCGAGGGCTCCGGTCACGCGTCGGAGTTCTTCGCGAGTCCAGGTGTTCTCTCCCGTCGCCGCGGTCCGGATCGCTTGCAGCAGTTTTTCTCGGCCGACCGACTTCAGGATGTAGCCATTGGCACCTAGAGCGACCGCACGGGCGACGTAGGTCGGATTATCGAACGCCGACCAGATCAGCACCGGCATGGTCGGACGAGCGAGCTTGATCCGATTCAGAGCGGTCAGGCCATCGCCATCGGGCATGCGGACATCCATCAGCACGACGTCCGGATTGTGTTTGAGCGCCAGCCGCAAAGCAGCTTCACCGGTTTCAGCCTCGCCCACAATCTTGATATCCGTGCCCGTCAACATACTCTTCAGTCCGGCACGGACAACCTGATGGTCGTCGGCAACCAATAGCTTGATGGGCATGGCATGCTCCGCGGGTTCGCAGTCAGAGTGTCAGGCAGCGAGCAGGCTTCCTGTTCGGCATCGCTGACGTAGCATGGCTGCCGAGGATCAGTATACTCGCCGCCGGCCCCACCACTGCTGCCGGGAAAGGGAAGTCAGATCAGAATGGGCGGTTCCGGCAGCAAGGCCTCAGGTTGGATCGGGAGCTCCTTAGATAGTTGGCTGGCCCTACTGAGCTGCTCCGTGAGGTGGCGGCGATCCGGTGGGCGGCGCTGCGAGATAGGGAGGTGGCCAGAGAATCGAAATAGCCGTTCAGCGTTCACGATTCTCTCCCGACCTGAGCCATTCTGGCCCACCAAAGGGCTTGATCTTGCGCGCGTTTGCCCGAAAATACCCCCCTTCTGAAACTGCGGCGGTCGAGCCAACGAATGGCACTTAAATCATGGTAAGCCCTTTCGCCATTTCACGTTTGATCTGGGCGCGGGGTTTTCGCAGATACGCGAATTTCTTCTGATATCCTTTCCAAGCCCGCGGCTCGTAGCGATCGGGGCGATCAGCGACGCGGTGGATGGCAATAGCGTCAATCAAGATCTGGTACAGGCTTAAGCGGTGCGCCACGTCGTGTTCCCCTTGCAACGCGATCACCGGCTGAAACGCTTCCAAGGTTTGGATGGCGCCCTTGAAGCTAATCGAGCGTGGTTCGAGATCGTGTTTGTGCGCAGCCTGAGCGATGATCGTGCGAATGAGGTTGTAGGCTAGGATGTGTGTCCACAACTCCTTGCGAACCAATTCGGGAGTCTTGCACCGCAGCATGTCCATCTGCATGGTTCGTTTCAGGGATCTCAAATCGAGCTCAGTGTGCCACTCATACTACCTCCCAAGATAATACTTTTATCGAGCTAGCGGCGCTGTTACTGCAAGCATTTTGGGTTTGGTGCTTCTTGAAGTTTAGGCGTGGTCAGCTCCTTCGGGTAAGGCTGCGGCCAGCCACGGGGAAAGTCTCGGAGTCGGCGGAGGCGAAGCAATTCCTCGGCATTTGCGTGAATTGCCCAGCGGCCGCCGGCCGCAATGATTTTGCGTGAAGCAAGCCAGCCGACGCGTCGCCAACGATGTAGCGTCGCAATCGGCATGGACAGCTCGGCCGCCAGGTTGACCAACCACCACTCGCAGGTTTGCAGATGTTGCTCATCGGTTACGCTTCGCGGCAAGGGACCGATACGAACACCTCGTTCGCGCAGGAATCCGCTTAAGATCCCTTTAGTGAAGCGGAGCGATCGCTTCGGTGGGCGGAAGCCTTCGGCATTCAACGTCGCCGCGATTTCCGACAATGTCGTTGGCGTGGCGCGGAGCGCCTCGATGCGGGCCACCAGTTCCCGATAGTTCGACAACTGCTCGTACGTTTGCACCGGACGAGACAGCGCATGACGGCTGACGAAGCCCCCCGCCCAACGCAATTCGACATCGACGCGGTCCGTGTTCCCATCAACGGTCACGAGAACCTGTTCCAAGAGCAGTCGCGCGATTGTTTGGCGATCTTCGGGAGTCGTCGAGGCGGCGTTCCACAGCGCCGGCACGTTCTCCGCCAGCGCCTGAATCTGCTCGCGCTCGTGCGGCGATAGTTGCCTCGGGCAGTCGCTTGCAAAGCGGTTGTACTCGACTTGCAGTGCTTCGTTGGCGCGGAGTGCTTCGTCCCAACGGCGTTCCAGTTCTCGCGCCACCAAGCGATGATCGGGATCGACCGCCGCGTACTGCCGCCGTGCTTGCTCGACTTCGTAGCGCGAACGCGTCAGCCGCTGCTGCCAATGGTCGTCGAGTTGCTTTCGCTCGCGTTCGACGTCCGCGGTAGCCGCAAGGCTCAACTCCAACGACGCAGGAGAAACGGCTTGCAGCAGACGCTCAACTACGAACGACTCCAACGCGGCGCCGGATAAGCTTTGACACGTGTTGACTCCGTAGTCGATCGCATCCCGCTGACAACGGTAGCGGAGCGTCCTCCGCGTTGCGGCATTCGCGTAGCCGACGAGCATGCGATGGCCGCAACGGCCGCAGACCGTCAACCCGGCCAGCACGCTCGGTCCGTGGCGGGGAGCGGCGAGCAGCTTGCTGTTTTCCCGAAGTTTTTGCTGATTTCGCTCGAATTCCTCCCAGCCGATGTAGGCCGGGAAGCGGTCGCGGATCAGCACGCGGCACTGGTCGTATGCATTGAACGTGCGGCCAGTCGATGGCTTGCCGGGAACTTTTTTGCGCGGGTCCACTTCCCGATGTCCCCAGCGGTAGGCCCCCGCGTAGATCGGATGGTGCAACAGATTCAGCAACGCTTCCCGGTGGGGCCGCCGCCATTCGAGTTCACCGCGATTAACGCCGAAGTGCGGACGAACCGGCAGCTTGACGTCGTTGCGCACCAGCCACCGCAACAGCCCGCTGACGCTGCTGCGGCGCGCGAACTGCTCGAAGATCAATCGCACGACCGACTGCACCTGCTCGTCCGGATCGATCGCGAAGTCGCCTCCTGGCGTGCGTACGTAACCGAGCGGCGCATGGTTGAGCACTTCGCCGCGCTGGGCCTTGTTCCACATTCCCTGTTGCAAACGGCTTTTGAGAATGTGCAATTCCGCTTCGCTCATCGTTCCCTTCAAACCGAGCAACAGCCGATCGTTGTAATTGCTTGGATCATACAAACCGTCGGCATCGGCCAGCAGCGTGCGATAGATCGCGCACAGTTCCAATAGCGCGTGCCAATCCTTGCACGACCGTGCCAGCCGACTCATCTCGAGTCCCAGGATCAAACCGACGCGATCGGAGCTGATCTCGGTTAACAAGCGTCGAAAACCGCTTCGTCCCTCGGCCGAACTGCCGCTGTGCCCTTGATCCTCGTCGATCACCTCCACTGCCGCACGGGGCCAACCCAAGGACACGGCCCGATCCGCCAAGGCATATTGCCGGGCGGTCGATTCGCGATGCTCGATCACCTGCTGCTGCGTCGATTGCCGTACGTACACGATTGCCAGACGTTGCAAATGTTCGTCGCGGATCTTGTCCGATCGAAGTGCAGTCGTGTGCGCGTCGGGGCGGGAGTTGCATAAACGGGCTGCCGGGGAATTGCTGGACGGCGCGTTGCACTTCGTTGCCTGGTGAATGGTGCCGTTACTCATCGGCTGCCTCCTTTCGAGTCGGGGCAGCCAATTGCTGAGCCAGAATTCGAGTCAGTTGCCCCAACAGTTCCCGGCGCCGTGCCGGCGGAATCTGCGTCCAAAGTTGATCCAGAGGAACGACCATCGCCGTGGCCGAAGGTGTCTCCGGCAGGCGCGGGGGGGACCGGTCGAGACATGGAGAGCCTCCTTGCTCGTGGAGATCGGTGAAAGCGTTGCTGTCAGCCCCTCGCTGGCAACACCAGCATGCCAATTTCAGCAACGCGCCAGCCGACACCTTAATCTCAGGCGGCGAGCTGATACAAGCTCGCGCTTGATGGGTATTCCGGCTGGTAGACTTCGGCATTCCACCTGGCGCGATATAGTTCCGCCAGTTTGGACGGCGGATAAGCAACGTGATCCAAGAGCGTCGTGGCAATCACGACGACCTTCACCCGAAAGCCGGGTTGGGCAATTGGCACGCGACATTCGCGGATCGTCAAAGATTCGGGAAGCGTGTTGTAGGTCTGCCTATCGATCGACCGCGGCTTCGTTGGCTTGAGCCACGTGACAATGTGATCGTCTTTCCCCAAACGCATCCCCCGACGAAAGTCGGTCTTGCGGTTGGCTGAGTTGAAACGACACACGCTGTCCACGTCGCGCTGCTTGAGCATCACCAGTTCTGTCCACGCGCACATCAAGCGATCGGCCAGCATGATGTCGCCGGGCTTAAAGATCGACCACATCTGACGCAGCAGCGCCAACTCGCTTTGCCCTTTGCCGGCATAACGGCAGATTCCCACGTCGAGCACCGCGCCGCAGGCCAAGGAAAAGATGACCGCGATTCGCGCCAGGGGAAATCCCAGTCCAGGTTTTTGCTGCGGCGGTTGTGGATAGGCCCGTTGATTTTCCAACGTGTCGGGCATGGAAATGGTCGCACCGTCAAAGATATGAACACGTCGATTCTTCCACAACCAGCCCGATTCCGCGTTGGCATCGAGCTGGCGTCCCGTCTGCCGCGCGATCTGCGAGAAGAACTCTTCCGGCAAACGTTTGCGGGCTTGGCAGTACGCGCCGGTTTCTGCCGAGCATGGCCTTTCTCTTCTCGCGACGCGATACGCGATCAGGCGCGCCACGGCCGCGCGGCACGAATGATCGGCGCTCAGCACTTGGCCGAGAAACACACACAGGGTGACCAGCGGCGTATAGAGGCAATCGATCAACCCCACTTGAAGTGCTGTCAATGCTTGCTCAATCAGACTCGTTGACAGAATGTCGCTGAAGGGGAGATTTCCATCTTGCAGAAACTGATGCTGTAAGAATCTCACCTGTTGGCGAAACCGTCCTTGGTTAAAATATCGCATCCTTGGGCCTCCTTGCCGGTGATGGGTGTGTTGCCAAACTCCATCTACGCAAGAGAGGCCTTTTTTGCCTATGTCAGTTCCAGCCAAGAGCTTCCAAACGAATTACGTGCCATTCGTCGAGCCAACCGCCGCGTCCAAGAGAACGGCTCCAGCGGCTGACTAATGCCCTTTACCGGACCATCGTGCGAGAGTCGGCACCTGGGAATTCGCGATTTGGTAAAAACAAGAACGCTCAAGATCGAGACCCATCGCGATCGGGCGAGGGCCGACCTCCACTACTACCGATGGTTTTCTGTGATCCGGACATATCTCGACGACCTGGATGCCGGCCGGTTCGTCTTTCGGCCCGGATTGGGGTGCCGGTCCGAAAATCGTCGGAACGCCCGCATACATTTCACGTTATTGAGTTGCAAACTGCGGACTGCGTGGCGAGACTGGCGTAGATCCGATTTCGACTTCCGCGGAGTGTTCTTGGCGATCATCGACCAGATGAATCGCCTTGTCGAGTTGATCGACTCCGTCGAGGTAACTCGGTTCGCTTCGTGGCCGCCATTGTTCTTGACGGTGACGTGATAAAACGTGTCGCGGTAGCGGTAGTGCAGTTTGAAGGATGGCCACTCGTCCGGCAGGCACGGAAAGAAACGCAGCTTGTCCACATCCAACCGCACGCCCAGCAGCGATTCCACGATCAGTCGGTACATCCAACCGGCCGATCCGGTATACCACGTCCATCCGCCGCGACCGGTGTGCGGCGCCACGGCATAGACGTCGGCCGCCACGACATACGGCTCGACCTTATAGGTCGCGATGCCGGCCGGCGTCGATCCGTGATTCAGCGGGTTGATCAGCGACAGCAGTTCCCAAGCCCGCTGCCGATCGCCCAGGGCGGCAAATGCCATCACGGTCCAGATCGCCGCATGCGTGTATTGGCCGCCGTTTTCGCGGACGCCCGGCACATAGCCCTTGATATAGCCGGGATCCAACGGCGATTTGTCGAACGGCGGATCGAACAATTGGATCAGCGAGTGCTCGCGGCGCACAAGACGGTCGTTGACAGCCTCCATGGCCTGCCGATGCTCGCTCGGGATCGCCCGCGCCGGACAAGACCGACCAGCTTTGGGGAATCGAATCGATCTGGCATTCGAGATTGCTGGCCGAGCCAAGCGGCTCGCCATTGTCGAAGTAAGCGCGTCGATACCACCCGCCGTCCCAGGCATTGTTTTCGATGTTCTCTTTCAATTGCGCGGCCTGGGCGACGCATTTCTCGGCAAATGGCTGTGTCGCCGCGGACGCGGGCGACCTCGGAGAACTCCTGCAAGACGTGAACCAGAAAGAACGCCAACCACACGCTCTCGCCCTTGCCCTGCTCGCCCACCAGATTCATGCCGTCGTTCCAATCGCCGCAGCCCATCAGCGGCAGTCCGTGACTGCCGAACCGCAAACCGTGCTCGATCGCCCGGACGCAATGCTCGTAGAGAGTGGCGGATTGCTCCGATCGAGCTCGGCAAATCATAGTAGGCCTCCTCGTCCGGCTTGACCGGCCGGCCTTCGATGAACGGAATCCGCTCGTCGAGCACGCCCGTGTCGCCGATCTGCTTGACGTAGCGGCAGGTGGCCAGAGGCAGCCACAGAAAGTCGTCGGAGAAATGGGTGCGCACGCCGCGTCCGATGGGAGGATGCCACCAGTGCTGAACGTCGCCTTCGACAAATTGATGGCCGGCGGCCCGCAGCAGATGTTCGCGCATCAGATCGGGGCTCGGCATGCACCAGGGCCATGACGTCCTGCAATTGATCGCGAAATCCGAACGCGCCGCCCGACTGGTAAAAGCCGCTACGTCCCCACAGGCGGCAGGCCAAGGTTTGATAGAGCAGCCAACCATTGACCAAAGTGTTGATGCCCGGGTCCGGAGTTTCCACGTAGACGGTGCCCAGCGTTCGCTGCCAGTAATGCCACACGCCTTCCAGGGCGCGGCGCGCCGGCCCGACGCCGCGATAGCGCTGGATCGAGTGCCTGCGCTTCCTCGATGCTCGGAGCGGCCCCCAGGAGAAACACGATCTCACGATCCTGTCCCGGGGCAATTTCGAATTCCGACTTGCATCGCGCCGCACGGATCGAGTCCCGGCCCGACCTTGCCCGAAAGTCGCGTGCGGCTCATCGCCGCCGGGTTGGCCGCCGTGCCATTGCGTCCGAAGAATTCGGTTCGGTCACCGGTGATCGTGCGCATGCGATTCATTGACATCGAGAAACGCAACCCGGCCAGGAAACTCCGGAGTTATAGGGATTGCGAGCCAACAGCGCCCCGGTCTTGGGATCGACCTCGGTCACCACGTGCATCAGCGATTTGGGACGCAACTCCGCCAGCACCCATTCCACGCAGCAGGTCGCCGAAAGCCGGCGGGTTCGATCGGATGCATTGCGAATCTTCAGCGAAAAGAACTTGATCGGCGCGTCCATCGCCACGTACACCGTCAGCTCGGTCGCGATGCCATTTTCGGTCGTCTCAAAGACGCTGTAACCGAAGCCGTGGCGGGTGACGTACGCGATTCTGGCCGGGAGTCGGCAGAGGCGTGGGCGACCAGAATGCGCCGCTTTCCTCATCTCGAAGATAAAACAATTCGCCGCTGCGATCGGTGACCGGATCGTTGTACCACGGGGTCAGCCGAAACTCGTGGGCGTTTTCGAACCAGGTATATCCGCTGCCGCTTTCGCGTTACCACCGTGCCGAACTGAGGATTGGCCAACACGTTGGCCCACGGGGCCGGCGTTCGTTGCGAACGTCGAGGTCGTGATCACATATTCGCGGCCGTCCGGCGTAAAACCGCCCAGTCCGTTCGCATAAATCAGCTCGCGAAACGGCAACCTCGGGCTGGGAATCGGCTCGGCCTTGCGACCGCGCATCGGG
This sequence comes from Pirellulales bacterium, assembly GCA_963738955.1. GTDB lineage: Bacteria > Planctomycetota > Planctomycetia > Pirellulales > DATAWG01 > DATAWG01. The sequence goes on along the minus strand of CAVTYW010000010.1, from coordinate 280,142 downwards.
ACAAACGCTGGCATGCTGATCTCGCGGCGGCCTCGACGCTCGATCTGGTCGGCGAGCATGCCGCCGCTGTCGGTCAACACCACGCGCGCCACGCTCTGCATGAGAATGCGATCTTCGTCGGACATCTGCTCCGGTCGCCGCACAAAGATTCCGCCGGGTCGGTCGAGCACATGGGCCTCGGTGCTGCCGGCGATCAAGCTGACGATCTCGTCCTGCAACAATTGCCGGTATCCCGACTGGTCTTCGTTCCAAATCACCAGATCGACGGGCAATCCCTTGAATCGCCAATAGGCATGGGCATGGATGAGCTGTCGCACCAGATCGATCTTGCTTGCGATCGGCAATCCGCAGCAGCACGATCGGCAAGTCGCCGGAGATGCCATGTCCCCATAAACCGGATTGGCCACGCACGTTTTTGGCCAAAACGCTGGCGCTGGCGCGGCGCAAGCCGCTGGCATAAATAATCGAACTGGCCAGTCGGCCGTAGAGTCTGGGCTTCGGCCTCCGTGGCGTTGAGTTGCTGCAAAATCACTTGTCCGTGCGTCCAGGCCAGATCGAGCAAGCGATCGGCCAAATGCCGATCGTGATACTTCTCGACGAGTCCCAGTGCCGCATCGCGCGTTTCCGCGACGCCGGAGACGACGTCGACCACGGCCGTTTCCTCAGGTTCGATGGAAACCGTGCAGCGAATGGCCACGATCGGATCGAGCACCGAGCCCTCGCTGTTCGAAAGCGGCACCGGGGCGGACCATGGCCTGCGGATCGGCGACGTCGCGTCCGCGGCCAAGAAACTTGGCCCGGTCCGTTTCGTAGGAAGTCGTGCCGACCGACGTGCCATGCACCGACATCAGATGCAGCATCCAAGGCGGATGTTCTTGATGCGACCGGGGCCGGCGCGTGCAGAGAATTGCCTTGCGGTTGCGGATGATTTCCGTCTGGACGAACAGGTTGCTGAAGGCCGGATGGGTCGCGTCGGCCGCCGCGCTGGCCAAGACCACTTCGGCGTAGCTCGTCAGCTCGATCGTGCGTCGGAATCGGGAACGGTTCGTGATGCTGATGCGGCGCAGCTCGACGTCGTCTTCGGGCGAAACGGTCACTTCGGTGTGCGTATCCAGCTCGAAGTCGCGTCGCCGAAATTCCGCCCGCGACTGCGGGAAAATGGCCTCGTAGTCCGGCGACGGCTTGAGCGTCGGCTGAAAACCGACCGACCAAACGTCGTTGGACGTCACGTCGCGCAGATAGCAAAACGTGCCCGCATCGTCGCGCGCGATGTCCTCGCTCCAGCGCGTGACCGCGATGTCCTTCCAGCGGCTATAGCCGCCGCCGGCGTTGGTGATCATGACGTGATAGCGCCCATTGGACAGCAGATGCACTTCCGGAATCGGCGTGTGCGGCGTATTGAAGACGCGCATCAGGACTTCGTGGCCCGCCGTCGGGTCGCGGCGTCTCGGCATCTTCCGCCGAGCGCGAGACAGACGGGCGGCCGCCTTGGGAATCCGCTCGTGCAGGAGCAATCTCGGTGGCTTGAAACGGCGGATAGGCCTCGAACCGTCGCTGCATCGGCCGATCGAGCAAGGCATAGGCCAGCGACAAGAAACTCATCCCTTCATGATGAGCCATGAACGATCGCACGACGGCAAACGATTGCCCGGGCGTGAGTCGCGACGGGCGTGTAATCAATGGCCTCGTAGAATCCATAACTGCCTTCGAAGCCGGCGGCGGCCATCCGTCGCAAATTCGCGCACGCGGCCTCGGGATGCCACCATCAACGCCATGACCGAGGCGTACGGCGCAATCACGAGATCGTCGGCCAGCCCCCGTTTGAATCCCAATCCGGGCACGCCAAACGCCCGGTATTGATAGTTCAAATGAACGTCCGTGACGTTGTATCCCGACTCGGACATTCCCCAGGGAACTTCGCGGCTGGCGCCATAGGCGATTTGTCGCGCGACGGCCGCCTTGCACGTTTGGTCCAGCAGAGTGTCGTCGAAGCTCGGCATGACCAACAGCGGCATCAAATACTCGAACATCGACCCGCTCCAGGAAAGGAGCGTCGGTTCGCCGTCAACTCCGGTCAGCAGGCGACCCAACGCAAACCAATGCTCCTGCTGCAATTGGCCCTCCGCAATGGCAACGAAGCTGGCCAGCCGAGCCTCTGAAGCCAGCAGATCGTAGAAACTGGCGTCGCGACGATGTTCGGTCACGTTGAAACCAATGGCCAGCAGTCGTCGAGCCTTGTCGAACAGAAAGTCAAACTCAGCGTCGCTAAGTTCCAGGCACGTTCGGGCCAGCTGTTCGTGCGATGGCCATCCGCGCAGCTGGCCTGGTTGCTGACCTCGTCGATGCGCTGCTTCAGTTGGCGTCAACCAATCGCGATGTTCGCCGGCCCGCGCCAGCGCTTCGTCGAGAACTGCCGACAACTCCAAGCTGAGCTGGGCGATGTCCCGCAGCGTCGCCTCGCCATCAATCCGCTCAAGCGCGGTGCGCAATTGAGTCAGAGGATCCGCGTCGGGCAGCCCGGCAGCTTGCCAGAGAGCGAGCGGCGGCGGAGGCAATGTCGCCAGGGGCGCCAGCAAATTCACTTCGTCGAGCCAGGCCTGGGCCTGCCGCATCAAGGCGCTGGCCCACCAGCGAACCTGCTCGTCGGGATGTTTCGTCAATTCGGTGAGCACCGGATGATTCGTCGCTGGCCAGGCGCGCCAGCAAGCGAGATCCGGCTGCGAGCGTCGGCGGGCGTGCGAGATAGCTCCTGCTGCAAGTTGCTCAAGGTGTTGAAGCGGCTGCGGCGATCTCGACCGCGACTTCGCCTCCGGCGGACAGGACCTGCGGCCGTGCCGGAATCGGTGCCATCGCCGCGATCAAGACCCGCAGCGTAATCCCCAGCCCTGGCAGGGCCTTGGGAGGCAGAATCCTTTGGTCGGCCAGTTGCAACAGTCCCTCGCGCAGGGTGAGCAAATGGCCGACGAGGTTTCCACTGTCGACCGTGGAAACATAACGCGGCGGAAGTGGCTCGAGGGTGCGCGTGTCGTACCAATTGAAAAAGTGACCGCGGAACCGCTCCAGTCGTTCCATGGTCTGCAAAGGCGTTGGCGGTCCGCTCCTCCAATTGAGCCAGCTGAAATAAAGCCAAAGTCATAAGCGGCCAGATTCGACAACAAGGCCAAACCCATGTTCGTGGGCGACGTTCGGTGGGCGATGACAGGCGCCGGGTAATCCTGATAATTGTCGGGCGGAAGCCAATTGTCTTCCGGGCCGACGAAGGTCTCGAAGAACCGCCACGTCTTGCGCGACAGCTCTTCGAGAAACTCCGATGTCGTCGCGATTCAAGCGAGCCGTCCTGCTGGGCAGCGGCCGGCTGAGCCACCAGGCGATCGCCGGAGAAATCAACCATAAAGAGAGCAGTGGAATGGAAACCGGTAGCGCGTCCGGACGAAATCGGGCAAGGTAGCCTCCCAGCAGCAGAGCCAAGACCGGTGCGAACCACATCGCCCGAACGATGCCGGCCAGGTCGGTCCGCGACGCTTTGTTCCGCATCGGTGGACGTGTGCCATTGGAGCAAGATTGCGTTTCGTGATGGTCAATCGCGACAGCGTCCGCAACACCGCGTCCAAGCTGTAATAGGCCTCGTCGGGCAGAAATGTCAGTGCGCAAATCGCCTGTGCGATATAGCGACCCAACGATCGCAAGGCGTCGCGCAGATGCAGCCGCCACGAAAGATCGATCGGCCGCTTGACCAACTCGACAACGACCTGCAGATCCAGCTGGCAACAGCATGATCGCCAGAACCAACGCGGTCCAAAACCACGCCGGCCAGATGGGAATCATCCAAGACAGCCGAGCAAGAGCACCAAGGCGGCCGGCACCAGACTGCGCCGCAGATTGTCGAAAATCTTCCAGCGAGACAACGCCGACAAGCGGGTTGCTTGCGAGCTCTCCGAGTCGGTTCGGGCACCCAAGGCAATGCCCACATGGCGATTTGCCAGTCGCCTCGAATCCAGCGATGCCGGCGGCCGGTGTCGGCGGTGTATTGGGCCGGATAGGTTTCGAACAGTTCGATATCGCTGATCAACGCCGATCGTGGCATGGCAACCTTCCAAGAGATCATGACTGAGAATCAGGTTTTCCGGAAACCGATCGCTCAAGAGCTCTTTCGAAGGCATCCACGTCGTAGATGCCCTTGCCGATAAATGAACCTTCCTGGAACAAATCCTGATAGACATCCGACACCGCTCCCGTGTAAGGATCGATGCCGGCCTGGCCGCCGAAGATGCGAACGAACCAAGAGCGTCGGGCGCTGGGCAAGCTCAGGCCGACTCGCGGTTGCAAGATGCAATAGCCGTCGCAAAGCACATTCTTCTTGTCGTCGAAGCAAGGCCGATTCAAGGGATGGGCCATGGTTGCGACCAATTGGCGGGCAGCGTCTCGTGGGAGCTGAGTGTCGGTGTCGAGCGTGATGACGTATTTCACTTCGCCCAGCGAAGCTCGTGTCGCCGACGATCAGCGAAAACCGATCGTGCGCGCCGTCCGCGAAGAAACGCGTTCAAATCGGCGAGTTTTCCGCGCTTCCGTTCGTAACCCATCCAGACTTGTTCTTGGGGGTTCCAGCGACGAGGACGATGAAACAAGAAGAAAATATCGCTGCGTTCGCTCTTGTACTTTTCGTTCAGCGCTTCGATTCCTTCCCGTGCCTGGTCGAGCAGCGCTTCGTCTTCGGGCATCGTCTCGGTAGGGGCATCGCGCCAATCGGTCAGCAAAGCGAAATGGAGATGCTGGTCGCGGTTTGCCAGATAACGAACCTCTAGCGCCTCGATCAAGATCGCTAACGCCTTGAGAACTGGTCAGCATCGTGGGTACTGGCCACCAACGTGCGAAACTCGCTGGGAATCCCGTCGGAAAAATCCATGCGCGGCAACGGCCGTGGCGTCACCAACAACGTCGACCAGCCAGTTGACGATCGCCACACTGAGGTGGGTTGTGCCCAACAGTACCAGCAGTGCCATGGGCACGAGAAGCCAGAGGCTGGCTCCAGACGACCATGCCTGGAAGATCGCTATGGCAGCCACGGCGAGAGTAATTGATCCGATCGCACCCAGATAAAGCAGCAGTGGATGCCGTTTGGCCAATCGCCGCAGTTTCTCGACCAGCGAGATTCGCGCCTGGGCGGCCGCTTCGAGCTGAGGTAATCCCTTGTCGATTAAAAAATACCCGACGTGAGCCGATCGCTCGCGAACACCCTTCGAGTCGGCGGCCTGCGTGCGCCAACTGGACCGCCTGCGCGGCCACCTCCCACTCGGAAAACCGGCTGCGTTTGGCGATCCGTTCGACGACATGGCGATACCGGTCGCGCGTGGCGAAATCCATTTCGCTGTAAACGTCCGAGTATCCTTGCATGGCCTGAACGATCCGGCGAGCATCACGCGCGCTGATGTCAGAATCGCCGAGTTCGCCCGGCGACATAACCGCGCAAGGTCTGCTCGACCAAACTGAGCGATTCGACAAACTCTGCGCCAATCCATGGCCCCCAAGAAACCGCAGGCTGCCGATGCTATTGCCGAGTCGAGACCTGATCGGCGGCTTGCTGCTGCCCCTCGATCTGCATCAGCTGTTCGACCGTGACCGCCTGCTCGGCCAATCGGTGTTCGAGCCACATCAACGGCAACGCCATCGCATGTGCTTTGCTCTTGGAGCCGGCGGGCGAATTCGGCCATGAACTCGCTATCCATCGCCGGAGCGGAACGCGTCATCTCCGCCATCACCAGGACCAGGCTTTGAGGATCCTTTTCTCACAGCCTCGATCATTCTGATCGGCCCAAGCATTGGCTTCGTCTCGATGCACGACGGGCGGCGGTCATCCGCGCGGCGACGCGGCGCAGATTCTCAATCAATGCCAGGCGAAGCATGATGGGAATGGCCCACAGTTCTCCCGAGCGTGAGCGGAGTGACCGTTTGGTACGCCGCCACGAAAGAGGTCAGGCTTTCGGCGCTGATCCGGCCGTCGACATGGGAGATCAGTTCCAGCGCGATGTCATACACGCGCGGAAAGCCGGCCGAGGGCCCGCCAAGCAGCCGCGGCAGCTCCCGGCTGTAGTTCTTGGGAAGATGGCGGCGGGCGGTGCGGATCTGCTCTTCGATCAGATAGAAATTATCCAGCAACCATTCGTCAGCCGGCGACATTCGCCGATTGGCCGCCACCGCGGCCACGATCAGTTGATGGGCTTCGAGCAGAACCGTCTTCGTTCTTCTCCAAGCGACTCAAGCAGACGGTCCGGCCCGGCCGCTTGTCCACCTCATGCCAACCGGCCAAGGCTTTAGCATGCTGCTCGAGCTGGTCGGTGCTGAACAGCTCGGACCGCAACGGTTGCTCGTCACCGAATTCAGGTTGCCCATTGTGCGTGACTGCCCACAGCTTGGGTATGCCTCCCTCCAACAGTCCACGCCAGTTTTCCAAAATCTGTCTCTCCTTTGTCGCCGGCCGGTCCAACTCGAAGATTGAACGCGGTACGCGGATTATCCGCGCTTCGGCTTATTTTGCGGATTCACTCTTAATCTCGCGTTCCGCCTCATGCCAGTCTTGATCTGCCTGGCTTTCGCCGTGAACTCGCTGCTGGTAGAGATCATAGGCCCGTGCGGCGATCAGGGGCGTAAGATTGGGCGGTTTCGTGGCCAACATGGGCGCTTTAGGAGGATCGAAAATCCGATAGGCGAGCAGTTTTATGCGGTCATTCAACAGGAACCACACTAATGCATAGGCCCAGACGAACATTGCCCAACCCCAGCCGAGCGGCGTCATGAACACGCCGTAAACCGCGATCAACGTCGCCACGATTTGCGTGCCGACGACTGCGACGCAGAGAATCCGCGCGGGCCTGATCGACCAGAACGGGCCACGCGTGCGCGTTAGAAAAATCGTCAAATGCCCGGCGACGGACAGTTTCAAATACATCAACGTTTGAATATGTGCTCGGTCGAGAAGAAACACTCGCTCGCCAAGATAGAACAAACCGAACGCGGAAACAACGCCGATGACCCCCAGCACCGTGGAAATCCCGAGCACCAATCGCATGTTCCAGGATTCGGGCTTGTCGCGGTAATGAACGTTGTCGTAGGCGATCGACAGGATGGCTCCGTCGTTGAGCAGCGCGATCATCACAATCATCACCGCCGTCACCGGATAGAAATTGAAAATCAGGATCGACAGCGTCATCAACAGCAGCACTCGTAGTGTCTCGGCGATGCGATAGATCGCGTAGCTATTCATCCGCTGGAAGATTTTCCGACTCTCTTTGATCGCGTCGATAATCACCGACAGGCCGGGCGTCAGCAGCACGATCGAAGCTGCTGCGCGTGCCGCGTCCGTCGCATCTGACACGGCGATGCCGCAGTCGGCTTTTTTCAGCGCGGGGGCATCGTTCACTCCGTCGCCGGTCATTCCGACGATGTGGCCGCGGCGCTGCAAGACATCCACGATGTGAAATTTATGTTCGGGGAACACCTGGGCGAAGCCGTCGGCCTTCTCGATCGCTTCGGCCGCCTGCGCGGTCTCTTGCTTTTCCGAGTCGCCCAAACCAGCGGCATCGAGAATGTTGGTGCCCATTCCTAGTATCTTGGCGGTCTCCTTGGCGATGGCCAGCGCGTTCGCCCGTAACCATCTTGATCTTCACGCCCATTTCGCCAGCGGTCGCGATGGTAGCTTTGGCATCGTCGCGGGGTGGATCGAACAAGGGGAGCACGCCGAGGAATTGCCAGCGGCCGTCGCCATCGTCTCGTGCCACGCCCAATGCGCGAAAACCGCGTGCGGCGAATTCGTTGACTGCTTTGTCGACAGCGGATTTGATCTGAACGGCATTGGCCGACAACGCCAAAATCACCTGCGGCGCGCCCTTGGTCACTTTGAACTGCCTTCCGTTCGCGCCCTTGACGGTGGCTTCGGTGCGTTTATGCACCGGGTCGAACGGGACAAAGTGAAGTTCCTGATAGCTCTTCAAGGTTTTGCCGTCCTTCACGCCGCCGAGCACGGCCAGGTCAATGGTGTCGTTGTTTTCCGCGCGAAGCCAACGCGCCCGCGAGAATGACCTGATCGGCAGGGACGCCATTGACCGAGAAGGGATCGCCGAGCGTGAGCTTGTTCTGGGTCAGCGTGCCGGTCTTGTCGGCGCACAGAACGTTGACGCCGGCCAGTTCCTCGATGGCCACTAGCCGGCTCACAATCGCCTCTTTTTTCGCCAGCAGGCGAGCGCCGACCGCCATCGTCACCGACAACACCGTGGGCATGGCCACGGGAATCGCCGCGATCGTGAGGATCAGGGCAAATAGCAGGATCGGGTCGTTGGGCGGCGTCGCGTGGAGCATCGGATCCCCGCGGAACAGCGCGACAACGATGATCACCGCCACCAGCGCCACGGCCAGCACGATCAGATAATTGCCGATTTTCAGCACGGCTTTTTGGAAATGGCTGACGGTGTGCGCCGCTTGGACCAGTTGCGCCGTCTTGCCGAAATAGGTGTTCTCGCCCGTGGCATAGACCAGTGCGCCGATTTCGCCACGGCGCACGATTGAACCGGAATACACGGCATCGCCGGGCTTGCTCGTTACGGGCAACGATTCTCCCGTCAGCGCCGATTGATCCACCGACAACTCGTCGCCGTCCAGCAAGCGCGCATCCGCGGGTACGATGTCGCCCATGCGCAGGCGGACCACGTCGCCCGGCACCAATTCACGCGCCGCGGGATTGACCCACTTGCCATCGCGCCGCACCCGACACTTGATCGCCAGCTTGGCTTTGAGCGCGGCGATGGCGTTGCCCGCCTGGCGTTCTTCCCAGAACCCGACCAGGGCGTTGGTGAAGAGCAGAATGAGGATGATGAAAAAATCGGGCCAGTGCCGGACGACGCCCGACAGAATGACCGCCACCTCGATCATCCACGGGATGGGCCCCCAAAAATAGCTGAGAAACTTCAGCAGCAGATTCGTCTTCTCTTCTTTGAGCTCGTTGGGCCCATATTGGGTCAAACGTTTCTCTGCCTCGGCCTGACTGAGCCCGTCTGGCGACGACGCCAGTTTTTTCTCCACTTCGGCAATGGGGAGAGATTTCAAATCGTTCGTCGACGCGGAGTTGGCGGCAGGCTTCGTCTCAGATCGATTCGCGTTCCTTGTTGCGATGGCTTTGCTCATTTGTTGACACTTCCTGCGGTCCGCGGCGGCAACTGACCGCGCGGAACGGTGCGAAAGTCGAGAGTGGTCACGTAAATGGCGATTCCCACCAACATCAAAAACACGGCGACCAAAAAACGCCAATCACGATGAGCGCGTTTCCAGTACGGACGCGGGTCGCGATGGGCATGGTGATCGTGAGTTTCGTGCGAATGATGACCGTGTTCATTGTCGTGCATTGGTTTCCTGTCTTCTCGATTGCGTCTCGACCGGCATTGAGCCGGCGTGGGCGCCACTTCGATCGATCCACTTCCAGTTTCGAATCTCCGGCAAGTCTTTGCCGTGCTCGTCGATATAATGCTTGTGCTCGATGAGTTTGTCCGCCATCTGTTGTTTCAGGTAGTCTCCCCGAGCACCCAAGTGCGGCAGACGATCGATCACGTCTTGCACCAAATGAAACCGATCCAAATCGTTTTGCACTCGCATGTCGAAAGCAGTCGTAATCGTGCCCTCTTCCTTGTAGCCGCGGACGTGCAGGTTGCGATTGGTCCGGCGATAGGTTAACCGGTGGATCAGCCAGGGATATCCGTGGTAGCCGAAGATGATGTGCTTATCCTTGGTAAACAGAGCGTCGTAATCGATATCGCTCAGCCCGTGCGGATGCTCGCTGGCGGACTGAAGTTTCATCAGATCGACGACGTTCACCACTCGGATTTTCAGCTCCGGCAGATGCTCGCGCAGGATGGATACGGCCGCGAGGATTTCGAGCGTGGGCGTGTCTCCGCAGCAGGCCATTACCACGTCGGGCTCACTCTCCTGATCGTTGCTGGCCCACGGCCAGATGCCGATCCCTTCGGTGCAATGCACCACGGCGGCGTCCATCGTCAGCCATTGTGGCAGTGCGTGCTTGCCGGCCACCACGACGTTGACGTAATGCCGGCTTCGCAGGCAATGATCGAAGACCGACAATAAGCAGTTGGCGTCGGGCGGCAGATAAACGCGCACGATGTCGGCCTTCTTGTTAACCACGTGGTCGATGAAGCCGGGATCTTGGTGCGTGAAGCCATTGTGGTCCTGCTGCCAGACATGCGAGGCGAGCAAATAGTTCAGCGATGCAATCTTTCGGCGCCAGGGAAGTTCCGACGTCACTTTCAGCCACTTGGCGTGCTGGCTGAACATCGAATCGACAATGCGAATGAAAGCCTCGTAACTGTTGAACAGACCGTGACGCCCGGTGAGCAGATAGCCTTCGAGCCAACCTTCGCACTGGTGCTCGCTGAGCATCGAATCCAGCACGCGGCCGGCGGGCGCGAGAAACTCGTCATTTTTCACTTCGCGCGCGTCCCACTGGCGGTTCGTGACTTCGAACACCGCACCCAATAGATTCGAGAGCGTCTCATCCGGGCCGAAGACGCGGAAATTACGCTGATCCTGATTCAGCTTCGCCACGTCGCGCAGGAATTTACCCAGCACGAGCGTGTCCTGAGCGTTCACCTCGCCGGGCGACGGCACATGGACAGCATGGTCGTGGAAATCCGGCATCCGCAAGTCGCGCAGCAGGATGCCGCCATTGGCGTGCGGATTGGCGCCCATCCTTCGGTCGCCCTTCGGCGCCAGTTCGGCAAGTTCCGGTATAAGCCGGCCATTTTCATCGAACAGTTCCTCGGCCTTGTAGCTTTTCATCCAGCTTTCGAGCAGCTTGACGTGATCAGGATGCTCGGGATCGACCAAGAGCGGCACCTGATGCGCCCGGAAAGTGCCTTCGATTTGCAGGCCGTCAACGACTTTCGGTCCCGTCCATCCCTTGGGCGAGCGGAGGACGATCATCGGCCAGCGCGGTCGAGTGGTGTCGTTGTTGTTCCGCGCGTTGCTTTGGATTTGCCGGATGTCCTCGATGGCCGTTTCCAAAGTCGCGGCCATGACTTCATGCATCGTTTCCGGGTCGTCGCCTTCCACGAAATACGGCGTCCAACCGCAGCCTTGGAAGAACTGCTCCAATTCCTCATGCTCGATGCGGGCCAGGACCGTGGGGTTGCTGATCTTGTAGCCGTTGAGATGCAGGATCGGCAGCACGGCTCCGTCGCTGATGGGGTTGAGAAGTTTGTTCGACTGCCAGGCGGTTGCCAAGGGTCCGGTTTCCGCTTCGCCGTCGCCGACGACGCAGGCGACGATCAGTTCTGGATTATCGAACGCGGCCCCGAAGGCATGGCTGAGCGAGTATCCCAATTCGCCACCTTCGTGGATCGAGCCCGGCGTCGTCGGCGCGACGTGGCTGGAAATCCCGCCGGGAAACGAGAACTGCTTGAACAGTTTTTTCAGCCCGGCCTCGTCCTGGCTGAGGTTCGGATAAACCTCGCTCCAGGTGCCTTCGAGGTAAACATTGCCCACGATCGCCGGGCCGCCGTGACCGGGACCGGCGATGTAGAACATGTCGAGGTCATACTTCTTGATGACTCGGTTCAAATGCACATAGATGAAATTCTGACCGGGCGTCGTGCCCCAATGCCCGACGACGAGCGGCTTCACGTGCGAAAGCCTCAGCGGCTCCTTCAGCAGCGGATTGTCATAGAGATAGATTTGGCCAACCGAAAGGTAGTTCGCGGCGCGCCAATACGCGTTGATCTTTCGTAGCATCTCGGGCGTCAAGACATTGCCCGCATCCGTCGTCCATCCTGTTTCGACGGCGCTGCTCTCTCGAACGCGATTCTTCAGTTTCATGCGAATGCTCCTTTGATGCGGCTCGTTACGCGGAATGATATTCCTTGCGAATGTGCTCGATATTCACCGTGGGCGGCGGGAAGGTCATTTTCAGCCCTTCCAGATGCTCCACGACGATTCGAGCAACGGCGAGATTTCTGAACCACTTATGGTCGGCAGGGATAATAAACCACGGTGCATGCTTGGTGCTGCAACGCGAGAGCGCGTCGTCGTAAGCCACCATGTAGTCGTCCCAGTAGGTGCGCTCCTTGTAATCGGCCTCGCTGATTTTCCATTGCTTGGATGGGTCGTCGAGCCGATCCTTGAATCGCTTTAGTTGCTCTTCCTTTGAAATATGCAGATAGAACTTGAGGATATGCGTGTCGTCCTCAACGAGGCCGCTTTCGAAAGCGTTGATTCGCTCGTAACGGCGGGACCAGATCTTTTCCGGGACCAGCTTGTGGACGCGAGCGATCAACACGTCCTCGTAGTGCGATCGATTGAAGATCGTCACGACACCCTTGGCAGGCGCGGCCCGATGGATCCGCCACAGGAAGTCATGCGTAAGCTCGACGGCAGTCGGCTGCTTGAATGGAACGACTTTGCAACCTTGCGGATTCATCGAACCCAGGATGTGATTGATCGTCCCGTCTTTGCCGCCGGCGTCGAGCGCTTGCAAACAAATCAGCAGCGATCGCCGTCCATCGACGAAGAACAACTCTTGCAGTTCTCTCAACCTTTGCTGGAAGTGGTCGATTTCATTGGCGGCCTCCTTATGGCTCACGTGATAGTCCTTGAAGCTCGGGTCGATGTCTTTAAGCTTGACGGAGGCGCCGGGAGGCACTCTGAAGCGTTCCGTGTAGTTCAGGTCGTGTGGATGCTTGTGACTCATCACGCTCGCCATTCTTTGCCGTGGTGCTAAATCCGTCCCATGAGCAGCAGAACCACGACGATCAACACCACCAACCCGAGCCCTCCGCTGGGACCGTAGCCCCAATTTCGGCTATGGTTCCACGACGGCAGAACGCCCAACAGCAACAGAATCAAGATCACGAGCAAGATAGGTCCCAACATGGCAAATCTCCTAAAAGAGAAAAAACACTAAATAGCTCGGCGTCCCGAAAGAAGTTGGACGACAAACACGATGAGGGCGATCACCAAGACCAGATGGATCAGACCACCGCCCACGCCGAAGCCGAATCCCAAGGCCCACATCACGAGCAAAATCAACAAAATGGTCCATAACATACGTCACCCTCCAATCGGAAACAGAAACGTGTTGAAACAGGGGACAGGCACCCCCCAGCAATACGATCCGTGCCGGTCGCTCGGTGCCAATCCCCTGTTTCAAATGTCCCGCTAACTCGTGGCCCTCGGCACAATCGTTTTGAATAGTTCGAGCAAGGTCTCAAGGCTCACCGGCTTGATGAAGTGGTGGTCGAATCCTGTTTGTTGCTGACGTTCGGAATCGGCCTCGCTCGGGCTGTAGCCGGTCAGCGCGCAGAGGACCACGTTTTTGAAGTCGGGCTGCTCTCGCAGGTGCTGGGCGACTTGATAGCCATCCATGCCCGGCAAGCCGATGTCCAACAGCACGACGTCGGGCCGGCAAATCGACGCCATTTCCAGGGCGCTCTGTCCGGTGCGCGCCACTTGAGCCTCGTGGCCGTAGAGCCGCAGCAACAGGCTCAAGCTGTCGCCGGAATCGACATCATCTTCGACGATGAGAATTCGCAGGGGATTGTCTGTATGTTTGTCGGTCTTTAGTTCTACAGCATCAGTTTGTCGACGATTCGTTTGTGCTTTTGTATCCACGTCTTGCGATGAGATCGCGTAGCAGTGGCGTTGCGAGCGATGTGATACTCCGCGAGGTGGATGGATTCGTCATAAGTTTGCGGAGGGCGCGTGATAGCGGCCCGAATGAGGTTGAACGATTGGCGGAGGGTGAGTTCGCTTTTTTCAGCTTGGCATTCCTGGCGCACCAAGGTCGCAAACAAATGAGCCATGCCAACCAAGGCCATGTGATGGTGCCAACTGGTCCACGCCCGGGCTTCGTAGTGGCCCATGCCCAGTTCCCCCTTGGCCTCCTCGAAGAACAACTCCACTCGGAATCGTGTCGCCCCGGCTTGGGCCAGGACTTCCAGCGGCGTTGCTTCGTCGGCATTGGAGACCCAGACTTTGATTTCTTCCGGGTTGTCGGGCGAACGTTGCAGCACCAGCCATATCTGAGGTCCGGGGCGACGGTGACGGACCGCCCAGACTCGCAGACACGCGTATTCAAAAACCAACGGTCCCTTGGCTCCCTCGCGCAGCTTGATCGGTTGCCAGGCCGCCGGCGACAACGTGGCGATCACTTCGCGCACCGAATGCACATGTTCGCGCGAGGGCTGCGAATGCGGCCGCCCCGCTCTGGCGTCCGTGGGAATTTGTGTAGCCGGATCGACGAGCCAGAAGGTCGTGGTCACCGGTGTCTCGACCATGTAACGCTGGCCGTCCGACTCCAAAGCGTCGAGAAAACCGCCGTTCTCCCCATAATGGTCATCCGCCACGATCCAATCGAAACTCACGTGTCCGTTGGCAACGGTGCGGCGGATCAATTCGGCCGCCAGTTGCGGTTTGGTTTGGAATTGAATCTGCTTGGGAACACGAGTCTTCTTGCGCCCTCCGCGATCCTTGATCCACTCCTTGGGCAAATAGAGTTGATGATCCAACAGCGCTTCACCGGCCGGCACGGTAGCCACCAGAAACACACCGACCTGACAGTTGTCGGTCTTGCCCAGATGGCCGCAGTATTGGCGCTTGGCGCCCACGCTGTGCGGGCCGCTTTTTTCAAAACTCGATTCGTCGATGACGCCCACCACACCCAGCGGCGTTCCGGTTGCGGAGGGGAGCAACTCCTCAGCCGCGATCGCTTGGATTTGCCACTGCACATCCTGAGCATCCCAGGGCGAATCGGTGAGAAAACGTTGCAAGGCGAGCACCTCTTTGGTTCCCACAGTTGCCTCGGCCGACCGCGGCGAAAATTGCAGCGCGATCGGTTCGGCACTCTTGCGTCCCTCAGCTTGCAGCAAGCCGGCTACATACGTCGAGGCATGGCCCCTCGACGCAGACCTGGCGAAGCAATCTGCAAATCGTTTCATAAACTGCGGCAATTTCCTGCCGGCGGCGCGTACGATGTTCCGCCACATGCTTTCTCCTCCGTGAGCAAGCGTGGATGACGAAAAACAATCAATTACGCACTGACCAGCACGTCGTAAGAACTAACTTATTCCACAATCGCCTGTTGCGAAAAGACCAGAAACTGATGCTGTAGAATTAGGACAGTGTTCGCTTGGCGCTCTGAAACGTGAAACGCGACCGGCAGCTTGACGGTGAACTCGCTCCCTTTGCCCAGTCCGCTGCTCTGCGCTTGCACTCGTCCGTCTTGCATCTCCACCAAAGTGCGCACCAAAGCCAGCCCAATTCCCAGCCCGCCATAGGATCGGCCGAGCGTACCGTCGACCTGCGTGAATAGATCGAACACACGGGGGAGCATTTCCACGGCGATCCCGACGCCGTTGTCGCGCACCCGGATCACCGCTTCGGAACCTTCCTGTTGCACGCTCATGCGAACGAACCCGCCCACGTCGGTATACTTCGCCGCATTGTTGAGCAGATTAACGACGATCTGCTCAAGCCGAGCCGGGTCGGCCTCTACCCAGATCGGTCCGATCGGCAGCGACACGGAAAAATCGTGCTTGCGGGCATCCATGGTTGGGCGGGCTGTCTCGGCAGCGCGATTGACGATGAACCGCAGTTCCACCATTTCCCTGGTCAGCCGCAGCTTTCCCTGCGTGATGCGGCTGATGTCGAGCAGATCATCCACGAGGCGCACCATCTGCACGACTTGCCGATTGATGATATTCCCGGCCTGCTCGATGATCGGGTCGTTGGTCTTCATCTGCCGCAGAATGCTCAAGGCGTTGAGAATCGGAGCCAACGGATTGCGCAACTCGTGGGAAAGCAACGCCATGAATTCTTCTTGGTCACGGTTGGTCGTGGCCAGATCGTCGGCACGTTTCTTTTGGGCTTCCTGCGCTTGGCTGTCGGTGAGGTCGTGCATCACACGAGCGAATGACCGCAGTTGCTTGTACTCGTCTTGGAGCGGAGTGAGCGTGGACCGGCACCAAAACCGGGAGCCGTCTTTCCGAAGCTGCCAACGCACACTATCGACGCGGCCCTCTGCCAGCGCCGTCTTGAGCTCATGCTCGGGCTGGCCATTGCGAATGTCCTCCGGCGAGAAGAAGCGGGAAAAGTGCTGGCCGAGGATTTCGCTCGATTGATAGCCGAAAAGCCGCTCCGCTCCCGGGTTCCAACAAATCAATCGCCCGTCTTGTTCGATCAGGAAGATGGCATACTCCGTCGCGTCGGCCGCCAGCAGGTCGAAGCGCTCATCTAATTGTTGAGCCGAGAGGTTGCGAGGGGATTCTTCGTTCATGGCGTTGCCTTTCCGTGGGACAATCGAATAGACATTCGCCCCTCGGCCAATGCCATCCGGCAATGGACGGCTCCTGCCCAGACCGACGACGTAGCGTCTAGCCAGCGTCCTCCTTTTCTTTTCACTTGGCCAACTTTTGGGTCAATTCCTCAATCTTCTGCTCTACTTCCGCAAGGGCCTTCGACAGATCCTGTTTGATGCTCTCAAACTTTTCCGGGCCTGCATCCTCCAGTTCCTTGAGTTGTTTCTCGAGTCGTTCGTGCTTCTCTTCCAGTTCAGCAAGCTCCTTCTTCGCCTGAACCTTGTCGTCGGCCTTCAGCCCCTCGGTTTTTGTCCAGAGGCTGGCGATCCTTTCCTTCAACGCCTTGGTCTTCTCGCCGACTGTCTTGCTAAAAGCTTCCTTGTCCTGCTTGAACTTCGCCGGGTCAGCTTGAACGTCAACCTTGCCTTCCTTGGTCACGCTGAACCATCCCCGCGAGTAGCCCACGGCAGCAACGCCCACGAGCAGCACCAAAATAACGACCAGCAGTTTCTTCATGGCTCCAAATCTCCTTTCAAAGTATCCCGTTGACTAAATTCTTACGTCTTGGGTTTTTCGTTGGGGTCGCGCGTCGGCCTCGACTCAGGCGCCGGAGCCGGATGTGGTTGTGGCTCGGCTCTCGGCTGGGGTTGCGGTTGTGGCGTTGGACGCGGCTGGGGTTCGGCCTTTGGTTGTGGCCGAGGCGCGGGTGCAGTACGCGGTTGCGTCTCCACCCTCGGCTTCGGCTGTGTTTCCGGGGCCGGACGCGGCTGCGTTTCAATCCTCGGCTGCGGGCGGGGTTCCGGTTGCAACGTCGGACGCGGCTGCGGCACGATCGGCTGCTTCGGTTGCGGTTCCCGCGGTTTCGTCTGCGGTTCCAGGTTCACGTGAGGCTGTGGCCCAACCGCTGGCTTCGGCAAAGGTTGCAGGTTTGGACGTGGCTGTGCTTCGACTCCTTTTGGCTCGGTATTCAGGTTCGGTCTGATCACCTCATGTGTCCCAGGTGAAACACTATCTCTGCCAGGTTTGTCGACCGGCTTGCCAGCCAGCGGCGACATCGGAAGCTTCACTCTGCTTGTGTCGGATCCCTTCGATAGCGTGCTAGCTTGTGCCTGCGGGGTTCTGGCTTCCAACCGTTGTCGATCCGCACCAAATTTCTGGATGTCTTGTCCATGCTGTGCGAATCCTTGTCGCTCTTCCTTGGTCACCGGCTGAAATCGCAGCGCAGTGTCCTGACGCTTGGCCAGTTGGTTGAGCGACGTGGCTGCGACAAGGCCTTTGTTCGTTGAATTCCCCGCGCCGGCGAACAGCGTGTTCTGGGCCGCCAAGGTGCGTGGCGGTCGGGCGTCCTGATGATCGCGACGAACCAGGAAATTTGCTTGAACCTTCCGTTCCCAGCCGGAATCGCCGCGATGCTCCCAACTCTGATGCGCGAAGATCGGATCGTAACCGTAACGGCTGGACTGATACCCAAATGACGAATAGAAGCCAGAGGCGGCGTAGCCGGCGGCGTAGTAGTCGCCGAAGTAGTAGCTGCAATAGCTAGGCCGCACAAAGAGTTGATCGGCGAATACGCCCGAATCGATGACCGTCGTTGGCGAGTAGTAGAAGCCGGGGCGTGAATATACAGCGGCATTGAAAAGGACGGGAGCAAACAGAACGCCGCGGCGGCCGACCAAGTAATCCCAGTAGCCCCCGACGAACACGTACCCTCGCGGCGACCAAACATAATGCGCCGGAATCCAAACCCGATCTGGCTGCACCGTGGCCCAGGATCCGGGCTGCCAGGCATAACGGCTTTGTCGCCAAACCCAACTGCCGGGGAGCCAACTATCGTTTGGCGAAGCCGCGGCAACATTGGGCCCCGCTTCGACCGTCGCCGGCGGCTCCGGTAGATATTCGACCTCGCTGGCCGTGGCATCGGCCCAGTATCCTGACGTCCATTGCGAACCTTGGCCGGATGCGGCCCAATATCCGGGCAACCATTGCCGTCCCGGCGGCAGAGCGCGCCAGATGCCACTGACCCAGAGGAAATCGCTCCGCTCGTCGTCCCAGTTCCAGTAACCAGGGATCCAGGCGACATTTGCCCCTTCCGGTCGCTGATCCGGCGGAATTTCCTCGATTGCCGCGGGCGGCGCCTTGGCCACGATGATGCCCGCCTTCGGGTTGAAAACGACCGGTTCGGCAAAAGCCTCATGGATCGGGCCCCGTGTTAGCACTTGCACGCCATCCGCGCCATCGGCCCCGATCGGCGGTGCGGCGCTGGCAGTGCTCGACCAAAAGCCCGCGCCAGGAGTGCCACAATCGCGACCACCAATGACCTAGATTTAGAGAATGAACGATGAGTCATGATTTCTTCCTTTGACGAGATTTGTTGCATCCACATTATTCCGCAGTCATCCCGAGGCCATCCGCCGCGGTGCCGGGCCGACGTTCGGCTTGGATTCGTTCCCAGATTTCGGCACGGTGGATGGGGACAGCCGGATCAGCCTCGAAGCCCAGACAGACTTTTGCACCGCTGATCTGGAGCACCGTCACCTTGAGCATGTGCTCAAAGCCGGGCGCACCACCCACGACGACCGATTCCTGATGTTTTCGCGATAAGACCAACATGGTCGAAACTCCGTTTCCGTAATGGATTGCCCGGTCAATTCGTGTGTCCGTTCCAGGCATCCGCGGTCACGCCGTGGGCGAGCAAAAAGACTTGCACGACGGTGCCGGTGGTGAACACCTGCACGACAGTGCCGGTCGTCGGCTCGATTTCGGCCGTCGCTTCGCGGACCTCCACTCCGGTGATTCGCATAATGTCTTGCCGGAGCGAGGCCGCCGAGTCGTTGAACAACCCTCGGTGGAATTCCTGGATTTTGGCGGCGCCGGCCGTGGTCTTGGCCAGGGCCGTTTCGGCTGGCGACAAGGCCCCATGCACCGTGATCACGAGGGTGTCGTCGCTCAGCACCACGGTCACCGACTTGGGGGCGTGCCCCGTGCGCCGTTCTTCGAAAGCGATTGCCGCCTGGGCAACCTGCTCGGCCATGGTCGAATCGGACTTGTTCATGGGACCGGCCTCCTGGCGAGCGAGGTGGTTTTATCCTCGCGAACTGAGCCAAAAAAGCCGACGTGGCGGAACACCCTGAGGTATTCCACCACGTCGGCTTACTCGTTAATGGGTCTCTCGGCGTGCCGGGGTACCCTTTATCTAGTCTTCCAACGTCGTTCGCATCATTCTTCGGCAGCGCCGCGTTCAACTTCTCCGCGACTCTCCCGACGGAGCGATTTTACGGCGCCGGCCGGAGAATGCAAGGCGCATTATGTCTTTGCTGCGCGTTTTTGTCGCGATGTCGCCATAACCGGTGGACCGCCATCCGATGGCACTTGCAATCCGGAAAGCCGCGAGGGGGGCTGAATCAGAAGGCGAACCTGCTCTTGCGCTTCCGCCAACGTCGCCACGACATGCGTTGCGGCGCCACCCCCGATGCGCGTTTTCGCCTTGCTCAGATCGCCTTGTGCATTCCACAATCCGACGATCACCGGCACGTCCGGAAATCGACCACGAATGAGCCTGCACAGGTGGCGTGCATGCATCACGGCGGCGGGAGGCGTCGCGGAAATGCAGACCACATCGGGTTTGCGCCTTTCGACAAGATCAACCACCGTGCCGGCCGCGGCCGTAAACGAGACGGACTGCACAAGGCATTCGCCTGTCGCCAACAATTGCGCCAGCATCATTCCGGCGATTTCATCCGCCTCGTCGCGAGCGGGCAGGCAGAGGACGTACGGCCGCGGTGAGCTGCCGTCGTCGATGACCTCTTTCGCCTGTAGTTTTTGTTGGTCCTCACTCGTTTCGTGAATCATCTCCTCCAGGCTCTGCAAAATGAACTTGTGCCTGCCTTCGTCCAATTCGCGTCGATACCAATCGGTTTCGGCCAACGCCAGCACCGGGATGAGCAGCGTGTCGTAGACCTCGACCAGCGGCTTGTTCCCAAGATCTTCGTCGACCAATTCGGCGGCCTCCTCTTGATCTCCGGCCAGAAGCCGCTGATAGACCCGCCTCTTGGGCTCGAACACCGGCTCGTTGCCCAGCAAAATGTCCAAGAAGGAAAGTTGAGGAACGTGCTTGCCGATCACCAAGAGGCACACGGTCAACGGGGTCGCCAGCAGCAGTCCCACAATTCCCCACAACCACGTCCAGAAGACAGCCGCCACCAGAACCGCCACCGCCGACACGCCGGTGCCCTTGCCATACAGCCAGGGCTCCAGGACATTCCCGCAGAAGAGTTCCAGCACGACGAACAGCCCAAGCGTCAGGACGGGCGCCAGCCAACCCGTCGAGATGGCCATCGCCAGGCAGATCGGTGCCGCTGCGGCAATCCAGGAGCCGATGTAGGGAACGAACCTCAAGGTCGCGGCCAGGATTCCCCACAGGATGGCGTTGGGCACGCCGATCAGGTAAAGCCCGATGCCGACCGCAATGCCGAAGGTGGGATTGATGAGAAACAGCATCGAGAGGAAATCGGCTGACTCGCGTGGCGGCGTCTTCCAGCATCTGCGTGGTCACGGTCACTTGACCTGTTCCCACCAGGCGGATGAAGCGATCGCGCAGGTCTTCGCGGCGGATCAGAAAGAACACCACGAGAATGACGACGATGCCGGCCGAGCCCAACCCCTCGAGCAGTGTGCCAAATGTTCCACCCAGGACTTGCAGAGGGCTCGCCGGCGGGAAAGCACGCGAACCGAGTAGGGCCGCTCGTCAGTCCCCTGCGGCGCCGTGGCCTGTTCCGGCTTGCGGGAGATTCTGGCCGATGTCCTCGGCGGTTCTGTGTCACCTTGCTCAACGCGGCGATGAAGTAGTCATTCACCGAATGGAGTCTCGCTTGAAGGTTGTCTTGGTACTCAGGCATTTTGGGGGCCAGGGCGGTCATTTGAACCACCGCCGTCCATGCCGCGATGCCCAGCACCGCGAAGCCCAGGATTGCCGTAACCAATACAGCCGGAATACGGCCCAGCCTGCGCCGCTCAAGCCAATCGCACACCGGGCTGAGCAGGAAGCTCAGCAGCACGGCGAGCGTCAAGGGAACCAGCACACCCTTGGCCAGGTAAAGGGCCGCGACGACCACGGCGATCGACGCCAACACTCCACGCTGATTTGGCGAATTGGTCCGAGGGTGCCATGCGATTAACTCTCGTCAGCGGCGTTTCCAAAAGCGACCGAGCAACCACCCGACGCCGGCCGCCATCAAGACCGACCTCAGCGGCCGCTTGCCGATGAATTGCTCGCAGGCGCAAGCGACACCGTGGACCTGGTCTGCGCCCCTGTTCATAGCACTCCGCGGCTTTCTCGCCCGCTTGCTCGAACTTCTCCTGGGCAGCGTCCACTGCGGTCTCGCCCAATTCCCGAAAGTCGTTTTTCACTTGCTTCGCCTGTTCGCCAAGCCGGTCGCTCACGGTAGACATGTGTTTTCCCTTCATTAAAATGTTTGCAACGACGGTAAGCTATTTTCCTTGCCGCATCATAATCCCCAGGCAATAAGTCATGGTTGCCACGCTTCGGCAACGGATCGCAATGGCCGCCTCAGAGAATCTTCCTGGACTTCGTCGGTCCACACCTTGAACGACTGAAGTTGATTGACGCCGAACGTCGTCGTCATGGCCACGTCCGCCGCGTCGCGGCCGCGGGCCATCAGCACACGGCCAATGCGCGGGACATTGTTGCGGGCATCGAAGGCGTACCATTGTCCGCCTAAGTACGCCTCGAACCACGCGCTGAAATCCATCGGGTAAGGCGCGATCGGCACGCCGATGTCGCCCAGATAACCGGTGCAGTAGCGCGCCGGAATGTTCAGGCAGCGGCAGAAGGTGATGGCCAAGTGCATGTAGTCGCGGCAGACGCCCACCCGCTCGCGATAAATGCCCAAGGCCGTTCGATTGGCTCGCGCTTGCGAATAGTCGAAGCGAATATGCTGGTGAACGAAATCGCAGATCGCTTGGACGCGCGGCCAGCCGGGAGTGGTTCGGCCAAACAGCGTCCAGGCGATGTCCTTCAGTTCGCTGTCCACCTCGCAATAGCGGCTGGCCAGCAGAAACAGGAGGACTTCTTGCGGCAAGTCCTGCACGTTGACTTGCGGCGCATTCCAGGCCTGCAAATCGGGCAGGCCGCAATCCGCGACGATCGCGTCGTTGCGAAATACGACTCGTCCCGAGGGCGCGACGACGCGACCGCAGCGATTGCCATAGGAGTCGATGTATTCCCGAATCGCCACCGCCGGGTCCACTTCCAGACGTTCGGGCTTCTTGATCGTCGGGCCTCGCGAGGGATGCAGATAGAGCATCACGATCAGCGCCGTCGACTCCGGAAAGACAAACGCAATTTCATGGCCGACGTTGATCAGCATGCCTCACTCGACCCTAACTCCGCCGTCTAAAGAATAGGAAAACGTCGCTGACTCGCAGCGACAAACCAGGTTGACACACGACCAAGGAAAAATCCTCGCCGCCGACCGCGGTGCGGTTTGCACCGCGATCGATTCCAGAAGTGAGTTCACCTTCTTTGGACGCTACACCACTTGTCGCCCCGAAAGCAGGCTCACCACGAATAGGATCAAAGCGACCACCAAGAGCAGATGGATCAGGCCCCCTCCCACGCCAAACCCGAAGCCCAACGCCCACATCACCAACAAAACAATCAACAGTGTCCACAACATAAAGCACCTTGAGATCGGAGGAAAGAACGACTGGGTCCGGCTGATTACCGCGCGGCTGCGTCGTCCGCTAATGAAAACAACTTGGGTTACTTGGCGTCTCGCGCACGTTTGTCGGCTGCTGCGGCGTCTGCTTTAGCCTGCTCGGCCGCGGCCGCGAGACTCGTGGCAGCTTGTCGGTCGTTTGTCGCATCTCCCTCGGCCGCCGTTCGACGCGAGTCAACGTCCTGCTTGATGGCGGTTTTCGTTGCAACCGCGTTCTCATCGATGGTCTTCTCCGTCGCTTCGGCGTCTCGATCAACGGAGAGCTTTTGGCTCTTGGCCGACTCGTCAACTTGGTCCTTGGCCCGCTCGCTCTCGGAGCGCGTACAGCCGACGATCGCAAGTCCTAGGGATAAAACAGTCAAATAACCAAGGCATCGATACAAGACAACACTCCTTGGTGGTGTGGCGGCCCGTGACGTTGTAGGGCAAATCGCCCCTTTTTATTCCATCACGAGCCAGATCGTTCTTCGAGAAATAGGGTGGACACGTGCGTGCCGCACCATCTCAAAAAAAACCGACGCGGCCGAACACCCTAAGGTGTCCAACCACGTCGGCTTACTCGTTAACGAGCCTCCCGGCATTCCGGTTTGCTCTTTATCTAGTCTTCCGAAAATCGCGAACTCAACTCAGCTACATTCGCGGGCCGCACTCAAACTTTGCCGGCACCATCGGTGGAATACGCCTCGTAATAGGCATCCATCGTTGCTTCAGGACCCGCCAAGTCGGGTAAGCCCGTTAGCACCTTGAGAAGCCATTGTCCATCGACGCTCTTGGGCACTTGCCAGTTGCTCAGCAGGCTACCCTTCAGCAAGACGCTGCCGCCAATGTCTGCAACAGCGTCTAGATTCGCAGGATGCAAGTTTAGTCGTCGCATTTCCGCTTGGATCGACTGGCTAAGCATGACAACCCTCCGTTCAAACGTGAATCACAGCCTACTTCTGCACATCCAACTAAGTTTCGCCGTTT
Source organism: Pirellulales bacterium (assembly GCA_963738955.1). Lineage (GTDB taxonomy): Bacteria > Planctomycetota > Planctomycetia > Pirellulales > DATAWG01 > DATAWG01. The sequence continues at coordinate 256,096 of CAVTYW010000010.1, read as the reverse complement.
CGAGCGACGCGCTAAGCATCACATTTTGATTTATTGCCAGCATCAAGACGCCGCAAGAGCTGGTTCGACGCAGCCATTATTCTGTGATGCTTTCGCTTGATCCGTTCGTGCGCAAGCTTCAAATCAGCATGGCAAATCGCCTCACGACCGTGTTGCGCATCGGTCGAACATGATGACGCGCCCGGAACACCCCTTCTCCTGTTGTGTGAGCACATATTCATGCGCTTCAGGAAGTTGTTCGTTGACTTGAATCGCGCCCAAATGGGTGCGGAGTATTTCTTGCAGCGCATTGAATGTACTAGTTAATTGGCCGACGATCGCACCGGCCGATTCGAGTTCACGCTGCCACACTCGAATGTCGTCTCGCCACATATTGCGATCGCTTGACCATTCGACGTGATCGCAATGCATTGTCGCGTTAATTGTAGCGCACATATTGACGTTCTTTTCTTGAACAAAGCCTGAGCCGTGGCCGATTGGGCTGCTTCGGGATCCGAACGATGCCGCCCGAAATGCCTGATGCTCATCAAAGACAACCGACGTGACGGCACACTGGCTGTCCTCGTCGAGCACGCAATCACAAACCAAAAAAACCGACGTGGCGGAACACCCTGAGGTATCCCACCACGTCGGCTTACTCGTTAACGGATCTCCCGGCGTACCGGGATATCCTTTATCTAGTCACCCAACGTCTTTCGACCAACTCTTCAACGGAGCCCGCGTCTGAGACCCCATTCCGCTACACGCACAACTGGATTGTACGGCGCAGCGGCCGGAAACGCAAGTGGATTGTCAGTTTTGCAGTTTTGTGCGTCGCCTGCTATAATCTCGCCTGAATTGCTCGGCAACCCTTCGAATATGGGCGGCTCCGAGCAACGATTCGAAATTGCCGAGCGTTTCGTATTAGCCGCGGGGCAACTGTCCGTTGGTTTCGACGACATGGAGGCGCATTCGAGGTTGGCAATGAAAACAAAGGGCGAAATTGAGGCCGACATTTGTCAGGGCATGAGTCGCTTTGAACAAGATTTCATGGGACGCGGTCCGAAGAACATCCACACCCACCTCCTGGGCGACCTGCTGGTGATCCGCCTCCAAGGGGTTTTGACCGCGGCCGAACAACACTTGGCCAAGTCGCTGCCAGCCGAGAAGGGGCGGGACCTGCTCAAGCAAGTCCGATCCCATCTAACCGAAACCGCACGGCCAATCATGGAGGCGATGGTTGAGGAGGTCACCGGCGTCAAGGTGTTGAGCCTGCACCACGATATCAGCACCACGACCGGCGAAGAGATCGTCGTTTTTACCCTCGCGAAAGAGCCTCAGTTCCGCGAAGCAAGAATAAGTAGCGGTTCTGGCCGTGTTTTGCTTAGCTCGTGAGCCTGTCGAAATCAATGTCCTTGCGGCCCGAAGCGACCGGGAACTCCGCACGGTTGTCGGCGAAAGGGCAGATCAGGTTTTGCAACGATCAGGGCGAGTGCCTTCGGATCTTGAATCTTGCCGAAGAACAAACCCGGAAAGCGGCGTGATGCGGCGCCGCGGCTCTTATCGGAAACGGCTGGTGGCGACGATCAAGCGTTGATCCGGCTGTCTTGTCGGACTCTCTACTACCGTGGTCGGCGACCGTTTTTCTTGGGCCGATCACCGGTTAGCAATTGGGCGATTAGCCGCTGAACGTCCTGCTTTAGCCGCTCGAGGACATCGATTGCTTTTCGGCGGACATCCTGGCGCAAACGCTTGGGAACGGATTGAACCATCTTGCTCCGTTCCGACCACCGTCGAGCTTCTGCGACCAGGTGTGCGAAGGCCTCGGCATCGCTTGCGTGCCGTTTCAAAGGCCGGCCGCCGCTTCGCATCGGTTTTGGTCGGTGGCGACGGATTTCGGCGAACAATTGAATCGCATCCCATCCGTGTTCGGCAGCTTGCTGTTCGAGGCGTTGCCGTTCCCGCTTGCCTTTCACTGTGAGCAGATACGGAATGAGCGCCCAGTTCAACGGTCAACCATTCGGTCGTCGTAGTTTGCAAAGCCTCTCAAGATCCGCCTGATTGTATTCACGGGCAAAAGACCGGGCCTTTCGCAGTGTGACTTCTGTCATCCCGTAACGACGAGCAAACTGCTCGATGGTCGATTGAGACGGCATCCGGCTGTCGCCCGCACGGGCATCGGCATTGGCCTCTCGGCCAACGCTATGGTAGAGCTTCAGCCGCTCAATAATCTCTCCTTCGCTGCGTTTATTAGCAGGACTGCGCGGGGAAGGCGGAGCGGCTTTTGCCATGGATTCATACCAGCGGGCTGTTTGAACGCACACCAATAACTGTAGCCGATGGCAGCCATTGATGCCGGCGATTACCGAAACTAGCTTGCTGTCCGGTACGGTGGTGCGGGTCTGACCACTTTTACCGCCAGCTAAATCAATTATTCTGCGACTCGCAGGTCAAGCACTACGACTTTGCCGGCCTGATGCTGTTCTGAATCAAACATCCAGCCGTACGGCACGACGCAGGCGCCGGATCGCACCGACATCCCGAACATCGGCGGTTTCAGCGACGCTACGTTGTGTCGTTCTGCCGCAAGGCAATTGGCAAACATGGCTCGTGAAAGGACCTCGGTGTTCGCGAGTTAGAAATTATTGGCATCTGCGGTTTCTGGAGTGTTGGTTTCGTCGGTGGCCCAAATACAACGTGCGGAATACTGAAAATGCCCAAGGCCGCTCGTCAACCGAGATTATCGGAACTCGCGGTCGAGCTGCTCCACCTTTCCAAGTGGCAAGTGACCCGCACGATCGCGTTGCCGTTCGTTGCGTTCGTTGCGTTCTGGATCTTCGCTTATTCGCAGCATTGGATCCTGGCGGTGTTCTCGCTCATGATCCTGAGCTTCGTCACGTACGGTTCAACGTCGCACGACTTGGTCCACCGAAGTCTCGGTCTGAAGCGGTTGAAGAACGACATTTTGTTGGCCGTAATCGAAGGCATCTCACTTCGGAGCGGGCACGCTTATCAGGTGACTCCTCGATTGCACGCGCAGGCTTCTCCGCCGGTATTTACCGAAGTCCACGTCAGAAACCGCCTAAATCTGCATGTTTTCGCATTTATTTGCGCACGATTGCAAGGGTGTCGCTTTGACTGTAAACTGTTGTTTGCTAACGCGCCTTCGAGTTTTTCGGCAAACTTTTTAGACCGACTACGGAACCGAAGGTTACTGGTTCGAGCCCAGTCGGGTGTATTTGCGCAGGGCGGGTTTGCAGTTGACAAGCGATTCCGGCTAGGCCAGCAGGCGGCGCAGAACGGCGAGCAATTCGCTGGCGTCGGGATCGAGCCGAACGGTTTCCGACGTGGCCGTAGCGAGATTCTTGACTTGCACCGTGCCGCTCTGCAGTTCGTTTTCGCCGGCCACGATCGCAATGCGGAACCCGCGCCGGTCGGCGTATTTCAACTGCTGGCCGAGCTTCTTGGGGTCGGGATAGACTTCGACCCCGAATCCGCCGCGGCGGATTTGGGCCGCCAGCCGTAGATAATCGTGCAGCCGCGCGGCGTCGAAGTAGGGGATGAACACTTCGGCGGGAGTGGCGACTTTGGGCAGCATTCCCAGCTCTTCCATGTCCGGCCAGCAAACGATCGAAACCGAGGCTGGCGCCGATGCCGGGCAGTTTTTGCGACGTGTACAGTTCGGCCAGGTTGTCGTACCGCCCGCCGGAGCAGATGCTGCCGCTGTCCGGGCAGTGCGTCGAGAAAAGTTTCGAAGATCGTGCCGGTGTAGTAGTCCAAGCCCGCGGGCGATCGCCACGTCGAGCTGCAGGCGACTCTCGGGCACGCCGGCCGCCTTCACCGCCGCGAGCAATTCGGCCAGTCGAGCCACGCCCGTCTCGCCGCGTTCGTTGCCGGCCACGAGCGGGGCGAGCTTCCGCAAGATTTCGTCGTTGGAAGCACGGCTTTCCTGCCGACAATTCAGCGAGTTGCAGCACATCTCGCGCCTGCTCGTCGGTTGTGCCGGCCGTTGCGCCATTTCCGCGGCAACGCTGTCCGGCCCGATCTTGTGCAGCTTATCGAGCGCGCGCAGCACGGTCGCCGAATGATCGGCTAGGCCGAATCGTTCGAGCATCCCGTTGAGCACCATCCGATTGTTGACGTGGATCGTGAAAGCCGTCGAAGCCGATGGCGAGCAGCAGGTCGTGGATCACCAGCGCCGTTTCAATATCGGCCACCGGCGAGAGCGTGCCGATCGTATCGAAGTCGCACTGCATGAATTCACGATAGCCGACCGGCGGCTGGCTTTTCGCCGCGCCACACGGTGGCGATGTGATAGCGCTTGAACGGCAGGCCGAGCTCGTTGAAATGTTGGGCGACGAACCGCGCCAGGGGCACGGTGAGATCGAACCGCATGGCCACCTGTCGCCCGCCGGGGTCCGTGAAGCGATACATCTGCTTTTCGGTTTCGCCGCCCCCTTTGCCGATGAGAATTTCTTCGATATTCCAGCGCGGGCGTGTCGATCGGGCTGAAACCGTACGAGCGATACACCCGCCGGGCCGTTTCCATCAGCCGCTCGCGCGGAATCATCGCTTCGGGCAGATAATCGCGAAATCCCTTGAGAGTGCGCGGTTCGATCATGGCGGCAAGTGCGTAACGGGTGAGGGTGTCATGGATGAGGGTGAAAGGAGCAGGGATGCTTCGTACTCTATCCGGATCCTGCACCCTGGTTAACGCCCTCACCCTCAGATGATCGGCAGCAGCGGCGGCTTGCGGCTGCGGGTATGTTGGCCGTGGGTTGGTCCGAGGATCGCTTCGATGTATTCCTCGACCTGCTCGGGCGTTTCGAAATAATGGTCGTAAACCCAGTCGTCTTCGTATTCGCAATCGGTGGTGGAATAGTCGCGGCAGACTTGTGGGCGGGTTTCGTAAATGCCGCAGCGATTGTCGGGCTGCAAATGCTTGCAGGTCGTGTGGACGAGCAGATACCAGGTGCCATCCTCGGTGAACACGGTCGCCTGATCGTGCAGCAAATACCAGCGGATGAATTCAAATTCCTCGTAGGTCGTCGGGCGTTTCCAGCGGCAGAGCGAAATAGCGGCAGCATTTGGCCGTGCAATAAGCACAAAGCACCTCGCCGGCGGGAATCGCTTCGCGCTTCGGTTTCGCACTGGTGGCCGTTGCTGTTGCCATGAAGTTAACCAAGAAAAAGAAACGGAGAACTGCTCGACGCTAGCGAATCAACTTAGCAAACCGTTGCAGTAGTGGCAACGCGCCGCGAGACTGTCCCGCGAGAGCTCAGGTTTCACGGTTTGAGTTTAGCCGCCGGAAACTGATCGGCAAAAAACTCTTCCCAGCCGGTGGCGATTTGGTCGATGGCCAACGTGCCCAATGCGTCGGCTCGGCCGAGGCGGCGGTCGGTCAGATCGAAAGCGACGACGATTCGCCGCGCACCGTCGCTGAAGACGAGAGCGTCGCTCCAGCGCGGGGCCGACGCGGGGGGCGGAGCGGACCACGAAAAATTGGCGTCATCCAGTAGTCCGCGGCGCAGATGGTCCAATCCAATGACCGTCGTGACGTCCTTGCGCTGCGACACGACGAATTCGCGGCCGTCGATATCCAGCCTGTCGGCCGTCGGATCGGAATCGGGCTTTTCCGACGGTCGCAACCGCAGAGCCTCGACTCGCGGGGCGTCGGCGATCAGTCGTGCCATGTCGCCGCCCCACCAGGCCAGAACCCCGTGCGACGCCCAATGATGATAGACGACGCTGGTCAGCCCCAAGCCGCAGGCCAGAGCGACCATCAGCAGAATTGCCAGCTTGCCGCGATCCATGAGGAAGGGTGAGGGTATGGGATGAGGGTGCAGGACGCTCACAGGCTGGTAAACCATTGCTATCCCCTCACCCTACACCCTCACCTTAGCAATTGATAGTTGCTCCCCACCGTTGGCCGCGGATAGACTATGGGAAGCGCCGAATGCATGTCGGGCCGGGTCAGCCCGAAGCAGCCTTCGGCACCACCGAGCGATTATTGGGAGATGTTCGATGCAATTTCTGTGGGCCTGTCCGTCGTGCGGTTCGCCGCTGCGGGTTGACACGATCAATGCAGGGCGCAAAAGTCGTTGTCCGAAATGTCAGGCGATCATCACGCTGCCGGCAGCGGATCCTTCCGCGGGTCCGACGGCGAATCCGCCGGCGACAAAGCCGGTCGCTTCAGCGGCGCGGCCTCCGCAGACGGCTGCGCAAATGCCGGCTCAACCGAAGGGCACTGCGGTTCCGATCGCGACTCCAAAAGTTGTTCCAACGGCAACTCCGATCGCGGCAAAACCGCTTTCGCCGTCAATCGCGAATCCGGCCGTGCCGGTCGTGGCTCGCGTCGGTGGCCGGCGAATGTTGCCGCCGCCGCGCAAACCGGCGGCTGATGCAGTCGCAAGTCCACCGCCCGATCCAATCGTCAATCCAGACCCCGCGAATAATCCGGCGGCCGCCGATTCCCCATTCGCCTCCTTGGGCGACGACATCAGTGACACCGGCGACGCCGACTTCTTTTCTGGCCTCGTGGATCCGTCGGCGGCGCCGGCCGACTCGGCAGGCCCATTTCTTGCCGGTCCATCGCTCGCGGCCTCTGGCAGCACGATTTCGACCAGCCATCGGCCAACGCCGAAGAGCCAGAAGGCGAAGAACCAGAAACTGATCTGGATCACCGCGGGCAGTATCGGCACCGTCGCGGTGGCGATTATCGGGGCGATCATACTGTTTGGCGGAAACGGCGGTCCGCCGGCCGACGCGCCCGCAAAGACGGCGGCTCTAACGCATCTGGTGTTCGACTGGCCGGAGAACGAGCGATTCGGCGCCAAGCTGGAAATCGACGGCGCCGCGGGAAATCCCGATGTCGGGCGCGATGGATTTCGAATTGCCAACGGGAAAGCATCGCATTGCCTTGCGGCAACTCGGCCACGCCAAAATCGATGAAACGGTGCAATTGAAAATTGGCGAGCGATACCAATTCAAGCCGGATTGGAAGCCGGCGGAAACTGGCGGCGCGCCGGGAACGGTCGCAACCGCGGCCAACCCAAGCGACGCCGACATGCTGGTGACCGAGGCGCTGCCCGAACTGAAGCATTGGTCGAACGATTTGGACGCCGCCAAGCGGCAAGCGGCGACCGAGAAGAAAGACGTTTTGGTGGTCTTCTTCGGCGCCGACAAACGGGAGTGGTGTTTGCAATTGGCCAAGGATTTGTTGATCAACAAGGAATTTCGCAAATACGCCGACGCGAGGTTCGAGTTGGTGCTGATCGAAGCGCCGACCGCCGCTTCGACGGTCGATGGCAAGGGGATCGGGCACGCGGCGGAGATTGCGAAATTGGCGGCGAACTACACCGTCAAGAGCTTTCCCACGATCGTGCTGACCGATTCCGAGGGAATAGCCTACGCCCGCGAGGAATACAAGCAGCTTTCGGTCGTCGATCATCTGAAGAAATTCAGCAGCGGCCTGGCGCTTCGCAAGGAGCGCGACAAGATGTTCGCGCCCACGGAGACGGGCACCGACGCGGCGCGCGTCGGCGCCGCGCAATTGGCGCTGGAGTGGTTGGTGAAGAACGACCTGGCGCCTCTGTACGCGGCCAAGATTCACCGTTGGCGGGAGTTGGCCGAGAAGGTCGATCCGAAGAACGAGAATGGCCACGTCGAGGCGTTTTTTCTGGCCGAATTGCGGGAGCGGCTGCGCGGCATCCAGCAGGCCGACTCCGAGCAGGTTCGCGGCGTCATCCAATTCCTGGACGACTGGACGAAGGCGGGACGCAAGTTCAAGAACGCGAACATCGGCGCCTCGGTCTATCTGAATCTGGCCAATTTGCTCTTCGAATCGGGCGCCCAGGACGAGGCGATCAAGTATGTGCAGTTTGCGTATGACTACCATCCGACCGATCCGCGGCTTCGTCGTTATTTGGACGGATTGCACGAGATGACGACCTCGCCGATTTCGTTCGGCTCGGGCTTCGTGTTCGCCGCGGGGGGTTATGTTCTTACGAACAACCATGTGATCGCCGGCGATGGAAAGATCTTCGTGCGAGTGCCGGGGAATAAAGAAGAAATCCCCGCCGAAGTCGTCGGCACTTCGCCGCAGCTCGACGTGGCCGTGCTCAGGATGGTGGGGAAACTGCCGGAGTTGAAGCCGCTCTCGCTGGCGACCGCGACGCTGCCGATCGGCACCGAAGTGGTCGCCATGGGATATCCGCTGGGTCAAGAAGACGTGAAGCTCACACAAGGGCCCATCAGCGCTCCCCCTTCCGAAAAAGAGCACTACTACGTGCTCGACTTGCGCGTGAACCCGGGCAATAGCGGCGGTCCGTTGGTCGATATGCGCGGCGAGGTGGTTGGCATCGTCTCGGCCAAGACCATTTCCCGCGATGAAAAAGAGGATAGCTACGGTCTCGCGATCCCGGGTGAAACGGTGGCCGGTTTTATCAAGAAACTCACGCCGGCGATTCCCGATTATCATCCGCTGACCGCCGACGAATCGGCTAAACTGCCGGAGTTGGACAAGCTGACGAAAGTTGCCGCCATGGTTAAGCAGTCGGTCGTGCAGATCGTCAAGCGCCGCAGCTAATCGCAATTTTGCGTCCGCGAGCCGGCCGGGCTCGAAAATTCTCGTCGCTCTGGTTGCAACCGCGCAATTATCTTTTATGATGATCGCGGCGGAAGATTCCGTCGGCATCAGGGTTGCAAAAGGCCGTGCTGTTCGCCGGGTTCTTGAGATCGAACGATTTGTCGAAAGGGCGTATTGGCGCACCATCTGGTCCTTGTTCTGATTTCTTGTTCAAGGGGAACCTGCTATGAAGCCTAAAGAAGTGTTGGCGTTGTGCCGCGAAAAGGACGTCAAGGCGGTCGATCTGCGGTTCATGGACTTTCCCGGGCTCGTGGCAGCACTTCACCGATTCCGGTCAACAAGCTCGACGAAGACGTCTTCGAAGACGGCCTGGGCTTCGACGGCTCCAGCATCCGCGGCTGGCAGGCGATCAACGAGAGCGACATGCTCGTCGTGCCGCAGCCGGAAACGGCGTTTCTCGATCCCGTTCACCACGCTGCCCGACGCTGGTGATGATCTGCAACATTCAGGACCCGATCACGCGCGAAGACTACACGCCGCGATCCGCGCAATGTCGCCCGCAAGGCGGTCAACTATCTGAAGAGCACCGGCATCGCCGACACGTGCTTCATCGGCCCGGAAGCCGAGTTCTTCATCTTCGACGACGTGCGGTTCGACCAGAACGCGCACGAAGGCTACTACCACCTCGACAGCATCGAAGGCGAGTGGAACCGCGGCCGCGATGAGAAGCCCGAACCTGGGCTACAAGCTGCGCTACAAGGAAGGCTACTTCCCGGTGCCGCCGGCCGATCAGTTGATGAACATCCGCAACGAGATGATGCAGACGATGATCGATTGCGGCATCGACGTCGAGGCCCAGCATCACGAAGTGGCCACCGCCGGCCAGAGCGAAATCGACATGCGGTTTCGCCGACCTGGTGCGGATGGCCGACAAGGTGATGATCTACAAGTACATCATCAAGAACGTCGCCAAGAAGCACAACAAGACCGTCACGTTCATGCCCAAGCCGCTTGTTCGGCGACAACGGCTCCGGCATGCACACGCACATTTCGCTGTGGAAGGGGGGCAACCCGCTGTTCGCCGGCAGCGGCTACGCCGGCCTGAGCGAAATGGCCATGTACGCCATCGGCGGCGTCTGCTGAAGCACGCCCCGTCGATCCTGGCCTTCACGCAACCCGACGACCAACAGCTACAAGCGGTCTGGTGCCGGGCTACGAGGCGCCGGTGAACCTGGCCTATTCGCAGCGCAACCGCTCGGCCTCGCTGCCGCATTCCGATGTACAGCCCGAGCCCGAAGGCCAAGCGCGTCGAGTTCCGCTGCCCCGATCCGAGTTGCAATCCGTACCTGGCGTTCTCGGCCATGCTGATGGCGGTGATCGACGGCATTCAGAACAAGATCAACCCGGGCGAGCCGCTGGACAAGGACATCTACGATCTGGCGCCGGAAGAACTGGCCGAAGTGCCCAAGACGCCCGGCTCGCTTGGAAGAAGCGCTCGACGCCTTGCAAGCGCGACCACGAGTTCCTGCTGCGCGGCGACGTGTTCACGGAGGACGTGATCGACACCTGGATCACGTACAAGACGAGAAAAGGAAGTCGACGCGATGCGGCTGCGGCCGCATCCGTACGAGTTCTGCTTGTACTACGACATTTGAGCGGGATTACGGACCAAGGTCCTTGCTCAGCCGATCGTAGGATTCGCGTTCGACTTTGCCTAGCGCCGTGGGGTCGAGCTTCGATTCCTTGGCACGCTGCAGCGTGTCCCGAGCTTCGGGATGGTAGCCGGCCAGGTCTTGCGCCAGCACCAGGTGCAGCAATTTCACCGGCGACGGGTCAGGAATCCGCACGGCCTCGGACAGGTCGGCGAGCGCCTTCGGATAGTCGGCCATCGCCACGTAGACCATTCCGCGAGTGTCCAAGACATCGGAATTCTCGCCGAACAACTGCCCCGCTTCGTTGATGAAAGCGAGGGCTTGTTCGAGATTTTTCTTGCGGCCAGCCAGCGAGAACGCCAAATTGTTCAGCGCGACGAAGCGCTGGGTCGAAGTTAGATCGCTTCGATGAAGCAGGTCGCGATAGATGTGCTCGGCATCGTCAACATTTCCGCTGATATCGCGAAACGCGGCCAGTTGCAACAGCAGCGGCGCCGATTCCGGGTCGTCGCGCAGCGCCCGCTGATACCATTTGTCGACCCGTTCGACGTGCTTCGGCTCAATTCGGCTGGGCTGGGCTTGGAAGATCGCGCCGGTGGTCTCCATGATCGCGGGCATCGGATTCGCCTTCAGCGATTCGTCGCACAGATCGAGCGCTTCGTCCAAACGGCCGGTGCGGCCGAGAAACAGCGCCAATTGCAACTTGGCGGTCGGCTCGTGCGCGTAACTGACGTATTCGCGGAACAAATCCTCCGCGGCGGCATTCAGGCCCAACTGTGCCAACTGCATCGCCACATTGCGCAATAGCGGAATCTGCTCCGACGGCAACGGCCGGCTCGGCAAAATGCTTTTCAGCAGGGTGACGGCTTGGTCGGTCCGGCCTTGCTTGACCAGCACACGGCTGCGCAACACGATCGGCGCCGTCAGTCCATCGCCGGGCTTCGTCGGCTCGATAGCGTCGAGCCGACCCAGCCACGACGACGCGTCGACGATTTCGTTGTGGCGAATCAGCATGTTGACGAATGCCGCGTTGGCTGCGGGCGCGGCCTTCGGGTCCGAAAGGAACTTGACCATTTCGGCGCGGGCATCGGCCCAGTCGCCGAGCGCTTCATGGAAATGCGCCAGCTTCATTTGGCTCGCCGGCGACAGCGTTTTGATCGATTCCAGCAGCTTGACGGCCTCTTCCCATGCCGCGGGCTCGCCGACCCGCGAGCCGAGCAAGTCGGCCAGTCGCAGCTTGTCTTCGGGATCGCCGCCGCTGGCTTTCACGTTTTCCGCGAGCAGAGCCTTGGCTTTGATGAAATCCTGATAGCTGCCGCTCGCGGAGATCAGACCCGCCAGCGTGCGCCGCGCCCAAATCAAATGCGCGGCATATTTGGGATCCTTGCCGGCCTCGCGCAGAACGAAGAGAGCTTGCTTGCGAGCCTGATCGTGGTGGCCGATGCGGACATAAAAATTTGCCACGATGCGATGCGTGGCAAGGTCGTCGGGAGCGGCTTCCAAGGCGGCCAGGTAGTATTGCTCGGCCAGAACATAGTCTCCAATCAATTCGTAGCCCGGACCGAGAACCTGATTGACGCGATCTTCGGGCAATTGCTTGCGGGCATCTTGCAGGACGTCGAGGATGCCGGCGCCTTTTTTATGCGTGGCGAGAAACTCGACCAGGCGGAGCCAGGTTTCCGGTTGTTCGGCCCCGGTGGCAACGGCCCGGCGAAACGAGGCCTCGGCCTCCGCCATCTGGCCAGCGCGCTCGTAGAGGCCGGCGATCCAAAGATGGCCGGCTGGATCGATAGAGTTTTTGGGCACTTCAATCGTTGCCCGTCGGATTGCATCGGAAAAATCTTTGGTATTCGAAGCAGTTTCCACGGCCACTCGACCTAGCCCAAGTTCGTCGATGTAGTCTGGACTGATCAGGTCCAAGGCAGCCTTCACTTCCTCGGTCCGATTCTGCCGCGATAGCAGCAGGACCAACGGCCGGACCGTCAGCGGATTCGCGGGGCCGAGCTTCAGGGCTTCTTGATAATCGGCAATCGCGGCGTTGACATTGCCTTCCAGCACGTCGATATCGCCCCTGACTCGCGACACTTCGTACCAATTGGCACGCGCCTGGCTCACTTCTTCGAGCAGTTTTCGAGCGGAGATGAGCGATTGCTTTTCCTGATCTTGCAAGGGAGAGGCTTGCCGGCCGGTCGGCGTGCGATCGCGCACGCCCTTGCGAACCAGCGCAACCGTTCGGGCAACTTCGGCGTAGCGAGCTTCCGCGCTGGTTTTGCCCATCTTGTTGCGGAAATCGTTGACCATTTTCGACATGACGGCATCGTCGCCCGTTTCGCGGGCCAGATCGAAGAGGCTGAAACGGATCTTCAAGTCGTCGGGGCTCACTTCCGCCGCCTTGGTCCAAAATCGCTTCGCGCCTTCTTGATCTCCGAGGCTGAGTAGCGCGGCTCCCAATCCACTCCAAAGCCGACCGCGATCGGCGGCGGAGAGCTTGTCGCTATCGGCATCGAGCGCCAGGATGGCCGGTTTGACGTTGTCGCCTCCTTGACGCAGCAGAATGCCGACGTGGTTGAGCCGCAGCGCGACGTTGCCGCGAATCTCCGCGGGCGCGTCGTTCAAGACCTTCAAAGCTGCCGCGGGATTCTTCTTGTCCGACTGATACGTGATGGTCGCCAGCGCCGACCAGATCGTCGGATCCAACGGGTTCTTCGCTTTGGCATCCAACATTAGTTTGCGGGCTTGCTCGAGATTGCCCTTGCGCAGCTCGATTTCCGCCTTGAGCAGAGCGATCGCCGATTGAGCGGCCTTGTCGGGCTCCTTGCCGCTGGCGGCTACGTCGGCGTCGAGGAGCTTGATAATCGCGTCGACGCCGCTCCAATCGCGCTGGTCTTTCGGCAAACGCATCTGCTCGTCCATTCGCAGTTGAACGATCGGCCGCCAGACTTGTGGAATCGACATCGCCTTGTCTTTGCCGAGCGCATGCGCCAACGCTTCGTAGGCTTTCTTGGCTTCGTCGGTTTTGCCCATGGCCATTTTCGCTTGCGCGATTCCGACTTGCGCGGTCATCGAGGTCGGATCCGATTGAAGCACGCGGCGGCAGGCTTCCAATTGCTTGTCGTATTCACCCAGCATCCCGTAGCACTGGGCCGCATAAAGGTCGTTTTGCTTGGTGTGCTCGGTCGATCGGGCCAAAAGCGGGCGAAGCCGCTCGAACTGCGTTGCCGCCTCGCGCCACTTTCCCTCGAAGAACAGAATGCGGGCCTCCATGAGGTCCACCAACGGCTTGGGATAACTCGTCTTGGACAACGCGAGCAGCGTCGCGCGGGCAGTGGGGATGTCGCGCTGTTGGAGCTTCACTTCGCAGAGAATCCACAGCATGTCGGGATTTCCCGGCAGCACCTTTTCCCCGAGGCCTTGCTCGATGACCGCCGCGGCCTCGGCCGGCTTGTTCTCGTCGGTCTTCAACACGGCCCATTGGCGATACATGTTGACGACCTTCGGATACAGTTTCAGGCCTCGGCGCAGCAGCGCTTCGCTCTCGTCGAATTTCTTGTCGATCATCGCGGATTCCGCGGCGACGAGGATTACGTCGGGATCGTCCGGGGCGAGCTTCAAGGCGACGGAGAGATCGTCTTTCGATCCCGTCGCCTTGGCGTATTGCTGCAAGTAGCGGGCACGCAGCAAATGGGCTCGAAACGAGTCTTTGTTGACCGCGACCAATTGCTCCATGATCTGATCGGCCACCGAGGGTTGTCGCGGCTCGACTCTTTCTCGCAGCAAGCGAGCCAGAATCTCGTAAGCGTCGATCTGATTTGGCGCTTGGGCCTTTTCCGCGTCGAATGAGCGCGTCTTGGGATCGAATCCAATCAGCATCGAGCAAATTTCGACCGCCTTGTCGTAAAACGATCGCTGGGCATAGCACTGCACGAGCATGATGTCGAATTTGGGATCGTGCTTGCCGCGTTCGGGGGCGACGAGCCACTGCAGCGGGTCAATCGCCTCCTCGAATCGCTGATTCGCCATCATGAACTGCGCGTACAATTCCTTCAGTTCGGCATTGTCCGGAAGCTGTCGCATTCCCAGGCGAAGTAGTTCGAAAGCTTGGGTGACCGTCTCTTTGCCAGGTTGTTCGACAGCAATGCTGTTGGCCAACTTGGCGGCTTCGACAAGCACCTTAGGGTCGGCGGCTGCCTCGCTCTGCCGAATGTAATTCACATACTGCCGCATCGCTTCGGCGCGCTTGCCGTCCTTTAAGAGCGCATCGGCTTCCTGCCGCGAACTCTCGGCCGTATTGCCGGATTGAACGCCGTGAGCGAGATAGCCGCCCACGACAGCCGTCACCAAAATGATCACCAGCGACACGACCAACTTGATATTCAGGCGTTTCATGGAACCTTGCCGTTTGAGTGAGCCGCGGGGCGGAGATTGCCGCCGAAAAGGAAGACAAGACCGACAAACATACCGCACTGATCGAGCCCCGAATGGCAATTCCCCCCCATCCGATGGCTCAGCTTTCGTCGGGCCGGCAATCGCCCGCAGCCATGCGGGAAAGACCACGTACGACAACCCCGTTCGTTTCGATTGCTCTTCCCTCCATTGTATTTATGTTGCTTGGCCCGTCAATCAATCGGAAGCAAAACCGACGGCTTGGGAAGCCCGGCGACCGCCATTGTTCGGTCAAGATGGGATGACTTTTCCGGGAAGTCGCGTGGTTTGCCTGAAGCCGCATGGCAAACTTTGCCGATTAATGGGCCTGTATGGAAAGCATAGGGTTTAACGACGCGCCAGCACCGAGGCATTTGCGACTCGTCGTTTCGACCCGCGTCTCTCGTTTCCAAAAGCTAGCGCGGTCTGTCATGCTCAAAAACCCGCGGAATGGCTGGTTAGGCCGTGCCTGTTGCCTGCTGGCGTTGCTGGGAACGACCGGGTGCCATTCAGTGACCAGCGTGCCAGCTTCCCCCGGCGCCGTTTTGGCCGCAGCGCCGGGCGCCCCGACTGCAATGCCGTTCGGAGGCGAGGTGCCGATCGAGCAGTCGAAGGTGATCCTGCCCCCCTACCGGATCGAGCCTCCAGACATCTTGTTCATTGACGCGGTCAAAGTCGTGCCGAAGGCGCCTTACCGCATTTCGGCGCAGGACACTTTGCAGATTCGCGCCGCGGGAACCCTTGCCGACCAGCCAATTAACGGCCCTTTCGTCGTCGAACCAGGAGGCGCCATTGATCTGGGGCCCGCCTATGGCAAAGTCGCCGTCGCCGGCCTGTCGCTCGACGAAGCCACCGAAGTCGTCGAAACCCAACTACGCCACCTATTGAAGGATCCGCAGGTTTCGTTGACGCTTGCGCAATCCGCCGGTCAACAGCAGATCGCCGGTGAACATCTGGTCGGGCCGGACGGCCGCGTCAATCTCGGAGTGTACGGCAGCGTTTATGTGTCGGGCATGACCGTGAGCGAAGCCCGTCATGCGATCGAAACGAATCTGACTCGGTTCCTCGACAACCCGCGGGTGGCCGTCAACGTCGGCGCCTTCAATAGCAAGGTGTACTACGTGATTACGGAAGGGGCTGGCTTCGGCGACAGCATCAGCAAGTTTCCAATCACCGGAAATGAAACGGTGCTCGATGCCATGGCGCAGATCAACGGACTATCGCGGTTGGCCAGCAAGTCGCACATTTGGATCGCCCGACCGGTGCCGGAAGGAAGCGGTTGCGAACAGAAGCTGCCAATCTACTGGGACAAGATCACCAAGGAAGGCCAAACGGCCACGAACTATCAGGTTCTGCCCGGCGATCGCATTTACATCGCGGCCGACAAGCTCTACGCCTTCGACACGGCATTGAGCAACGTTATCTCGCCCTTGCAGCGAATGTTTGGCGTGGCGACTTTGGGAGTCCAGACGGTCTTCGGAATTCAACATCCGGGCACTTTGGTGGGCGGGGGCGGTGCTGCCCAGGGAAGTCACTTCTGATCGTCGTGGAGAATTCAACCTAGAAAAGCCACTCGCCATGCAAGACGAATTGGCTCGCGTCGCGACCAATCGGCGAAAGTTGCCGCCGTGGATATCGCTTTTCCGCAACACCGCAATCGACGGCGACGATTCAACGAACGCATAGCTGAGGAATCCATGTTTCGACATTTGCGAATCCACCGTGGGTTGTGCCTGGCGCTCATGGTGCCGTTGGTTGCCGGGCCGGCGTTTGGAGCTGAGGGCGTCGTTTACGATTTGACGGGGCCCGGCTGCCCGAACTGCAGGGCGCCCGGCAGCCCGCCTTGTCCGGCGAATGTCAAGTATTTCGGCTACTATCCAACCCGGTGGCGACCATGGCCGGGCACCGAGCCGGCGCCGACCCCGGCAGAGCAAACCCCACCCAATCGCGTGGAAGTTCCGCCAGCGGATCAAGAGGCCGTCGGGAAGCCGGGCGCTGCGACCACCGACACGGGAACCGCGACTCCGCCGGCGACGGGTTCGCCAACGGACCCCAATAGCTCCAATACTCCGACAAACCCAAGCGCTTTGCCGCCCGTGACCGTGCCGCTGCTGAACGGACTACCGGTGCCCAACGGAGCCCAGTTGCCAAACGGCGCACCCGTGCCGGCGGTGACGCTCCCCAACGGCGGAGCCGGCCCCGATAGTCTGCCGGCTCCGAATCAACCCGACCCCGCGGCCAAGAAATCACCGCTCCCCACGCCAGGAAAAGCTCCGGCGACAACGCCGGCGCGCGCGATTCCTGGCGAGCCGGGCAAACTGAATCAGGTCTGGCCCGACCCGGCGCAACCCACGACAGCGCCATCGGCCATTGCAGCGCCGACGTCCGTTGCGGCATCACTAGCGACGGTGGCGACAACGGCGCCAGCCGCGGCGAATAATGGATTGAGAATTGTACCGGGCAGCGCGCCGGCGCCGTCGTACCAATGGCCGCCCGCCAATATGCTTAGATCTTCGACCATCAAGGCCGGATTTCAGGCTCCCGTGGAATCCTCGGCTCCGGCGCCGTCGAACTCGCGAGATTCAGCGGCATGGATTGAGCCATTGCCACCGCTCGGCCCCTCACGGGCACCGGCGCGCTCGACCGTCCCCAGCAATTCGTTGCGGATCGACATGCCGCCGATATCAGCACCGGCGTCAGTGGCGAGCATGCCGGATCGTTCGTCGCCGGCGACAGTGGTCAACGCGATGCGCAAACCCCAAGGCGCCAGCCATTCCGATGAAAATGTTTCGATGTTGATCATCGCCCAAAAGCCGGCGCATCCGGCTGCAATTCCCGCCGACGACTGGGCGGCCAGGCCCGAGAATGGGCCTGTCGAGTCGAAAAGTCCCGCCGCGGCCAATGCGTTGCCGAGTTCCAAGACACTCGATTGGTCGGCGGCCAATTCGCCGGCAACCTTGGCGCCGATCTACAAATGCAGGGTGAGCGAGCGTTCAACCGGCAATGCCAGCGTCAATTCACCCGGTGCTATTTCGTCTCTGCCTCCGACGGCGACAAAAGCGGGCCTCGCGGGTGAAATCCGTTTCTCTCCGTTGCGTGATGCAGTCGCAAACGGACGGCTCTCGGCGGCGGACGCCCCCAGCGAATCGATGTCGGCGATCGATCCCTTGCAAATCGGCCGCTCGATCGCCGAGGATCAGCAACCGGCTCAGCGACCGGCAATGAATCCAGTCCCGATTCAGAATGGTCTGCCAACCGGCGGTTTCCAGGTCTCCGACTATGTTTCGCAGGATCGTGCCGCGCGGCCAACGTCGTACGCAAGCACTCACCAGCCAGAGCTCGGCGCGCAACGCACATTCGACCGATCCGTGCAACCGGCAAGCTTCGAGCAGGCGTGCCCCGTGACCGCACAGGCGTCGAATCTGACGACAATCGATCCGCTCGAAGTCGCCCGATCATTCGGCGCAACTCCCGCGCCGACGGTCCCGGTTGCAACTCGTCCGGTGTCCTCGACGAGCATCTACGGCGCGGCAGGAAACGGCATTCCACCGGCAAGCCGCTGAATCGACGGAACGCCGCGCCGCATGGCAATCGTGGCCATTCGCCGCGGCTAAGGGTTCGTCATTGTTATCCGTTGACCGATTTTGCCGGGGCTGTCGGATTGGCCTTGTCGGAGATTGCCTTGTCGGAGGTTGGTTTATCAACGTCCGGAAAGAGCACTTTGTCGTAAGCCGGGACCAGCACTTTGATCAGGTCGATGCTAGGTCCCGTTCCAGGCTGGTCATTCGCTCCGCCCAGCGAATTGCTGACGTACAGCTTATAGATGGGCTTGGTGCGTCGAAACGCTTTGCGCAAGCCGTCTTCTCCATCCGGCGCTTTCCAAACGCGATCGCTGGACCAACTCCAATAAATTCGCGTTTTGATCCCTTGATCCTCTTTGGTGTAGACGGCGGTGCGAAATTCGGCCTTGGATTTTTGCCCTTCAGGCTGCACCTTTTGCAACAGTGTTTCCTCGCCGTCGGCTTTGTAGCCCTGGGCTGGGAAACAGCGATCCGGCCGGTGCTTCGATTGGTCGAGCAGGCGGCCGCAATCGATGAACATGTCGACTTCAACGCCCTTTTGCAACGGATCGACGGTCCCATCATTTTGATAAACGATATGCAGGTCGCCTTCGGCGCCGGCGGCTTTGCGCACCGAGTCCGTCAACCCCGGCTTGCGAGTGCCGATCCAAGGGCCGATCTTCAGCGGAAGATTCTCCATACGATCGGCGAATTGTTTCATCTCTGGAAACTCGCCCCATCGTTCGGTCTCCTTGCCTTGCCAAATGGCGGCAAGAATCAACAGCGGCGGCGCCACGAGGAACGGCAACGCCGCGGAAAGCCATTTCATGCTCAAACTCCCTTGCGGATTCGCAACCGCTTGAAAACGCTCGAAGTCAAATCATTCGCACCGCTGGGGCTGTGCCCTTCCGTGAGCACCGATTCGACGAAGCTTAGGCCGCCGGCAGTTCGACGTTGTACCGATCGAACGAACCATGCTCTTCGACGCCGTTGATCACCGCTCCGACGACTTTCACTCCCGCCAGCTTCAGACGCTCGCTGGCTTCGTAGACCTTGTGGATCTGACTCACGTCTCGCAGCACCGAAAGGATCGCGCCCTCGGCATATTGACCCAGCAACAACGGATCGGCCACTTTCAATACCGGTCCGGTGTCGACAATGATGAAATCGAATCGCGATTCCAACTGCGAGAAGATGTCGCCCAACGCGTTCTTGCCCAACATCAACACGGCTTGGGCACAGCATTGGCCGGCCGTCAACATCCATAGATTGTCGGCGGGTGTCGGACGTATCGCATCGTCGACGTGGATTTCTCCGCGCAGCAACTCGCTGAAGCCGTATTCGTTGGTCAGGCCAAACACCAAATGGGCTCCCGGATGCCGCAGGTCGGAGTCGACCAGCAGCGTCCGTCGGCCGGATCGGGCCAGGCTGGCGGCCAGTTGGCTGGCAACGGTCGTCTTTCCTTCTTGCTCCGCGGCACTGGTAACCAGGAACACGTTGCACGCGCCGGGCTCCGAGTTGCGGATCAATGCGGCACGAATGCTGTTGATCGACTCGGCGACCAAACCATGCACGGCCTTGCGGGAACGGGCTCGCAGTGCAAGCCGACGACGACGCAACGCGGGCAGGTCGCCCATCACGCGAATGCCCAGCCCTTCGGTCACCTCGGCAGCCGAATTCAGGCGGCGCGAGAAGAATTCATAGAACGTGGCCCCGGCCAGTGCCAGACCAAATCCGAGCAGGCCGCCGAAGCCAGCCATTGCGTACTGCTTCATCGGGTCGACCGCCCGTGCCGCGGCGGCTTTGTCCCGGATCATGACTCGCGGCTCGGCGTCCAATTCGATGTTCCATTGGGTCAGCGTGTTGCCCATTTCGTTGACGACGCTTTGCAATTGAGCGATCTCGATGCGCAGTTGGTCGGCGTCGCCGTTGAATTTCTCCAGTTTCTGGACGCTTTCCGACTGCCGCGCGATGTTCTGGGTGGTCTCATCGAATTGCTTCACGTAAAGTTCTTTCTGCAGTTCCAACGCCTTCATATTGGCGCCGCCCGATGCCGCGTCGCGCTTGATCCTTTCGACCAAGGTTTGGCGGTCGGCGTTGCGACGCTCCTCGATGGATTGCTCGAGGCTGGTGATTGCATCGCGAACCCGAACGAGGGCCGGATCATTGTGTCTCCTCACGGCCTTCATGAGATCCCGCTCCTCCTTGCGCAAGGCGTTGAGATCGTTCGTGGCCTGAATGATTTCCGGATCCTTGGCGATGGCTTCATCCAACAGCGCGTCGGAAACATCTCCCTTTTCGGCGCTCTCCGTCAGAGCCTTTGTCATTGCGATTTTCATGGTCAATTCGGTAATCGCCTTTTGCGCTTCCAAGCGCGACTGCATCAGGCCTTCGAGGTCGGCAACTTCGATCCTCATGCGGACCTTCGCCGTCTCGGCGTCGGTGGTGCCGATCTGCTGATTCAATTCAAAAAGCTGGCGTTCTTTTTCCAGGATGTTGTTCTTGTAGCTGCGGAACTTCTTGTCGAGCCGATCGCGGCGATCCAGCTTGTCGGTCCGCTCTTTATCCACGACTTCCCGTTGATTGGCATTGATCACCGCGTTGACGATTTCCGGCAGACCCTTGGGATCTTCGTTGCGCAGCGACACCCGAATCAATTCGCTTCCCAGTTGATTCTCGACGATCAAGGCTTCCGTCAACCAAGCCGCCGCATCGGGCTCGTGCTCCTTGATGAGCGGCAAGTCGTGGACCGTTCGGTCGTCGAGCGCTCCTTGGATGACGAATGGCGCTTGCTTTAGGAATGACATTGCGTTGTGCTTGTATGTTTCGAAGTTGACGCTGCCTTCCGCATGCCAAATGGTCGGGTCCGAGAACTTGATTTGGATCGTTGCCACGGACTCGTACTTAGTCGGCAAGAACCGCCAAGCCGCGTAACCCAACAGCCCGCCTAGAACGAGGCCCGCGAAAATGCCGAGCCACAGCCGCCGTCGCAAGGCATGCATCAGCTTGGAAAAGGTCGGCGTTTCGGTGAGAATCTCGGGCCGCATGGGGCCAAACGACCAAGGCATGCCACCGTTGGCCGTCAGGCCGCCGTTATACGGCACCAATTCTTGGTTGCGACGGTCGTCGAGCGTCGCCGTGCCGTTGGTCGGGCCGTTCGAGCCGTTTGCGCCATGAGGATAAATTTCAGACGTGCTTTCCAGCGAATGACTGTCGGAGGGTGGGAACACCGGGGGAATCTCCAGATGACTCGGGCTTGATGGTTCGTTGCAGACACCGTCCAACGATTCTGCGGACGCAACTCTTGGACCAGGCGAATCTCCCAATTCGCCGCGGATTCGTAACACTCAGGCGGTCTTTGCTTTACGATGGGAATCGCACCGCCGAAGTTTTCTCATGTTGTTGTGCTTTCACCACATCGAGGATGTTTCAAACGATGCTCAATCTCGACCTGCCTGAACCGAACTCCTCTCGATCCGCCGCCGCAAGCTAGCGGTTCGAGGCCGATTGCCGCGGTCCCGGAGAAGACATTGGCTCTGGCGCCGGTTGCTTTGCCGAAATCGGCTTCGCTGCGACTGGAGTAACGCCTACCGGACTTAAGGGCGCCGGTTTGACCGGCGCCGGCTTGGGAAGTTTCGCATTCGGGGCCGCCAGCCTTGCGGCGGGAGCCGCATTCGCAATCGGCGCCATCCCGCTGGCGATCTTCGGCGTAAGCGTTTTCATTCCAAGCGGCTGCACCAGGTCTTCTTCATCCTCGATGAACAGGTTCGATAGGATTTTGTACTCCAAAAACAGCAGGAGCATCGCCAGCGGCATCATCACCAAGCCCGCTCCATCGTGAAAAAAGGCCCGCAGCTTTTCCTGGCTCGCCGGGAAAATCGTAAACAAGATACCGGTTCCCGTGATGCGCATGATGTTCACGGCCAAGGCAATCGGCACCGAACTGAGCACGATTACAATCCGCTGCCACATCGGAAAATCGGATAACAACACCACCGCGAAACACAACGCCCCAAAGATCGTAAGCATTCGCAGGCCGCTGCAGGCCTCTTCGACGTTCATCGGGATTCCATCGCGCCCGACGCTGATGACCGATCCGGATCGAACGGCGCCGACGCCCATCGCTTGTAACAAATACGTGCTCGATGCGGTCGCTCCGGTCTGCAAATTTGCCGAGAGAGTGCTATCGAGAATTGCGGGCAGAGGAAGCATGAAGATCAAGAAAGCTATCGGCCAACCGGCCCACCGCAAAATGCGCAGACCGCCGACCATTACGAACACGCCCGCCAACGCGAGAATGAAAGAAAATCGTTCCGGCGAATAGCGCGAAGAATGGGTTGCCCAAAGACGCATCACCTCGCCGGCCAACACGATGCCAAGGCCGACCCACCGCTCCGCGGCGGATATCTCGGAAAACGGGATTTGCTGCTGAATGATGAGCAGGGCTCCCGCGGTGCTCAAGGCGACGCCGATCGACTCCAAAAGCGGCGTGCTCAAAAAGCCCATCGTGGCAATCGAATCGGGCAGCACGAAGGGCAACACGCACAACAGCAATCCGGCTCCCAGCAACGTTCCGCCCAGCGTCGCCAGCGACTTGATCAGCGGAACCGTTTCATCCCGCCGCAAATAGAGCAAAACGCCGGCGAACAGCGGCACCAGATAGCCATGAGAATACTTGGGATTATCCCAGTAACTGGCCGTTTCCTGCAGAGAGTTCCAATGAACCCAGATCAGCAATTCGATCGCGGCGATCAGGATCAACAGCGGATAGAACGTCTTCAAAGCGTCTTTCAGTCCGACCGACTTGTCCATGATGCGATCCGCGTATCCGCGGTCCAGGTTGCACGGGTGCCAATCTTCAGTAGCGGCTGCCTGACAAAGAATCGAACGGCGAAACGGAAACAGAATTTCTTGAGAGCCGGCTGGTCAGACCGCGATCGGAATTGCAGGATTCTGCAATTCCCGGCGGCCAACTAAAGCCACGCTTGCATAAAAAGTTACGAGATTTCTGGCCATCGCCGCGGCACGATCCCTTTTGCCGACAGCGTATCGAGAACCGATATTTTCGGAGCCAGGGAGCCATCGCGCCGCCTCCGAGCCACACGGTTTTGGTCCCGCATTCTCGGATGCACCCTGCGAATCGTCCCCCCCGAAAGCCGACAAGACGCCCGCCACATTCACTCTTCGACGCTTGCGGTTTACGAGCCGCAAGACGCCGCTGGAGTCAAAAAACGACATATCTCCGCTGAGGATCTCTAATTCCCCTCACAAGAGTCGCCGCAACCGCCGGCTTCATTTCACGATAGACGGGTTGGCCTCGATTGTCAAACAGTTTGTGAACGAATTTGAGCCGGCCCGGCCAACCCGAATCCGATACGAACAGCTCGGCGCTGAAAATGTAGACCGAATCGCCCTTTTTGCGCGGGCAGGGGGCCCATTGAGAAAAAGAGAATAACTTCTCGTCCTGTGCCACCTTGATCGAGTCATGGGGCGTTTCGTATACTGACGCCCTTTGCCGAACGTAAGTCGAGAGGTTTGACGATCATGACGATGGATAAGAGCTTGCGCGTCCGCCGCGGGTTAATCCGTAGCCGAGGCGTGTTGACCCGTGCCGAGCGAATTACCCGCCTCCAAGAGGCCGACCGCTGGAAGGAAGACCAAAGCGCGTTGGGATTGCCCAAGGTGCGCGTCTATAAACTGACGGTCAAGAAGAAGAAAAAGAAGAAGGAAGAGGGAGAGGAAGGGGCCGAGGGTGCAACGCCCGCCGCAGCCGCCGCCAAACCGGCCGCGAAGACCGCCGGCAAGGGCAAATGATCCGGCCAGGTTCTTGGCGTTTAGGCCAGGGGGCCGCAGATCGCTTGCGGATTCGCGCGTTCGTTGTGTCGTTGCCGACCTGCTTATACTCGCGCCTCGGCGGTGCCAACGGTTCACGCCGCGAATTCTGCCCTTCCACAATCCGTTCCGCCGCGGCTTCACCGCTTTGAATGACCTGCGGGATGCCCACGCCACGGAAGGCATTTCCCGCCAGCGCTAGGCCTGGGATTTCCGCGACGCGAGATTCGATTTTCGCAACGCGGTCCAAGTGTCCTAAATGGTATTGGGGCATCGACTGCGGCCAGCGAGCGACCTTGGCGAATAGGGGCTGACCGCTTGCGTCCAAAAGTTCGGCGATTTCTTCGGCTGCCAGTTGTCGCATTTCATCATCGCTGCGCTCGAGATATTCCGGTTGGCAAGCTCCGCCGATGAAAATCCGCAGCAACACTTTGTCGGCCGGCGCTCGGCCGGGAAATTTCTGGCTCGAAAAACTGGCCGACAGTATCCGCCGGCCTTCGATCGCTGGCACGACGAATCCGAATCCATCCAGCGGATGAGCGATCTGACGGCGATCGTAGGCCAGCGAAACAACCGCCGTGCTGGCGTATGGAATCGCCGACAGTTCCGCCGATCGCGGAGCGTCGATCATTCCTAGCAGACGCGCCGCGGCATGCGCCGGAACGGCCAAAATCACGGCGTCGAATTCCATAACGTTGGTGTCGCTCGTCAACGTAACCGACCAAGTGCGATCCCGACGCTCGAGCCGCGAAACCCCGGTATTCAACCGCACCGCGCCCGCCGGCAAACGTGCCGCGACTGCTGCCACAAGCGATGAAAGCCCTTCGCGAGGCGTCATGAATAATGAATACCTCGCCCCGCTGGCTTGTGCGGCGCCGGCGCTCTTGCTCGACCGTTCCGATAGCGCCGCGGATCAGGCTTCCATGCTTGCGCTCCATGTCGATGAATCGCGGAAGTGTCGCGGCCAAACTCAACCGCTCGGGATCGGCCGTATAAATGCCGGCCACCAGCGGTTGCACCAGCCGATCGAACACTTCCCGGCCCAAACGTCGCCGGACAAATGAGCCGAGACTTTCATCGCCATCATCGCTCCGCCGCGGCACGAAGTATTCCCACGCCAGCCGCATCTTGCCCAGTGGGCTAAGAATCGGCGTCTTAATCACCGGCCAAATCCGAGCCGGCGCCATCAACGCGAATCCCTCGGGCACCGCCCGCAATCGACCGCGTCGAACGACAAACGCCCGGCGACCGGCCGCGCTCGTCGGAATCAATTCGTCCGACAGTCCGATCCGCCGGCAAAGATCGACGGCAAACGGCAGATTCGTAATAAAACTATCGGCCCCATGTTCGATCAAAAAGCCGTCGCATCGCTCCGTATACAGCGACCCACCAAGGCGCGGCCCGGCTTCGAACAGCGTGACCGCCGCTTGCGGATCCAATTCGCCGATCCGATGCGCGGCCGCCAGCCCGGCGATTCCCCCCCCAATCACAGCAATACGCGGCCGAAGGTTTTCCATTTCGTTCATGCGTTTGATTGTAACAACAGTTAACGAGGCGACGCGCGATGCGGCAAGCGAGCTTCAGACTGCCGCTTCAATTTTGAAGCTCGCTTGCGGCTTCGCCGTCCTCCGTGCCCTCTGCTCCCCGCTCTCTGCACTCAGCCCCTAGCCCCTTTCTTGCCCCTTTCCTACAATACGTTTCGACCGCCACGGACGCGTCGTTTTCTACCGGCCCGCCTCACCAAGGGATTCAACGCGAGCGCATGCCCGCTTCGGACATCGTCATCAAGGGGGCCCGCGAGCATAATCTGCGGGACGTCGATCTGGTGCTGCCGCGCAACAAGCTCGATCTGCCTGACCGGCGTCAGCGGGTCGGGCAAGAGCTCGCTGGCCTTCGACACGCTCTATGCCGAAGGGCAGCGGCGCTATGTCGAAAGCCTGTCGAGCTTCGCCCGGCAGTTTCTTGGGCAGATGCCCAAGCCCGACGTCGACTATATCTCGGGTCTGAGCCCGTCGATCTCGATCTCGCAGAAATCGTCGGGCCAGAACCCGCGCTCGACCGTCGGCACGATCACCGAGATCTACGACTATCTGCGCGTGCTCTACGCCCGCACCGGCCAGGGGCATTGCCCGAAGTGCGCGCGGCCGATCACGGCCCAGACCCGCGAGCAGATCATCGAGCGGATCATGACGCTGCCCGACGGGACGCAGTTTCTCGTGCTGGCGCCGCTGATCCGAGCGCAAAAGGGGGAATACCGCGACCTGTTCGTCGACCTGCTGAAGCAGGGCTTCGCGCGGGCCCGGGTCGATGGCCGCGTCGTGCAGCTCACCGACGATCTGCAGCTCGATCGGCAGATGCGGCACAATATCGAAGTGGTGGTCGATCGGCTGGTGGCCGGCCAAGGCTTCGCGCCCGCGGTTGGCCGAAGCGGTCGAGCTGGCGCTGAGGCTGGGCGAGGGCAATTTGATCGTTGCGATCGACGCGGCGAAGGCCAGGCTGTCCAGCCTGACAGCGACAGCCGAGAGCGATGCCGAAAGTGAAAACGGCGCGGATCGCGAGGAATCCGCGGCAGCCGAAACGCCGGAGTGCGGAGCAGCGCGACGGGCGACATCGGTCCTCTCGGCCCATTACGCCTGCACGCATTGCGGCCTGAGCTTCGAGACCCCCAGCCCGCAGTTGTTCAGCTTCAACAGTCCGCAGGGGATGTGCCGCGACGTGCGACGGGCTGGGCGAGATTTACAGCTTCGATGTCGCCCGACTGGTGCCCGATCCAAAGCTGTCGTTCAAGGAAGGCTGCTTCGAGTTGATCGGCCCGTGGCGCGACCTGGGCCGCTGGCGGCGGCACATCTATCAAGGCGTGGCCGACACGATCGAGCGGCTCAGCTGGCCTGCCGCACGGCACGATGCTCGAAACGCCGTGGAACAAGCTTCCGGCCGAGCTGCAAAAGCTGTGGCTCTGGGGCACCGGCGACGAGCACATCACGTTCACCTGGCGCAACGGCGCGCATGGACACAAATACGGCGGCCAGTTCGAGGGCATCATTCCGCAATTGCTGTCGCGCTATCGCAACATCGAAAAGCAGCATGCAGCGGCGGCAGTTGGAAAAGTACATGAGCGTCGTGCGGTGCGGCGCGTGCGGCGGGGCGCGGCTCAATCCGCAAGCCCGCGCGGTGACGCTCACCACCGCCCAGCCGAAATTCGCCGACCGGCCGGAGCGCTCGCTGCCGGAAGTTTGCAGTCTGTCGGTCGCCGACGCGGTCGAGTTCTTCGGCGACCTTGAATCTCGATCCGACCGGACAGACGATCGCCGCCGAAGTGCTCAAGGAAATTCGCGGCCGGCTCGGGTTTCTGGTCAACGTCGGGCTCGAATATCTGACGCTCGATCGCACCGCCCCGACGCTCTCGGGCGGCGAATCGCAGCGAATTCGGCTGGCCGGGCAGATCGGCTGCGGCCTGGTCGGCGTGCTCTACATCCTCGACGAACCGTCGATCGGCCTGCACCCGCGCGACAATCAACAGCTGCTCGACACGCTCACGCAACTGCGCGACATGGGCAACACGGTCGTCGTCGTCGAGCATGACGAAGACACGATGCGGGCGGCCGACACGATCGTCGATTTCGGCCCCGGCCCCGGCGTGCGCGGCGGCGAAGTCGTCGGCCAGGGCACTGCCGCGGCACATCGCAAAGTCGCCGCAAAGCGTCACCGGCCAATATCTGTCCGGCAAGCTGAAGATCGAAGTGCCCGAGAAGCGGCGTGTGCTGCGAACCGAGAATGGCGGCAGAATGGGAAGTCGCCAATTGGGCCCAGCGGCAAGCCGAGGCGTCGTACCGCCGCCGATCACGATTGCCGAGCAAAGACGGCGAGAAGAATGGGTCCGAGGATCCCGCCGAACCGCCTGCCGACGCCGTCGCGCCGCCCGCCTCGACATTCACATCGGCCTTTTCAACGCCGACCCTCAAGATTCTCGGCGCCAGCCACAACAATCTGGAAACGATCGACGTCGAGATTCCGCTCGGCGCGTTCGTGTGCGTCACCGGCGTCTCGGGCTCGGGCAAGAGTTCGCTGGTCAGCGATATCCTGGTCGAGGCCCTGCGACGCGATCTGAACGGCGGCGTGGGCACGCCCGGCGCGTACGAGCGGATCGAGGGGCTCGAGCATCTCGACAAGCTGATCGCCATCGACCAATCGCCGATCGGCCGCACGCCGCGCTCGAATCCGGCCACCTACATCAAGGTGTTCGACGACATTCGCGATCTGTACGCGCAGCTGCCCGAATCGAAGACGCGCGGCTACAAGGCGGGCCGGTTCAGCTTCAATGTCAGCGGCGGGCGCTGCGAAGCCTGCGAGGGGAACGGCTCGAACCGGCTGGAAATGGATTTTCTGGCCGACGTGTGGGTCACCTGCCCGGTGTGCGAAGGGCATCGCTTCAATCGCGAAACGCTGCAAGTTCGCTTCAAGGGCAAGAGCATCGCCGACGTGCTGGAAATGGACATGCAGCAGGCGCTCGAGCATTTCGAAAACATTCCCGACGTGCGCCACAAGCTGCAAACGCTGCACGACGTCGGGCTCGACTATCTGAAGCTCGGCCAGCCGTCGCCGACGCTCTCCGGCGGCGAGGCGCAGCGGATCAAGCTGGCCCGCGAGCTGGTGAAGAAGAGCACCGGCCGCACGCTCTACCTGCTCGACGAGCCGACGACCGGCCTGCACTTTGCCGACATCCAGATGCTGCTCAAGGTGCTGCACGATTTCGTCGACGCCGGCAACACGGTGCTGGTGGTCGAGCACAATCTGGACGTCATCAAGACGGCCGATTGGCTCATCGACCTGGGGCCCGAAGGGGGCGCGGGCGGCGGGCGGATCGTCGCCGCCGGCACGCCGGAAGAGACTGGCCGCCAACGCCGATTCGCACACCGGCCGGGCCTTGGCCGCATATCTCGATCCGCGCGTGCAGCGCAGCGTGCAAAGAACAAATGCCGCCGCGCAGGCCGCGCGAAACAAATCGGGCGGCGACAACGGCGTCGTTCGCGGTATCCGGGTGCGCGGCGCGAGGCAGCACAACCTGAAGAGCATCGACGTCGAAATTCCGCGCGACCAGATGACCGTCTGCTGCGGCCTGAGCGGCTCGGGCAAAAGCTCGCTGGCCATGGACACGATCTATGCCGAGGGCCAGCGGCGGTACGTCGAAAGCCTCAGCTCCTATGCCCGGCAGTTCGTCGGCCAGATGCAGAAGCCGCAGCTCGACCACATCGAGGGTCTGTCGCCGGCCATCGCCATCGAGCAGAAGCACATGGGCCACACGCCGCGCTCGACCGTCGGCACCGTGACCGAGATCTACGACTACCTGCGAATCCTGTTGGCCCGGCTGGGGCAGCCGCTACTGCCCGGCCTGCGACATTCCGATCGGCACGCAAACGGCCGACGAGATCATCGACAAGATGATGGCCGAGCCGGCGGGCACGAAGCTGTATCTGATGGCGCCGTTGGAAATCGAGTCGGCGAGAAATACGAAACGCTGTGGGAAGAGATTCGCGCCGGCGGCTATCCGCGGATGCGCGTCGACGGCAAGACCTACTCGGTCGACCAGCCGCCGACGATCGATCGCCGCCGCAAGCACCTGGTCGAAGTGCGTGATCGATCGCGTGACGATCCGGCCCGACGCCCGCTCGCGGATCGCCGACAGCGTCGAGAGCGCGCTGGCGCTGGGCAAGCGGCGTGCTGCACGTCGCGTATCCGTGTCGGACGACGTGCCGGAGCCGAAGTGGCGAACCGAAGATTCACAGCCAGCATTTTGCCTGCGATCGCTGCGGACGCAGCTTCGAGCGGCTCACGCCGCACAGTTTTTCGTTCAACAGCCTGCTTGGCTGGTGCCCGGCGTGCGAAGGCTTGGGCGTGCAAACCGGCGCCAACCCGGCGGCGCTGGTGCGCGATCCGAAGCTGACGCTCGCCGAGGGAGCCATCGCTTTGGCCGGATGTGGCCGCGACCGGCTCGAACGGCCACGAAACCGCCATCCGTGTTTGCCGCGATGCTCGCGGCACTGTCGGCGCAGACCGGCGTGCCGATCGACGTGCCGTTCGAGCAGCTCACGGCCCGGCAGCGACGCGTCGTTCTGCACGGCAGCGGCGAGGAGTGGATCGACGTGCCGAAGCCGAATGCTGTCGAGGGCTCCGGCCGCGCGGCCAGAAAGGAATCCGGCCCAAAAGACGACCGCAAAAGGCGCATTGCCTTGGTTCCGCTTTCAATACAAGGGACTTTATCCGGCGCTCGAAGAAGCCGCGCGGCTCTCGCCGGCGCTGCGCGGCAAGCTCGATCACCTGGTCGACGAAGTCGAATGCTCGACCTGCGGCGGCAGCCGGCTGCGCGACGATGCCGCGGCCGTGCGGCTCACGAGGCGAACGATCGACGAAATCTGCCGCCTGCCGCTCGGCGATTGGTCGAGCGAACTCGCTCGCTGGAAATGGACGAGCGACGAGCAGAAGATCGCCGGCGAACTGGTCCGCGAAGTCCGCAATCGCGTGCAATTCCTGGTCGACGTCGGGCTGGAGTACCTGACGCTCGGCCGGCCCGCGCCGACGCTTTCCGGCGGCGAAGCGCAGCGAATTCGCCTGGCCAGCCAGGTCGGCAGCGGCCTGTGCGGCGTGCTGTACGTGCTCGACGAGCCGACGATCGGCCTGCACCCGCGCGACAATCGCCGGCTGCTCGGCGCGCTCGAAAAACTTCGCGACCTCGGCAACACGCTGCTGGTCGTCGAGCACGATCGCGAAGTGGTCGCCGCGGCCGATCAGCTGCTCGATTTCGGTCCCGGCGCCGGCGAAGGCGGCGGCCAGATCGTCGCCCGCGGCACGCCGGCGCAAGTGGCCAAGACCAAAGGCTCGGTCACCGGGCCGTATCTGTCCGGCAAGAAGGCGATCCCCGTGCCGACAATCGGCGGATGACTGCAGTCGAGCCGACGGTGGCTGACGCGGCGAGGCCGCAAGCGACTGCGAAGTCGAACGGCGTTGAAAACGGCGCACGCAGCGATTCCGCACATCCGACGCCGACGACCGCTGCGCAGCCGCCCGGCGGCGGATGGCTGGAAATCATCGGCGCGCGGCACAACAACCTGCGCAACGTCGACGTCCGCATTCCGCTGGGCACGTTCACGGCCGTCACCGGCGTCAGCGGCAGCGGCAAGAGCTCGCTCGTCGAGGACGTGCTCTACAACTCGCTTGGCCCGCACGCTGCATCGCGCCCGCACGATTCCGGCCGCCGCACGACGCGATCCGCGGCGTCGAGCAGATCAACAAGGTGATCCGCGTCGATCAGCAGCCGCTGGGCAACACGCCGACGTCGAACCCGGCCACGTACACCGGCGTGTTCGACCTGATTCGCACGCTGTATCGCCCAATTGCCCGAGGCGAAGCTGCGCGGCTACACGCCGCGGCGGTTCAGCTTCAACGTGCCCGGCGGCCGCTGCGAGGCGTGCGAGGGCAACGGCCAGCTGCGGATCGAGATGCACTTCCTGCCCGACGTGTGGGTCGAGTGCGACGCGTGCCGCGGCCGGCGCTACAATCCCGAGACGCTGGCCGTCCGCTACCACGGCCAGTCGATCGCCGACGTGCTCGACATGTCGTGCGGCCGGGCGGTCGAGCTGTTCGAGAACATTCCCAAGATTCGCCGCATGCTGCAAACGCTGTGCGACGTGGGGCTCGACTACCTGACGCTCGGCCAGGCGGCGCCGACGCTCTCCGGCGGCGAGGCGCAGCGCGTCAAGCTGGCCGCCGAACTTGCCGCGGCCCGACACCGGCCAGACGCTGTACCTGCTCGACGAGCCGACGACCGGCCTGCACTTCGACGACATGGCCAAGCTGCTCGACGTGCTCAATCGGCTGGTCGACCTGGGCAACACGGTCGTCGTGATCGAGCACAATCTGGACGTGATCAAGACGGCCGATTGGGTGATCGACATGGGCCCCGAGGCCGGCGAAGGTGGCGGATATCGTCGTCGCCGCCGGCACGCCGGAGCAGATTGTCGAGCACAGTCGGGGCGAGGCGGCGTCGGCGAAAAGAAGGTCAGGCTTTCCAGCCTGACAGCGCCGCGACCGTTGCCATTCGTTCACCGGCGATGCGCTCGCACACCGGCGAAGCGTTGGCGCCGGTGCTTGCGGCCGGGCCGCACGTCGAGCGCAAGTCCGCACGACTTCGCCGCGGCGAAGCCGAGCGGCCGAGGAGATGTCGATATCGCGGAGGTCGGCCGCGACCGCAAAATGCCGTGGGAAGCCGACGGCCGCCGCTGGCACACGCAGGATCGCGTCGGCCGCAACGGGCAGCCGTGCCGCTGGGACGGCGAGATTCTGGCCCGCGTCGTCGATCGGATCCACGAGCTGGGCGAGTTCAGCCCGACCGAATTGGAACAGCCGCGACGTCGTCGAAATCACGCGCGCGAAGAAATCCGACGGCTGGTTCTTCCACGCGGTCACCGGCGAGGAATGGCTGCTGAAGCTGAAGTTCCGCGTGGCCAAGAACACGTTCCAGCGCGACGACCTGGTCGAGCGGCTCGGGCTCAAGCCGCTCAACGAACTGGCCGAACTGCCGGTCTACGGCAACGAGCCGCGGGTGAAGTGCAAGAACCTGCGCGGGCCGTGGCAGGAAGTGCAGCTGCACGTCCACTCGCTGGAAGAGATCGACCGGCCCGAGTTCTGGAAATTCCTCGAACGAGGCCGTCGCCGGCTTCCAGAAGTTCACCGACCGCGTCGAGCAGAAGCCCGAGGACGTGATGCCCTGGAAAGTGCTGGGCCAGAAATGGCACTTCGCTCGCAAGGGATTTCCGCCGGGCAAGACGAATCCAGTGGGAAGTCGAAGTGCTGGAAGAATTGTGCGAGCTGCTCGCCGAGGCCGCGCCCGAGCGGACAGTTCCTGTGGAACAATCAGCAGGTCGTGCACATGTTCGTGCGCGGTCAAAGCGATCCTTGGGCCACCGTCCACTCGAAGCGCGTTCGACGCGGTCTACCTGCAATTGACGGGCCCCAAGAATCGTTTCGCCTTGGGCCAACTCACCGAATTCGGCAGCGACCGCAATCTCGATACCACGTCGTCCCACTTCGACCGAATCCACATCTGCTTCCACTCTCTCGCCGACTTGTCGAACGGCGACCTGCCGGCCTTACTCCGCGAACACTTCGCCGCCGTCGCAGCCGCCAACAGCCAATCCCCGACTAAAACCATCTTCGCCAAATCCCCGCGCCTCCAAAAAGCCGTCTCGTAGTTTTCCTCTTTCTTCGTCTCTTCGTCGCTATCCCCTCGCCCCTGACCCCTTGCCCCTTCCTATGTCCGACCCCTTGCTGCCCGCGAGCTTCCTGTTTCGCTACAGCGTGCCCTGTCGCTATCAGGCGGCGGCGTGGGGCGAGGCCGGCGCGAATTTGGGCGACGAATTCCGGCTGCCGACCTTTGCATCACTGGACGGCGGGCCCGACGGATTTGATCTTCGCGCGGCATGGAGCGAGACGGGCCTGACGTTCACGGTACGCGTCGTCGGCAAGAAGCAACTTCCCTGGTGCCGCGAAAACCGCGTCGATGAAAGCGATGGCCTGCACCTCTGGATCGACACTCGCGACACGCACAACATCCATCGCGCCGCCCGATTCTGCCACTATTTCGTGTTCTTGCCCAGCGGCGGCGGCAACCGGCTGGCCGACCCAGTGGCCGCGCAGATGCTGATCAACCGCGCCCGCGAGCAAGCCCGCCCGGTGCGCCCCGGAATGCTCGGCGTCCGCAGCCGCAAGCTGCTGGACGGCTATGAGCTGGAAGCTCACATCTCGGCGGCAGCGTTAACCGGCTTCGATCCGGCGGAACATCCGAAGCTCGGTTTCATGTCGGCCGTGGTCGATCGCGAACTGGGCACGCAAACCTTCGCTGCCCCGGCGGAATTCGCCTATCAAGAAGACCCTAGCCTTTGGGCAACGCTGGAACTCGTGCGTACCAAAACGAGCCCGCTGCGCTAAAGCAGCGTGGTCGTACCGCCAAATTGATTGGTGTCGGAAATCTCTTTTCGGCAAGCGTTTTACGTGACCGTGTCGGACTGCTACGACTCCGCACACCTTGGATCGCCCCGATTGGCGACCTGGCTTTCTCACAAAGGGCAACGAAAGTCCTAGCGCGAGCCGAATGCACTAATGACGTGCTGTAAGGCGGCTAGATGCTTGGGATTCGCTGACGAGAATCTTTCGTCGGTCGCGATTATCAGGTGACCTCCTTGACCTAGACCGACTTCTCGGACGGGCGGCGCAAGATGCGGTATTGGTTCGTACATCGGCGAGAGGTACGTCAACCAACCAAAATTCACTCCGTCGTCACTTTGTGGCACTGCTTTGTGTATCGCCCATGAGCTGACAAGTCCCTTATCGGGTTCCCAGGACGCTACGACGGTTTCGAATAGTTTCGTGAGAGTGGGAATCGTCAAGATTTCGGCACCGTCAGTCCCGAACGACGGTAGCTCGATGAGACAGACATTTGAATTCCATTTAGAGCCTATCCGATTACTGTACAAACGACTACTGGCACGCGAATTGCAATTTGAGGAGGCAGTTTTCCTCATTTCGCATGGAGGTGTGCCAATGGCCACGGTTTCTGCCTCACAGTTTCACCAAATTCCCGATGCCCTCTGGGAATGCATTGATCTGCTTTTACCAATTTACAAACGGAGCCCCAAAGGCGGACGTCCCCGGTTAAATCTGCGGAAAGTGGTGAATGGGATTTTGTATGTTCTGCGAACCGGCTGTCAGTGGAAGGCGATGCCCAAGCAGTTCGGCTCTGGCAGCGCAATCCACGCCTACTTTCAGGAATGGGTGAAGCTCGGCGTGTTTGAGGAGCTGTGGCGTCTCGCGTTGGAAGAATACGACGACCTGAAGGGAATCGACTGGAAGTGGCAGAGCCTGGACGGGGCGATGAACAAATCGCCGCTGGGTGGGGAAAAAAACCGGGAAAAACCCGACCGATCGTGGCAAACTCGGCGTCAAGCGTTCTGTGTTGATCGACGGTCGGGGCGTGCCGATCGGTGTGGCGGTGGACGGCGCCAATGTGCATGACCAGAAACTTTTGGCCGCCACGCTCGACGACATCCCGGTCCATCGCCCGAAACCCACGCGAAACAAGCCCCAGCATCTCTGCCTCGACAAAGGCTATGTCGGCAAGCCCTGCGAACAAGCGGCTCTCCGCCGCGACTACATCCCCCATCTCCCACTCAAAGGCACAGAAACGGCAAAGCCGAAACGCCGTCGCCACAAGGCGCGCCGTTGGAAAGTCGAGCGCCACCCTCTCCTGGCTTAACCGGGCGCGACGACTGCTGATACGGTGGGAGAAGAAAGTCGCAAATTACGTCGGCTTCTTGCATCTTCAGTTCGCTATCGTTGCGTTGCGGACAGCGGGGGTTTTCGGATAGGCACTTAGAATAGCAACCGGCAGTGATCGCCAGCTTGATTGGTCCGAAATCGTTTGGACCACTCAGCAGCGCTACGCGAAACCCAAGCTCCGGAATTACTTCCTTGCCAACGTCCTTGCGGTTCACACCAGCACGGAAGAGCTCTTCCAGATGCCTGCGGTGGGCGCTGAATTGACGTGACGATTTCTCGTGTACGGGCTCCCAGCCGGTGAACATCGGCGAAATTTCGTGAAGAGCCCGCAAGAACGGCTCTGCGCGTGCGGCGATGTTCTCCGCACTCTCTTTGCGCACCGCCAATAGGAACCGAGGTAGTATGCATCGTTGCCGGGTACCATGCCTACTTCTTCCAATTCAGCGGTCCTCAATGAACAATCGGCTGATAAAGCACCCTACGATTCGATCACGCCCAAAACTTGCCCGAAGACCAATCGCTCATCCTCGCCGACAAGTGTCTCCCGCAGCACGCCGCTCGCGGGCGCCGGCAAATCAACCGTCGCGCTGCCGGCAACAATCTCCAGCAGCCGATCTCCCTCGGTAACTTCGCGGCCGACTTCGACGAGCCATTGACCAACCAGAATCGGCACTGAACCCATCCCCAATTCCGGTAGCACAAGTTCTACACGACTCTCAGGCATGTGGCGCGTCACCAAGTCAGAAGAAAAACGCCATTACGATCTGTAAGAAGCACCAGATCAAATCGAGTGCAAACAGCCAGCCATAACGCTGCTGATTTACAATTTGCGTCGGAGTTAATGGTCTGTCTTGCATGCGATCACACTGCCTCCGCCATATCGCGGGCATGATAACTCGATCGAACAAACGGCCCACTGGCCACTTGCTTGAAACCCAGCAGCCGAGCCAGTCGCCCCAATTCGTCGAACTCTTCCGGAGGCACGTAGCGATCGACCGGCAGGTGGGCCGGCGTCGGTTGGAGATACTGCCCGAGCGTCAGGAAATCGCAACCCGTCGCGACCAGATCGGATAGCGTGTCGAGCAGTTCGTCGCGCGTTTCGCCGAGGCCAAGCATCAGGCCGCTCTTGGTTTTGATCGACGGATCGAGCTGCTTGACTCGGCGCAATAGCTCCAGTGTCCAACGATAGTCGCTCTTGCGGCCGCGCACCCGGCGATACAATCGGGGCACCGTTTCCGTGTTGTGGTTGAACACCTCCGGCGCTGCCGCGACGACACGCTCGATCGCCCCGGGCTTATCCAAGAAGTCGGGCGTGAGAACTTCCACCGTCGCGCCGGTCCGCTCGCGCACGGCCAGCACCGATTGGAAAAAATGCTCGGCGCCGCCGTCGGCCAGATCGTCGCGCGTCACCGACGTAATCACGACGTGCTTCAGCCCCAGCCGGCTCGCCGCTTCCGCGACGCGCTCCGGTTCATCGGCTTGAAGCGTCTCCGTCTTTCCTTTCGGCACCGAGCAAAAGCCGCACGGCCGCGTGCAGACGTTGCCGAGAATCATGAACGTCGCCGTCTTCGCCGACCAGCATTCCATGCGATTCGGGCATTTCGCACTTTCGCAAACCGTTTCCAGCCCCAGCTCATCGATCAATTCGGCGGTGAAATGCAGCCCTCCGCCCGGCGGCAGATTTCGTTTGAGCCATCGCGGCAAGCGCAAGTGCGGCTCGCTCGAAATCGGCGCGCCATTGCTTCGCGGTTCGGAAATCGCAAGTTCGACGATCGGTAGTTCACTGAACACGGGCGGCAGGCTCTCGGGGTCGGTCGTTCAATCGGGCCAATAACGGATGACTGGTATGCAGGTGGTAACGCTCCGCGCCAAAAGCCTCGGCCAAATGCCGGACCAGCCCGGAGCGCACCGCCGTCATCTTAACCGACCCTTGGCGTTCGATCATCAGGCTGCTCATCGGAGCATTCGCCACCGGATCGGTCACGACACGGCGAACCAGCCGCATCGCCGGCGAAACATTGACGAACGCTCCGTGATACGTCGTCCAATTCTTCACCGCGACGCCGATCGCGGCCAGTTGCCCGGTCCGGCCCCAAACGCCTGGCCAGCCGGGCCGCACGGCGCCCGGAGATGCCGCGCACTGAATTCCCAGTTCGGCGAGCAAATTCGTCAGGCCCGTTTCCAAGCGGCTCAAATACTGCCCGACCGTCCAGCCGTAATACTCCAGCGGCACGATCGGATAAACGGCCAATTGACCCGGCAGATGGACGATGCATCCGCCGCCACGGTTCAGCCAACGGACGCTAACCTGCTGGCTGGTAAGCTCTTCGCTGCTGATATGCAGATGAGCTCGCGAGCCGTTCCGTCCGACCGTAATCAGCGGCGGATGCTCGCAAACCAGCAGCGTCATCCGGCCGTCGGTGGAACCGCTGGTTTCGTACACCAGCCGCTGCTGCAGCGCCAAACAGGCGTCGAAATCGAGTTGGCCGAGTAAGTAGGCCTGCAAGGCGAAGGGCGGGGCGTCGTGTGGCATGATGTCGGCAACACGGATGC
This sequence comes from Pirellulales bacterium, assembly GCA_963738955.1. GTDB lineage: Bacteria > Planctomycetota > Planctomycetia > Pirellulales > DATAWG01 > DATAWG01. The sequence goes on along the minus strand of CAVTYW010000010.1, from coordinate 218,183 downwards.
GGTGACGTTGGCCACTTGCGAGCGGAGGATTGTGGGATACGATTTCGAGTAACGTGCGGCCGGGGTCTGGCCCATTTTTCGGCCGACGACGCCAGTGGTACATTCCGTCGTCATGCCGAAAAATGTGCCTGGGCCCTTTGCCTCGACCTAACTCTAGCAGTCGCCCCAGCGACGGGAAAGAGCAGCTACGGCCCCCTCGAACCCCAACAAAAAACCGAAAAAAAAGGCCGCCCCCGACCGCGAGCACGACAACGAGCGAACGATCGCCCAGAACCGCCGCGCGCGGCACGAATACGAGGTGATCGACACGCTCGAATGCGGCATCGTGCTCGTCGGCAGCGAGGTGAAAAGTCTGCGCGGAGGCCGGCTGTCGCTCGACGAAGCCTACGGCCGCGTGACGAAGGGCGAAGTCTGGCTGATGGGCTGCGACATCGCCGAGTATTTGCAGGCCAACCGGATGAACCACCAGCCGCGCCGGCCGCGCAAGCTCCTCATGCATCGCCGCGAGATCAAGAAATTCGCCAGCCAGGCGTTCGAGAAAGGGCTGACGCTCGTTCCATTGAAAATGTACTTCAAAGAGGGGCGAGCCAAAGTCCTGATGGGCATCTGCCGCGGCAAGAAGCTGCATGACAAGCGCGAATCGATGAAAACCGCCGCCGTGAAACGCGATATCCAGCGCGCGATGCGACGGGAGCATTAGAGTGAGGCTGTAGGGTGAGGGGTTAGACGGTTTAGGCGGCTAGAGCTTCCGCCAAACAGTTTGCACCCCGACGCTTCGTGTTCGACAGCGACACGCAAATAGCCCGCACAGCGCATAGCCATCTACTCAGCGGTGCCCTAGAATCGCTTATTCACCTCGATTCATCTGATCACGACGAAGCTGGCACCCCATGACGACTACTGCCGACGAGCCTGGCGCACCCAAGCGGAGCCCTGCGATCTGGACCGACGAAGAACGCTGGCAAATCCTAATGGATAATGTCAAGGATTATGGCATTTTCATGCTTGATCAGGCGGGCATCATTGTGACTTGGAGCCTGGGGGCGGAGCGGATCCTGGGATATAAGGAAGAGGAAATTCTCGGCCACAACTTCTGTCAGATATTCACGCCGCACGATATCGACAAAGAGCAGCCGCAGTTCGAGTTGGCGGAGGCCCGGGAAAAAGGCCGCGCGGAAGACGAGCGGTGGCATCTGCGCAAAGACGGTTCGCGGCTTTGGGCGAGCGGCGTCGTCACTCCGCTCTGGGACGCGAACGGCACTCTCCGCGGTTTCGTCAAGGTGCTGCGCGATATCTCCGAGCGTAAGCGGAACGAAGACCGAATGGCAGAGGAAAACCAGCGCAAGGACGAATTCCTGGCGATGCTGTCCCACGAATTGCGAAATCCATTAGCCGCAATCTCCAACGCCGTTCAACTTCTCAAGCTTGATCCCGATGAAAGTGGTCCGCAAAGCACTGGCATCATCGAGCGGCAGGTCGCTAGCCTCGTGCAACTGGTCGACGATCTGATCGATGTCTCCCGCATGCGAACTGGAAAGATCCAACTTCGCATCGAACGCGTGCCATTGAACGACATTGTCAGCCGGGCTGTGGAAGCGGTGCGGCATGTCATCGAAGAACGTCGGCACGAGCTTGCCGTGTCGGTGCCAAGTGAAGCCATCTGGGTCGATGCGGACCCCAATCGGCTCCAACAAGTCTTTTGCAACCTGCTGAACAACGCGGCAAAGTACACGGATCCAGGTGGAAAAATCGAATTGAAGGTCGAACGGCTCGGTAATGACGCGTTTATTCGGGTCAACGACAACGGCACTGGCATCGTCGCCGACATGCTGCCTCGCATCTTCGATCTGTTCATCCAAGCGGATCGTTCGCTCGATCGTTCGCAAGGCGGCTTGGGCATCGGACTGACGCTCGTGAAGCGATTGGTGGAGATCCATGGCGGAACGGTTGAAGCGCGCAGCGAAGGGGTCGGACGTGGAAGCGAGTTTACGGTTCGGCTCTCGGTCGTGCCCGAGCTGGCTTCCATCGATCGGCCGATCGCATCCGAGGCCGTTCCGTCGAACAATGGATTGCGGCTGCTCTTGGCCGAAGACAACCAAGACACCGCCGAGACAATGGCAATCCTATTGCGGAAGCTGGGTCATGAAGTGGAAGTCGTGTACGACGGGTCCGCGGCGCTGCGGGCCATTCAAACCTTTCGGCCAAACGTGCTGCTGGTGGATATCGGCTTGCCGGTGATTAACGGTTACCAGGTGGCGGAGCGAGTGCGTCAACAATCCGAATTGAATCACATCCGGCTGATTGCGCTCACCGGCTACGGACAACAGGAAGATTGCGATCGGTCGTGCGCCGCGGGATTCGATCACCATCTGGTGAAGCCGATCGATCTCGTGAAGCTGCAAGAATTGCTTCCCGACTGAACCTCTTGCGGCCTGGTGAAGTATTAGGTAGGCCTACCAGCCTTCCTGCTTCTCATCCTGCGCCGCTTGAAACAGCCGTTGAAACTCGCGCAGATAGCTCGCATCGAGCGGCCGCAATTTCACAACGACTTCCGCCGCTTGCGCCTCCGAGGCGTGTTTCAGCGCTTCGATCAGGTGGTAGCGATCCTTATCCCGGTTGGCGACTAATTTCAACACGACCCAACCGGCAAACGAAGCATAGCCCAAGCCACTGCTGACGCCCAATTCCGCGGGACTGGGCGTCGGCGGAGCGTATTCCGGATCGCGAGGGCTTCTTCCACCTTCCGGCACGACTTGGATTTCGACGGTTTCCTGGCCAGCGCGATAGACGACCGTGTGCCAACCACTGTCCGACCGCCGTTGGATTTCCAAACCTTCGGCAACGCAATCACGAAGAAAATCGTCCAAACGATCGGCTGCGACGACGATGTCGATGTTGACCGTCGTCACTCGCGACTGATAATAAATGCCGGCCAATCCGCCGATGATCGCCAGCGGTGATTGCATCCGCTGGCTGACGATTTCCAGTTTGGCGAGCGCCTGTGAAAAGATGTTCGTGGCATCGCGATTCATGGGATCACCTGGCTCCGCGACAGCGCCAATCGTGCGCACGGCGACCGAACGGTGGAAAAGAAGTTCCGCGGAGGGCAACCAGGAAGGCCGCATATCAACCTCGGGCCAAGACTCATTGTCTCGAACAATCCAATTATAACCCACCCGACTGGGCCTGGTTATCGTGAATCCCGAAGTTACGGTCGTAAAAAGAACCGGGCCGGCGATTTCGCCGGCCCGGGTTGGCCATTTATTCGCGGGGCCGGACTACACCGGTCAGCCCGCTGTAATCGGGCCGGTCTTCGGGGTGCCACAAAGGCAAGCCCTGCTCGATTCGGCGAGCCAGCACTTCAAGCTTATCGCGCGATCCGGCCGGAGCGTCCGTTGCCGAAAACTCCTCCGATTCGACGGGAGCAAAGTCTTCGTCGTGGCCGTATTTCAAAATCGTTTCGAACACATTTCGCACTTGTCGCATGAAAGGCACCTCGCTAGCAAGAGTCAACAATCCTACCGATAATTCTACACAGTAAACCGCCCACGCCTTTGGCCCGGCTTATCAGTCACCTGGGCCCAACCCGACGCAAAGCGCCTCTTCCGGCAGCTCCGTTCAGGATTCGTCGTGCCGACCCGGTTCAGCAATTCACATGCCGCCAGTTCGGCCGACTTTCTGCGTTACAAACTCGATCCCGGCCTCAAAAACCGCCAATGAGCGCGACAGCAAAGCTCGGCTGCGGTGGGCACGCAACAAAATGCCGAGGGGCGAAGGTCACGCTCGACTACGCCATCTCTGCCAAAGCAACTTATTATTAGGCTCAGAAGAGAAATGTCAAGCATTTGGATGAGATTTCCAGCTGGCCATTCTGCCAAGTGCGGCCACCTTGGCTTATAATGCGAAGCTTCCGGAGAGTCGATCTCCGCTGCCGCTGTCTCCGAGCGTCTTTGTTCCCCAGTCCTTCGGAGGATGTGAAAGAATGGGGACAGGCACCTCAACACCAGTTGGTTCTCCGAAACGAATTGCGCGTGTTCGGAGCCAGTCCCCATTCTTTCACCAGTTTTTGGGCCCGTCATGCTCACCACTGTTGCGATTGTGTTAGCGGCAGGTAAGGGGACTCGGATGAAGTCCGATCTGCCAAAGGTTTTAGTGCCGGTCGCAGGACGGCCGATGATCGAATTCGTGCTCGATGCGCTGTCTGCGGGGGGTGTGCGGCGGGTGATCGTCGTCGTCGGATATCGGGGCGATTTGGTCCGGCAAACCCTCGCCGGTCGCGCCGGCGTCACGTTTGTCGAGCAGCGCGAGCAATTGGGCACCGGCCATGCCGTTATGGCCTGCCGCGAGGCACTCGGCTCGTTCGACGGCGCCGTGCTCGTTGTTGCCGGCGATTCGCCGCTGATGCAACCCTCGTCGATCTCGGCCGTGCTTAAGGAATTCGAGCGCGCCAGGCCCGCTTGCCTGCTGGGAACCGCCACCCGCTCCGATCCGACCGGGCTGGGCCGCATCGTTCGCGACGAACATGGCAATTTCCAGGCAATCGTCGAAGAGCGCGACGCAAGCCCGTCGCAGCGGCGGATCACCGAAGTGAACATGAGTTGCTACGTTTTCGATGGCCGCCAACTATTTCCGGCCCTCGATCGCATCGATCGGCACAATTCCCAGGGCGAATACTATTTGACCGACTGCCCCGGCGTAATGCTCGCCGCCGGCCAGCGTGTTTTAGCGATCAACGTCCTGCAACCCTGCGAAGCGCTAAGCATCAACACGGTCGACGAACTTGCCGTCGTCGAGCAAGAATTGCTCCGGCTGCAAAGCAGTCGTAGCCCGCAACCGAGTCCCAAATAGGCCCCATTCCCCCTCGTCCCTCGCCCCCAGCCCCTCGCCCCTCCCCATGAACGACCTAAAGATCTTTAGCGGCCGCGCGAACGCCGAATTGGCCCACCGGATTTGCGAATACCTCGGGCTGTCGCTGGGCAAAATCTCGATGGGGAATTTTCCCGACGGCGAGATTTCCTGCAAGATTGACGAGGACGTGCGTGGCCGCGATGTGTTTCTGTTGCAGCCTACTTGCCCGCCGGTCAACGAGAATCTGATGGAACTGCTGATCATGATCGACAGCTTCGTGCGCGCCAGCGCCTATCGTGTGACGGCCGTGATACCGTATTACGGCTACGCGCGGCAAGATCGCAAAGACGCCGGCCGGGTGCCGATCACCGCGAAGCTGGTGGCCAATTTGATTACCCGGTCTGGAGCCAATCGCGTATTGGCGATGGACCTGCATGCCGCTCAGATTCAAGGTTTCTTCGACGTGCCGGTGGACCATCTGTATGCCGCCCCCGTGTTGAACGACTTTTTCCACGCGCAGAATTTCCGCCGCGAGGATTTGGTCGTGGTCAGCGCCGATGAAGGCGGAATCAAGCGTGCCTTGGGACATGCCACTCGGCTTGGAGTGCCGCTGGCGATCGTCGATAAGCGGCGCACCAGCGCCGACGTGACCAAGCAGGAGAATGTGATCGGCGCGCCGGTGAACGGCAAGATCGCCCTGATGTTCGACGACATGATCAGCACCGCCAGCTCGATTTGCGGAGCCGCGGCGGCGATCCACAAGGCCGGGGCACGCGAAATCTTCGTCGGCGCGACGCACGGCCTATTGGTCGGCCCAGCCATTGAACGACTGCAAGCGGCCCCGATTTCATGCGTGGCCATCACCGACACGATCCCGCTTCGGCCCCAGCAGCTTTTGCCGAAGGTGAAAGTGCTGTCGGTCGCGGCCCTGCTGGGGCAGGCGATCAAGCGAATCCACCGGAATGAGTCGGTAAGCGGACTATTCGTGTAAATGACCAATTTTCCGAAATCCTGGGCTTGAATTCCGTCCGATTTCGGGCACAATACTTGGTTCGCGCAGCCCAAGTTTTTGCTGTCAGTTCCCGAGGACGACCATGGCGGAATCGTTGACCGTTGAAAAACGCCCCAATCACGGCAAGCACCACTCGAAGCGGCTCCGCCAGGCCGGCGCGATCCCGGCGGTGTTGTATGGCCACGGCGAAGAGCCTGTAAGCCTGTCGGTGCCGCGGGATGCCTTCGTTTCCGCTTTGCGGCACGGCACTCGACTGGTCGAGTTGCAAGGGGCCGTTCGCGAGAGCGCCCTGATCCGCGATTTGCAGTGGGATACCTACGGCACTGGCGTGTTGCATATCGACTTTGCTCGCGTTGCCGCCGACGAAAAAATCAAAATCACCGTGCCGGTCGAATTGCGCGGTCAAGCGGCGGGCGTTCGCAGCGGTGGCGTGCTCCAACATCTGGTCCATGAAATCGAAATCGAATGCCTGGCGACGGCCATTCCTGAAAAACTTCAGGTGAACGTCAATCATCTCGAGTTGCTTGGGACGATCCTCGTCGGGCAGATCGAATTGCCGGCGGGAGTGACGCTATTGAGCGATGCCGATGCGATTGCCGTGCAATGCGTCGAGCCGGCCGTCGAGGAAGAAGCCGCCGCGGGCTTGGCGGGCGAGGCTGCCGAACCCGAAGTCATCGGCCGCAAGGCCGACGAGGAGGAAGAAGAGAAGGAGTGAGGGAAGAGGCTTGAGGCTTGAGGCTACAGGCTTGAGGACGTTACGGCGGCCTGCGGCTGCTGCCCCGTTCGTGCGTCAAGCCCACAGCCTCAAGTCTCCAGCCTATGAAACTAGTGGTTGGCCTCGGTAATCCGGGCCGCAAATACGAGGGAACGCGGCACAACGTCGGTTTTGCCGTCGTGCGGGAAGTGGCCCGGCGTCATGCCGTCGGCAAGTCGAAAACGAGTTTTCAAGCCGAGGTGATGGAGGCTGCTTGGTTTGGCAAGAATCCAAGCGGAACGGAAAAACAAAAGGTCTTGCTGCTGCTTCCGCAAACGTTCATGAACCTGAGCGGCAACAGCGTCGGAGCGGCTCGCGACTTTTATAAACTGACGAACGAAGAACTACTGATCGTTTGCGACGATTTTAATTTGCCCCTGGCCAAGCTGCGGTTTCGCTCCGCGGGATCGGCCGGTGGGCAAAAGGGTTTGGCCGACGTGATCCGCCGCCTGGGAACCGACCAGGTTCCTCGGCTGCGAATTGGAGTCGGCCCGGTTCCCGACCATTGGGAAGCGATCGATTTCGTGTTGGGAAAATTTACGTCCGCCGAATCGTCGGAAATTGATCTGACGATCCAACGTGCGGCCGATGCCGTTGAAGACTGGGCCGTCGAAGGCCTCGCGGCGTGCATGAATCGCTACAATTAGGGTGTGAGGCTTGAGGCTGCAGGCTTGAGGTACAAAGCAAAAATCGGCGCCGAAAGCCGTAAGCCGCCTCAAGCCTCAAGCCTCAAGCCTCAAGCCTACCACACAGGAGCCCCGACTTGGCCGCCAACGTTTACGAAGCAATGTTCATTCTCGACACCAACCGCTACGGCCGCGATCCGGCCGGCGTCAGCGGGCAAATTCCCGCGTTGATTCAGCAGCTTGGTGGAGAAGTGCTCGCCAACCGCCTCTGGGAAGAGCGACGGCTGGCGTATCCGATCAACGGGCATCGGAAGGGAACCTATTGGCTCACCTATTTCAAGCTCGATGCCGCTCAGATGGTGCAAGTCCGCCGGCAATGCCAGTTGAATGAAAACATCATTCGTTCGCTGTTTTTGCAAGTTGAGCCGCGGATTGTCAACGCCCTGGTAGCCCACGCTCTGACCGGCACCGGTTCGGCCGTCGCCGAGCAGCGCCGCACGGCCAAGCCGGAAACGGCAGCGGTCCTCGCGCCGAGGAATTGGTCGGCGTCAACGCATTGGCCGATATCGAAGCGGAAAAGTCGGATATGTAGGCGGCGATTCGTCGATTCAACTTTCTCTTTCCGCTCGATTGCCGCACGCGCTGAATTTTGGTACGTTGAAGGTGGCGTCGGGATACGTTTGTTCATTGGTTCGAGTCGCGCCAGGAGCGCCCGCCATGGCCAGCAGTATGAACCGTGTTTTTCTGATGGGGAATCTCACCCGCGATCCGGAATTGCGCTACGTTCCCAGTGGCGCGGCCGTTTGTGAACTCGGGTTGGCGGTGAACGACCGCCGCAAGAATGCCAACGGCGAATGGATCGAAGAGACCACGTTCGTCAACGTGACGGTTTGGTCGCGAACGGCCGAGATTGCCAGTGAATACCTTTCCAAAGGTTCGCCGGTGCTAATCGAAGGCCGGCTGAAGCTCGACACATGGGAAAAAGATGGCAAGAAGAATTACAAGCTGCGGGTGGTCGGCGAACGGCTGCACCTGATTGGATCCAAAGGTGGGTCGGGCGGTGGCGCTGGTGGTCGCGGCGGTGCCTCCCGCGGCGGCAGCGGACCTTCCTACGACGAATCGGAAGCCGGCTACAGCGGCGGCGATTCGTTCGACGATTCCCACGCCAGCCCGCCTCCCAGTAAACGCGAATCGGTGGGACACGGCGCCCCAGCCCCCAACGACGACCTGCCGTTTTAGTAATGCGTGCGCCGCGCGCTAACCCTCACTTTCCCCTCAAACTCACGCTACTCCAATGCCCATAGCTACCAAGCACAACACTCCCCGTCGAGTCAAACGGCTCGCCCGCGGCCCGCATGGCGGCGTCGAGTTGCTCCTGATTCAATCGGTCGATCATTTGGGCGTCCAGGGAGACGTGATCGAAGTAAAGCGCGGCTACGCGATGAACTACTTGCTCCCGCAAGGTTTGGCCACGATCGCCACCGACCATCACAAGCGCATGGTGGAAAAGCATCGCTCGAAGCTGCAGGCGATTCAGAATCAGCGGCTCGCCAGTCTCCGCACTTTCGCCGAGGAATTGGCTCGCCAAAGCATCACCATCGAGGCCAATGCAAACGACGAAGGCCATTTGTACGGCTCGGTCGGAGCACCGGAAATCGTCAAGGGGCTGAAGCAGCACGAATTCACGATCACCGCCGATCAAGTCCGTCTCAAGGGTCCGCTGAAGGAATTGGGCTTGTACACGGTGGCGATCCACTTGGGCCAGGATATCGAAGCCGAGTTGAAAGTTTGGGTCGTTCCGACCGTGTCGGACCACGTCGAGCAGCCAGCCGCCGCCGCGAAACCTGCATCCGAGAAACCTGCCGCGAAGAAATAGCGCGGCGAAGATAGTGCGGTGTGCTTTCCGCTTACGGCCAGCGCACGTCATCGTGCCGCGGCGACTTGAACACGCCCTTTCGCAGTTCCGCCATCAGGGAGGATCGGCATCATGGCAATTGTCGAGCGCACCGGCGACTCCAAGCGGGAACGCAAACCGGCCGTCACCGCCGAAATTCTCGACCGGCAGCCGCCACACAATCTCGACGCCGAGCGCGGCGTGCTCGGCAGCATCCTGCTGTTGCCGCAAGTTTGCGACGACGTCGCTCTGATCGTTCGCTCGACCGATTTCTACGACGACGCCAACCGCATGCTCTATGAGCACATGCTGGCCCTGCACGACGCCGGCCGCCGGATCGACAAAACGTTGCTGATCGAACGTCTGCGCACATCGGGCGAATTCGATCTGATCGGCGGCATGGGCTACCTGATCAAAGTGCTCGATTCGGTTCCGCACGCCGCCAACGCGACGTACTACGCCCAGATCGTCCGCGACAAATCGACGCTCCGTTCGCTGATCCATTCCAGCACCGACATTCTCCGCGACGTCTATGAAGAATCGCACGAAGCCCGCGATCTGTTGAACAGGGCCGAGGAAAAAATCTTCGCGATCCTCGGCGAACGGGCGAATACCCAAGCCGTCGCCATTCGCGAAATCCTGCATCAGGCAATGGAACGCGTCGATCGGCGGATGAAGCACGAACACGTCGAAGGGGGCGTCGAAACAGGGTTCCGCGATCTCGATGCTCTGATCGGCGGCTTGCACGATTCGGAGCTCACCATCCTCGCCGCCCGGCCGAGCATGGGAAAGACGGCCCTGGCGCTGAATATCGCCGAGTATTGTGCATTGAAGGCGGGAGTGCCGACACTGTTCATCAGCCTGGAGATGTCAGCAATGGAATTGGCCGACCGGTTGCTCTGCTCCGCCTCGCGCGTGAACGGACACAAATTGCGCAACGGCACGATCTCGGGCGACGACCGCCGCAAACTGCTCGAAACGGCCGGCGAGTTGAGCGAAGCCCCGCTGATGATCGACGACATCCCGAGCCGCAACATGACTGAAATCGCCGCCACCGCCCGGCGGCTCAAGCGGCAAGACAAGCTTGGCCTGATCGCGATCGACTATCTGCAATTGGTCGAGCCGGATAATCCGAAAGATTCGCGGCAAGAGCAGGTGGCCCGCATCGCGCGGCGGCTGAAGGGGATGGCCCGCGAGTTGAATGTTCCGGTGCTGTGCCTCGCGCAATTGAACCGGCAAGCGGAGGCCGCGAAGGAAAACCGCCCGCGGTTGAGCCATTTGCGTGAATCGGGCGCGATCGAGCAGGATGCCGACGTCGTGATGTTCGTCCATCGCGACGAGTATTACGAGACGAACGAGGAAGACCGAGCTCGCGTGGCCGGCGAAGCTGATATCATTGTGGCCAAGCAGCGTAACGGGCCGACCGGCGACGTGAAGCTGGTGTGGAAGGGCGAGTTCACGCGCTTCGAGAATCTGGCGCACAAGCCGCATGATGAATTCGCGCCGTTCGAGTGAACGAGATTTGCTCCCGGACCGCCGTTAGAGCATCTCGGCAACCAATTCGATCGGATGCTTCGCCGCGCGGCCCGTGCCGTGTTCGATCTGATGCCGGCAGGAGAAACCAGGCGCGGCGACGATCGAATCGGTAGCAGTGCGCACAGCCGGGAATAATACTCGCTCGCCGATCTTCATGCTCAGGTCGTAATGCTCGTAGCCGAACGAGCCGGCCATGCCGCAGCAGCCGCTGTCGATGAGCGTTGGCACTGCGCCGTGGATGTTGCTTAGCAGTGTTATCGTGTCGGCCATGCCGATCAGCGCTTTTTGATGGCAATGGCCGTGCAGCAAAAGGGGACGCGAGTCATTTTTTTTGACTCGCGTCCCCTTTTTAGGCAGCGCGTCGGTGCGAACCAAGTGTGTTTCGATGAGCGATGCGGCGGCGGCGATGCGGCGGGAATCTTCGCCGGGGACAAGGTCGAGGTAATCGTCCACGAGCGTCAGCAGGCAACTCGGTTCGCAGCCGACGATCGGCACCCCGCGCTCGGCCCAGGGCAACAGCCGGGCGATGTTTCGCTGGGCAAGATGCCGGGCTTCGTCCAACAGGCCCTTGGAGATCGCGGCCCGGCCGCAGCATTCCAGGCCGGCCAGATGAACTTCGTATCCGGCGGCTTCCAACACGGCCACCGCCGCACGATTCACCCGCGGCTCGCAATAGCTCGTCAAGCAATCGTCGAGCAGCACGATTGGGCCGCGCATCGGTGCATCGGCCGACGACATGTTTGACGATTTTGCCCGGCGACGAAACCATTGTCGAAAGTGATTCCGCTCGAATCGCGGCAGCGGCCGGCGTGCATCGATGCCCGCGATCCGTTGCAACAGCATCGCGGCGCCTGGCACATTTCGCAGCCAATTCGAAAACGGCGCCAGCGCCGAGCCCCAGCGGTTCAGCCGCGCCACGTCGGCCATCAGTCGCGCGCCGAGCGGCATGCCGTGTTCCGCGTGATACTTGTGCAGAAACTCCATCTTCATTTTGGCCACGTCGACATTCGACGGGCATTCCGCCTTGCAGCCTTTGCACTGCAAGCAAAGATCGAATGTGTCGTAAAGCTTTCGGCCCGTCAGTTCGCCGGGCGGCAGCGCGCCGGAGAGCACCAGCCGCAGCGCGTTCGCTCGGCCGCGCGTGCTATGTTCTTCGTCGCCGGTGGCCATGAACGAAGGGCACATCGTGCCGGTTTGCAGCTTGCGGCAAACGCCCGCGCCGTTGCACATTTCGGCGGCCCGTAGAAAACCGCCTTCGCGGCTGAAGTCGAAAGTCGTGCTAATCTCCAGCGGCTGGTAGCCATTTCCTTGACGCAGATTTTCGAGCGGGCTCGGGCCATCGACGACTTTGCCCGGATTCAAAATACCCGCCGGATCGAACGCGGCTTTGACTTGCTTGAATGCCGCATACAGCCGCGGGCCGAACAGCCGCTCGTTCAAATAACTGCGGGCCAGCCCGTCGCCATGCTCGCCGCTCATCGCGCCGTGAAACTCGATCACCAGATCGCACACCTCGCTGGAAATCCTGGCGATCAACGCCCGATCGCCGCGGTCGGCCGCGTCGAGCATCGGGCGAACGTGCAGGCAGCCGACTGACGCATGGCCGTAAAACGCTCCGGTCGTTCCCGCGCGAGCGATGATCTCGCGAAACCGTGCCACGAATTCGACGAGCCGGCTGGGATCGACGGCCGGGTCTTCGACGAATGCGATCGGCTTGCGTAAGCCCGGCACTCCATACAGCAGCGGCAGCGACGCCTTGCGGCAGGCCCAAATATGGTTGCATCGCTCGCGATCGAGGGCCTCGAGCGTGTGGAATAAGCCGGGCTGCCCGCGCAGGCGGTCCGCCAGTTCGTCGGCGCTGCGACGAATTTCTTCATCGGTTTCGCCGCTGAATTCGACCAGCATCAGCGACTCCGGCTTGCCGACGACGAAGTCGAGATAATGCTTATATTCGAGGCTCTTTTCGGCGAGGCGAATGATCTGGCCGTCGAGCAACTCGGCCGCCGATGGCCGGCACGCCAGCACAGCGCCGACGGCCGCCACCGCAGCTTCCAGCGAATCGAAGTGCAGCACGATCACTCCGCGCGCGCCGGCAGCGGTACCAAATGCACGACAGCTTCGGTGACGCAGGCCAACGTTCCCTCGGCTCCGACGATCAGTTTCGCCAGATTGAAATTCGCCCCAGGGAACTTTTGGGCCTCGCTGCGCCGATTCAATGCGACGTTCGGCGGCACGGGAAGGCGATCGCGGCACTGCGGCACGAATTCGTCGAGATTGTAGCCGCTCACTCTCCGCAAAACCGGCGGAAACCGCGCGATGATCTCCTCATGCTCGGCGGCGACAATCCGCGCGACCGCGCGATAAATCTCAGCCCAACGATCGCCCCTCGCTTGCTCGGCTTTCAATTGCTCGGCGGTTAGCGGACGCAGCGTTGCTGGCGTCGCGTCGGCGGCCAACACCGAGAGCTCCAAAACATTGTCGACCATTTTTCCGTCTCGAATCGAGTGCGAGCCGGCCGAATTGTTGCCGATCATGCCGCCGATATTCGCGCGGTTGCTCGTGGCCACGTCGGGGCCGAATTGCAGCCGATGCGGCGCGGCGGCCCGGTTGAGCTGGTCGAGCACGACGCCCGGCTCGACGCGCGCCGTGCGCGCGGCTGCGTCCAAATCGACGATCCGATTGAGATACTTGCTGAAATCGACGACGATTCCCGCGCCGATCGATTGGCCCGACAGGCTCGTCCCGCTGCCGCGCGCCACGAGCGGCACATGATGCTCCGCCGCAATCGCCACGCAAGCCGCGACATCCTCGCGCGATTTCGGCACGACGACCACCAGCGGTTGAATCTGATAGAGGCTCGCGTCGGTGCTGTACAGCGCTCGGTGATAATCGTCGCAAATCACTTCGCCGGCAATGTGGCGTTTGAGAGAGTTTGCCAGATTTTCCGATTGTAACGGGGAAAGCTGCATGGTCGTAGCGATCCTGCGGCGCCTATTTTACCGAGGCTATGGCCCGAGGGCCGACAAGCGGGCAATTATACTTGATCCCCGGCAGATTGTTGTTAAAGTCGAAGGTTGAGAGCGAAATCGCGCCGGGGTCTGGCTCATTTTTCGGCGCGTCGGCGGAGGGAATTGAAACAGACCCTTACGCCGAAAAACGTGCCCGACCCCTTGAGGTGCCACGGCTGGGAATTCATTAGGAATCGCCATCGATGTCGACTGCCCCAAAGCCTCAACCCGATGAAGTCGAGCACCTGCTTCGCAACGCACAACTGCGCGACGAGCTCGAGCCCTACTTCGACGAATCGATCGTTCGCGTGAACGTCGCGGAGGTGCCGACGCCGGTCGAGAACGAATTCCTGGCATCGATGTTGGCGTGGGAACGGGCGCCGGTGTTGGAAATCAGCAAGTGGTTCGAGCCGCAGTTGACGCTGCCGCCGCCCGACACGCTGAGCGAGCTCGAATTGCACCAACTGCTGTGGGACACGATTCACAAATTGTTCGACAAGCGGATCGTGCTCGACTTCACCGACCATCTGACCGACCGCGCCTTGTATTGCCTGATCGATCGCGACATTCTCCCCTCGCCGGAAAAGAAGATCGATTCGCCGCACAATTATCTGCACTGGGACTGCTCCGAAGCGGGCGGCGATCCCGACGTGTGGCTCCGCTACTACGCGACCGACGAAGACCGCCAAGCCTGGTCGGAAGACGACCCGAACCCGCTCCCGCCGCGCGAAACGCCGCCGTATCCGCGCCAGATGCCGCGCGAGCCGTTCTAAGCCGCGGCGGAATCTTGTTCGAGAACGTCCCCTTCATTTCGGAGAAAAAGGGGGTTCTCTCCGGGTCAGATTTTCAGCATGGCGTCGATCGCGGCGGCAATGAATTTGTTGGCGAGGCTATTGACGAGTGCCTCAGCGTCGTCCTCCGGATCTTTGCCGAGGTCCGTTAGCGATCCGTTGGCCGAACCTTTGAACGACTTGGTTGTGGAACCGAGGGGCATGGCAATGGCGTCGAGCTTGCCGGTGAGCTTGGTGGGCTTGCTCGGATTGTTGACCTTGAGGGTAATGACATCCACATTGAGAGCGAAGCCGTCGGCGCTTTTGTCCTTAGTGGTTAGTTTGCCTTTGCTTTTGTTGTTGATGGCGTCGGAGATGGTTTTGGCCAACGCCTTTAGGAGGGCGTCGGGCTTGATGCCTTTGAAGGATTTGTCTTTGATGTCGCACCCGACTTCGACATATTTCTTTTTGTCTGCCATGCGGATCCCTATCCATGATTTTATTTACGGGGATTATTGGTAACTGATACGAATTCTAATCTTGCGTCGCCGTGGTAGGGAAGGGTTCGGCAATCCAGAAAGAGGGTTGAAAGGAACAGGGCCAGGGGACATTCAACTTTTTCAAAAACCAGAATGTCCCCTTTTTTGCATCCTTTTGCTTCGGCCATGCGCATCGACTAGAATGATCGCATGGAACGCGAACTTCTCGACCTCGCCTATGTTCTGCGTAAGCAGAACGCATCGGAATCGGCCAAACCAGCAGCGACGGCCGAAATCCGCGCTCAGTTTCCCGACGCTGCGGGACAGGAAATTTCCGACGCCTTTGCGAAGGCCGACGATCTCATCGCCGCGGCGAGTGAATGGGCAGATGAACTTCGGGGGCCCGGCAACGACGGCAAAGGCACCCCATCTTTCAAGCTCCAAGACCGATGCCCGGGATTCTCGGTAGGGAAGTATAGCGATGCCGAGTCGTGGGGACTTTACTTGACGAAATAGTTCCGGAAGAAAAAGCGGTCAGAACATTTAGACTTTAGTCCTAACCCATTCTTGCTCTTCCGACGTCGAAACGATTGCACCCACGTCCCTCCGGCTCGGGTATGGCGGGGGCATGGAGCAGAACCCATATCAATCGCCGACGCAGCAATCCGCCCCGCCTGCCGGTCGTCGCAAAATAGTCGTCGTGAAACCACCTGGCCCGATCGTTCACGATGGCATCTGCCGCTCCTGTGGTCGGGCAGACCGCAATATCAGGGCTTTGTGGGTTTGGCATAGGGTGTGGTGCTTCTTCGTTCTTGTGGGGTTCAAGAGGTTGACCCGCGGCGATAAATTTGCCTTTCGCGACTCTGTCTGATATAAACGATTGCTGATCGGTCGGCTTGGTTTTCGGCCATCGGTCGCATTTGTTTGCCCACCTACACGGCCGCAAATCCATCCTGCCTGCGGTTGAACTTTTGAGCGGAATCTGGTTGCACGCGAGGGGATCGTCGCGGCTAATGTGTTCAAACTGCGTTGAACGATTGGAGAATTCCGCGATGAGGCGATGGTCGATTCTCTTTCTCGCCTCCGCGCTTGGCGGCTTCTGGTTGTTTTTGCCGGATGCGGTCGTTTATGGCGAACAGCCGGTGGCCGCTCCATCGTTTGTCGAAGATATCGTACCGCTCTTCACTCGGCTCGGCTGCAATCAAGGCGCTTGTCATGGCAAAGGCGAAGGCCGCAACGGTTTTCGCCTTTCGCTCCGAGGCTATGCGCCGGAATGGGACATCGATCGGCTGACGCGCGAATCGCGCGGACGGCGGCTCGATTTAGCGCTTCCGCAGAATAGCCTGCTGCTGCTAAAACCGACCGGCGCGATTCCGCACGGCGGCGGCACGCTGATCGAAACCGGCGGGCGCGAATACAATTTGCTCCTGGATTGGATTCGGGCCGGCGCTCCTGGTCCGCTGGCCGATGAGCCGCACGTCACGGGAATCGAACTCTCGCCCGGCGACAAGATCATGCATCCGGGCGACAAGCAGCAGCTTGTCGTCCGAGCCCAGTACACCGACGGCCATTGGCGCGATGTCACCTGGCTGACGAAATTCGCGGTGAACGATACCGGCGTCTTGGAAGTTTCTCCGGATGGGTTGGTTCGAGCATTGCGGGAAGGCGAGACGGCCGTTCGGGCCCAGTTCCGCGGGCAGGTGGCGATCTCGATTTTCACGGTCCCTTTCAATCGTTCGCTCGATTCGGCCCGGCTGACCGCGCACAACAACTTCATCGACGAACACGTCTTCGCCAAGCTCGCCGCGCTGCACATTCCGCCGTCGGATTTGTGCGGCGATCAGGCCTTTCTCCGCCGAGCGAGCCTCGACACGATCGGCACGTTGCCGACGCCCGACGAGATTCGCGCCTTCGCGGCCGACAAGAATCCCGACAAACGAGCCCGGCTGATCGATCGCTTGCTCGAACGGCCGGAGTTCGTCGATTACTGGACATTGCAATGGGCCGATCTGCTGCAAAACCGCAAGGAGCGCGACCACGACGTTCGCGGCACGAAGGGCGTGCGGGCGTTGCACGAATGGCTGCGCCAGCAAGTGCGGGCCAATCGCCCGTGGGACGAACTGGCTCGCGATGTGTTGACGGCCACGGGCTCGGTAGCCGATCGGCCGGAAATCGGTTATTATCTCGTCACCGTCGGCGAGGAGCGCGAGGCGGAGAAATCGCCAATCGTCGCGTCGGTGGCCCAGGCGTTCCTGGGCACGCGCATCGGCTGCGCCAAGTGCCACAATCATCCGCTGGAAAAATACACGCAGGACGATTACTACCACTTCGCCGCGTTCTTCTGCTCGCTGAAGATGGACCGCGGCACGGAGATTCGCAAGGGTTCGACCGAGTCTGTCGATGCAGAAGTTGCAAGCCGGGGCAAAAACTCGGCGTGACGCAGCCGCGCACCGGCCAGTTCCTCGCCCCGCAGCCGCTCGATCGCACGGGCTGTAAGATTGCCGCCGGCGAAGACCCGCGGATCAAGCTGGCCGCCTGGATCACCGATCCGAAGAACGAGCTATTCAGCGGCGCGATGGTCAATCGCCTGTGGAGCCACTTCCTCGGCGTCGGCCTGGTCGAGCCGGTCGACGATCTGCGAGCCAGCAATCCGCCGTCGAACCCGGAACTGTGGCGGCGTTGAACCGCGAGTTCGTCGATCATCACTTCGACCTGAAGCACCTGATGCGCCTGATCCTCAACTCGCGCACGTATCAACTCAGCTCTGCGACCGTCGAGGGAAACGAGACCGACACGCGATTCTATTCGCACTACTAGCCCGGCGACTGGGAGCCGAGGTGCTGCTCGACGCGATTTGCCAGGCGACGGGCGTGCCCGAGCCGTATCGCCGGCTATCCGGTCGGCGTTCGCGCGATCCAGTTGCCCGATCCGAGCGTCGAATCGTACTTCCTCACGCTATTCGGCCGGCCGGAGCGCGTGACGCCTTGCCCGTGCGAGCGCAGCAGCGAAGTGACGATCCCGCAGTTGTTGGAACTGCAAAACGGCGACAGCTTGTTGCAAAAGATCAACAGCGGCGACGGCCGGCTGGCGTGCTATTGAAGAATCAAAAAGACGATCGCCAGCTCGCGACGGAATTGTTCCTGAGCACGCTATGCCGCGAGCCGACCGACGCGGAATGGTCGGCCGTGCGGTCAGGCGCTGCAAGACGGCCCGCGGGATGAGGTGTTTCACGACCTGTTCTGGGCGCTATTGAACTCGAAGGAGTTTGTGTTCAATCATTGAGGGTGCGACATGTTGGACGTTGCTTTGGATCGGCGGATCAATCGGCGCTGCGATGGACTCGGGCGGCGCGATTTCCTGCGCGTCGGCGGTCTGAGCGTGCTCGGGCTTTCGCTGCCGCAATTGCTCCGGAGCGAAGCCGCCGCGGAATCCGTTCGTCCGGCCAACGCCCGGGCCCGATCGGTGATCCTCGTCTACCTCGGCGGCGGACTGTCGCATCACGACAGCTTCGACCTCAAGCCCGACGCCCCCGCCGAAATCCGCGGCAATTACCGCCCGATCGCCACGAACGTTCCCGGCACGATGATCGGCGAGCATGCTGCCGAAAATGGCACGGACGATGGACAAGGTGGCCCTCGTTCGCTGCGGGCACACAACAACGACCATCACGAAACGGCCACGAACTGGGTGCTCTCGGGCCGCTTCGGTTCGGCTTCGGCGATTATCCGGCGATCGGGGCGGTCGTGTCGCATGAAATCGGCTTCACCGGCGTGCTGCCGCCGTATGTCGCCGTGCCGCAGAATCCGTCGTTCACCTGGGAACTCGGCAAGAGTGCCTTCCTGGGCGGGCGCTACGAGTCGTTCAAGACGGGCGATCCGAACGCCGCGAATTTCAAGGTGCACGACGTCGCCCGAGCGAGCCGCTGACATCTCGCCGGCTCGATCGACGGCAATCGCTGCTGGCGGCCGTCGATGGTCTGGCCCGCGATGTTCACGGCAACGACCAGATCGCCACCTACGACGAATTCCGCCAACGGGCGGCGTCGATGATCCTCTCGCCCGAGGCGCAACGGGCATTCGCCATCGATCAAGAAACGCCGCAGATGCGCGATCGCTATGGCCGCACCACGTTCGGGCAAAGTTGCCTCTTGGCGCGCCGGCTCGTCGAGCACGACGTGCGGTTCGTGACGATCAACGACGGCGGCTGGGACCATCACGCCAAGATTTTCGAAAACCTGGACAAGAAGCTGCCCGAGTTCGATCAAGGTTTTTCGGCGCTGATCGAAGACATGACGGCCCGCGGATTGTTGAAGGATACGCTCGTCGTCTGTTTCGGCGAATTCGGCCGCACGCCGAAGATCAACAAAGACGCCGGCCGCGACCACTGGGAGCAGGCCGCGTCGCTGCTGTTCGCCGGCGCCGGCGTGCAAGGGGGCAAGCTGATCGGCGCGACCGACAAACAAGGAGCCCAGGTGACGACCAAGCCAATCGGCCCGGCCGACGTGGCCGCGACGATCTACGGCGTGCTGGGCATCGATCCGCAAAAAATGCTGGTCGAGCCCGACGGTCGGCAGACGCCGATTCTGGACAAGGGCGAGTTTGTCAACGAGCTGTTCGGTTGAAAAAGGGGACTGGCTCCGAGCTTCATCCGGGTTTGCACCACGCTTGATATTGCCGCTCGGTGCCTGTCCCCTTTTTCGGCGCGCCGCTACTTCGCCGCTTGGCGTGTTGGTGCTGGCACCAGCACGAGATTCTGGCTTCCCGAGCGGAAGCCTTCGAGATCGAGCGTTACGTAGCGGAAGCCCAGCCGCCGCAATTCGGCGACAAGTTGCGATCGAGCTTCCGGCGCAGAGTTGTTCCACGGCGGCCGGCGGCACTTCCAATCTCGCCATGTCGCCCCGATGATAGCGCACCCGCACCTCGCGCAAGCCCAGGCCGCGCAAATACTGTTCTGCCTGGTCGATCATCGCCAGCCGCTCGGGCGTGACCTCTTCGCCGTAGGCAATGCGGCTCGACAAACACGGCGCCGCCGGCTTGTCCCAGATCGGCAGGCCCCATTCGGCCGCCATCGTCCGCACGGCCTCTTTGCCGAAGCCGCATTCGATGAGCGGGCTGCAAACTTGATGTTCTGCGGCGGCGGTCATGCCGGGCCGATAGTCGCCCAGGTCGTCGAGATTTGCCCCGTTGACGATCACGGCCAGACCAAGCCGCGTCGCCAGCGGCTCGATCCGCTGGTACAACTCCGTCTTGCAGAAGTAGCAGCGATCCGGACCGTTTTTCAGATAATCTGGATTGGCCATCTCCTGAGTCAACAACACTTCATGCCGGATGCCGATCAAGCTAGCCAATTCGCGGGCCTGATCCAATTCGCCCGCCGCCAGACTGTCGCTGGACCCGGTGACAGCTACCGCTCGATCACCGAGCGCGACCTGGGCAGCCTTTGCGACCACCGTGCTATCGACTCCGGCCGAAAACGCAACGGCGCAACTGCCGTACGCGCGGATTGCCTCGACCAACGTTTCCGTCATTAGGGTCATTCGGTCACCGGCTTCGTTCACGCCGCGCACAAAAAACGGCAGGTTCCCCGCCGCAATGCCGTGGCGATGCGAAAGTAGAAGAGCCCGTTTACCCATAAAGGGGGTGCCTCGGGTCCGGGTTGTGTGATCCGAAGGGGATCGGCATCGCACGGCGATCACCAGGATCGCCGACGCGCCGAGCGATCGGCTATACACGCGGCCAAACCTTAAAATGGCCCCCAACGAGCTTGAATTAAGGGCTCAACACATAGTGGCATCGGCAGCACGGGCATGGCAGAAAAACATGCCGTTGGCCGAGCGAGGCGATTTGCCGGACGGCGTCCGCTTCACCCGGCCAACGGTTGTAATCGTAGCAATCGCCTGGCGGCCGGACAATAGAATTGCGCAGCCGCCGGCCATCACCGAACGTCCAAAAAGACCGGCTTGCTAATGAGCCGCTTCCCCGTAATGCGTTTTATGCGATTCGAGAATTTTTCCCGCCGACGCGAGAAAGTCGGGCACCGGTCCGGAAAACAGGCCGAGAATCAACTGCTGTTGCTGTTCGGGATCGAGCTTCATCAACCAATTCCGACTCGTTCCTGGAGAAGCTGCTCCGGACCTCGATAGAACCTTGTCGAGTTCGTCAACGGTTGCCGCGAAGTAATCGGCGAAAATGTCCGCATGTTGGTCGTCTTGAAACACCAACGGCACGCCCAAAACGGACTGAGCGTTCAGAAATGGCCAGCGCAAACGGCGTTTTAGGGGATCGACGTCGCGCTGCGTCTTGGTGTGACTTGTCATTTAGGCACCTCTTTCTACTATCTGCTATGAGTTCGTGGGAATGCGATCTTGCATCCCAACCCAGAAACGCAGCAGCTTTCATGCCCAAGCGGCGGATTGTGCCGCCGCAGTAGCGGAGAGAGGGATTTGTGCGAGCGAGGGCGAAGCCCAGGGAAGGCCGAGAGAGGTCTGCGCGATCGCGAAACTCTATGGCGGCCATACCTGGGCTTGCGGGCCCGACAATCGCCCGCCGCCGCGGACTTATTCGCCCGAATCGCGGGTTAGCGGTTCCATGACCTTGGTGTTCCGCTCGACCGCCAGCACGATCGTGCGTTGCTCGACGCCGTCCTTGGTGCTGGCGACCAGCGGGATCACTTGCCGGCGGTTCGGCAGATCAACCCGAACGGAAAAGCTGCCGTCGGCTCGCAATTTCAACGGCTCGCCTTGCAGCGTCACTCGGGCGTCGGCCTGCGTTACGCCGTGGATCACCATTTCGGCGTCGACCTGGAATCGCAGGTCGTGATGATGCGGCGCCATGCACTCGGCGCCGGCGCCGAATCGGTTGCCGCTGCCGTTGCCCATCGGTCGATGGAGCCGTTCCTCGAAGAGTTCTTGCAGCTCGGTGGCGCCTTCGCTGGCGAAACCGCCGCTCATCGCGTAAATCTTGTCGCAATCGCCCAGCACGTCGTTCCAATGGGCGTCGAGAGTGTCGCTCGACGCGCCGGCCGGAGTGCTGACGACGTTGCTGCGAGCCAGCGAGTGAAATTTATGGCTGGCGGTCAAATAGCCGATTTCCAGTCGATACGTTCGCGGCGGCGCCTGCACGTCGACATACCAATTCTGCACGCCGCCGTGGATCGGAATTTCGCGCAGCACGCGTTCGGAAGTCGTGGTGGCTGAACCGGACGTGACCACCAACACTCGCAGCATCGGCTGGGCACCGTGCCATTCTTGTCCCAGCGCGGCTTGCGCACGAACGATGCCCTGCGGCGTCAGTTCCCAATAGGCATGGAGCCAAAACGGGCCCCGAACCATGACGATCAAGCGATCTTTGCCCACCGCGCCCGCTTTGCCTTTCGTCTGCTCGAAGGCCAGATTCTTCGAGCGGCTGAGGCGGAGCTTGGCTTGCTCGATCCGATGGGTCACTTGAGTGCGCTTCGCTAGCCTGCGGGCATTGTCTCGCCGGTGAGCGACGGCGCGATTAGCGGTAGCACGACTTGCCGCGGCATTGCGGATGGTTGAACCGTTTCGTGTTGCCGCGGCGTTGCGGACAGAGGAACCGTTGCGAGCGGCCGAGCCCTTATGAGCCAAAGTGACGTTCCGCACCCGCGCCCCGTTACGGCTTGGAACCGCCCCATTCTTTCCGGACGAAACGCGCCGCACGGGCGCTGAAGCCTTCTTCACGGATGCGGCCTTCGCGACCGCGGGCTTAGGCTTCTTGACGCGCAAGATGGCCCGGACCAATTGGTCCTTGCGCATGGAGTGCCAACCGTTCACTCCGCGTCGCTTCGCCAGTTGGGCGAGGTCTTTGAGGGTGTAACTTCGTAAAGTCGTCGCAGTCATAGGTCAGGGCTTCCTCCGCCGTGTCCCGCGTCGGCCGGCGATGGGAGCCGCACACGCGGTAAGACAACAATCGCTTCGGGAGTCGTCCCTGACGTGGGATTTATTTCTCACGCAAAACCGGCCGGGCAGTCCATGCCGAGGACGGCAATTCAACCGTATTCAATGAATTTTCCCCCGCTTGGGGCAGCTCTGGCAACGGGAAGGTCCGCCCTTACCACCCACTCGATCCAGTCTAACCATTTGCCATCCAAAACGCAACGCATGGGGGTGACTGGCGATGCGGCAAACCGCCTGATGGTGGCTACAAAACATTAGTAATACGACAGTTGCGCCGCGCGACAAATTTTGATCGCATCAAAGGAGACTGATTTGTGAAAAAAATCACAAATTCATCTCTCGCCTCGTTGACGCCGCGAAAACCGTCCGTTAGATTGGGCCCCACTTGAAGTTAACCGCTTGGCGGCTCCCTTTCCGAGGCGCGTCGTTTGGTGCTGTGCGCCGGCACGACGCCGCGTTGATGAATGAGTGGGCTTGGGGATCACGCCTGTATCACGACAGCTACTACTACCCGTGTCACCACAGCCCGACCAACGCTCGCCGATTGCTTTGGCAACGGAGTGGGTCGCGCGGCTAACGGTGGTGGGCGTCGAGATGGTGGCGTTTGGATTGGGCGGAGTATGGCTCGACAAGCGATTGAAAACCGAGCCGCTGCTTGCATTGATCGGTTTCGCCGTGGGAATCGGGTTCGGAATCTTCCATCTGTTGCTGATGACTTCGCCGGATCGGAAAGAGGACAAACGCGCGGGAGATTCTTCCCGCCGCGAAAACACACAACGACCAAGCGATCCGAGCGACAACAAAATCGACGAGTAAGTGAATTCGACGAGTAAGGGAAATCGACGAGTGAGCGACCGCTTGCCGACCAATGCGTCTTCCGCGAAACCAGGCCGAACGTTCGGCCTCGGTTGGGCCTGCGCGGCGTTGAGCTCGGCGGTCGTCGTCATTTGGCTGATCGATTCCGTGGCGACGACGCATTTTTCGGGTCGATCGACTTGGGAGGTCAGCGCCTTGGCGGCCGGCATTTGCTGGATCGGCGCAATGTTGTCGCTCGTGCTATTGCATGTGCTGCGAATGCGCGGCGCACCGCTGGCCGGAGCTTTGCTTGGCATGTTGGTGCGAATGACGATTCCGCTGATCATTGTCGCCGTGGCGACGATGCACGGAGGCGAATTGGCCGAGGCCGGGTTGGCAGGCCAATTGGTGGCGTTCTATCTCATCACACTGTCGATCGAAACTTGCCTTTCGGTGGCGTTGATGAAATCCGCCCCGCGCAACGATTCCGCGCGATCGGCCGTGTCGGAAGGGAGTCCGTCGCATGGCTGATCCTATCCTGCACATCAAGGACAGTTATTTCTTCGAAGTGCCGAAGTGCTGTTGGCATCATCACTGGCAAAAGCTATCGGACGTCCCCGAGTTCCTCACGAAGGAGCATCCGGAGATTAAAGATCCGAAGGTCTTCAACGACGCTATGGCGGGCAAGATCCTATTGGTTCCGCAACCCTTCGGCACGGCGAAGAATCTTTTCCAGCGGCAAAGCGGCTTCCTCGTTTCGAAGTACATGATCATCGAATTGGTCGTGGCCATCATCGTCGCGGCTGTGTTCGCCAGGCTGGCAACGCGAGCCCGCAACGGCGATCGGCCGAGGGGAACGATCTGGAACATGCTAGAAGCGATTCTGGTGTACCTGCGCGATGAAGTGGCCCGGCCGTCAATCGGCGAACACGACGCCGATCGCTATGTTCCGCTGCTGTGGTCGTTGTTCTTCTTTATCCTCGGTTGCAATCTGACCGGACTCGTTCCCTGGGTAGGTTCGCCGACCGCTTCGGCCAGCGTGACGATGGCGCTGGCGCTGGTAACGTTTTTGACCGGATTGATTATGGGCGTCAAGAAACTTGGTCCCATCGGCTGGCTGGCCCATTTCGTTCCGCACATGGAAATGGCGCTGCCGTTGAAAGTCATTCTCTGGCCCGTCATTTTCATTTTGGAGATTATTGGCACGCTCATTCGTCATGCCGTGTTGGGCGTGCGTTTGCTGGCCAACATGGTTGCCGGGCATTTGGTTTTGCTGGGGATTCTCGGATTGATTGCAATTGCCGCAGTGGAAACGGCCGGCCACATGGGCCAGTGGACGACGGTGACCGTCATTGCGGTGATCGGATCGGTGCTGCTTAGTTGCTTGGAGTTGTTCGTGGCGTTTTTGCAGGCGTATGTGTTCGTGTTTTTGTCGGCGTTGTTTATTGGCGATTCGATTCACAAGCATTAGTTGTTGACGCGAGGCCGCGCTAAGCCCAGGGATGGCCGCCCACGACCGTTTTTTACGACAATCGCTGGCGGCCTTCCCTGGGTTTGGGGGCCACAATTGAATTCACCCTCAATACACACGTTTTCGAACAGGTTTTTGAAAAGGAGAGCATTCCCGTGACCAAGTGCATTCAGATCGTGGCAATCATGTTTGGCCTGTTGTTGATCGCCTCGCCGGCGTTGGCCGCCGACACGTCTTACGTGTTCACAGGTGCGATCGGCGCAGGGCTCGTCGCCATCGGCTCGGGCATCGGCATCGGCAAGCTGGCCGGCAGCGGCTTGGAGAGCATGGCTCGCCAGCCGGAAGTCGCCGGAAATATCTTCACCGGCTTGCTGATCGCGGCGGCTTTGATCGAAGGTTACACGTTCTTCGCATTGTATATCTGCATGACACAGAATCCTTGGCA
The DNA here is from genome assembly GCA_963738955.1 of Pirellulales bacterium. Classification (GTDB taxonomy): domain Bacteria; phylum Planctomycetota; class Planctomycetia; order Pirellulales; family DATAWG01; genus DATAWG01. The sequence continues at coordinate 192,630 of CAVTYW010000010.1, read as the reverse complement.
TTAACGACCCCCATTTCACCCGATCCTTAGCTGGGAGCGACCGTGTTTGCTGCCAAATACTTCCGTTGCGGCCTGATCGCGATCGGCGTTGCCGTGTTGCAGCTCTGCATCGTGGTTTGCGTGCCATCGGTTTCGAAAGCGGCCGCCGAACCTGCCGCGGCGCCGACGGCCGAGAAGAACTCCCTCGATGAGATGGGCGAACCAGCGAAAGTCGCTGGTCCGGAAGAATGGCAGACCGATCTGGCGATTTGGACGTTCGTCGTCTTCCTGGTGCTCCTTGCGGTGTTGACGAAGTTTGCCTGGGGACCGATCGTCGCCGGGTTGCAGAAGCGCGAGCAGGGGATCGCCGACAATATCGCCGCCGCTCAACGGTCGCACGACGAGGCCAAGCAGCTTTTGGCCGAGTACGACAAGAAGTTAGCCAGCGCGGCCAACGACGTGCGGCTGATGCTCGACGAAGCCCGTCGCAACGCCGAACAAGCCAAGCAGGAAATCATCGCCGAGGCCAAGGCGGCGGCACAATTGGAACAACAGCGCGGCATGCGCGAAGTGCGCACCGCGACCGTTCAGGCGTTGAAAGAGCTTTCCGAGCGAAGCACGAACCTGGCGGTCGAATTGGCCGGCAAGATCGTGCAAGCGCAACTCAAACCGGCCGACCACAGCCGCCTCGTGCAAGAAGCAATGACCAAGTTCACCGCCAATGGACCAAGCGCCAACTAGCAACGCCCTCACCCTCACCCTATCCCCTTCCTCATGAAGCTCTCCTCGAAACGCGCCGTCGATGTTGCCGGCCTGCAAGTGGCGACGCTTTATGCGCAAGCCCTGCTGGATGCGACCGCCGCTCCCGGCAAGATCGAAGCGACGCTTGCGGAGTTGGATAGCTTCGTCACCGACGTGCTCGACAAGCTGCCTCATTTGGAATCGCTTTTTACCTCGGCCCTGGTGCCCGACGACAAGAAAGCCGAGCTTATCGACCGGCTGCTGAAGGGCCGGGCCAGTCCGATATTGTTGAATTTTCTGAAAGTGCTCGGCCGCCACGGCCGGCTCGACATCCTTCGCTCCGTCCACCAAGTGGCTCAAAAGCTCTTGGACGACCAACGGAAGTTGGTGCGCGTCGAAGTGGCCACGGCCAGCCCGTTGAGCGACGAGCTAAAGAACCGGCTGACGGAATCGGTCCGCCAGATGTTCGGCCGAACGCCGGTTTTGGAAGTGCAAGTGCGGCCCGAGTTGATCGGCGGCATCATGATGCGCGTCGGCGACACGGTTTACGACGGCTCGATCGCCACTCGCCTCGAACAATTTCGCCAGCAGATGATCGACAGGAGCGTCCATGAAATTCAAAGCCGACGAGATAGCTTCAGTTCTCCAACGGGAAATTGAGCACTACGAATCCCAGATCGACGTCCGCGAAGTCGGGCAGGTCTTGGAGGTCGGTGACGGCATTGCGCGCGTCTATGGCCTGTCCGGCGTGATGGCCGGCGAAATGGTCGAGTTCGCCAACGGCGTCATCGGGTTGGCTTTCAACCTGGAAGAAAACTCCGTCGGCGTAATCATCCTCGGCGATTATCCTGCAGATCGACGAGGGGGACGAAGTCAAAAGCACCGGCCGGCTATTGAGCGTGCCCGTCGGCGACGCGGTGCTGGGCCGCGTGGTCGATCCGCTCGGCAATCCGCTCGACGGCAAGGGCCCGATTGTCACCAGCGAGCGGCGGGCCGTTGAATTCAATGCCCCCGGTATTTCGCAACGGCAACCGGTTCGCGAGCCGCTGCAAACCGGCATCAAGGCCATCGACTCGATGACGCCGATCGGCCGCGGCCAGCGCGAGCTGGTCATCGGCGACCGCAAAACCGGCAAGACGGCCATCGGCGTCGACGCGATCATCAATCAAAAGGGCTCGGGCGTAAAATGCTTTTACGTCGCCATCGGGCAGAAGGAATCGACGGTCGCCACGGTGATCGAGGCCCTGCGAAACCACGGGGCGATGGACTACACCACCGTTGTCGTCGCCGGGGCGAGCGATCCGGCTCCGTTGCAATATATTGCCGCGTACGCCGGCACCGCGATGGCCGAGCAGTTCATGTACAACGGCGGGCATGCGTTGATCGTCTACGACGATCTGTCGCGGCAGGCACAGGCGTATCGGCAGTTGTCGCTGTTGATGCGTCGTCCGCCGGGCCGCGAGGCTTATCCGGGCGACGTGTTCTACGCCCATAGCCGGTTGCTCGAGCGTTCGGCGAAGCTGAGCAAGGAGTTCGGCAGCGGTTCGCTCACGGCGCTGCCGATCATCGAGACGCTGGAAGGCGAAGTGTCGGCCTATATTCCGACGAATGTGATTTCGATCACCGACGGACAGATTTATTTGCAGCCCGACTTGTTCTTCCGCGGCCAGCGGCCGGCCATGAATGTCGGCATCTCAGTTTCCCGCGTCGGCGGTGCCGCACAGATCAAGGCGATGAAAAAAGTGGCCGGCGGATTGCGGCTCGACTCTGGCACAGTTCCGCGAGCTGGAGGCGTTCGCCCAACTGGGCACCGAGCTCGACGCCGCCACGCAACAGCGACTCGATCGCGGCTATCGCATGGTCGAACTGCTCAAGCAGGGTCAATACAAACCGATGGAAACGGTCGATCGAAGTGCTGATCATCTTCGCCGGCACGCGTGGCTACCTCGACGACGTGCCGCGACCAAAAGTGGCCGAATGGGAACAAGACTTTTTAACATTCGTCCGCGACCAACACCCCGCGATACGCAGCAAGATCCTCGAGACGAAAGACCTGGACGACGCGACAATGGCCGACCTGGTCAAAGCCATCGGCGAATTCAAGGCTCAATTCGCCGGCAAAGAAAGCGGTGGTCAGGGTACGAAGAAAAGAAGAAACGAAAAAAGAAGAATCGAAGAAGAAGTTCCCAAGATCAAGGGTCACTAATTGCCTTCATCCGCCTAATCCCTCACCCTCACCCTTCGTCCCATGGCCAAAGCCCGAGCCCTCGACAAACGCCGCAAGTCCATCCGCAACATCCGCAAGATTACGCGGACGATGGAGTTGATCGCCACCGCGCGCTTCAAGAAGGCGATGGATCGGGCTCACGCCGCTACGGCCTACACGAAGCGGATCACGCAGCTTGTCTCCGACCTGGCGAATAGCGGTCTGGAAGTCAGTCATCCGCTGTTGAAAGGGCGCGAGAAAACCGAGCGAGCGATCCTGCTGGTGCTCACCGCCAATCGCGGGCTTTGCGGCGGTTACAATGGAAACGTCGTGCGCGCACGCGCCGCCCGCTGGCAAGAGTTGACCGCGACCGTGCCGGATGTCCAATTGGAAGTGTCCGGAAAGCGTGGAATCTCGGCATACCGATATCGTGCTTTGCCGACGACCGAGAAATACACGCACTTCGAAGACCGCGTGACGTTCACTGAAATTGAAGTGCTGGCCAACCGCTATTTGGAATCCTACATCACCGGCAAACTCGATCGCCTTGATGTGGCGTACATGCAATTTACGAGCATCAGCAAGCAGCAGGTGGTCGTCGAGACGCTTCTGCCGCTGGGCTCGCTGGTGAGTTCGACGGACGGCGCGGCCCCGAAACCGAAGGCGGCCGATCAAAAGGACAAAGACGGAAAGGGCTCTGGCGCGGTGCAATCGCAATATGAATTCCTGCCGTCGGCGGCGAGCATTTTGGAAGAAGTGGTGCCGACAAGCTTCAAAGTGCGATTGTTCAAGTGCTTTTTGGACGCCGCGGTGAGCGAGCAAATTGCCCGCATGGTCGCGATGAAGGCGGCCACGGAAAACGCCGACGCGATGATCAAAAGCCTGGGTCGGGCCTACAACCGCGCCCGCCAAAGCCAAATCACCGGCGAAATCATGGAAGTGCTCGGCGGCGTGGAAGCGCTGAAGGGATAACAAGTAAATGACGACTCATTCGTACAACGACCTCTAGCCCCAAACCCTTTTATGGCCCAAGCCACTGCTCCCCGTTCCGCCGCTGCTTCGCAATCCTCTTCGGCAAAGACCATCGGCCACGTCACGCAGGTGATCGGCTCGACGTTCGACGCGGAATTCCCCGAAGACCATCTGCCGGCGATCTACAACGCCGTCACAATTAAGTCGGAAAACAAGGGGATCCAACTGAATCTCGTCGGCGAGGTGCAGCAACATTTCGGCGCAGTCGTGTGCGGTGCGTCGCGCTTGGCAGCACCGACGGCATGGTCCGCGGCCAGGAGTGCATCGACACCGGCTCGCCCGTCAAGGTGCCAGTCGGCAAGGCTACGCTCGGCCGGGTGTTCAATCTGATCGGCGAGCCGATCGACGGCCGCGGCCCGGTCGCCGCCGACGACTATTGGCCCATCCATCGCGATTCTCCGCCGCTCACCGATCTTTCGACCAAGACCGAATTGTTCGAGACGGGCATCAAGGTGATCGACTTGCTGACGCCGTTCGTCCGCGGCGGCAAGGCTGGTTTGTTCGGCGGGGCCGGCTTGGGCAAAACGGTCATTCTCACCGAACTGATCGCGCGCATCGCCAGCGCTCACGGCGGCTTTTCCGTGTTCGCGGGCGTCGGCGAGCGCACTCGCGAAGGGAACGACTTGTGGCTGGAAATGCAGGAAGCGAAGATCGGCGACACCGGGCGTAGCGTCATCGAGCAAACGACGATGGTCTTCGGCCAGATGAATGAGCCGCCGGGAGCCCGCTTGCGAGTCGCCCTGTCGGCCTTGACGATGGCCGAGTATTTCCGCGATTCGACCGGCGCCGACACGCTGCTATTCGTCGACAACATCTTCCGCTTCTCGCAAGCCGGCAGCGAAGTTTCCGCCCTGTTGGGCCGCATGCCGAGCGCCGTCGGTTATCAGCCGACGCTGGGCACGGAGATGGGAGCATTGCAGGAACGGATCGCCTCGACCTCGAAGGGGGCCATCACGTCGGTGCAAGCCGTCTACGTTCCGGCCGACGATCCGACCGACCCCGCTCCGGCGACGGCGTTCGGCAATCTCGATGCGTTCCTTTACTTGGAGCGTTCGATTTCCGAGCAAGGGCATTTACCCGGCCGTCGATCCGCTGGCATCCTCAAGCCGGATTTTGGACCCACAATACGTCGGCCAGCGGCATTATGAGATTGCCCGCCGCGTGCAGCGAACGTTGCAGCGATACCGCGAATTGAAAGACATCATCGCGATCCTCGGCATCGACGAATTGAGCGAGGAAGACAAGCTGGTCGTCTATCGAGCTCGCCGCATGGAGCGGTTCCTTTCGCAGCCGTTCTTGGTGGCCGAGGTGTTCACCGGCAAGCCGGGCGAGATCACCAGCCTGGCCGACACGATTCGCAGCTTCGAGGAGATTGCCGACGGCAAGTGGGACCACTTGCCCGAGCAGGCCTTCATGTACGTCGGCCCGATCGAGCAAGCCGACGAACAAGCCAAGAAAATGGCCGCCGCCGCAAAGAAATAGCCGTATTCGTGTGTGCGTCAAATCCCCACGCAAAGCCGTGTGCATGCCGCCCTAATCTCTAGTCCCTAGTCCCTAGTCCTTCCGTCATGGCTGACCATCACGAACACGGCAAATCTTCCGCCGGCGACAAGCACATCCAGTGCAGCGTCGTCACGCCCGAGGCGACGTTGCTCGATGCGTCGGCCAGTTTCGTCGCGCTGCCGCTGTTCGACGGCGAGATCGGCATCGGGCCGGACCACAGCCCTTTCATCGGCCGGCTCGGTTACGGCGAGTTGCGTGTCGTCGCCGAGGGAAAGACGCAGCACTATTACGTCGATGGCGGATTCGTCCAGGTGGCCGATAATCTGGTGTCGGTGCTGACGAATCGGGCCGTTCCCGCCGATCAACTCAATTCGACCGTCGCCCGCGAGCAGCTCGAGGCGGCCCGCGCCCGCCAGGCGCACTCGCCCGAGCTGATGGCGATCCGCGATCGCACGGAGCTCCAGGCTCGCGCTCAAATCCGGCTTGCCCAGCGGGTCGGAAAGTAGCGCCGCACTGTCGGGAACGCCCTCCGCGGCGTGCCGGGCGCCAAGAACGATTCCCGCGGCTCCGGAACGCCACAGAGGGCGTTCCTACAGCCTCGTCGCCGTTGCGAACGGTCTCTCCTTCTAATCCGGCCAACTGGCATAAATTGACCAATTGGCCCGATCGCTACCGAGTGCCAGGAATTCCGCACATGGCGGTGTAATCGTAGTGGCCCCCGCGCGCGCCCCTTGCCGAAACCAGTCCAGGCGACGCCGCGCGGCGGGCGACATCGAAGCCGCCGGAGCGCGGTGACCACGGGAGCAGTCATGGCAAGGAACTATCGTTTGCACAATCCGCAAGATCCCTCCGGCCCGCACACTCGATCAAGCCTCCCGCAGGTGACGCTCGAGATCATTCGCGGCCGGGCGCGGCAGCGGATTCGGCCGATCGTGCGGCCGGCGTTTCTGATCGGCAGCGCGGCCGATTCCGATCTGATGCTCGGATCGCAGGCGTTCCCGACGGCCCATTGCTATTTGCTGCTGAATCCCGAGGGGGTCGGCCTGCGCTGGCTGGGCTTCGCGCCCGAGGTGCTGGTCAACGATCGAGCGGTTGAAAAAGCCGAGTTGCAAGACGGCGACGTGTTGCGAACCGGCCCCTACGAATTCCGCATCCGCATCCGCCGCGGCGACTCGATGCTGCGGCTATCGCGTCCCAGCGACGCCGACGCCGATCACCCGGCGAACGACTCGTCGCGCGGCAGTTCGTCCGGCCCGCGGAATTCGGCGAATCACGAGATCGACGGCCTGCTGGACGACATCCGCCGCGCCTTCGGCCTCGGACTTCAAACGGCCGCTCTGAGTTATGTCGCCGCGAAAGACGCTCAAGCCGTCCGTCGGCCGCATCTCGAAGCCAGAAGCGGCGCGATCCGGCAGCAGGCGCAGCGGCACGGCTAATCTATGCCGACGAAGAGCTCTTGCTCACCGACGACGGCTTGTACTCGTCGCGGTTCAAGTCTGGCTTGACGCCTTCGGGCGTGTCGTCTTTGGTCAGTTCGAACCAGTTCTTGTCGAAATCGATCCGCGCCTTATCCTTGGGATCGCGGATCGCCATCGTGCTGACCAGCGCGATGACGGCGTCGGCCAGGGCGACTTCCGGGCCGCAGCGGGGTTTTTGGCCCGAGTTCGGGTTCTTGATGCACCAGGCCCAATGCTCGAGCTCCTCGGTGTATCCGCGGCTGACCGGGCCGGCATCCAGGGCCGCTCCGCCGATCGCCACGGCATGTCCGCCGCTTTCGGCCGTGTCGAGCGTCGGGCCGCCTTTGTCTTCGGTCACTTTGATGCGAGTGCCCGTCATCGCCTTCTTGAAGAGCATCGCGTCCAGTTCGCGGTCGAGCACCAACGTGCCCTTCGTGCCCATCACGACCTCGCCCTAATCGCCGAAGCCGTTGCCGTTGATCGACGAATAAGTGACGACGATTTTCTTGTTCGGATCCTTGTTGTATTCGGGTCCGGGGAATTCGTACATGCAATAGACGTGGTCTTCGCAGTCGCGATCGATCGGGAACGTGTAGCGGCCGCCGATCGCCGTGACAGTCAGCGGCAGGCCGTGCTCGTGCTCGGTTCCCTTGGCCCGTTCAAGCTCGGCGCCGATGAAGATGCCGGCGGCGTCGAGTTGGTGGCTGCCGAGTTCGGCCATCAGGCCGGCGCCGGTGCGGTTCCACAGCCGCCAACGGATCAGTTCTTCCAACGCCGGCCGCGGCGTGCCGTTGGGAAGCGTGATCGACTGGTAGCCATATTTCTCGGCCTTGACGTCCTGATCCGCGATCTGCGCCTTCAATTGGGCCAGCATCTTTATCGCGTGATCGATGTCGGCCGGTTTGGCATCTTTCGATTTGACGATCTTTTCGAAATGAAGCACCTCCTTGGCGAGCTTGTCGTCGGTCGGCATCGGCATCTGCCAACTGTCGTGGCCGGGCAAATTGTCGCGGTGCCATTGGGCGCGGATGTAGCTCAAATCGCCCAACAGCCCGTGCCGGATCAGCCACTTGGCGTTGTCGTAGAGCACGCTGTAATTGCGCTGATGGCCGACGGCGAGGATCTTGTTCGTCTCCTTGGCGACGCGGCCCATTTCCTTGCACTCGTGAACGCTATGGCCCATGAGCTTCTCGGTGATAACGTGCTTCCCCTTCCGCATTGCCTTGATGGCGGCCTCGGCGTGAAGGTGCAGCGGCAACGCGATCACCACGGCTTCGACATTCGGATCGTTCAGCAGATCCATATAGTCTTTGTCGTAGACCTTGACGTGCTTTCGGGCTTCGTCTTCGGTCTTCCAGCCATAGATGCTCATCAGACCGGGGCGGCGGCCCAAGGCATCGGCGCTGGATTGATCGCCGTGGAAAGCGCGATGGACGCCGAAAGGACGGATATCCGAAATCGCGACGACGTCGATATACTTTCGCGTGTTCTCGGAATGGAGCGCGCCGAGCAGCACTTCCCCCTCGTCGCCAGTTCCGATATAGCCGACGCGCAGCGGATTCTTCGGCGTGCCCCCTTCGGCATAACCGAAATACATCGCGCCGACGCCCGCGCCGGCAACCGTCGCGGCCAGCGTTCCCTTGAGGAAATCGCGGCGAGTGTATTCGCTGCCGATGGCCGCTTGAAAGTTTTCTTTGCCGATCGCGCGTTCTTCGGGCGTGAGATTCATATCCAGACTTCCTTTTGCCGAGTTGTGGTGCAGGCGGTTTGCCTGCGTTCGAATGCAGGCCAAACGCCTGCCCCGCGGTTCAAGTTAATCGCTTCTTCAATCCGGGCGGCATGGTCACTCCCGGCGGCAAGTTCGACCGAGGGGTAACCTCGACCGACCGCGACCGGCCTCCGCAGCAAGCGCCGCAACACATGCTGATGAAATAATCGAGCCCGCACCATTGGCCGATGTGCGTCGTGGCCAAAGTGAGCAGGGCCAGCATTTCGACCCATTGATTGTACGTGTAAGTTTGCACGTTGGTTGCCAGCCAGGCCGGTTCGGCGCAAATAATCGACAGCAAAAATAGCGCCCCGACGACGGCCGCCAGGCGGGTGAACAGGCCGACAATCAAGCAGCCGCCGACGATCATCAACGTCCAGCCGATGATCGAGTCGATGCGATGCAGCCGGCTGGCGTCGGTCGGCGGGACAGCCATTGCCCTTTGGTCGTCGGTCAGCAATCCGCGAAGTTTATCTTGAAAAAGTTGGTCGATGGCTTTCGCGCTCGCCTGCCAAGCGGCGGGCGTTGTCATCGGCGGCGCTTGCGTGCTCAGACCACGTTCGCCGGCCGGATTCTGGGCGGCGGCGGCCGATCGGGCGACTTCGTTTGGGATTTGCTGTGCGCCGGGGGCCAGCGGCATTGCTTGAGCTCGGGCGACGAGCTCACGGTAGATGCGAATATCGGGCTCGAAATCGTCCAGGTCGTCTTTCATGCGGCGATTGGTGTCTTCGACCGCGCCTTGGCCGCATCTTTTTGCTTTTGATCGAAATGGTAATGCTCGGCGTATTTCTCGGTCTCGGCCGTCCAATCGGCGTTCGCGGCTTTGAGCCAATCGGCATAGGCGGGCGTCTCGCCGGATCCGGCTTTCTTCTTTTCCGCAGGCCTTTTCTCGGCCGCCGATTTGTCGGCCGGTTTTTTATCATCCGCCGACTTTTCAGTTTTGTCGGCCGCCTTGGCATCCGCCGATTTCTTTTCAGCAGGCTTTTCCTTGGCGGCGGGCTCGTCTGCTTCGGCATCCGACGACGCGGCGGAATGCGATTCGCGTAGCGGGGCGAGCATCAAGCGATTCCAGCCGTGAAAATCGGGCAGCACCGACTGATACATGTCGGCCAGCGGCCCCTTGGCTTGCCGCAAAAAACCTTCGCTCGACCATGCTGGATCGGCGTGGTGCGACGAGCCTTCCTTGAAGAAATGCCAACCGATGGCCAACCGCAAGATGACCAGCAAAACGACGGTTGCGGTGGCGTATTCGAATCGTCTCGTCAGAGGACACCTCCAGCCCCGGCGCGCGTGCGGGGTGATCGTATCGAATGGGGGATTGGGTGGGATAACCGCCGGCCTTCGTCGTCGATGTTGCCGGCTTGGGAGAGCATCTGGGCGGCCAACTCTCTGATTATTGCTACCGCACCCCCAATTGCCAACCGGGCAATCCGGAAAATTCTCGCGATCGTTCATCTGGACGTGAAGTCGCACTAAGCCCAGGGACGGCTGCCACGGCGCATGGCGATTGCGAAGTCTTTGCCAGCCTTCCCTGGGTTTGGCCGCCGCTGCTCGAACCGGCGACAAGCCGCGGAATTTCGCAATCTCCGCGATTTTCTCTTGGTTTAGCGCCGCCAACCGACTATTCTATGGAGGTACGGTGGCTCGGGGATGGTTGGGTCTCGCTGACGGCCGAACGATTCGGTCGCTTTGGAACCGGCCTTGGCAATCCACCGGTTCCCTTCTCTCATCTCTGCGGAACGGAGGTTCTTGTCATGGCAACGGTTCATCGTTTTCGTTGGCTTTGTGGAATTGCTTTGGCTGCGGCATTCACGGCCGGGGCCACGCGTTTGTCGGCTGCTGACCCGAGCGTCGCCAACGGCGGCGCGGCAGCTTCGTCGGGTACGGTCGAAATCTTCGACGCGATGCACAACGGCGACCTCGGCGTGCAATTCATTCCCCACAACTCGAAGGAAGCGTCGTTGATTCTGACAAACAACACCGATAAGCCATTGAACGTTCATGTGCCGGACGCTTTCGCCGCGATTCCGGTCTTGGCTCAAGGCCAAGGCGTAGGCGGCGCTGGCGCGGGTCGCACGACGGGCGCCGGCAGCAGGAACGGCAGCCAACAGAATCAAAGCGTCGGCACCGGCACCGGAGGTGGACAAGGCCAGCAGCGGCAAGGCGGATTCGGCGGCGCAGTCGGCAACGCTCAGGCCGCTGCTGCCAAGGTTCCAGCGGGCAACGGCGCCGCTTTCAGCATCCCGCCGGAGCGCATCGTGAAGCTCAAGCTGCCGACGGTCTGCCTGGAGTTCGGCAAGGCCGAACCGAATGCACGCGTGCCGTACATGATCGTTCCGATCGAAACATTCACCACCAACGCCGAAGTGGCGGAAGTTTGCCGGTTGCTCGCCTCGGGCTCCGTCGATCAGCAAGTCGCGCAAGCCGCGGCCTGGCACCTGGCCAATCATTTGAGTTGGGACAAGCTGGCCGACATGAAACATTTCCCGGGCAACAGGGGTTTCACGCGGCCCGTTTTCTCGTCGGACCAGATTCGCGCGGCGTCGCGCTTACCGACATGGCGATCAAGATGGCCGACGCACGATCGGCGGCAACGCCGGCCGCCGCTGCGTCCCCGGCGAAAACGCCGGCTCCTTCGACGGCGACTCCCACGACCACGTCGGCATCGTTGCCCACTTCGAAATCCGTCGGACTCGAATAGGACTCGCTGCGACGACGATTGTGAAATGAGATGCTCGCCCCCGCCTCAAGCGAATTGAGCGCGGGGGTTTTTCTTGCGCATCAGCACACCAGCCCGAAGCGCAAGCGAGTGAGTCGCGGCGGCACACTAACCCGAAGCGTTAGCGAGGGAGCGCGCGGCGGCGTCCTCCCTCGCTTACGCTTCGGGTTAGTGTTTAGGCCACGATCGAGCGGCGGCGGTTGACGTAATCCCAGATCACGTAGCGATCCAGATCCTTGCCGGCGGTGAAAAAGACTCGTCCGGTCGTCGATTCGGCCAATCGATAAGCAAACTGAATGTCTTCCGACGATTGGGCCCAGCTTTGCAGCAAGAATATGTTGATCGTGATCCCCTCGCGCTGGCAAAGTGCGCCTTCACGCAGCGTGGCCTGCTCGGTTCGGAGATCGGGCGGATAAAGCAGATAGAGCTTCGTTCCCTCGAAATGGGCCGTCGGCAGGCCGTCGGTGATCAAGATGATCTGTCGGTTGGCCGTGTCTTGCCGCGAGAGGAATTGCCGGCCCATTTGCAGGGCATGCTGGATATTGGTGAAATGCGGCGGGATTTGCATCTCGCTCATGTCCGGGTCGCTCATGTCGGCCCACAGAGCGACGTGCGAATCGAAGACCGTCACCGGCTTCGGCATCAGCGAGGCGACATCGGCCGTCGCGACCGGCTTCGCGAATGTATACATCTCGACGAATTGCAAAAAATCGCCCGGATACTCGCGGCGAATCAGCCCTTCGAGAGCCAGGCCCATTCGCTTGACGTTGATGTACTGCCCGCCGTAGCGCATCGAGCCGCTCATATCCATCAGCACGGCGGTGGCGCATTTGGGCGTGTTGCGCGTGCGGTGAATCTCGATGTCCTCCGGCTTCATGCGCACCGGCACATGCGGGCCATCGCGGAGCATCGCGTTGACCAGCGACGCCGGAATATCCATCTGCGTGATCGAATCGCCGAATTCGTAGGGCTTGGTTTGCTGCAACTCGACGGCGCCGTCGCCGACGATCGGGCCTTGATGCCGGCCCGAGCGCGAAGCCATCAGATTGGCGAAGATGTGTTCGAGCAACTTGCTTTGGAACAGACGAAATGCTTTCGGCGTGAGTTGGTATCCGCCGCGCTGGCCTCGTTGCAATCCCTGCCGTTCGGCCATTTCACGAAGATAGTTCTCGACCTGCTGCTGCAATTCGCTGAGTCGATCCATGTCGCCCGGTTCGGCGAATTGCGCGAGCGCTTCCATGTCGATCAAGCCGATCTGCGCTGTTTTCGCGGCCTCTTCCAACTGCTTCAAGAGCCGGTCGATTGTTTCTAATTCTTCTTTGATCTCGCAGCGCCTCGGGCACGGTGAGCGACGTTTGGCCCGTGAACTCGTATTTGCCGGCCAGTTCGTCGACCTGATATTTGTCGCCGAGCCGGTCGACCAATTGCACGATCTGGCGAGCCAGCGGCGATCGATCGTTGCCGACTTGGTACCAGACGCGCTCGAGCTCGCGAATCTGCTCTTCCTCGAAGGCTTGTTGGAACTGCTTGCGCAGTGGCTTGGGAGGTGAGATGCTTTCGCCGAATTCGCGGTACGATTTTTTGGCCGCGTCTTGGACGGTGCCGGTTTCGTAGGTGGCTAGGATTTTCCGCTTGCGTTCTTTCAGCACCGCCATCAACGATTCCAGGCTTGGGCCGAGACCCGCGATTTGACTCGGGTCGAGCTGCACGGCCCGGGCGAGCTCCTCGTCGGTCAGTTCGCGCATGTCGCCGAACATCAGCATGTGTTCGAACGCGGGCGACACCAAATCGGGCGGCGGCTGCGTCGGGCTGGGAAACTGCTTGGGGTCGTACTTCTGGTACGTGTGAATAACGCCGCCAAGCGAAGTTCGGTTGGGCATGGGGGGAAGGGGTCAGGGGCGAGGGGCGAGGGTGACCAAGACGGCTGTCCACATTGTAGGCATGTGGCATCGCGGAAGGAATTGTGCGGCTTTTTCGCGCGGGCCGGGGCGGCCGCCGGGCACAATGCTGGGATTATCAGCCGACCGCTTCACGCTGCCCGCTCTCTCGCCCCTCATCCCTCGCCCCTCGCTCCTGACTTTCCCACTCAATCGCCACCCGAGTGTGAAACACCTTTTGAAACATCTTCGATCGGCGGCGAGCGCCCCAGAGATCGACTTCGGGATTTTCTGGAGCGGCGACAATTAGTTCCAAGCAATCGTTGGTCTTGCGCACTTCGACGTCGCGAACCATGCCCGAATGGCTGCGGTCGAGCCCGCCGGCCAGTCGCAGGATGGCCGCCATTTGCCGCACTTTGAGTTGGTCGTCGGGAGGCAGTTGGTGGAAATTGGCGTGTTTTTGCTTCGGCTTCGAGCCGCGGTGGTAACGGGCGACGTTGGCGATCAACTCCAACTCGCGCGGCTCGAAACCGGCCAGGCGGCTGTGCAGAATCAGATGGTAGCTGTGCTTGTGATGCTGATCGTAGTTGATCAGATAGCCGACGTCCTGCAGTCGGGCCGCCGTTTCCAGCAGCGATTGATCGGCCGGGTCGAGGTTGTAGAGCTTCGCCAATTGCGCGAAAATCGGCCCGGCCAGTCGAGCCACGTGCCGGCCGTGCTCCAGCTCGCCGCCGCAAGCCTCGCGAAGCGCTCGATGGCCGCCTCGCGATCGTGCGGGTCTTGCTCTGGGCTCGCCGGGCCCCTGATCGATCATCGTCAGCAGCAAGCCGTCGCGGACGCCGCGGTTGTGGACTTGCAACAGATTGACATCGAAGTGCCGCATGAGGCGGTCGATGATCGCCAGGCCGGCCACGATGATGTCGGCCCGATCGGGGCTCAGGCCCGGCACGCCGCGGCGATCCTTGAGCGGCATCTTTCGCAGCCGATCGAGCAGGTGGCGCACTTCGGCGCGGGTGACCTGATAGCCGCGGCATCGGCAGTTGCTCTTGGCCCTTGACGGCCATGACCATGTCGGCCAGGCTCGTGAACGTGCCGCCGGAGCCGATCAGCAGGTGCGGGGCGAAACAGGGCTTCGGTCCAGTTTGCGCAGCTGGTGGTCGATGGCTTTGACGAGCTTCTCATATTGGCCATCGACCGCCGCGCCGCCGTTGCCGTACATTTCGGTGAGCCGCACGGCGCCGAGCGGCGTCGTGTAGATGGCTTCGATCAGGTTGCCCGAGGCCAGCACGATCTCGGTGCTGCCGCCGCCGATGTCGGCCACGACCACGTTCTTGTCCGTCAGGTCGAACGCCCGCTGCGACGCTGGAAAAGGCCAGCCGGGCTTCGCGCTTGGCGCTGATGACGTCGATATCGATGCCCAGTTCTTCGTTGGCCCGGCGGCAGAACTCGGGGCCGTTGGTCGCTTCGCGGACGGCGCAGGTGGCGATGGTTCGCAGTTCGTCAACCTGAAAGCCCTCGGCGATCTGCTTGATCCGGCGCAGCGCGGCGAGCGATTGTTCGATGGCCTCCGGAGCGAGCTCGCCCGGTGGAGCTTAGATTCACGGCCCAGCCGGGTCGACTCCCGTTCTTCGTCGAGAATGCGGTAGTTGCCGCCGCGCAGCGGCTCGGCGACCATCAGCCGCATGCTGTTGGTGCCGATGTCGATCGCCGCCAGGCGATGGGCGATCTCCGGCGAGAAGAGGATCTGCTTTTCGTCCATCGAGTGATCCGTTGAGAGCTAGGTTCCGAAGGATTCCGGCCGCGAGTGTTTGGCGTCGATGCTGCTACTAAAATAGCATAAGAGGGCGGCCGAAGTTCAGGGGATGTCCGTTGGTCAGCCTTTCCAGGCTGACGGCGGCCGGCGAAAGTCAGGCTGGAAAGACTGACTTACGCGATTGATTGCATTCGTCCTAAGCCGCATAATTGCCAAACGTTAAACGATGGCATCCCCAGGCAAAATGCACGGCATGACGCCGAACCGCGTGAAACTGATCCGCAATCTGGCCGAGTTGCCCGACACGCTTCGAGGCGGAGCGGTGGCGATCGGCAATTTCGACGGCGTGCATCTGGGCCATGCGGCGATCGTCGGGGCGGCTCGTGGCGGCGGCCCGCGAGCGTGGGCGGGCCGGCGGTGGTGTTCACGTTCGATCCGCATCCGGTGCGGATTCTGCGTCCCGAGGCAGCGCCGCCGCCGCTGACCTGGACCGATCGCAAGGCCGAATTGCTGGCCAACTTGGGCGTCGACGCCGTCATCGCCTATCCGACCGACGAGGCGCTGTTGGACTTATCCGCCGAAGATTTCTTTCGAGCGGATCGTCAGCGACCGGTTGCGATGCGCGAGCAATGGTCGAAGGGCCGAATTTTTATTTCGGCCACGGCCGCGCCGGCACGATCGACGTGCTGCGCCGGCTCTGTGCGAAGGCCGATATCGGCTTGGAAGTGGTCGAACCGGTGGTGATCGAGGGTCAAGCTCGTCTCGAGTTCGCGGGTTCGCAAGTTGCTAGCGGAGGGATCCGTCGATGAAGCCCGCGGCATGCTGACGGAGCCCTATCGGCATTCGCGGCATGGTGCGGCACGGAGCCGGCCGCGGCGCGAAACTCGGTTTTCCGCACCGCCAACCTCGACGCCATCGACACGCTGCTGCCGGGCTCTGGCGTCTATGCCGGCCGAGCGTTGCGGGCGGCGCAGCTCTGGCCGGCGGCGATCAACATCGGCCCGAATCCCACGTTCGGCGAGCAGACGATGAAGGTCGAGGTACACCTGGTCGGCTTGCACGGTTCGCTGTACGGACAGCCGCTGGAGGTTGACTTTCTGGCCGTCTGCGAGACATTCAGCGGTTTGACAACGTTTCGGCGCTGCTGGCGCAAATCGCAAACCGACGTAGCGGAAGCGCCGACGACGAGCGAACCGCGAACCGCCCCCCTAAATCGTCGCTTCGCCCAAACGCTTCCGGCCCCCTGCCCCCTGACTCCCCATGCCTATCGACTGGCCGCGCTTTGTCGAGATCGTGCGCTCGCACGAGCGATTCCTGCTGACCAGCCACATCCGGCCCGACTGCGACGCCCTGGGGAGCGAGCTGGGCATGGCCGGCGTGCTCGAAGCGCTGGGCAAGGAAGTGCCGATCGTCAACGGACAAGCGACGCCCCCGAACCTGCAGTTCATCGATCCGCGCGGCCGGCTCGAGGCGATCGGCGTCGACGTGCAGCCGGCCGACCTGGCCGATCGCGAAGTGCTGATGGTGCTCGACACCAGCGCCTGGGCCCAATTGGGGCCGATGGCCGACGTGGTCCGCGCGACGGCGGCGCAAGAAAGTCGTCCTCGATCATCACGTCAGCAGCGACGACCTGGGGGCCGAGCTGTTCAAGAACACCGAAGCCGAGGCCACCGGCCGGCTGGTGCTGGAAGCGGCCGATCACTGGGCGTCGCACTCACGCCCGAGATCGCCATGCCGCTGTTCGCCGCGATCGCCACCGACACCGGCTGGTTTCGCTTCGGTTCGACCACCGGCGACACGTTGCGCTTTGCCGGCCGTCTGGTCGATGCCGGCGCCGAAGCCTGTGGAAATCTATCGATCGCTGTACGAGCAAGACACGCTGGCGCGGCTGCAGTTGATCGGGCGCGACCTTGGCGCAGGCGCAAACCGAACTCGACGGCCGGCTGATCCACACGGCCATTGCTTCAAGAAGATTTTCGCAGCGACCGGCGCCGTGCCGTCGCGACACCGAAGACATCGTCAACATGACGCTTGCAGGTCGCCGGTACGGAAGTGGCGCGTGATCCTGGTCGAACTGGCCGCCGGCGGCGTGAAGATCAGCTTCCGCAGCCGCACCGGCGGTCGATTGCAGCAAGTTGGCCGAGAAATTCGGCGGCGGCGGCCACAAGGCGGCCGCCGGCGCTATCGATCTTCCAACCCATGCCCGTCGCCCAGGCCCACGTGCTTGACGCCGTGCGCGCGGCGATGAGATAATCGATTCCGCGGCGTCGCCGATTTTCTGCGGGGAATGGCGGAGTGCATGATGGCGAAATTCGAACATGGAGCGCGACGACCGTAAGCGGGGCCGCGCTGGATCTACGGTTAAAACGACTGCCGTCAGCAAACCGGCCGCCGGCACGCCGAGCAAGCCCGACGATCGGCGCGGTTTTATCGTGCGGATGATGGCCGTCGTGATCGGCGGATTGGTGACGATCTTTCCCTTTGCCGCGGGCCTATTGGTGTTTGTCGATCCGTTGGCGGCGCAGGCGAGCGGGGCGCGGCTAGTCAAGGTTGCCACGCTCGACGACGTGCCTGACGACGGCGTGCCGCGGCGTTTCTCGGTGTCGGAAAACCAGATCGACGCTTGGAACTATTATCCCAATCAGCCGATCGGAGCGATCTATCTGCGGCGGATCAAGGGACACGCCACGCCCGAGGCGCTGCAAGCGACCTGCCCTCATGCCGGCTGCATGGTCGATTACGCGAATAGCGCACACGTTTTCAAATGCCCCTGCCACAATAGCTTGTTCCAGCCCGATGGGCAGATCATCCAACCGAGCCCGGCGCCCAGGCCGATGGACACGCTGGTGTGCAAAGTGATCGACCGCGCGGGCGTGAAAGAAGTCTGGTCAAGTTTCAGAATTTCTACACCGGCTCGGCCGACAAGATCGCGAAAGTCTGACGCCCCTCCCACTTCCCTCCGCTGCTTGCTCCATGAAACTCGCCGCAGGCTTGCTCGACTGGCTGGACCATCGCACCGGCTATCGCGA
The DNA here is from genome assembly GCA_963738955.1 of Pirellulales bacterium. GTDB lineage: Bacteria > Planctomycetota > Planctomycetia > Pirellulales > DATAWG01 > DATAWG01. The sequence continues at coordinate 174,566 of CAVTYW010000010.1, read as the reverse complement.
CTTCGTGCATGAAGCACTGTACGAGCGAATCCCGGGCGGATCGCGCTGGCGCTACGTTTGGGGCAGCACGCTGGTCTTCACGTTCTTCGTGCAAGTCGTCACGGGACTGTTTCTCTGGATGGCCTATAGCCCGAGCACTCAAACGGCGTGGGAAAGCGTGTTTCACATTCAGTATCAGATGCAAGGGGGCTGGCTGCTGCGCGGGCTGCATCACTTCACGGCGCAGGCGATGGTCGTCCTGCTGGTGTTGCACCTGATGCAAGTCGTCATCGACGGAGCGTATCGGGCACCGCGCGAAGTGAATTTCTGGCTCGGACTGATACTGATGCAGATCGTGTTGGGCCTTTCGCTGACCGGCTATCTGCTTCCTTGGGATCAAAAGGGATACTGGGCCACGCGCGTGGCCACGAATCTGTTGGGGCTCGTCGGCCGGCGCAGTTGCCGCGAATTGGTGGTCGGCGGGCCTGATTACGGTCATCAGACGCTTACCCGGTTCTTCGCGTTTCACGCCGGAGTGCTGCCGCTATTGCTGGTCGTTTTTCTAGGGTTGCATATCGCGCTATTTCGGCGGCACGGCATTTCGGCGAAAATGCCGCTGCGCCGGGGCGACGCGACGTTCTGGCCCGATCAGGTGCTCAAAGATGCCGTGGCCTGTCTGGCGGTTCTGGCGGTGGTGCTGTTTCTGATCGTTCGGCCCGGCTTGTTCGGCGGCCACGACTTGATCCACATGCCGAAGGCCTCGCTCGGGGCTGAGCTTGGCGCGCCGGCCGATCCGGCCAATCCGTATTCCGCGGCTCGACCGGAATGGTATTTCTTGTTCTTGTTTCAGTTTCTGAAATTGTTCGAAGGGCACGGCGCGAGCGGGGAATTCTTGGGAGCGATCGTCGTGCCGGGCCTGGTGATGGGCTTCCTATTTCTGATGCCCTTCATCGGGCGCTGGAAGCTGGGGCATCGGCTGAACGTCGTCTATTTGTTTGCGCTGTTTTGTGGCGTTGGCTGGCTGACTTACTCGGCCTATCGCGAAGACCATCGTGCCCAATGGATCGATTGGAGCACCTACGGTCCCGAATATACCGAGGTGCAGGATGTGCTGCGCGAGTGCAACAGCGATCCACAGAAAATCGACCGCTATTTTCATGGCGACGCCGCGAAACTCGCCGACTTCGATCGCAAGCTGGCGACTTACCAGCAAGTGAAAAAATCGGCCGACTATTTGGATGCGGTGAAGCTGGCCGACGAAAACGCGCGGCGAGCCAAGGAGCTTGCCTCGCGTCCGGAGCTGATTCCCGTGTCGGGCGACTTTGACGTTGTTGAGTCACGATCCGCTGACTCAAGGCCGACGATTGTTCGAGCGGCATTGCGCCAGTTGCCACACGCACTTCGATCCCGACGGCCCGCCATCGCCGGGCGATCAGGATCGCTTGGCGCGTTCGACGGCCCCGAATCTGTTCGGCTTCGCCAGCCGCCGCTGGTTGACGGGGCTGTTGGATCCGAAGGAGATCGTCGAGCCGAGCTACTTCGGCAACACGTCGCACAAGAAGGGCGACATGGTCGATTTCGTCACCGGGGCGTGCAGGATGACAAGGTTTGGAAAAAGGGAGAACTCGACTCGGTCGTCGATGCACTTTCGGGCGAGGCGAAGCTGCAAGTTCAACAGGCGGCCGATAAAACCGACCAGCCGACGATCAAGGCAGGCCAGGCCTTGATCAAAGACACCGATCGTTGTGCCCAATGCCATCGATTCCAAGGCACTTCGGTCGCGCTCGGCATGGCCCCCGACCTCACGGGCTATGGCTCGCGAGAATGGCTCACCGCATTCATCAGCAACCCGGCTCACGAGCGTTTCTACGGCAAAGACAACGACCGCATGCCCGCCTTCGCCGCCGATGCTCTACATCCGGAGAAGAACCGCCTGACCGCCGAGGAGATCGGGTATCTCGTGAACTGGCTGCGCGGCGACTCGGTTGTCGATCACGGGCCGCCGTAAAGCACCTCAACCGCAGCACCGCCAGCAAGGCCGCGGTGATTGCGCACCGCGGCCATTGCGCGAGTGGGTTGTCACATCGACCACGCAAAACGCAGTTCGTGCGCCACCGCCGCCCGTAGGAGTTGGCAGTGTTCGTGTTTTCCGCACTGCATAAATCCTTACGCAGCCAAAGGGCCGTGACTAAACCGCACGGCAGGTTGCGGCCATGACTAGAGCATCCAAGCTCCCATCACGTCCGCCCGAGTCTTCCAACTCCGCTCGTGACGAGGGCACGCGACCCGGAAAGGTCCCACTCACGCCCTATTGACGAGTGTCGTCCGCACTGGAAGCACGGTGGATACCGTGGTGGCACGATTCGCCCTCGCTAACGCTTCGGGTTGGTGTTCCCTTCGCTTGCGCTTCAGGCTTTCGTGTCACGGTCTCCTCCAGCTTCGAGCATCGGCGGCAGCGCACTGGGTTATCATCCCCACGGGGAAGCCCACTTTTACCCACACTGTGAACAATGCACGATCGGTTTTTGATGCAACGTTTTTCATCTCGAACTTTTCACGCATCGTTCGGGCTCTATCCTGATAACCCCAGGATGAGCGGGGAAGGGGCCTGAGGATCCACGACTCGGTTCTCACTACCTCGGTCTGTTTTGCGGCTGTACGGGCGGCAAACAGTTGGGCCGGCGCTACGAAGAACGCGAACTGCTGTTAACCGCAGCCCGAATTCAACCTCGCACGGCATGAGTGACTAGCGTCGCCCTTGGACAGGAACAACCGCCGGCAACGCGTCATGCGGAAGGCTTGAGGCTTGAGGCTACAGGCTTGAGGTACGAAGGCACGAAGAACGCGCGGAGCGGCCGCTTGCGCATCCTCAAGCCTCAAGCCTCAAGTCTCAAGCCTCTCACCTCAAGCCTCCCGCGTCGCCTCTCACAAGTGCCTCGATCCGAGTCGTCTACGGCCCGTGAATATGCCACAAGTGGTGGCCCAAATTCAAGCAAAAAAATGCAAAGGTGATGGTAAGTGTCGGTTGAGCAAAATCACTTGTTTTGATTTGAAGCTGACCGAGTGGCTTCGCGACTTGCTTGCCGTTGATCGCCGCATCTTCCCAAACCTCCCATTTCGGCTTCTGGTTCTACCAGCCCGCCGGCAAATCTTGCGGATTCGCTACAGTGTGTCGTCCCCGTGTCCGATGGATTAGAGGACTGGCGAGAGTTTGCGCCGGGCGGGTTCTTTTCACTGGGCGTAGGCGCATGTGGTGTAAAAACTGCCGACAAGATGTGCCAGCAGTTGCCGCGGAAGATCGGCGCGCGGTCCGCTGCGCGCGGTGCGGCGGGGCTTTGCGTTGACCGGAGCCGGCTGCTGTCACCGTTCACACGGCAGGACTCAACGACTTAGACGAATCAGGATTTGATTCGTCCGGCGAAGAAGCGAGTCGGATGGAACCGAGCAGCGATTTGGACGACTGGGCGCTAGACGTTGAATTGCACCGCTTGCATCGCCTCGTGACGGCCGCAATGCCGCCATTGTTGCCGCAGCCGCCAACAATGCTGGCCACGCTCCCTTGGCAATCGGGACAAGGGCAAGCCGCTCCAACCAATTCGGCTCAAAGCCCGCTTGCGATTTCGCGCGTTGCGCCGCGGCGGCGGGCTTCGATCGTCGTGTGGTCGCTGCTCGGCCTCGGAATTATGGCCTTCGTTTGCGGCGCGATTCTATTGGCATGGTCGCTCATAGCCGACCGCGCCGAATTATGGACGCTGGGAATGCCAATCTGCCTAGCAGGTCAACTCGGCTTGCTGCTGGGGCTGGTGTTTCAGTTGAGCCGCCTGTGGGACGACAATCGGCAAACGGCCAATCAACTTGCGTCAGTCGATCAACGTTTGGACGACTTGAAGCAAACCGCGACGCTCCTCACGACGGGCCACGCTTCGCCGGCGCAATCGTTCTACGCCCACATGGCCGGCGGCGCCAGCCCGCAGATCCTGCTGGCCGATCTCAAGAGCCAACTCGATCTGCTGGCGGTGCAAATGTTGACCGCTCGGCGATAGGTTGATCGCTTCATTGGCGGGGCACGGAACGGCACGGAGGCCGTTCCCTACAAGCCCGAAGCACGTTACTTCCGCATCAATAGCAAGACGCCGACCACGATCGCGAGGACCGACAACAGGTCGCCGCTATGTGCGAACGTGATCCCAAGAAATGGCGCCGACAGCACGCCCCAGGCTATAAACCACACGGCCAATAACATCATTCCCAAATTGGGTGGAACCCTCATCGCGCCGCTCCTTTGTGGGATGAAATATCAGCCGTGGCGGAATTTGCCCGAGCGCGTCTGGCTCACGCGCCCGGCGGAGGCGGTGGTGGCGGCGGGATTGAATTGTCCGAATTGTCCGTATTCTGGTCGAGCCTTCGTGTACTGTGGTTCACGTTCACGTTTTCCTTGAGCTTCTCGGTTCCGCGCTCGATCTTCCGCTCGACCCGATTTTTGTCGTGGTCGATGCGCGCTTGATTCACGGTCACGGTGAACCAGCCGCGGTAAATTCCGATCACCGCCACCGCGATCACTAGGAACATCACAAATCCAACGAGTCTTCTCATAGACAGCTCCTTCTCAACGTCTTTTTCGTAAATCGGAATGATCCGACACCGCGCAGGACACAACCAAGCACATCGTGTGCCGATCCGGCGGCTGACAACGGCGAAAACTATACTGGAATCCCCGATTCGCCGCAGCGCCGATGCGCCGCCGTTTTTACCGGCAAAGCCCGTCGATGTTCATCGTCGCGCGGGTTGTCGGGGCCAATCGACGCTTCTATACTGCTGGACGCTATCACGCTGGCTCCGACCGATAGCACCGTCCGATCCATTCTGACACTCTGGAAATCAAGCCCGATGAACTCCGCCGCCATCCAAAAACTGCGCGGCAAGCTCGGCCGCAAGGAATGCTGCTACGGCCTGTGGGTTACGCTCGAAGCCGCCAGCATCACGGAAATGGCCGTGTTCCTGGGGCTCGATTGGGTTGTGCTCGATGCCGAGCATGGGCATCTCGATTGGGGCGATCTTGTCGGCCATCTGCGGGCCGCCGTGCGCAGCGACACCGTCGTGCTGATCCGCCTGATGGAGCTGAACACCGGCGCGATCAAACGGGCGCTGGACATTGGTGCCGACGGCGTATTGCTCCCCTGGATCGAATCGGCCGATCAATTGCGGCAGGCCGTCGCGGCGGCGCATTTTCCGCCGAGCGGAGTTCGCGGAATCGGGGCGGAGCGGGCGACGCATTGGGGCCAGCGAATGCCCGAGCACGTCGTGGAGTCCGAAAAAAACGTGCTGGTGATCCCGATGATCGAATCGGTGCGCGCCGGGAAGAATATCGAGGCCATGCTCGACGTGCCGGGCGTCGATATTTTCTTCTTCGGTCCGGCCGATTATTCATCGACGGCCGGCTTCGCGGGCCAATGGGAAGGGCCGGGCGTGGCGGAGACGATTCTCGCCGTGCGAGAGAAGATCGCGGCCGCGGGGAAATTCAGCGGCGTCATTGCGGCTGGAAACGAGAATTTGGTCTTGCGCAAATCACAAGGCTTTCAAATGCTCGCCGTCGGTCTCGACGGATCACTGATGATGCGCAGCGTGCGCGAGGCGCTTGCGGCGGTCGGCGGCTCATCCGGCGGCACGGCGCCGTCCGCGGCGACATACGGCTCTTGATCGACGAGCTCAGTAGCTCCGTTTGCCAAAACTCAGCCGCCACGCGTGAAGAGGGGCAATTCTTGCAAATTCCGCTACCGCGAAATGCGGAGTTCCTCGGCGTTTTGGCCATGCACCGCGACCGCCGGACTTTCCACGCCCCGGCTTTCGGCTAGCGCCGTGTCGAGCGTCAGTTGGATGCTCACGCTCCAGCGGCCGTCGATGTCGCCCTGCACGTGCCAGTGCGGTTGGACGACGACCGATTGATGGACCAATTCAAAGCCGCCTTCCGATTGGCTGACGGTTTCGATCGGATAGGTCCAGATATCGGTGGGGCGGGAGAAAGCCAGATCGACGTCGATGCCGAGCCATTCGTCCGTCAGACCCAAGCCGGCGGCATTCGGTCAGGTCGAGCCGCGAACCGAGTTGGCCCAGATGGTGATTGCGCAGTGCCGCCGGCGTGGAAATAGCGATCGTCGGCGCCGGAGGGCAGGCCGGCGAAGTTGAACTCGACCGAAAAGTGCATCGGTCGATCGCGCGGCAGGCCCTCGATCAGATAGGCGATTTCCAGAACGTTGCTGCCGGCATTGGAGCGTGACGCCCTTGGTGATCTTGATCGGCACGCCCCAGGCGTTTCCCGGCCGCGACAATTGCACTTGAATGCGGCCCGGATTGCGGCGCAGCTTGGCTTCGTAGGGGAGGTTCAGAAAGTCGCCGCGCTCCATCGCCTCGCCGCGCGCGACCGCGTCGAGCGAGACATTGTCGTCGTACAAATGATCGAACAGGCTCTTGCGGAGGTATGTGTCGTATTGCAGATGGTTTTCCAGGCCGGCTTGCTTGAATTTTACCGGCGAATTGGCGTCGATCACGCTGCCGCCGGCTCCGCTTGGCCCGGCCTTGACGCGGCGATGATAAGCCTCCGGCCGGCGGGTCAGCGTCGCCAGCAGATTGTGGCAAATCGAGCGCACGTCGAGCTCGTAGATCTGCCCGCCGCGGCTGGGGGCGATCCAGGCAATCAGCTTGTCGCTGGCCAGTTGCACTTCGGGCCGGCCGTCGAAATTGTAGTCGTCGCCGGCCGCTTCGACCCAACGGCCGCGCCATTGCGAGTGGAATCGCCGCGGCTGGAATCGCCGTTATTGTTCGCCGAGTTTCGTCCGGCCGCCTGATCGAGCAGATTGTCGGCGGCGATCAAATGGTTGTAGACCGCATTGCGCAGGTGCGGCAGATAGACGCCGCCGAACGCGCCGTGCCAGTAGGTGCAATTGCACTGGCCGCGATAAAGCTCGGTGCGGGCGTGACGCAGCAGCGTCGTCGTCGACGCCTGAATCGATCATGCTTTGCAGCCGGCGGCTGACCATCATCATCCGGCAATACATTTCGTTGGTTTCCGGATACTTCACCTTGAAATTGCGCCAGAAGCCGCCGCGGACGAATCGCGCGATCTGCGGCCAGCGCGGATCGTGCTCCAACTCGCGGCGGGCATGCTTCGTACTCCGCCAATTGCTCGGCGGCAAGCACCCACTCGGTCATCTCGCGATAGCTTCCCTCGGGCAGATAGACCTTGCCGACCGGCGGCACGTGGTCGATCACTTCCGACGGCGTGTCATCTGATCCAGCTCCTGATTGGCCGCCAGCAGATCGAAGAACTGCCGCAGCCAGCCACGATCGAAGACGTGCTGCTTCGTCTCGGGCCAGGCGCCGAATTTCTCGCCGTCGTCGCCAAACACGGCGACCGAGCCGGGATGCTTTGCTCGGCGATGCCGCGCAGATAGTCGATCGTTTCCTGCGGCGCGGCGAAGGGAATCACGTACCGCAGCCGTTCGCTGCCGGGAAACACGCGCAAGCAGGTGGCCGTCGTCCTCGGTCAGGTAAGTAGCCGTGCAGCTGCTTCGGATCGAGGCCGGCGTTCTTGAAATGGAAGTCGTCGAGAATCGTGTACTGGATGCCGGCGGCGACCAGGTCGCTGGTCATGCTCTGTTCCCAGACGCGCTCGGGAATCCACATGCCGCGGACCTCGCCCCCAAGCGATCCTTCGAGCCAGCGGCTGTAGCGTGCGAATCTGGCCGACGCGATCGCGCGGCGGAATCATCGACAGGATCGGCTCGTAGAACGCCCCGCCGATGATCTCGATCCGTCCCGCGGCGACATGCCCGGCCAGCCGGTCGAGATACTCCGGATGATGCGTCGTCGAGCCATTCCATCAGCGGGCCGCTGGTGTGCAGCGCGATCTGCAGCTGCGGATAGTCGCTCGAACAGATCGAGAAACGGCCGATAGCTGTCCTGATACGCCTGCTCGAAGACGCCGTCGAAATTGCCGATCGGCTGATGGTCGTGCAGGGCGAAGATGAACCGAATGCGGTTGTGGCATGGGAAGTGACTAGCACAGTCACAAGGTTTTTGCAGATTGCCCAGAGCCCGTTATTGCGAATAGTCGGCGTTTGCGGCGTTCGATCTTCGACATCTCGCAGAAACGCGGCCGCTTCCTCCGGCGGCACCGGATTGATGTAAAAACCGGTGCCCCATTCGAAGCCGGCCGTCTTCGTCAAGCGCGGAATAATCTCTATATGCCAGTGATAGTGCCCCAGCGCGTTGCTGTCAAAGGGGGCCGTGTGAATGATGTAATTGTAGGCCGGCCGGTCGACGGCCGATTCGATCTGCGCGATCACTTGCCGCATGACGCGGGCCAGATCATCCACGCCGCTTTTCTGAATGTTCTCGTAGTGGCTGGAGTGCTGCTTCGGCAGGATCCAGGTCTCGAAGGGAAACCGGCTGGCGAACGGGCAAAACGCGACGAAGCCCGGCGAATCGAGCACGATCCGCTTCTCGGCGGCCAGCTCCTGCTGGATCATGTCGCAAAACACGCAGCGGCCGCGATAGCTGAAAAACTCATGCGAGCCGGCGATTTCCTCGCGCGACGTTGATCGGCACGATCGGCGTGACGATCAACTGGCTGTGCGTATGCTCGAGCGACGCGCCGGCCGCCGCGCCGACGTTCTTGAAGATCATGCCATAGACCAGCCGGCGATCTTTCTTCAAATCGACCAGCCGATCGCGATAGACCCAAAACACTTCGCGCAGTTGTTTGTCGCTCAAGCTCCGACGTGCTGAGCACATGGTTGCGGCGATTCGATGATCACCTCGTGCGCGCCGACGCCGCGCATCATGTCGTAGATCCCGTCGCCGCGCTTGTTGCAGATCGCCTTCGATCTCCAGCGCGGGAAACTTGTTGGGCACCACGCGCACTCGCCAGCCCTTGCCGATTGGCGGTCGAGCCGGGATTGCGATAGGCGAGAATCTCGCCGGGCGTGTGCGTGTTCGTTGCCTTCGCAGAACGGGCAGAAGCGGCCGGGATGAAGCGTCGGCTGGCTGGCGAAATCGTGCGGCCGCTTGGCCCGGCTCTTGGCGACAATCACCCAGCGGCCGACGATCGGATCTTTTCGCAGGTCAGGCATGGGGAGCAGGCTTGAGGCTTGAGGCTACAGGCTTGAGGTAGAAGAAGGAAGCGATGCGGCGGCGAGGGTTGCACGCCTTCACCCGAGCCCTCTCCGCCAAGAGAGGTGAGAAGCGGCCATCCTTGCCGATATTTCGAGTCGTCAGTGAATCACCACCATTGGACGTCGAGAAAGCTCCGTTTCTTCATTTCTGGATCGAGCCCTTCGCGCCACTTCGCCGCTTCGACCGGCTTATACGTGCGGAAGACTCGATCCCAGATATTGAAGGCCATCCCAAAATTGTAGTGCCACATGTTCAGCTTGTGATGCACGTAGTGGTTCGGCATCCGCATCCAAAAACACTTCAGTGGATTCTCGTGCTGCAGTTGATGCGAATAAGCCGAAAAGAAGGCGAACACGTTCGTGCCGATGAACCAGCCGATCCCGGCCGGCAACGAAACCAAGAACATCGGGAACATCAGCGGAAACAACGGCCGGATGTAGTCCCAATACTCCATCAACACACCCTGGCCGACGCCCGAGGCATGATGATTGCGATGGACTTTGCCGATCCTCGTCCATTGATGCAGAATGCGATGCGCCCAGTATTCGAGAAAGCTCCCGAATACGAGGCCGCCAAGGAAAAACCAAAAGCCGGTTAGGAAGGCCGAAGTGATCATACCTGCCACATCATCAATTCATAATCGGGAGAGGGAACGACGGTTTCGATAGCGCCTTCGTGCGGCATTCGCTCGATCGGTTGCTCCTGCTGCAATAGCTCCACGTATAAGTGTACCGGATCGTCCTGCGACACCGCCAGACTCTTCCACGGAATCGCGATTTCGAGCATGGCGTCGGCCGCGATTTGCACTTCCGCACGGCTCACCGGCACGTCGTGGCGGTACAACTGCACGATCGGCTCGGGCCGCGAGGGATGCAGCACGAGCAGTTCATAGCCGGCCGGCCGGCCGAATACGATCCGCAGTGAATCGATGTCGGTCCATTGCTGGCGAACCGGCCCGCCGCGCGCATCGAGCCGCAAGAACAAGCAATCCGCGTCGAAGCCATAGTAAAGTCCCTCGGTGCGGGTCGCGGTGCCGACGCTCATTGCGCCTCGGCCGTGCGACGGCGCGTGGAAGCCGGCGTTGAGCCACTCGAAATAGGTGACCCGGCCATCGACCTTCACGTTCAGCAGGCTCGTCGGCTCGGTGTACATCCGCGGCTGAGTCGCATTGCCTGCGGATCGGGCGGAGCAACTCGGTCGGAACTGGATCGTCGAGCAGCGTGTAGACGTTCTGCAAATGCTTGCGAAACAGCCGGTCGAACAGGTCGTCCTGGGCACTGTGATGGCTGTCGCCGAACCACCAGAACCAGTCGCTCCCTTCGGCGATGTACAGCTCTTGCCAGGCCTGCGTCGAGTTGCTCGGCCGTCTTTGTCCGCCGCGCCTTGCGCGGCGGCGACCAGATGCTGCCGCGTTTCGAACAGCAGATCCCAGGCCCGATTGCACTCGGGATGGCCGATCCAGATGCCGAAGTTGTGCTGAATCCAACTGCCGGCGAACAGATGGCCGATCTTGTCGGTCGGCCGGATGCTTGTCGAGATAATCGCGGACGCGCGACCGGCGTGATCTTGCGGATGCGCGACGACGCGGCGATAGAAGCTGCGCAGGAAATCGACGCCGCTGTTGGGATAATATTCCCAGCAGTTCTCGCCGTCGAGAATGATGCTCACCAGCGTCGGCCGATTGCCGGCGTTGGCCGTCGTCGCGCGGCCGATGCGCTTCGAGCTTGCCGAGGAAGTCGTCGACGGCCTGCTCGGCCGACATGCGCTGATAGTGGAAGCCGATCTGATCGCTCATGGCGTGATCGCGAAAGATGATCTGCAGCGCTTGCCCCTTCTCCTCGACGCGCCACGGTCGATAGAGCATCTCGGGATTGCGCAGAAAGCCCTGGCCATCGCGCGAGACCCAGCCGTCGGTCGAGCAGGAGAGAATCTCCTCGTCGGTGGCGATCCATTCGATGCCGGCCGCGGCGATCGCCGGGATGATCGCCTGGCAGACCGAACCTTCCGACGGCCACATGCCGCGCGGCTTCTGGCCGAACAGTTCGCGTGTGGAATTCGACGGCCCGGCGAATCTGCTCGGCGGCGTCTTCGGGATAGCCTTCGAGATGCTTCGGCAAGGCTGACGTCGGGCATCGCCTGCCGGGCCAGCCGCTTGTCCCACAGCAGCGGCAGGATCGGATGATAAAACGGCGTCGTCGTCAGCTCGACCTGGCCGCGCTCGGCCAGCTCGCGAGTGCAGCGGAATGACCTCGCCGCAGCAGTTCCATCTGCTTGTCGAGCAGCCACTGCTTTTCGTCCTCGGTCCAATGCTGGCCCTTGGCGCGGAACTCGGCCAGCTCCGGGATCCAGCTCGAACGCCAGCGGATGAATCCAGGTCAGGTTCGACCAGCATTGCAGATCGAGGATGTCGCGCTTGTGAAAACCGCTTGGCCGCTCGCGCCGCCGGATCGACTCGCCAGGCCGCGCTTCTGATACAGCTCGTGGTAGCGCGGATACGGCCGGATCATGTGGTCCGGGTGGACCATGAAGAAGTTGTCGAGCAGGTAAGTCATGTCGTCGGCCGACAAGCCGTCGGCCGGCAGCCGCGAGACGCGCAGATGCGTCGTCTTCGTGCCCTTCGTCGGTGTAGGCCGCAACTGCACGAGCAGGCTGGGGACGAGATTGATCGTGGCGTGCAACTCGGGCACTTCTTGCAGCAGCATGCGCCATGCCCCAATAGTCCTTGGTGCGCGTGCAGGCGCACCCAAGGCATCGGGTTCTCGCCGGTCACGTCGTCCGGGTAGTACGGCTGATGCTGATGCCAGAGAAGGCGAGAGGAACGTCGTGCATGGCGAGTCCTAGGGAGCCGTGGCGAGCGGGTGCAGCGGGCATGCGGCGAGCGACGCGCGTCGGACATTGCCGCCGCGACACGGCTAACCGACAGCCGTCTTCGCCGGTTCCGTTCTGCCAATGCCGTCCTTGTCATTGCTGGCCCCTGGGCTCGGGCGATCGTCGTTGATACAGGTCGACGTATTGCTTGGCGCTGCGCGTCCACGACCAGTCCTGGTTCATCCCGGTGGTCACCAGCTGCGACCAAGCGTCCGGCTGGGCGAATAGGTCGCAGCGCCCGCTTGCAGCGTTTCGGCCAGGGCCAGCGGGCTGTCACTCGCGGAAGCGTGAAGCCGTTGGCCGTGCCGGCGGCGAGCGTTTCTTCGGTCGTGTCGACGATCGTGTCGGCCAGGCCGCCGGTGGCGCGGACGACCGGCACCGTGCCGTATTTCAGGCTGTACAGCTGGCTCAGGCCGCACGGCTCGAAGCGGCTGGGCATCAGGAACATGTCGGCGCCCGCTTCGATCCGATGGGCCAGCGGATCGGAGAATTGCAAGCCGCACGGCCACTTTCTGCGGATAGCGCTCGGCCAGCAGTCGCGCAACTGCTCCTGATACTTCGGCGTCGCCCGTGCCCAGGATCACCCATTGCACGTCGGCTCGTGATGCACCCATTCCTGCATCACCTGCGGCGACCAGGTCGATCCCTTTCTGCTCGACCAACCGGCCGACGAACGCCAACGAGCGGCACGTTGCGGATCCTGCGGCAGACCCAACTCGCGCTTGCAGCGCCGCCTTGCAGGCCGCCTTGCCCGTCGCGAACGTTCTGCGGCGTCGTACTTCGCCGGCAAGTGCGGATCGGTCGCCGGATTCCACTGGCGATAATCGACGCCGTTGAGGATGCCCGACAGCACGTCGCGCCGATGCTGCAACACGCCTTCCAGCCCGCAACCCAGCGGAGCGGTCTGAATCTCCTCGGCATAGCGCGGGCTGACGGTGTTGATCGCGTCGGCGAAGACCAGCCCGGTCTTCAGCAGGTTCAGCTTGCCGAAGAACTCCATCTGCTGCCAGTTGAAGTACTTCCAATCCAGGCCGGTCAGCAGCATGTCCCAATGCCAGAACTGTGCCCTGGTAGGCCAGGTTGTGGATCGTGAACAGCGAGGCGATCTGTTCGTAGCCGGGGCGGTTGCGATATTCGATCTTCAAATACGCCGGAATCAGGCCCGTCTGCCAATCGTTGGCGTGCAGCACGTCGACTCCGAGATCCAACAGGCCGAATCACTCCATCACGGCGCGGCAGAAGAAGACGAACCGCTCGCAGTTGTCGAGATAGTCCTTGCCGGCCCGTGCCGTACAGCTCGTCGCGGTCGAAGTATTGCGGTTGCTCGACCAAATAGACGGGCACGCCGCGCGGCGATTTGCCCGTAGAATCCTGGATCGGCAACATGCTTCGCAGCAGCCGCCCGGTCACCATTTTCTGCCGATCGGCACTTGCAGCGGAGCTCCGACCGGTTCGATCGGCAATCCGGCCTGAAACACCTGGCGATAGGCCGGCATGATCAAGGTCGGCTCGTGGCCCAGCCGGGCCAGTTCCAACGGCAGCGCACCGCAAACGTCGGCCAGCCCGCCGGTCTTGGCGAACGGTACGGCTTCGCTGGTGGCCACCAGAATCTTCACGGTTGCATGCTCCTTGTCGCCGCCTAACGTAACAGAATTCGACCGAAATTCAATCCGGGGCGCGAGATAGCACCGTGCAAATCACGATCCAAACAATTCCACGAACAAGCATAGTTTGCTGCTTCGCACAGGGTTACTGGCCGGAAAACATTTTTTGCCTCGACTTTCCTCGCCAATCGCCCCCTGGTGATTCGGCCCCTGAACGGTTAGAGTCGATCGGCGCATGGCTTCCAATGCTTGGGAATTCTGGATCGACGTCGGCGGCACGTTCACCGATTGCTTCGCCCGCCGGCCGGATGGCACGCTCGCCCGGCACAAGCTGCTTAGTTCCGGTGTGACGAAGGGAGCCGTCGCCGCCGGAACATCGGCCGGCGAGATTGTCGATCCGTTGCGCCGGCACGACCCGCCCGGTTTCTGGAATGGATTCACGCTGCGTGTATTGGACAGCTCTGGCCGGAGTGTTGCCGAAGCAATCGTCGAGGATTTCGACGCGCAGCCGGGTCGGCTGCAGCTAACCGCTCCGCTCGATCCGCCGCCGAGGGTCGGACAACCTTACGAATTGTCGTCCGGTCAAGATGCGCCGGTGTTGGGCGTGCGCTATTTGCTGGGTCTGGCGGCCGGTGAACCGATTCCGCCGATTGCGTCCGTTTGGGAACGACCCGCGGCACGAATGCTTTGATCACTCGCCGCGGCGCGAAAACCGCGCTGGTCACCACGCGAGGCTTCGGCGACCTCGCAACATCGGCTATCAGAATCGTCCGCGGCTGTTCGAACTCGCCATCCGCAAGCCCCCGTGCTACCCGCCGCGGTCGTTGAGATCGACGAACGCATCGCCGCCGATGGTCGCGTGTTGAGGGCGCCTGATCCGGAAGTCATTCGTGGCCAATTGGCGGCATTGCGGCCGCTGGGAATCGAGTCGCTGGCCATCTGTCTGTTGCACGGATTCGCATATCCGGCGCACGAGCAACTCGTCGCCAGCATTGCCCGTGAGGTCGGTTTCACGGAAATCAGCGTTTCCAGCGAGGTCGCGCCGCTGGTGAAAATCGTCGCCCGCGGCGACACGACGTCGATGGACGCCTATTTGAATCCGGTGCTGCGAACGTACGTCGCCGGTTTGCGGGCGGCATTGGCCGGCAGTGATTTGCGGATTCTGACCTCGGCCGGCGGACTGGTTGCCGCCGAACAGTTCGTCGGCAAGGACAGCATTCTTTCGGGCCCGGCCGGCGGCGTGGTCGGCTTCTCGCGCGTGGCAAGGCGGCCGGCTTCCACCGCGCCATCGGCTTCGACATGGGAGGCACGAGCACCGACGTCTCGCGTTTCGACGGCCGCTACGAACTGGAATACGAAACCGAAAAGGCCGGCGTGCGCGTTGTCGCGCCGATGATGGCGATCGAAACCGTCGCGGCCGGCGGCGGCTCGATCTGCCGATTCGACGGCGTGAAGCTGGTCGTCGGGCCAGACAGCGCGGGCGCCGATCCAGGCCCGGCCTGCTACGGCCGCGGCGGTCCGCTGACGGTGACCGACGTGAACTTTTACTCCGGAAAAATCCTGCCGATCGCTTTCCCTTTCCGCTCGATCGCGCGGCCGTCGAACATCGGCTGAGCGAATTGGCCGCGATGTCGCCGATGCGACCGGCCGGCGTTATTCGCCGTGGAACTGGCCGACGGACTGCTTCGCGTGGCCAATGTCAACATGGTCCGGGCGATTCGGAGGTGTCGATTGCCCGCGGCTGCGATCCGCGGGAATACGTGCTGGTGCCGTTCGGCGGCGCGGCCGGGCAACATGCCTGCGCCGTGGCCGCGAACTGGGCATTCGCCAATTGCTGCCGCATCCCGACGCCGGCTTGCTCAGCGCCACGGAATCGGCCTGGCCGATGTGGTGCGGCATCGTGTCGCAGGCGTTTATCGGCCGTACTCATCGGAAACGCTTGCCGCCGTCGAGCAGATTTGGAAGCGACTGGCGGAAGAGGCCCGCGCGGAAGTCGCCGCCGAATCGTCACGAGCAGATCGATGTGCGCCGGCGATTCGACTTGCGCTATCGGGGCGCGGAAGCTTGCTTGACGATCGACAGGCCGGCCGATGGCGATTATGCGGCCGCGTTTCCAGCCGAACATCAACGGCTGTACGGCTACGTCCAAGCGGAGCGATCCCTGGAGATCGTCGCCGCGAGAGTCGAAGCGATCGGCCGCAGCGGTTTATCGCTGCCAGAATCGCAGCACTCATCGGCGCGGCCGCTGCCCACCTCGCGCCACGCAACCGTTCGCTTCGCCGGCGAACCGCATGACACGCAGATTTTTCACCGCAGCCAGCTTCAGCCGGGTGATCGCTTCGCCGGCCCGGCGATCGTTTACGAATTCGCCTCGACGACGGTCGTCGATCCCGGCTGGCAAGCCGAGGTGCTGAGTGGCGGCGAATTGCTGTTAACCAACGCATTGAGCGAATCCGGCAACGCACACCAACCCGAAGCGTTAGCGAGGGCGGAGCTAAGTGATGCCGCAGCCGATCCTGTGCTCCTGGAAATCTTCAACAACCAGTTCGCCGGCATCGCCGAGCAGATGGGCATCACGCTGCGCAACACGGCCACCAGCGTGAACGTGAAGGAGCGGCTCGATTTCAGTTGCGCCATGTTCACGGCCAGCGGCGAGCTGGTCGTCAACGCGCCGCACATTCCGGTCCATCTCGGCGCGATGGGCGAAACGGTCCGCTGCATCCTGGCCGACAATCCCGCGATCGAGCCGGGCGACGTGTTCGTCACGAACGATCCCTATCGCGGCGGCTCGCATCTGCCCGATGTCACGGTCGTCACGCCGGTGTACGAATCGCCGGCCGAGGCGGCCGCGGCCGGCCGTCCGCTGCGATTGCGATTCTTCACCGCCAGCCGCGCCCATCATGCCGAGATCGGCGGGATCGTTCCCGGCTCGATGCCGCCGTTCTCGAAAAACCTGGCCGAAGAAGGCGTGCTGATTCGCAATTTCAAGCTGGTCGCCGCCGGCCGACCGCGATTCGACGAACTTGCCGAATTGCTCTCGGCGAATCCGTTTCCCACCCGGGCCGTGGCCGACAACCTGGCCGACGTCGCCGCGCAAGTCGCCGCCAATCGGCAAGGCGCGATGCAACTCGATGCGGCTCGTTCGAGCGAGAAGGCTGGCCGGTGGTC
Source organism: Pirellulales bacterium (assembly GCA_963738955.1). Lineage (GTDB taxonomy): Bacteria > Planctomycetota > Planctomycetia > Pirellulales > DATAWG01 > DATAWG01. Next base: position 157,776 of record CAVTYW010000010.1, on the reverse strand, counting down.
GAAGCCTACATGCGGCACATTCAAGCGGCCGCCGAGCGAAAGACTCGCCAGGCTCTGGCCCGCTTGCCGCCCGGCCGGCGCGAGTTCGTCGATCATCTCGACGACGGCTCGCCGATCGGGTTGCGATGACGATGTTTCCGCCGTCCGATGGACCGGCCGCCGAAGTTGATTTCACCGGCACCGGCCCGGTATTGCCCGGCAATCTGAACGCCAATCGGGCGATCGTCACCGCGGCCGTGATGTACGTGCTGCGGCTGTTGATCGACGAAGACATTCCGCTCAACGAAGGCGTGCTCGCGCCGGTTCGGCTGGTGCTGCCCGAGTGTTTGCTGAATCCGCCGCCGCGAGACGACGCCGAGCAGTGCGCCGCGGTGGTCGGCGGCAATGTCGAAACGTCGCAGCGCGTGGTCGATGTGCTCTTGGGCGCCTTCGGCTTGGCGGCCGCCAGCCAAGGCACGATGAACAATCTGCTCTTCGGCGACGCCACGTTCGGCTATTACGAAACGATCTGCGGCGGCGCTGGAGCGACGGCGGATGAGCCGGGCGCCGACGCCGTGCACACGCACATGACCAACACCCGGCTGACCGATCCGGAAATGCTGGAGCGGCGCTATCCGGTGCGGCTGTTCGGAATTCTCGATTCGCCGCGGCTCGGGCGGACGCGGCCAGCATCGCGGCGGCGACGGCGTCGTTCGCCGAATCGAATTCCTGCGCCCCTTGAAGTTTCGATTCTGTCGCAGCGTCGCGGGCCGTATCCGCCCTACGGCCTGGCCGGCGGCGAGCCGGGGGCACTCGGCCGCAATACGCTTCAACGCACCGATGGCACGACGATCGACCTTGGCTCGTCCAGCCAATTCTCGGTCGCCGCCGGGGATGTTGTGACGATCGAAACGCCCGGCGGCGGCGGTTGGGGTGCGCCGTAGGGCGTGATGAAGCTTCTGAATAGGTGGCGAAAAATTTCGGCCATTGTTGCTTGACAGAGGAATTGCCTCGGCTACAATCGGGCAATCAATTGATACTGAGTCTCAATTACGTCTTAATGGTAAGTCTTTATGATACAGAGACCTGCAAATGCTTACCGGGAGTTCATCCATCTCGACGGTCTTGCATTGAATGCTTTGCGAGCGTTCAACGCTCGGCTGGGCGAGCGGACCGCCGGTCGATTTTGGGAGCGCTCTGCCTCATGTAGCTACGCGTATGGAAGAGGGGCTATCGCTGGCCGGGCATAAGAAGTGCTTCGCATCGGTTTCGATTTCGCTTTTACCCCAATTTGGAGATTCGGATATGTCGCGTTCGCAGCGTCGGGCGGCTTTTACACTTGTTGAACTGCTGGTCGTCATGGCGATCATCGGCGTATTGGTCGCGCTGCTGCTGCCGGCCGTTCAATCGGCAAGGGAAACCGCCCGCCGGACTCAGTGTTCGAACAATCTTCGGCAGATCGCCTTGGCACATCTGAACTTCGAAAGCGCCTATGGGGTTTTTCCCCCGGAACGCACTTGGAATCAGGTCGTCGGCAACAACGGCGGATCATGGTCGGCCCAGGCGCGCACATTGCCATTCCTGGAAGAAGGGGCCGTCTATAAGGCAATCGATTTTTCCGGCGACGACGACACGGTCATGCTGCCCGGCAGCACGACGATTCCGCTGCAAGCCGTCCGCATTAACACGTTCATTTGCCCGTCGGAAGTGAACGACACCATGCGGATGAACACTGCCAACACCCCGGCAACGCCCGGCAGCTATCCGATCAACTACGGGATCAATCTCGGGGTTTGGCTGTGCTACGATCCAAGCAGCAACACCGGCGGCGCGGGCTCGTTTTACTGCAATTCGCAGTTGAAAGCGTCGGCATTCAGCGACGGCTTGAGCAAGACTTTGATGCTTTCGGAAGTCAAAGCGTTTCAGCCCCAATTGAGCAAAGCCGCGATCGCCACCGCGCCGTCGATTCCGACCGCCGCCAATCTGGCCTCCTTGGGCGGCACGCCAAAGCTGGGACCAAACCTGCAAAGCAACACTGGTCACGTCGAATGGGGAGACGGCCGATGCTCTCAGTGCGGTTTCACGACGGCATTCGGCCCGAACACCGTTTGCCCCTACACCGATTCCAGCGGCAATCAATACGACATCGATTTCGTCAATCAGTCGGAAGGCGGCTCGGCGACGATCCCAACCTTTGCCGCTCTGACTTCGCGAAGCTATCACGCGTCGGGCGTGAATTCAGCGTTCATGGATGGCTCGACCCATGCCGTCGCGACGGGAGTGGATTTGACGACATGGCAAGCTCTTTCGACCTGCGCCGGGGGTGAGATTCTGATGAACATCAACCTGATGCCCGCGCCCGGTTTGTGAACCCTTTTCGACGCCAAGCTGCCATCGAGCGACCGCGAACAACCACCGGCCGTTCGACGGCTTGCGGCGAAAAAATCGCCGATCGTGGCGATGATTTGTTCGTCCGCGAACGCTCGCCGGCTATTTCCGGACGGCAAAACAATCGGATTCCACTGGTTTTTTCGATTATTGGGCGAGCCTTGCGCCGTGGTACGTGAAATGCTTTGGGACAACGGACCAACAATCACCCCGCTGTCTTAGCACGCCTGCGGCTGGTTTTCGCCGCAATCGAACCACTTCCGTAAATAGGCCATCCAGGAGCCGAGGCACAATGTCGATCACCGCCAAGTCGATCACCGCCAAAACGACGAATTCTTGTCATGTTTCTGCTCGTCGACGCGCGTTTACGCTTGTCGAGCTTCTGGTGGTGATGGCAATCATCGCTGTTTTGATCGCTTTGCTGCTGCCCGCGGCGCAATCCGCGCGAAGCGGCCCGGCGAACGTCGTGCGCCAACAATTCGCGGCAGATCGCCTTGGCAACGGTCAACTTCCAGAGCGCTTATGACTACTTCCCGCCAAGTCGCACGCTGGAATTCCTCGATGCGAACGGAAACCCCCTTCCCACGGCGAGCGGCGCGAAGTCGGTCGCTTCCGGCGGCGCCTGGGGCACGCTTGCCCGCATTCTGCCGTTCATGGAAGAAGGCGCCGTCTACAAGGCCATCGATTTCTCGCACGCCAACGGCTCGTTGCTTCTACCAGGAAGCACGATTCCCTTGCAGGAGGTTCGTATCGGCGCTTACATTTGCCCCTCCGAGCAGAACGACACCCTGGCGACAACCAACCAGAGCTATCCGGCGAACTACGCGTTCAACGAGGGAACCTGGTTGATGTACGATCCGATGACGAACACGGGCGGCAACGGCGCCTTCTATTGCAACGCTCAACTGAAGGCAGGTGCGTTTTCCGATGGCCTCAGCAAGACGTTGATGACCGGCGAAGTGAAGGCCTACACCTCCGGCGTCTCGCTCACTGCGGCGAATGCCTACACCGATGCCAATATGCCGGCAATGCCCACCGGTTCAGCGCAGCGAACAAAATCGCCGGAATGGTGCCGGCCGGATTCACCTCGACCAAGCTCGGTCCGACGCTGCAACAGAATCTCGACCATGTCGAATGGGGTAGCGGCCGTAGCTTGTCGATCGCATTCACGACGACGTTCACTCCAAACACCGTCGTTCCTTACACCGACGCCAGCGGCAATAACTACGATATTGACTTCAACAACGTGAATGAAGGAAGCCTTGTTGGTCCGACCGCGGGAGCGATTACCTCCCGCAGCTATCATGTCGGCGGCGTGAATGTGACCTACATGGACGGCTCGGTCCACTTCGTTTCGAATCTGGTCGACTGGAGCACTTGGCAAGCCCTTTCGACTCGCGCTGGCGGAGAGATTATTCTCAATTCGAACCTGCTGCCCGCGCCGGGTGAATCTCAAAACGAGTAGCGCAGTACTCAATAGCGCGGTGCTTTGATGGCCAATATCGCTCGAACTCGCATGTCATTCCGCCCGATAAGCCGCGTCGGCGTCATGGATTGGGTTACCGCGCCACTCGTCGCACTGCTCGCGATGAGTTGGCCGAAGCGGCTGGCTTGCATCGGTGGGACCGCGCTGGCGTTGATGGGCGCTATTTCGCTGGCGAGTCATGCTTTCAACGGCTGGTCGTTTCATCTGTGGGGATCCGGCCGGTTGCCAATGTCGGCCGCCGAACGGGCTCCTTTATTCACGGCGGCTTGGGTATCGCACGACGAAAAAGCGATGAAACGGTTCGTGCTCGCTGCCGACCAGCCGAAACTGAATGCGTGGGCGACCGCGAACCCTGTGCCCACCCCGGTAACGTCGATCCCTCCCACGGATCGAACGATTAAGACCGTTTCCGTTCAAAAAGACGATTTGGACGGAGCGATCCTGAAAGTTCGAATTTCCGACGAGTCGGTCGCGGGAGGCGATTCCAAGGATGGCGCATTCACGCAGCATCAGGTATGGACCTACTCGGGCGGCAATTGGTATTTCTCTCCGGAAACGCCGCCGGCGATCGCCGAGCAAAAGGTCGCCATTGGCGCGCACGGCCCGCACGGCAATTCCGCCCGCTCCCGCACGGCCCGCGCCGGTGAATTCCGACGAAACGGAACGTCCGACACGATCGCCGGTGTCGAGAAACGTCATCATCCCGACGACCGTCCCGCCGTGGCAGCGGATTCGCTAAAATCGGCGGTCGCGTGAGATTTAGTTGACCTCGCGAGGCCTTCAAATTCGCGCCGAGGACGGAATTCTCACAAGTTCCGCTAGGGGCTTGCCAGGCGATTTCGCCGTCTTGGCGTCTGCCGCTTTTCTTGCGACAATAGGCCCGGATTCCTATCCCGTCACCGACTCCCCCGACGTAAATTCCATGCTCCAAGTCTCGCCCGCTGTCCCTCGTGCCCGCCGCGTCGAAGGCACTCAGATTCCTTGCTGCGTGTTCGATTCCAATCGCGATTTGGCCCGTTTCGTGGCCCAAACCGTAGCGGGCATCATTCGCCAGAAAAATGCCGCCGGACAACATGCCGTGCTCGGCCTGCCGACCGGCTCGACGCCGGTGGGCGTCTATCGCGAGTTGATCCGCCTGCATCGCGAAGAGGGGCTCGATTTTTCGCAGCGTGGTCACGTTCAATCTCGACGAATACTTCGGCCTGCAACCGACGCAGTTGCAAAGCTATCACCGCTGGATGCACGAGCATTTCTTCAACCACGTGAACATCCCGCCGGAGAATATCCACATTCCCGACGGCACCGTGTCGCTCGAAGATGTCGAAGACTATTGCCGCGCATACGAGGCGGCCATCGCCGCGCGCCGGCGGCATCGACATCCTGCTGCTGGGCATCGGCCGCAACGGACACATCGGCTTCAACGAGCCCTTCAGCCAGCGCAACAGCCGCACGCGATTGGTCACGCTCGACCCGGTGACGCGGCGAGACGCGCGCCAGCGATTTCTTCAGCGAAGAGAACGTGCCCACGCAGGCGCTCACGATGGGCCTGGCGACGATCCTCGACGCCCGCAAAATCATGCTCATCGCGCTGGGCGAGCACAAGGCGAAGATCGTTCGCGAGGCGGTCGAAGGCCCGCTGACCGATCGCGTGCCGGCCAGCCGTGCTGCGCGAGCATCCCGATGCGACGTTCTTGCTCGACGACGCCGCGGCCGGCGAGCTCACCGGCGTGGCCACGCCCTGGGTGCTCGGCAACGTCGACTGGACCGACGCCATGATCAAGCGGGCCGTGATCTGGCTCAGCGAGCAGACCGGCAAGGCGCTGCTGCAAGCTCGACGACGACGATTTCCGCGAACACAACCTGCACCAGTTGCTCCGCCATCACGGCCCGGCGCAGCGGCTGGCGCAGCGCGTTTTCCGCTGGATGATGGACACGATCGACGATCACCCGGCCGGCCGCGACCACGAAGCGAGTCATCTGCTTCAGCCCGCACCCCGACGACGACGTGATCAGCATGGGCGGCACGCTGATCCGGCTGGTCGAGGATCGGCACGAAGTCCACGTCGCCTACATGACCAGCGGCAACATCGCCGTGTTCGATCACGACGCCCGCCGCGTCGCCGACTTGGTGGCCGAATTCAACCGGCTGTTCGGCATCGACCAGCGAAAAGTCGCTACAAGTCGAAGCCGAGGTGAATCAGTCGCTCCGTGCCAAGGGCGCCCGGCCAGCCCGATAGCGAAGCGGTGCTGCGAATCAAGGCGCTGATCCGCTGGAGCGAAGCGAAGGCCGGCGCGATCGTGGCCGGCTGCCGCGAGGAACGTCTGCACTTCCTCGATCTGCCGTTCTACCGCACCGGCACGATCGCCAAGAAGCCGCTCGGCGAAGACGACGTGCGAATCGTCCGCGAGCTCGTCGAGCGTCTGCAGCCGGAGCAGATCTACGTGGCCGGCGACCTGTCCGACCCGCACGGCACGCATCGCGTCTGTGCCGAGGCGATCTTCCGGGCGTGCAGCAGATCGAAGCGAGCCGGCGGCCGGCGGCCCGAAGTGTTGCTCTATCGCGGGGCCTGGCAGGAATGGGCAGCCGCACGAGATCGACATCGCCGTGCCGCTCAGCCCGAGCGACTTGGAGCGGAAACGGGCCGCCATCTTCCGCCACGAATCGCAGAAGGACTGGGCCTTGTTCCCCGGCCCGACGACCCGCGCGAGTTCTGGCAGCGGGCCGAAGACCGCAACCGCCACACGGCCGACGTCTACAACCAGCTCGGCCTGCCCGAGTATTTCGCGATCGAAGGCTTCGTCCGCTGGAACGGCGTGCCGATCTGACCTCATTATGGACAACGTCGTTCGCGACGTGAGAGACATCGATGCGGCCGACCGCGTTGCGATCGAGTACATCCTGGGGCAGCAATTGCGAGAGGATCAGCAATTGATCATACGAGTGGCCACCACGAACCTTCGACCGCCGGACGCAAGGTCGCCAAGCGGCTCGGTTGCCATGCCCTCGTTGCCGGATTGGTGTCGGGTGTACGAAGGGTTATCCGACCAAGAAATTGCCGACGTGGAAGAGATCGCGCTCGCACGGGCAAATTTGAACGGACCGTCTCCAAATCACTAGTGCGATGGACTTTAGCCCCTTCTCGACACCGGCACGGTCTCCTCGATGAGTACCGGCCACGGGAAGCAGGCAGCACTTCGCGTGGATTCAGGGATTGCAATTGGAAGATTGGCGCACTCAGTGAACCGTTGTCCACAGCCAATGGCGATTCCGGCTCATTTATCGGCAAAAACTACCCTTTCCCCCGCCAAAACCGGCCCGTGGCATCTCTATTTGGCCAATCTTTCGGCAGCCGTAGTCTGAGAGCGATTTAGCCTATACAATAGACCAGAGGAATACGTTCCATGCCCTGGTTTCAGCCGTAAGAGTGGGGAGTTTGATGCCTTCGAACATGACGAGTACGCTGCGGGCCAATTACCTGACCTCGCCGATGAGGACGATGGCCATCCATTTCTATCACCTCGAAACCGGTCCGTATGGGCGGCCGAGTCTCGCGCGGTTCAAGGCGGCGTCGTTTGCGGATGTGACGCCAGGCACCGTCCGGCAGCAAGTCGAGAAGCGATTTCGCGATCTGATCAGTAGCGACCCTAATTTGCCGCGGGTCATGGTCATCGCCCCCGAGATGGGCGACGCCCCCGGCGAGATCATCGCCGCCGAGTTGATTCACGCTCAGCCGATGCGCGGCAAGAAGCGGCCGACGCGAGAATTGGTCTGGCTGACGGATCCGTCAACGGGGATTGTTTGAGGCCGGGAACTGTTTGAGACATTGGCGATCGACCGGCGACCGCTCTTGAGAGCGGTCCTACTAACCCGAAGCGTTAGCGAGAGCGCGCCCTCGCTAACGCTTCGGGTTAGTGCCGCGCTGTCATGTCGCAACCGGCAGCGGGCTGCGGATCTCGTATCGCGTCATGCGGTTGATTTTCTGCGACAGTTCCTTAACCTGACCGTCGAGCCGGTATTCGGCGATGTGTACGTCGTGCGGCACCCAAGCCCCGTCTTTATACTCGAACGTGTTCTTGCTCTCATCTTCCAGGATGATGAACGCCTGTCCGTATCGAACGGCCACTTTTTTCTCGCGGATTTCGGGGGCCGCTCGCGGCACTTCGGGCGGCCGATCGGTCCGGCGTTTCACGGGCCGGCTGTTTGCGTTGTATCGCCTTTTTTTTCCCATCCAAGCCTCCTCAAGTCGTTTGGAGCCCCACGCCGCGTCCAATCTTCGTTCGGTTGAACATGCAGCATACCACATCGACGGCGTTTCGGCAGAGGCAAAGCGAGCGAATAACGACCGCGTGAGCTAAGATTCTTGCTAGCGGGAACGCCGACGGACAACCCGATGATGCACGAACACTCTCACGCACACGATCATGCCCATTGCCATGCCGCCACCGAGGGCATGTCGCGCGGGCGGCTCGGTTTGGCCGTAGGCCTGACGCTGGCGTTCGTCGCCGGTGAAGCGATCGCCGGGGCATTGGCCAACAGTTTGGCGCTGATGTCCGACGCCGGGCACAACTTTGCCGACGCCGCCGCGTTGGCCCTTAGCTGGTACGCCTTGTGGATCGCCAGCAAGCCGGCCCATCAAGGCATGACCTACGGCTATCACCGCGTCGGCATTCTCGCGGCACTGGTCAATGCCGTTTCGCTGGTGGTTATCGCGCTATTGATCGTTTGGGACGCGATCCTGCGCTTTCAGCATCCCGAACCGCCACGCGGCTGGATCATGGTCGGCGTGGCGACGCTGGCGATCGCCGTGAACGTGGTGATCAGTTTCTGGCTCCGCGCCGGCGCCAGAACGATATCAATGTCCGCAGCGCATATTTGCACATGCTGGGCGACGCGCTATCGGCGTGTGGCGTCGTGGCGGCCGGCGTAATCGTCGCGCTCACTGGCTCGCCGATTGCCGATCCGATCGCTTCGCTGCTGATTGCCGGCTTGGTCTTCGCAAGTAGCTGGGGCATTTTGAAAGAGAGCGTCACGATTCTGCTGGAAGGCACGCCGGTGGGAATGAACATGGCACTTGTCGAGCGAGCCATCGGCGACGTGGAAGGCGTCGAGGGGATTCACGATTTGCACGTTTGGACCGTGGGGCCTGGCATGATCGCTTGCAGTTGCCACATCGTCGTGGCGGAGCAGAGCATTCGCGAAGGCCAGCAAGTGCTGCGGGCCGTCTCCGAACGTCTTCATGCCGACTTCAATATCAATCACAGCACGGTGCAAGTGGAAGTCGCAGGCCACGAGTCGAACGAGATGTACTGCACGCTCCGCGCCGGAGCGAAACAGCCGCCGTGTGCCTAATCTCAAGCCAATCGCAATCCCTGCGGCAAGCTCTCGCCGAAGACCATGCCCTGTTCCGCCGCTTCCAATTCGCCTCCTTCGGCAACCAATTGCACGAAATGCGGCGGCGTTTCTCGGGCCTTTAGCCAGGTCAGCACTTCGCCGCGCAGTTTTTCCGAAATGTCGCGATAGCGATCGCCCGTCTTGCGGCAGATTTGCATCAGCGCCAGCGGCGATGTTTCGACTTCTTGCCGCATGGCCATCACACGAACCGCCCAGTTCGCGGCTACTTCGGCCGGCACTACCGTGTTGAGCGGGCCGTATAGCGGCACACGCGCTCCGATGCGTCCCAGCGCCCAGACGGCCGCATTTCTCACCGCGGCTATTTTTTCCCGCGGCGCAAGTTCCGCCACCATTCCTCCCAACTCCACTTTGTCGGCGATGCTCAATAGTTCCACCGAACCCAATAGCCGCCACAGCTCGGCCGCTTCATGCGAGCCCGGCTTGAAATCGGGCGCGCGTCCTTTGGCCAAGGCGCGATCGAGCGCACGAACGTCGGCCACCAACGGTTGGGCCAACGCCCGCTGCTGTCCGGTCGGCAATCCGCCGGCGATGCGGCGCCACAGAATCCACCATTCCGCTCTGCATGTTGGATTGTTGAACGTCAGCCCGGTCAACAGCCGCCGCGTTTGAGCGACTCGCCAATCATCGACTGCCATACCGTAGCCGGGCCGCAACGCAAATCCCAACAGGCTCAGCCACCGTGATTCATGCGCCAGACTCAACTTGCGGCCGGCGTCGACCTCGATCAGCGATTCCCACAAGTGTCGCAACAGCGACGGCGGCCATTCCGATCGCGGCATTTCTGTCGCTTCCGACAGCCGTTTCACCAATCCATCCGGCGCGGCGCGTTCGCGGCTGGCCGTCGGGCCAAATGCCTCATCGATCAATGCACGGCATTTATCGAGCATCGCTTGATCGACGATCCCGGCCAACTCGCCCGCGCTTTCGTGGCCGGCCAGATCGGTGCGCGTGGCGGCGCGCACATCGAATTGCAGCTTCCAAGTCCGCGGCCCATCAGCTTCGCCGCACCACAGATCGAGAGTGCCGATTTCCGTCAGCCGGGCATGAAGATTGACGGCGATCGTTTCCGCCCCAGCGGTCTTCTTGCCCGATTGGAGCACGGTGCGGATCGGCGGCAGCGAGGTCATTTGCTCCGGATCGATCGGCGCCACGTCGCCGGCGCGCGCGATGAGCTGCGTGCTGGAAACATACAGCGGAAACTCGACCGGCTGGCGAATCAACAGATTAAAGCGGCACTGCGTCATGTCGATCGATTGTCCTTCTTCGACGCCGGCCGGCACAAGGCAAACCGCCGACGGCACGCCTTCCGCCGTTGCCGCCCCGATGTAATACGATCGGGCCAGCCCCGCGGCAATGCGCACGCCAAGCCCGCGCCGCACCAGTCCGTAATAAGCCGCGCCGCGGGCGACAGCCAGATCGCGCCGCTCATTCTCAAGCAACTGAGGTCGCCAATCGCCACTTCTCGCGGGAAACCAACCGCTGATCACGTTCAACAACCGCTCGCGCAACAAGCTCGCATCGAACACTCCGCCATTGAGCAGCACGACATCGGGCCGAGCCGGATCGTGATCCGTCGCCGCCGCGTCGGGGCTTTGCACCACATGCCGATGCGCCGTGAGAAACGCCGCCAGATAGCGCGTGATCGCCGCGTCGGGTGCGTAGGGCAAGCTGAACTCCTGAAATCCCGACCGCCGGGCCAACGGCTTTTCGTCGAGCCGCACTTCCGGAAAAAAACCATCGACCAATAGCGCCTGCACGTCTTGCCGCGACAGCGACACCTGCACCGAACCGCCGATCAGCCGCGAACCCGATCCAGGCAAGCTCAATACAAACTCTGCCGGCGGCTTCTCACCCAGCAGCGATTCCTTCACCTGCCGGCAACTCTGTACCAGCACCGACCATTGCCGCGGCTCGAGCTTGCCGTCGCCGACCAGCTTGTGCTCGACATGATGGGCCAGCGCCAAATCGAGATTGTCGCCGCCGAGAATCAAATGCTCGCCGACCGCGACGCGATGGAACTGCGTCTTGCCCTGGCTATCGACGCCGACGCGGATCAATGTGAAGTCCGACGTGCCGCCGCCGACGTCGCAGATCAAAATCTTTTGGCCCGGCTGAACCAGTTCCTGCCAGTTCTGTTCATGCGCGTCGATCCATTGATAAATGGCCGCCTGCGGTTCTTCGATCAGCACGACCCGCGGCAAATTCGCCCGGGCCGCCGCCTTGACGGTCAGCTCGCGCGCCACTTCGTCGAACGAAGCCGGCAGCGTCAGCACGACATCCTGCTCTTCCAGCGGCTCCGTCGGAAAATGATGATTCCAAGCCGCGCGAATGTGGGCCAGATACCGGGCGCTGACTTCGACGGGCGACAGCCGCTCGACATCCGCCGCGCCTTGCCAGGGCAACAACTCGGCCAAACGATCGACGCCCGAATGGCAGAGCCACGATTTGGCCGAGGCGATCAACCGGCCGGGAACGATCGCGCCGTGATCGTGCGCGAAAACTCCGACGGCATGATCGGGCTCTTCCTTGTCCCAAGGAAGCCGCATCGCGCCCGCCGAAAATTCCCCCGTCGCGCGCTGATAATGAAACGACGGCAATTTCTCCCGTGCCTCGACCACGCCCGGCGCGACGAGTTGCGGCACGGTAAACGTGCGCACGCGGCGCGTTGCAGCCGTCGTGTCGACATAGGCCACGGCCGAGTTTGTCGTGCCGAGGTCGATGCCGACGACGTACCGGCTAGCAGTTTCAATCGGTTCTTCAAATTCGCTCATCATCACTGCGGATCATTGCAAATTGGCATGAATCGTGCAATTGACCTCGTGGCTCTTCTCCGGCATTGTTGAGTATAGAGGAGAATTGCAATGGGATTCGGCGTCGCCAAGAAGTTGATCGCCGCACATTTGCTCGAAGGCAAAATGACTCCGGGCCAGGAAATTGGTCTGCGCATCGATCAGACGCTGACGCAAGATGCCACCGGCACGCTCGTCATGCTTGAGCTCGAAGCGATGGGCATCGCGCGAGTGAAAACCGAACTGTCGGCGCAATACGTCGATCACAATCTGCTCCAAGAGGATTTCAAAAACGCCGAAGACCATTTGTTCCTGCATAGCGCCTGCCAGAGATTCGGCGTTTGGTATAGTCGGCCGGGAAACGGCGTGAGTCATCCGGTTCATCAGGAACGTTTCGGCAAGCCGGGCAAAACATTGCTGGGCTCCGACAGCCACACTCCCGCAGCCGGCGCGATCGGCATGCTGGCGATCGGCGCCGGAGGCCTGGAAGTCGCCATGGCGATGGCCGGGTATCCGTTTTATGTGAAGATGCCGGAAATCTGGGGCGTCAAGTTGGTCGGCCGGATGCCCGACTGGGTTAGCGCCAAGGACCTGATTTTGGAAATGCTGCGCCGGCACGGGGTCAAAGGGGGCGTGAATCGCATCATCGAATACTACGGGCCGGGGCTCGACGGTTTGTCGGCCATGGATCGGCACGTCATCGCCAATATGGGCGCCGAATTGGGCGCGACCACGACCGTCTTTCCTTCCGATGAAATTGTTCGGCGGTTTCTCAAATCGTGTGGACGCGAGCAAGATTGGATCGAGCTGCTCGCCGACGCGAAACCCGACTACGATTTGCACGAGGAAATCGACCTCTCGCGGCTTGAGCCCTTGATCGCCATGCCGACAAGCCCCGACAACGTCGTGCCCGTGCGCGAGGTCGCCGGAAAGCCCATCTATCAGGCCTACATCGGTTCGTCGGCCAATCCGGGCTACCGCGATTTCGCAATGGCGGCCGAGATCGTGAAGGGAGCGCGGATTGCTCCGCAGGTGTCGTTCGACATCAATCCCACGTCGCGGCAAATACTGGAAAACTTGGCGCACGACGGCCATCTGCTGACGTTGCTCCATGCCGGCGCGCGGATTCATCAGGCAGGCTGCAATGGTTGCATCGGCATGGGGCAAGCGCCGGCGATCGGCAAACTGAGCCTGCGCACCGTGCCGCGGAATTTCCCCGGCCGCTCGGGAACGCACGACGATCAAGTGTGTCTGGTCAGTCCCGAAACGGCCGCGGCTTCCGCGCGCACCGGCGCGATCACCGACCCGCGCACGTTGGAGATGCCCTATCCGCGCATCAACGTGCCCGACCGGCCGCTGCTGAATCCGGAAATGCTCATCCCGCCACCCGGCGCCGAAGAGGCCGCAAGCGTTGAACTAGTTCGCGGCGAGAATATCGTTCCCCTGCCGGCGCTCGATCCGATTCCCGATACGCTCGAAGTCGTCGTTCTGCTCAAAGTGGGCGACAACGTCTCGACGGATGAAATCTTGCCCGCGGGCGCCCGCGTATTGCCGTATCGGAGCAACATTCCAACGATCAGCGATTTCGCGTTCAGCGCGATCGATCGAGACTATCCGAAAAACGCCCGCGCTGCACCCACGAAAAATGGCCATGCCATCGTCGGAGGGTTCAATTATGGGCAAGGATCAAGCCGCGAACATGCGGCGCTCGCGCCGCGGTTTCTCGGATTGCGAGTCGTGATCGTCAAAAGCTTCGCCCGGATTCATTGGCAGAATTTGGTGAATTTCGGCGTGCTGCCGCTCGTGCTGGCCGACGAGTCGCAATACGAACGGATCGAGCAGAAAAACGTGTTGCGAATTGCCGACGTGCGTGAACGAATCCGGCAGGGAGCGGAGATGGAGGTCGAGAACGTCTCGCGCGGAGATCGATTCAAGGCGCGACACCAACTCTCAGCCCGGCAAATCGAGATACTGTTGCAGGGTGGCTTGATCAACTGGGTCACGCAGCGCGGCGAAAAATGACCGAATTGGGCGTGAGATAAAGACTCTTAAACCGCAAAATCACCGCGGGCCAGGGTTGAATCTGGTCCGCGGAGATTTTTGCGTTCCCGCACGTTGGATCGAGCCAACACCCTCTAGTGATGCAGCACGTTGAACATCTTGCCGCTCAACGCCATTCCTCCGATCAGCACCGCGCCGCCGAAGCAAAGCATCGCCACTTCAGTCAGGATCAACGGCAATGTCCCAACCAACGCCAAGATGCCGAGAACCACGCCGCCGACGCCAATCACCACTTCCGTGATCGTTGCCGCATACATTGCCTCGCGGGCAATCAGCGACATGAAGTCGTAGCCGTGAAACCCTTCCATCAAACGGCGGCTCAATTGAGCCCGGCGCCGCTGCCGAAAATCAGGCCGATTCCGAACACGATCGCCGCGATCGGCAGCAACACCATCGGCGCGATCTTCAACAGGGCCAAGATTCCCAACGCGACGCCGGCTCCGCCGCAGAGGAGTTCCAAACTCATCCCGCCGCCCGCTTCCGCTCGAGCCCACCGCCGGGCCTCACTTTCGTCAACCACCAATCGGGAATAGCGCGCCGCATTGGCAAGTCCTTCGAAGATAAGTGCGACACCTAAAGCAATCGCCGCGATCGCCGTGAGATACATCGACAAAATTCCCGTCAGAGCGACAATTGCCAATACGACTGCGCCAATTCCGCCCGCGCCTTCCACCAGCGAACCGGCCATGGCAACTTCCGTCACCGTTTTCTCTTCCGAGAAATGCCGCTGAGTCGCTTGCGGCTGGCCTTCGTGAACTTGAACCGTAGCCATCATCCGCGTCCTTTCGAATTCCAGCGCGGCATTCGATAACTGGCCCCGCGCAGGCCAATGATAGAGCAGGCGCGATGAACGTCATCGTGAAAACTTTCTCCCCTCCACATTTATTGTACAGGTCACAATCAAGACAGTTATGTCGAGGTCGCTCAGCAAGACAGCGTTTCATGCGGCACCGGTGGCTAGCGCCTGGCCGCTCACCCAACGGGCGACAAAGTGAGCGGCAAGGCGCCAAGCCGCCGGTGAATTATTTCACGAGACGCGTGCTGAAAGAACGAATCATCCACGCCGGTTTCTCGACGACCAAGGCGTGCTGGTCTTGGCGCGTCGTTCGATCGCCCATCTTCCGTCCAGGAAGTTAGCTTACGCTGCGAGGCGGCAAATCCTGCATTTTCACCCGTTGGGCACTGCAGTTGCATTTCGTTCCATTGGGCTTCGATCTTATTCAGCAAGTGCTAAATGACGGAAAAAGGGAGGAAGGAGGATGCGACAATGGCTGATGACAGGAAAAACAAAGAACAGAAGGGAAATCATCGCGGCGTTCAGACCGCGAGTGGAACAATGACGGCGCCGAATCGTGGCGGCATGGCGGCCAACGGCGGCGTCGATCCGTTCTATCGGCTGCGAGAAGAGTTCAATCGCCTGTTCGACCCATTCTTTTCCGGCGGGCGCGGATTCTGGGAAATGACGCGGCCGGAAGGTTGGGGCATGGACGTCGACGAAGATGAGAAAACTGTCACGGTCCATGCCGAAGCGCCGGGCTTCGAACCCGACGATTTCGATCTCCAAGTGCAGGGGAACCAATTGGTTCTTTGCGCCTGCAAGAAGGGCGAAACCGAGGAGAAAGATCGCGGCTACCACGAATGGCGGCAGCGAGAATTCTATCGCTCAGTGATGCTTCCGACCGGCGTCTCGGCCGAAAAGGCGGAAGCCGATTATCACAATGGCATCTTGACCGTCAAGCTGCCAAAGACGGAAGAATCCAAATCCCGTCACATCGAAGTGAAGCGATAAGAGCAACGTCATTCCTCGCCGACCCGATCGGCGAGGAATGGCCGACTCGGGCGCGGATCGTTCTCAAACGCACTCAATCGATTCATGCTCGCCGAGATACGATTCATCAACCGGATAATTGCGAAACCGAATCGAGTAGTGGTCGTTGAACCAATCGGCGATCCCAGTCTCGTCGGCCGGATCGAATTCGGGAGCGACGTGCAGCGTCTTGCCGAAAACTTCTTGGCGCAATTCGCCGTTGTCGATCACCAACCGCCCCGCTTGAAACACGAAGCGCGGAAGTTGAAACATCTGCGCTGCGTCGGCCGCCGGGGTGTAGATCGTCACATCGGCGTCGGCGCCCGGGCCGAGATGGCCCTTGTTCGCAAGGCCCAACAGTCGCGCCGGTGCGGCCCGCGTGATGATGCAAATCTCGGAAAGCGAATACTGGCGGTCGAGCGTCGCCAATACGGATCGCTCGCCGACTCGCGGATGAATGGTTCGCAGAACGTCGGTCCGATACGTGCGATCCATCAATAGCCGGATCACTTCCGGATAGGCCAGAAACGAGCCGCCGTTGGGATGGTCGGTCGAGAGCGCGATTCGCCAGGGGTCGGCCGCCAGCAGCAGCCATTCCAAGCCGATGGCCCATTGCCAGGCGTGGATCAGGCTCTTCGGCTTGTATTCGATCGGAACGATGCCGCAGCCGGCCTCGAACTCGACGTCATGGCTGTACCACTTCGATCCATGCAACCGGCTCAAATAATGCCCGACGGCGCTGTCGCCCGTCATGCTGGTCGTCGCGCCGAAGAGCACTTGGCCCACGTCGACCGATATGTTTGCGTGGGAATTGAAGTATTCGACGAGCGGCTGCACCTCGGAGCAAAACGTGCCGGCTCGCGTCGCGCTGCCGCCGTAGCTATGGAATTGGATATGCGCCAAATGGGCCCGGAATCCTTCCAAGGCGCGCATGGTTTCCAGCGTCGTCGTCCAATTGCCGGGCAGGCCCAAGTGGTTCGCATGAATATGAACCGGATGCGGCAACTTCAATTCGCCGGCGGCTTGCGCGACCGAGCGAATGATTTGCCGCGGCGTGATCTCGAAGCCGTCGATCATGTTGTCGAGATCGGTCGCGCTCGCGGCATGGCCACTTTTCCAAGCTTCGACGCCACCGGGGTTGACCAGCTTCGGTGCAAAACCGCCCGTCGCTCGCAGCAGCCAGGAAATGAACGCTCGCACGCTCTGCGGTTCGTTGCGGCGAATCGCTTGCATCAGATAATGGTTGTTTCCCATCAGGATGAAGCAACCGCGGTCGATGCAAGGCGTGTCGGTGAATTCGAGATGAGCATGGCGGGCGGCGAGCGGAGCGACGGCCGCGTCGAAGGCCGTCGTGTAGCCCAGCCCGGCATATTTGTAGCCGGTCGCCGCGGTGCTGGGCGTGCTGCCGAGCGTGCCGCTGCGCGTGGTCGCGGTGCGAAGAACCGGCTCGGCCGATCGTTTTTCCTCCGGCCGCATCCGTCGCGCGGCATTCACCTTGGGCCCGACGATGTGGCAATGCATATCGACGCCGCCGGGCATGACGACGAGGCCCGCGGCATCGAGCGTTCGCGCCGGCCGCGCGTTGGGATCGCTGGGGGCCGCGACGATTCGGCCGCCGTCGATCCACAAGTCGCGTACTTGCCCATCGATGCCGTTGGCCGGATCGTAAATGGTTCCTCCGGAGATTTTGAGCAATGTCGTCGGCATCGGTTCAGACTGCGTCCTTCTGCCGCAATGCGTTTGCCAGCATTCGCAGCACCTCGAAATCCGCCGGATCGCTCGATTGGATTGCCGGGCGCAGCGCCAGCGGCACACCGTCGAGCCGAAACATCGTGCCGCCCGATTCAACGCCCGGCACGGCGACACGAATCGCCACGGCAGCGTGCGGCCACGCGGTTGTTTCCTTCCAGTCGATCAACACCGTTGGAATCTGTCGCAATCTCGCGAGGGCCGTTTTGTTGAAATGGGCTTCCGGGTCGTCGCAGACCAGAATCGCGGCATCGACCTCGCGGCGCTCGAGCAATCTCTCGGCGGCGAAATCGCTGGGATTGTATCGTGGAAATCCTTGTGAGAAATCAACGCATCGCGGATAGCCGGTTCGCCATGTCAAGACCTGCTCCGCTCCGGCGCCGTTGCTTGCGCCCCGAGCCCGACGCAAACCCAATGTGAGCGGTCATTCAAGGTGCGGACCAAGCCGAAGAGGGGCGACAAAATAGATTGCTCCGCCGCGGCGTTGTCGAAAAGCATTACGCCATAGCGCGATTGCTCCATGTTTATGAAAGCGCGCGCCACTCTGCCAGCGGAACGCCGGTTTGCGCGGCGACTTCCGTGGGGTTCGGCGGCAGGCCCTTTGCCAAAGCCCAAAGCACTGTGGCCGACTCGAATTCGCTGCCGGCGCGAATCTTCAAATGCCGCGTGGCTACTGTGGTTGTCGGCGTGTGCCGTGAATCGATGGCGATCAACGAACAACCGTCCGCGTTTCCGAGTGATATCGGCGCATACCGCTCGAAGAATCGCGGCTGAGCCGTCACCGGATCGGCGTTCCAAGCGACAACGAGATCGGCGCGACTGCGGACTTCGCCCAGCGTGCAAGTGATTTCGCCGATAGTGTGCAGCGCCTCGAAGTATCCGACCCCAGAATCGCCACCTCCCGAAGCATCGACGCCGCCGCCCGATCGTTCCGCAATCTCTACGGCCGCCGCCTGCGCCTTGCATGTCGCGCGGCCCAATCCCCATACCAGCGGATACCGAGCCGCGAGCAAGATTTCCGCCGCCCGGCCGATCGCCACTTTCAGCGCTGCCGTCTGACCGGCAACCGTGCAAGCGGTGCGATCGCTGCTTCCGGCCGCCAAGAACTGCGGCCGCGCCAATTCACAGGCGTTTTTCGCCGCGACGATCCGCCCGTTCGCAACGGTCAATTCCAAATCGTCGCACAGGCACGCGCAAAACGGACAGGGAACATCCGCGACGATTTGTTCGGCATGAACTGGATCGGACAAGGGCGCACCCAATGCAGTCGTGGCGTCTTACGCGACGGCCGCATTGTACCATCTCAATTAGGGCGCGTGGCAATGGCAAGCGCGCCATTGCCGACTGGCACAATCCGAGAAAAGATCGATCGACCAGTCTACCAATCGTTCATCGTCGATCGATTGTGATTGCCGTCGCCGGCGGGTCGTCGCGAATTCGTCGCCGCCGACTTGGGGCAGCGAGCCAGCGATCGACGGCGAGACACAACTTGCGCCACCGTCGAAATCGTCGCGGCGGAAACAAACGACACGACGAACCATAGGAAAGGCGACATCAAATTTGGTCCAAATGGAGAAAGTAGTGAGGACTCGGAGGCATTCGAATTTCGTGCAAACTACCGCACCCGGCGCAGCAAATCGTCGGGAAGCGTGCGCTCGATGGCTCGGCCAAATTCGTCGAGAGTTCGCCGCTGGCCGACCGAATGCCAGGCCGACACTTCGCGCAACTCGGGCATGATCTCAAGCAATTGCTCGACCAACATCGTCACCAGGCGGCGCTGCGCATTGGTACTGCGCCTTTTCCATCAACGCCACCGCCGTTTTCATGACCTTGACCAGGCGAGCGCACTCCATCACGGGGGGCGATAGCGGCGCATCGGAGTCGACCAACAGGTCGGCCACCGGCACCTCAAGCGCCCTTTGCCATTGATAAAGCACGCTCAGCGGCAAGTCGGTGGCTTCTTGTTCTTGTCGCAAAACGCTGGATATGTCGGCGCCCAAGCGGCGCGCATATTGCGCAGCGAAACGCCCTGCTGCCGTCGAACTTCCGCCAGCCGGTGCAACGGATGGCCGTTGCCCGCAATTGCCCGCTTCGGTTCGATCGCTGGTTTCTCGACCGGATGGCCCGATTCGCCAGCATCCGAATCGATAGCGTCCGTATCGATAGCATCCGATTCTGTATTTACCGCTTCCTTCTCCGCCTGTGGGAGAGCCGGTTGACCTTCGCAGGCCTCCGGATCCCAATCCGCAACGCTCATGGCAAGCTCCCCTCGTGCGTGTTCGTCGAAACGAACGGATGAAAAGCAAGTTGAATCACCAATTGGCGCACAACCGACTGCCGCGCGAAACCTTTTGGTTTCGCCCCGGCGCCATTTGCCTCTTCTCATCCCGAAGAACTTGTCACAACGAAATAACTTTGCCTTGCGCCGACGAATTGCTGGAAACCGGCCGCTGACGAATGACCAGCGGTGGTTTTACAGGGCAAACCGCCGAGCCGTGTTCCGACGGCGCGATCGCGTCTGCTCCGCATGGCAATCCTCGACCTGGCAACTCACGCACCGTCCGCACGGTGCATGGCTCCAAGCCGCGGCGCGCAGCGAACCACAATCATGAAGTGCAACCCTTGAGGAAAAAGACCGCTAGATGAGACGCAGTTCGACCTCTGGACTTATCAGACGACCACCGCAATTCGTCTGCCCGAGCCAAGCGCTGAATAGCCTTGGCCCAATCATCCCCGCAACGTCACTATTCCGTGAACAGCCGAATCAAACCTGGCGATTTGAATTTGGCCATCCTAACAGGGTCATCCCCGATACCGTGCATGGACCGCTGCCCGGTCGCGTCCTTCGCTCAAGGGATGCCTTGATTGGGTTCATCATATTCAGCCCACAAGCATTCAGCAAGTATTTCCAACAACTATCTTGCGAATTCGGCGGCTGACCGCGAAATCGGCCCGGCACACTCTCGCGGGATCGCGATAGCAACCTTAAACTATGGGTTCGCGCCACGCTGGCAGCCGACGCGCGGCGGCAGGAATTTGCCGGGAAATTGCGGTAAAATGCCTGTTTTCAATCATTGCTCTAGCTCTCGGCTTCGTCCGATCCACACCGATGAAAAGCTGGACTCTCTTGGACTTGTCCGCCGATCCGCTGTCGGATATTCACCGCGAGAACATTTCGCTTTCAGCGACCGAACTCGGTTTGCCGGGCTGCTCGATCGGGCTGCGAACGCTGCGCGGCGGCCTGCGCGACGGCGTTGAAATGCTCTCGATCGACAACGGCCGACTTCGCGTCGCGCTGCTCGCGCAGCGCGGCATGAATATTTGGAAGGCGTGGCTCGGCGATTGGGCGATCGGCTGGGATTCGCCGACGCGCGGGCCCGTTCATCCGCGATTCGTTCCGGTGTTCGATCCCAGCGGCCTCGGTTGGTTGGAAGGATTTGACGAACTGCTTTCGCGCTGCGGCTTGCTAAGCAACGGTGCGCCGCAATTCGATGCGCACGGCGCGCTGCAATATCCGCTGCATGGCCGAATCGCGAATCTGCCGGCGCATCGCCTGGTAGTCGAAACCGATGCCGAATCGGGCGAATTGTCGGTCACCGGCGTCGTCGATGAATGCCGATTTCATTTTCACAAATTGCGGCTTACTTCGACGCTGCGAACTCGGCCGGGCGAGCCGGGCGTGCGACTTTTCGACGAAGTGACGAATCTCTCCGACGCGCCGGGCGAGATGGAATTGATCTATCACACGAACTTCGGCCCGCCGCTGTTGGAACCCGGCGCGCGTCGTGGCGCCGGTGCGTCGGATGATGCCGCGCGACGCCGCGGCCGTGCCGGGCGTCGGCCAGTGGGATAAATTCGGCGAGCCGGAGACCGGCCCCGGCGAAGAATGCTACTTTTTCCAATTGCTTTCGGGATCCGACAACCGCACGCACACGATGTTGCGCAATGCGGCCGGCGATCGCGGCGTGAGCCTGCGATTCTCGACCGTCGAATTGCCTTGCTTCACGCTCTGGAAAAACCCGCGGGCAAAAGTCGACGGCTACGTGACCGGCCTCGAACCGGGCGTGAATTTCCCCAACGTCCGCTCGTTCGAAGCCGAGCAAGGCCGAGTGCGCAAATTGAAACCCGGTGAATCCGTCCGGTTCGAATTGGCAATCGAAGCCCACGACAACAAGGCGTCGGTCGCCGGAGCAGAAGCCGAGATCGCAAAACTTCAATCGCTCGCGACGCCGGAGATTTGCGCCTCGCCAAAGTTGGGCTGAACGCCAGTTAAGGACTAGAGGAATCCCGACGATCATTCGTTTCGCCGATAAGCACTGCATATCGAGCGGTGTGGTAGGATAACGACATGGATGAACAGCCAAAACGCAGTTGGTATCGGTTTAGCCTTCGCACGCTGCTCCTTGGCATCGTGTTTTTGAGCATTCTGCTCGGGTGGCTTGGCTGGCAATCCCGCATCGTGCTCAGACGGCGCGCGATGATGAACGAGATTCAGCAGGCGGGAGGAAGCGTCTGGACGCTGGACTTTTCCGCTGATCCGAAGAAGGAGGATTTCGCCAAGCAAACGGATATTTCGTGGGTCAGGCGGGCCGCCTTGGGTGATAGAGCGGCATCAGGCATTGTGTTGCCGCGAGACAAGTTTCTAAGCGACGAGGATATTAAGCGAATCAAGGACGTCCTACCGGAAGCCAGGGTTGTGCGAAGATGATTCGGATGTCGATGGCTGCTCTCTTCGCCGTGCCGTGTGCCAACGGCGCCGCGAATGAATGAATTCTCGGCGCGTCCGCTCTGGCAGAGCCGATGGCAGATACCGGTCCAGTTAGCGCCGCATCTGATCGCGCAGCGCCATGATGACGTCCGAACCGTCGATCGGCTCGGCTTGCATCGCGGTGATGTGCGGCTTGCGGAATTCGGGCATGTAGCCGCGCTGGCCGCTGACGCCGATTTGCCGGCCCAAGAGCGGGCGAAGATCGACGCCCGGCGACGGCGTGACGAAAGCGACCGGTTCGTGATCGGCATTCAACAGCGCGAACGGCGGTGCGTTCGGCCGCTGCGATCTTACGGCCGTTAGCTTTCCGACCGCGTCGTAGCGAGACGTTCCGCCCGCGAGCGCGACCCGGCTGGTCGCTCCGCCCGTTGCAAACGGATCGGTCGGACCGGTCGTCAAGCCGGTGAGTTGAAATCGATGGCGCTGGGGCGTGGAATCGATGCCCGCGATGGCGTCGCTGCGGCGCTTGATGTCTTCGAATTTCGCAATGCGGTCGAGCAGTCGTCGGGCATTGTCGCGCTCGTCGGCCGTGTGCGCTCGATCCAATAGCCGTTCGCCGCGCCGTTCGAGATCGTCGAACTGCCACGTTGACATCAGTTGCACCACCGTCGCCGATAGGGCCAGATCGACGGCCGTCAGATTCGAATCGAAGGGCAGAGTGCTCGCAGCGCTGTTTGAATCGACCGAGTAACCTTCGGGCGCGAGGGCGTGGGTCGTCGGTGCGCCCGAATCAGGCGGCGAATCGCCAGGCGCGCGCGTGAGCGACCGTGCGACCGAGTCGGGCGGCGGCTGATTGCGATCGACGAATTTTCCGTAAATCCAGCGAAACTCGCCCGATGGCGGCGAGATTTTGCACCACAGTTCTTGCTGCCCGTCGATCGTGAGCGGTTCGGCGGCGACGATTTCGACTGCTTCGCCCCGTTCGAGGCGCACTTGAACGACATCGTGCGACTCGTCGAGTTTGCTGCCGACGTGGCTTGCGACCCGGTCGCCGATGACAATGGCCAAATTATGCTTCGTCGGCTGCAACTGGCTGGCCGGCACCCAACTGAAGCTTCCGCGCGGCGGCCGAATCGCCAGCCAGCCGCCCGGGTCTTCGCGATAAACCTCGACCGCGTCGCCACGGACGAGCTTGTCGCTCGGATAGTAGTGCTTGCCCGGCCCGCTGCGCACGTAGGCGGCATCAATGCTGACGTAGGCCGTGTAAGGAAAATCCGGCTGCTGGGCCGGCGCGGCGATAGCGGCCAGTCCGATCAGGGCGGCGCAGCAACACCCAAGGCTTCGACAAAACAGTCGCATCGCAAGGCTCCTGCCCGAATAGGCGCTGAAACCCGATCAGTCTTTGGCCCGAAAGGGCGATTGGACGAGAAAACGCAAGAAGAGACCGGGGCTTGTAGCGAAATCAGGCGAGCGGCTCAAGGGCAATCGGGCGGCGGGCAGGGAGCAGGGAGCGGGGAGGACGCGCGAAAGTGCAAGCAAAGCTCGATGTCAAACGACGGGTCGAAGCTCGCTTGCGGGGAGCGCGCGTTCGTGCGTTCATCGCGCTGCTGATACTTGCTCGCGTGCTTTCGCTAGCACGTCGGCTAGCGCGACCGGCTTGCCGCCTTGGCGGCGGCTTTCGTCGGCGGCTTCCATGAATGTCATCATCTCGATCGTCTCCCGAACGTCGACCGGCGGCTGGCGAGTCTTGAAAAACTTCACGATCTCGACGACCAGCGGACGATAGCCGTCGTTGTGGCCGACTTCGACGATCCCGGTTTTGCCGAACACCGTCGCTCCGTAATCCTCCTTGCCTTCGCGAAGGCCGCGGAAGATGCCGACGCGGCCTCCCTTCCAGACGCCGACGGCGACGTCGGTGCCGTCGGTGTGCGTGCGGGCCACCGTTTCGCAACCTGTGCCCATGATCGTGTAGAGCATTTCCACGCCATGGATTCCGTACCAATAAAGGTCGGTGTGATGCGGCTCCAAAGCGCAAGGGCCCCAAGTCGTGCAACCGAGGATCTCGCCGACTTTGGGATCGTTTCGCACGGCTTGAATGTCGGGGCCAAATCGCAATGAGGAGCTGGTGAACCAAGGCGTCTTGGTTTTCTCGCCCAAGTCGACGATTGCCACGGCGTCTTTCAACGAACCGGCCAAAGGCTTGTCGATGAACACCGGCTTTCCGGCTTTGAAAACCGGCCGCACTTGCTCAAGATGCGTTCGCCCATCGACGCTTTCCAGCAATACCACGTTGACTTTATCCAATAGCGCCGGAATCGAATCGACGATTTCGACTCCCATCCCCTTGATTTGCTCGGTGAATTTCGCCCGGCGATCGCGGCTGGCGGGAATATCACTGCCGGCGGGAAATGCCGCGACGACCCGCACGCCCGCCAAATCGGCCGTGGCATTGGGGCTGTTGATGAGCTTGGTGAATTCGCCGACATGCGACGTATCGAGCCCGATGATTCCCGCCCTCAAAACCGGCGCCGCCCGCGCCGGCTCGGCACCAAACGCTCCCTCCGACGCGACCACCATCGCAGCCACGACGAACATCATTTCAAGCAACGGCAAATTGGATACTCGCGGCAACATGGCGGGATGTCCTTTCGAGCAATCGGGCGAGAACAACGAGCAGGCAAAGTAACAGGGCCATTCTAATCTTGTTGAACACGCAAGTGGAATGATTTGGTCGTCGTTTGGAAGGCCGCCCTGCACCAACGATTCCGCCGTACCCAGTCGGAAGGACTGGTGTCGCCGCGCGGCGGGCAGTAAACTGCTATCTCGCGGTTTGCATTGCCGCGCAGTCGTCCGCTTTGCCGCGTCGTTTCGCCGCGGCGATCGGGTAGCTGAGGACCCGCCGCTCTGTGAGGAAGGTTGCCCATCCACAGCAGCGACCGAAACAAAGGAGACCATTCGTGTCCAAGCCCAGCGAACGCTTATCCTCGGATTCTCAACCCTCGGCCGAACCGGCCGCCCAGCCGGCGGGTCAGCAAGTCGGCCCGCGGATCGAGGTTGACGACACCAAGGCCATTTCGTGCTACGCGAATTTCTGCCGTGTGACGGGAACGCCGGAGGAGTTGATCATCGATTTCGGCTTGAATCCGCAGCCGTTCATCATGCCGCCCCCGCATCCGGTGCCGATCACGCAACGGATCGTGACGAATTATTTCACGGCCAAACGGATGTTGCATGCCCTGCAATTGACGCTCCAGCGGCATGAAGCCGTGTTTGGAGTCCTCGAACCGGACGTGCAGAAGCGGGTGGTCGGCAACCGTTAAGCCAGCGATTTCGACCGTCGTTTAGGCACGACAAGGGACGTTGCTGCGCACTCTGGAAATACTCGCCACCTACGGCGCCGCGCAAGTTCGTTGAGCGATTTTGGCGGAAATCGCCGCGAATCGTGAGAAATTGATGTTGGGCCAAAGTGGCTTCGTGCGTATGATTGACGATAGCGGCGCCGAGGAGGGACTCCGATCGGCGCCCGATCTTGGTCCTGGACCAAACGATCATGCGCGGCGTATATGGTTTGTTTGTGGTTGTGCTCTTTGCGGCGGCGACGCTCAATCTCCAGGCGGCCGAGCCCAGCCAACCGACCAACAGCTCCACCGCCACAAAGGTCAACGACAGACCTGCCGCCGAACTGGCTGCGACTCTTACAAACCGAGCTGCGCCGGCAAATTTCGAACCGACCCCTTCGCCCATCCCTCCGGCGGCGCCGGAATTGATCCGTCAGTTGGACGACGTGTCGTTCGACGTTCGACAGAAGGCCGCCGATCAGTTAAGGCGATTGAGCCGCGAGCCCGAGTTTGCTCCGGCGTTGGCCGAGCATTTCCAGCGCATGCTGTGCGACGAGCGGACGTCGTTCGAAGTGCGCACGCAGTTGGCGGATTTGATGCGCAATCTGCCCGCGGCGTCGGCCTCGCCGCCGAAGCTGCCGTCGGCCGAAATCGGCCACTTGTTGACCCTACTCGATGACGACTCTTTTGCCGTGCGAACCGGGGCGGCGGAGCGATTGAAATGGCTGGCGCGAAATCCGGCGATGATCTGTCCGCTGGTGGAAACGATTAAATCGCGGCTAGCCGAGGCCGATCTTTCGCCCGCCAGCCGCCAGCAATTGGAACCGCTGTGGACGAAGATTCACGGCACATGGCTGCTGAGCGATGCGACGAAGTGGAGTTTTGCGCCGGTTTCGGCGAAGCAGATCGACCATTGGATCGATGAATTGGCGGAGCCGGCTCCGGAGGATCAAAAGAACCGCTCGACGGAGCAGGATGCGGCCGCCCGCGAACTCTTGGATCTTTTGGTGCGGCCCGACACTGCCCCGGTCGCGATCCATGCGCTCGACGTTCGTCTGACCGATCCGCAATTGGAGCCGTCGGCGGCAGCGCAATTGCGCGAGGTTTACGACTGGAGCCGGCCGGCTCTCGTGGCCGAATATTGGGACAACCACAGCAACCAGGCGATTCAACACCTGTTGGTCGGAGTGCCGAGCCTGCCGCCGGGGGCGCAGTTTCCCAGCCATTTCGACCGCTGCGACGACCATGTCGCGCATTGCGTCAGCGGCAATTCACTTTCGCCCGGCGATTATCCGGTCGGCATCGCGTTTCTCCATCCTCGGCAGCCGCAAGCGTTCTTTCAGTTGGTGAATCTGCCGACGACGCAGCGGCGATTGGCTTACGAATTTCTCGTCGAGGATCAGACCGACGCCCAACGTCTCGCCGAGATCAGCCGTCGCACGCTTGATCATTTTCTCGTACGTCGCCAGGCTCTCGACGACGACGATATGTCGCTCTTGAGTCTCTTGGATGCCGATGCGGTTTCGCGATTCGCGGGGCCCTATTTTCAAGCCGTGGCCGATGGCCCGCACGAGGACAACTCGGGTTCGTTCGGCACGCCGAGCCAGCATGGTTGGATGTGTCTGTGGCTGGCCGCATACGGCACCCACGAAGCGATTCCGGGATTGGATCAGGCGATCGACGCCCGGCGTGTCAACGAACCAAACGACGCCGAGCCGTTTCGGCTTCCCTGGGTTGCGGAGTTCGCGATCGCCCGACGCGATCCGTGGGAGGGCGAAGATGCGTGGCTGGCCCAGCGAATTCAGCGCACGGAGCGTTTGGAGCTTAGCAGCGCGGCCGATATTGGAGCGATCGCCGCGGCGGAGTTGTTGACACGGCATGGCGAAAAGCTTCACGATTTCGGCCTGGTGGAACTCGAATCGGAGCCGCTGTCTCGGCTGAATCTGAAAGGCTATCGATTCGCGACGAGCGATGGGCGCGCGGCGGTTCTCCGCTGGTGGTCGCATCAGGCTTCGCCGTCGGAATGAACGGTGCGATGGCACCGCGCTCGTTCGTCCGGCCAGCTCACTCGGCGGACGATGCATCGTGGCTCTGAGCGCAGCGGACGCAGAACGGCGTGAATGGAATCGCGTCGAGTCGTTCCGACGGAATCGGTTCGCCACATTCCTCGCAAACGCCGTAAGTGCCGTCCTCGACCCGTTGCAAGGCGCCGTCGACCGATTCCAGCAGCCCCCCTTCGTTCTGCGCGATGGCGATCTCTTTGTCGAGCCCTTCCTCATCGGCATCGGCCAAATGCGTCGGGTAGCCGGAGATGTCGCCCCCTTTTTGCACATCCTGCCGCGCCGCTTCCTCGACGTGCCGGATCGTGCCCGTCAATCGATCGCGCAATTTCAACAATTGCGCCTTGCGCTTTTCCAATTCGGCCGGTTTCATCGCAGATTCTCCAAAGGAGTGAATTGAGAATCCAAACCGTAGCAGGATTCATGCCGAATGGAATCGAAATACGAAACCAGAGATTCTTGGGATCACGCCCGCCGAATCAGTCGATTTGATAATGCTTGCTTAGCGGGCTCGCCGGCCTTAGTCGCCGACTCTGGCGGTAGAGCAGTGCGCCCGCGAGCAAGAGAATCGCGTCGAGCATGAGAATGCCGAAAGCGGAGGGTCGATCGCGGGCGGAAATCGCCATCACAAAAAACGCATTCGACAAAACGAGAGCGCTCCAACAGACCAAAGCGCCAATTCTCCACCGCGATGCCGGGCATGTAGCTGCCATTCTACCCTCCGTCGCATGAGGCCGCATGTACGAATCCCGATCGCCCCGCAGCGATCGAGCGCGCAATCATCTCGTTCCGCGAGATTTCCATTTTCCGATCGAACGATCGGAATAGACGACCGCATTATAAACGGTTTCGCCGACCGGTTTCAATTTCGAGTCGGCGGAAATTTGGAAATTTCATCGCCGAGAGTTTTTGCACCGGCCTTCGTGCTTCATCCGCCAAGGCAATAGACACAATGACGATTGGCAATAGAGCTGAACAGGCCGCCAAGCCGCCATGCCCTCTCTGCCACAAGACCCACGCCAGCGTAGGTCAGCCTTTCCAGGCTGACGGCGAACTGGGAAATTCAGGCTGGAAAGCCTGGCCTACAAACCGTGCCACTAGCCCGACCGATGGAAATTTGACACCACCGTTCCACAACCGCTATATTGATTGCTGGCAATCCCACCGTGTCGCGGCTCGCATTGTTCCCCTACCGACGGCCGCATGGAATCGCAGCGCGGCTTGTTCGCAGCCCTTTACTTCGAGGTGCTTCCCATGCTCGTCATTCCGGGACAACCTGGCAAGGATTTGTGCGATCGCGGCTTGGGCGTCACTCGGCGCGATTTGTTGCGCGTCGGTGGGTCGGCGATGCTCGGGACTGACGCTCGGCGAGTTTGCTCACGCGACAGGCCGCGGCCGCTGAAACGCCAACGTCGGCGGCGGGCCGGGTTGGGGAAAGGCCAAGAGCGTCATCCTGCGTCTATCTGCAGGGCGGGCCCAGCCATCTCGATCTTGTGGGACCCCAAGGAAAACGTGCCGGACAACGTTCGCAGCGCGTTCAAGGCCGATCCCGACGAAGAGTGCCCGGCGTGCAATGTCACCGAGATGCTGCCGAAGTTCGCCCAGGTGACCGACAAGCTGACGCTCATCCGCTCGATGAGCTACACGCCGAACGGCCTGTTCAACCACACCGCCGCCATCTACCAGATGCACACCGGCTACACGGCCGACAAGGTCAGTCCCTCGGGCCAGCTCGAGCCGCCCAGCCGAAGGATTATCCGAACTTCGGCTCGAACATCATTCGCGCTCAAGCCGCCGACGGTGCCGATGCTGCCGTTCGTGATGATGCCCCGGCCGCTGCAAGAGAGCGGCGTGGTGGGCAAGTCGGGCACGGCCGGATTCTTGGGCCGCGCCTACGATCCCTACTATCTCTATCCGCCCGGCGACGACATGGACATGACCAAGATGGATCGCATCAAGGTCGACGACCTGCAGCTTCGCGCCCGAAGTGTCGAGCCAGCGCCTCGAGCGGCGAGCTCGCCTGCGGCGAATTGATCGATCAGGGAATGCCCGAGATCGAAAGGCCACGGCCAAATACGATCTCGATTCGTACTACGACAAGGCATTGGGGTTGATCCTATCGGGCCGCGCCGAGATGCATTCGATCTGAAGAAAGAGCCCGACGCCATGCGCGACCTGTATGGCCGCAACACGTTCGGGCAAAGCTGCCTGCTGGCCCGGCGGCTGGTCGAGGCGGGCACGCGCGTCGTCGAAGTGATCTGGCCCAAGGTAGCCAACTCCGACAACCATTCCTGGGACATGCACGTCGATCTGACCAAGCGGATCAAGAATCAGGCCGCGCCGATGTTCGATGCAGGTCTTGCCGGCCTGATTAGCGATCTCGACCAGCGCGGCATGTTGGCCGACACGCTGGTCGTCGCCGTCGGTGAATTCGGCCGCTCGCCGCAGCGCGGGCTGAGCACTTCGGGCAACGGCAACAGTCCCGACGGCCGCGATCATTGGCCCTATTGCTACACCGCTTGCCTCGCCGGCGCCGGCATCAAGCGCGGCTTCGTCTACGGCAAGAGCGACAAGACGGCCAGCGGTCCGTTGGAAAACCCGGTCCATCCGACCGAGCTGCTGGCCACGATCTATCATGCGATCGGTATCGATCCGGCGACGATCATCTACAACCACCTGAATCAGCCTCGCGAGATGGTCAAGGGATCGCCGGTGCTTGGTTTGTTCGCGTAAGTAGGGGTTTCCCTTGCGGCATTGTGGCGGATCGCATTGTTGAGTGGTTGGAGAAGTCGTTGCGTCGCCCCCCGTGCGCGTGATTCGACTGAAACGACCGTAGCGGATCTGCGGCTTTGGGTTGCCGCAAAGGCCGATTACGCGGGCGAGGCTTCATTTTCATTGAGCGAACGACGCGATTTTGGCCTAGCCTTTTGCACAGGTTGCTTTTTGCGGGCGGGCAATGTCGCCGCGGCCGGAGCCAATCGATTCACCTTAAAATCGTTTTACGCGGCCGCGCGAACCCTGGGCAGGGCTCACATTCGAGAGGGGCAGTAGGTCATGGCGGAATCGAGTGTCTTTTACGTCTCCGCGCCCTTGCAACAGACCAGGCTGACGTTGCAATCAGCGCTGGATCATTGCGACTTGCCGACCAGCGAGCCGTTTCACGGAGTCTTGGCGGTCGATTTCCATCCCGGCAAGTTCGAAACGCTTTCGAATGCTTTAACCGATTCGTTGTCGCGGGAAGAACTTCAAGAAACCAAATGCCGAATCGGTCCGCTCGGCGCCGAGCTCACGCAGGCCGAGTTGATGTACACCCAATCGTTGGCGAGTTTCTTCGCCTGGGTGCGCGGCCAGTGGCTTTCCACTATGGTGCGCGATCGCCGGCTGACGACCTTCTTCCAGCCGATCGTCGAATGCCGCGAGCCAATGCGAGTGTTTGCCTACGAATGCCTGCTGCGCGGCCGGCAGACCGACGGCCAAATCGTCGCACCCGATCGGCTCTACTCCGCCGCCCGCGACGTCGGTCAATTAAGCTCTCTCGACCATGTGTCGAAAATCACGCATATCGAATCGGCGGCCCAACATGGCTTGTCGACGAATATCTTCATCAATTTCAACCCGGCGGCCACGCGCAACTTGGAGATTTGCCTGGATAAGACGCTGCAGGCGGTCGTGGCCTCCAGAATTCCGAGCGAGCGGTTTGTGTTCGAGGTGATCGAGAGCGACAAGATCGACGATTCCCACGGCTTGCAACAGGTGCTCTCGAAGTATCGCCAAATGGGCTTCCGCGTGGCGCTCGACGACGTCGGCTCGGGCTACAACTCGCTGAACTCATTGACCGAGATCAAGCCGAATTTCATCAAGGTCAACATGCAATTGATCCACGGCGTCCACAAGGATGCGTACAAAGCACGCGTGGCGTCGAAGCTGCTCGAGTTGGCTCAAGATCTTGGCGTTTCGACCGTCGTCGAAGGAGTCGAGGAGGAGGCCGAATGGCGCTGGGCAGCCGACCACGGCGCCGACTTCGCCCAAGGCTTCTTATTCGCCCGCCCCGCCGCCATTCCGCCACAGCCGCAGTTTCATCCGGGGAATTGAACGGATCCGACTCCGCTCGCGAACAAACCCTCTTCAACCGGCGCGATGCTTGGAAAGGATGGCCCCGCAGCGCCGGAATTGCTCGCCTTGTTTTCGCGTGTACTTGGCGTTGCGAAGATCGACGAGATAGAAGTCAACGCCGTCGATTTTGGCGCCGCGCAAGTCGGCCCCGCGCAGATTTGCTTTGCGAATTTCCTCTGGCGATTTGAACGTTTGCTCTTCGAAGTCGTCGGTGTAAAAACCGGTGCGGCTTCCCTCGCTCGCCAATGGACTGCCGACCAGGCCGCTGCGGCTTGAGCCGAGGAAGAATGAGCAGTCGCGCAAATCGGCATGGCGCAAGTCGGCCCGTTCCCATTGAATTTCGGCGAGTCCCGCGCCGCGAAGCGACGACCATTGAAAACCCGCCCTCGGCAAGACAGAACCGGTCAACAGAGCGCCGCTCAAATCGGCCTGCACAAAATGAGCGCGGCGCAAACGCATGCGTTCCATGTCACAGCGCACGAGCGACGCCGTATTGAAATCCGCACCCGCAAAAGTGGCCTTGCGCAGCGAAAGATCATCCAGCTTTGCCACGGTGAGATTTGCTCCGGAGAAATCAGCGTCGTCGATTCTCGCCTCTCTCAAATCGGCACCGCAGAGTTCCGACGACCGGAATCGTGCTGAAATCAGATTCGCGTGCGTCAGGTCGGCGCGTTTCATCGTCGCGCCAGAACAATCGGCGCCGTGAAGGTCGGCATGTCGAAGAATAATCGCCGTTAGATCGGCTTTGCGGAGTGTCGCTCTGGCCAACCGACAACCGACGGCAAGCGCGCTGGTGAGCGTGGCACCATCTAAATCAGCACGTATTAGATTCGCGCCAGTCAGGAGAACGCCCGGCAGCTTCACGCCCGGCCACTTTGCCCCCGCCAGGTGTGCGCCCCACATGCACGGCAACGACGACGTTTCATCGCCCAAAACGGGCGTCCAACCGGTGGCAGTGGCATGGAGAATGCTCGCGGCCGTTGACTGCAACTTTCCAGAGCGAACGGCCAGCATCGCGCGAAGGCCGTTCATGGCTTCCGCCGAATCGCGAGCGGTGGCCGCCGTTTCGGAGACCAACTCGTAGGGAAGTCGACGGAACAACGCGTAGTCGCGCTGCTCCAGCGCTTTTCTAAGTCGGGTGCCCGCGAGCATCGTTTGCACGACTCGGTAGCGCAGCATTCGTAGCAGACGCGCGGATCCAATCGGAATCAGTTTCGAGGACGAGACTTCATCCGCGCCGCGCAGTTGCGCGAGAGCATAATCCTGAACCAATTGCTCGTTCGACATCGTTGAAATCCCGGCGGCCGTCTCGGCCATCAAAACTTCGCGCAGACCAGCGATCGAGTCGTCTCGGGCCATCCGCTCGATTGCAATTCGCCACAATTCGGGGCTGCCACCGAGCAATCCGCGATCTTGTGCCGCGCGAATTCGCAAAATCACGGATCGACAGAGACCGCGATGTGCCGCTAACAGGAATTCGATCAGATCATCTTCACCCCAAGGCGACAAATCGAAGACCACGTCGGCGATATCGTTATGCCAACGTCGCGAGGTCGTGTAAACAACCAATTGGCTTGCCATGGCGCGAACGACTTCGCTGGGAGTCGGTTCGTCGAGATAGAGAACCGTGTCGCAAGGGTACAGCACCTCCGCCAAATGCGCGAGCGCGGTGGTTTTTCCTGATCCGGGTCCACCGACGATCTCAATTGCTCCGGTTTGATGCTGAAAGAAGAAACTCTCGACCAATTCCTCCAATGGCAACGATTCGCCCGTCTCGGGACAAACGGCCCGCGGCCTCACGATGGCTAGCGATGGGAGAATCATTGGGGCATTTCACGCAGCAACTAAGGATTCTGCTTCCCCGACAATATTGATCCGAATTTTTCGAGCAACCTTTGTCCCGCGCTCAAGCCGCGCCGAAAGTCTCGGTTCCAAAGTTTCTTGAACAGCCCCCAGATTCCCGGCGGCGGGGATTCTTGCGGTTTCAGCATCGTTTCGGAAACGGCCTCGGTCAGCGCTCTTAACCGATCCGTGTCGATCGTGCCGAACATCTTGGTCAATATCAGAAAGTTCCGCAGCGCGCGGATCGCCTCCGGCGACTTTGCCTCGTTGACCAGAATCTCGATCACTTTGTCGCTCGATCCGATCGCCCCGCGCAGCAAATCGAACACGCCTCGGTCGTGCAATCCTTGCAGCACTTCGAAGGCCGCCAGCAGGGCTTCGGCATGTTCCGTCGGTGCTTGTTCGAGCCGAGCCTGCAATTCGGCGCGGATCGCGAGTCGGCAACTCCAAGAGAATCGGCCGGGCCATTGCTATTGTTCCTGTTTTCGCGGCATCTGCACTTGAACAAGCGGAATGCCCGACGGCGGGCGATAATCCGGGCGGTTCCACTTTCGCTCGACCTCGACGCCATGTTGCGGCGTCGGATGGCCGAAGCGCGGGTTGGCGCACGGCATCGGGCTGTCGCCGACTGCCTCTGACAGCACCCGCATGTTAACGGACGTTTCTTTATACGCCGGCGTGTGCGTTTGCTTGTCGGTGCGGCTGCTCGTCAGTCGATTCACGGGACTCTCGACCGAATTCATCGGCATGTAGAGCTCCTTCCCCTGCACGCGATCGCTCACCAGCGCGCGAACACGCACCTTTCCATAGCGCGAAGTGAGTTGCACCCAAGTGCCGCTCTGAATCCCGCGCTCCGCGGCGAGCGCCGGCGACACTTCAACGAACGTGTCCGGCGTCATGTGGCGAATCCCCGGCACGCGATACGTCATATTCCCTTCGTGAAAGTGCTCCAGCAGACGGCCGTTGTTCAAATGCAAATCGAATTCGTCGTCCGGCTGCTCGGGTGGCTCGTTCCAACCGATCGGAAACAGCCTGGCCTTGCCATCAGGAAAGAAAAACTGCTTCGTGTAGAGCAGCGGTTGATCCGTGCCGTCGGCGGCCACGGGCCATTGCAGCGACTTGAATCCTTCAAGCCGCTGGTAATTCACGCCCGCGAACATCGGCGTCACCGCCGCGATTTCATCCATGACCTCAGACGGATGCTGATAGTTCCAACCGGCCCCGAGAAGATTCGCAACGTCGCGAATGATTCGCCAGTCGGGCCGGGCGTCTTCGAGCGGCTCGAACACCTGATAAAGCCGCTGCACTCGCCGCTCGGTGCTGGTGAACGTTCCCTCTTTTTCGAAGCTCGGAGCGCCGGGCAAGATCACGTCGGCATATTGGCAAGTGTGGCTGAAAAAGATGTCCTGCGCGACGAAGAAATCGATCTTGTCGAACGCGCTGCCGACGTAGTTGGCATTCGAGTCGAACGATCGTCATCTCCTCGCCGATCACATAGATCGACCGCAGCTTCCCTTCATGCACCGCATCGACCATCTGATGATTGTCGAGCCCTTTGTTCGTCGGCAGCTTCACCTTCCAATTCGCTTCGACTCGGGCCCGCACTTCCGGATCATCGACCGACTGATAGCCGGGCAACATGTTCGGCATCGAGCCGTGATCGCTGGCCCCTTGCACGTTGTTATGCCCACGCAGCGGATAGGCGCCGGTGCCGGGACGCATGTAATTTCCGGTGACGAGCAGCAGATTGGAGATGGCCGTCGAGGTGTCGGAGCCTTGGCTATGCTGCGTGACGCCCATCGCCCACAGAATGCAGACGCTTTCCGCCTTGGCGATCCGCTGGGCCACGTCTTTCAGCGTGTCGATCGGCAGACCGGTTCGATCGGCGGCAAATTCCATCGTAAATGGCTCGAGGCTCTTGCGGTATTCGTCGAGCCCTTTGACCCATTTTTGCAAGAACTCGGTTTTCGCCAGGCCATTGTCGAGAATGTAGCGGGTGACCGCGGAAAGCCAAATCAGATCGGTGCTGGGACGCGGATGGAGGAAAACATCGGCGCGGCGGGCCATCTCATGCTCGCGCAAGTCGGAGACAATGAGCGTCTGGCCTCGCAGCTTGTGCGATTGCTTGACGCGCGTCGCCAGCACCGGGTGGCTCTCGGCCGTGTTGCTGCCGATGATGAGCACCAGGCCGGCTTGCGCGATGTCGGCGATCGAGCCCGAATCGCCGCCGTAGCCGACGGTGCGAAACAGGCCCGTCGTCGCCGGCGCCTGGCAATAACGCGAGCAGTTGTCGATATTGTTCGTGCCGATGACGCCGCGCGCGAGCTTTTGCATCAAGTAGCTTTCTTCGTTCGTGCATTTCGACGAAGAGATGAAGGCCAGCGAATCGGGTCCGGTTTCCGCCTTGATTTCCGCGAACCGGCGCGCGACGAGGCCCATCGCTTCTTCCCAACTCGCTTCGCGGAATCGATCGTTTTCGCGAATCAGCGGCTTCGTCAGCCGCTCGGGGCTATTGACGAAGTCCCACGCGAATTTCCCCTTGACGCACGTTGAGATGCCGTTGGTCGGCCCTTCGAGCGGCTCGATCTTCAACAGATGCCGGTCCTTGGTCCAGGCCTCGAAGCTGCATCCGACTCCGCAATACGTGCAAACCGTCTTCGTCTTACGGATGCGCGAGTCGCGCATGGCCGCTTCGGCCTCGGAGAATTTCATGATCGGCCCGTATCCGGTCTCCGGCTCGACGCCCTTGACCAGATCGATCATGCCGTCGAGCGCCGTCTTCGGCAGCGCGGTGAAAAAGCCGGCATGGCCGAGCATCGATTTTTCCATTAGCGCGTTGCATGGACAGACCGTCACGCAATGTCCGCACGAAACGCAACTCGAATCGCCGATCGACGAACCGCCGTCCCACAGCACGCGCGGATGCGGGTCTTCCCAACGGATCGACAGCGTCTCGTTCACCTGCACATTCTGACACGCTTCGACGCACCGCCCACAGAGAATGCATTGATCGGGATCGTAGCGATAAAACGGATTCGTGTCGTCGATCGGATACGGCTTGGTCTTGAACGGAATCTGCTGATGCTCGATCGCGAGCAGCTTCGTCGTGTTGTGAATCGTGCAATTGCCGTTGTTGTTGTCGCAAACGGTGCAATAAAGCAAATGGTTCGCGAGAATCCGATCGAACGCTTCGCATTGGGCCGAATGAGCGACGGCCGAGCGAGTCAAAACCGTCATGCCGGCCGCAACCTTGGTCCCACAGGCACGCGCGAGCTTGCCATCCACTTGAACCATGCACGTGTCGCAGGTTTCAATCGGACCAAGCTGCGGGTGATAACAAACCTGCGGCAGCTTCGCGCCGGCGCGATTGATCGCATCAATGAGCCGCTCGCCCGGGTCCGCTTCGCAAGCGGCGCCGTCGATCGTGATGGCACTCATGGCGCTCCCCCCTTCGGTTCGTGGCGACTGCATTCGGTCCGAACGACGCGGCCCGATAGTATAATTGCAGTTCCGTTTGCGAAGGGCAAGGATTTGTTGCAACCCACATTTACGAAAAGAAGTTTCATGCGTGTCGATTTTAGAATTGCTCGATGGCTACCGGCGATCGCCACCGCTGGATTCATCATTTGCAACGCGACGGTCACCGTCGCCGTCACGCCGAACCCGTTGTTTCAAGACCACATGGTCTTGCAGCGCGAAATGCCGGTGCGTGTTTGGGGCACCGCCAATCCCGGCGAAACCGTGACCGTCGCTTTCGCCGGTCAGACGCGAACCGCCGATCCCGATGCCGCCGGCAAATGGCAAGTGACGCTCGATCCGTTGAAGGCCAACGCGACGCCCGCGGAAATGACGATCCGCGGCAAAAACCAGATCGCGATCAAGGATGTGCTGGTCGGCGAAGTGTGGCTGGCTTCCGGTCAGTCGAACATGACATTTCGGTTTCAACCGAGCTTTTATCCCGACGAAGCCGCGCATGCGAATCCGCTGGTCCGCACCGCGAACATCGAAGCCGCCGCGTCGATGGCTCCGCAAGACACGGTGCGGCTCAATTGGAACGTTTGCACTCCGCAAACGATCGGCGAGAGGTTTTCCGCCGTCGGCTATTTCTTCGCCAATCGCTTGAACAAAGAGTTGCATGTTCCGGTGGCTATCATCCATAGTTCGTGGGAAGGAACCCGCGCCGAGCCGTGGATCAACCGCGACGCTTTGCTCTCCAATCCCGCACTTCGTAAACAGGCCCAGAAGCAGATCGACGACATGATCCGCCGCCCGGAAGACGACAAGGCCTTCTTCCCGAAGATGATCGCCTGGGAAAGGAAATACGGCGCCGGCGACGATGCTGCAAAAGGTTTTGACGAAGGCTGGGGCAAGCCGGATTTCGACGCCTCGGCTTGGAAAACGGTGACGATTCCCACCGACTTCCGCGCCGCCGGATTGCCCGGCGGCGGAATCGTTTGGTTTCGCAAGGAACTCGACGTTCCGGCGTCAGCGGCGGGCAAGCCCTTCGAGCTCAATCCCGGCTATACCGTCGATATGGTGCAAGCATTTTGGAACGGCGTGCGGCTGAAAAGTTCGTACGACCATTTGCCGTATTACCCGCACGGCCAGGGTTTTCAGGTGCCCGGCGAGCTAGTGAAAGCCGGCCGAAACGTCGTGTCGATCCGCATTCATGGCCACGCGGAAGGGCATTTATGGTGCGTCACCAAAGAGATGCGGCTGCCAATCTCCGCAGATGCCCAAAAGTCGAACGAATGGCGCTACAAGGTCGAGGCGCGGTTCCCCGATCCGACGGCCGAATCGCAAGCGGCGCTGCCGAAAGCCCCGAGCGCCGAATTGCAAGTGACGCCGGGCTGCCTCTACAACGCGATGATCCGCCCACTCACGCCGTTCGCGGTGCGCGGCGCGATCTGGTATCAGGGGGAATCGAACGTGCAGAATTCGCGCGAATATCGCGAAGTCCTGACCACGTTGATCCAGAATTGGCGCGCGCAGTGGCACGATGGCCCGTTTCCGTTTTACCTCGTGCAACTCGCCAATCTCGGCCGTCCGCCGCAATCGCCGGAGGAGAGCGATTGGGCCGAAGTCCGCGAGGCGCAGATGCAAGTGTCGCGGCAAGTGCCGCACACAGGCCTGGCCGTCACGATCGACATCGGCGAGGAAAACGATATTCACCCGCGCAACAAACGCGACGTTGGAAACCGTCTGGCGTTGAACGCACTTGCCAAAACTTACGGCCGCGACGTCGAATCATCCGGCCCGCAATTCGAGTCGATGGAAATCACCGGCGGAGCCATCCGCCTCCAATTCCGCCATCTTGCCGGCGGCCTGGTGGCCAAAGATGGCCCGCTGCGTCAATTCTCGATCGCCGGAAGCGACAAGAAATTCGTCTGGGCCGACGCGAAGATCGAGGGAAACAGCGTGCTGGTATCAAGCACGGACGTCAGCCATCCCGTCGCCGTTCGCTACGCTTGGGCCAAAAACCCAGCCGGCGCGAACCTCTACAACCAAACCGGTCTGCCGGCATCGCCGTTCCGCACCGATGAGTGGTAAATCGCCGCAACCGGATCCCGGGCTGGCCCCGATTGGTCCGGCAATCCAGTACATAAAATACGCCCGACAGGATTCGAACCTGTAACCCTCGGTTCCGAAGACCGATGCGCTATCCAATTGCGCCACGGGCGCGAATGCCGTATTGTTTAGAAGCAGTTTCGAAACCGCCGGGGACTGTCCTCATTTAGCGTAGTCTTCGGAGAAAAATGCGGACTGTTCCCTTTGCCTTGCGGTTTTGAAACGGCTTCTAGGGTTTTCGTCGTTATTGGTTGATCGATCCGGCTCGACGGGAACCACGAGATGCTTCCGCCCCGCCGTGTCAGAATAGTTCGCCGATTGCCGCGCCGTTATCGACGGCCGCCACAGGCCGCCCCGAACGATCCAAGAACTTGATGGACGGATCGACGCCCAAGACTTGATAAATCGTGGCGTGCAGATCCTGCGGCGTGACGGGACGATGCGCCGGCGCCTCGCCAAGGCGATTCGTCGAGCCCACGACTCGCCCACCCTTGACGCCGCCGCCGCCGATCAGGCACGACATCGAGTTGCCCCAGTGATCGCGTCCCGGCGCCCCTTGGCCCAGGCCGTTGTTCATGCGCGGCGTCCGGCTGAACTCGCCGCACATCACCACCAGCACCTTCTCCAGCAGCCCACGCTGGGCCAAATCGTCGAACAAGGCGGAGACCGCGGCGTCGACTTGTGGTAAGTAGTTCTCGTAACCGGCTTGCAAGTTCCAGTGATGGTCCCAGCCGCCGAAATGGACCGTGACAAACGTGGCGCCCGCTTCGACCAGCCGCCGCGCCAGAAGCGTGCTCTGGCCGAAGTTGGTGCGGCCGTATTTCTCACGCAGTTTGGCCGGTTCGCTGGAGAGTTCGAACGCCTTCCGAGCGGTGTCGCCGGAGATGAATTCGAACGCCTGCCGCTCGAACTTGTCCATGGCGTCCATCGTCTTGGTCGAATCCGCGGCCGAGCACATTCGATCGAGCTCAAGCTTCAGGGTGCGTCGGCTTTGCAATCGGTCGAGCGTCAGCCCCTGCGGCAAGTCGAGGCCGTTGACCTTGAAATTTGGATCGTTGGCGTCCCCCTCGGTTTCGAAAGGGTTGTATTCGTGGCCCAAATAATTCCCGGCGAAATAGCCCGGCCGCAAGCCGACCGACGATGCGTAGGGGACCGCAATGTACGGCGGCATTCCATGCTTTCGCGCCCGCAAACCTTCGCGGCGATGGCGCCGAAGCCGGGCGCCTTGCCCGGCGTGTTCGCGCCGTTGGCGCCCGCACGGCCGGTGAGCATACGGTGGGCGCCGCCGAAATGATCGCCGTCGTTGTGGTAAAGCGAGCGAATGATCGAGAACTTGTCGGCGATCTTGGCCTGCAGCGGAAACAGCTCCGTGAATTCGATGCCCGGCACATTCGTCTTGATCGGTCGCCAGATGCCGCGGAATTCCGCCGGCGCGTCTGGCTTCATGTCGTACGTGTCCAAATGGCTGGGGCCGCCGTCGAGCCATAGCAAAATGACCGCCGTGTCTTTCGGCCGAGCGCCCGCTTCCGCGGATTGAGCTTTGGCTCGCAACACGTCGGCCAGGCCAACCGACGCGACGCCGGCGACGCCAAGCTGCAAAAAGCTTCGGCGACTAACACCATCGCAATACCTGGCGGTCCGTTCGCTATAGATTCGCAGCATCGTCAACCTCCGTCGGTAGGAAGCTCAAAGCGTCGTTGGGAGGCGGAAACGTCAGGCTCATCGCCAGACATCGGCGCAACGGTGGGCGGCCCATCAGCCGGGCTTCCACTGAGCGTAGGAAATCGACGCGCCAAAGTCAATGAAACTAGAGGCAGTAATCGACTCAACTCCGCGATGGCTCTTTCGCGACAAGTTTCGCGAATCGACGACGACGCCATGCCAACGCGAAGATGCCCATGCTGGCGAGGCCGAAATTCATACGCAAAACCCTCCTGCCGGATGAGCCTGGGCCAGGAACCGGATCAGGCATTATGGCGGAACCACAGTCTTGCCGGCGCTGCAAAATCGCTCCGCGCAGCACGGCACCGCGCGGAGCGGCGTATCGGATTGCCGCCGGCGGAAGTGCCGGATCCCTTTTCCTTTTCTGGCGACAACGTGAAATCGTCGCAGCCGTCTTCGATAATGACCAGTCCGACGCCGCCGGTCGGCAAGCTGGCTGCGGTCGTCAACTCGCGGCCCCGCGCACAGCGAGGTATCGAGCCCGCGGTGAAGTGCCGGCATTTCGTGCAGCTAAATAGTCCCATCCGTACCTCCTGGCGTTTTTCGACGCTCGTTCAACATCTCGATTATTGCCCGCACGCGCGGATTTTGCCACTCCGCGATTCGCTCGGCCGTGGTCAACGCCTGCACTACCTGCGATTCCTTGATCCGGCCCGGATCGAGTCGGGTCAAGAACTCCAGACAGAGCAGTTCGCCGTAGGCATCGTCGGTTTCCTGATTGAGCGAGAGGCTGCGCTCATAGGCTTCGCGCACGGCAGGAATGTTTTCGACCCGCGCGTAAGCAAAGCCGAGGCAGAGGAATGCTTGCTTCAGGCCATGATTGTCGCCAAGCTGCCGCTTTAGATCGATCGCGCTTTCCAGCAATTGGATCGCCTTCGCCGAGTCGTCGAGCGAGGCGTGAATAATGCCGAGCTCGGTTTGAGCGCGAGCCGCCAAGGGAAGGTATCCCGCGGCCAGGCTGCGGCTGAGCACTTCGTTGCAGAACTGATGTGCCTTTCGCAACAATCCGCATTCGCAACGACATCGCGTATTTCATTCGGAACCGCAGTTCGGCATGCAGGCTGGCGCCGGTTCGATCGGCCTCGGCCATGTCGAACAATTGGGCCGCCTCGTCGTATCGATGCAAGAGCGAAAGAGTCTCCGCCGCCGAGGAACGGGCAGCCAACAGTCCGTCGCAATCGCCGGCAGCCGCATATGCCGAACAGGCTTGAGTCAACGTCGCCAGCGCTTCGTCCCAGCGACCTTCGTCTCGCAAGAGGGAGCCCAGCAAATAGAGCCGGCGTGCTTCGGTGGCCGGCGTCGCATCGACAGGAATCGTGAGAAGAGCTCGTTCGGCCATCGCCGAATTGCCGGACCGCCGCAGCGCACCGCCAAACGCAACAGCGACGCCGAGGAGTCGATCGGCAGTTCATGGAGTGCGGCCTCCGCCAGAACGGCCGCTCCGCGAGGGTGCGCCAAGCTGTTTCCGTCGGACAGCACTTTCATGACAATCGCTTCGACTCGCTGTGGATCCGCATTGGCCAGCAGTCTGCGAAGCGTTTCCATTAGGCTTGCCGCATTCGACGCGTCCGCGTCGCGCAATAGAGCCGCCGCCAGGAGAGAAACGTGCGAACCGCCCTGCTCCAAATTCAGACGCTGCAGTCGCGGTCCATTTCGCTGTAAATCGTAATCGATCACCCAGGCCAGCGCCGCCTGCAGTCCGGGATCAGATTCGACGCGACTAGCGAGATTCGTGCTGAACAATAGCCGCTCTCGTAGCGCCGCATCGCGTAGCAATAGATCGGCTGCCACGGCGGCGAATGTGGCGGTGCTGGCGAAACTCACTCCAATTGACCCGCCGTTCGACGATGGCAGGATCATCTCGTGAAGAGTTCCCAGAGCCAGAACTTCGCGATAGTCGTCTCCTTCGATCGACAATTCCGCAAGCGGGATAACGGAGCGGTTCGACTCCAAAACCGCTCGCGCAGACGCAATCGACGATCTCGCCCCGTCCGGAAAACGCATCCACGGTAGTGTTTCGATAGGGATCGTATCGGCGACCCAGCAAGGTTTGCTCGACGAACGCCTTTTCCAGGGCGACCACTTCGTTTTCGTGCCGCACCGTTTCGCCGCGCTTATAGGCAATCAGCCGTACGGCAAACGCCGGCGAACGCAATCGCTGCTGCACGGCCTTGGGCAGCAAGTTCCAAGGCGTCAAAGGCGCATTCTGCTGCACGGCCTGACACAACATTCCATACAGGGTTTCTGCCTCCGAAAGGGCAAGTTCATCGACCTGAACGATGGGCGAGCTGACGATTTGATCTTCCGGACCGCTCGCAACGCTTTGAAACCAGATGGCCGGGTCAAGCGGCGGAGTCGATTCAAAAACTCGCCCAGAATGTGCGACTGGGCGGTGACAAGAATCTTCACCGTGCCGCTCGGCTGATGCCGACAAAATTGTTCGACCGACATCAGAATCTGCGAGATTGTTTCCAGCGACCCGACGTTTTCCAATCCGTCGATGGCGACCACGGCGTGTGGCTTGCCCGTCGGGCGCCCTCCGGCCGCAAGGATTTCACTCCAGGGCGCGTCGATCGCCAGCAGCGTCGGCAGCGCCGTTTCGAGCGTATCGTCCCGTAACAGCGGCACGAGTATGTCGGCGGAGACCATGATCGCCGGCGTCTCCGCGGCGAGCAGGCGTCGAATCGTCGCACAAACCAACGTCGAGCGTCCGGCGCCGGGCGGCCCGCTCAAGAGCGCCGCCGCCGATCGAGAATCGAGAAACGTCGTCAGCCGCTCGTCGATTGCCGGTCGAGGAAGCAGCACTTCGACCGGCGCAGTCGCGCGGCCATCGGCCTCGAACTGCAATTGACGCAGGGCAAACGCGTCGCGAATTCGCACGCGATCCCAGCGATCGATCGGGTCGGCCAACCGCGCGGCGACGAACTTTCGCTCCAAGGCGGACGAAAAATCCGAATACAAATCCTTCCGTTCCTGCGCCTCCGAAAGGCCCAGGAATCGCAGCCGCTTTTCCTGCCGGCCGTCGTACAGCAACAGATCGATCGGCGGCTGGTTCGGCTTCCGGATCGTGTCGCCGAGAAAATCGAGCATCGCCAGCGGATATAAACTCTGCGAAGTGCCGGCCGGATCGACGAGCAGGCAATGATGGCTCTCGTCAACCTCGGGCAGGTCGGGGCCGTGCAGCGCGATCGTGCCGTTCGATTCTGAAATTGCGACCAGTTGAAAGCCGCTCAAGCTGTCGAGGCCTTCAACCAACCGGCACATCAGCGGGCACAGATTGACCTGTAGAAATCGGCCCGTCTCGTTGTCGAGAATCCGAGTTGCATGCTGCGTTTCGTTGCGAATCTGCAAAATCGCGTCGAGAACCGTCGTCTGACCGCGGACAATCTGACCGTCGCGGATCACCGCTGGGCCAGGCA
Source organism: Pirellulales bacterium (assembly GCA_963738955.1). Taxonomy (GTDB): domain Bacteria; phylum Planctomycetota; class Planctomycetia; order Pirellulales; family DATAWG01; genus DATAWG01. Next base: position 113,334 of record CAVTYW010000010.1, on the reverse strand, counting down.
CTTGCCGCCGAGTGCCGACGGCCGCATGAAACGCTCGAACCGCTCGAACGAGAGGAACGTCGAGTCCGGCCGCTTCGAGCCGGTCGAGAGCGTCGCGCAGAAAACCGCGCCATTGCCCTAGCAATGGGCGTCGGAGGCCTTCCGAGATGGCGGAGTTCAGATCCGCGCAGGGCCAAGTTGTCGTGCAGGTAGGCGCCGACCAAATACAACGACGTCAGCCGTAGCGACTGACCGTAGAACTGTAGACACCAGTTGACCAACGAGCCCGGCTCGGCAGCGAAACGCTGACAGCGCGACGCCGAGTACGCCAACGGAAGCGGCCAGGCATCGATCCGCGATTCCAACAACGCGAAGAATTCAGCCGCCGCCGCCTCAACTTCCGCGCGATTGACATTCGACATGGTGCAGATCGCTCGGAAGAGAAAATGACGATACGCATCGAGACACGATCGCGGCACGCTCCATTAAATGCGTTGCGGTTCCGAATATCAACGGTTTGCTCGGACTTTGTCGCGTAACCCACAGTGGCTTGGCAGATCGGTCGAATGGCCGGCCAATTGGGCCGATCGTCCGTGTTGCTGGCCCTTGGAATAGAAGCGGAGTATATTCAAACGCACGCGACTTATCGTTGCCGACTCTGCTCATCGTAGGGTCACAGCGCTTGAAATTCTTGGAAGCCCGCTGATTAGTCCCGTTAATTCCGCACCATGCGCCGATTCCTGCTAGCCGCTTGTCTTTTGTTGGTCCACGCAATCCTGTGCGGTTGGAATGGGGCAGTGCCCGCCATCGCTGCCGATAGCGCCCGCGCGAGGGAGGTTTGTTCGTCGCCGTCGGCTACGGCGGGTTTCGCGGCTGGTCGGCCGACGGCGAAACGTGGACGGCCGAGCGCTGGTCCGACAAGAATGCCGACGATATCAACATCATTTTCTCCCTGACCGAGCGCAACGGCATCCTGCTCTGCTCCGGCGGCGGAGTCGGCAAGGGCTTTATTCTGCGCTCGACCGACGGCAAGCATTGGCAAGAGGTCGTGCGCACGAAGTGGCGGATTCCCGGCGTGTTGGCCCTCGCGGACCGGTTTCTCTCCGTGTTCGACGATGCTTTTCAAACTTCGACCGACGGCCTGAAATGGGAACGGCAAGCGGCCGCAATTCCCACCGCCGCCGATGGCAAAGGGGGCGGCTATTTCCGCCGCTGGACCACGGGCAAAGGCCGCGTCGTCTTCGCCGGCGACTATGCCCTCGAAGGCAACCGGCCCCGCGTCGGCTGGCTCGGCAGCACCAAACTCGGCCAGACTCCGCTCGTGCTGGAAAAACAAGCGGCCGACGTCTGCGGGCTGGAGTTCGGCATCGATCGTTTCGTCGCCTGCACCACCGCCGGCCAGATTCTAACTTCCGACGACGGCCAACATTTCGCCGAGAGCGCAACGTCCGGCGATCAACACGACGACGGCGCCGTCCGCTTCGTCGGCGGCAAGTTCTATCTTCTCGGCCGTCATGGGATGAAATCCTCGACCGACGGCAAGAATTGGGAACCGCTGGCCAAGCCGCCGCATCTACCGCGGGCCGTCGCGCCAAGCGGCGTCGCCATCGATTGCAATTGGGGCGGCATCCAAGTCGCCCCCGACGGCAAGACGTTTCACAAAGCCAAAGTCCCCATCGATCCGACCGGCGTCACGTCGGTTCTGTACGCGGTGCCGGCCGCGAATCGAGCCGAACCGAACGCGACGACGCGGAATTAGCGATCCGCCACGATTGCGAAGTTGGTTTGGCCGGTGGTAGCATTGGTTCCGGTGTCGGATGTGCGCAGCCAGGAGTGCCCTATGAAGATTCTTCGCCGATTGCCACTGACCGTCGCTATTGTTGCGGCAGGGTGTCTTGCCGGCGTGGCCTCGGATGCCTTCGCCGCGGACTTTGAGATATCGCTGCAAGTGAAATCGGCTGCGACGCAGCAAAGCACGAAACTCACCGAAACGCAGCCGTCGTCCACGAGACCTCGTCCGAGGCCCGTGTTCTCCGTCGACGCGAACGAAACACTGCTTGTCTCGTGGAAAGCCGTTAACAACTCGCAACAAACGACGTTTCAAGACGTGTTGATTCATTGCGTCGTCGTCGCGGAGAAAGAACCGGGGCAAGCCGCGATGCCCGATCTGAAGAACCCGGAACAAGAATCGGCGTTGACGATGGACTTCAAACCGCGCGACAGCTCGACCGGCGAATTCACGCTCAAAATCGACCGGCCCGGCGCGTATCTGGTACGGGTCGAAACGCAATACATGGCCGACAAATATGGTCACGATTATTACGCGGCGCTGGATCTGATCTGCAAATAGTCGTCTTGGGGAGCCGATGATGATTTCACGTCCGCGGACTCATGCGGCCATCCTTGCCGGGTTGATGTTGGCCGTGATGTTCGCCGCGCCGCCGGTCTTGAAGGCCGAACATGCCAGGATCGATCTTCACGTCAGCGGCGAAGGAAAGGAAGCAACGGCCACCGCCGACCGCACGCCGCCCACCGGCGGCCTGAACGATCCACCGGTGCTGAACGTCGAGGTCAAAGAGCCGCTGGTGCTGCAGTTCATTCTGACGAGTAAATACCCGCACGGCGTTCTTGAGCACGTCACGGTGCGTTACTACGTCGTGCGGGCGGACAAGCTCGGCCGCAAGCCGGCGCCGTCGTTTTCCGAATCGGCTGGCAGGGACAAGAATCCGGCTGCCTGGCTGGAACAAGGCGTCGTGACGAGGGGCGAATTCACGATGAACTTCAAGCCCGACTGCCGCGTCGGCACGCGGTTGAAATTTCGCCTCGCCGCACCCGGCATCTATTCCGTCCGCGTCCAGACGAGCAACACGCAGAGCGACCACGAACATTTTGCCGCCATCGACTTGGTTGCCAAGTGAACTCCATCGCATGACCGACTTTCGCAACATGGCCCGGGATCCGGAGCACCGCCGCGGCTTCGAGAAGCTGCTCTATTTGGCGGCCCGGCGAGGCGACGCCGATCTTGTAGCCGAGCGGCTCTCGTGGGGAGTCGATCCCAACTCCGCGTCGCCCCGCGGCGCCACGGCGCTGATCGCGAACGTCCGCGGCTGCTGCCCCGACGTAGCGACGGTCGCAGCGCTTCTGAAATACGGCGCCGACGCAAACTTGATGGACCAAAAGGGCCTCACCGCGCTCGACTACGCGCGCCGCAAGCTCGCCCGCATGCAATTGCGGCTTGTCCGCCGTCAACGCAAATCCCGCTCGCTTGACGAGAACGGCCAATTCTCGGCTGGCGCCGAAGAGCAAGCGAGATTGGACCAACTTCGCAGCGAAAATCCCGACCTCGGTCGCGATTTTTACCGCCTCTATTGGCAAGAGCGCACGCGAGCCGCCCGCAGGAAGTTCAACGATCTCGATCAGATCGAGCAAGTCATTGCAATTCTCGAAGCGCGTGGCGAGCAGACGAGCTAATCGAACGGAGCAACTGGGGCGCAGCTAGTTCTTTGGCGTTTCCACCGCATATTGTGCCAATACTAGCTGCGTCACTGCGTCCAAGTTTCATGGTCGTCCCGGTTTCATGCTCCGGTTAGCGGTTGAACCTCAGTTCTTAGATACTCGGCCAGCCGCGTGAACTTTTCGCGGTCGTTCTCATGTGCGTTACGTAATTCGTGGAGGAACTCTTGCAGAAGCGAGTCAAACCGAGGATTGTCCGCCAGTTTGGCGAGAATAGCCGCGTCCATTGCACGGTAGGGTTGCATCGGTATCGTAGGAGTATGATCACCGCCGTTCATCACCTGGTCCAACGCAAAAACGTCCGTGTGAGAATCCAAGAACGGAACGATTTCTTTGCGCAGAATTGGAAGCAACTCAGCACATGCATCGTGGATGTCGAGATCAGACCGCACCTTAAAGAGCGTCGGACCGCTAGTGAACGATTCCAATCGCAGAGCCGTCGTGAACCCCTCGTCCTCATGCCCTGGAGGGGCACCGGAGAACAAACCCACTATCCTTTCAGCAGCGTCGATGCGGATGGTAACGACGAGCGAAAGCTCGAACGAAAGGTATCGCCTCCAAACCGGAATCCCGATTCCTTGATCACCTCCGGGGATGCGTCGGACAAAGCCCTCGTGCTTGCGCGAAAAACGGAAATCGGTCTCAGAGAGCGCAGACCGAAGGTCTGCACAAACCAAGTCAAGAACGTCGTTTTTTTTCATGGCACAGCGCTCTCCGTTTCATATTGTCGGGTCAAGATGCCATCGGTTGTGTTCACGTGAATTTGGATGTCAGGCCACATTGTAATCGGGATATCTACTAGATTGGACGAGTCAAAGGGGTCGGGAGGTCGGGAGTCTTTGATGTCGATGCAACGAAATTAAGACTCCCGACCACCTTGATTCGCCACGTTGCTCCCAATCGATTTTGGAAAAACCCAACAAGAATCGTGCTGCGTCATTCCGATATGCGGGTAATAAGTTCTCGCCTTTGGGGCGGAGAGCAGGATCAGCGTCGTTTGCAAGCCGGCGGCTTCGTGGGTGCGGCGGATTAGTTCGCGGCCGATTCCTTGCCGCTGATGCTGCTCGTCAACGGCGAGGTCCGACAAGTAGGTGCAATAGGCGAAGTCGGTGATCGCTCGGGAGACTCCGATTAGCAGGCCGTCGAGACGAGCCGTTACGATCACGTCGGCATTTTTGAGCATTGCCCGAATCGCAGCCGGATCGTCAACGGGGCGGCGCTCGGCTAAGGTCGAGCAACGCAGGACGTCGCAAAACTCCTCCGGCGTCAGGTCCGGTTCAAGTCGGTAATTGATCGTCATCGGGAATACCCTTGGCGGCAAGCGTTTGCTGCATCGTGGCGGCGATCGACCGCGAATTCTCGTCGTCTAGCTTGAGCAACGCCGCGATCACTTTCCTGCGGCGCTCGACCGGATGATTCTGATTCAGCTTCCACTTCCCTTCGATCCTCTCGATCTCGATCCGAAAGCCGACGATCTGCGCGAGCATCCGCCGGGCGAACGTCGTCGCATCGTCGAACGACCAAGGTCGAGGCATCGCCTGCTCGTAAAATCGAATCGAGCGCTGCACGATGTCCAAGAGCGCCGGCTCATCGTGAACGATCTGAATGCGACCGTAGACATGAACGGCAATGTAGTTCCACGTCGGCACGACCTGGTCCGACTCGTACCACGTCGGAGAAATGTAAGCGTGCGATCCGGGAAAGATCGCCAACGCGGTTTGGCTGTCGGCCTCGGCCCATTGCGGGTTGGCGCGCGCCATATGGCCGATCAATGTTCCCCGCGGTCCAGATTGCCGCTCCAATAGAAAAGGCAGGTGACTGGCGAACGGCAGGCCGCCGAGATTCGACACGAGCATTCCAAAACTGTTCTGTTCGACGAAGTCGTGCAGCTTGTTCAAATCGGATTCGGCAAACGCAGCGGGAATGTACATTGGATTGCTGGCGCGGTTACCTCGTTCCGATGCAATACAGAAATCGTTCGCCGCGCAAGTAGAGGCAATCGCGATCGGCGACCGGCGGCGCGTATGCCAAGGTTTCTTGCGCCGGCAATGGCCACACGCGCTCGAGCTGCGTTTCAATTCGATTGCACGACAAAACCTTGAACTCGCGGCCGGTCGCCAGCACCAGCGCCGTGCCTTGATTGTCGAGCACGACCAGATTGTCGCCGATGAGCGTCGGGCTCGCCGCCACCGGCACGGCGTTGTAGTGCATCAAACCGTCGAGCCCGCTGAGATTCAGATTCTTGTAGTAGACCGTTTTCTTGGTTTTCAGATCGGCGACATACAGCCAGCCGTAGATATCGACCAGATAAACGAGACCCTGATGCACCAGCGGCGAACCGGCCGTCGAACGGTCGAGCCAACTGCCGTCGGCGTTCAAGCTGAGCTCGTGCGGCAGGTCGAGATCAAACTCCGCCACTTCGGGCTTCCACTCGTCGCCGGAAACGCCGCGAAAATCGACGATATTCAAGCGATGAACGCCATATTGGCCCGAGTACATCCGCTCACCTAAGATCACAGGCGGTCCCCAGCAACCGCCGTCCCCGGCCACCGCGCTATGCGGACGAAACAACAGCTTGCCGTCCGACGGCCGCACGACTTCGCCGAGTTGCGAGACGAACACCTGCTGCTTTCCAAACGTCGCCGCCTGAATCGCGGCGATGTTTTTGTTGATCCGCGGCTGCGTCCAGCGCAACTTGCCGGTCTTGGCGTCGAGGCCGAACAGTTTTTCGAGATACACCGCCAGCACGCCGTCCGCCAACGCTGGCGACGAGCCATAAGCCAGCGGGCCGGTCGGCACACGAGTGATCCACTGCCGATGACCGTCGAGATCGTAACACGCGGCAACGCCCAGACCACACCAGACGTAGACATATTTGCCATCGCTGACCGGCGTCGGCATGGTGAAGCCGACGATGCCGAAATGCGCGGCAAAATGGCCGTCGGTATTCAACGTGAAATGATCGGGATCAATTTCGATTAGCGCCTGCTGGATTTGCTGGCGAAGTTCGAGCCGGCGCTCGCGCTTGGCCTCGATTCGCAACGCGGCCACGAGCGGATCGACGCGCGCGGCAAACGCCGGCTTGGCCTGGCGTTGCTGCGGCGTGAGAGCCTCAAAGTAATTGTTCGCGGCCGACCACAATTGCTTGCCGGTTTTCTTGTCGATGCAAACAAGCAGGTCGGGCTCCGCCGCCAAGAAGATGCGGTCGCCGACGATAATCGGCGTCGAGGTGCTGCGGCCCGGCAATTCGCTGATCCAGCGGATGTTTTCGCCGTCGTAGGCCACGTCGGGCGGATCCATCAGCCGCAAGCAGAAGGCAGCCTCTTTGAAATCATCGCGGTTCGAAGTGGTCAGCTTCAACAGCACTCGATTCCAACCCGGTTTGAGATCGACGCTGAAATGTCCGGCCGGCGGCTCGATGTGCGCCAATTCCATGCGGCTGATCGGTTCGTAACCGCCGAGCGGGGCTTGCCGATCGACGGCGCGGTACGCTTCTTTTCCGTTGACCCAGATTTTCAATCCGAAACAATGCTCGACGACTCCGCGCACTGGTCCGCCACGTGGCGAGTAGACATAGGTGTGGGCATAAAAAACGCGGTTTTGCGCCAACTCGGCGCCCTTCGCCAAATCGACCCACGGTAATCCGGCCGCCCCAAAATCCATCAGGTCGTCTCGCTTGGCGGCGACCCGCTTCCAGACAAGATCGGCGGTGTGCTCGCCTTCGGTCGGCGACAAGGCAGCTTCGCCCTTTGCCAAATCGCGATCGATGTCCTTGATGGAATCGGCGACCGGGAACGGACCCAACGTCAGCCATTCGGCGGGCAAGCCTTTGTGGATCAACGGCGCTCGTTTGGCGTCTGTCTCGCCCGGCCGGTTCGCCTGACCGCGCATCCCTTCCATCGCGCCGCGCACGATGCGCTGCCAATGAAGCGGCGCGATCGTGTCCGGCCAAAGTCCGGTGCCATTGCCACGCCAACCCGACGCGGGCTCGGCGGCATGGAGCAACGAACAAGCGATGCAAACCAAGCAGCCACACAGCAGAGCGTAGACTGTCTTAAGCATGCACGAATCCACGATTTCCTGTTGCAGTCGCCTTAGGCCCTCCATAAATCTATCTGCCGACTTCGCGCAATGCCACTCGCAACTCGCCTTCGCTTTTCCAAAACCGTGCATTTTCGCTTGGGGGCCGGTATCCTGATGGGCAGCCGCTTGCGCCTAATATCGACGGCTTTGATGCTCGCTTGGCCCACGGACAATTTCGGCCATGAACACTCGAATCGCACGAACCATTTTCGCCGCAACCATTTGCCTCTTCGTGATCGTCGCGGACACTTGTAAAGCCGCCGAAGCCGATCGACCGCCGCCGGTCGTTGATGTCGATCTGCAGCCTTTGGCGGCTCAGGCGCGCCGTGTCGCTCAGGCGCTCGATCTTGTCGGCGCTCCGCTCGACAAAGCCCAACTGGCGGCGCTGGATCGCGCGTATTCGGCCGCCGATCCGGCCGACGGGGTGCGCGATATCCAGAAAACCTTCGATCCGCTCTGTCTGGCGACGGTCGAAATCAATGCCGAAAGCCGCGTGCATGTCGTCGCTGGGCCGGCCGCGAAGAAGTTGATCCAGCAAGGTTGGCGGGCGTTCCTCGTTGAAGTGCGAAACGACGCCGGCATTCATTCGCCGCTGCACGTCAGCAGCCCGAATGCGCTGCGAATGCAAGTTCGTTCGACGGGCTCGCCGGAGCCGAAGCCCGAAATTCAACCGGGCGATTTGCGCGATCGCTGGCTCGACATTGATTTCTTCGACCGGCCACCACTCAGCGGGCCGCTGTCGGGACTGAAGTTGGAATACCGTGTCGTCGAGCTTTATAGCCGTGATGCCGGATCGCGCGACGCCAAAATCGAATTCGACGCGGGGCAAGGAACGCAGGACCTCGGCTTCCGCAGCGAGATCAACATTCTTTTCGACTGCCGACCGGCGGTGGACGTGAAATTGGCCGTGCTCGACGACGACGGCTCGCCGACGACCGCCAGCTTTTTGTTCCGCGATGCGCGCGGCCGAATCTATCCGGCGCCGGCGCGGCGGGTCGCACCCGACTTTTTCTTTCAGAATCAGATTTACCGCCACGACGGTGAATCGGTCGCCTTGCCGCCGGGCGACTATCATGTGAGCTTCACGCGCGGGCCCGAGTACGAGGTTCTAACGCGCGACATCACGGTTCCGTCGGCCGCCACTCATAAAGAATCCTTCCAACTGCGGCGATGGATCAAACTCATCGACCACGGCTGGTATTCGGGCGACCATCATATTCACGCCGCCGGCTGCGCGCACTACGAATCGCCGAGCGCCGGCGTCGGGCCGAGCGACATGATGCGGCATATCGCGGGCGAAGACCTCAATGTCGGCTGCGTGCTCGCCTGGGGGCCGTGCTGGTATCACCAGAAGCAGTTTTTCGAGGGGCAGGTGAGCAAGTTGTCGCTGCCCGACAATCTCATGCGCTACGACGTTGAGGTGTCTGGCTTCCCGAGTTCTCATGCCGGCCATGTATGCCTGCTGCGGCTGAAGGAAGACGACTATCCCGGCACGACGCGGATCGAGCAGTGGCCCAGTTGGGACTTGCCGGTTTTGCGTTGGGGCAAAAATCAGGGCGCGGTGGTCGGCTTCGCACATAGCGGCTGGGGCTTGAAAACCGCGGCCAAGAGTCTGCCGGCCTACGAAATGCCGCCGTTCGACGGCATCGGCGCCAACGAATACATCGTCGATGTCGCGCACGATGCCGTCGATTTCATTTCGTCGGTCGATACACCGATCCTCTGGGAACTGCCGATCTGGTATCACACGCTCAATTGCGGTTTCATGACGCGGCTCAGCGGCGAGACCGACTTCCCTTGCATTTACGGCGATCGCGTCGGCCTCGGCCGCAGTTATGTGAAAATTCCGAAGGGCCAGCCGCTCGACTACGACGCCTGGGTGCATGGCCTGCGCGACGGCCGCGCTTACACGACCGATGGTCGCAGCCATCTAATCGACTTCAGCGCCAAATGACCTCGGTGTCGGCGAAACCGGGCCGGCCGGTCGACCAAGCGTGCTGGCCATCAAGGCGGGCAGCAAGCTGACGATCAAAGTCCAGGCCGCGGCAATGCTTGACGAAAAACCACAAGCCGACATCCGCCGGCTGCGGCTCGATGAAAAGCCGTATTGGCATTTGGAGCGGGCGCGAATCGGCGACACGCGGCAAGTGCCTGTCGAATTGATCGTCAATGGCCGCTCCGTCGATCGAAAGCTCATCACGGCCGACGGCAAGATCAACGATCTGACGTTCGACTATTCGCCGACGATTTCCAGTTGGATCGCCGTGCGAATCTTTCCCAGCTCGCACACGAATCCGATCTTCGTCGAGCTCGACGGCAAACCGATCCGCGCGAGTCGCCGCAGCGCCGAATGGTGCTTGGAGGCCGTCGATGTCTGTTCGCGCGCAAAGCGAAATCAGATTCGTCCCGCCGAACGGCCGGCAGCCGAGGCCGCCTACAACAAAGCGCCGAAGTCTATCGAGCGCGAATCGCGGAATCATTCGACGATCGATTTCCGGCCAAGTAGCCGCCCTCGCTAACGCTTCGCGCTTGGTATGGCGAGGTCCGCGAAAAACACTAACCCGAAGCGTGAGCGACGGCGAGCTGGTCGAGCGCTCGCCGGTCACGCTTTTCCGGCCGCCAGGCTTTCCCGGATGATTTCCAAAATCCGCTCGGGGGCGCCGGGAGCGTTGACGCGTTGATTCCATTCGGAATCGTTGGGAAAGTTGCTGCTCTTTCGCAGAACCTTGGCAACTTCCAAAGCGGTCGCGTCGTCGCACGTTTTTCCGGTGTCGAAATACGCAATTTGCTGGACGAGATAGGTCCAATCGTGAGCATTTTCGCCGGCGGGACGTTTCTTGCCAGGCGCGCTATAAGGCTTGATGCAGAAGGCCGTGACCACCTTCATTTGGCGAGTGTTATCCAAGGTTTCCAAGGTAGTTGCTCCCATTCGTGAAAAGTGTCGGCCACGCCAGAATCGGCGGAATCCCCATTTTAGCGGGAATTCCAGGTGGTAAACAAGCCCAGGGACGGCCGAGCGGCGGCGGTTTGTCGTAGGTCAGCCTTTCCAGGCTGGCGACCGTTGAACGAATGTCAGGCTGGAAAGCCTGACCTACGAAAGGCCGTCGTCGGCCCTCCCTGGGTTTTCCTCACAATCCAACGAAACTTTAGAAATTCTGTCGGGCTGCGGGCCAGTTTGGTCATTCTCCAGCTATCAGGGCCAGCATTTCGCCAGCCCTGGGCCAACAACTTACCTGGGGAGCATATCATGCAACGCCTTTTGAACAACCTGTTGACGGTCGCGGTGATTGGTCTGGTTTCGACGAGTGCCTCGCTGGTGATGGCTCACGGCGGCGGCGGTGGCGGCGGACACAGCAGCGGCGGCGGTGCTCATGGCGGCAGCGGCGCGCACAGCAGCAGCCACGGTTCCAGCAGCCATGGCTCCAGCAGCCACAGTTCGAGCCATACGAAGAGCAGCCATATTTCGCACGATTCGCATAAGCATTCGACCGGCCCCAAGAACAACCACAAGACCACGAAATCGGTGGTGCATACTCCTCGCCATCACCCCGGCCATCCGGTCGGACATCACCCGCGTTGGCACTATCACCTGCACTACCCAGTCGGATTCTGGTTCGGCGGCAACTACGACGTGGCCGACGCCGACGTGGTCGAAGGCGGAATCGATGTCGAATTCACGAAGATCGAGCAGCTCGACGCCGGCGATCCGGCGAAGAATTTGGCCCCGGCCTACCGAGTCTGGTTCCACAACAACAGCGATGTTGATATCGCCCAGCCGTTCGACGTGGCGATCCTGGCTTCCAACGACGATCAACTCGCACAAGGCCTGCCGTACACAAGCGTTCGGGTCGATAGCCTGGCGGCCGACGAGACGACCTCGGCCGACATCCGCCTGCCGATCGCCGCGATGACGATGGGAACCGCCGACGGACAGCCGGCCCCCTTCGCCTACGTCCACACGATCATCGACAGCCAAAAGGAGCTTGTGGAAACCAACAAGGCGAACAACCTGTCGGTCGACAGCTGCGACAACATCCCGGCCGCGACCGAAGAGTAAGCCAAGTGAAAAAACTGCTTCGATTCTGAGGATGAAGCAGCACACGGCCGGCAGTTCCCCACGGGGAACTGACCGGCCGTTTGTGTTTTTTTCCGTAACATTTCCCCGCGAAATACGCTTCGCTCCCTAGAGTCTGTCGGGCTGCGGGCTGTTTTGGCCATTGTTCTTGTAGTTGAAGAACAACCAACGCCGCCGGAAGGGAATACCCATGCCAACTCGCCTTCGCCTCTGCTCCGCACAGCAACTCCTGTTCGCCATGCTGCTTGGTATCGGCCTGGCCGCGGCTTCGCAATCGGCGGCGCATGCGCAGGCTCTTCCCGCTTATGTCGATCTCTCCGCCGAGCAAAGCCCGATCCGCAATCAGGGGAACCGGCGGACCTGCATCATCCACTCGGTCACCGCGGCGATGGAAGCCGCTCTCAAACGGGCCGGCAAAGGCGATGTCGATCTCTCCGAAGACGCCTTCATGTACTTCGTCAAAATCTTCTGGATGAACGGCGACGTCAAAGGCGCCGCGGCGAGCGAGAACCAAATCGGCGGTTGCGACGGCGGCAGCGCTCTCGAAAACCTCTATTATCTGTCCGGCGGACTGGCCGTGCCCGAGGAATCGACCGGCTGGCCCGATGGCCACGACTACAAAATCCCTTTCGGCTGGCAAGATCCCCATTGGACCCAGTTCAATATCGATAGCTGGAACCTCTCGGCCCGCCAACTCAAGCCGACGATCCTGCGGGCCCCGCATACTTCACGGTCACGTCGTTCCGCGAAATTCCCAATGCCACCGATCCGCACGCCATCGAAGCCGCGCTCGATAGCCACCATGAAGTGATGTGGGGCTTTAGCTGCTGCGGCAAACAGACCGACCCAATGTGGACCTACGACGGCCCGGCCAAGGCCGACGCCGATAGCCACTCGATGCTGATCGTCGGCTACGATCGCCGCGACGCCCGGCATCCGTACTTCATCGTCAAAAACAGTTGGGGCCCGACGAAGCTCCCCGGCGGCTTCACGTACATCGCCTACGACTATCTGAAGTACGGCAACGAAGCCTGCTACATCACCGGCGTCAAGCAGCGATCGTGGCCCGAGCTGCGGTTCATCGGCCGCTGGTCGCTCCATTTCGACGGCTGGGAAGGCATTTTGGATATCACGCACATCCCCGGCGTGTTCAACGGCGTGCTCAAGCAAAAGGGCGACAAGACCCGCGACTTCCGCATCGGCAGCTTCTACGACAAGAACGATCCGAGCAAAGCCTACCGCGTCAACGGCTCGATCAAGGGAAACCAAATCGACTTCTACATCGATAGCGACAATGCCAACGCCCATTGGGATCGCCTTGGCGGCCGGCATTTCACGTATCGGCTGAGCGAAGGCGACCACGACCTGATGGCCGGCACGCATTTCGATCTCGACGGCAGCCTATGGGGTGGCTACGCCCGCCGCCTGCAATCCGACGCCGCCTTCCCGGCCGACTCCAGCACGATCGACGTTGCCAGTCTTCCTGAAATGGCGAATTTCAAACCGGCCAACCGGCTGCCGGCCAACCCGAAGCCGGAGTCGTATCTCGGTTCCTGGAAACTCCAAGCCCGCCGAACCACGCCGATGAAGCTAACGAAGCGCGACGACAGCGTCGTCCCCGCCGACAAACAAGCCGACTGGGCCGGCCTGACCGGCGACGGCGTCGTGGCGCTGGTGAACAAAGCAGACCCGCGGCAGTGCGACCTGACCTATTACTCGCCCGACGGCAAGTCGTCGTACCACTTCATCGGCCGCCTGCTCACTTGGGACCGCGGCGTCGTCGCCGGCAGCATGGCCAGCGGCGAGCCGGCGAAATCGAAAGCGACGTTTGGAGCGACGCTGGTTCGGTGACGCTGGCGTCCCGCAAGACCATCGCCTGACCGCGGCGCACGGGCCGCCACCGATCAGAATTCGATGGTCGCTAAACGGCTCGGCGTCCCTGCAGAAGTTGCACGAGCAAAACGATCACGGCAACGACCAGCAACAGATGGATCAAGCCGCCCGCGACTCCGAAGCCAAACCCTAAAGCCCACAAGACGAGCACGACCAATAACAGCGTCCACAACATACTGCACCTCAGATTTGAAAAACGAAAAGCGTAAGACAAAGAACGGTTGTCAACGCCCGCTACCTTTCTAAAGAGCAATCAAGCCCAACAGAACAATCGAGGCCCACCTATCTAAGAACCCCTCACAAAACCGCCGGGGACTGTCCCGATTTTGCGCAGTCCGAGGAGCAAACCGGGGACTGTCCCCTTCCGCCTCGCGGTTTTGTGAGGGGTTCCAAAGCAAATCACGCGCCGTGGATAAATGACGCCCTGCCGATTCGTCCATCGAGGCGCGAATCTTCTCCATTGCTCGGAATCGCCGGTATCGCGCCCTATCAGGCTCAATTCGGCTCGCGGAATTCCGGGTCCATCCACGTCAAACCGCGATTTCATGCCAGCCGATGTGCTTCGGAAACTTCCACGCCCGATTGCCCGAAAGCACATTTCAGGCTCGTCTCTGAGCAACTAAGCGCCGCAAGAACCGCAAAATCCGACCTGCTTCGATCGCGGCACGCGGGTTGCATTGCACCCTCGCAATCTCTCGTTCGCTTTTCGCATTACTCCCACTGCAAAGAGGAACAAATGAAACTAACAGCCTTTCTCGTGTTCTGCTTGTTCGGCATCACCGGCTGCGACAACACGGCTCACTCGACGCCAAACACCACCAAGCCCTCAACCGCCGCCGACAACACCGGCGTCAACGAGCGTGATCGCGATCACACGGCGAAGACGCCCATCGACCAAAAAGAGAATAAGCAAGACATCAACCTCACGGCCGATATTCGCAAGCGCGTCGTCGCCAGCGAAATGTCAACCGACGCGAAAAACGTCAAGATCATCACGGAAAACGGCCGGGTCACTTTGCGCGGTCCGGTCAAAACCTTGGATGAAAAAAAGAAAATCGAAGCCATCGCGACCGATGTCGCCGGCGCCGACAAAGTCAACGATCAATTGGAAATCGCTCCCTCCCATTAACTTTCGATCACGGAATTCCCACACCAATCCCACCCTTAAGGACGTTCGATCATGTCAAAGTCAATATTCTGCATCGTAAAAACTCCCGCCCAAGCCAATACGATTGTCGATCGGCTTCGAGGCTCCGGCTTTTTGGCAAGCGATATCTCGATCCTGTTGCCGGATAAGGACGGAACTCGCGATTTCGCGCATGAGCACCACACCAAGGCCCCGGAAGGAACGGCCGTCGGAGCCGGCACTGGCGTCCTCGTCGGTGGCGCTCTCGGTTGGTTGGCAGGCATCGGGGCCTTGGCGATTCCAGGGCTTGGCCCCTTCATCGCCGCAGGACCCATCATGGCGGCTCTCAGCGGAGCCGCCGTCGTCGGCGCGGCGGGCGGCATCACGGGCACCCTCATCGGCATGGGCATCCCTGTGTTCGAAGCCAAACGCTACGAAGGCAAAATCAAAGGCGGCAACGTGCTGATTTCCGTCCATTCGGAAGACGGCAAGGAAACCGCCCGCGCGGAAAAGATCTTCAAGGAAGCTGGCGCCGAAGACATTTCCTCTTCCGCCGAAGCGGCAGTCGCCAGAAAAGATCGCTAGCCAGACCGCTGAAAAAAGCTCAGTCGCAATTCACGCGTGAGTACAACGCCCCGTGGTCTTCCGTCGGGGCGTTGTTCGTTGCTAAAGGGAACCTGCAATGCAAGCCGAGTGGAAAGCGGGCGACCTGGCCTACTTCGAACCTGCCCGGATCGTGGGCGGCAAAGGTTTCAGCTTGCGCGGCATCCTTGTTCCGATTTCCGTGTTGCCGAAGAAAATCAAAGTGATGGTCATCTCGGTCGATGGCGACGAAGCGACCATCGCAATTTACAGCGGCAAGCAAGATGGAGCCACCGGAAAGGCACACACCAAGAATCTGATCCCGATCCTCTCCTGATCGGGCCGCATGATTGGCAAGCCCTTTGAAAGCGTCGAACGGGTCAAGAACATGACAGCGAGCGCCGTGTCTCAAGCCAACCTTGGCAAGCGATGGCTAGAATCGTTGCGAAATCAGTTCCGGCGGCCCGCCGGACTGATCGGGCGACTCGTCGGTTGGTGGATGAATCTCGATAACGCGAGCATGAACGAGACGGCCGTAAAACTGCTCGACGTCGGACAGCAAGATTCCGTGCTCGGACAAACAAAGGGGACGCACCCCTTTTTTAATTGACTCGCGTCCCCTTTTCTTAGTTCGGTATCTGCAGATGTCGGTCGTGGAATCGCGGCCAGACGGTTATCCGGATTTAGAGGAGCCACTTTGCCTGATTGACTGCGGTTTGCCTGAGGAACAGGTTCGCGATTTGCATCCGAGGCTGTGGCAGTACCTTGGACGAGAGAACGCGACGGCGAATTGATGAAGGGTATTTGGCGAGCCATCGCTCCCCTTGGTATTCGCAGGAGCAACGCGGCCCGGCGCCGTTCGTATGCACGTATATGGGACGAACGTCAGCGGCGAAAGGCGGAAAACCGTTCCGCTTTATTTGGAACAAATCGCAGGCGACGGCTGCAAACGTATACTTGATGCTGTATCCAAAAGGCATTTTGCGAGAGCGACTTGCGAACAATCCGCTGCTGTACGGTGACGTATTCGACACGCTCTGCCGTATCACGGGAGAAATGTTCGAATCGGAAAGTCGCGTTTACGGCGGCGGCCTTCACAAGCTCGAGCCGATCGAAACTCGCGCGCGTTTCCGCTGAGCCGATTCTTGCGGCGGTCCACGGAATTCAAGTCTCGCCACAAAAAAAGCTATTCTAAGCCGTCGGCAACGGCTAATCGCGGCTGGCGGCTGCTTGGCGATTCCGAGTTTCTCGCCCAATTCCGCCATTTTCTTGCCGCAAATCCATCGCAAAAAGCCTCTATACTCATAGGCGGGTGCGGGTTCGGTGGATCGCGGGGTCGCCTTCGTGATGATTACGGAATCGGACGCCGAGCTTGTCGCTGCTACGATCGAAGGCGATCGCGGCGCGTTTGCTCGGCTGGTGGGGCGGTATGAACGGATCGTTTTGGCGGTCACTTACAAAATCATCGGCGATCATCATGCCGCCGAGGATGCGGCTCAAGATGCGTTTGTGATTGCGTTTCGGTCGCTAGCGCGGTTGCGGAATCCGGCGTTGTTCGGCGGTTGGGTGTCGCGGATTGCTCGGCGTCATGCTCAGCGGCTGTCGCAGGGGCGGCGGCATGAGCTGCCGCTTGAACATGCGGCCGAGGTGGCGGGCCAGGAAAGCGAACGGACCAATCACGATGCGGAACGGCTGCTCGCGCTGGTGATGCAGCTACCCGAGCGCGAACGGCAACCGTTGTTGTTACGGCATTTTGGAGGGCATAGCGTGGCCGATATTGCCCGGATGTCGGGGCGGCCGGTGGGGACGATCACCAAGCAGCTTTCGCGCGGCTACGCCCGGCTGCGCGAACAGCTTCAATGCCCCTCGCAAAACCGCTTGACGGAAGGGGACAGTCCCCATTTTACTCCGCGGACTGTGCAGAATGGCGACGTGCAAAATCGAGCTGCGCAAAATGGGGACAGTCCCCGGCGGTTTTGTGACGGCTCTCAGGAGATTGAGTTATGAAGGTTGATTCGGAATTGGAACAAGAACTCGAACGGCTTGGCCGATTGCTCGCGCCGGAGTCGTCGATCGTCGATCGGGTGATGGCGCGGATCGACGAGCTTCCGTCGCTGCCGGATCGAAGCGCGGGGCGGCGTCGCTGGTTGGCCTATTCCGCGATTGCGGTGGCCACTTCGGTCGCGGTGTTGCTGGCGTGGCAATTCGGTTTTGCGCGGCGTTCGATTCCGGGGCCGGCAACTGGGCCAGTGACGATGCCGGTCGCCCACGAGTTGAAGCCGGCGGCCGCGGAACAAATTGCGGAACGGGCCCCGGATCAAATGGTTGACGAATTGCGCGCTGGGTATCGGCGACGGAAAAAGTGGTAAATCTGCCGAACAACACGCCGGTGCGCGAAGTCGTTCGGCAAGAATTCGTGCATGTGCAATGGTACGACGATCAAGATCAGGCGACGATGCAAGTGACGATCCGCAAGCCGCCCGCGGTGCGGATGACGATGGAAGTTTATTGACCCGCCCTCGCTAACGCTTCGGGTTGGTGTTCGCCTCGCTGACGCTTCGGGTTAGTATGCGCATGTCACGTTGCCACACACTAACCCGAAGCGTTAGCGAGGGGGCGGGTGGTTGGCTCAATTTCTTTGTAACTATTCTCGACGGAGGTTTCCATGAACAGGCTGCTCAAAACGACGATGGTTGTCGGTTTGCTGGTAAGTACACGCGGCGTCTTTGCGCCAAGAATCATCCGACCCGGCGCCTCGCGCCATTCGTGTCACCACTCGCGCCGCCGAGGCTGACGCCGATAGCGGAAAAGCCGGACTCCAAGGAAATGTGAGGATCCAAGCAAGAGCGGTTGCGGACGCGCCGCGCCCTGCGCGGCCGGAATGGTCAGTGTCCCAGACGGCCCGTTTGCCGGTCGCGCCGTCGCAATCCAGCCCGACGGCCAGGGCAACATGACTTTCGCGGCGATTCGTTCCATGCACATGGAAAAAGGCGCATTTCTCGGTCTGGCCGCGACTAGCGCCGGCCGTGTTGCGAGAGCAGTTGAAGCTCAAGGCCGGGCTCGTGGTCGATGGCGTGGAACCGAATAGCCCGGCGGATGTCGCGAGCCTCAAGCCGCTCGATGTCGTCGAAAAGCTCGACGACCAGTGGTTGATCAATCCGGCGCAGCTCGCGGGCCTGGTGCGAATGCAGAAACCGGGCGACGTCGTCACGTTGACGATTCTTCACAAAGGAGATCGGCAAACAGTGAAGGCGAAGCTGACCGAACGCGAGATGCCGGTGGCCGACGACGACGGTTCACCGGGCTTGCCTGGCATGCCCGGCTGGCCCGCCTTGCCGGTGCAGCTTGGCGCGACAACGTCGGCCCCATGGTGCGCGCCGCCGGGCGTGATGCTCTGGAAAGAGCCGGGCGCGAACGACCCCGGCTTGATGGTGCGGGCGGTCAAGTTGATGAGAGGCGAATTGACTCCCGACGATGCCAACGCGGCCTATGAGGATAAATCCATCATGCTCAAGTTGAACCGCAACGACGGTCACACCGTGTTGACCGCGACCGACAAGTCCGGCAAGACGATCTTCGAAGGTCCGATCGACACGCCGCAAGACCGCGAGAAACTGCCGCAAGAGGTGCGGCAGAGAATGGAGAAGCTGGAACGGCTGCGAGCCAACGTCGAATCGGCCGAGCGCCAGCGAGAGGTGGAGAAGGCATTGCAAGAAAAAGAGACCGCCCTGCGTCAGCTACAAAGGGAAACGGAAGTCGCTGAAAGGCGAAGTCGAACAGCGGCAGCGAGAATTGGAGAAGGCCAACGAACGAGCGCGGGCAACGCAGCGCCAAGAGAAATAGCTTGCGGCAATTCTCGTTCGGGCCATTCGAGCCATTTTTGATCCCCGTCCCCGAATCCGTTCGGGAGCGGGGATTTTTGTTTGGCCGTTGCCGTGGAGAGTAGGACAGCGACGTTTTGTTCACAGCGCGGCGGAACCGCAAAGAACGTTGGAGTTCACGCTTCAGCGTGCTCGCTCGCAACACGCTAAAGCGTGAACTCCAACAAATCCGTCGCGCGTCGCAAAGAATTTGATTGTTTGTGGCACGGGGAGATCGAGAATCTGTCTCACCGACCGGTGTGCGATTCCGCCCATTCGGAAACCGGAAGCGCACGCGGCAGATTCGAGATTCTCAATCGTGGGCAGGCAATCTGGGATTCTATTCGTGGATTTCTTGCGGTATTCAGGGCAATCACCGCTTTTCCACGGTGGAACCGCCATTCTGCGTGCCGCAAATCTGACTGGCACGCGGAATGCATCTGAGCTAGGCGAACGAACGATGTGCCCACGCTTTCACGGCGGCCGAGAGTTGGCTGCGTTGTGGAATTGATTGTCATTTTTATCACGATGAAGGACGGCTAACCATGTCAGAAACACCTTTGCTTCTCACTGCAAACGAACAGACGACGTTGGTGCGAGTGTTGGAAGCGGCATTGGGCGAGGCGCGCGTCGAAGCTCGCCGGACCCATTTCTCGCCGGAATTTCGCGAACAAGTGCTCGCGGAGGAACGCGTGCTGGCGGGTTTGTTGGAGAAACTTCGCCAGCCGGCGATGTGCTAATCTTCGCCGGTTTGCAACTTTCGCCTGAAGAACGAGCTTGCCGTTATTGAAGCACCGAGCGAGTCGCTCAAAGGCCGTTTCGAATCGTTCTATCTCGCCTAATGCCGGATTGCTAGAATTCGATGCGACGACAAAGCATGGGGCGGGACAGCAGGATGAAATAGCCGAGGCACGGCTGGTTCCGCGGGAATGGGATCGGTTTTTCGTCGGGGAATCGCAGGAATGAATCCGAACGTCGCTCCATCCACTAGCCCGCAAGCCCTTCCCAAGGAGGCTGCGGAATCGTTCAGCGAATCCCGCCTGCGCGCCCTCTTGGAAGCCACGGTCGATGGCATTATCAGTATCGACGAGCGTGGCCTCGTTCAAACGTTCAACGCCGCCGCGGAGCGATTGTTTGGCTATGCGGCCGGCGAAATGATCGGCCGGAACGTCAAAACCCTCATGCCATCGCCCTATCAAAACGAGCATGACGGATATCTCGGCGCTATCTGGCGACGGGCGAGAAGAAAATCATCGGCATCGGCCGCGAAGTCGTCGGGCGGAGACGCGACGGCACGACATTCCCGATGGACCTTTCCGTGGCCGAGGGCCGATTGGGCTCCGGGCGAATCTTCGTCGGCATTGTTCGCGACATCACGGAGCGCAAGCGCGCCGAGGAGGCCCGATCGCAATTGGCGGCGATCGTCGAGTCGTCCGACGATGCGATCATCGGCAAGTCGCTCGACGGCACGATTACTACTTGGAATGCCGGCGCCGAGCGTCTTTACGGGTACTCCGCCGCGGAAGCCAAAGGGCGAGCGGTGTCTCTGATCGTGCCTCCGGAGCATACCGACGAAGTGCCCAGCATTCTCCGCAGAATCAAGCGCGGCGAGAGCGTTGACCATTATGAAACGGTGCGCGTCAAACGAGACGGCCAGCGGATCGACGTTTCGCTCACCGTTTCTCCGATCAAGGACGCCGCCGGCGAGATTGTTGGCGCCTCGGCGATTGCCCGCGATATCACCGTTCAAAAGCGAATGAACGAAGAAGTGCGCGCGATGACGCAGCAGCTTTGGCATGCCGCCAAGCTAGCCAGCGTGGGCGAGTTGGCCGCCAGCATCGCACACGAATTGAACAATCCTCTCGGCACGGTGACGCTCCGCCTCGAGTCGGTCCTGTCGCGCACGCCGGCCGACGATCCGAGGCGCAAGGCTCTCGAGATCGCCGCGCAAGAGACGAAGCGAATGGCCGAGTTGGTGGCCAATCTGACTGCAGTTCTCCCGACGGGGGGCGGAACAGATTTCCACGGTGGACACTCGCGCGGAATTGAGTAAAGCCGTTGACCTCATCGACCACCACCTTCGCAAACGGCAGATCAGGGTTGTGCGCAATTTCGCCGCCGATACGCCGATCATCTACGCCGACCGCCAGAAGCTGCGGCAAGTCTTCTTGAATCTGCTCACCAACGCCGGCGATGCCATGCCCAACGGAGGCACTCTCACGCTGCGCACGTCGTCGGCGACGCTCGACGACGGCAGGCCGGTCGTGCTGATCGAATTCGTGGACACTGGCGTCGGCATCGCTCCGGAGCATCTGGGAAAAATCATGGATCCGTTCTTCACCACCAAGGAAGAAGGCAAGGGAACGGGGCTCGGACTGGCCATCTGCCGGCGAGTCGTCCAAGAAGGACGAGGCGACATCCAAATTGCCAGTGAAGTCGGCAAGGGAACCGCGGTGCGCATCGTGCTGCCGGTTAAGAACGACGTGAATGTCGGCCGCATCCGCAATGGCGGCGCGGCGGAATGACGTGCTCGAACCGACGGCGAAAGGAATGGATTGATGGTCGAAGCAAAACGTGGCCGGCTGCTCATCGTTGACGATGAAGTCGAATTGAAGAATGCGCTCTGCGAAACCTTGGCCGAAGAGGGCTATGCGACCGTTGGCGCGGCGAACGGCGAGGACGC
This sequence comes from Pirellulales bacterium, assembly GCA_963738955.1. Classification (GTDB taxonomy): domain Bacteria; phylum Planctomycetota; class Planctomycetia; order Pirellulales; family DATAWG01; genus DATAWG01. The sequence goes on along the minus strand of CAVTYW010000010.1, from coordinate 91,540 downwards.
GCTCAAAGCACTCGCAAAACAAGAATTCGACTTGCTGCTTTCCGACCTGATGATGCCGGGGATGGACGGCGTCCAGTTGCTCCGCAAGGCGATCGAGATCGACCCAAATTTGGTCGGAATCATCATGACCGGCCAAGGAACGATCGCCAGTGCCGTTGAAGCGATGAAAGTAGGCGCCTTTGATTACGTCCTCAAACCATTCGATTTGCACACCATGCTGCCCATTCTGGCCCGCGCTTTGGAGGTGCGGCGGTTGCGCACCGAAAACGTGCGCCTGCGCCAATATGTCGAACGGCTGACCTTCGAATCGCCCCGTTACCAGATCATCGGGTCCGGACCGGCCATGCAGCGGGTGGTGCAATTGATCGAAAAGGTCGCCCCAACGGATGCGTCGGTCTTGATTCGCGGCCAAAGCGGCACGGGGAAGGAGTTGGTGGCGCGAGCCATCTACCGCAACAGCCCGCGCCGCGATCGTCCCATGGTTACGATCAATTGCGCCGCCTTGCAGGAAACCTTGCTCGAGAGCGAACTGTTCGGCCACGAGAAAGGCGCCTTCACCGGAGCGCTGCAATCCAAGCCTGGGCTAATCGAGGTCGCTGAAGAGGGGACTCTGTTCATCGACGAAGTCGCCGAGATGTCGCCGTCGTTGCAAGCGAAATTGCTGCGCGTGCTGGAAGATGGCCATTATCGCCGCGTCGGCAGCACCAAGGAATCCAACGCGAATGTGCGAATCGTCGCGGCGACGAACAAGCCGTTGGAAGAAGAGCAGAAGGCGGGCCGATTCCGCGAAGACCTCTTTTACCGTCTCAACGTGATCAGCATCGACCTCCCGCCGCTGCGCGATCGGCGCGAGGATATTGCCGCATTGGTCGAGCATTTCTTGACGACGCGGCAGCTTGGAGCCAAGCGATGGAGCATCGCCCCCGAAGCCCTGCGAGCGTTGCATGATTACGACTGGCCCGGAAACATCCGCGAGCTTGCCAACGTGATCGAGCGCGCTCAGATTCTGGCCGAGAACAATCTCATCACTCTCGACGATTTGCCCGACGCGCTGCATTCGCCGCCGAGCATCGCGGCCGACGTTGGCCCGCTCAACTTGAGTGAATTGGAGCGCCGCACGACGCAGGATGCGATTGCTCAGGCGCACGGCAACAAGGTCAGCGCCGCGAGGGCGCTTGGGATCAGCCGCCGAGCGCTGTACCGGCTGATCGAGAAATACGGCCTGGAGAAAAGCTGAAAAGCCTTGCACGATTTTGGAGTGGGATGAAGATTCTGTAGGGAACGGCCTCCGTGCCGTTCCGGGCGACCGCGTGATCCCGGAACGCCACGGAGGGCGTTCCCTACAGCCACACCTCCCAGGATCACGCAAGGTGGTTTAGTTACCCACAGTCGGTTCGATGACAAGTCAATCGAGCAGCGACATTTCGCGGAGCACGTCGAGCGATTGAGAAATCGCCGCTTCGCGGGTTCCGTCGGTTGAAACGGCGCGGAGAAACGGCACCGTGCGAGAACCTGCTGGCTCCCACTGTCCGGCTGCTTTTCGATAGATCGACCAATCCGCATCCGACACATCGCCGCGGCGGTCGTCCAGGCGCTGCCGAACGGTGTCGGAGGACGACTGGCAAACGATGAACACCGCCGGCACGCCGAGCCGCGCTGCCATTTCCAGAAAACCTCGCCGTCGCCGTTCCACGCCGAAGGTGGCATCGACAAGAACTCGCCGGCCCTCAAACAACTCCATTTCAGCGCGGCGCAAGCACTCGGCATACGTCTTGTCGGACCATGCCTGCGAGTAGATGCCTTCCGCGTATGTGCCGCGAGCCGAATCCTCGGGTGAAATGCCGGCCAATTCCTTGCGCACGACATCCGAACGAATCCATTGAAAGCACGCCTGTTGCACAAGACCCGCCGCCAGCGACGATTTTCCCGTTCCCGGAAGTCCGCCGATCATCAGCAGGCACGGCTTGAGGCCCGGCGTCTCAAGTTCGCCGAGAGCCAATAGCCAGTGAGCTCGCGCTCTTGCCGCGGCGGCTGCACGCTCGGCCTCGGGGATCTCCGGTTCCAGCAGTTCAAAATCTTCGACTTTCCCGCGCACGGCGGCCCGGTAGCTCGTGTAAAAGGGAAGCAAGGCGCGGCCCTCTTCGTCGCCGCTGGCGCGGAAATACTCCTCGGCGAAAGCGTCCGCCAAATCACGTCGTCCATGGAATATGATATCCATGACGAGAAACGCCATGTCGGCCACCGGGTCGGCGAAGCGAAACCGCTCGTTGAATTCAATGCAATCGATGATGGCCAGTTTGTCTGCCGACGGTCGATCGGGAAGCAGATAAATATGATCGAGCCGCAGATCGCCGTGCGTGTCGCGGGGGATCCCGCGCGCTGCTCGACTCTCGATCACGGGGCGCAATCGAGCGAGGGTTGCTTCGGTGAGCGCTCGCAGCCGTTCGAAGACAGCCGGGCTGAAAGTCGTCCCGATTTGATGCGCCACTTGCTCGAAGTTTTCCCATGTGTTGCCGGCGACCAGATCAAAACGTCCAAACGGGGCGATATGCTCGCCTCGCTCGGCATGGGCGTGGAAGGAAGCGACCTTGCGCGCTAGGGCCTGAATGAATTCGACGCTCACTTCATCGCGCGCAATTCGATTTTCCAGCGTGGCTTCCGTCGGCAGCCGCACCATTTTCACGGCCCACTCCACGACCTCGCCGGCGCCTTCCATCTTGATGCCTGCGCTATCTTGATTGACCGGCACGACCGCCAGATAGACCCACGGCGCGAGTCTGCGGTTGAGGCGCACCTCTTCATCACAGAAGTGGCGGCGAGTCTCCAGCGTGCTGAAGTTCAAGAATCCGAGATCGACCGGCTTCTTGATTTTGTAAGCGAATGGACCCGCCAGAAAGATTACGGAGATGTGCGTCTGGCACAGTTCGACAATGTCGACCGGATGAGAATAGGCCGTGGGACGCGAGAGCGCGTCGATCAAGCGAGTCAGTTCCATCTCTCTCGTTCCAACACAAAGGAAACGGCGTATCCCTCGACGTTCGCCGCGCGTCAGAGATTATCGCCGAAGTTGCGATCGACATTCTACGCTCGAAGCAAGATTTCTCGATATGCGGTCGATCGGCCGCCGCTGTGCGATTCGGCACAATGTGTGCAGTATTGCACGTATTCTCGTCCGATCCGAACAAGATCTTGCATAGGCGATCCGCTTCGGAACGCCGGCCCTCAATGAATCCCGTGTTTCCCGAGACATTTCCGGGAATTGTAGGCCTTTGAAATCGAATAGGGACGCTACAAACGGCCCAATCCGTTATGATAATTTCAAGCAAACATCGGCACCGCCATCGAATTGGCATCGCGATTGCCTGTATGACTGCCGGTGCAGTGCTCCGCGCTACCGCTGTTGAAATAGAATGCCAATTGCTTCGGCCAAAGCGGCGGAAGAATGGTTGTGCGGAGTAGTGGTGGCCACGGCGCGAACAATGTTGAAAACGAACCCAGGAGCTTGTCATGAAGAGGCTAGTTATCGCAGGGGCGCTGGGTGTGATCGCGGTGGTTGTCGGAGCGGGAGTGTTCGCTGCAGCGGTCGAGTCCGAGCAGCCAGCGAGCCTTCGCGATTTCATGCGGGCGAAGCTGTCGCACTCGCAGAAAGTGCTGGAAGGATTGACGAGTGGCGATTTCGATCTGATCGCCAAGAACTCGCAAGCCATGAGCCTGCTCAGCCAGGAATCAAACTGGAATGTCTTGCAGACGAAGGAGTATCTCGAACGGAGCCAAGACTTCCGGCGAACGTGCGACAGCATGACCGAAGCAGCCCGCAAGAAGAATCTCGATGGCGCTGCATTGGCTTACGTCGATCTGACGATGAAATGCATCAATTGCCACAAATACGTTCGTGGCGTCCAAATGCCGCAGACGAATCCGCCGGAAGGGGCTAAACCATAAGACGCGGTTCGAATGGAATTGTGGTTGCCCGCTTCTGGCGAAATAGGAACGTGCTGCGCGGAGACGCGGGTTGCCATGCGTACTCCAAAAGCCGGGTTGCGATGCAAACCGCGCGTGACCCGACCACGGAATTACCGCTTGAATCCGATCCGGTCGGCTGATAGATTTATTCTCATTGATGCGGTCGTTGACGCGCTCAATCGCATCATCAGCGGGGCTCTCATCTCGGCGTCAAACTCAGCGAAAGCTATCGACCGACAGCAAGGACCGGCTCAGCCGGTCAATGGCCCCCGGCAGTTTTGTGCGGAGGCTATTAGCGGAGTATTGTGTTTCTGCGCAGGCGGTTGACAGCGAAGAGGCGGCGAGAGACAAAGGCGAGGTATTCGGCCCGGATCGTTTGCAGCCTGAAAATCGGATTGTTTTTCAACAGGAGAAACCGCGCGATGAAAAAGACGACTACATTGCAAGTGATCGCCTTACTGGCGATCGGCGGGCTAGGCGGCTACCTGCTCGCCTCGCGGCCACAATCGTTGGTGCAAAACACCGTCGCGGCGGAAGCGGGCCAAGGCACCGTCGCGCAAACGGCGTTGCCGACAGCCGAGCCGGCGGCGCTGTCGCCCGCCTCGAAGGCTCCAGCCGTCTGTCTGACCGAAGCAAAATCGAAAGCCGAACTGATCGCGATGGCCGATCCTCGCGTCGCCCAAGCGAGCGCGAGAATTGCCGCCACGGGCAAGAAGCCCAACATTCTGTTCATCATGGGCGACGACGTCGGCTGGTTCAACATCGGCGCCTATCATCAAGGCATCATGTCGGGCCGCACGTCGAACCTCGACCGCCTCGCCCGCCAAGGGCATGAGGTTCACCGACTACTACGCCGAGGCAAGTTGCACGGCGGGCCGGGCGAATTTCATCACGGGTGAATTGCCGATCCGCACCGGCCTGACGACCGTCGGGCAAGCGGGTGCCGACGTCGGCCTGCCGGCCCAGGCTTGCACGCTCGCCACCGCGCTCAAGGAGCAAGGCTACGCCACCGGCCAGTTCGGCAAAAACCATCTCGGCGATTTGAACAAGTATCTGCCGACGGTGCATGGCTTCGACGAATTCTTCGGCTACCTCTATCATCTCGACGCCATGTCGGATCCCTATTGGTTCGACTATCCGCAAGATTGGATCGACAAGACCGGTCCGCGTGATCTGGTGCATTGCTACGCGACCGACGTGGACGATCCGACCGAGCAGCCGCGTTGGGGGAGAATCGGCAAGCAGAAGATCGTCGACGAAGGCCCGCTGGCGCCGTTCCCCGACATGAAGGATATGCAGAACTGGCAAGTCGGCCGCAAGGCCAAGTACGACATGGAAACATTCGACGACGTGCTGGTCAAGACTTCCTGCGAGTTCATGGACAAGGCCAAGGAGGCGGGCAAGCCGTTCTTCGTGTGGCACAACACCACGCGGATGCACGTCTTCACCTACCTGCCGCCCAAGTATCAGGCCCGCATGAATTCGAAGAACAACTACAACGTCGAAGAAGCTGGCATGGCGCAGATGGACGACAGCATCGGTCAACTGCTCAAGCATGTCGATGACATGGGCGAGACCGACAACACGATCGTCGTTTTCACGACCGACAACGGCGCGGAAGTGTTCACCTGGCCGGACGGCGGCATGACGCCGTTCAAGGCGACCAAGGGAACCGTCTACGAAGGCGGCTTCCGAGTTCCCTGCATCATTCGCTGGCCCGGGCACATCCGGCCCGGCAGCGTTGAGAACGGCATCTTCTCGGGCCTCGACTGGTTCCCGACACTCGTGGCCGCTGCCGGCAACCCCGATATCACCGATCAACTGCTGAAAGGCGTGAAACTCGACGGCGCGACTTACAAGAACCATCTCGACGGCTACAACCAGCTTGACCTGCTGGAAGGAAAGGGTGAGTCGAAGCGCCATGAAGTCTTCTATTTCGGCGGGCCTCACTTGGGCGCCATCCGTATCGACGACTTCAAGTATCAATTCTTCCAACAGCCTTTCGGCTGGCCGGGGGAAAAGACGACGACCGACATGCCGACGATCGTGAACCTGCGTCAGGATCCGTTCGAGCGCACGCCGTCCATCCACGGCGAGACGCTCGAACGACCTGGGCGGCGGCTACATGAACGATTTCTATGCCCGAGAGTTCTGGCGATTCGTCATGGTCCAGAAGGAAGTCGGACGCCTCGCCTCGACGGCGATCGATTTTCCGCCGATGCAGGATCCGGCGAGCTTCAATCTGAGCGCCATCAAGGCCAAGATCGATGCCGTGATCAAGCAGCACGAAGGCGAATAAGCCGACCGTCTAGGTCGAAAAACTCGCGGGCCGTTTTCCCTCGGAAGCGGCCCGCATTTTCGTTGATGGCCGGCCAATAATCCCAAACCGTTGCTAATCTCCCGCCGTGAGCGGTACAATGCCAATCAAGGGACAAGAGCGTGTGAAAGAATGCGGACTGGCTCGCGCATCCCGCGGGCGGCATCGTTACTCGTGCTGATTGCGAGGCGCCTGTCCCCATTCTTTCACACACATGCTGCCGAAGGAGTGCCCTCCATGCTCCAAAAAATCCTCCGCTGTGGTTTGATGATTGGCCTCGGCCTGACGACCGCCGGGCGATTGGCGGCTCAAGCGGTTCCGTTTCGTGGCGGCGTCGGCGCGACATCGGTTCAATTGCCGACGTTCAATTTCTTCTCGATCAGCACGTCGGTCGAAGTGCCGGACGGCGGCGAGGCGTTTCTCGGCGGCACGAATTCATCGGCAGCCGGAAGTTCGCAACGCGGCATTCCCGGCCTGGGCTTCGCCCCGTTCAACAATCGCGGCATCGCCTCCACCGGCCACGGCGGCAGCATGAGCGTCCGGGCCACGATCCACGACTTCGACGCAATGGACAAAGCCCTGTTGGGCAAGGATTTTTACAACACGATCGGCAAAGACGCCGCCGCGGGCAATCCGCAACCCTCGCCGACCGTCTTGGCCACCGACTCCGCCGGCGGCTCGAGCTTATCCGACATCCGCCGCCAACAATCCGCCGAAGACGCCGCCGCCACCCAAGCAGTGCAAGCGATCATCGACCAGGGCCGAGCTTATGAAGCCGCCGGCAAACCGGGTCTGGCGAAGATTCAATACCGCATGGCGGCCCATCGGGCGACCGGAGCGTTGCGGCAGCAGGCGCTCGCGGAGTTGCAGCGGTTGAACGCGTCGAGCCAATCGGCGTCGGCGGGGCAATCGCGGCCCCAATGACCGCAGCGAGGTTTCCTCTGCTAGAGCGATCGTTCCAACCGCCAAATACTGTGTCTTGACTCGGAGCGTTGGCATTGAGCACCGTCGTTCGCTGCCAGCGGTGTGAAGCATCGCATAATGTTGACGACAAGTTGGCTGGCAAGTCGGCGAAATGCCTGCGCTGTGGAGCCAAGATGGAGATTCCGCTCCTCGCGCGGCCGCTCGAAGCCGCTGGGGTCGAGTTCGAGACCACCGGCGAACAGATTTTGCAATCGTTTGCAGCCGAGAAGGTAGAGCCGGTGGCTCTTTCGGCGCGTTACAAGTCGGGGCTGGCGATCGTCGCGGCCTTCATGATCCTTTTGCCGGTCGTGTATCTCGCGCTGATCGCCGTGGCCGTTCGGCTTCTCTACTGGCACGCGACGACACATTGGGGTTGGTTTGCGATACGCGAAGGCGTTCGCGTCGAGGTGTTGCCCTGGATATGGTGGAGCTTGCTCTATCTTGCTCCGATTGGTGCCGGCGCGATTCTCGTTTTCTTCCTGGTCAAGCCGCTGTTGATGATCCCATTTATTGGCCGCGGTCGGAGCCGGTCGCTTCGGCGGAGCGGCGAACCGTTATTGTTCGATTTCGTCGAGCGGGTGTGTCAGGCCGTGGAAAGCCCGGTCCCGTCGCGGATCGACGTGTTCTGCGAGGCGAACGCAGCGGCCTCGTTTCAATGGGGACTGCTCGGTCTGTTTACTAACCGGCTCGTGCTGCACGTTGGCCTGCCCCTGGCTGGATCGCTCACGTTGCCCGAGTTCGCCGGCCTTTTGGCGCATGAACTGGGGCACTTTCGCCAGCGCGGCGGAATGCGCCTCAGCTATGTGATCGAGACGATCAATCGTTGGTTCGCCCGGATGGTCTATCAGCGCGACGCGTGGGACTATCTGCTCATGCAACGGCTGATCGCAACCTGGAAAGGACTGCCGGTCGTTCTGGCATTGGCGGTCGTGTTCGTGACCATCACGCGCTGCGTGCTTTGGCTATTGATGATGGCGGGGCATTGCGCCAGCGGGTTTCTCTCGCGGCAGATGGAATTCCAGGCTGATTTTTTTCAGGCCCGCGTCGGCGGCAGCGCGGCGGCCGAGACCGCGTTTCGCAAGCTCTCGCGGTTGGTCGCGGCCTCGGAAATCGTGCTGTCGCAACTGCAATCGTTCTATAAACAGCAGCGGCTTCCCGACGATCTGGCGAAGTTGATCCAGCGAACGGCGTCGAATCTTCCCGCCGCCGCCGAATATCAGGCCAAAACCCGCTTCGCCAGCGACGAATCGCATTGGTACGACACGCACCCACCGTTGGGCGAGCGAATCGCAGCCATTCGGCGCGAAAACGCCCCGGGCATGGTCGCTGCCGCCGGCTCCGCAACTCTCCTGTTCACGGACTTCGCCGCCCTGTCAAAAACCGTCACCTGGGATTTCTATCGCGCCGTCGTTCCCGACGAATCGTTGCTCACCATGATGCGGCCTGCGGAAGACTTCGCGAAAACGCGGGTGGCGGATGAACCGTTGAAGATTTAGAACATCTTGCGATGCTTTTGTATGTAATTTCGTCCGCCTGCTTTCGGCACGGCTCATGCGCCGCGTCTTAATGGTGCAAGAGCGCCAACAAGGGGCCGGTTTCCCAGCCTCGACGTTCGAGCGCGTGTACCAATTCAGGTTTTGCCGTGCTTGCAAACGCCGCTCGACCATCGGTAGAATCTCTTATCCCCCGATTGGATGGTCACTCCTCAGGCGGAGATCACCCGTGCGAATTCGCTGCCCCCATTGCAACGAAACGATCGAGCCGGCCCTGCAAACTCCGTCGGGCCGCCTAACTTGTCCCTCCTGCGGCAACACGATCGCGCCAATCGGCGACGCGACCGAAGCGTTCGTCGGCGATAAGCCACGCGTGAACGGCGAGCCCGCTTCGAAACCGCCGCTCCGCATTCGGCAATTTGAATTGGTGGAGCAAATTGGCGAGGGCGGATTTGGCGCGGTTTGGAAGGCCCGCGACACTCAGCTCGATCGCCTCGTCGCCATCAAGCTCCCGCGGTGCGATCAACTGCAACACGACGATCGAGTCCGCTTTCTTAAGGAAGCGAGCGACGTTGCAAAGTTGGATCATGAGAACGTCGTCCGTGTCTACGAAGCCGGAGTGGATGGAGAGTTGACGTATATCGTCAGCAATCTCATCGACGGCAAGAACCTTAAAGAATGGTGGCAGGGCCGGCGATTGACCGATCGAGAAGCAGCGGAACTTCTCGCGAAAGTCGCGAGCGGCGTTGACCACGTGCATTCCCGAGGCATCATTCATCGCGATCTCAAGCCCAGCAACATCCTCATGGACAAGGCCGACGAGCCGCACGTAGCCGACTTCGGCTTGGCGAAACGGCAAACGACCGACATGACGATATCGCAGGAAGGAAAAATACTGGGCACGATGTTCTATATGCCGCCGGAGCAAGCTCGCGGCCAGGGCCATCTTGCCGATGCGCGGAACGACGTGTATTCGCTCGGCGTGATCCTGTTTGAGCTGCTAACCGGCGAGGTTCCGTTCCGAGGCGATTCGGAGATGGTACTCATTCAAATTCTCAACGATGAGCCGCCCAGCCCTGCGCAAGTTAAACGCTCGAGTCCCGCGCGATTTGGAAACGATCTGTCTGAAATGCCTGGAAAAGGATCCGGCTCGACGTTATCCCACCGCGCGGGAATTCGCCGACGAGCTAAGGCGGTTTCTTTCCAACGAGCCGATTTGCGCCCGGCCTATCGGCCGTTTGAAACGGGCCTGGCGTTGGTGCGAGCGGAAACCAATCGTCGCGGGCTTGAGCGCCGCGGTGGTTTTGTCGTTGTTAGCCGGCATATTGGTCTCTTCCTGTTTTGCAGTCAGCAACGCTGCGAATGCCGCGGAAGCTCGCACGCAAGCCAATGCGGCGATAAGGGCAAGAGACGCAGCCAAAGCGGCGACGAAGCAAGCGCTGGCCAACCTGGCGGAAACGAGCTACCAGGCGGCGCGACTGGCGGGCGAACGCGGCAAGTGGGAACTGGCTTTGGAACAATACAATCAGGCTCTCGAACTGGGGAATTCCGATCCCGTGAAGGTCCGATTGGGAAAAATCGGCGCATTCGGCGCACTTCAGCAATTGGATAACTGGTCGGCTGAGATCGCGGCGTTGAGCAACGTCGAAGGAATTGCGGCTCACCGTGGGGAGTTGATGTTCCTGCAGTCGCAGCGGCTGAGATTCATCGGCCAGGACCAACAGGGGTTTGACTTGATGGAGCGTGCGTTGCGAGAGACCGACCTTGCTCCCGCCGACAGGGAATACATTCTCGCCGTCTTGGCCGATACGGTTCCGAAATCAACAGAACACTTCGAGTTGGCGCTGAAGGCTGATCCATTTCATCGCCGCGCGAAAAGCGATTATACGGGGTTGCTGATATTCCAAGGCCGACTTGCCGAGGCCAAGAACCAGGCGATGTCCGGAACGTTGCTATTCCCGGAGGATCCCGGGTTTGCCTTCTATATGGCTGTCATTGCCGCGTTCCAAGGCGACCGTGAGGGCATCACGCCCTGGGTGAATAGTTCCGTGATCCAAATGCGTCCGGTGGAGAGATCTCAAATACTGGCGGTCACGGACGCATTATTGGACGTGCAAGCTATGCTCGAAAAAGATTGGGAGGACGTGGATCTCATGGACGCTTTGAAGCTTTTGCCGCATGTGTCAAAGGTATTTGCGTTGTCCCACGAGGCAAGGGATTCGCAGGGGATGATGGTCTTCGCATTTGTTCCTCGTTCCCTTCAACGCTCGTTGAAGTGCATTCGCCAAGCGTTCGATCCAGACGGCCTGACACGGGATCCAATGGGTGCCTTGTCCAACCCGATCGCCCTATTTCGAATGCTGACGCACCGCCCCAGCACTGAGCAGATGCAGCAAGTCGTGGCGATTGACCCGGATGGTAGTTTTCTGACAATACTAGGCATGTGCCTTCTCGCCGACAATCGGTGGGAAGAGGCCGCCAAGGTCGCAAAGCAGGCCATGGAAACTCCTGGATTGATTCCCGGGTTTCAAAGGGAGTCGTATTCATGTGCCGCATGCGTCGCTGGGATGAGATTTGGCAAGACCGGAGATTGCGCGGAGTTGGATCGCGCTTTGAATTACCTGCAAGCGCGAAAACAAAGGGGCAAACTCAATGCAGCTTTGCTGAAACTTGGTTTCATTTGTGCCAGGAAACGGAAGAATTTCGACCTCGCGCGGGAATACATGAGCGAAGCGAGAAAAGCCGCTCCGAGCGATCTGTCGCTAATGGCCGATCAGGCGGAATTCGAAATCGAAGCGAGGGGCTACTTGACGGCTTTGCGTATTGCCAAAGCAGGATTGGCGACCGACCCGAGCAACCAGCGATTTGCAAGCTTGCGCCACTGCCCTTAATCGACTGAGTGAATGTGTTGCGGAGAATAAGAAGTAGCGATTTTGACCTTTTCACCGTCGCCAATCATACTGAGGCGATGCACCAGCGATCGCGAATTCTGCAGCGGATTATTGCCGGCGACGGCCAGCCGTTGTCGGCTTCCGCCGTTTTCCAGGGCGCGGCGGTTGGGGCGGGGGGCGCTGGTGATGACGACGCTCGTCGGCGTGGCTGCGGTTTTGGGAATGAATTCCCGAGGGCTCGCGCCCGGCGCGATTGTCGAGTTGATTCAACATGGCATGGCGATTCGCGGGTTTGTCGCCGCGGCCGAATGGTTGACGGCCATTGCGGCGGGCTATACCGCGGCCCGCGTTGGCGCTTGCCGGCCGACGGCCCATGCTGCGTTGGCGGCCGCGGGCACGATTGCGTTGAAATGCCTCACGTGGCTGCTGCTCGGCAATCCTTGGCCGATCGGGCTGGCGGCGATTGATTTGGCGGTGGTTCTTCCCTGCGCTCTCGTGGGCGGCTATCTTGCTTCTCCGAGTTGTCCGCGAACCAGCAAAGCGACCCATCCTTCGACCACTCGCCCAAACGGTTGAACCACTGAAAAAAATGCTAAATCGCACCGAGCAACCCACGGACCGGAATCCGACCCACCTCTCGCGCCGCAGTTTGCTCTCCGGCGTCGGGCTATCGGCTGCCGCGTGCGCCGTCGCGGCGTCGCCGGTTGCCGTATCGCGCGCCGCGGCCGACGCGCCGAATGATTCGAACCCGTTTCGATTCGGAATGAACACAAGCACCTTGCGCGGCCAAAAACTGCCGATCGCCCAACTTGTGGAACTGGTTGCCAAAGCCGGCTACCAGTCGATCGAGCCTTGGGTCAGCGAGTTGGAAGACCACGTACATCGCGGCGGTTCGCTGAAAGATTTGGGCAAGAGAATTCGCGACCTCGGGCTGACGGTCGTTAGCTCGATCGCCTTTTCCGAATGGGTCGTCGACGACGACGCCCGCCGGGCAAAGGGTTTGGAACACGCCAAGCGCGATATGGATTTGATTGCGCAAGTCGGCGGCCTGCGGATGGCCGCGCCGCCGGCGGGGGCGACCGACGTGGCGCATCTCGATCCGGCGCGGATTGCCGAGCGGTATGGCAAGCTGCTGGAATACGGCGACCAGATCGGCGTCGTGCCGGAAGTCGAAGTTTGGGGATTTTCCAAAACGCTCACGCGGCTCAGCGACGCCGCCGAAGTCGCGCTGATGGTGGACCATCCGAAGGCGTGCGTGCTGCCGGATATTTATCATCTATATAAAGGCGGCTCGCCGTTCGCCGGCCTGCGGCTATTGAGCGGCCAGGCGGTGCATGTGATCCACACGAACGACTATCCGGCCAATCCGCCGCGCGCGACGATCAAAGACGCCGACCGTGTGTTCCCCGGCGACGGCGTGGCGCCGCTGGCCACGATCTTCCGCGATCTGCGCGACGCCGGCTTCCGCGGCACGCTGTCGATCGAGCTGTTCAATCCAACCTATTGGCAGCAAGACCCGAACACCGTCGCCCGCACCGCGCTAGCCAAAACGCGAGCAATCGTGGCGGACGCGCTCGCGTCAAAGTGATAAATAGTGTTTGGTCGTTTAACCCGGAGCCAACGGCGACGGTGAAGCGCGCCGTCGACCGTCGCCGTTGGCTCCGGGTTAAACAACCGATGTGCTGCCACGTGTCAAATCTGAATTGACAGACCACTAGCTCCTCCTCACCCGCACCCTTCCGCCTTGCGCCTCCTCAGCTACAACATCCACAAAGGCATCGGCGGCCGCGATCGGCGGTATCGGCTTGCGCGGATTCTCGACGTGATCGAAACCGAGAATCCCGATCTGATTTGCTTGCAGGAAGTCGATCGGCACGTCGCGCGGTCGAAGTTCGACGATCAGCCGCGCATGCTGGCCGAGTATTTCAAATCGGCCGGACATCTGTTTCAGCCGAATGTCCATCTGCGAACTGGGGCGTATGGCAACTTGCTGCTATCGCGCTGGAAGTTGCACAGCCATCATCAGATTTCGCTGCGGTTGAATCGCAAGAAGCCGCGCGGCGGGCAGCTTGCCGTCGTCGAAACGCCCGAGGGCCCGTTGCATTTGGTCAACGTGCATTTGGGTCTGAACGAACGCGAGCGGCATTGGCAGATCGAGCATTTGCTGGGCCATCATTTGTTTCAGGAATCGGCCGATCTGCCGACATTGATCGTTGGCGACATGAACGACTGGCGTAATACTCTTGCCGGCGGCCTGCTGGGCCTGAGCGGCTTTCGTCTGGCGACGAGCCCCATCTCGCGATTCCGCAGTTTTCCGGCGTGGCTGCCGCTCGGCTCGCTCGACAAATTGTTCGTCCGCGGAACCGTTCGCGTGCGTCATGCCCGGTTCATCCGCACGCGGCTGGCGCGAAGTGCGTCGGATCATTTGCCGCTAGTGGTCGATTTGCATTTGGGGAGAGAGACGGAAGGCTGAAGACTCCAGGCTTGAGGGACGGGTGGCGCATCGGGGCTGTGCAAGCGTCGCGTCGGTCCTGCGAGCGTTAGCGGTCAATCGCGCATACCCCAAGGGGGTTGTATCTCCCAGCCCAGGGTTGGTCGCGACGGCGACCTACCCCGGGCTACGGGACAGAACCCCTGTCGGGGTTCAACGCAATTGAAACGCATTCGAAAATCGCACTCCGACGGCCGGAACGAACGCGGGATAAACTCTGGATCGCACAAACAGTTCATTTTTCATCAGCCCAGGAACAGGCGATTGCGGCTGGTTTCCGGGCTGGCCAGGGTTTAGCATGGTGGCTGGGCCAGGGGGTCTGGCTCATTTTTCGGCTCGTGGCGGCCGGAACTGCCGCTGAACGGTCAGCCGAAAAATGTGCCTGACCCCCTGTCGAGGCGGAAGTGCGTTGTTTGGAACGGAGTCTCGGTTATCCAGGAGGAGGTTTGACATGCACCACAGCAAAATCGTCGATTCCGCGGGGCTGATCGGGTTTGCGTTCTCTTTGGTTTTGTTGGCCGCAATGCCGGCGGCTGCGCAGATTCTTGGGCCTCGGCCGGGCGGGCGGCTCGGCGAACGATTGGCCGAACGGCTCCGGCCGCCGCCGAACGAGGCCGTTGCCGTAGCGGGCAAGCCGTTTGGCGTCGGCAGGATCACGGTCCAAATGCCGCCGGCCCGTGGCGGCTCGATCTTGGAAGAGCCGCCGCTGACGTTGACCGAACCGAATGGCCGGGTGTTCTACTTCGCCGCAGTCGATACGCCCGTTCGCGCGGCCATCCGCGAATTGCTTGCCCGGCCACGGCCGGCGACCGTCTATTTCCTGTTCACGGGCGACGAGCCGCTTGATCTGACGTTGTTCGGCCCATCGGGCGTTGCTCAGCGCGTGGCCGTCCGTGGCGATCCGCAGTTGCATCAGCAGCTATTGGGCGAATGGTGGAAGCAATACACGGCGGCCATTAACCGCCCGAATCGGAGCGACGACTATCCGCATCTGGTCGATGCCTATACGACTTCGATGCTGTCGAACCGATTGTCGCTGCCGCCGGTCGAATGGCCGCGCGGATTTCTCGCGGAAAAGCTGCCGGAGATGGGTCAAACGCTGGGGCTCATCTTGGGAACCGAATCGGCTCGACTGGCGATCGAGCGCGACTCGATGCTGAACACGAGCGGGGCCGCTTTGGCAGTCGCGCCCATGCAACCGTTGCCGCGGCCGGTGGCCATCGCGGCAGCCGAATTGCCGGAGTTGGTCGGCGACGTGCAAATCGAACCGCTTGCGATGCACGTTCCCGAGGAATCCCTGTACGTCCGTTTCGCCGGGTTTTCGAATTATCAATGGTTCCGTTCGACGCTCGACGCTTGGGGCGGCGATTTGCGCAACTTGATCTCGCTGCGCGGTGTTGACTACGGACTGAATGCGCGGCTCGAACGGCAACTTTCACTCAAGGAAACGGCGCTGTCGAAGTTGATGGGGCCGACCGTAATCGCCGATATGGCGATCATCGGCGACGATCCGTTTCTGCGCGAAGGGGCTGCGATCGGAATGCTGTTTCAAGCGAGAGCAAATGTTTTGCTGGCCAACGACATTCGTCGGAATCGAGCGGAAACCTTGACCGCGAATCCCGATGCCACCGAGCAGCAACTCAAAATCGCCGGACACGATGTCTCGTTCCTGTTGACGCCCGACAATCGCGTGCGGACATTTTACGCGGTCGATGGCGATTTCCATCTCGTGACCACGTCGCGGCGGATCGTCGAGCGATTTTATGAAGCCGGCGCCGGCAAGCGGCCGCTCGGTGAAGCGGCCGATTTCCGGCATGCCCGGGCAGGCCGCAAGCCGAGCGACGCCGATTCGATTTATGCGTATTTGTCGCAGGCATTTTTCCAGCAATTGGCCAGCCCCCAATATCAAATCGAAATGACCCGGCGGCTGCGCTCGGTGACTGATATCGAACTGGTTCAAATGGCCCGGCTGGCGGCGCAAGCCGAACACAAGCCGGCCGACTCGATCGAGCAATTGATCACCGGCGGATTCTTGCCGGCCGGTTTCTCATCGCCGGCTCATCGGCCCGACGGCAGCCAATTGGTGATCCAGCCGGATGGCCGCGTGACCGATTCGCTGCGCGGCGGGCATGGCACGTTTCTGCCGGTGCCCGACGTTGAGCTGAAATCCGCGACGGCCGCGGAAGTGGCCGCGTATCAGCGGTTCGGGCAGTCGATCGCCGGCGGCGGAGCCGGGCCGATTGGTCCGCTGGCCGCCGCGGTGCAGAGGGCCGCGACGGGCCAACCGGGGCTCGAACGAGTGACCCTCGATGTGCAGATGATGCCGCTGGCGAGCAACGCCGACAAATTCGTTCGCCCGGCGCTTGGTCCGGCGGGCCGGCAGCGCGTGGCGCCGCTCCCCGGCGACGTGTTCGCGCTCGAGGTCTCGACGAGCGGCGGCGGGATGATGAAATCGCTGCTCCCGTTCGGCCTCGGCGGCCAGCAGGGCGCCGCTTCGCAGCCGAGCCATTTGTTCGCGGCCGTTCGCGGCGCCGATCAACAATCGCCGGTGGCGCAAGCGTTGCCGGGTGCGGGGCCGCTGCAAGGAATAATCGGCCAGGTGTTGCCGAATTTGAGCGCGATCGAGGCTTTGCGATGGTATGTCGGCGGTTGGCCGTCGCCGGGACCGCTGCAATCGCTGGGGATCGGCGGGCCGAATGTTCAAATGGATGCCGAGGGTTATGGCTTCAGCGGCATTTTTTGGCAGCGGCAAATCGGCACGCCCGCCGGACCGATCACGGTCGCCTCGACGAAGCGCGACGTGCTGACCGAAATCGCCGGCAGCTTGAACATCGTCGAAGCCCAACAGCCGGCGCAGGTCTGGCTGCACCTTGCCGACGTGAGCAGTTCGAAGATGGCGGGTTTGGCCAACCAGTTTGGCTACCTGCGCGCGCGGGGCGTCACGCACGGCAACGCCAACTTTCTGCACTCGCTAACCACGCAACTCCGCGTTCCGCCCGACCAGGCGTTTGATGTCGCGCAGAAATTGTTGGACGCGCGGCTGATTTCGCCGATCGGCGGTCGCTATGAATTGCAAACCGCCGCCGGCGAATTCCCGACATGGGCCGCCAACGCGCCGCCCGAGGGACCACGCAGCGGTCTGCTCCCGCACCCGCCGGCCGGTTTCCTGTCGCCGCCGCTCGATTGGCTCCGCGGCATCGATCTATACGGCGGATCCGACACGACGGGTCTTTGGGCGCACGCGGTGATCCTGATGCAGCGGCCGGATGTGAACGCGGCAAACCCGATTGAACCAGCCGCCGTTCCCTCGATATTCCCGTCGGCAATTCAGCCCGTGAAACCGCCGACGAAACCAGCGCCGAACCCGCCCGCCCCGCGGCGCACGATCGAGGAACTGCCGATTCCGAGTCCACCAATTCCGGGGCCGAAATAGCCGGTCGGCGCCTTTTCCACTAAACAGTGCCGGTGGAATGGTTTCTGCCGCTATTCTGCTCAAATCGCCGTCGCTTATCCCCCCAAATAAGTTGACCGCCGCGCAAGGCACGGCTAAATTTATGGTTGTGGAAACAGCGGCAGCGTTGCCCGCGAGGTTGCTCCGATGGGCCTGACCTATTTCAAGCGATTGCGGATGGAGATCGACCTCACCGGTCGAGAGCTCTCGTTCGTCCGTCCGGCCGACGGCTATCGCTTCATCGCCTGGGACGACTCGCTGCTGGAAACCCACGCCGAAACGAAGTATCTCAGCTTTCGTACGGAAATCGACGCCAATGTGTTCCCCTGCCTGGGCGAATATCCAGGCTGCGTGCGGTTGATGCACGAAATCCGCCAAAAGCCCGGCTTTCTGCCCGAGGCGACCTGGCTCGCCGCCCGCCGCAGCCCCAACGGCGAAGACGAATTCTGCGGCACGATCCAGGGCATCATCGATCGCAACGGGATGGGGGCGGTGCAGAATCTGGGCGTCGTGCCCGATCACCGCGGGTTTGGCCTCGGCCGGGCGCTGATGTGCCAGGCCCTGGACGGCTTCCAACGGGTCGGCCTGGAACGGGTTTTCCTGGAAGTCACCTGCCAGAACGAAGCGGCAATCCGCCTCTACCGTCAGCTCGGCTTTCACAAGGCCCGGACGATCTACAAAGTCGTCGAGGTTGCGTACTCTTAACGCAATCGTTAGGCTCAAGTTTCGTTGGCTTGCAGTCGAATTCGCGGGAATTCCGAGCCTCGGCGCGGCGTCTGAATTTTGGCAAATTCAGCTACGGTTTTCGGCCGAGCCTCTCCTTCTTCGAACGAACCTTGCATCCTTGCCCGGTATAACGTGAAGCAAACGATCGAGACCCATACGTTCGCCAACGGACTGGTGCTGGTTGCCGAGCCGATGCAGTCGCTCGAATCGGCGGCTTTCACGTTTCTCGTGCCCGTCGGGCTGCGTGTTCGATCCGCATGATCGCAGCGGGCTGGCGGCGTTGACCTGCGAAATGGCCCTGCGCGGCGCCGGCGAGCCGCGATAGCCGGCGGTTCATCGAGGATCTGGAAAACCTCGGCGTCCAGCGCGGCGAATCGGTCTGCGACGATCACACCAGCTATCAGCGGCGCGACGCTGGCCAAGAATCTTCCGCCGGCCTTAGCCATCTACGCCGACCTGCTCCGCCGCGCCCATCTGCCCGCCGATCAATTGGACGCGGGCCGGCAAGTCGTCGATCCAAGAACTGCGAGCCATCGAAGACGAGCCGAGCCAGAAGGTGATGCTCGAGCTGCAAGCGGCGGCATTATCCCGATCCCTGGGGCCGGCCGAGCGAAGGCGACAATGCAGGCGCTGGAAGCGATCGAGATCGACGAGATCGCGCGGCATTACAAGCAACTCTACCGGCCGAACGGCACGATCCTCGGCGTCGCCGGCCGGATCGATTGGCCGCAACTCGTCGACCAGGTCGGCGAGCTGCTCGGCGATTGGGAACCGCAAGCGGCCGACGAGCCGCCCGAGGGCGCGACCGGCCCGAAGCTCGATCATCTGGCGCACGAATCGAATCAAACGCAAATCGGCATCGCCTACGAGAGCGTGCCCTATCGGCATCCCGATTATTTTCAGGCCTGGGGCGCGGTCGGCGTGCTCAGCGGCGGCATGAGCTCGCGGCTGTTCACCGAGGTGCGCGAGAAGCGCGGGCTGTGCTACAGCGTCTACGCCTCGTATCACACGCTGCGCGATCGCGGCTGCGTGCTGTGCTACGCCGGCACGAGCGCCGAGCGGGCGCAGGAAACGCTCGACGTCACGCTCGGCGAACTCAAGCGGCTGGCGCAAGGCGTGCGAGCCGGAGGAGTTGAGCCGGCTCAAGGCCCGCGTCAAAAGTTCGCTGGTCATGCAGCAGGAATCGAGCTCGGCCCGCAGCGGCGCGATCGCCCGCGATTGGTATCACCTGGGCCGCGTGCGAACGCTGGACGAAGTCGGGCAATTGGTCGACGCGCTGACCTGCGACGAGCATCAACGGCTATCTGGCGGAGCATCCGCCCGGCGGATTTCACGATCGTCACGCTCGGCCCGGAGCCGCTGACAGTAGGCGGGAAGGCTGAGGCTTGAGGCTGAGGCGAGGGCCGTTTCGCGCGTAGTCTCGTACCTCAGCCTGTAGCCTGTGCCTCAAGCCTATTCACTTGGAGACAACGCGACCCTTTCGGAGCATCCTATGGAATTTCTGCAAACCACGCTCGCCAACGGTCTGGAAATCGTCGCCGAGTGCAACGACGAAGCCCATTCGACGGCCCTGGGCTTCTTCGTGCAAACCGGCGCCCGCGACGAAACGGACGACGTGTCGGGCGTGAGCCATTTTCTCGAACACATGGTGTTCAAGGGCACCGCCACGCGCACGGCCGACGACGTGAATCGCGAGTTCGACGAGATGGGGGCCCACTACAACGCCTTCACCAGCGAGGAGAACACCGTCTACTACGCGGCCGTGCTGCCCGAGTTTCAGATCCCGGGCCGTCGAGCTGTTGGGCGACATTCTGCGGCCCGCGCTGCGCGAGGAGGATTTCGACACCGAGAAGCAGGTGATCATCGAAGAGATCAAGATGTACGAGGATCAGCCGCCGTTCGGGGCCGACGACAAATGCCGGGCGGCCCATTTCGGCCGGCCATCCGCTGGGCCGCAGCGTGTTGGGCACGGTCGAGAGCATCGGCCGCTGCCGGTCGAGGCGATGCGGGAGTATTTCGCCCGCCGCTACAGCCCGCAGAATATCGTGCTGGTCGCCGCCGGCCGGATCGATTTCGACGCCCTGGTCGCGACGGCCGAGCAAGTGTGCGGCGGTTGGGAGCGATTCGAGGCGCCGCGCGACGTGAAGCCGGTCTCCTCGCGCTCCGGCTTCGATCTGATTCACAAACCGACCGCGACGCAGGAATACCTGCTGCAAATGTGCGACGGCCCTTCAGCCACCGACGACGACCGCTTCGCCGCCAAGCTGCTGACGACGATGCTCGGCGACGACTCCGGCAGCCGGCTCTATTGGGAACTGGTCGATCCGGGCCTGGCGGAAAGCTGCCAGCCTGCACCACTACGAATTCGTCGGCGCCGGCGCGTTTCTGACGTATATGTGTTGCGACCCCGAAAACGCGGCCGAGAATCTGCGCGTGCTGCTCGAGATCTATCGCAAAGCCGAGGCGGGCGGCTTCACCGCGGCCGAACTGTCGCAGGCCAAGAGCAAGATTTCCTCCCGCGTCGTGCTAGGCAGCGAACGCCCGCGCGGCCGCCTCTTTTCCGTCGGCACCAACTGGACGCACCGCGGGGCCTATCGCAGCGTGAAAGACGATCTCGACTCGGTCGAAGGCGTAACCCTCGACGACGTCGCCGCCGTTCTGGCCAAATACCCGCTGACAAAATGCACATCAGTCGCCGTCGGGCCGCTGGCGAAGTTGGCGGCGCCGGAATGATTATCTCAACCGAAGCCAAACTAAAGCGACCGACCCCTTTGATTCCTCGAACTCGTGTTCCGCTCCCGGAGGTTACCATGAACCGAAGACTACTTGCCTCATTGGTGTCGATCGCCTTTCTCTACCTCGGCCCTTCCATTGCGGCAGCTCGCATTCTCGACGACTGGCCCTATGAACGGCTCTTCAAGGAGGCCGATGCCATCGTCATTGGGACTGCCGTTTCTACCAGGGATGCGCCTGACACGTTCGTTAACGACCGCTGGCCTTATGAGTTCGTCGGCCAGGACACAACACTGGAAGTGTTGCAAGTGCTCAAGGGCGAAGCGAGTGTAAAACGAATCACGGTCTTACACTTCAAATTCGGGAAGCTCACCAAGAAAGCAGCGGCCCATGGCGGCAACATCGTATTGACGATTGACGGCCCGGAGTTCGTATCCTTTCACACGAAGCCCGAAAAGATAGAAATTGCCGGCACGGAGCTCCCGGCCCACCGGTTTGAATACCTTTTGTTCTTGAAGAAGCGGGCCGATGGAAGGTATGAGCCGGTGTCGGGGCGCATCGATCCCAATCTGTCGATCCGCGAATTGTTTCCGCCGTTTTTCAGCATGAGTGGCGCTACCGACGGGACGAATTCAACGCGGCAGGAGTCATCAAAATAACTGCGATCTGGCGAACGGTCGCTCGGATGCTGCTGAGGACGGGTCGCGCAATTGAGAAAGAGTTGCGTCCCCTTTGTCTCGTTCAGCGGCATGTCGGCGCCGAAGGCGTGTGAGCTGCGCATCGATGATGTGATTGCCGGCTTCAACAACCTGCGGATCATTTTCTACGTCTACGACAAGCAACTAATCTTGCCGGGGGACGTGCTGCCGCGTTTGTGGACCATCTCCGTGTTGCAGAAAAAAACCCGGCGATGGACGCCGAATGATTTGAAGACGTTTCGAGCAAGAGTCGTCATTCTCAGAAATCGCAAATACGGAGTTTAACTCCCGTTTCGACGGAGGAGTTCGTATGTCAACCATCGAAGTATCCACGAATCAAGCCGCTAAATTGCTCATTCAAAACGTCCGCATTTTCATGGAGGTTCAGCATGGGTACATGGAGTGCGCACCGCCGATTCAGGAAGTTGTCAACGAAATGAAGGCGATTTACGACTCGCCCGAATCGACCGAGGACGAGAAAGACCGGGCGATCACGACCATTGTGGAAGCCCTCTTCCCGGCGATGGCGGCCGATTTCATGGGCGTCTGAGTGAAATCTGGGGACACCATACATAATTCAGCACTCGAATTATGTATGGTGTCCCCAGAATTCGTTTGGCCGCCGGCTGGATCGAGGCCACGAACGGTTGATGGGCCGCCTTCGGTGACTGGGCCGTTGGCGCGTTGCGTCTCGATGATCGTCATCGTGTTCGCAAGTCCATCCGTGACATCCGCGTCGCGAATCGTCCGATCGTATCCGAAGAATCCGTCCCGCCGGTCGCCTTTTGGAAAGCTCGCAGCATCCGCGCCGAGCCCAGCGACCCCGACATACGTGGTCAAGTAAGAAAACTGGGAGTTGGGCGGTTGTTGAAACGTCGGGCATTTGAAAAAGGTCGCCTTGCCAAGCGCGCGGTCGAAAATCGGTTCATTATACTCCGAGTTGAAAGCCTCCGACCGATTGATCACGGCAAGCGGATTGCTGGACTCGATAAATGACCCAACTCCGACTTGCCAGCTCATCCGTTGTGCCGGCGGCAGCTTCGGATTCTGAATCGTTCCACTGGGCCATCGCCGGTACTCTTGGTTATAGCCGCTAGCTGCCATTGCCAATACCTTGAGATTCTCCAGGCATTTCGCGCGGTTGTCGGCGGCGCGCTTGTGCTTGGTGTAGAAGAAAACGCCAGCGGCGAGGATCAAAAGCGCGACGGTGGCAAGAAGCCGCTTGATAGCCGTGTTCATGCGTTTTTCCCATCCGACAAGAATCAAGCACCACGTTGAGGAGTGTCAGGCTGAAATCATTATTATGGAGTTTTGCGGAGCGTTGCAAACGAAAAGTGCGCGAAACACCGGCCCGCGAAGGCGCGTTTGAGCCGACAGGACAAATCATCCGTGGAGTATCAACTCTCGATCTCACAATTCGGTAGCGCTGCCCGCAACCGCTCGATGGCCGATGGGGTGATGGCCGCGTTTTCAACGTTGAGGTCGTCGAGGTTCTTCAGTGCGGCCAGGCTCGGCAGACCGGCGTCGGTGATTTGGGTTTTGCAAAGGTCTAACGATCTGAGATTGGTCAGGCCGGCGAGGGTTTGCAATCCGGCGTCGGAAACCGAGGTCTCGGACAGTTCGAGCGTCGCTAGCCTCGAAAGCTTTTGCAAATCGACGAGTCCGGCGTCGGTAATTTTCGTTACTGCCAAGCTTAAATCTTCCAGTTGAAGCAAATTGCCGATCGTCGGCATGCAAGCGTCAGTGACCTTCGTGTAGGTCAGGTAGAGCGTTTTAAGCCGATTCAGGCCGGCAAGCTTTTCGATCCCATGGTCAGTGACGGCTGTATTGCTGAGCGACAGGCTTTCAAGAGACTTTAGCGATGCGACGCAGATCAGGGCGCGATCGGTGATTTGGCAGCCCGACAAATCGAGTTCGACGAGCGACGTTTTGCCGCGCAAGCATTTGATCCCTTTATCTGTCACCTTCGAGTCGCTCAAATCTAAAGAATCGACTTCATCATTTGCATACTTCGGCGCAGTCGATCGTCGGTCATCGTTCGGTCTCGCCGCAAAACATTCGCCCAGACGGTCCAACCGACGGCCACGATCACGAAGACCAGCGGCATGAGAGACATCCAACTGCTCGCCGGTAAATCCCGAAAAAGCACCGCTTCGGCGGGATCGGCAGGATTGACGTAGCATGTCGCGGTCGAGCCGACCGGAAATTTCTCGGATAGCCGTTTGATGGAGTCTTTGTTATCAATGTCATTCCGCGCGGGACCGTAGTCGTCGGACGAAAACGTTTTACCGTCTGCCACGTACCGGAACATGCATGCCAACCGGTCTTTCTGATCCGTCCCGAATTCGACGATCGTGCAGTGCGTGGGCGACCAATTCTTGACCTGCAAAAATCGCATCAGCGGATTCAAAAAGAAGTGCATCGCGAGAAAGCTGGATGCAACTAGAAAAAATAGAAAAGCCAATGTGGCAATAATCTTATCTCGAAGGCTCATGTCGTATCTCGAATAGGGTCGGTCGTAAGACGAACGGCATAGCAAATCAGTCGCCTGACCTCGCCCGGTGCCGAAATTGCAGGATTGAGCGATGCGTTCGCACGCTAACGCAGTCCGCTTGACGCCGCTCCGCTCGCGTTTCAACGGTCGGTCCGATCAATCGTACAACGTCGCCGGACGAAGAAAAGGGGACGACGAAGAAAAGGGGACGCGGTGCGCCGGCACAAGCCGGAGGAGAGTCGCGAATGAAAGAGTCGCACGAGGTAAGACCTAGCCAGTCGCCTCGGCCTCGAGTGATGCGTCGTGTCGGGCAACCGGCATGGCGAAGCGTTCACAGAGGTACAACCGGGCCGTGTATTGAGCTCCGAAAACATTCCTTTGCGGTGGCCGACCTTATCCCGTCATGGGGAAGGCAACAGTGATGTCGAACGATCATGGCAAGCTCGATGTCGCCCCCACGGAGTCTAAGACCACGCGCACGGTTGGAAACTTTCCTCGCGGAAGCCGGGAGACCCAGGCGGCATCCGCTTCGCGTGAAGCGGATCGGTCGGAGAAGGCCAATGGCCACAAGTCCGACATGCACGCCGTCGGGGAGTCAGACAGTTCCATAGTACCAAAGAAGCCGGCGAACAACGATGGCCCGAAGGCATCCGCGGAGTTGGTGGAGGGAAGGGGACTGACCAAGGAGAACGCCAGTCGTTGCTACCGGGCCGGACACAGTGCCGGAAACCCGGGTCGCGTGGACGGCTGGGCGTGCGAACAGCGGCGCCAATCAGACGCCGTCGGTTCGTTACTATCCGAGGTAAGAGCCGTATGCGGTAGTTCCGCACGTACGGATCCGTGCGAGGGGCGGCCCGCAAGGGCCGTTCCTATCGCGATAGTCAATTAAGAAATGATTGCATCCCCTTTGTCTTCGCTGCAAAGACGACCGCGTTGGACTAATCGACTTCATCAAATCGAAACTTGCTCGCCTCGATGTAATCCTCGACCGCTTCAATTGCGATCCAGCGGCGATGAAGCGAATCTGCCACTTTTCCGGTTGTGTTCGAGCCGGCAAATTGGTCAAGCACGATGTCGCCGGCGTCGGTCAACAATTTGATGAAAAATTCCGTGGAGAAATCTGAAATCTGGGGACACCATACATAATTCAGCACTCGAATTATGTATGGTGTCCCCAGAATTATCCCCGCGACGTTTAGCCGATCTGCCGCGCTGGCAAGGTCCGAGACTCGACGGTGCGAAGCCAACGTTGATGGTTGGTTCCCATTCCGCGACCGCGTCTCTTGATCGCGAAAAATGCGGACGAGAGGCTGCCCGTCCCTTCGTCCGGCTATTGCTCGACGACGGCGAAGTCGCTGAACCGAATCTCTTTGAGCAGCGGTTCGCCCAGCAGTGAGTTCGTTTGCGCCGCGATTTGCTGGTCCAACTCTTCCAAATCGGGATAACTCAAGAGCGAAATCTGGGCTCTGCTGATAATGACGATCACTTGATCGCGAAAGCGGCTCTTTTCCGGTTGAAATAGACGTTCAAAGGCGGTCTTGCCATCTTCCGTTGCATTGCCCGGATCGCTTCCGTTTCCATCGGATCCGTCGTGGTCCGCGCCCCCGTTGGCTGCAATTGCGGAACGAGTCGCGACGACGGAGCCGAGCAGGTGGAACTCGATCAACAGCGAGCCGCTCGAATTCGGGTCCAATGCCGTCAGGCTGAATTTGCCGAGATCGACGTCGCCGGCATGGGCTTGCACGGCGGCGGCAACTTTTCGGGGCGGCGCTTTGCCGGTCGGGTATATACCCGACAACAGGATATAGGCCGCCGCACATTCGCAAATGATGATCGCGGCGACGATGGCGCCGGCAATGCCGCGAGAAAACAATTTCCTCTTGTTGGCGCGAGGCGCGGTATCCGCCTCCGCGAACGAACTAGCGATTTGGACCATACGAATTCAATTTCTCGCGTGATCGGTTGACTCCGCGCGGGCTGTCTCGGTGGCGTCGTCGATCGTGAACACTTCGACGCTGTCGTTGTTCTCAACAGAATTGAACACACCGCCGCGGGGGAGAATCGGCTCGAACCGAGCTGCAACGCCGATTCGAAGCCGCCCCGGATCAATGCCCAGCGCGGCAAGATAACGTTTCGCGGAATTGCACCGCGCGTGAGCCAAGCTCCAATTCCTGCCGAGATCGTCGTCGGCATCCGACGGCCGGCCGAGCGTGTGGGCCAGGATTTCGATCTTCCCGGTCTTGCCGAAGAAAACCTTTGCCAAGGTTTGAAGTTGCCGCCGCTGCTCTTCGTTCAGACCGCTCGATTCGAAGTCGAAAAAGATCACGCCGCCGATCGTGGCCTGTTCGCTGGCTGGGCTCATGCTGACGTATTTTCCCAGTGGAACTCGATCGGCCGCGGCCCGCGGCGGAAGCACTGCGCCATACGGGAGGTAGAAAGTCGATTGCAGGGCGCCAAACTGCCGCTGAAGCGACTTGATCATCGGCACGTCTTTCTTCGCGTCCTTCGACATGGCCATCGAAAACATCACGGCGAAGAACGACATCAGAATCGTGATCATGTCGGCGTACGACACCATCCATTCCGGCGCTCCTTCAGCTCGCGGGTTCCTCCGACGGAGCGACATGCTACGCCGCCTCTGAGCGCCGGGCGCATCTTGGGAGGCAGATACGTGTTCAATTTCTGTTGCACGGTTTGCGGATGATCGCCCGACTGGATTCCGATGATGCCGCGAAGAATGATCTCCTTGGCGATCGTTTCTTCGTGGCTTCGAATCGATAGCTTTTCGGTGAACGGAATGCAGACCAGATTGGCCATGAGGGCCCCGTAGAGCGTGCCGATAAGGGCCACGGCCATCGACGGGCCGATCGAATCGGGATCGGAGAGGTTGCCGAGCATCAGAGACCAGCCCGAGCAACGTGGCGATCATGCCGAACGCCGGGCCGCAGCGGCCGATCAGTTGGAGCAATTTCTTTCCCTCCCTGTGCCTGGCACCCATCGCGGACGATCTCGGTGCGCATCACCTCTTCGATCACCTCGGGCCGGGTGCCGTCCACCGTCATCTGAATGCCCAGGGCGATGAACGGATCGTCGATCTCCGAGACCTTGTTTTCCAGCGCCAGCAGCCCGTCGCGACGGGCCGTCTCTGGCCAGCTCGACCAATTGATCGATCAAGTGAGTCGAGATTCTCGGGCTGATTAAAGAAGACCTTCATGATGACTTTGGGAAGCCCGAGCACGTTGCGGAGCGGAAAGCCGACCAAGCCGACTCCGAAAGCGCCGCCGACCACCATCATGATGGCGGGCGGGTCGATGAAGACGCCGTAGTTCACGGCCCCTTTGCCCTCCAACCCCATCACGAGCAGCGAGCCGCCCATCATGATGCAGGCCGTCAGCAGTCCGGCGACGGTGGCGATATCCATGCCGACGATTCCGAGTGGCGTATGCGATGTCTGCCGTGACGACGCTGAATGCGATGCGGAGCGACGCTAGGAATTCCTTACAAGACCGCTCGGCAGAAGGGGACAGTCCCCGTTTTGCTGCGCAGACTGCGCAAAATGGGGACAGTCCCCGGCGGTCTTGGATCCAGCCAGCGGGATCATTTGCTTCGACCGCTGATATTCGACGCTCCGCCGCAGAACCTCGTCGATTGACTCCTCGACAACGACGCGGTCGCCGATGGTGAGAGTGATAAAGGTGTCTGGCCGGGATTCCACATAACGAATCAGTTCGGCGTTCAAGATGAACTTTTCCCCGCCAAGTCGTGTGAGCTTGATCATTGGCGGTCTCTAGCGAAGGGTCCGATCACTTTGGCCGCCTTATGCGACGGGGTTAGCGACTCGACCAATGGCAGACTTCACTGCCGAAAATCCTCGTTTCATTGTTATCGTCGGTCTCATCGGAAAAATTCACCCAGCTAGACTATTCGCACATGCTGTCGATGGCAGCAATGCAGGCGCGGATTTCCCCTAGCCCATCTCAAGGGAAAACGTGTCACAAGGGAAAACGTGTCAGAACTAACTTTCCGGCGTTGGCGCAGTTTCTATTGGCCCGCCTCGGATCGCGTGGTCAGGTCTCGCTTGAGGCGATCGAGCAAATCCGTGACGGCTAATTCTTCGGCCCAATGGCGCAAGTACGTCCAGTCGAGGCGGTCGGCTTGCAGCTTCGCGACGAGCTTCACGTCGTTCCATTGGCGCTTGGAAGTTTCGTCGCCGAGACGATACCACTCAAGCTTGATGAGAATAATATCTTCGGCGGAGGCGACGCGTACCGGAATCACGTCGTCGCTGCCGCCGAGCACGTCGGTGATGGCCCGCGCTTGCACGCTCCGATCGAATTCTCTGCCGCGGCTGACAAAGATGTCGATTTTGAACGACGTGGCCAGGTGCAGCAAATTGAAACAGGATCGATTCCGCACTGCCTCACGCGCGGCGATTTCACTGGCGTAGTAGTCGTTTTGGAGTGCGGCAATCAGGCTCATCGCGGTCGGTTCGTCGAGTTCCGCCGCGAGATCCGCATCGAGCGTGCTGCGGGCAGCTCCGTGGACCGAACTGGCAATCGAGCCGCCGACGCAATACCGCACGCCCAGTCGATCCAACTCGGTCAACACGGGACGCAGAGCTCGCGTCAGATCACTGGGACCCGCCATCGTCGCGCATCCTTTCGTATTGCCGGACGGCGTCGGCGAGTGCCTTGCCATAATGCAGTTCGACGAACAAATGGCCCACCTCGGCGCCGTGAACTCCGGATGAGCCCGCGCGATTGCCCGTTTCGAGGCTTGGATGACCTCCGACGACAGCCGCACCGCCAAGGCCGCGCGCTCGCGGGGCGATTTTTCGCGGAGCAGTTGAAGCTGGGCTTGCTCCGCGTC
Organism: Pirellulales bacterium; assembly: GCA_963738955.1. Taxonomy (GTDB): domain Bacteria; phylum Planctomycetota; class Planctomycetia; order Pirellulales; family DATAWG01; genus DATAWG01. The sequence goes on along the minus strand of CAVTYW010000010.1, from coordinate 62,451 downwards.
GTTCGAGGTGTCGGATGGAATTGGCATCGGCGGGCCTAAGATTCTGCTCTACTTGGGTGTCGCAGTCAGGCGCAGGACCGTGAACGAGTGAGAAGGGAACGTGCGGCGAAACGATGCCGACGCGCCGGTCACCGTGTCTTGCTTGGGTGCGATGTTCATCGGCTGATCCAGTGAATTTACCCCCTCGGGGTCGCCGGTGAGGACGGTGGCCGTGCCGCTGGGGTCGATACGTCCGACGCCGTGCAAGTTGATTGTCATGTCGACTGAGTTCTCGCTGATGTTGACAACCTTGACGATCACGGTGTGGCTGGCCGTCGCGTAGGTGGCCGAGGCGAAAACGGACGTGGGGGCAGAGGCGGGTTGAGTGGCCGGCGCCACGGCGCGACGTTAAGCGTCGAGGGCAAGACAACGTCGCCCTTGTTCTGCGCGAGCATGACCTGTGCATAGTAGCTCGGCGAACCGAAGCTGCGCAGGGCGTCGTACCCGATGAGGTTCGTTCTCCATTGCCACGCCTTCGGGTATCCCTTGGCCGTGTCGGCCGGATTCACGTTGACCAGACAGGGGAGCGTAGCACTCCATCGGCACGGCGTCGGCGTTCTTTTCCAGGCCCATGACGAACGCGGCGTCGGCCAGGGCGGCGTTGAGAGTCGGCGTTGGGTCGGCCTTCCTGCGTCGCCCATTCACCGACGAACGTCAGGATCCCGTCCGGCTGTCGCCCGTTCCAGGCGCCGCCCGCGAACGTCAGCGGTGCGGCCGGCTGCCGTCGCCTTGTCGTACTGCGAGGCCTGGTTCATCAGCTGTCGTGCGTTGCGATAGAAGTGGTCGTCATACAGGTCGGGCTTGAAGCTCTTGACCGGCGCGGACGCGATGATCTTCAGTTGCGGATACCGCTGGCGGATGGCCTTGGCCATCTGCGTGAACCGACCGTCGTAGCTGCCGGATTTGTCGAACCAGTCCTCGTTGCCGATCTCCACGTAGTGCAGCGGGAACGGCTCGGGAAACCCGTCGGCCGCCCGCCGCTTGCCCCACGTGCTATCCGTCGGGCCGCTGACGTATTCGATCTCCTCGAGCGCCTCCTGGGTGTACTGTGCCATATCGGGGCTGCCGGCCTCGACGTGCTGTCCGTTGAGCACGTAACCGGCGAACACCGCCAGCACCGGCTCGGCGTCAAGCTGCTTGCACCAGAGCAGGTATTCAGGCAGGCCGAAACCGTCGGACGAACGATAGCCCCAGCATCCCATGTGCCCCGGCCGCTGGTCGGCCGGGCCGATCATCTGTTTCCAGTTGAATCGCGTTGTCGAACGTGCTCCCCTCGACGTAGTTGCCGCCCGGCAATCGGATGAACGTCGGATGCAGGTCGGCCATCAGCTTCATCAGGTCCGGCCGCAATCCGCCAGGCGTATTCTGGTAGGTCGGCGGAAACAGCGAGACGAGACTGAACGTGACGCTGCCGGTGCCGGAAGCCGACAGCACGAACTGGGCCTTGGCGGTCGTCGGGGCGTCGTGCCCCGTCGTGAGCGTCACCGTGTACTTCTGCCAGTGGTCGGTGACTGCCTTGGTGTCGGCCTTGGCGACGGCGACGTGGCCCTCGTCCAGCACGAGAGAAGCCGTCACCGGGCCGGCGAAGCCGCCCCCACCCTTGGCGTAAAAGCTCGCCGTGTACGTCGTGTCGGGTCGGACGGGAATGCCCCAGTAGCCATCATTGCTCACGCCGGCCACTTTCCCGGAAAGTGTCGAGCCCGAGGCTGACCGGCAGGGCGGCATTCACCGGTTCGTTGCGATCGAGGCTCGCGGTGCCGTCGCCGACGAGCGACCAGTGGATCGGCAGACTCCGCGGAGTTGTCGGCCGCGCCGCGCGGCGCGGGATCCTGGAACGTGCGGTTCTGGATCAGTTCGGCGAACAGTCCGCCGTCGTAACTGTGGTTGATCTCTTCGGTCATCAACCCGTAGAAGCTTCCGGGGATGGCCACGCCCGGTTTATTGACCTCAACCGCAAGCATGGCCGGCACGTCGGTGCGCGCGGGTACGATCAGTAGAGCGTCCACCACGCTAAGAGCCGCGCATACGAGAAGTTTGGTCATGATGTTCATCATGTAATCCGTGCGTTCAGGTTCGCAGTTCAGCATTCACTACAGAAACATCAGCGCCGCAATGCCGTGGATGCGATGCCGCCAGGTCATCCTCATTCCTGAAACAATAGCGGAGCGAACTGATAAAGGCTTCGTCGCCAGGTCTGCCACTCGTGAGCCGTATTAGGGGATTCGTAGAAGATGCTTTTGATGCCGGCTTGTTGCAGCGCTTCAGCATTGGCCTTGCCCGTAGCGCCGTTCTCGCGGCTTCCATAGCTGACGAACACGACTTTGACCTTCTGTTTGAACGCCGCCATATCGGTGATGTCGCTTGGGGCGATGCTGCCGCCGCTGAAAATGCCAATATGGGAGAACTTGTCGGGGTTGGCCAGAGTGATCTGCCGAGTCTCCATGCCGCCCATCGACAGTCCGGCCATCGCCCGGTGCGGCTGGTCGGCCAGGGTGCGATAGCTGGCATCAATCATCGGAATTGTTTCTCCGATGAGAATCTTTCCGAATGTGTTGGCGAAATCGCCAAAGCCGCGGCCTCTGCGTCCGCCGGGGACAGGCGGAGTTGCAGCAGGCTGACCTGCAGAAGTGGCGGCAGCCCCCGGTTGGTTATTGGATGGCGCGCCACCACGTGCCGCACCGGTGCGTGCCGCTCCGCTGGGTGCGGCGCCGAAGCGCGGTCCGCCGACGCCCACGCTGCCCTTCTCCATGACGACGATCATCGGCTTGGCTTTGCCGGCGGCGATCAGGTTGTCGAGGATGAAGTTCACGTGTCCCTGCTTGCTCCAACCGGTTTCGTCCTCGCCGCCGCCGTGTTGCAGGTAGAGAACGGGATAGCGCTTTCTGGAATCGGTGTCGTAGTCGGGCGGCGTGTAGACCATGATATGGCGCGCTTGCCCCGTCACCTTCGATTTGTACCAGCGCGAGCGGACTTCGCCGTGGGGCACGTCCTTGGCGTGATAAAAATCGACGCCGCTTTCGGGGATTTCAATCCCGCTCGTCGGCTTGCCGGTGCCGAAGAAGGTGTCGCTGGCGGGGTCGTTGATCTCGACGCCGTCCACGGAAAGCGTGTAGTAATGGAAGCCGGGGATGACCGGCGGCGTGGTCACCGTCCAGACGCCGCCGTCGCCGCGCTGCATTTCCCACGGGCCGCCCTTGCCCAGCCCAAAATTGCCGACGACCTGCACTTTCTTGGCGTCAGGGGCTTTCAACTGCAACGTGACTCGCAAGTCGGAGTGAATGCGCGGGTAGGCGGCGTTGCCGACGTTGGTGGACGCGGGCTTCGATTCGTCGCTGCTTGTGTCTGGTGCCTGTTTGTCTCGCAGTGGTTCGCCGGCTTTATTTCTCCCTTGCTCCTGGTCGCGGAACAGCAGTTGGGCGAAGTGGTACAGGTCGCTCTTCCACACCTTGAAATCGTGCCGGCCGCCGGGAATGACGTGGTAGACGTGCGGCACCTTTTTCTCGTCGAGCATCTTGTGAACGCCCTGGCTGATCCGGAACAGCCCGTCCTTGTCGCCGCAGGCGACGTACAAGCAGCCGCAGCTTCTTGGCCGCCTCCGCGGGGTCCTTGATGAGGTCGGCGGGCGGCTTGGTGTTCGGGGCCGACGAGAAGCCGCCCACCCAGGCGAACGTGTCGAGGTTGTTCAGCCCGAAGTTGAGCGACTGACCGCCGCCCATCGACAGACCGGCCAGGGCGCGCGATTCGCGGTCGGCCTTCACCGAGTAGGTCTTCTCGATGAACGGGATCAGGTCGGTGAGCAGATCCTTCTCGAACGCGGCGAACGCCGGCGACTGCTTCGGGAATCGGATCTCGCGCCGTCACGTCCTTCGAGGCCCGGCCGTTCGGCATGACGACGATCATCGGCACCGCCTTCTTGTCGGCGATGAGGTTGTCGAGGATCACATTGGGCGAACCGCCGCGCGCCCACTCGTTCTCGTCGCCGCCGATGCCGTGGAGAAGGTACAGAACCGGATATTTCTTGTCCTTCGAGTAACCCGGCGGCGTGTAGACCTGCGCCTTGCGCTTGAGCCCCACGGTCGTCGAGTCGTACTCGACCATCTCCAGCTTGCCGTGGTCGATTCCGTCACGGCGAGTATCGAAACCGTCAGGCGGCGCGACGAAACTGCCGTCAGCCGACTTGGCGTGGGCTGGTAGCGTCGCAATTGCCAGCACGGCACAGGCGACGAGTGCGTTGATGCGTCTGCTCATGTTTCATCCTCTTGAGAGTGAAAGGAAGTTGATCCGCCGACTGCCACGCCCTCCGCTCCGAGCGCCTCCGCGACTCGCGTCAAAAGTCCGACAAACGCTTCAGCTTCGTCCGGCAAGAGCGAGCCAAATATCTGTTCCCGGATCGCTTCGCCCGCCGTCCAAAGTTTCCGAAACTTCCGTTCTCCCGCCGGAGTGAGGGCAACCGTCCGTGCGCGAGCGTCGTTCGCGTGCGTATCCCGCTGGACCAGTCCACGCCGCTCCAGCAGAACGAGCATTGCCCTCACGGTGCTGGGATCAGACGACATCCGGCGAGCCAGTTCCCGCTGCGTGAGGGCATGCCCTCGTGAGAGCGTCGCGAGCAGAACGAATTGATCGGCGGTGACATCATGCGGCGCGAATTGTGCTTCCGACCTGCGGTGGAGCGCGAGGTAAGCGGCGCGGAGGGCGATCGGAATGTCGCTATTGGTCATCATCGGTGCCACTCGGGAGACTCGTGCGTATACGCACGATCAAAGTCTACTTCGGGCACCTTATCGCGTGCAAGGGGCTCGGAAAAGCGCCTGCGAGCGGCGGCCAGTTCGTCGCCGGAGCGCGTGTGCGCCTTCTCGCGAACCAGCAGTTCAGCGCGAGCCCGCTCCCATTCATCACGGGCAACAATTTTTGGAGTTGCAGGTTCCGTCATGGCGTTTTCCTTTGCATTCGCGAGGCCGAAAACAAGATTAACGGTCGTCGAGCGTTGACTCACGGAACTGGCTTCGTGTCGCCGCTCGGGAAAACGATCAATTGATCGATGACCTTGCGGCTTCCTTCGGGCCGATCCTTGGCGTGCTTCAGGACGATGGCGGCCAGTTTCGGATGCTGTTGGAGATTCGAGCCGAGCGACCACTTGGCGACTCGCTTCAGGGTTTCGTTTTCCTTGGCGTCGGGCAGGTCGAAGACGTCGAGAATCCTCGACACCGGTGCGTATTCGCCGGTGATGGAAAAATTGCTCCACAGCAAATCGAGATCGTCGGGATCGCGGGCCGGACGATCGCGGACCTGCTTCCGCGCCGGGTCTTCCAGGTGTTTCTTGAGGCTCGTAAGCTCGGGTTTAATCTCGCCGATGTTCTTGTCGCCAAGCCAGGCCGTGACTTGCTTGAGCGTTTCGCCGTCGCCGCAATTCATCAGCGCCCGGACGATCACCCGGCGGCCGGCCAGCGGCGCGCCCGCGAACTCGGCCTCGTAGGCACGCACGATTTTGGGCTTGCCGATTGCGATGTCGCCCAACTGGGCGCCGATGAGTTGCAGAACGTAGCCCTTGTCTTTGAACCAAGGGTGTTCGATGTTTTCCTTCTTGAGCAGTTCCTTCAAATACTTCGGGCCAAGCGTGGGGTCGGGCGACTCGTAGTAGAACGTCATCGGTTTTGCGAATTGCTGGAACACCGCCGGCTGATCGGACGAATCAGCCGCGAAGAGCGCGACAAAGGTAAAGAGAAATGAAGTTAGCATGAAGACGCTCCTTTCGGGCAAATAACGGAGTGCGTGAAGTTAATCGGCGAATGACGCCGAGGGGCCGGCGAAATTGAGGTGGGAACGATTATATCCTAGGAAGTGTTGCACGATCTTGGGAGTACGCTGAAGATTCTGTAGGGAACGGCCTCCGTGCCGTTCCGGAGGACACGCGTCAGCGAGGAACGGCACGGAGGCCGTTCCCTACAGCCGCGGCTCCGCGAATGGCGGCGGTGCGTCCCCTAGAACGCTATCGCACGCCGCGCTATACTGAAGCTCTCGGCCGCGGCGATTTTTCATGAGGCGGCGATGATGCAGGAGATTTGGCGGTGGACGGAGTCCAAACACGACAGCGGCGGACGGTGCATTACAAGGGCCGCGTGCAAGGCGTGGGCTTTCGGTTCACGACCGAGCGAATCGCCGGCCGGTATGCCGTCGATGGGTTCGTGAAGAATCTGCCGGATGGGAGAGTGCTGGTCGTGGTCGAAGGGGAAACGAAGGAATTGGATCGGTTTCTGGCCGAAATTCAAGCGGAAATGGCCGTCAATATCCGCACCGTCGCCGTCGAGCCGGGGGATCCGACAGGGGAGTTTGAGGGTTTTAGAATTCGGTAATTGGGTAATTGATTGCGTGGATGTATACGGTGGCGGAAACATTCGGGTCCGCGATTGCGTAATGAGAATCTAGCCGGCGAACGGGTTGCGCTGGCAAAGGGTCGGAATTCTGGCGAATTCCGCTACGTTTTACACGGGTGAAAGAGCATGGCGATCGGCGGGGGGATTTTGTTCGGCACTTTGGGCACGTGGCTGACGCCGCCTTGGCTGCTGGGCGTCGGCGCGGCGGTTGGGCTGTGCATTCTGATCGCCGGCTACTTCATCGCGGTGGCGACTTCGCGGACGGTGGCCAATTTCTTGAACGACGCTTTGCGCGAGGGTTTTTTGCGGCCGGTGTTGATTCTGGCCGCTATCCTGGCGGCGATTGCCTTGGTCTCGTCGCCCGTCGTGCCGGTCAAGGATCTGTTGCGGTCGATCACTCGGCTTCCACGGGCCGGCTCGCTCGACGTCAACGAAACAATCCCCCCCAAATCCCAGGATCCCAAAGCCCAGGAACCGCAAGTCTCGCTCGATGTCCGTCCGGCGGAGCTGAAGTCGCTGCACATCGTCAGCGACAAGGACGTGAGAATCTCGCTGATGCAATACGGGATCATCAAGCAGGCGCAGCAAGGGGCGATCGAAATTACCGCGGGGGTGCCCTACGATTGGTCGAAAGCCACGAGCGAAAACAATCTGTTCTATGGCGACTCGACGGATTCGTCGGTGATGAGCATCCGCAATCTGAGCAACGACCCGGCTCATTTGCAATTCACCGGCCTGGTGACGGAAGAATTTCCGGCGGTGCAAACCGTCCCGCAGACGGCCGCGGCCTTGGTCGGCCTCGTGCTGTTGTTTCTGCTGTTCAAAGCCGTGGCGCCGAAGATCGCGGCGGTGGCGCTGGCGACGGCCCGCGAAGTGACGGTGCAGCCGCTGTTTCAGATCGTCGCCGTCGTCGGGGCCGTCGCGCTGCTGGTGGTCATCTATATTCCCGGCAACACATTCGGCGAAGACGTGAAGATGCTCAAATCGAGCGACGTCACGCTGATCAAGATTCTCGCGGTGATCGTCGCGCTATGGGCGGCCAGCGAATCGGTTTCCGGCGAAATCGAAGGCCGCACGGCGATGACCGTGCTCTCGAAGCCGATCGGGCGGCGGCAGTTTCTGATCGGCAAGTTCGTCGGGATCGTGCTGCCGGTGGCGCTGTTGTTCCTGATCCTCGGCTCGGTGTTTCTGCTGACGGTTTCCTATAAGGTGGTTTACGATGCCCGCGAATCGGCCAAGCTGGAGCCGAACTGGATCGAATGTTATCAGGCGATGATCACGTCTGTGCCGGTGTTGGTGTTGGCGTTTTTCGAGGCGGTCGTGCTGTCGGCGTTGAGCGTGGCGTTGTTGACAAGGCTATTGGCTTTGGCGGGGCTGATCGTTTGTTGCTCGGTGTATGTGCTGGGGCATTTGGTGCCGATGCTGGTGGTGTCGAACGCGAGCGATCCCTACGGATTCATCAATTTCACGGGGCAATTGTTTGCGGCCGTGCTGCCGGTGTTGGATCATTTCGAAAGCGAGGCGGCCGTGGCCACCGACACGGCTATTCCGCTGGTCTATTTGGCCTGGGCCGGGGCATATTGTCTACTCTATAGCACCGTGGCAATGCTTGTCGGGCTGACGCTGTTCGAAGACCGCGATTTGGCATGATTGCCGGTCCGCGTCCATTGCTTGCGAACCCCGTTCCAAGCAGAATGGCAGAGGACGACTCGTTCGTTCCGCGGCACGTGTGACCGGCTATTGTCGTGCTTTCGTCTTGCTTTTCCGAATCGTTGACTCCGCGGCCTTCGATGGTGAGCAATGCAGAATTCAGGCTGGAGTTCGTTCCACCGCGCCCGGCGGTTCGGTTCTTCCCGGCGCGCTTCGAAGCTGCGATTGGCGACGGCGAGCATTGCGGCGGCGGTGATTCTGATTTTGCTGCTGCTGCTGCTTTCCGCGCTGGCCGATCTGCTGGTGACGCATGGCACGCTGCAAATCTCGCCCGGCGAGCAAGCCGACTTGCCTGCGGCGACTGGCAAACCTGATGTCGTGGGCACGACGCTTGTCTATAGGAACCGCGGTTTGCTGCCGCTGGTATGGCGGCTCCGCGGAACCGCGCTGGGTTCGGTCGCCGAGTGGTATTACGACCATTGGAGCGCGCTGCGGACGAGCTCGCGATGCCTGCTGGCTCTGATCGTTGTCGGCTGGTGTTTGTCGCTGCTGTATGGCTTGTCGCGATACGGATTGGAGCGCCGGCGCAAACCGCGGCCCGCGACGGCGTGCGACGTTTGCGGCAGGCATTGTTTCAACAATCGACGCGGCTCGGGGCCGGCGATTTGTTATTGGGGCAAAGGCACAACGCGGTTGAACTGTTTGTCGAGCGGATCGAAACTTTGGCGGCTGGATTGGTTGCCTGGTATCGCGCGATGCCGAATGCCGTGTTGCTGTTGGTGCTGTTGACAATCGTGGCGCTGTGGGTGCATCCTTTTCTGGCGCTTGCTGTGATCATCCTGGCCGCGCTCAGCCGGTTCATGCTCAGTGGATTGCGAAACTTGTCGCATGAGCGCGAAGTTTATTGGGGCGATCGGGCCGCGCATCAGCGCGCCACGCTGGTCGAGGATCTGCACCAAATCCGATTGTTGGCGAATTTCTCTCCGGCGGCCGAACGGGCCGGATCGTCGTTCGACGCGCGGTTGAATCAATGCCACGCGGCGGCCGTTCGCCAGCATACAAGCCGGGCCGCCATTGGGCCCAGCGTGACGATCTTCATTCTGGCCGGCGCGGGACTCAGTTTGCTGATCTGCGGATGGAATGTGCTCGCCGATCCGCCGCGGCTGTCGCTTTCGGGCACGGTGCTGATGAGCGGCGCGCTGTTGGCCAGCGCCTTTCCGATTTGGACGCTGCGGCAATTGTCGTTCGCGCGATTGAAGGCCGAACCGGCGGCCGCCGAGATCATGGCTTATTTGGAACGGCAGCCGGCGGTCGGCGAAGTGCCCGAAGCCAAGCCCCAACCGCGGCCAGCCAGCGAATTGGCGATGGCCGAAGTCACCTTGGCCGACGCTCGCGGTCATCGGCTGCTCGACAAGGTTTCGCTGACGATCCCCTGTGGTAGCCGCACGGCGATTCTCGCTTCCGATCACGAAACGCCGCTGGCCGTCGCCGGATTGTTGTCGCGATTTTACGATCCGACGGCCGGGCGAATTCTGTTCGACGGCAAGGACATCGGCCGTTCCACCTTGGCGTCGCTGCGCTCTCTGGTGACAGTGCTATTGCCCGACCGCATTTTGGTGACCGGCACAGTGGTGGAGAACTTGAGTTGCGGCGATCCCCGTATTTCGCCGATCGAAGTGGCGGACGCCGCGCGGCAGGCTCATGCCTACGAATTCATTCAGCGTTTGCCGCAAGGTTTTGAGACGATCATCGGCCCGCATGGGTTTCATTTGTCGCCGGCCGAGCAAATGATCCTCGGCTGGACGCGCGTCGTGCTGCGGAATCCGGCGGTGATCATCCTGGGCGAATGGAAACAGGAATTCGACGCGGCGATGAGCGAGCAACTAGCGGCGGCAGCGGAGCGGGCCATCGCCGGACGCACGGTGATCGTGCTGGGCCGGCGATTGCCGACGCTGCGGGCCGTCGAGCGAATTTTGTTGTTCCATCAAGGCAAGCTCTACGGCGATGGCAGCCACATCGATTTGCTGGCCGATTCGGAATTGTACCGGCATTTGAACTACGTGCGGTTCAATGAATTCCGCAATCAGGTGAGCGGCGAGTGGTGAGAGACGGCTTTTTTACCACGGATGACACGGATTGCACGGATACGAAGAACGAGACGGCCCGGTAGGAACGAGCAAACGGAACCGACCGAATCGCGAGCTCCGTTACTTCTTCTATCTTTTCCATCCGTGTCATCCGTGTGATCGGTGGTAAAACTCTTCGTTCCGAGACCCAGAAATGAGCCAGACGCAGAGTGCTTTTCAATCGATCATCCGTCACGGCGTCGTGCCGGTGGTGACGGTCGAATCGCTCGACGCGGCGATTCCGCTGGCCGATGCACTGGCGGAAGGCGGGCTGCCGCCTGTGGAAATCACGTTTCGCACGGCGGCGGCGGCCGATGTGATTGCGGCGATTCGCCGAGCGCGGCCGGAAATGCTCGTCGGCGCCGGCACGGTCGTGGCGGTGGACAATCTTCGCGCGGCGATCGACGCCGGCGCGAATTCGGTGTGGCGCCAGGATTGAATCCCGAAATCGTCGAGCAAGCCAGCCGCGCTGGTCTGCCGTTCGTGCCCGGAGTTTGCACGCCGAGCGAGATCGAGCGGGCCATGTCGCTTGGCTGCAAACTGTTGAAATTCTTTCCGTCCGAAGCACTTGGCGGCGTCGCGACGATCCAGGGGATGACCGCGCCGTATGCCCATCTCGACATGCGCCTCATGCCGTCGGGCGGAATGACGTTGGACAATCTGGCCGCCTATCTGCGAGCGGAATTGGTCGTCGCGGTCGGCGCAACTTCGATTGCCAAGAGAGACGACATCGCCACCGGCAAATGGGCCGATATTCGAGACCGATGCCGCCGCGCGGCGGCGATTGTCGCGGACGTTCGAGGCCGGTGAGTTCGCGAAGGGAGCGTTTGATCGTTTAACCCGGAGCCAGCGGCGACGGGGAGCCCGCACGCTTGCCGTCGCCGCTGGCTCCGAGCTCAACGAAGGTTCTCCTCTCGGCTGTCAAATCCAATTTGACGGAGCATGACGGCTCTTCGTTCGCGCCATGCGAATCGGCTGCAGTCTGATCTGCCGCAAGCGGTCGCTTGCCGCGCACACCGCGCGTCCGGCGACGTGTTCTTGCCGTATCCGGCCGCAAACTGGCCACTTACGGCCACTGGCGCACCGTTTGCTTGCAATCGCTTTGGTAACACACGAGATTTCTCAACCTTTTTGAAGGAGTTTTATCATGTCCGGCAAAACCGACGAAGTGAAGGGCCGTGTGAAAGAAGCTGCTGGCGCGGTCACCGACGACGATCGTTTGCGCGAGAAGGCAAGACGGATCAGGCGGTCGGCAAGACCAAGGAGGCGGTCGAAAAAGCTGCCGACAAAACAAAGCAGGCGATCGATAAGGCAACCGGGCGCTGATCGATTACCAATGATCGGCGGCCGTCGCTGATTTACATTAATCCTCCACGAGGAGTCTTATCATGCCGATTTTAGCCATGGCCATGCCTTTCGCTGCGGCTGGGTATTCGTTGATTTACTTGCTGGGTGGCGGCGGACTGTTTGGCGCGTTCATCATTTTCATCATCGCGAAAATGATAGGCCGATAGCTCAACTGGCGGCAGCCGGATCGTTCGCTCCTGCGCTGGGGCGACGGCCGGCGGCCGCCGGATTTAACTTTTCTTCTCCGCGCTTTCCGCCGGTTTCTTTTCGGCGGATTTTTCTTTTAGCCACCGCGCTCGCAGATGGTTGCCATGCCGTTGCGCCGAGTCGTCGGCTTCGTAGATTTTCACGGCGTCGTCGATGCGGCCCAACGCTTCGTAGGTGCGGCCCAGATTGTAGCGCGTGCCGTCGGTCCAAGGGCCTTCGGTCGATAAATCAAGCGTCAGTTTCTTGAAATAATCTTCGGCCGCGGAGTATTCACCTTCGTCGTAACTAATCAGGCCGAGCCAATAGGTCGCATCCTGCTTGCGGCGCACCAAAGGGACGATATACCGCTGCAACGGCGGCGCCTTGCTGGGATCGCCAAGATCCTCGACCAATTCGATCGCGTAGTCGCGGATTTCGTCGTCGGCCGGGCGCGAGGCGATGTAATAGTGCTTCGCTCCCAGTTCCCCGTCGTACTCGTGCCGGAAGTGCAGCAGCCGGCCGGCCCACAGAGGGAAATTCACATCGAGCGGCCGCTTATCTTTCATCGCCCGGCGGTATTCGCGTTCCTCCTTCGACTCATTTTCCGGCAGTTTGCCTTCGCCTTGCGCCATTTTGGTGTCGCCTTCGCGCATCAGATCGTCGAACGCGCGTTGCTGGGCGCCGGGTTCAAGAACGCGGCGGTCGCCGTGGTGCGCCGGCAATAGGAACGGCGATTGCTCAAGCACGAAAATTTCCCTCACTCCCTTCGGAGCCTGAGCATCCGATAGCCGGGCGTTCAGCGTCTCGTAGGGCAACGACCACAGGCGTGGCGGCGACGACAGACCGGCGGCGTTTTTTAATCGAGCTACGATTTCCTCCGGCGAACTGCTCAGCACCATCCGCTCCGTGCCCACCAATTGGCTTTCGAGAACTTTCATGCGCCGCGCCAGATAGCCGGGCGAAGCTTCGATCATCGCGATCGCCTGCTTGGCCTCGGCCGCTTTGACCGGATAATGATGCGATTCGTCCAAATCGAGATGGTCGAGCACCGTCGGATCGTCGACGGCTTGGGCCAACGTGGCAATCCCCTTGCCGCCCGGTCCGGGAATCGGCAAGCCGAGCGCGGTGTCGAAGAGGTAAAGTTGCTCGTGGTCGCCATCTTTTTCCAACAGGGCCGGCAGCCAGGGCGCGGGCGATCCGGATGATCGGCATCGGGCGTGGCCAGCATCACAGCATCCAGCCCTTGCTGCCGAGCCAACAAGATGAACACCCAAGCCCGCTGCTCCGCCGTGCCGCGGCCGTATTGCAGCACGTCGCTCGGCATGTGGCGGGAGAGAATGAACGTACTGACGTCGACGGTCTTTTGACCCGGCTTCGGTTTCGGGGGGCGCGACGAGTTGGATATTGCGGATCGTCCAATCGAAGAGATGTTCGGCGGTCGAAAGATGGTCGTCGACCTTGTCTCCCTTGAAGGAATTGGAAATATCGCGCAGCCAGGTGGTTTCCTCCAGGAATTCGCCGTCCATTTCGTGGTTGTACAGTTCGTCTTGCAACTGCACGACCCACGGGCTGCCGACGAATTGTTTCGGCAGCGTGCTGTCCATGAACGGATCGACTTTCCAATCGACGTTGAACTTTTGCAAATGAACCCATTGGTTCAAGCGATCGACTACCTGGTCGAGGGCCAATTGCTGGTCGAACCGTTCGAGATTGCCGAGGATGTGGATTGCGTTGCGTAGCACCGGCAGTCGATACTCAGCCGAACTGGTCGTGTTGGCCGTCGAATCAACCGGCTCGGTCGTCGAACCGCCGCAACCGGACAGGCCGAGGACAGGGAATGACAATAACGCCACGCCGCAAACGTATCGGAACGTACTCACGAGAATTGCTCCACGGCCGCTCGAATGCGCAGCACTCTTTCGAGGAATTGCCCAAAGCGATCGAGCGGGACCATGTTCGGGCCGTCGCTCGGTGATTTGTCGGGGTCGGGATGAGTTTCGACAAAACAGGCCGTCGATGCCGACGGCCGCGGCCGCGCGGGCCAGCGGTTCGACCATCGCGCGATTGCCGCCAGTGGCCTTGCCCAATCCGCCCGGCTCTTGCACGCTGTGCGTCGCGTCGAACACGACCGGCACGCCGAGAGCCTGCATTTGCGGAATGGCTCGCATGTCGTTCACCAGCCGGCCGTAACCGAAAAACGTGCCCCGTTCGCAAAGGATCACATTCTGGCAACCGGCGGAGGCGAGTTTTTCGACGACGTGCCGCATGTCGGCCGGTGCCAAGAACTGGGCCTTTTTGACATGCACTGCCCGGCCGGTGCGAGCCGCCGCCACGAGCAAATCGGTTTGGCGGCAGAGGAACGCGGGTATTTGCAGCAGATCGCAAACCTCCCCGACCGGAGCGGCTTGATACGATTCGTGGATGTCGGTCACGACCGGCAGGCCGGTTTCCTCTTTGACGCGGCGTAGCACGGCGAGACCTAGTTCCAAACCGTGGCCGCGAAAGGCCGACGTGCTCGTGCGGTTGGCTTTATCGAACGACGCCTTGAACACCAACCGCACCGCCATGCCGGCGGTAACCTCTTTCAACCGCCGCGCGATCGAAAGCGTCAACTCTTCGGTTTCAATCACGCACGGCCCCGCGATCAGCAGCAACGGCTCGCCGCGACCGCACCGATAGGGACCAATGATGGCAGGGTTGTTGGGCAAGGGAGAGGAGAAGTGGTTAGTGGCTAGTGGCTAGAAATTACGCGGGGCTATGCCGCATCGTCTTTTTGGGACCGGCTATTCCTCGCGGGCCAGCTCGGGGGAACGATCAGGGTCAGGCGATTCGGCTCGATCTCGACGTCGAGGGGCAGAAAACCACTTGCGTCGCCATCTAATTCATACGGCACAGGCCGATCCGATTCAATCCGCAACCGGCGCACGGGCCGGACCGTGCAGTCGGGCAACCGCCGATGTTTATCGAGCAACAAATTGCCTAAATACCACAGGCCGTGGAAAAACGATCCGCCGCTAAACGTGCAAAGGTCCAACTGCCCGTCGTCGGCTTGCGCTTCCGGAACGAATCGCAGCCCGAGGGCGTATCGCGGCACATTGACGATAAACGCGAACCGGGCGTCGATCGTCGTCCAATCCCCGCCATCAACCGATCCGCCGCCGTTGGTGCTTGCCGATTCGTAGCTGATTCGCATCTGCGGATATTCATAACTACGGATCGAGTCCCAGATAGGTTTTAGATAACGGAGGCGAGTGATGTGGCCGTCGCGTTCGAGATGGACACGCCGCACAACTTCCGCGTCGAAGCCGCAGCCGATCATGATGGCGAACAGCCGGCCGGAGGCGTTGCCGGCGTCGTGCTGGATCGTCGTGCCAACGGCGATGATCTCGGCCAAATCCTCGGGCTCACGCGGCATGTCGAGATACCGGGCCAGCAGATTTTCAGTGCCCAAGGGGAACAGGGCGATGGGAATACCGGCGGCAATGCGATTGATCGTTTCGGCGGCGGTGCCGTCGCCGCCGGCGGAAACAACGGCCCGGAGCCGGCCGGCGCGGTGAAGTTCGTCGGCCCGCGGACCGATTTCGGCCCGGTCGGCGACCAGATGGCCCTTGAGTCGCCAACGGCTAAGCGCGGCCAGGAATCGTTCAAGCCGATGGTGAGCCGGCCCGGAGCCCGCCTTGGGGTTAGCGAGAATCAAAACCTGGTCGGCCTCGGCCGGAAGTCGATTTGGCGGAGCCGAGGTCATCGTGTTGCAGTCCTATTTGGCTGAAAATATCCGCGCGGCAAAGGAAAGGTTGGAGTTCAGCCTTTAGGGTGCCGGCGAGCGGCTAAAGCCTGAACTCCAACATCGGTCCCGTTATGAGACGGCTTGGATGGGGCATCAGGCGTTCGGGCGTCAAAGTCGTGCGCGGCGCATTATGCAAAGCAAAATTCGCCAACGTGTAGCGAAGTGATCCGTCGGCTGAAAGACGGTAACGGCCCCATTAGACGTGCGATCTTATTTCATAAGTCGTGTCGTGGCAATCGCATGTGATCCGGCGGGCGCGGAAATTTACGATCCCGCTAATATTCGGCATGTGGGTTGCATTAGCAGCGGAAGACTTTTCGGCCGACCGCATTCGTGGCGGCCTAAAAATGGCTTTCTGCTTTTAATCTGCTGGCCCGCGGGGTCTCTGACGACAACTTTCGCAGGATGGTAGCCTTGCCCCTGGCCATCTTGCAAAGCCAACGTGGAGTTGGCGCGTCAGGGACCCCGATTTTTTTCTTCGGCCGCAGTTCGACCCCAACCAGAAGCGGTAGCGAGGGCGTACCACCGTTGCGGTGCATCCTCGCTCACGCTTCGGGTTAGTGTGGCGCTTCCTTCGCTTGCGCTTCAGGCTCGTGTTTTCCGGACCGTTGCGGCCATTACCCTCTCGCCAGCATCAGCGGGCTGTGGATCACTAGAAACTTCTTTTGGCCGGCGCCGGAGACGAAGGCTACCGTCACCGTTCGCTTCGAGCCAGTTCCGCTGGCGGCCAAGATTTTCCCCAGGCCATATTCCGGATGCTGCACCAACATGCCTTGGAGAAAATCGTCGGGCGGGGTTGTTGGACGGGCCACGACTGCTGGGCGGTTGCCAGTCGCGGTTTCGGATTCAGCGACAAGCGCCGCGGCGGTCGTGAGCCTTGGCGGCGGACCTTCACGGAATGCTGGGTTTGGTTCCCGGTTTGCCGCCAGACCGGTTTCCGTCGCTTGGGCGACCATTTGCTGCATCGCGGCCATCGCTTCGCCGGGCGCCAAGCCGTTCAGAATCTCCAACTCGACGGCATCGAGGTCGGCGATTCCTTGCATGGCCGAGAGTCGCTCCATTCCTTCGGGACTAAGTTGCGGCCGGACTTGTTCCGCGAACAGCCGCTCGGTCATTTCCAACTCGTCGTGCGGCAGTTCCATCAGAAATTGGCTCGGAACCGCATACGCGGCTGAGCCGCGGAACTCGCGATAGCGGGCCAAGCTCAGTTGCAATTCCTCCCGAGCCCGCGTGATCGCCGACGAACAGCAGCCGCCGTTCCTCTTCCAAGGCTCGCGGCGTCTTCGCGGCTCCGCTCGTGCGGCAACAGGCCCTCCTCGACGGCGATGATGAACACGACCGGAAATTCCAGACCCTTTGGCGGCGTGCATCGTCATCAGCGTCACGCGGTCGTCGTCCACTTCCCAGGCGTCGGTGTCGTTCACCAGGCAGGCTTGCTCCAAAAAGTCTTCAAGTTGATCGGGGCCCGGATTCTGTTCGTCGAATTCGCGGGCGGCGGTGAAAAGTTCTTCGATGTTCGCCAGTCGCTCCTGATCGTCGGCATCGTCCGATTCCTTGCAGCATCGCCCGATAGCCGGATTCGTCCGAGCACGGCGGCGATGATCGTCTCGACCGGCGCCGATCGGGCGACCAGCCAAGCCGATCGATCGATCGCAACGAATCTGGCGACGGCGACCGCCGCTCGCTTGGTCAAGCGCTTCGATCAAGCCTGCCTCGCGGGCCGCGTCGAGCAGCGATTTGCCGCGGTGCGTCGCATACTGAGCCAGCCGGATAACCGACGATTTGCCGATGCCGCGCGGCGGCAGTATTGATGATCCGCAGTCAGGGCCACGTCGATCGCGCGGGTTGTTCAGCAAGTGCAAGTAGGCCAGCACGTCCTTGATTTCCTTGCGCTGGTAGAACTCCAGGCCGTTGACCATCTGATACGGAATCGCATATTCGCGCAGGGCCGAATTCGAGCGTTCGCGACAGGGCGTTGGTGCGATAGAAGATGGCGAAATCGCGCGGCCGGCGACGGCCCGCGCAACGTCGGCGGCGATCCGCAGCGGCGATCGCTTCGGCTTCGACGCGGTTGTGTCGAGTACGTCACCAGTCGAACTTGCGAACCTTCGTGCGTTGTCGGTGAACAGGCTCTTGGGCTTGCGGCGGCGATTGTGCGAAATGAGTTGATCGGCGACGCGCAGGATTCGCTGCGTGCTGCGATAGTTTTGCTCCA
The DNA here is from genome assembly GCA_963738955.1 of Pirellulales bacterium. Taxonomy (GTDB): domain Bacteria; phylum Planctomycetota; class Planctomycetia; order Pirellulales; family DATAWG01; genus DATAWG01. Next base: position 44,730 of record CAVTYW010000010.1, on the reverse strand, counting down.
GTCGCACGACTTGCACGTTCGGAAAATCTTTTTCGAATTCGAGGATGTTGTTCAGATTCGCGCCGCGCCAGCCGTAGATCGATTGGTCGGGATCGCCCGTCACCGCCAGATTCGGATGATCGACCGACAACGCGCGGACGATCGTGTATTGGGCCAGATTCGTGTCCTGATATTCGTCGACCATGATATAGCGATAGCGGGCGTCGAGCGTGCGGCGCAACTCGGGGCTTTCGGTGAGCAGCGAGACGACGTGCAGCAGCAGATCGTCGAAATCGACGGCCGAGTCGGCCAGCAGCCGCGCTTGATAGGCCGGATAAACTCGCTTGACGATCATTCCCAGCGCGCTGCCCGGCTTGCGGCTCGTAGCGATCGGGCGGAATCAGATGGTTCTTGGCCCAACTGATGGCCGCTTGCAGTCGCTCGGGCGTGACATGCGTCAGATCGACGCCGAGTTCCTCGACCGTTTCCCGCAGAACTTTTCGCGCTGTCGTCGGTGTCGTAGATGGTGAAATTCTCGCCGAGGCCGACGGACGTGGCGTATTGCCGCAATAGCCGCGCGCAGAAGCGATGAAACGTGCTCATCCAGACTGTCGCGCCGGGGCACAAGCTCCGCGACCCGCCGCCGCATCTCGTCGGCGGCTTTGTTCGTGAACGTCAGCGCGAGAATCTGATAATCGGGTACGCCCTGGGCCAACAGATGCGCGATCCGATGCGTCACAACCCGCGTCTTGCCGCTCCCCGGCCCGGCAAGAATCAAGAGCGGCCCCTCGGTATGCAACACCGCCTCGCGCTGCGGGGGATTCAGCGATGCGGTTAATGGGTGATCCAAAACGATTTCCTCGGGCGATTTCCAACTGGCCAGCAATACTCATTGTACCGCGTCGACCAATCAGAGAGCAGACCGCAGTTGTCCTGAGCGCAACGGTGAGGCGGTTGCTGGCTAGCGCGATCCTGCGGGCCACTCGAAGGCGCTCATTTGTTCTTCGATGGGAGGTCCGCCATCAGACTCGCGCTTGAGATTCGCGATATATGCTCCGGCACCATATGGAATATGCACACACGCGAACCCGCTTGGAAACGTTAACCAAATGCGACGGACCATACCGGGCGGGGTAGTCGCGGGAAGGGAAAACCACACATGGCTTGGAACGTCGCCAAGAATGCGGCGGATCAAGGCCGGATCGTCTGCTTTAACGTCCTTTTCCCATCCCCAGTTTCCGCCCAGATTTACTACCTCGGTGAGCATCGCCTTGCGCTCGCTCACAATGACGGCTTCGTGCGCGATGTAGCCGCTCGCGGTGCCAATGACCGCCACTGCGGCAAGAAGTGTCCGCAGCGTGAACTGGAAGCGGCGGCGCCGGGACCGAGGCGCCAAAACGGCCCTTTCGGAGATGGCAGGAATGTGCATCGGATCGTGGTGATTGAGTTCGGAAGTCATGGGCGAGGAGCATAAGGTTGTTCGAGCGGATAATTTCCATCTTCGCTCTTCGTCCCCTCGCCCCTCGTCCCTCGCCCCTCGCCCCTCACCACTTCCTCCGCCAACTGTTTGTAATCCTCCGCGCCGTGCGAATCGGGCGCGTACTGAAAAATCGATTGCCCGAAGCTCGGCGCCTCGGCCAGGCGGATATTGCGGCGGATGCGGGTGGCGAACATTTGGACGTCGGCCCAGGGGGCTCGTTTGCCGCGCTGGGCTTCGAAATAGGCTTCGACATCGCGGCCGACTTCGCCCGCCAGACGGGTGCCGGATTCGTAGAGGCAAAAGACGATGCCGCTTAATCGCAGCCGTTCGTTGATTCGCCTGGCGACGAGGTCGATGGTTTCCAGCAGTTTGCTCAGGCCGTGGAGCGCGAGGAAGTGGGGCTGCAAGGGGAGAAAAACTTCTTCGACGGCGGCCAAAGCATTCAGCGTCAGGATGCCGAGCGATGGGGGGCAATCGATGAGCAAAAAATCGAACGGCGGGGCGTCGGCGGCTTGGGCGTCTTCGAGCAGTTTGTCGCGCAGCACGACTTCGCGGCCGACGACGCCGACCAATTCCACTTCCGCGGCGGCCAAGTCGATATGCGATCCGACAACCCACAGATTCTCGCTCACCTGCCGCCGCGCCTCGGCGATCGACGTGTTGCCGGTGAGCACGTCGTAAATCGACCGGATATTCGGATCGGGCATCAGGCCGAGATGGAGTGTGGCGTGCGCCTGCGGATCGAGATCCAAAAGCATCACGCGGCGGCCGGCGGCGGCCAGCGCGGCGCTGAGGTTCACCGCAGTCGTGGTCTTGCCAACGCCGCCTTTCTGGTTGAGTACCGCGATGGAACGCATGTGGGGAAGGGGCGAGGGGCGAGGGCGAGGGGCGAGGAAGTCTCGCTCCACTCCGTATGGCCGCGATTATAAAGGGTTCGGCAGCAAACGTCCTAGGGCAGCCGAGTTTACGCATTGTCCTTCTATGCTTCGCGAAGAGCCCATCAGCCTGACGCGCAAGCGAAGGGAAGCGATCGCGGTCATTGACCGGCGAAGAAAGACTCGGATCGAAATTCCCTTCGCTGGCGCTTCAGGCTGGTGGCGGCAGGCAGTTGGAACAGAATGAAACGGGGCCTGTGAATTGTGGGGAGATAGGCCGTTGAGGGCGGTCTGCGGTGGGCCCGGATGGTTCGCGGGCGGCTTGATTGGTCGCGCCGGGGCCACGCGGGAATTCGGCGATTTCGGGCCGTTTTTCCGCGAAAGGTGTTGCATCGCAATTCCCGGCAACGGTAGATTAAATGGTTAGCTGCATGGAGTGGTCGGTGGCAGTTGGGAGCCTGGCCCGACCTTCCGCTCGCGGTTGTCAATGCGATCCGATTGGTTGCTCCCGTTGCAAGGTGCTTGATGGCGAAGAAGATTTATGTGGGGAATTTGCCGTGGTCGACCACGTCGGCCGAACTGGAGCAGATGTTTTCCGAGCACGGCGCGGTTCGCTCGGCCGAAGTGATTTCCGATCGCGAGACCGGCCGCTCCCGCGGTTTCGGATTCGTCGAGATGGAAACCGAAGAGGGAATGAACGCGGCGGTGCAGGCCCTCAATGGCAAAGACATGGGGGGCCGGCCGTTGACCGTGAATGAAGCCCGCGAGCGGACTCCGAGGTCCGGCGGTGGTGGCGGGGGATATGGCGGAGGCGGTGGATATGGAGGCGGCGGCCGCGGGGGACGTGGCGGCGGCGGTGGCGGATATGGCGGCGGCGGTCGCCATTGAAGCGTCAACCGTCTGTCGCGGTTTATAGGAAAAACAGAAGCATCGTGGCGGGGCCACCGGCGGCTAGCGCCTTGCCGCTCACGTTTGCCCGTCCGCGCGTGAGCGGCATGGCGCTAGCCGCCGGTGTTCGCGGGCCGCGGATCGACCCCCTTGCGGGAAGTCGGTCTAGCGGTAATCATGGTAGACCCTTGCGGTTGCGCACGAACATCTACATCAATTCAGGAAACTGGCTCAGGCTCGAAGACCGATGAGAACACCCCCGCGCCCTCCGCGCAAAAAGGCCAAGACGAAGCTGCGCGGCAAGAAGAAAGACCCGATCTTCATCGACGGCAAGCGTCCGCGGCCGATGTTTGTCGACTACAAAGACCTCGAATTGCTCTCCAAGCTGACGAATCGGCAAGGCAAAATCGTCGGCCGCCGCAAAAGCGGCTGCACCGCCGCCAGCCAACACGCGGTGACGCGGGCAATCAAGCGGGCGAGGTTCATGGCGCTGTTGCCATACGTCGGCGAGTAACGTAGGTCAGGCTTTCCAGCCTGACATAGGTTCGAACTGGCGGTTCGCACTGGCGGTTGGTACTCGGCGCTCGTCAGGCTGGAAAGCCTGACCTACCGTGGGCGACGATCTTTTCAAAGAAGCCGGCGCATGTCTGAGCCCTATTGCACCACGCGCCGCGTCGAGTTTCGCGACACCGATGCGGCGGGAATCGCGCATTTCTCGGCGTTTCTGTTCTACATGGAATCGGTGGAACATGAATTGCTCCGCCATCTGGGGCTGAGCGTCGTGTGGGCCGACGAATTGGGGCCCGTCAGTTGGCCGCGAGTTGCGGTGAGTTGCGACTACTCGGGCGCCGCGCGATTCGAGGAAGTGCTCGACGTGACGTTGCGGGTCGTGCGCGTCGGCGAGAAGAGCGTCACCTACGAATTCGAGTTCGCTTGCGCCGGCCGCGCGATTGCGAAGGGGCGCACCGTTGCCGTTTGCTGCCGAATGGCGCACGGCGCTCCGCCCGAGAGCGTTCCGATTCCTGAGCCGATCGCGGTGAAGTTACGGGAGTATGGAGCGTAACACGTTGACACGTGGACTGTAGGGGACGGCCTCCGTGCCGTTCCGCACGGTGGAATAGCCGAGTGTCAGGCCATGGCCCCGGAACGCCACAGAGGGCGTTCCCTACAGCGGGCGAACCGATTGGAGAATCGCCATGGACCATTCAACCCATCACGCGAGCCACAGCACGCCGCGGGCAACCAGTCCTCCGGCGCTGACGGCCGCCGAGCCGGCGCGGCTCGCGCGCATGAAGCTGCTTTCGCCGCTGCGCAAAACCACCGAGGCGATCGATTCGGCCGGGCTCGTTGAAGAGCAGTTGCGGCATTTCGGCATCGATCCGCAAATGCCGCTTGGGCAAGCGCTCGCGCGCGTGGCCGAGCGCCTTTACGAATGCCAGTCCGACGTCGATCGGCTGTGGCAACTGACGCTGGCCGAAATCGATCATCTCGATCGATCGGATCGGATCGCGCTGTTCAACGCCAAGAAGTTTCTGTCGTTTCAATTGGCCAAGCTGCTCGACACGCTGCAAAACCCGTTGCGACGGACGTATCAGAGCCTGGACTACGATCGGGCGACGCAATGCGCCAAGGGGCCGTATGCGGTGTTCGACAACGTGACGGCGATCTTTTCCGCCAACCCGGTGATCGCCCGCACGGCGACGTACATCTACGCCTGCGCCGAGTGGATCGAAGACGCGTTTCAGGGCAAGGAACTGCTGCTGGAGATTTACTCGCGGCTGTTGAATCCGACGTCGGTGTCGCTGGCGAATCACATCGTCGATCTCGAAGCCGGGCCGTACGCGACGGAGTACTTCGCCTGGAACTTCAACAGCGGCATGGCGGCCATCGACGCGGTGCTTTCGCACCTGCTGGGCCGCGACGACATGCTGATCACCAGCCGCAACATCTACGGCGGTGCCCATCAATTGATCCACGATTGGTACGCCAAGCCGGGCAACCTGGCGATCGCCGTCGAGACGTTCGACGGCTACGGGGCCGAGCGATTTCGTCGACTGCTGGCGAACGGGTTCACGACAAATACGCCAGCCGGATCGCCGAGGGGCGGCGAGTGTACGTCTATCTCGAATCGCCCTGCAATCCGCATGGCTACGTGCTCGACGTGCCGGGCATTTGCCGCGCGGCGCATGGGCTGGGAATGCGGGTGATGCTCGATGCGACGGTCGGCACGCCGTTTCTTTGCCGGCCGCTGCAGCGCGACGACGCCGGCGGAGCGGCCCGACTTCGTGATCCACAGCTACACGAAAGACCTGTCGGGCACGGGCTCGGTGATCGCCGGCGTCGTGATCGGCCGGAACGAAGACATGTTCCTGCCCAAGGGAGAATCGGCCGGCGGCGTGTCCTGGAACGAAACGATGTTCTGGAACGTGTACTACGTGAAAGGCGCGTTCCTGAACGCCGACGCCGCGTTCGAAGTGCTTGCAGGGAATTCGGACGCTCGAAGTGCGGATGCTCGCCAAGTGCATCAACACGCAGATCCTTGTCGAAGTTCCTCGACGCGCATCCGGAGATTCAAGTTCATTGCAATGCACTGCCGGGCGATCCGAATTCGGCGCTGCGCGAGAAGCTGATGTTTCTCGGCCTGGCGGCGCCGCTGTTCACGATCGACATGCCGCGACGTGCCGCGCGACGGCGTTTCAGCGATTCTTCGACAACCTCTCGCCGACGTTCGACCACATGATCAGCCTCGGGCAGTCGAACACGATCGTCAGTTGCCCGGCGCTGACGACGCACTCGGAGCTAGACGCCGCGGCTCTTGCGAGCCGCCGGCATCTCGCCGACGACGATCCGCTTTGCCGTGGGAGACGAAGATCCGCTGGACTTGATTCGGCATCTGATCGAGACGGCCCGACTGACGATCGACCCCGAACTGCCCGGCTTTTCCGGTGCATTTCCGAGTCTCGACGAAATCGTCTCGATCATTCGCCGCTGCTACATGGAGGCGCATAGCCGATACATCGCCGCGAAAACTGGCAGTTAATCGCGCTGCGGTTGGCTGCGGGCGTTGTTCGGCTATGGTAGAATAGTGTTATGGAAAAGCTGCTCTACAACGTGAATGAATTGCCGGCCTCGGCTCGATCGGTCGTCGAGGATCTCGTCGGTCGTCCGCTCGAGGACAATCAGCAGTTCTTTATTGTCGCCATCGACGCATCCGCGGAGCCGGTGGCGGAGCAACGTCGGGCAGCATGGGAAGAGGTGCAGACGTTGCTGGACGTGATGCGCGAAAATGCAAAGCAATCTGGCCACTCGCCGGAAGAAATCGATCACCTGATCGACGAGGCGTGTGAATCTGTCCGTTATGGCGGTTAGCCATGCGGGTAATGTGCGATACCAACATCTTGGTGCGGGCAGCTCTTTCTCCGGGGGGCGCAGCGAGCGAATTGTTGCGGATTTTCGCGATCGACCATGTTCTTGTCACGTCTTCAGCGCAGCTTGCTGAACTGCTTAACGTGCTTCGCCGACCGGCGATTACAGCGTTGCACAAACTCGATGACCACGGCATTCGTCGCGTAATCACGCGCCTTTATAAGTTGTCCGCCGTCGTGGCGCTTCCCACGGAGATTCCGCAAATCGTTCGCGCTGATCCAAAAGACAACCCGATTGTCATGACGGCCATCGTGGGGAGGGCCGAAGTTCTCTGCACGCTCGACCGCCATTTTCGCGAAGCCGAGGTACAAGAATACTGTCGGCGCCAGGGGGTCCGCATTCTGACAGATGCGGAAACGCTTGCTGAGTTGCGGATGCCGCCAGCAGGCTGACTCAGGATTGCGACGCAGGGCGTTCCATGGCGGCCCGTGTCAAGCGACTTTTCAAGATGCCGGCGGTTCCGGTTCGTCGGTCGTCGCCCGTGGCTGCGGATCGATCTGCACGATCGCGCCATTCGAGGATCGTCGAGGCGTCGTCGCCGGCCAGGAACATGCGCAGGCCGCGGCCCAGCACGGGGCCGTCGTCTTCGGTCCAATCGGTTTGACGGCCGAGGCGAACTTGTGGGTCTTTGTGTTCGTGCGTACCGGGATAAAGGGCCGGCAGAAACACCTGGCCGGCGCCGGACTCGGTTTCCAAACGGGCTTTGACCCACAACAGATCACGCGGGAAACGGGGGGCCATCAGGGCGATCGACTCGATCGTTTCCAGCGGCACCCAGAAATAATTCCCCTGCGAGATCACTTCCAACACGGTGCCGAACAGATCGTCGCAATCGCGCAGATCCTCGAACGGCTTTTCGTTCAGCCTGCCGTTGATCGTCGGGCTGGCTTCGGCGGCCTGAGCGAACGATTCCGTCGCCTCGGCCTTCTTTCCCTCGCGTAGCCGCTGCAGGCCTTCGAGGCGCAGGCGGACGTGCTCCGGCGGAACATCCATGAGGAATTTCGGCTGCAGGCCCTCGCGAAACACCTTGCGACGAAATTCCTCCGCCTCGAGCACCTTGCGATAATCGGCCGCGGCGGTTTGCAACTCGATTTCGTCGTATTGCAAGGCGTCGATTTGCCGTTTGGCTCGCTCGTATTCGCCGGCGAAAGCCAGCAATTCGAAGAGAAACAGCCGCTTGGCCTGGTCGCCGGGGCTGGCTTTGACGAGGGCCGTTTGCGCGGCCAGGGCTTCATCGAGCTGGCCGGCCTTGAATAGTTCCGTGGGCTCCATCGTTCGGTCTCCGTTGAAAAAGGGGACAGGCACCTCGCCGCAACCCAAATCATTCGACAAAACCGTAGAAGCAATTTCAAAACCGCAAGGCAAGGGGGACAGTCCCCATTTTTCTCCAAAGACTACGCAAAATGGGGACAGTCCCCGGCGGTTTTGAAACTGCTTCTAAGTGTGACTCGGAGCCAGTCCCCTTCTTCAACACTCTGCTAGGAGGTGATTTCTTGCTGGGCCTTGAAATCCCAGCCCTTGATGTTGCTGTTGGCCGAGAGGATTTCGCCGGTCATCGCCTGCGAAGTGTATTTGATTTCGCAGGTTTGGAAGCAGAATTCGACGGTCTCTTCCGGCGCTTCGGTGCCGCGGGTCTCGAATTCGTAGCCGACGACATAAACGCCGCGAAACGTGATTTCGAGAAACGCCGTGGGGGCTTTGGCGCTGATGCCCCATTTTTCGCACGGTCACTTTGGCTTCGGAGAAGCTGTTGTATTCCCTGCGCTTCGGCTTGTAGGAATTGCTGAAATACGCCTGCATCAGAAACGGCGAGCTGCGTTCGACTTGTTTCGTGATTTGGAAGCGGTAGTCTTGCGAGGTGTCACCGGTGCGGACGCTGGGGCGTTCGCGGGCAATGCGGACTTCGCCGTCTTCCTCTTTTTCCTCGAGTTCCTCTTGTTTGCCTTTGTCGAGCTTATCGCGATCACGCAGGGCCTTGGCCTTGGCGAGCGATTGGGCGCTGCCGACGCGAAAAAAGCTGATTTCGATCGAGGCAACGGTGCGGTCTTTCGACCTGACGGCGCCCTGCGATTCGCCGGCAAACGACGCGCGCATTTTCTTGCTGGGCGTCAGTTCGATGTAAGCATCGAGTGCGTCTTTGGCCATGGGGAAAAGGGGCTAGGGGCTAGGGACGAGGGGTTAGGAGGCAGGGGCGAGCGTTTTTCCGTGAAGTCTATCGCATGTTGCGTGTGGCAAAGGCGGCACGACCGAGCAGCACTTGCACCTTCCTAGTCCCTAGCCCCTCTCACCACGGTGTTCGTTCGATGAAATCCCAGCCGCCTTTGACGACCGGGGCCAGAACGCCGGTCGTTTTTTGCGGCTTATATTCGGCGCGGATCTTGGCGAACGACATGTTGATCGTCTCCTTGGGCGAGGCGTCGCCGCCGATTTCGAGCGAGTAGCCGACCACGACAAGGTCGTTGAAGACGTAGGTCAAAAACGCCGATCGGGCGCGGCCGGTCGCCTTGCGCAGCGTAATCGTGGCCGAATCGAAAACGTCGCGATGCTCCAAATCCTGGGCGCTGCAATAGGCGCGAAACAGATCGGGCGAGGAGATGTCCATCTCCTTGACGACCTGAAAATTGCACGCCTCGACTGACGAGAGATCCTTACCTTGTTTTTCGTCGAGATCCTTCTCGGAATACTCGGGCGTGCTTTCGTCGCCGCCGAACAACGAGGCGAAACCGTGCGACAGATCGCTTTCTTGAGCCCGGCTCGCGGCGACCCCGCGGCGCTTGCTGACATTCTGCACGGCATAGAAACCTTCGGCATTGTCGGTGAATCCCGACATGCTGCCGAATTTGAACGACATGATTTCGATCGCTTCCGGATAATCGAGGTCGGTGCATTCGCCGACGACGGGTTGGCCGCTTTTCACCAACTGCAAGAAGCCATCGCACCACTCGGCAGCCATGGGGTACGTCCTCCGATACGCGCACGTTCAGGGGCTCAGGCACATTTTTCGGCCTGACGCTCGATTGCAGTTCTTATCGCCACGGGCCGAACAGCGAGCCAAACTCCAGCCCATGTGCGAAACCAGCCCACGAGCCGTGGGCCCGTGGGCTGAAAATCGCTCGCTTGCCTCACCGGCCACGAAATCTAGATCGAATCGAAATCTTGGTTGTTGGTCACCTTGTTCCAAGAACGTTCGATGAGCTTGCCGAGCGTGCCGTCCTTGTCTCTGCGGCTTGTAGCCGATCTTGAGCGCGCCGTATTCGAAGATGACGGTTTCTTCCGGCACGTCGTCGCCGGAGGAGCCGGACCATTCGACGCTCTTCACGGCCACGAGCTTGAAGTCGTAGGCGAGATAAACGTCGCCGAGCGCCGCCGCTCGACTTGACGCCCGACTTTCGCAGCCGCAGCTCGCACCTTGTCGTAGTGGCCCGCCTTGACCGCAGGTGCAAGCGCCAGACTCGGCGAGGCCTTGTCGGTCTGCTTCTTGATCGTGAATTCCTTGAACTCGGCCTTGCCGGCGCCGGCGCCGCTGGAGGCCGAGGTGATGTTCAGCGTGTTCTCGATGCCGAACGAGAACTCCTTGATCTCGAACCAGCCCTTGAACTGGGTGTCGGTGCTCTCGCCGACGATCGCGCTCGGCCGAGCCGGCGGCGAGTAAAGCTTAAGAAATGCATCAAATGCCATACGGGAACTCCTTCGAATCATGAATGGTCCAGCGGGGAGTAGATCTTGCCGCCTTGACAAGCGCTTTTAATCAGCCGCCCTTCTTGGGCACTTCCGCCACCAAACGCAATCGACGTCGTCAACGTTTCCAACTGATAGTGCGGCCGCAGATAGGCAACCGCCTCGTACCAGCCCGGCCGGCCTTCGACCTCGCGCACTTCGACCTTGGCATCGGCCAGACGGGAACTTCGCCTTCGTCTCGTCGCTCGCGCCGTTCGGATCGCAGCACGAAGTTCTGCGATCCAATCGTTCAGCCACTGGGCACAGTCGCTGCGTTTCCATGAACGAGCCGATCTTATCGCGGGCCATCACTTTCAGGTAGTGGGCGAACCGCGAGGTGCACAAGAATCAGGTTGAACTTGGCCGACAGCTCGGCGTTGGCGTTCGCGTCGGGATCGAAATAGGTCTTCGGCTTCTGGCACGACTGGGCGCCCATGAACACCGCGTAGTCGGTCCCCTTGGCGTGAATCAGCGGCAGGAAGCCGAGGTTCGACAGCTCGAACTCGCGGCGATCGGTGATCGCGATTTCGGTCGGGCACTTCATGGCGATGTCGCCGTCGTCGGTCGGGAACGTGTGGACCGGCAGGCCCTCGACCCGGCCGCCCCCTTCGACGCCGCGCGTGCGGGCGAACCAGCCCCATTTGGAAAACGCGTCGGTGATCCGCGCTGCATAGCTCCAGGCGGCGTTCATCCACAGATAGCTTGTCGTGGTCCTTGCCGTCGACGAATTCCTCGAAGTTGAATTCCTCGACCCGCTTGAACTCTGCGCCGTAGGGCAGCCGGCCAAGCGTGCTGCGGCAGCGTGAGGCCGACGAACCGCGAATCCTCCGACTCGCGGAACGACTTCCACGCGGCATATTCGACGCTGTCGAAAATCTTGGCCAGATCGCGCGGATTGGCCAATTCCGTGTAGCTGTCGAAGTTGAACATCTTCGGAGCGGCCGCGGCCACGAACGGGGCATGGGCCGCGGCCGCCACGTTCGAGATCATCTTCAGCAGGCTGATGTCTTCCGGCCGGCGGCCGAATTCGTAATCGCCGACGAGCATGCCGTAGGGCTGGCCGCCCAATTGGCCGTATTCCTCTTCGTAGATCTTCTTGAACAAGGCGCTTTGATCGAACTCGGCCGCCTTTTCCAGGTCTTTGAACAGATCGCGCTTGCTGACGTTCAGCACGCGGATCTTCAGGTTCTCGCCCGTCTCGGCATTGATGGACCAGATAATGCAGCCCGCGCCAAGTCGATTCCAGCTTCTGAAAATCGGGATGGTGCATGATTTCGTTGAGTCTGAGCCGGTCAGCACTTTGTCGATCTGGCGATCCAATGCTTGACGTTGGCCTCGACGTCCTTGGAGATCACCTGGTCCGGCTTGACCACCTGGTTGAGAAATTGCCGGAAATAATCCTTGGCCCGCGTCGGCTTCCTGGTCGGACTGCGGTCGGGTGGCGGAAATGACCTGATCGAAAAGATCGATGGTTTCGACTTCGCCGGTTGCGGCACTGGCGGCTTGTTCGGCACTGCTCATTCGACGAACACCTGGTTAAAGTGTGGGGTTTTTTATGAATCACGCTCTGTCTGAATTCGTCTTCCGGTCTACTCTTTTGCGGCATCGTCGCCTGTCGGGGCGTCGGCTTTGATGCCCATTTGCTCCGCCAGCTTGTGGGCGGCTTCGGTGTTGTTCAGCACCTGGCCAAGAAGCTCTTCCAGCTTGTCGTTGCCTTCCATCTTGCTCATCAGTTGGGTGAGCCGCTGCCGCATTTCGAGCAATTCGCGCAACGGGCCGACTTGCTCGAGCCACTTTGGCGGGCTCGAAATCGTCGATGTGCTTGAAGTTCAACTCGACGCCCAGCTTGCCGTCGCCGCTGATCTTGTTGTCGACCTTCATCGCCACCCGCGGAGTGGCCTTTTCCAGCACGCTGTTGAAGTTGTCGCGATCGATGTTGACGACCTTGCGTTGCTTCATCGGAGCCAGCTTCTCTTTCGGGCTGCCCGACAAATCAGCGAGCACGCCCACGACGAACGGGAGTTCGGTCTTGGCCATGGCGCCGTTGGTTTCGACATCGTAGGTGATTTGCACACGCGGGCGGCGAACCCGGTCGAGCTTATGCTGCGTACTTTCCTTGGCCATTGCGATTCTCCGAAAGAGACGATTATGAAGGTTGTGCGGTGGGGTTGGATAACACCGATTTTACGAGCCAGCAAGGACTTGCGCCACCGCGCGGCTAGCCGACCGGCCTCGGGAAGCTTAGCACACTCAATAGCAGCCGGACGGAACCGCCTGGGCAAACCGAAGTGGCTATGCCGCCTACGTATAGGCGATACTCTTAAGGTAGTTTCAACATTTCCGGTTATATTGTCAAGCGCATCGTAAGCGGGGCCGGCGCAGCAGGGAGCAAGGAGCGGGGAGTGACTAAGAGTATTCGCCCGCCATCCGCTCCCTGCTCCCTGCTCTCGCTCCCACTCCCTCTCGCTCCTATAATCGACGGCGGAATCGGACACCGCCCCCGCGCAGGAAAATTCCCTTGATGGCTGTCAGTAAATCCAATCCGAAACGCAAAAGCCGGATCCTCATTGCCGACGACAATCCACCCAACGTCGAATTGCTCGAAGCCTTTTTGACCGGCGTCGATTGCGATATCGCAATCGCCGTCGATGGCCGCGACACGCTCGACAAGGTTGCTAGCTTTCAGCCCGACCTGATTCTCTTGGACGTGATGATGCCCAAGCTGAGCGGTTTCGAGGTGTGTAAGAAGCTGAAGCGCGACCCGGCGACGCGCTCGATCATGATCTTGATGGTCACCGCGCTCAATGAATTGGGCGACATCGAACGGGCCGTCGATTCGGGCACCGACGATTTTCTCAGCAAGCCGGTCAACAAGGTCGAACTGCTGAAGCGCGTGGAAAACATGCTGCGGCTGCGGCACGTGACCGACGAGCTGGAACGCCTGCGGCGGTATATCCAGGGGATGGAGGATGATTTGGGGCCGAAAGAATAGGGGTCAGGGGACAGGCGACAGGGGACAGGACGACGTACGAAGACGACGCGCGACTCGACAGAGCGGCCGAGCAGCAACCAACGTTGGAGTTCACGCTTTAGCGTGCTGCCTGCAGCACGCTAAAGCGTGAACTCCAACAAAACCGTCGCGCCTTGCAAAGAGTTTAGCTAATTGTGCCGCGGAGGATTGTTATGTCGAGCGAAGTAAAACCTCCGCGAACGAGACGGCTTTCGCCGCCAGCGACGATTTGGGTGTTTTTGTTGGTGCTCGTCGGCGTCAATGTTTGGACGCACTTGCCCAACTTCTTCGATCATGCCGTGGCCAATGTGATCCTGATGGCCTCGACATTTTTCGCGGTCATGACGCTGTTGGTCTGGCTGGCGTTTTTTAGCGGATACAGCGCGGCGGTCCGTCGGACGCCGCTCATCGTCGTGCTCACCGTTGGCGGGCTATGGGTGGCCACGCATCGAGTCGAAACTTTCACATCCGAACTATGGCCGAGTGTTTGGAGGATGCGCTGGTCGAAACACCCCGACGAACTGCTCGCCAAAGTGCCCGTCGCGGCGGCCACGGTTGCCATTCCCCTCGACCAAACCACCGACGACGACTTTCCGCAGTTTCTCGGCCCGACGCGGACCGCCGGCATCGACCGGATTTCGCTGGCCCGCGATTGGAAGAAACAGCCGCCGCGGCAGCTTTGGAAGCAGGCGATCGGCGCGGGGCATTCGGGATTCGTCGTCGTCAATGGTTTTGCCGTGACGATGGAGCAGCGCGGGCCCGACGAATTGGTCACTTGCTACGACGCTCTGACCGGCGCGGCCAAATGGTCGCACGGACTTCAAGTCCGGCATCAGACGCCGATGGGCCGGATCGGCCCGCGCAGCACGCCGACGATCAACGAAGGCCGCGTCTATGCCCTCGGAGCGACCGGCGTTTTGCGTTGCTTGAACGGCGCCGACGGCACGCTGCTTTGGTCGCACGACATTTTGGCCGAATGCAAAACCACGGTCGAAGAAGATTTGAACAATGTCTATTGGGGCCGGGCCGCGTCGCCGCTGGTGGTCGATAATCTCGTGATCGTGCCGGGCGGGGGCCCTGGAACTGGCCCTTGGATTTCGCTCCTGGCGTATGACAAGGCGAGCGGCAAGCTGGTTTGGCAGGGGGGCGGTGAGCAAGTCAGCTACAGTTCGCCCACGGTCGCGGTGCTCGGCGGCGTGCGGCAGATTCTGATCGTGAACGAATCAAGCATCACCGGCCACGATCCGCTCACCGGCAAAGAGCTGTGGAAGCACGATTTCGAAGGGAGCAGCAAACGCAGCGCGAACAATTCACAAGTCGTGCCGGTCGGCGACGACCGCCTGTTCGTCTCGAAAGGCTACACGGGCGGCGCGGAGTTGTTCCAAGTCACTCACGATGATAATGGGAGTTGGCAGGCCGACAAGAATATCTGGATGAGGACGACCATCCTCAAAACGAAGTTCACCAACGTCGCCATTTACAAGGGCTGCGCCTACGGCCTGTCGGACGGCATCCTCGAATGCGCCGATATCGACACCGGCAAGCGGCGCTGGAAGCAAGGCCATTACGGCCACGGCCAGATCTTCCGCGTCGGCGATCTTCTGTTGGTCGAATCGGAGCAAGGCGAGATCGCGCTCGTCGAAGCGTCGCCCGAGACATTCGTCGAACTCGGCCGCTTCGAAGCGATCGAAGGCCAAACTTGGAACACGCTCTGCGTCTGGGGCCGGCATCTGCTGGTGCGGAATTCGGAACAAGCGGCGTGTTATGAGTTGCCGCTGGCGGGGGCAAGGAATTAGATCGGCACGAGTAATAACCTTGGTTTTTCGACAGGCACTCGTCGCGCGCGCGCTGAATTCTGGCGAATCCAGCTACGGATTCGCCCCCGGGCGGTAGCTGGATTCGCCAGAATTCAGCTTTCGAGCAGCGGTGTGTTGATTCCGCCGCGATGCGCTCTTATTCTATGGTTCTCGCCTCGCTATCCCACAGCCCTACCACTTCGATGAAGGAATTCAACATGAGCGGCTGGAAAGTTTTCACGATCGCGGTGATTTGGTGTTTGATGGCAACTCCGTTCGCCGGCCGAGTGCGGGCCGCCGATGAACAATGGCTCGTTTTCGACGGCAAGGATGGGCCCGGCCACGGCAAGCAGATCGTGCTGCTCAGCGGCGACGAGGAATATCGCTCCGAGGAAGGCTTGCCGCAGTTGGCGAAGATTCTCGCCCATCGGCATGGCTTTCATTGCACGGTGCTGTTTTCGATCAATCCGAAGGACGGCACGATCGATCCGAACGAGCACAGCAACACGCCTGGCACCGAAGCTCTCAAGACGGCCGATTTGCTGATCATGCTCACGCGATTCCGGAATCTGTCCGACGAACAGATGAAGCCCGTCGCCGAATACATCGAGTCGGGCCGGCCGATCATGGGCCTGCGCACCGCGACGCACGGCTTCGACATTCCCGGCAACGGGCCGTACGCACATTATTCCTACAACAGCGGCGTCAAAGGTTGGGACGGCGGCTTTGGCCGGCATGTGCTCGGCGAAACATGGATCAACCATTGGGGCGGTCACAAGAGCGAAAGCACGCGCGGCATTATCGCCCCCGGCATGGCCGATCATCCGATTCTGCGCGGCATCAAAGACGGCGAGATTTGGTGCCCGACGGATGTCTACGAAGTCCGCTTGCCGATGCTGCCGGATGTGAAGCCGGTGATTCTGGGTCAGGTGCTCAAGGGCATGAAGCCGGACGATCCGCCAGTCGAGGGAAAGAAGAACCATCCGATGATGCCGGTCGCCTGGATCAAGCCCTACACCGGCATGTCGGGCAAGACGGCCCAAAACTTTTGCACGACGATGGGCGCTTCGACCGACTTGGAGAACGAAGCCCTGCGGCGGCTATTGGTGAATGCCGCGTATTGGTGCGTGGGATTGGCCGACAAGATTCCGGAGAAAACGAACGTCGATTTGGTCGGTGAATACAAGCCGCTGATGTTCGGCTTCGGCGGATTCAAAAAGGGCGTGAAGCCGGCGGATTTGAAGGTGGAATAACGACCGGTGCCCGCGGCGCGAGCCAAGGGAGTGGCGGCGGCAGATTCGTTCAAGAGCGAACCCATGCGTCGTGCATACCAGCCGCTGGTGGTTGTGTTGGCTGCCGTTTGCGGCGGGATCGTTCTCGACCGCTTCGCGGCGGTTTCGCTTCCCGCGTGGTTCTGCGCGGCGGTCGTCGGTTCGTTCGCCTGGCTTTTGCTTTGGCGATTCCGGCGCAATGCCGCGGCGGCAATAGCGCGCTCTTGTTGACATTGGCTGCAATCGGCGGCGCGTGGCATCATTTCCGTTGGCACTTCTTTGCCGCCGACGACATCGGACTGTATGCAACGGAGTCGCCCACGCCGGTCTGCATCGAGGCGATCGCGACGACCGGACCGCGGTTCATAGCCGCTCCGCACGAACACGATCCACTGCGATCGGTTCTGCAATCTGACATGACGCGATTCACGGTCCGAGCGATTGCCATCCGCGATGCCGGGCAATGGCGCTCGGCCTCGGGTCCGGCGCGAGTCGATCTCAACGGCAAGCCGGGCGATTTCGCAATCCACGCCGGCGATCGGCTGCGGATATTCGGCCGTCTCGCGGCGCCCGCGCCGGCGAGCAATCCCGGAGAAGTCGATTACGCCGAGTTGGCGCGCGGGCGGCGCGAAATGGCGGCGATCCGCGTCAAGCTGCCGGCTTGCATCACAATGCTCGAGCCGGCTTCCGGTTGGAGCTTTGGCCGATTGCTGGAACACATTCGCGGCCGCGGCGATGGATTGCTTCGCGCGCACGTTTCGCCCGAACGGTCGGCATTGGCCGAGGCGGTGCTGCTCGGCGAGCGCGACGATTTGCAGCAGAGCCGCGTCGAGCCGTTCATGCTCACCGGCACGATTCACATCATGGTCGTCGCCGGCCTGCACGTCGGCATTCTCGCCTATCTGCTGTTTCTCGCGCTGCGAACGGGCTTCGCGCCGCGGCGAACGGCGCTTGTGGCCGTCGCGGCGCTGACGGGTCTGTATGCTTTAGTCACCGATGCTCAGCCGCCGGTCGTTCGGGCCATGATTCTGGTTTGGATCGTGTGCGGGTCGATGTGGTTGCGGCGCAGCCGGTTGAGCTTGAACTCACTGGCGCTGGCCGGATTGGTGATCGTGGCGCTGAATCCGGCCGATCTGTTTCGCGCCGGCGCACAGTTGTCGTTTCTGGCGGTGGCGGGCTTGATTTTGTTCGCCGATCGAGAGCAGCGGCGGATGGTCGCCAATCCGCAACTTCATCGGCCCGATGTCGATCCATTGCAAGCGCTAATCGCTCGAACGCGGCCGTGGCCCGTGCGCACTGTGCGTTGGTTCGGCGAGGAAGCCCGGCGCACGACGATCGCCGGATTGACTATCTGGCTCGTGGCGATGCCGCTCGTGATGGCTCGGTTTCATTTGATCGCGCCGGCGGCGATCGTGCTGACGCCGCTCGTGCTATTGCCAATGACCGTGGCGATGGCTTCCGGCTTCGGCGTGCTTCTGCTCGGCTGGGCGCTGCCGCCGGTCGGCGACTGTTGGGGAGCGTGTGTGATTTCAGTTTGAAGGTGTTGGAATTGATGGTGACGAAGGCGTCGGCGGTGCCCGGCAATCATTTTTGGGTGCCTGGGCCGCGAGAATGGTGGGTTGCCGGCTACTATATCGGCCTGGCAATTCTGGCGATGAACTTCGCTCGCATCATCGCAAGTCGGCGATGGCTGCTGTGGCCGATCGCTAGTTTCGCAGCATGGTGCGGTGTCGGCTTCGGAGTTGCATGGCTGCTTCCCGCCCATTCCGGCGGGCTGGATTGCACGTTCGTCTCCGTCGGGCACGGCTGCGCCGTCGTCGTGGAACTTCCCGGCGGAAGGGTTTTGATTTCGGATGCCGGACGGCTTGGCCAACCGCTCGCGGGAGCACGCGATATTTCCAGCTACCTTTGGTCGCACGGACACACGCACATCGACGCCATCGTTATTTCGCACAACGACGCCGACCATTTCAACGCCGTGCCGGAATTATTGCGGCGATTCTCGGTCGGCGTTATTTACGTTTCGCCGGTGATGTTCAATCGCGACACGCCGGCGCTTGGGGCGCTGCAAGCTGCGGTCAAACAAGCCGGCGTGCCGATGCGAGAAATCGCGGTCGGCGACCATCTGGCGAGCGGCGACGATTCGCGGCTGGAAATTCTCCATCCGCCGCCCGACGGCATGGGCGACACCGAAAACGCCGACAGTATTTTGCTCTCGATCGTGTGGCATGGCCGGCGATTCCTGACGACGGGCGACTTGGCCCCTCCCGGGACGCAGGCCGTCGTCGCCGAGCCGACGCTGCCGTTCGACGTGGCGATGGTCCCGCACCACGGGAGTTCGACCGCGCTGCCCGCAACTTTCGCCGCTTGGTCTCGTCCGCATTGGGCTGTCATCAGCGGCGACATCACGCACGATTCGCACGTCGCCATCGCCGCCTATAAAGCCGCCGGCGCAATCGTGCTGAACACCTCGACTTCCGGCGCAGTCCACTTCGGCATGTCGTCCACCGACAACGCGATCCACATGGATTGCTACCGCCGCGGCGATCGATGGTAATGTCACAAAACCGCCGGGGACTGTCCCCTTCCGCTTGGCGGTTTTGTGAGGGGTTCTTAATGATCGACTTCGAATAAGCCGTTCGTCTCGGCGTACCTCGCCACCTGACGGCCATTTTTATCGGCGAACAGCAGCGTTGGATTTCCTTTCAAGATGCCGAG
This sequence comes from Pirellulales bacterium, assembly GCA_963738955.1. Classification (GTDB taxonomy): domain Bacteria; phylum Planctomycetota; class Planctomycetia; order Pirellulales; family DATAWG01; genus DATAWG01. Next base: position 25,570 of record CAVTYW010000010.1, on the reverse strand, counting down.
GAAGAGTCGGACCTTGCCGTTGCTGTCTTTGATCGTCAGGTTGGAAGCATCCTTTCTTCCGAACAGGCCGCCGACTTTGTTGCCGGCATCGTCGGTTAATTCGAACGTCGACGCTCCGGCCGTTTGAAACTTGCCGTTGGTTCCCTCGATCAAATCGGGAATTGCCTTCCCGGCCGCTACCACCCAAGGCAGCAGAGCCAAAGCGAGGCCGGCGAAAAGAAGTTTTGTTTAGGCGTTCGAGTTTCTTGAGTCGGGTTTCCATGTGGGGCTCTCGGGGCGAGTGGTCGGAGGTCGGAGGGCGGAGGGCGGAGAGCGGAGAGCGGAGAGCTTGAGTCGCGGGGCGAAGAGCGGACGGCGACATCCGCTTGCGCAGTCCCTAACCCCTCATCCCGCGCCCTAGTTCTGATGTACATCAATCTGAAAATCATTCAAACTGATCGGGAACCCGCTAGCCGTCCAGCGGCGGCAATCGACTTCGATCGAGGCGCGGATTTTCGAGCCGATGCTGTCGTACCAGGCTTGCCCGCCGGGCGTTTTCGTGTAGGTCCCCACGATTTTGAAGCGAAGCTTGCCATTGACCGTCTGCTGGGCGACGCTGACGAAATGCGTTTGACTGCTATAGTCGCGATACGCCGCCGTGAGATAGAGGAACGCCCATTCCTCGAAATCGGATTGGTAAATCTGCGTCGCCGTCAACTGCGGCAGATCGGCCCGAACGATCGACCGCGTGACAAGGGCCGTGCAGGTCACGAGGGCGATTGGTCCAACTAATATCAAGAAGAATCTGCTTCGCTTCATCACGGTTCTCCTATTGAAAGGTGAGATTGGCGTCAACGATTCTAACAACTGACGATCGAAACAGTAAGAAATCCACTTGCTCGCTACCCCGCGGACGGCATTCGGAGAATGCCTGCTACGATGATGCGACGGGGGCGTGCGCGAGGAGCCAGTCTTCTAGCACGATTTGCTCAACTAGCGGAGCGCGCAAGCGCACTGCGATGCGGCAGCAGCCGCGCGAGCCAGGGGCGGCGGACGGCTTGTGACATCGCTCGCATTCCGAAGCCGGAGATCGAGCGGTCCGACAACAGGCCGCGGACGTTGTCGCTCAGTCGCGTGAACGTCGCCGGGCCGAGGTTGGGTTCGGGGCCGACGTGAACGACGAGCTCGATGCCTTGCGCCAGCGTTTCGTAGATCGCGTCCCATAGTCGCTGCGGATGATCGATCCACTCGGTCATGATCTGGCGGCAATTGACGTCGTCGTAGCTCAGCTTGCCGGTGGCCATCGAAAGGATCGGCGGCGCTGGCGGTTTCATGCCGCCCGCGATTGTGTGCATCAACACGGCCGCGCAATTCGGAATATTTCGCTGCCACATGATCGGCGTATGCAGCGGCGGCCAAAGGCTGTCGTTCTTCCGCAAATGCAATCGCTGCGGCAGCCATTCGGGCATCAGCTCGGCGAAGCGGTCGATCGTGTTGCCTTGACCGTGCAGGAGTAGGGAGTTTGGCGATAGATAGCAAGAAATGCCGATCACGCCGTGGCCCGCTTGGTTGATCCGCAAGCACAATCGTTCGACGGCGTGGCCATCCAGGGCCGGCCCACGCGAGAAGAGCACGCCCAGCGTGGTATCGACGGAGAGCGCGACGCAATCGGCCGACACGGCCAGCGGCACGCGCAGCGCATCGCGCATGTCCATCACGCCACCGGCCACCAGCGCCGCGAGTTCGCCCAAGCTATATCCATAAGCCATGCGGGCCTGCGTGTAGTCGATGCCGAAGAATTCACGCAGCAAGTGGATTTGCGCAAGCTCCATGGCAACGATCAGCGACACGGCGTCGGCGTAGCAGTTCAGATCGGTTTCTTCACGGCGACGGACTCGGCCGACCAGATCGACGGGCCGGCCGATCACGTCGGCACAAATCTGGCCGGCTTCCTTGAGATACGGCTCGACGATCGGGCCGTAGGCGGGATGGGCCAAAAGTTCCGTGCTGCGGCCGAGATTGGTGGTGTTGTACCCGCGGAAAAAGAACGCCGTGGCGGCGAGCCGGTCTTGATCGAGAGAATTTGGGGCACGGCTCATCAACAATCCAAATGTCTAATGTTGAAAATGGGGACAGGCACCGAGTGGCGACGCGTAAATGGAAGGTAAAACCGCTGCGATGCTCGGAGCCAGTCCCCTTTTCAACGGCCGACCCGGCTTTCCAGTGTTCAGGGTAGTTTCTATAGTAGTTGGAGATATTCCGCGATAGAAGGATATTGCATTACGCCGGCTTTCCCACGTTTGGACCAATCATGACCGATCCGAAACCTGACGACCACTGGAATTTTTTGGCCTCCGAACTTGGAGCGCAGCCCGCGGCCGAACCGCCGCGACCAGTTTCCCAACCGCCCGCGGCGCCGCGACCGAAGCCAGCCGCGCCGCCGGCAAAGCCGCACGCCGCGCCGCCGGCCAGCAGTTGGAACGAATTGGCGAGTTCACTGGGAATTGAGTTGCCACCGGAACCGCAGCCGCCTTCCAAGCCGGCCGCGCCAGTGCCACCGACGCCGGTTGCTCGCCATACCGCACCGCAATCGGAATTGCCCGCCGCGGCGACGGGACCAGCCGCGGAACCGGCGGCACCGCGACCGGCATCGTCAGGCGAAGGTCGGCCTGCTCGCGATAGTGATCGAGAAGGCGGCCGCGATGGTGGTCGATCGGGTCATCGTGAGGGTGGGCGCGAAGGCGGACGGTCTGGCGGAAATCGTGGCGGCGCGGAGCGCGGCGATCGAGGCGGGCGCGATCGTGGCCGACGTGGCGGCGGACGGCACGATCGGCGGCCGGTTCGCGATGAACAACGGCCCCCGGCTCGGACCGAAGAGCGCCGGCCGCCGGAAACCGACGATCATTTCGCATTCGTCGAAGAGACCGAGGAAATCGTCGAAGTCGATCGTCTCGACGTGGAAGTGACGGGCGATCTCCCGGCGGCAGAAGGGGGCGAGCAACAGCCGCGCGAGCAAGGGCGATCGGAATCGGGCGAGCCGCGGCATGGCGGACGGCGCCGTCGCCGGCGCGGTGGCCGTAGAGGCGGGCGCGACGAAGAACGGCCAGCGCGGCCGGCTGGCGCCTCGCAAGATTCGAGCGATCGGAGCGAGCCTCGCGATCCGCTCGAAGATCGCGCCGAAGAGGGTGCCGCGGACGGCGCGAGCGAACACCATCGCAGTGAAGCAGACAGCGACGAAGAGCGCGGCGAGACCGATCGCGGCCGTGAACCGCGCGGCGACAAAGATGATGCGGGCGAGGGTCGGCCGCGCCGTCGGCGACGCGGGCGACGTGGTGGGCGTGGCGAAGGTCGCAGTGAAGGTTCGAACGAAGGCCGTCGCGAAGATCGGCCGAGAACGCCGCGACCCGAAGCGAGCGACAAGCCGGCGCCCGCGCGAGTGGCGCACGACGATTTGGACGACGACGATATTCACGACGATGAAAGCGTCGCCGCGCGTTCGTACGACACGGAAGATATCGACGATGACGTGCAATCGACCAAGGCCGCGTCGCGCGATATTCCGAATTGGGGCGAAGTCGTGGGAATCATCATCGCAGGCAACATGGAGGCTCGAGCCCGTTCGCCTCGCGGTGGCGGCGGCGGACAGTTCGGCCGCGGACGATCCGGCAGCGGGCAAGGCCACGGCCGTTCGCGCGACCGCGATGGCGGCCGGCGTTCCGAAGGAAGCGGTCATCGACCGGGCGGCGGCAATCGTAGTCATAACGAACCGCCGTCCAGCAGCAGCGAAACGGGAGACATCGAAACAAATCAGAGCGAAGCAAGACAGAGCGAAGCAAGACAGAGCGAAACGGGAGGCAGCGGAGCGGCGAGTAGCGAACCGGCAAGCGGCCCTCCGAATTCCATCGTCAGTCGCCCTCCAGAACCGCCTCGCGAGACTCCGTTTGGCGGCGAAGCAGCGCCTTCTTAAGCCGCAAATAGAATCTTCCGCGACTCTGCGTGTCCGCGTGAATCTTTTGGCCCGTTTTCTTGGGCGGCGACGCGGCGACGCGGAGGAGATTGCGAGCGATGCCGAGCCAGAGGTTCGCAACGGCCGCGCGGTAGTTGTTTGCTGATAAATAGTTACGTCGCCGGCCGTTTCTCGGTCGCGGCAAGACACCGCCGACGCGAACAGATTTTCCACGCTTCATTCGTCGTCGCGGAAAAAAATTTTCCGACCTCTTCGGGACGCCGATCGGCACTCTTTTGCGAGGATTTTGCAAGGCCGCGCGACTCGCCTCGCGCGCGGCCGCGCCGATGGCTCGACAGATCGTTTGACAGGCGTGCTAGCACGGTTACAATCGGCTTCTCGCTGGACGAAAAACGTTCCCGCTGGGCAGCGGGGGATCAGTTGATTTGCCTCTCGTCCGGATCGCGTTGGAATACGCCAGGCCGGATTGCCGTTCGTAGCATTTGCGGTCGGGGTGCGCACCGCGACGGTCGAAAACTCATCGGTCAGGAATAGACCATGGACGATAAGGAAGTCGTGTCGGCCATTCGCGCAACGTTGGCCGGCAAGGTCGGGCGGGAACGATTCGATCTGTGGCTCGGCGCCGCGTGCCGGCTGTCGCTCAAGGGCGAGAGCTTGCTCGTCGAATTGCCCAATCGATTCTCGCAAGACTGGGTGCGATCGCATTTCCGTCTTGAGATCGAGGCGGCATGCGCGGAGACGCTGGGCAAAGCGCTGGCCGTCGAATTTCGCATCGACGAATCGCTCGCTCGCTCTGCAGCCGCGCCGAAGGTCAATCGAGTCCGTCAGCATGGTTCGCCGCCGGCAGGCGACTCTGAATCGAATCTCGATGCAAACGCGGCAGCGAGCGCCACTGATCCTTTGGCGCCGCCTTGCGGCAACGGCTGTGAATCGGCGAGCGCACCGTCAGATTCGCCGGACGAACCGGCAACGATCGCGATGAACGGCGCCAAGCACGCCTACCAACGGCGAAAATTTTCCACGCTCGAAGGCTTTGTCGTCGGCGCCTCGAATCGACTGGCGCACGCTTCGGCGCAAATGGTCGCCGAGCAGCCAGGCCGATTGTCGCCACTATTGGTTCACGGGCCGACGGGCGTCGGCAAAACCCATTTGCTCGAAGGCATTTGGAGCGCGGCGCGGCGAAGCCGACCGGGAATTCACGCCGTTTATCTTTCGGCCGAACAGTTCACGACCTATTTCCTCGAAGCATTGCACGGCAGCGGACTGCCGAGCTTCCGCCGCAAATATCGCGGCGTCGAGTTGCTCATCATCGACGGTTTGCAATTCTTCGCCGGCAAACGGGCCACGTTGAACGAACTTCTGCACACGACCGACACGCTTTTGCGCGAAGGGCGGCAATTGGTGTTCGCCGCCGATCGCGCGGCGGCCGACTTGCACGAATTGAGCGGCGAGCTTGTTGCCCGGCTGTCGGCCGGCATGACGTGCTGCATCGATCCGCCCGACTACCCAACGCGACTGGGCATTCTGCGGCAATTGGCCCAAGCACGCGGTTTGGCGCTGACCGATGACGTGGCCAGTTTCGTCGCCACAAATTTAACGGCCCATGCGCGCGAGTTGTCGGGCGCGTTGAACCGATTGGAAGCGGCCGCGCGAATGTTGCACGCGCCGATCACGCGATCGCTGGCCGAAGAGGCATTGGCCGAAATGATTCGCCACAACGCGCGAGCCGTGCGGCTGGGCGACATCGACCGGGCGGTTTGCGAAGTGCTGGGGTTGGAAGCCGAGGCGCTGCAGTCCGACGCGCACGGCAGGAATGTCAGCCAGCCGCGGATGCTCGCGATGTGGCTGGCGCGGAAGCACACGCGGGCAGCGCTCGCCGAAATCGGCCGCCATTTCGGCCGCCGCAGCCACAGCACGGTCGTGTCGGCGCAGAAGACGGTCGGCGGTTGGGTGGCCAGCCAATCGACGCTGGAGCTTTCCGGCCGGCGCTGGAACGTCGAAGACACGATTCGGCGGATCGAAGAGCAGTTGCGGAGAGAGGCTTGAGGCTCACATACCAGCCTGACGCGCTAGCGAAGGAATACGGGTGGACGCCTCGCGCACCCTCCTTCGCTAGCGCTTCAGGCTGTAGCATGTAGCCTTCCCCCTCACGCCTTCGTCGGCTCGTCGACTTCCGTCGGGATGGCCGCTGGGGCGGCGACGAACACGGTGCAGGGCGAATGCTCCAATAAATAGCCGAGCCACGGAATCGGCCGTTCGTCGCGGCGCGATTCGGAATAGGGTTCGGGAAACGCCACGACGACCAGATCGTATAGCCCTTCGCGCGCCAATTGCACCAGGCCCGGGCCGGGCAATCCGGGAAGCTGCAACACTTGCACATCGCGGCCGAGTTTCTTGGCCCATTGCTCGTCGGGGCCGAGAGCGTTGGCGCCTTGGACTTCGGCGTCGCGCAGTTCCGGCGGCGGCACGGAAACGAGATCCAACGTCACTTCCGGGTCGAGCATCGTGAGCACGGATTGGAACAGGTCGTGGCTGGTCGACGTGCCGTCGTGCACCAGCAGCACTCGATTCACGCCGACGCCGGCCGCGCGCAGTTCGGCGACCGATCGGGCCTTCTGCTCGCTCATCTTCGGAATGCGATTGCCGCCGGCCAGATCGAGATGCACGTCGCGATCGCGGCTGACGATTCGCACCGTCAGCGGCACGCGGCTGGCCATCGCAGACGTTGAACCAGTACAGCGCGATCTGGTCGAGCTGCTCGTCGGCCGTGTTCTTGTTCGACGCGCCGACGATCAACTCCTGCACTTGCAGATCGTGGGCGGTGCGGACGACGGCGTAGCAGCGGATTGTTGGTCGGCACGATCAGCGGCATGACCTCCTTGCCGCTCTTTTCGGCCCGCTCGACGACGGCCGTCATCAAGCGTTGATCGTAGGTGTCGAGGTCCTGATCGGGCTGCGGCTGGCCGAACGAGTGCGCCGGATCGACTTTTGGCCGTCATGACGACGACCGCCGTCGTCGCCGGATCGGATTCGGCCAGCGCCTTTTCGAGCATGAACAGATTCTGCGGCGAGCGAATGGCGACCAGCTTGCGATACGGATGATTGTCGACAAGCCCAAGCCTTCGGGCGAGAGATGCGTCGTGTCGGCGCGATTGAATTGCTCGTGATGCTCGTGCTTGGCGCCCTTGCGGCGCCGATGGTAATACGTGCTCGGTGACAGATGAACACGGCCAAGAATCCGGCCGTGAAGCCGATGCCCCACATCGGTCGCCACGTCTTTGGTGAACAAATTGGCGATCGCCGCGGTCAGCAGCACGAGGAAGATCAGGATCAGCCCGATCGGGAATTCGAGCGTGCCGATCTTGATGTTGAACGGCACCTTGAATTCGCGCGGATTGCGGTCGCGGAACCGCAGCACGACCATCGCCAGCGCCTTGAACACGAAGCTCCACACGACGCCGAACGCATAGGCCTCGCCCAGGACGAACAGTATCGCCGTGGCTGGCGATGATCGTGAACAGCTGCAGGCGCGACGATCAACAGCAGCATGCGATAGGTCGTGCCGTATTTGCGGATGCGGCTTGAGGAACCAATCGGGCAGCACGCCGTCTTCGGCCACGCGGTTCAAAACGCCGTTGGAGCCGATGATGGCCGTGTTCACCGCCCCGGCCAGAATCAAGAAGCCGATCGACCACGACAAACGCGCTGCAGCGCGAGCTTGCGCCCAGATGCGGTCCGACGACGTTCATCGCCAGCCCGCCGATCAGATTGTCGGCATAGAGGACATTCTCGATCGTCGATCGGGGATGAGCAGCACGGCGAGGAAGCTGATGCCGGCGGTCAGCACCAGGCTGTAGACGAAGACGATGAACGCCGCCGTCTTGAAGTTCTTCAGCTTCGGCGATTCGACTTCGCGATAGACCTGGGCGAGCGTTTCCTCGCCGCTCATGGCCAGGATCGAATGCCCGAACGCGATCAACGATGCCGAAGCACGCCGATGATGCTCAGCCAATCGTCGGGCCGGCGTGCCGTCGAGCGCCGTGAGCTCGTGGTCGATCTTGGTGTCTTTGAGGAACCCGAGTGGGCTCTTTCAATTCGCCTGAATCGGGATCGACTTTCGGTCGAGAGATCGGGCGAGCATGGGAACATCGATTGATTCCGCCGCCGGCCGCATCGGCATGAACCGAGCCGTTGGCCGACGAGCGTTATGCCGCACCAGATCAGGATCACGACGGCCATGACGGTCGTGGCCATCATGATCTTCAAGGCCTTGTCGCTCGATTCGTGAATGCCGATGCATGTTCTGCCGGAAGAAATACAGCGTGATCAGACAGGCGATCACCACGGATCCCCAATCTCTTCAGCGGCGCTGATCGATCCTTCGGGCGATCGATGCATCGGCGTGATAGTGCATATCGAGCAGACTCGATCACCCAGCCCATGATGTACTGCCCCGCCGACACGCCGCTGATCGGCCCGGTGAGGATGTAGTCGAACATCAGCGCGGAGACGGAGAGCTTGGCCAGGAAGCCGCCCATCGCTTCCTTGACGACGCGATAGACGCCGCCGCGGACGAACAGCGAGCAGCTTTCGATATAGACGCTGCGCACCGCGTAGCTGAAGAGCATCACCGCCAGGATGAACCACGGCGCCGCCGCGCCGATCGACGACTCGACGATGCCGCCGATGTAGTAGGCGGTGCTGGCCAGGTCGCAGAGCACGACGGCGGCCGTCCGCCAGTACGAGATGAACGTGAACATCACGCTGCTGACGACGATCACGTGGCCATCGCCAATCATGCGGCGCACGGTTGGCGGGTTGGCAGGCGTCTCGTCGGAAGACGACATCGTGGGTCTCCTACGGGGCCATGTGGATCGGTTACCGCTTTCGGCGCAGCTATCGCCGCTCAACTATTGCGGCGGTCGCTACTGGTAACTCGATTAGAGGCGGCTCGAAAAAATTCTCCCGCGCGGGAGAGGACGGCGATAGCATCGATTTCCTAGAGTGATACCTCTTTCCCGTCCCCAAAAACGACGAATGGCTTGGGAGAACGGAACACGCTTCCGCGACCGCCTCGCGAAGCAATAGCCCAATATGCTAATGCAATCCGGGCAATTCGCAAGCCGGAGCTCGCGTTTTGCCCGGCGAAATCAACGCTGGATTTGTCTGGCGCACGGTCCCGTTCACGGGGCATTCCGCGCAAGCGGCATCAGCTTCGTCGTTTAGGACGGCGAATCAATAGCGACCGTCGCAACACGACATTGCGCCAACTGCACCAAACTATTGCGTAATGCCGCGATCAAAGATAGTGGCTCAGCACCAGCAACCCCAACAAGATCACGATCACAATGGCGAACAGATAGCCGCGCAATCCGCCGCGACTGGAGCCGGTCGATTTGCGACGCTGAGAATGCCGCGAGTCGACGCGAACGGCTTTCGGTTCGATCGAGTACGTCGGCGGCACTCTCGCGGCTGGCGATGCCGAGACATTCGGCGCCGAGACATTCGGCTCAGGCATCGGCATCGGCACGCCGCCGGCAGTGATCGCCGCCATGAATTCGGCGGCGGAACGAAATCTTGCCCGCGGATCCTTTTCCAACGATTGCGTGATCGCCCGGCCAAGCGCCGACGACGCAAAGCCCGACGGCAACGGCGGCACGGGCGCAGTTGTGCATCACCAGCACCTGCACGGCGCTGGGATCGTCGAAGGGAACACGTCCGGTGACGAGTTCGTAGAGTACGATGCCGAGCGAGTAGAAATCGCTGGCCGGCGTGAGCGATTCGCCGCGGCATTGCTCGGGGCTCATGTAGGGAGGCGTTCCCAGCACTCCGCCGGGCGCGGTGAGCCGCGTCGTTTCCGCCAGGCCCAAGCCGTCTTCCGTGCCCGCGACTTTGGCGATTCCGAAGTCGAGCACTTTGACGAGGTCGGCGCCATCGGCGGCGCGGCAGATGAAGATGTTGCTCGGCTTCAGATCGCGATGGATCACGCCCATCGCATGGGATTCGCCGAGCGCATCGAGCGTTTGCCGGGCGATCTCGCCGCGCACGCCGGCGAGAGGCGTTTTTCGCGCTCCAAGACCTGCGATAGCACTTCGCCGGAAAGAAACTCCATCGCGATGTAAAGATCGCCGCCGGGAATTTCTTGCAGATCGAGGATCCGCACCGCATGAGGGCTCTTTAACAGCCGCGTGAGCTTCGCCTCGCGCTTCAGCCGGTGCCGCAACGATTCATTGCTGCGTGTCCAAGGCAGCAACACCTTGACGGCCACGGTTTGGCCGGTTTGCAGATCTTCGGCGGCATAGACGATTCCAAACGAGCCGCGGCCAACTTCGCATTGAATGCGATATCGATCTTGAAATACGACATCGGTTTGCAGCATCACGGAATTCCCCTAATTCCGTTCTACCGCAACAACCGCGGCGGGTCGAGCCTTTGTCGCGGGCGGTGACGACGATGACCGTTCGAAAGCTGAATTCTGGCGAATCCAGCTACCGCGTGGGGCGAATCCGTAGCTGAATTCACCAGAATTCAGAGCGAGCGAGGACTGCTTGTGGAAAAACCGAAGTTATTTCTCGTGCCGTCCTACGCCGCCTTCGTTTCCGATGAGGCTGTCGCCGGCTTTCCGCAATGCGCCTGCCACAGCGCGGACAAACCGACGCGGAAAAAACTGCCGGCCAGAAACGCCGCAAAACCCCCCAGCACTGCGGACGAAATCGTGCCGACGGTCGCGCCGGCCGGCGTCGCTCGACCGGAATAAACAATTCCACCGAGTGTGCCGCCGGCCATCAAACCGATCGCCGTCAGCACTCCGATCCATCGGCCAAGCGGCGTGTGTTGAGCAAGTTTCTTGGATCGCGCCGGCACGGCGACGGCGGGCAGACAAACTGGCCGATCGTCAACATGGATTGCCGCGTTCGCGGTTGCGTCGTCGCGAAGCCGAGTGCCAATGGCGTTGCCAAGAACATGCATCGAAGCCAGTAGAACGAAGAAACAAAATATCACCGACCAAACCGGCCCGATCGCGTTCATCACGGCACAAGCCGCCCCGCACAGCGTCACGGCCAGTAGCATCGTGCGCAAGCGGAACTGAAACGCCCTGCCGATCCGTCGTTTGAAATCCGTCAACGTCGCCATACGGCACTCCTGGTTGAAGCCACGGTCATTATACACCATGACCGAACCAGGAAGCTCGCGGAACGCACTGCGTGCCCACGATGAATCGGCGTTACTTCGTCGTCGTCTCGCCCGGCTTTTGGCCGGTGACTGGCTCGGCGGGACCAAGAGCGGGGCCGGGCATCGGCGAAACCGCCGGGCTCGTGTCGGCGGCAGCAGCATGCCGCCGGTTTTGTCGGGCGCCTGCTGCTGCTCGACCGACGTTTGTTCGGGCGTTTTCGGCATCGGCGACTTGGGTGCAATTTGCGTCGCTGGCGTTTGCTTGGTCGGGGTCGGCGTCGGCGCGACCGACACTGCTTGCGGCGCTGCCGAGGCCACTGAACCTGCCGCGCCAGGCACGAGCGACTTGTTCATCGTGAAGCCGACCACGAACCAGCCGTTCTGCTCGCTGGTGACGAACGAACCGGCCGGGCCGAAGTAATGGCTCACGGCGTCGAATTCCGGCAGCGTGCGGCCGTCGATCTTTTGCTTCCGCGGCGCACCGTCTTTGCCGTCGCCCAACAGTGCGTTGAGCGCCTGGCCCAGCAGTGTCTCCGCCTGCGGCATGCGGCCGGTGCGGATCAATTCATAAGTCGGCCGGTATTCCTCGTCGGTCCGCGAGAACAAGCGGAAGCTCATCTGGCCGGCGCCGAGCATTTTGGACTGGTCGGCGATCAACCGATAATCGGTGCATTTGATCAAGCCATCTTGCTCGTGCGCCTGATGCAACACCTTTTCGAGGAAGCTGACGTGCGAGGCGAAAAACAAATGGCCGAAGGCAACGGTAATCGCCGAATTCGTCGGAATCAGGCGGTCGTCCTTGGAATGCTTGGCGTCCGACTGGCGAGCGTCGTCGTCGGCGCGGTCGGCGTGATTGACGCCGCCGCCGTTGGGATTCTCGATCTTGATATCCGGCACGGCCACTTCTTCGTCGGTGATTTCCCAGATCACATGCCCCTCGAACTCGCGGCGAACGGCGTCGCCCTTCATGGTTTTTTCGATCGTGTCGGCCAGCACTTTTTCGTTCGTTCCCTCGATGGCCACCAGCAGCCGCTCACTTTTCGGGCTGATCGGCAGTTGATAATCGGTGATGACCGTGATCCGGTTGCCGAGATTGCCGACGAGGTCTTTCACGATATCGACCTTCGGGCCGTCGGGATCGTTTTTCAGGCTATCGAGCACGTCGTGAAACACGCCCTTCTCGGCCATCACTTCGTCGACCAGCGTTTCCGAGGCGGCGAAGGCTGTTTTGACATCGAGGTTGAAGCTGGTGTAGGTGGCCACTTGCTTCGGCACCCACACTTGCGGCTCCAAATCGCTGCCGACCGGGAAATTCAACATCCGCGCGGCCAAATCGTATTTGTCGTGGCTCGATTCGTGGCCCGGCAGCGGCGGAGCGTAAACCATCGTGCGATGGATCAACTCACATTTGTCGGCCGAGAAATTCACGAACCCGCCGACTCCCTTCACGGCCGTGAAGCCCTGATTCTTGAGGGCCTGGAAAATGTCGATCCCGCGGCGCCGCTCGCGGACCGTGACCGATCGGACCATCTCGACATATCCAAACGGATCGACGAACCATCGCAGGTGCGGCAGCGTCGAGCCGGCCGATTGGGCGCAGCGGCCCATGATTTCGTGATAGGCCTTCAGGCTGGCGAGGCTATCCTTCCGGCCATCTTTCGTGGCCGCGAGGATCGATCGCAGCACTTCCGGATCGTCGGAGGCCGCCAGCAGATCGCCGGTGAGCAGGTGCGCGACCTGATGAAATCGTCGCTGGCCTTCTTGCTTGGGCAGATCGAACACGACCGGTCCGCCATCGTCGTGCGGCAAGCGCTGGGCGCCGCACTGGGCAAGCCGGGCGTCGATTTTCGCGACCAATGCTGTGGCTTTATCTTGGTGGCCGGTGACATCGACCAGGACGACCACGGCCATGTGCCCCGGCGACGGCTGAATCGTGGCCAGGCTGACTTCGCCCCCCGGCACGCCGTCGAGGTCGTCCCACGTGAGGCCCAAGCTTTCCATCCGCTGAATGCCGCTATCTTTCAACTGGCGTTGGAAATCTTTGACGAAATCCGCCAATACTGGATCGTTGACGAGCAGTCCCCATTGCGAGCGATTGAAGCTATCGCGCAGCGCGGCGATATCGCCGATCGACACGTAGCCCTTGGTCGTGTCGGGCAGCAGACTTTCGCTTTTCGGCGCCGCGTGAACCCCGCGGGCCACCAGCATCGCCACGCAACACAAAGCCACTCGACAAGCCGCCAATCCATTGCTCCGCGACAACAGACAGGTCACAGGACGCTCCTTCACAAATGTCAGGCTGATGCAGCCGGAACTGAACCTCGGACTCGCTGCCGCATTGCGTTTCGTCAGGCTGGAAAGCCTGAGCGACGTCGCTCAGGCTTTCCAGCCTGACGGGCCGCGCGCAGCGCGAGAGGTTATAAGTTGTATCGGAATCCAGGCGAGAGACTCTTATGCGACAGTTGGCAAATGGTTAGATTGCAATGCTGTCGCATCGCTGCAAAAACCACGCCGGCGGGGGAAAATGCTAGCAATGCTAGCGAGCTAATTTGGCAGTTTGAGAAATTCAGCAAGGCTGTGAGGGATAGTGTTTCATGCCCGACTTCCGCAGCGAAAGCCTGAGCTTCGATCCGATCCACGGCTACATCCCGTTCACCTCCGGCAGCGGACTGCCGGCCGGCGAGGCGGCCGAGCGGCAGATCATCGACCATCCGTGGGTCCAGCGGATGCGGCAGATTCATCAACTGCAAACCGCCTGGTGGGTCTTTCCCGCCGCCGAGCATACGCGGTTTCAGCATGTGATGGGCGTCATGCATCTGGCCAGCCGGGCCGTCGCGGGGCTGTACGAGAGCTTGAAGGAAGTTTGCCCCGACGTGCCGAGTCGTGGATATGTCGAATCGCTGATGCGATTGGCCGGCCTGCTGCACGACGTCGGCCATGGCCCGTTCGGCCACTTCTTCGACGAGCATTATCTGTCGCGCTACGGCCTGACGCACGAGACGCTCGGCAGCGTCATCATTCGCGACGAACTGGGCGACCTGATCCGCCGCATCCGCCGCAATCCACACAGTCGCCTCGAGCCGAACGAAACCCTCGACCCGGCGCAGATCGCGCTATTGATCACTCGCCCGCGCGCACCGAGGATTTGCCGGACTGCCGCAATGGCTTCGCTTTCTTGCGCAGCCTGTTCAGCGGAATCTACACGATCGACAACATGGATTTCGTGCTGCGCGACGCCTATATGTCGGGCTATAGCGATCGGGCGTTCGATCTCGATCGGCTGCTGCGATACAGTTTTTTCAGCCCGGCCGGTTTGACGATTCATAGCCGCGGCGTCGGAGCGCTGGTGCGGTTCATCGGCGTGCGGGCCGAGTTGTTTCGCACGATCTATTTTCACCGCACTGTGCGCGCGATCGACCTGGCGCTGGCGGAGCTGTTCGACGACAGCCGCGATTATTTGTTCCCCGGCAATCCGCTCGAGCATTTGGATGAATATCGGCATTTCACCGAATGGTCGCTGTTGGTCGAACGTCGCCCGCTGGGCCGAATCGACCGATCCCAAGAAGCGCGAAGTCGGCCTGCGCTGGCGCGAACTGCTTTCACGCAACGTGCGCTGGAAAATGGTTTGCCAGCGGAATCTCGTCTATGGCGCGGCCGACTCCGAAGGGGCCAGCATTTTCAGCAACGCGCAATTCGTCGAACAGGCGCTTCGCAAACTGTTGCCGCCGGAAATCCGCGACATCCCGCTGGTGATCGATTTGGCCCGGCACGTCCATCGCCCGCACACGCGCGGCCCGGCGGCCGGCCAGAATTTCTTGTTCGACGAATCGCACCAGAAAACTCGCCCACTGACCGACGACCATCTTTTCCGGCAACTTCCCGTGAGTCATCACATCTGCCGCATCTACGCCGAAAACGACGAGCACACCAAACCGCTTGCCGATGCTCTCGATGAGCTATTGGGCCCGGGCGGAGCGGATGATTTGACGAATGTGTGAGGCGGTGTTCACTACGAATTCGTGGTAGAATAGCCAAGCGGGTGTTCAAAGCGATCTTTGAGCCGCGGCGGCGTTTCTCGGAGGGCCAACTATGACCAAGACACTGCACGGCAAGGTCCACGGTAGGACGATCGAACTCGACGAGGATCCTGGCGTGGACGAAGGCCAGGAAGTCGAAGTCCAAGTGCGATTGCTCCCCAAGCCAGGCCGCGTGCCGGGCGAAGGGCTCCTGCGCACGGAAGGGATTTTGAATGATGATACCGAGTGGGATGGGATTATGGAGGAAATCCACCAGCAGCGGCGACTGGAACGTCAACCGCAAATTCCCGACCTTGGAGAATCATGAACTTCCTCCTCGACACCGACACCTGCTCGGCTCACATGCGGCGTCCGACGAAATTGGCCCACCGCTTCATCCAATACACAGGCCAGCTTGCGATCTCCAGCGTCACACTAGCCGAGCTGTACGCTGGGGCCTATAAGCACTCTCAGGTGAAGCGGCTCTTGACCGCCATTGCCGATCTGCTGCAAGAGGTGCGAGTGATCGATTTCGATGCGGTCTGTGCCGAGAAGTTCGGGCAAATACGCGGTCCGCTGCTGCAACAAGGAATTTCTACTCCCACTGCAGACCTGATGATCGCTTCGGCAGCGCTGGTCCACAACCTGACTCTGGTGACGCACAACGCCGCGGATTTTCAGAACATCCCTGCCGTGCGGCTGGACGACTGGCTGACGCCGTGAAATCCCGGGAGGTCCTGGGAGCTGGACCGAGAAGCATCTCGCATTTCCCGCACAAACACATGCGAACGGAGCGTCAACCGACGCCCTCACCGCTGGCAACAGGAGGCACCTTGGACGGCGCGTCCTCACGATGCCCATCTGACCACAACCATTCTCGCCATTTGAATCCGCTCGCGATCAATTCGACATAACCGTCGCGGCCGTCAACAACGTAGTGCCGAAAGTTGGTGTGGAAGAAAGCCGGAAGACTGGCCAGCCATGCTGATTTCGCGGCGAAGTAAAAACCGGAATCCGGGCACAGGCCGGTCATCGTCCATTTATGTGAACGCCATTTCAAATAATCGCCCATCCGGCCTTCGTAGGCCGGTTCCATCCTGTATCCGATTGCCTCAATTCCTTCCGTGTCTTCGTGAGGGCTGAGTCGGGCGAAGTAGCACATTCGGAACGTGAGTTCGATTCGCCGCATGTCAACGAGTCCATCGCCATTTATTCGGCCTCCGCCAAACACTACGAGGCAGTCAGGCTCAACGTCGCTTTCACCGTGAGTTAATGTGACCCCGCTCATTGAACGCGAGATCGACCACGGCACACGGCACGGGATCATTATCGTTTCCATGACTTCCTCGTTTTTTTTCTCTCAACAGAATTCATGGGTGAATTTAGGCTCGAGCGCGAAATGAAACGGGATCGGGAGTCGTAAATTCATTTCGGCGTGTCGGTGCTACACACACTACTCCGCCACGCGCCATCGTGTTTGAAATAGCCGATAAATCGCGGCGAGCAGGAAAATGTCAATGGCCGCCGTCAATCCAAGATAATTAAAATAGTCCTGCCACGTGCCGCCGCGGTCGATCATTGTCGGCACGTTGAATTTCAACGGCGTGTTGAAGGCCGCGCGCTCAGCGGGCTGATCAGTTGGCTCGATTCGACCCACTTCGCCGCCGCGGTGCCGGGATAATACGTATCCGTGAAGAATCGCATCGCCAGCGGCAGGCAGAACATCGTGCCGATCAGCAGGTAGCTGGTCATCAGGCTCGTGGAAGTCTTTTTGCAAAGCACGGAGCAAAACATCGCCACGATGGCCGTCGAAAGGCAGGTCATCACGATGATGCCGAGATACGCCGGGACGGTCCAGAAATTGTTCCAGCCGAACGAGCCCATCAAAAAGGCCCACAGCACCGGCCAGGCGACGAACGACGTTAGCACGGTGGACACGCGCAGCCCGGAAAGGATCTTGCCCCACAGAATTTGGCCGGGGCTGATCATCGTCGTCAGCAGCATTTCGAGCGTTTGGCGTTCGCGTTCGCCGGTGATGCTGCCGGCCGAAAAGACCGGGCCGACCAACACATTGAACAGCAGCACATACGCGATATACCACGGCGCCCAATCGACTTTCAAATACAGAAACACCGCCATCAGCGGCACCGCCAGCACCATGCTCACCATGATCACCACGCGGAGCATCAGCGTCCCCTGGCTGAAAATCTCGCTGCGGAGTTCTTTATCGAACACCGGATTAACGCCGTCGGGCAACAACGTCGTTCGCGGGGCGGGCACCAGCAGCCGATCGGGAAACTGGTCGGCATGGATCACCAGCCCGACGGCGTGTTGATGCTCGTCTTCGATATCGACAACTTCTTTCCCTTCGCTGCCAACGTCGGGCGGATGCAAGAGCCGCGCGGCGGTGCGGGCGAACAGCCCAACGCAAATCACGCCAAACACGGCCGGCACGAGCGTCACCGTCAGGATCAAGCGAAACTCGCCCGACTGCCCCAGTGCGCTCCACAGCAGCACGGCCACCAGCGCCAGCGGCAGAATCACCAGATACGAAACCACCAGCGCCGAAGCCGTGCGGCGAAAATAGCTGCTACAAGCGACGCTAATCATTCCGTACAGGGCCACCGAGAGCATCAGCGCCAGATACGCCGCCAGCACTTCATACAGCGACACGCCGCCAAGCGGCAAACAAAGCATGACGATCGGCAGCGACGAAAAGATCAGCACCGCCAGATGCGCCAGCGACGCAAAGAGTTTTCCCAACACGACTGCCGCCGGCCGCAGCGGACTGGCCAGCAGCATTTCGTAGGTCTTACGCTCTTTCTCGCCCGTGATCGACCCGGCCGCAAAGCTGGGCGCCATCAACGAAGCCAGCACGTATTGGCCCAAGAAAAACAGATTGATCAGATTCTTGGCTTCGTCGGAGCCTTGCGTCAGATCAAGCCGCCGCTGCTGCGGCCAGGCGAGAAACACCAGGATGCCGAGCACGAAGTTGTAGCCGATCAAGAGCATCATCGCCCGGCGCGTGCGCAGATTGACGAGAAGTTCGCGCTGCAGGACGGGGTTTTCGAAGATGTACATGCGATGCGCGTCAATCTTCGCGGGGCTGCCGAGCCTCGCTTTACGGCACGATTGGATTGATAACCGAGAGCCCGCGTAAAATCGCGAATTGGGCGAGTGGTTCGTCGGCGACCACAAAATGGCCCGCGGCGCCGTTCGTAATCAGCTCGATGGCGACCGCAAGCTGTATGGAGTCGAGCGTCCGTAGGCGTTTCGTCGGAGCAATTGCGTCGATCAGTTTCGCGGCCGCATGCAGGTGCCGGCGGAACAGGCCTTTGACGACCAGCCTTCTCGTGCGAATGTCGCCCCCGAATTTCCGCCGAGCCAACTCATAATGCGGCGTCGTCACCACACCGGCTCGAAGTTTTTGTGCAAGCGCGGATTGCAGCTCGACCACTGCCAATGAAGAAATTAGGAGACGACTGCCAGGCTCTGCCATCCATGCCAAGACACGCTCCGTTCCCGCTTCCCGGTGATACGCTTTCGCCAAAGCGCTCGTATCGAAGAAATAGTTCGGCATCAGAACCGCTCATCGCGATCGCGGATAATATCGTCGGAAAGGGAGCCCGGAATGCTTGAGAGAGCCGCATGCACTTGCTCCCACGTGATGTTGGGATCCCCTTCGTCGGCGATCGGCGGCATGTCGTCGGCCGGATCCGCATCCTCGACATCATCACGCTTTGCATGGATGACGATCGAAACTTCTTGGTGCTCCGCAAGAACAATAGGCGTAAGGGGCTTCAACACCCCGTTTTCGTAGATCGCATCCACTTGTTGTCTGAGCATTTTCGAATGACCTCGCGCTCTGGGTTGATATGAATAGTTTACTTCCACGACTGCCCGAAAGTCGAGGTAGAGCGATAGAGTGAATTGCGTTGGTTCCGTTAGATCGTGTTGATTTCAGTGATTTGAGGCAACTCACGGGAAACGGGCCACAAACGCCGCAATAGCGTCGGTCACCCGGCCAGTTTTGGCGTTCCACTCGGGGTCACTCCATCCGCGTCCTCGCCAAATGATTAATACTCCCGCGGCGTCACTCGCCCTTGCACGCGCATCGGCAAGCCTTGAATTCTCAAAAAGCCTTCGGCGTCGGTCTGGTTGTACGAACCGCCGGCTTCCATGCTGGCCACGGCGGCGTCGTAGAGGCTGTTGGGGCTTTCGCGCGAGGCGACCATGATGTTGCCCTTGTACAGATTCAGCCGCACCGTGCCGGTCACGGGGCGCTGGGCCTGGCGGATGAAAGCCAGCAGAGCGTCCATCTTCGCCGAATACCAGAAGCCGTAATACACCAATTCCGCCACTTCCGGCGACAGGCGATCGCGCAGATGCACCAGATCGCGGTCGAGCGTGAGTTGCTCGACGAGCAGATGGGCGGCGTAGAGCAGCGTCATGCCTGGGGCTTCATAGACGCCGCGGCTTTTCATGCCGACGAAGCGGTTCTCGACCATGTCGATTCGCCCGATGCCGTTGCGGCCGCCGATTTTGTTCAACTGGCGAACCATTTCGACGGCGCGATAGCGCCGGCCGTCGATCGTCGTCGGCACGCCCGATTCGAAGCCGATGGTGATCGATTCCGGCTTGTCGGGCGCCTGTTGCGGCGAAACGGTCATGCCGAAATCGACGAGGTCCAGGCCATTGGTCGTTAGGTCTTCAAGCTTGCCCGCTTCGTAGCTGATGTGCAGACAATTCTCATCCGAGCTATACGGCTTGGCGGCCGACGCTTTGACCGGAATCTTTCGGGCCGTGCAATACTCGATCATCTCGGAGCGGCCGGGGAACCGGGCGCGGAATTTTTCGATCCGCCACGGCGCGATCACGTGCACCGCCGGATCGAGCGCCTCGGCCGCAAGCTGGAAGCGGCATTGATCGTTCCCCTTGCCCGTCGCTCCGTGGGCGTAGGCATCAGCCTTCACTTCGCGCGCGACTTGCAGACATACTTTCGAGATCAACGGCCGGGCGATCGACGTTCCGAGCAGATACAGGCTTTCATAATGTGCCTGCCATTGGAGCACCGGAAAGGCGAAATCGCGGCACAGTTCTTCCTGGGCATCGACAATCCGGGCCGACACCGCCCCGCATTGCAGCGCCTTGGCCAGAATCGCCTCCCGATCTTCGCAAGGTTGCCCGAGATCGACATAGACCGCATGAACGTCGTACCCTTCCTCGCGCAGCCAGCCGAGGATGACCGAAGTGTCCAATCCGCCCGAATACGCCAATACGCTGCTTGGCATGGTTTGCTCCACAAGGATGTTTTTGTTGTAGCGATGTTTTGCTGTGGCGGAATTTGTGAAAGTTCCGGGTTCCACCGAGTTGCGTCGGATTACCAGCGATTATACGGTCTCACACGGAGGCGCGGAGTCGCGGACAGGAAGATTGTGCATGTTTTCACGCGCCGTCTGCTAAAATAGCCGCATGGACGAAAAATGCCGTTGCTCCCGGTTCCGATTCCGCCTGCGAACGCTGTTGATTGGCGTCACGTTGGCCGGCATGCTTTTCGCCTATAGTGCGCCGATAATACGAAAATGGCAGCAGGACGCAGCGTATAACGCCAGCACAAGTGAGCGAATAGCAACAGCGCTCGGTCGGCTCAACGGCCGTGGTCTTCGGGGACATTCGCTTCACCAACAAATTGCCCCGCTGCAACGACAAACGCAGAAATAGGACGCTGTGACAATTGGCCCGATTGACATTGGACAACCTATCGAAGCAATTCCCCGGCGTGCTGGCCGTTGATGGCGTTTCGCTCGACGTTGCCGATGGCGAATTTATCGTTTTGGTTGGTCCCTCCGGTTCCGGGAAATCGACGCTGCTGCGGTTGGTCGCGGGGTTGGAGACTTTGAGCGGCGGGGCGATTCGATTTGACGACAAGCGGATCGACGCTTTGCCGCCGCGGCGGCGCGATGTGGCGATGGCGTTTCAAACGCCGGCTCTTTATCCACATTTGAGCGTTCGCGAAAATCTGGCGTTCCCGTTGCGAATGCGAAGAATCCCGGCCGCCGACATCGGCAAACGGATCGCGGCCACCGCCGAACCGCTACGGATTGTCGCGCTATCTGGACCGCCGGCCGGGCGAGCTATCGGGCGGCGAGCGGCAGCGCATGGCGCTCGCCCGGGCACTCGTGCGAGATGCTCGGTGTTTGCTATTGGACGAGCCGTTTGCCCACTTAGACGGCCCGCTGCGGGAACAGGTTCGCCTCGATTTGCTCGAAATCCACTGCCGCCGGCCGGCGACGACGCTCTGCGTCACGCACGATCAACACGACGCCTTGCTGCTGGGCCACCGTGTCGCCGTTCTTGTAGCCGGCAGACTGCAACAAGTCGGGCCCGCGCTAGAGATTTACGATCGTCCGGCGAATCGATTTGTCGCCGGTTTTTTCGCGCGCCGCCGATGCACTTTTTGGACGGCCGGATTACGGCTGAAAATGACAAACTGCATTTCGTCGCCGGCGCGATTCGGCTGCGCGTGCCCGATGCCGCCACCGCAACGCTGAAATGCCGAATCGACGCGCCGATCGTTCTCGGATTGCGGCCGGAAGCAATTCGCCTCGCCGACGCGAACGAGGCCAACGGCCAATTGATCACAGCCACCGTGCGGATCAGCGAAGTCCTCGGCGATCGAGTATTTCACCGCATCGAAACGCCCGACGGCCAAGCGCTGATTGTCCAAGGCGCTCGGTCGTCCGCGACCCTGTCCGAAACAGCGCATCTGTTCCAGGTCAACCCGAGCGGTATGAAATTCTTCGCACCTGGGCCGTTCGGCGAGCGGCTTTGAATCGAAGCGGACCGGCTTAGTTCAGAAATTGTGCCGATTGATCGACCGGATCAATCGCCAAGTCCCAACGACCGTCCAGGATAACGCGCATATGCCACACACAAACGCGGAAGCGGAATTGCCATTTCGCGATTGCAGGACGACATTGACCCAGAAGGTAGCGCCGCCGCACAACAATAGCCACCCAATTACTCTTAGCCGTAGCCTTTTGCGGTGGTCTCCTGGCTGCGCGGGCGGCCCGCAAGGTTTTTGTACCATGTCCCCTGTCATTCTACGCTCCCGCCATCGCCGGCTCTGCCGAATGCAGAAACCATTTATCCAGCAGCACGTGGCGCGAAAACCAGCGGGAGGAAAACAGCCGAGCGCCCAAAAAATGGAGCAGCGGCGCTGGGAGCCAGTCGGTTGGGCCGGTCGATTGCGGGGTGCCGAAACGCTCGCGGACCCGAGTTTGATACGGCTCCAATTGCGCGGCGGAAAAATCGGCCTGAACTCCTTGTTTCATCACCGAGAGAATCACCTCCGCCGCTAGCAGGCCCGATTCGATCGCCGGCCGAATTCCTTCGCCGCTATGGGCATACGCCAGTCCGACCGCGTCGCCGATCAGTAGCACGCCGTCGTCGATCAGCTTCGGCACGACCCGTTCGTAAAGCTGATAGGCATGGCCATGAAACCGCGCGGGAAATGCTGCAGCAAACCTTGCCGCGCTCGCAAAGAAAATCGGCGAACTGCGTGACGTGTTGCGTCAGTTGCTTCGTTTCGAGCCGGCCCAGCCCGATGTTGAGGAAATTTCCCTTGCGAAAACACCAGCCGTAGCCCTGCATGTCGCCGCAAAAGAAAAGTTCCGGCACTTCCGCGTCGACCGTGCCGCGGGCCAGATCCTCCGGCGACGCTTCGAATTCAATTTCTTGCGCCGCGACGACCGACGCCTGCCGATCCTCGGCGCACCAAGCCGAGCGGCGATCGGGCAGAAATGGCCGCCGGCGCCGATCAGCATCGGGGTTTCGATGTCTCCGTTGACGAGCCATCGTCCGGCCGCTCGCTCGAGCGATCGAATCGGCCCGCCCAGCCGGCAGCGAGCGCCGGATCGCTCGAGCAGATAATGATCGAACTCGCAGCGGCGAATGCCGAAGCTCACGGGACTGCCATAATGCGTTTCGACTTCGCGGCCGCCGATCAGGCCGGTGCGAAAACCGGTGAGCGGTTGAAAAACCCGCTTGCCGGCGGCGGCGTAGTCGACCGTGTCGAGCTCCAGCGTCGACACGACTTGGGGCGTAATCCAGCCGGCGCAAGTTTTGTCGCGCGGAAACGCCTTCTTGTCGAGCACCAACACATCGACGCCCGCGCGACGGAGCTTCCTCGCGCAGGACGAACCCGCGGGCCCGCCGCCGACGATTAGGACGTCGCAGCGTTCCATGTCGGGTTCCTGGGCGATTGGCCGTGTTGACCGTTTTGGCTGTGCTGGCTGCTGTGGCCGTTTTGATGCGCGTCGCCGTTTTGATGGGCGTCGCCACTTTGGCTGGCGACTGAGTGTGGCGTGTCCTGCACGACCGGCTGCGCCGAAAACCAACTCGGCGACGGCGGCATTCCGGCGTCGTATTGATATCGCCGCGTCGAAGGAACGCGATGATTGCCGCCGGGCGCGAAAACGACTTGGAACAACTGCAATCCGCCGGCCTCGAAAGCGGAGAGCGAGCCGGCCAGATATTGCCGCCACATGCGAATGAACCGCTCGTCGAACATCTGCAATATCTTGCCGCGCGATTGCTCGAAGCGAGCCAGCCAATGGCGCAGCGTCAGAGCATAATGTTGCCGCAAATTCTCGGCATCGAGCAGCGAAAAATCGTGCCGCTCGAAGATCGTCATCATCTGGCTCATCGACGGCGGAATGGCGCCGGGGAAAATACGCCGTTCGATCCAAGGGTCCATCGGCTGCGGCTTGTTGCGGCCGATCGAATGGATCAGGCCGCGGCCGTTTGGCTTCAGACAGCCGTGAATCACGTCGCCCGAGCGCGATAATTCTCCGGCCGAACATGCTCCAACATCCCAACCGAAACAAACGCATCGCAGCAGCCGCGGATATTCCGCCAATCGTTTTCGACGAACTCGACTCGATCGTGCAGCCCCTCGGCGCGGGCCCGCGCTCGGGCGTAGACAATCTGCTCGTGCGACGTGTTGAACGCCCGCACGGTCACGCCATACCGCCGGGCCATATGGAGCGCCAGCGCACCCCAGCCGCAGCCGGCTTCGATCACTTTTTCGCCCGGTTGCAACCAGACCTTGCGAGACGACATGATCCATCTTGGCGATTTGGGCCTGTTCGAGCGTCATGCCCGGATCGGAAAAATAGGCGCATGTATATAGCATCTGGTCGTCGAGCCAGAGGCGGTAGAAATCGTTTCCGAGATCGTAGTGACGATGGACGTCTTGCTTGGCTTGGGCCGCCGTGTTGGGATGGAGCAGACGGCGCAGCCAGTGATGGGGTCCGCCCGCTCCGAAATCGATCCGGCCGATCCGCACGAGCGCCCGATCGACGGCGATCATCATCTCGGCCATGTCGCCATCGACATCGAGTCGTCCTCGGCTATACATCTCGCCGAATTGCATCCGCGGGTCCAAGGCGACTCGCCACAGCGCCATGCGATCGTGAAACCGCAATCGGGCAGTCGGCGGTTCGGCCGACGTGGAAATCTCTTGGCCATTCCAAAGCACGACCGCGATCGGCGGGTTGCCCAGCTTGCGCAGCGCCGCTCCACGATCCAACGCGACCAGGGGACATCGGATCGCGCTGCTGAGATTGGACTATTGTCCGAACGTCCGCTCGGCGCGACAGCGCTCGACGCCGCAACACCGACACCTTCCTTGACAAGATCGTCTTGTTGCTGCGGACGTAGCTGAGGATTCATGGGAGTCGTTCCTGCTTCCTGCGGTCAAACTCACAATCGATGATGCTGAATCGATGTTATGCGGTACAAAAAGCGTTTCTGCAAGCCCCGTGCCGTGAGCGATTCGAAATTGCGCGGAAACTGTGCGGCTATCGCCAAAAATGCCGCGGATCGCGGCGGAAATCCGCGTGGCAGCCAAAGCCATGCGACTCGCTTCAATTCGCTGTTTTGTAATTTGAGAATGTAATTCGAATTGCAAACCCTACCTAAGTCAGCCGGCGGACAATCCAATCGCCCAATCGTGGCGAAATCGCCCCCAACGCTAGCAAGAACCGAACCGCCGTCGGATAAATCAACTCGGGCCGCCGGCGTTCGCAGGCCCGCAGAATTGCGCGCGACAGATCCTCGGGGCGGATCGCGCGGAATTTCACGCCGCGCCCGGCTTTTTGGCTCGCTCCGGAAGCCCGGCCGTCTGATCGGCATAGCGCTGATTGGCATCGGGGCGAGCAATTGGTCCCGGCGAAACCAGCAATACGTGCAATCCACTCGGCGAAAGTTCGAGCCGCAATTGCTGCGTATAAACGCCCAAGGCGAATTTCGTCGCGGGGTACGCCCCGACGTATCGAACCGCCGCCTTGCCTGCCAGCGAGCTGATATTCACGAGATGGCCCTGCGTTTTCAACAAATGGGGCATCGCCGCCCGTACGCAACGCACCACCGC
>CAVTYW010000009.1:0-45961 GCA_963738955.1 Pirellulales bacterium | reverse complement strand
CACTACCACTCCGGAGTCCACCGATGTCCACCGCTACCGCCCCAAATGCCTCCGCCGCCGATGTTGCCGCCGTGCAGCGCTGCGAACAAGCCTACAACCGCATCCGCGACGAACTGGCGAAAGTGATCGTCGGCCAGGACGAAGTGATCGAGCAGGTGCTGGTCGCCGATCTTCGCCCGCGGTCATGCCCTGCTCGAAGGCGTGCCCGGCCTGGCCAAGACGCTGCTCGTCAGCTCGCTGGCCCAGGCGCTGCATCTGTCGTTCAAGCGAATCCAGTTCACGCCCGACCTGATGCCGAGCGACGTGACCGGCACCGAAGTGATCCAAGAAAACCTGCAAACCGGCGCCCGGGAGTACAAATTCCTCGCCGGCCCGCTGTTCGCCAACATGATCCTGGCCGACGAAATCAACCGCACGCCGCCGAAGACGCAGGCCGCCATGCTCGAAGCGATGCAAGAGCGGCAGATCGTCGGCCGGCGGGCAGATTCACAAGCTGCCCGCACCGTTCTTCGTGCTGGCCACGCAGAATCCGCTCGAGCAAGAAGGCACCTATCCGCTGCCCGAAGCCCAGCTCGACCGCTTCCTGCTGTACATCAAGGTCGATTATCCGAGCGGGGCCGAGGAATGGGAAATCGCCCGCCGCGTGACGACCGGCCAGATGGGCGAGATCTCGCCGATGCATGTCGGGCGACGACATCATCGAGATCCAAAAGCTCGTCACGCGCGTGCCGGTCAGCGATCAGGTGCTCGGCTATGCCTGGGCGTTGGTGCGGGCGTCGCGGCCGAACACGCCCGAGGCGCCCGATTTCGTCAACCGCTGGGTGAGCTGGGGCGCCGGCCCGCGCGGCGTGCTCACGCTGGTCACCTGCGCCAAGGCCCGCGCGATTCTGTACGGCCGCTACCATGCGACCGTCGGCGACGTGCAAGCCGTGGCCAAGCCGGCCTTGCGGCACCGCATCGCCAGCAACTACGCCGCCCAAGCCGCAAACGTCGGCAGCGAGCAACTGATCGAAATGCTGATGGAAGCCGTCCCGGCCGACCGGAAGTACGAGAAACCGGCGGCGTGAAGAACGGGGCTAGGCGATTAGTGGACTAGAGGCTAGGGAAGGAAGCTTCGCGAGCCTCGCGCAAGTGGTTCCTGATCCACGCACCATTCTTCGTTCCCTAGTCCCTAGTCCTCAGCCTCCAGCCCCCATGGCCAAAAGCGTCCTCTCCCGCTATCTCGATCCCGAAGTCCTCAGCCGCATGGCCGATCGGCATATCGAGCCGCGCGGCTTGGTCATGGGCAATCTGGCGGGGCGCATAAGTCGCCGCTGTCGGGCTTCGCCGTCGAGTTCGCCAGCCATCGCGAATACGTCCCCGGCGACGATCCCAAGCACATCGACTGGCGGGTCTACTTCACCCGCGACAAGTACTTCATCAAGCAATACGAGATGGAGACGAACTTCGTCTGCCATCTTGATGCTCGATTGCAGCGCGTCGATGCGCTACGGCGAGGAGCGCGAGCAAAAGCTGCTCTACGCCGCCCAAATGGCCACCACGCTCGGCTACTCGATCATCCGCCAGAGCGACAAGGTGTCGCTGGCCACGTTCGACGACCGCCTCCGCGGCTTCGTCCCGCCGAGCAACTCGATGGCCCAGGTCGTGCGCATGACCGAGCATCTGGACGAGATTGAAGCCGGTCGAAAAAACGCGGATGGCCGAATGCCTGACCGAACTCGTCGGCCGAATGCAGCGCCGCGAGATCGTGATGATCTTCAGCGATTTCTTCACCGATCTCGACGCCCTGGAAGCGGCCTTGCAGCGGATGCGCTACAACCGCCACGAAGTCGTGCTGTTTCAGGTGATGCACCACGACGAATTGGCGTTCGAGTTCAACGGCATGATCAAGTTCGTCGGCCTGGAGATTCCCGAAGAACTGCTGGCCCAGCCCGAAGACCTGCGCCGCGGCTACCTGAAGGCCGTGGAGAAGTTCAACACCCGCTTCGAGGAAATCTGCCAGCAACAACGGCGTCGAGCGCATCCTCGTCGACACCAGCCGCAACATGGGCGAGGTGTTCGTCGACTATCTGAATCAGCGCAGCTTGCTGAACCGCGGGCGGTGAGCGAATGCTCAAAGACATCGTTGAAGTCCGTCCGCTCGACGGCCACCGGTTATATCTTCGCTTTGAGGATGGCGTCGAGGGCACTGTCGACGTTAGCCAGCAAATTCGGTTTGAGGGCGTGTTCGCTTCGCTGCTCGACCGTGAGAACTTTCTCCAAGTGCGCGTCGATCCGGAGTTTGGGACAATCGTCTGGCCCAACGGAGCCGACCTCGATGCCGACGGCCTGTATGCCGCCATCACTGGACAGCCGATCGAAGTCGCCGGACGCGGCAGCCGCGCCGACTAAGAGTGGAGGTTGGGCACTGTCTCGCCGTGCCCCAATCGATCGGCAATCACTCGCAAGGCCAACACTTGCGCCTTCGCGATCGCTTCTTCTCGTGTCGCGCCGTAGGCCAACACTCCAGAGAGCGCCGAGACTTCCGCGAGCCAGCGGCCATCTTCCTCTCGCTCGGATTCGATCGTCAAACTCATAACGGTTGATCCAATTGGAAACGTGGAAAAGCGTCGACGTCTATCAATCTATCGTATTCGCGTTGCAAGCTCCAATCAAACTCGCCTTTATTCCCCTTCGGCCGCCGGCGGGGCGAAGCCGCGGCGGAGCGTGTTTTCCGTGATCGTGCGCTCGACGACGAATTGCAGCAGATAATCCGGGCCGCCGGCTTTGTCGCCGATGCCGGAGAGTTTGAAGCCGCCGAAGGGTTGGCGATTCACTAGCGCGCCGGTGATCGAGCGGTTCAAGTAGACGTTGCCCGCCTGAAGCTCGCGGGCGGCGCGGTCCAAATGGGCTGGGCTGCGGCTGAAGATGCCGGCGGTCAGAGCGTAGTCGGTGTCGTTGGCGATCCGCAGAGCTTCGTCCAAATCGGCGGCGCGAATGACCGCGAGCACCGGGCCAAAGATTTCTTCCTGCGCCAATCGGCCCGAGGGCTGCACGTCGGCGAAAATATGCGGGCCGATAAAATAACCCCGCTCCGCCAGTCGACCGGCATCGACCGCCAACACTTCGCGGGCCTCGCGCTTCCCAACGTCGATATATCCGCGAATCCGCTCGAACGCCTCGGCGTCGATCACTGGCCCGATTCGCGATGATGGATCCTCCGCCGGGCCGACCTTCAGGCTGCGCGCCGCTTCGACGAGCCGGTTCAAGAAACACGTCGTAGACCGAACCGACGCACGATCGCAGCGCGAGCAGGCCGAGCATTTTTGGCCCTGATAGCCGAAGGCGCTGGCGACGACGCCGGCGACTGCTTCGTCGAGATCGGCATCGTCGTCGACGATGATCGCGTTCTTGCCGCCCATTTCGATGATGACACGCTTGACTTGCCGGATGCCGGCGGCCGTGGCGGAAATTTCGGCTGCGCGGCGGTTGATCGCCAGCCCGACGGCGCGCGAGCCGGTGAACGCGATCAACGCAACGTCGGGATGATCGACGAGTGCCGCGCCGACGTCTTCGCCTTGGCCGGGCAAATAATTGAGCACGCCGGCCGGCAAGCCGCACGTCGCTAAAAATCTCCATCAGCTTCGCGGCGATCATGGGCGATTGCTCGGCCGGCTTCATCACGACCGTGTTGCCGGTGGCCAGCGCCGCGGTGGTCATGCCGGTGAGAATCGCCAGCGGAAAATTCCAGGGAGCAATGACGGCCGCCACGCCGCGCGGCAAATACTCGGTGCGGTTTTCCTCGCCCGGCAACGTGTACTTCGCTGCCGGCTTCCAGCGCGATGGCCGCACTGGGCGTAATACTCGCAAAAATCGATCGCCTCGCAGACATCGGCATCGGCCTCGCGCCACGTCTTGCCGCACTCGAACACTTCCCAGGCGGCCAACTCGAACCGCCGGCTGCGCAGCGACCTCGGCCGCACCGTGCAAGAATTCGGCCCGCCCGCGAGCCCCGAGCGCCATCCAAGCCGGCAGCGCTCGCCGAGCCGCCGCCACCGCATCGGCCGCATGACGAGCTTCGGCCGCCGCGGCAATGCCGACGACCTGCGAAAAATCCGACGGATCGATCGATTTCAGCGAAGCGTTCGTCTCGACCGCTTGCCCATCAATCCACAGCGGATAGTTTTGTCCCAGCTCGGTTTTGACATGGCTCAGCGCCTCGCGCATCCGCAGCCGATTATCGGCCACCGCAAAATCCGCCGTCGGCTCGTTGCGGAAGAGGCTTGAGGCTTGAGGCTTGAGGCTTGAGGCCACAGGCATGTCGTTCCCCCTGTTCCCCGCTCCCTGCTCCCTGCTTTCGTCCCCCTGTCCCCTGTCTCCTGACCCCTGTCCCCTGCTTTCCGGATTCATCAGCAGTTTCTCCATCGCGACGTGTTGCGAAAAGCTCGCGCGCACAAAGGATTCGTTCGACGTGTTTTCCAAGAGCCGGCGAACCAGATACGCCATGCCCGGAATCAGTTCGCCGTAAGGCATGTAGATTCGCATTCGCTGGCCGAGATCGACGATGGCCTGCTTTTCCGGATCGGCCATGCCGTAGAGCATTTGAATTTCGTAGGCCCCGGTCGGCAGTCCGAGGAATTGGGCCGTCGCGATGGCATTGGCCAGCGAGCGGACATTGTGGCTCCCCAGCGCCGGCCGAAGCAATTGCATGCAGCTGCAACACGCAGCGCGTGACCCGCTCGAAATTCGCGTCGGTCTCCCGTTTCTTGCGAAACACCGGCACCGGCCAGTCGCTAGAAATCGGCATGAACCGTCTCGTAATCCCAATAGGCGCCTTTCACCAGCCGCACCAACGATCGGCGTGCCCCGCTGGACCGCCCAATCGGCCAGTCGCTCCAAGTCCCGCTCGGAGTCTTTCAGATAACATTGAATGACGATCCCCACATCGGGCCAATCGCGGAATTCGTCTTCCGCGAGCACCGCCTGGAAAATCGCCAGCGTCAGGTCTTTCGCCTGATACGATTCCATATCGACGTGAACATGCGCACGATGCCGCCGCGCCGCTCGCAGCAGCGTCCGCAGCCGAACCGCGACGCGCTCGGTCGTCCCTTCCGGATCGATCGGGTCGAACTGGCTGTCGAGCGCCGAAAGTTTCACCGACACGTTGACCCGCGGAATCGGGCCACGGTCGTCGCGGTCGAATCGCGTGACTTCCGGCCAGGCGTTCACCGTCGGGGCAATGGCTTCGATCAAATCGACGTAGGCCTGCAAATATCGATCGGCTTCGATTTCGCTGGTCACCGCTTCGCCGAGGATGTCGAGCGTGAAGGCCCGTTTCCCGATTCGTTCGGCAAAGGCGACTTCGAGCACTTCCTTGGCCGTCGTGCCGGCGATAAACCGCCGGGCGTTGGCCGTCGCGCCGGTGCGAGCCGCATTGGCGAGCATGTGTTGGGCCGGGCCGAATCCCCGCGCGACATCCAATCCGATCCGCGCCGCCGTCGGCAGCCGATCGCGAACCGGCCCCAGATACTCCTGCAAATGCCGCGACACGCTTCGGCTTTCGCCCAGCATCGGCAGCACATCGATGAAGCGAAACATCTGCACCTTGACGGCTTCGTCGCGCATGGCCCATTCCATGAGCCGTTCGTCCCACCAGCCGCGCTGCAGAAACGTCGGCCGCCGCGTGTCGAGATGGCCGAACAGCCAGCGGCCGACTTCTTGAGTCGTCCGTTCGATGCTGGCCAAATCGGCCGCGCTAAAATCAACCGGTAGCGAAACCTGCGACACGACAAGCCGTCCGTGGGTTGTTCAGAATTGCGCGGCGCTCTGTCTCCGCCTGTCGAACGGCATGAGAAGCAGGGCCCCACACAATTCTAGCCATCGCCGGTCAAGCTAGAAGAGGAGACGTGAAAATCAAAACCATTCCTTTTTGCCGACAATGTAAGTTTGATAGAAATCGGCGTCGCTTTTGGTCAAATAGATGATGCCTTCGACCAAGCCGATAATGCCCATCGGAATCGCGCCGATACCGCACGTCAAGATCGACACCAACAACATGATCAGGCCCGGCTTCGTCATACCAAGAATGAACTTGTGGACGCCCAGGGCCCCGATGAGAATTCCGCAAATTCCCGCGGCAACTCGTTTGCTACCTTCCTGCGATGGATCGGCCATTTTCGCTTACCTCGGTTCTTGGCAAAGTTCGGTAACCGCGAGTCGCCTCGACCTGTGACAGCAATGTACAGCGACGAAGCCGGTTTTGCTAGCAAATTCTCCAATGCGTCGAAATCAATGGGCGCAATGAAGCTCGCTTGCGGGAAGCGCAAGGCGCTTCACTTCAGTTTTTTGCTGCGTTTGCCTCCAATTGGCATTGCGGAATTCGGCCGACTTGAAGAAGATGCCGCCCCGTTGAGATCGAAGTCCCGCCCGAGATCACTGTGGTTCGCGGCAACTGAGCCGCGGTTTGCCCCCCAGGGCGCCTCCCGCCCGCACGTCGGCAAGGAAGCCGGCAGCAAGCCGCCAAAACCGAACCACCGTCGGCCCATTTCACAGACAGGGAAGTCTGCTCTGGAAAGACCGCTGCCTTACCCAAGCAGCCGGAAAGCCGATCGCGATTTGCGCCGAGCCTTCGATTCTCGAAACCCGCACGATCCTAGCCCCGCTCAAAAGCGATCCCGCGCTGTCTAAGGAGAGACTATGCTTGCCGCCCTGTTGGCGCCGTTGTTGTTGGGAGTCACCGGAGCTTCCGACACCGTTCTCTTGGATTTCCGTGCCGATTGGTGTGGACCCTGCCGTGCGATGGAACCGGTCGTCCATCAACTGGGCGCTGCGGGATATCCGGTCCGTATGGTGAACATCGATCAAGATCGGGCGCTGGCGGCGAAGTTTCACGTGTCGTCGATTCCTTGCTTTGTGTTGATCGTCGATGGGCATGAAGTGCAACGCATCGTCGGGCAAAACGATATCAGGACGTTAGTAGCCATGTTTCGTCGCGCGGGCTACGATCCGTCGGGCCGGGCCAGCGCTGTCGCCAAGAGTGGCGGATCGCCGAATTCCGCGGCCGAGACGGTCGCGGTAGATGCTGGCGAAGCGACGTTCGCGCAGGGGCCGGCGGCAGGCGATTCGGCGGCCGCCGTCGAGCAAGCGACTCACGGCAGCGGTGCGACCGGCCCTTTTTCGCTGACACAAGCGCAACTATTGGCCGCTTGCGTGCGAATCAAAGTCGCCGATCAGACAGGCAATTCTTATGGCTCGGGCACGATTATCGACGTGCGCAATGGCGAGGCATTGGTGCTCACCTGCGGCCATCTATTCCGCGATTCCGACGGCAAAGGCGAAATTCGCGTCGATATTTTCGGCCCGGGCGAGCCGACGCAGGTTCCCGGCCACTTTGTCGGCTGCGACCTGGAGAAGGACGTGGGATTGGTGAGCATTCCGGCTCGAGCGCCGTTGCAAGCGATTCATGTCGCGCCGCCCGGCTATGCGCTGCACGTCCATGATGCGGTGGCAACGGTCGGTTGCAGCAACGGCGCGCCGCCGACGGTTCAAACGAGCCACGTCGATTCGATCGGTCGCTTCCGGGGCCCGCCGAATTTTCAAGTCGCCGGCCAACCGGTGCAGGGGCGTAGCGGCGGCGGAGTGGTCAGCGCCGACGGATACACGATCGGCGTTTGCAACGCGGCCGATCCGGAAGACAACGAAGGCCTGTATGCCGCGCTGGCTTCGATTTACAAAGAACTCGATCGGGCCAAGTTGTCGTTCGTCTATCAGCCGGCAGCTGCTACCGCCTCGCCCGAAGCGGCACTCGCCTCGGCGCCGCTGCCTTCGGCGACGCTTCCCTCGGCCATGCAGTCTTCGAGTTCCGAGCCTGCCGTTTCGTTGGCGGCTGCCGAACGCGATCTGCCGGCGATGCCCGCCAAGATGCCGGCGGTCATTGCGCCGGAGGGTTCGACCGCGGCGGTCGCATCCGCTGCGATCGGCAAATTGCCGGCCGGCCTAACCACGGACGAAGCCGCGACTTTGGCCGAATTGCGCCAAAAAGCTCGCGGCGCGGAGGTGATTTGCATCGTCCGGCCGCTGTCCGACCCGCACGCGCGGAGCGAGATCATCGTGCTCGACAAGGCTTCTCCCGAGTTCTTGCAGAAACTGGCCGACGAACACCGCAGCGAAATCGAAGCATCGCGGCGGCTCACGTCGCTGGAGGTGCCGGTCGGAAGCCGGTAAATAGCCGCGTAATCGTTACAATCCGCCCGTGCCTTTGCCAGGATTGGCTCTCTGCTCGACCACGGCTCTGAATACATGCGCCTTCCGTGCCCTCCGTAACCTACGGTTGCAAGGTCTCTCCTTGCTGATCGGTCGATCGCGCAGGACGAGGAAAAGGCGGCAAGGTGGTTTTCTATACGCTGTGTATTTCCGTGTTCAACTTGGCGCTGGGCTATGCCTTGGCGCTGTATCTGCAAAGCCGCGGAATGTCGCCCGGCTGGCTGCGGCCGGATTTCTTTTCTCGCTTGAAATTGCCGCGATTCGGCCGTGACTCGATTGAATCAGTGGCCAGCCCGACCAAGCCGGCGATTGCAATCGAAGCGGCGCCGTCGGAGTCGGTCGCGCCCTTCGTTCATCCATCGGCCGCGCCGGCGGAATCTTCTGTAGGTGCCGCGGCGAAAACGGGATCGTCGGAGCCAGTGCTGACTTGCAGCAAGTGACACGATGAGCCATCAAACGCCCCAAACATTTGATCTGAGCGAATTGCCGGCCGAGGTTTACCCGGCTGCAATCGGCAGTGATCGTGACCGAGCTTATCGCCGTCAGGCCGCGGTGGCGGCATTTAGCCGTCGCGCGGTTGCTCCTCCGAATGTCCGACTGCTGATTCAAGACGCGGCCGCGCTCGTGGCCGAAACACTATCTTTCGAAAGATTCGGCATCGCCGAACTGAGCGAAGATCGCTCCGCGCTTGAATTGCGATTGGCCGGCGTGGCTGCCTTGGTGGGCGTTCCGTTCGGCGATTCGGCGCCGGGTGATTTATCGACCGGACCGGTGCTCGAGCGGCAGTTTTCGCTCGATCCGCAAAGTTCGCTCGCCGCGTATGCAATGCAATCGTCCGAAGTCGTCGCGGTCGACGATCTGGCAGCCGACCATCGATTCGCGGATCCCTGGCTTTTGGAGCAAGGCGTTCGTAGCGCCGTGGTCGTGCCGCTGCGATTTCACGGTCAATCGTATGGAGTGCTTGGAGCTTTCAGCGACCGGCCGACGCAATTCGCGCACGACGATTTAATGTATGCCGAAATGATTGCGAATTTGGTGAGCACCAACATCGCCCGCGATTTAACGGCGAAGGATTTGGAATCCGAACGGCGATTCACCTCGA
Organism: Pirellulales bacterium; assembly: GCA_963738955.1. Classification (GTDB taxonomy): domain Bacteria; phylum Planctomycetota; class Planctomycetia; order Pirellulales; family DATAWG01; genus DATAWG01. Next base: position 36,618 of record CAVTYW010000009.1, on the reverse strand, counting down.
CGTTGTTGGAGACGGTCAACGCGATTGTGTTGGTGCTCACGCCGGCCGGCCGAATCGTGCGAATCAATCCGGCCTGCGAGCAAGTGAGCGGCTTCTCCAGCAATGAAGTTCGCGACCGACTGATCTGGAGCGCGCTGCTCGTGCCCGGCGAGACGGTCGCAATGATCGACATTTTTTCCCGGCTGAACGTCGGCGCCGAGCCAGTGGAACATGAGAGCTTTTTGCTGACGAAGCAGGCCGAACGGCGGCGGATTCAATGGTCGTTCGCCATGCTGGCGCCAACGGACGATGATGTCGAGACGATTCTCGCGACCGGCATCGACATCACGGAACGGCGCGCGGCCGAGGAAGACGTCGGACGATTGCAGGCTGCGGAAGTCGAGGTGCATCGGCGGCTGCAGACCGCATTGGAGGAACTCGAAACAGAAAAGACGACGGGTGGCGAGAGCAATCCGTTCAATCCGTACCCAAGCAGCCGAAGAGGCGAACGCCGGCGGCGTCCGCGGCGTTCCTTCGCATATTTTCAACGGATCGCCCCCACCAGCGACGGCCGAATTCCGCCGCTGCGAACCTTTCGCCGGGTCCAGTGCATGGACATTAGCGGCGGCGGCTTTTCGTTTCTTTCTTCCGTGATGCCCACCGATACCGACTACGTCGTCGCATTGGGCAGTCCGCCGGTCGTGATCCATGTCGCCGCCCACGTGGCTCACGTCACTCCGACCGACTACGAAGGTCAGCCCATGTACGTGGTTGGCTGCGCCTATACGGGTCGGTTAGACTACTGACGCGGCACAAGTCCGTTGGCAATGCCTTCGGCACGCGCCGTTTCAACGCACGAACGGCCGCGATCCGAATCTCGTCATGCTTCTCTATCTCATCCGCCACGGGCAGAGCTTGTCGAACGCCGAAGGGCGCGTCCAAGGACAATCGGATGTGGCTTTGTCTCCTCTGGGCTTGCGGCAGGCTGGAGCCTTGGTCGCCGCGCTCGGGTCGCTCGACATCGACGCCATCTACGCCAGTCCGCTCCGCCGAGCAATGCAAACGGCCGAGCCGCTGGCTGCCGCCTTGCGCCTGACGATTCGCACCGACGATCGGTTGAAGGAAATCAACGCCGGCGAATTCCAGGGATTGGTATGGGACGAGATCGAACGGAAATGGCCCGAGGCGGCGAAGCACTGGCGGCAGCAAACGCCCGACTTCGTCATCCCCGGCGGCGAATCGCGCCGCGCCCTGGCGGAGCGTGGCCGAGCGGCCCTCGAAGCGATCCAAGCCGCTGGTCATCGCCAAGTGGTCGTCGTCGCCCACGGCGGAGTCTTAGCCGGCGCTCTGAGATCGCTCCTACAAATCCCCGCCGAGCTCAGCCCGTTCAGCTTCTATAATGCGGCGATCAATAAAATCACCTCGGACCGACAATCTCCCGAATCGCAACCCGCGCAGCATCGCATCAAGATCCTAGTGCTGAACGAGACCGATCACTTGAAAGCCGCCGGCATCAACGGGCCGTACAGCACCGGGGATTTATAGCAGTTTCAAGTGGTTAATGCGGAGCGCGCGGCCATCTCTTCGTCCTCACCCTGGGCTGAGCAAAATAGTCGCTTTCGGACAGGAATCGCCGTTGGTGTTCCGGCGTACTTTTGTTCTGCCAACAATTGACGTTTCGGGCGCGCCGTAGCCCAACGGGCTTCCGCCTTTAGCCCAGGGTTGCCCGCCGCCGGCGGCCTACCCTGGGTGTGGAAACAACCGGGCGAGATCTACGCCAACGGCGTTGTGCCCGCTTCGTGGGCGCAACGCCGTTGGCGTTGGAAAAACCCGCGCCCCGCGAACCTGGGGTAGGCCGCCTCGGACGGCGGCCAACCCCAGGCTAGCAGCCGCAACGCCGTTGGCGTACACGCAGTCACCGCGGAACGCCAACCCCGGTCGAAGGCCGGAATACAAATGGGATAAACTCTCGACTGCTCGAAGAGATCATTGTGCTCACACCCTCACCTCTTTCCTTTTTTCTGATTGAATTTGGGCCACCACTTATGGCATATTCACAAGCCGTAGACGACTCGGATCGAGGCACTTGTGAGAGGCGTTTTGACGCGCTGCCGGCGGTTGTTCCTGTCCAATGGCGACGCTAGTCCCTCATGCTGTGCGATGTTGAATTCGGGCTGCTGTCAACGGCAGTTCGCGTTCTTCGTAGCGCCGGCCCAACTGTTTGCCGCCCGTACAGCCGCAAAACAGACCAAGGTAGTGAGACGAGTCGTGGATCCTCAGGCCCCTTCCCCGCTCATCCTGGGGTTATCAGGATAGAGCCCGAACGATGCGTGAGAAGTTCGAGATGAAAAACGTTGCATCAAAAACCGACCGCGTGTCGTTCACAGTGTGGGTAAAAGTGGGCTTCCCCGTGGGGATGATAACCCAGTGCGCTGCCGCCGATGCTCGAAGCTGGAGGAGACCGTGCCACACTAACCCGAAGCGTTAGCGAGGGCGTGTGTCACACGGTATCCACTGTGCTTCGAGTGAGTACGACACTCGTCAATAGGGCGTGAGTGGGACCTTTCCGGGTCGCGTGCCCTAGTCACGAGCGGAGTTGGAAGACTCGGGCGGACGTGATTGGAGCTTGGATGCTTCAGTCATGACCGCAACCTGCCGTGCGGTTTAGTCACGGCCCTTTGGCTGCGTAAGGATTTATGCAGTGCGGAAAACACGAACACCTGCCAGCTCCTACGGGCGGCGGTGGCGCACGAACTGCGTTTGCGTGTCGATGTGACAACCCACTCGCGCAATGGCCGCGGTGCGCAATCACCGCGGCCTTGCTGCGCGGGGGGGAAGGCTTGAGGCTGTAGGCTTGAGGCTTGAGGTACGAAGAACGAAGAGACGAAGAAACTAAAACAGCGGCCCGCCTCCGCTTCGCGCGTCTCTAACCACTAACCACTGATCTCTTGCCGGACCCCTGGGCCCAAAAACACGACGGAGCACAAAACGCAATTCCAATCCAAAACAAGCGATTTTGCGTAGCCCCCTGGTGCTATTCGGGCAAGATTTTTAGCGAATTCAGAAACCTATCGACAATTTCCTTTGGCGGTTCGTGGCCCTTCAGCCAACCGACGCTAATATCGTAGTGCCGGTTTTTCACGTAATACCAATGCCCGCGGTGGGCCATGACGCTGTCGGTCCCCTCGAATTCGGAATCTCGCCCATGCCAGCTTTTGTCGAGCGTGATGTTGCCCTCTTTGACACTGAAGGTCTTTAGTTGTTGTTCAGTCACATTTGCCGGCATGTCGCAGTAGCCCGCCAAAAATTGAAGCTCATTGCCGATCCGCAACAAAAATAAATGGTCGGTCCTCTTGCCAACTGCGTTGTCCACCGCCACAGACTCGCTGGGCGTCGGATCGCCGGGAAAGTCCACGCTGAACCGGCCCGCCTTGGACGTAAACGTCTTGAAATCGGAGACATGCACCATGCCGGCAGGCGCCGGCGTCAGGGGTCTCGTCGCTGTTGCGGGGGATGTTTTCAATTCGGGGACTTGTGTGTCTGTTTTCGTGCAACCGAGGAGAATTGGCACAAACAGGATTAGTCGAAATCGAGCGATTTTCATGCAAAGATCCTTTGAGATGCGGAAGCGGTTCTCGCGACACGCCACAGCTAGTGATTTCGAACGCGTCCGACGCCGAATTGATCGCCGTTGCGAACAACGCTGTCCCCTTGAAAATCGATCTCCAACAGCTTCTCGCTTTCGACCTTTCGGCCTTTTTCGTCTTCCAATGCGGTGACGATTTTTTTGGTTCGCGTGTCGATCACTTCGCCGCTGGATGGATAGGCGAAGCGGCCGTCGATCGTGAACGTGACCCAGCCTGGTTCGTCGCGCAGCTCGATGCTCGTTAATTGCCGCGGCGGCACGACCGTGGCGTCGAAAATGTGCAGCCGCCGGTTGAACGCATCGCAGACCCAAATCTCGCGTTCGTCGGGCGTCAGGCCGATGCCGTGGCTTGGGCAGCCGTGCCGCAGCACCGGACCGGTTTTGAAGCCCTGCACGTCAACGCGATGGATCATCTTGCCGGTGTTCAAATCGCCGATTTCAAAGCCCAGCAGGCCGTTGACGGTGCAGAAACAAAGCGTCTTTTCGACGTTGATCGTGAACGGACGAATCGCGGCGCTGAACGGGCCGACCGTGCCGACGACCTTGTGGCTGGGGGCATCGACGACGGTCAGCAGCGGCGATTTCAGGCCGGCGCAATAGGCCCGCGTGCCGTCGAGACTGCACACCGTGTTGTGCGAACCGCTCTTGGGCTCGATCTTGCCGATGATATCGCCTGAGGCGCCATCGACGACATTCCAATGCGGACCTTCCAGCGACGGCACATACAGGGTTTTTCCATCGGGCGTGATCGACATGCGGTCGCAACCGCCGGGTGGCGATTTTTCCCACAGCGTCGCGTCGGTTTTCAAATCCATGCAATAGAGCTTCGAGAGCGTGCTGAGATAGAGCCGTCCCGTCGCCGCCGAGGCGCAGATGCCCTTGACGTTCTCCGGCTTGGCGACGCGGCTGGCCGGCGTCTCGATCCGCCGCACGAACCGATGGTCGTGGTCGATGTCGAAAACCAGAATTCCCGCGCCGCCATATTGCAGATCGTCGCGGATGCCAGGCTCGGAGACGTAGAGCAAATGCCGAACCGCTTTGGCGGACGCTGAATCGCCTGGCTCCGCCGCTTGCAGGCTCGCCGCTGAAAGCGCATGAATGCACCCGATGGCCAACGCGAGAAGACAGAATCGCCGGAACATTGCCGAAATGCGTTTCATGTTCATCATTCCCCCGAAGATGATAGGCGAAACCAAATATTGAACCATGAGGCAGATTGTAGCATGGCCGGAATCAATTTGCCGAGGATTCAGAATTGGTCGGGCGATGTCTGCCCCGGCGAATTTTACCCGCCGGTTGGCTATACTGCTGGCTTCTCTTTTCGCCTGGGATTTCAACGCGGGGGAACTGTCCATGTTTCGACGAATCGTAGCGGTGTGCGGATTGTTGGTGGTCGCGGCGGCGGGATGCAATCGGCCGGCGGCGGCCCTGAAAATCGCCGTCATCCCGAAATCGACCAACGACACGTTTTGGGTGTTGGTCCATTCCGGCGCCGAAAAGGGGGCCAAAGCGGCGCATGTCTCGATCGATTGGAACGGCCCGGCGAACGAAAGCGACACCGACGTGGAAATCCGCCTGCTGAGCGACATGCTCGCCAAGGGCGTTTCGGCGGTCGTCATCGCGCCGCAAGACGCCAAGGCGCTCGCCGAACCGATCCGTAGCGCGATGAAGCAGGTTCCCGTTGTCGTCATGGATTCCGCCGTCGCCACCGACGACTACACGGCCTTCGTCGCCACCGACAACCTGGAAGGCGGCAAAATGGCCGGCCGGGAAATGATCAAACTGCTCGGCAAAGACGGGGGCAAAGTTATCATGCTGCGAAACGATCCCGCCTCGGCCAGCACGATGGACCGCGAAGATGGTTTCAAAGAAGCTATCAAAGACTCGAAAGTCGAATTGGTCGCCGAGCAGTTTCATAAGAGCGACGTGCAAATCGCCACCAGCAGGGCCCAAGACATGATTCTTAGCCATCCCGACGTGGTTGGAGTTTTCGCTTCGAACGAAGACGGCACGATCGGCGCGATCAATGCCCTCAAATCGGCGCAATCGAAAGGTCGGCACATTCGCTGCGTCGCTTTCGATTCGACCGAAGCCATCGCCGACGCGCTCGATCAAAAGATCATCGACTCGCTCGTGCTGCAAGATCCGATTCGAATGGGCGAGCTGGCTGTGAAAGCCGCCGCCGCCGCGATGAAAGGCGAAAAAGTGGAAAAGAATCAGCCGATGGCCCCGACGCTCGTCACGCAGGACAACAAATCCGAGCCGGCGATCCAGGCACTTCTGCGGCCGAAGCTAGACAAGTGAACCGAAGCTGGAGTTCAGCCTTTAGGCGCTCCCCGGCAGGCTGAAGCCTGAACTCCAACGGGCCGTGGAACGACGTATGACCGTTTCTCCTCTTCTGAAAATGGACCGCATCGGCAAACGGTTCGGACGGACCGTGGCACTCGGCGATGTCACGCTCGACGTGCGAACCGCCGAGGTTCATGCCTTGGTCGGCGAAAACGGGGCGGGCAAATCGACGCTGATGAAAGTCCTCGCCGGCGCGGAAATCGCCGATAGTGGCACGATCGAATTCGCCGGTCGCCTGTTCCAGCCGCGCGAGCCACGCGATTCCCTCTCCGCCGGGATCGCGATGATCTATCAGGAGTTCAATCTCGCGCCACATTTGACCGTCGAAGCGAATCTCGTGCTCGGGCGCGAAAGAGCGGCCGGCCGAGTTTTTCTCGCCGGCCCGATCTCGGCATTCATCGGCGGCCCACAGCGGCGGCACTGCCGCGCGGTCCTCGATCGACTCGGAATGCGCGTGTCGCTCGATGCTCGCGTCGGCGGATTGGGCGTGGCCGACCAGCAGATGATCGAGATTGCCCGCGCGCTGCTCGGCGGCGCTCGATTGGTCATCATGGATGAGCCGACGAGCGCTCTGGCGTCGCACGAAGTGCAGCGGCTGTTCGAAATCGTTCGCCAGCTTCGCGCCGAGGGAATCAGCGTCATTTACATCAGCCATTTTCTCGAAGAACTCGATCGAATCGCCGATCGCGTCACGGTGCTGCGCGACGGGCGGACGATCGCCACCGGCGAACTCCCAGACTGGCCTCGGCAGCGAATCATCGAAGCGATGGTCGGCCGCAAAGTCGAGGAGATGTATCCGCGCGTCGAACATGAAATCGGCGAACCGTTGTTGGAGATTCGCGATTTGGCCGGGCGAAAAATTCCACGTCGGGCAAGTCTCACTCTGCATCGCTGCGAAATCCTCGGCATCGCGGGCCTCGTCGGAGCCGGGCGGACTGAAATGCTGCGAACCCTGTTTGGCCTCGATCCGCTCCGCGGCGGACAAGCGATGTTGCGCGGCGTGCGCATCGAGCGGTTCACGCCGGGCGATTGGAACGCCCGCGGCGTCGGGATGCTCAGCGAAGACCGCAAGCGCGAGGGACTGGCACAAAACCTTTCGTGCATCGCCAACATCACATTGCCGGCCGTCGGGCGCGGCTCGCGGCTCGGCCTGATCGGCCGCGGACGGGAATATGCCGCATCGCGCGACGTCGGCCGAGTGCTCAAAATCAAATGGGCGACGCCGCGCGACAAGGTTTCGTCGCTGAGCGGCGGCAATCAACAAAAAGTGGCGATGGGCCGCCTGCTGTACACCGATGCCGACGTGCTGCTGCTCGACGAGCCGACGCGCGGCATCGACGTCGGCGCCAAGGTTGACCTGTATCGCGCGATCGGCGAACTGGCGCACGCGGCAAAGCGATCATCGTGGTCAGCTCGTATCTGCCGGAACTGTTTGGCGTCTGCGATCGGATTGCCGTGATGAGCCGCGGCGTGCTTTCGCCGGCGCATGACATTAATGAATTGACTCCCGAGAAAGTGATGCATCTTGCTGTTGGCGAGTGAGAACCGATCATGGCAAATGCTGCAAACAATTCCTCTTCCCAGGAGCCAAATCGCCCGCGGGCCGAAGCGCCCGACCGCGAATCGCCGTTTCTTGGCGTCTTTCGCGCAATCGGCAGCGTTCTCGGGCCGCTGATTGGGCTGACGCTCGTAATCGTGATTTTTGGCTTCTGGCAGCCCGACAGTTTTTTATCCGCGAAAGCGTTTCGCAGCGTCTTCGAGAACAATTACCACTACGTCATCGCCGCGATCGGCGCGACGTTCGTCATCATCACCGCCGGCATCGATCTGTCGGTCGGCAGCACCATGGGCTTCGCGTCGGTCTGCTGCGCGATGGCCGCCGCGGGAACGCATTTTCCCGAATTCGAACTGCAGCAAGCGCTAGTGATCGGCGGCGGCGTGGCGCTTTTGACGGGCCTTTGCTTCGGCGGCTGGACGTTGCAGCGCGGCTGGACGCGGCTGCGGGCATTCGGCTATGCCCTCGCTTCGGCGGCGGTTGCGGCGATCGTTGGGATAGTGATCTGGCGAACGCTGGCCGGCGCGACGATCCCGGCCATGCCGGTGCCAATTGCGCTGCTCATCGGCATCGCGTCCGGCGCTGGTCGGCCTGTTGAACGGCACGCTGATCACGACGCTCTCGCTGCCGCCCTTCATCGTCACGTTGGCGACGCTCGGCGCCGTGCGCGGGCTGACGCTCTACATCACCGGCGGAATTCCAGTCCCGAATCTGCCGCAGAGCATTTCCGCGCTGCATTACGATCCGTGGCTGCTCGGCCTTTCGGCCAACCTGTGGATCACGATCGCCGTCGTGGTGATTTCGATTCCGCTGTTGCATTTCACCGTTTTCGGGCGATATGCGTTTGCCATCGGCTCGAACGAGCGAACGGCTCGGCTGTGCGGCGTTCATGTCGAGCGCTGGAAAACGCTGTGCTACATCATCGCCGGCGCGACCGCGGGCCTGGCCGGCGCGATCATGACCGCAACGTTGGGCGGCCGACCAACGAATTTCGAAGGCCTCGAACTGATCGCAATCGCCGCGGTCGTGATCGGCGGCACGAGCTTGTTCGGCGGCGAAGGAACCGTGGCCGGCAGCATTTTGGGCGTGCTCATGCTCGGCTTCCTCAACACCGGCTGCACGATGGCCAGCTTGAGTTCGTATGTCCAGCCAATTTTCATCGGCGCGACGATCGTCATCGCCGCCGCCATCGATCGCTTCCGGCATCTTGGACGTTAGCTTGGTTGAAAGAGGGGACTGGCTCCGAGCTACAATCGCTCTTGTCGAATATCTTGAGTCGCGGCGAGGTGCCTGTCACCTTTTTTAACGCGCTGTTTTCCCAATATCATTGACTGAGGAGAATTGCCATGGCACGCATCGTCCGTTTTCATCGTCTCGGCGGCCCCGAGGTTTTGCAGATCGACACGCTCGACATGCCGCCGCCCGGCGCGGGCGAAGTGCGCATTCAAGTGAAGGCGCTCGGATTGAATCGGGCCGAATCGATGTTCCGCTCCGGGCATTATCTCGAGGAACCGAAGCTTCCCGCCAGACTCGGCTACGAAGCGGCCGGCACTGTCGAATCGGTCGGGCCGAATGTCACCGGTCTGAAACCGGGCGACGCGGTGAGCACCATTCCAGCTTTCTCGCAAAATCAATATGGCGTTTACGGCGATGTCGCAATCGTCCCGGCCGCCGCGGTCGCAAAGCATCCGGCTTCGCTTTCCTGGACCGAAGCCGCGGCGATTTGGATGCAGTATCTCACTGCCTACGGTGCCTTGATCGACATCGCAAAGCTGATTCGCGGCGACGTTGTGTTGATTCCGGCCGCGTCGAGCAGCGTCGGCATCGCCGCGATTCAGATCGCCAACTCCGTCGGCGCGACTCCGATCGCGCTTACGCGCAAAGACGACAAGCGAGACGCCTTGACGAAACTCGGAGCGGTCCATGTCATCGCGACCGAAACGCAAGACTCGGTCGCGGAAGTGCAACGCCTGACGGACGGCAAGGGGCGCGGGTCGTTTTCGATCCGGTCGGCGGCCCGACAGTCGCCAAACTAACTGCGGCGATGGCCCCTCACGGCATCCTGTTTCAATACGGCGCTCTCAGCGCGGAACCAACTCCGCTGCCGCTGATGGACCTGCTTTCCAAGACGCTGACGATCCGCGGCTACGTTCTGTTCGAGATCACGTCGGACTCGGCGCGGCTGGAGCGCGGCAAGCAATGGGTGATCGACGGCCTGGCCGCCGGCAAGCTCAAGCCGGTGATCGCCAAAACATTTTCACTGGCCGAAATTGTCGACGCCCATCGCTACCTCGAATCGAACCAGCAGATCGGCAAGATCGTCGTAACGGTTTGAATGCGTCGCGCGACAAAAAAACCGGGGCGACTCGGATTGAGTCGCCCCGGTTTGTAATTGGGGTTGAGTTGGTCTATTGAACACCGATTTACAAGAGACTCTCCAAGCCGTTGACAACTCCGCTGGCCACGTCGCCGACGGCATTGGCAACTCCGCCGGCGACATCGCCAACCGCGGTGGCGACAGCACCGACTCCCTTGAGCCCTTCGGTGACACCGAATCCGACCGCGGAACCCACGTCTTTGCCGACGGCGCTGGCCAGGCCGTTAAAGCCGGTGCCAAGCGTCGGGATTTGGCCCTGGCTCGGTGCCGGGCGGCCCGGTTTCGGGCTCGGCTTCAGCGGATCGTGCAGTCCCTTCATCGGGTTGCCAGCCAAGGTTTGGCTGCCGTAAAACTTGGTTGCTCCCGGGGGAAGCTTGAACGGCCAAGGCTTCTTCGGCAACGGGGGGCCTCCCGGAGTTCCCGGCGGATGATAGCTCGATCCGCCCATGTTTTCCTTCGGCGGCTTTGTGCCGTGGTGGCACGAATCGTCGCCGCAATGATCCTTGTCGTTGCAGCGGTCTTTGTCGCAGCCGTCGTGGTTTTTGCAATCCTTGTCGCCGTGGTGTTTGTCGCCATGATGTTCATTCCCGTGATGCGGGAAATCAACCGGGCTCAGCCCGACGATCTTGTGGCCCTTGTCCTTGTTGTCTTTCTTGTCTTTGCCCTTGGCTTGGGCACTCGCGGCGCTTCCAGCCAACAGGCCGATCACCAGCGCTGTCGTAATCATTGAAACACGGGTCATAGCACACCAACCTTTCAGATTCAGAGGTTTTATTTTCGGACGAATCACATGTTCGTCCCTGTATCAAGCAAGAGCGGTTTCCCGCAGGATTTGTTACAGTTGGGGCGAGCGGATTGCCGAAAAACCCGCATTTTGCTGGCAAAGCGGGAGGTGCCCGATTGATTCGAGAGTGGTGCGCAGCGGAAATGGCCGGCGAAGAGCGAAAGGGGCGAAGAAGCAGTGCCTCGCGGAAGCAACCGTCGGAGACTTGCGATGGCCGTAAATAGAAGGCGCCCTGCGCCCGAGGGTATCCGGGTAGTCAGTCGCCCAAAGTCACACCGACGGATCGCGCGTCGGCGGCATGTCTTCGTGGGGCGGTTGATATTCCGGACACCGGTCGAGCACAGGCGCGCGGGGGTCGCGTCGGGCTTTTTCGGCCCGTTATGTTCTAAGTTGGTCGGTGGATCGTTCTCGTTCGTTGATGGTTTCTAAGCCTGGTCAAATTCGGCCGAAGGAAATCCCTTCGCTACGGCCATTGATCGCGGCCATAGTCTCTCGGACATTGGCTGGAGCATCCTATCAAACTTTTGTCCAATCCCTGCCAGCACAACATGTGGCGTTTGTTAATTTGGCTTTGAACCTTGCCGCTCCGGACTTCGTGTCACGAAAGACCCAAGGCTCAGACTGCCACAACCACGATCGCCTGTTTTGCAAACGATATGCCAAGCGTTCGCGGAAATCATGCTGGCACTCTCAGAGAGTTCGCAAAGGCCATTGAATCAACGAGTTGCGATTGTCGGCGCTGTCGTGGAAAACAGAAGTCATGGGCCAGAGAATAAGACGATGCCTAGTTTCGTCGCTCAATGTGCCCGAATCGACGGCGAGTTGTATTGCCAACAGATGGATTTCTACGCCGATCCCTTCGCTAGCGCTTCAGGCTGCTGGATCGTGCGTTAAGCCCGGTGCGATCATGCGATAAAGAATCTCGCTCGCTTGCGGAAGCTGGTCGAGGGCGATCCATTCGTCGGCCGTATGAGCCTGGTCGATCGAGCCTGGACCAAAAACGACCGTCGGAACGCCCGCCGCCGAAATCACCGCCGCGTCCGTCCCGAATGGAACGCCGATGCGATCCGCTTTGCCGATGACTCCGTGGATCACCGAGGCAAGCCGGTCGGCCACTGGGCCATTGGCCGTATCCGATAAGCCTCCGCTGTGCATCAGCGGCGGCTCATGTTCGATGTGTTGCACCGCCGCGGCATCACCCAATTGCGCGGAGACATAGTCGATCGTTCGGCGCCAGGCCGCTTGTGGGTCATCGCCGGGCAAGAGCCGATGGTCGATTTCGATCGTACAACGGACGGGCACGGTGTTCACGCCACTGCCGCCGGCGATCGTGCCGACGCTCAACGTCGGCTGGCCACAGAGCGGGTGTTTACCTTGCAGAGGCAATACCTCGCGGCCATATCGCTCCAACAGTTCGACGACGCGCACCATGCGGTAAATAGCATTGTCGCCCAAGCCTGGATTTGAGCTATGGGCGGCGCGGCCGTGCGTGTGGCACCGCCAGCGGACCATTCCCTTATGGGCGACGACGATTTTTAGTTCCGTCGGCTCGGCGACGATTGCCGCGTCGGGCACGCGGGGCAAGAATCCGGAAGGGGCTTCCGACCAGAGCTGGCAAAGCCCTTTGGCGCCGCTGAAACCATGCTCTTCGTTGACCGTGCAGGCCAAAATCACGGTCGGTCGAGGTTCCAAATTACCCTCGGGCGGTTTGGCCCGTTCTTCGGCCAGCCGAACGATTGCTCCCAGCATGGCGGTCAGCCCACCTTTAACATCGCAAGAACCGCGGCCGTGGAGGCGGCCATCACGGATCGTGGGAGTCCAAGGTTCGATCGTCATGCCTTCGACGCCGACGGTATCTTGATGGGCCTCGAAAAGGAGCAATTCGCCGCCGTTTTCCGGTGAAATGTCGCCGTCGATCCGGGCCAAAAGATTTTCGCGCAGCGGCGCGATCGGCTGGCGGAGAATCGGGATTTGGAACCGACGGAAAAGCTGCTCGAGATACTCGGTCACTCGATGCTCGAAAAACGCCGGCCCGGCGACGTTCCGCCCCATCGGATTGACGCTGGGAATCGCTACCAGGTCGCTCAGCGTCGCCACTAAATCGAGCGGCATGATGATTCTTCCCTTATGATTTTCGACGCATTATAATGGAGGGCGGCGAAGCGATATTTCCAAATTCCATTCGCAAAATGTCGAGTGGATGCGAGACGATAGCACCAAGACGTTGAGGACGAAGCCGGCTGTTTTTTGCGGCCCCAAAAAGATTTTTTCGATCCCCCTAAGACGCGGTATTGTTATTCTTGGTGAAGTTGGAAATACTAAATCACGGAACAAGGGTTCGCCCTTGCTTCCTGCCCTTCGTAGGTTCCTGCCCCACCTGCGAAGGGTTCTTTTTTGCGCCCATCTGGCCGCTGCTCGGGAGTGCGATTCTACGGGCATTCCGGCCGAATTGAAACCGTTGATCGGGCGTTGCGAGCCTTTGCGTAGGTCAGCCTTTCCAGGCTGACGGCGACCGAGAGAAGTCAGTCTGGAAAGCCTGACCTACGCAAGCTGCCGCCGCTTGACGGTGGGCGGGGCGAGCATTAGGATTTTCGACGGTTGCGAGATTGTCCCGGCGGAAGTCGGGATTTTTTCCGGCCAAAGTTTGTGACAAGATTCACAAAGTCCTCCAATTGCCGTGCGACGGCTTGCGAAGGGCGGTTATGGTCAGCCTGTTTTTGCCGGTGCTGCTGTTCGTCGCTTTTGCGGCCGCGCTGTCGATTGTGCTGGCATTGGCTGGCCGTTTGCTTGGGCCGCACCGCGAATCGGCGGTCAAGGAGATGCCGTACGAAAGCGGCATGGACCCGATCCACGACGCGCGGCGGCGGTTCGACGTCCGGTTCCATCTGGTGGCGATCGCCTTTCTGGTGTTCGACGTCGAATTGCTGTTCCTCTATCCCTGGGCGGTGGCCAGCCGCAACCCGGCAGCGGGCATCGACCGCGGCCGTCGGATCGACGCGGCGGCTGCGGTCGACGAGCCGCGGGCTGGTGTTCGGCGAGGTGATGGTGTTCATCGCCCTGCTGGCGGTGGGTTTCGTCTACGCCTGGCGGAAAGGGGTGTTTCGATGGCGATAGACCTGCCCGAAAACGTGGTGGTCAGCCAGCTCGACGCGCTGGCCAGTTGGTGCCGCAAGAACAGCCTCTGGCCGATGCCGTTTGCCACCGCCTGCTGCGGCATCGAGCTGATGGCCACCGGCGCCAGCCGCACGACCTGGCCCGCGTTCGGCGCCGAGGTGTTTCGCTTCAGCCCGCGGCAGTGCGATCTGATGATCGTGGCCGGCCGCGTGGTGATGAAGATGCTGCCGGTGTTGCAGCGCATCTGGCAGCAGATGCACGAGCCGAAGTGGTGCATCTCGATGGGCGCCTGTGCATCGACCGGCGGCGTGTTCGACACGTACTGCGTCGTGCAGGGGATCGATCGCTTCATTCCGGTCGACATGTACGTGCCCGGTTGCCCGCCGCGGCCCGAGCAATTGATTCAATCGATCATCGACCTGCAAGACAAGATTCAGCGCGAAGGAACGATCGGCGGGCGCGAGTTCGACACGCCGTCGCGCCAGCAGCCGAAGCGGGCGCTGGTCGAGTTGCCGGTGATCGTCGCTGCCGCGCGGCAGTGCGCCGATCTGCCGCAAGGCGTTCGAGTCGTAGGCGATCAGATCGCACATCGCGAGCAGTTCGACTGGAACGACCGATGACCGACCCGCAAACGATCGCCGCCTTGACACGGCCGATTTCGCTGGCGCGCAGACGCAGCGAATTTCGCGGCGACACGCGGGTCGTCGTGCCGCGCGAGTCGATCTACGCCGTGCTCGCGTTCCTGCAAGAACGAGCGGCGGTTTCGATCTGCTGGTCGACATCACGTGCGTCGACTATCTGAACTATCGCGACGCCGAACGATCGCTTCGGGCTGGTCTATCTGCTGGCGGCGACCGAGACGAACGAGCGGATCACGGTGCGCGCGTTCGTCGAACGAGCCCGATCTGACCGTGCCCTCGGCCGTGCCGCTGTGGGAAGGGGCCAACTGGATGGAGCGCGAGGTGTGGGACATGTTCGGCATTCGCTTCGACGGGCATCCCGACCTGCGGCGGATTCTGCTGCCCGAGGAATTCACGGCCTTTCCGCTGCGCAAGGATTATCCGCTGCAAGGCCGCGGCGAGCGGCACAATTTCCCCGTGCTTGCAGCGGGACGAGCGGCTGAGATGCGCGACCGGACCGATGCCAGACGAGCCGTGCCACGATCGACGCCGATCGATGTCGCTGCCGACCGCAGACTGCCAGGCCGAGCCGCAGGACTACCTGTGGACGCTGAACTTCGGTCCGCAGCATCCGGCCACGCACACCACGCTGCGGATCGTGCTGAAGCTCGACGGCGAGCGGGTGGTCGACGCCATGCCCGACATCGGCTACCTGCACTCCGGCTTCGAAAAGATCGGCGAGCAGCCTCAACTACAACCAGTACGTGACGGTCACCGACCGGATGAACTACATCTCGCCGATGGCCAACAACGTGGCCTGGCACGGTGCGGTCGAGAAGCTGCTGGGCATCGAACTGACGCCGCGCTGCAAGTACATCCGCACGATCATCGCCGAGCTGTCCCGGATCAGCGATCATCTGCTGTGCAACGGCGCGGTCGGGCTCGACACCGGCGCGTTCACGTACTTTCTCTACGCCTTCTACCAGCGCGAAGTGCTGTACGACATTTTCGAGACGCTGTGCGGCGCCCGGTTCACCAACAGCTACACGCGCGTCGGCGGCGCTGATGTACGACATGACGCCGCTGGTCGATCGAGAAGATTCGCGCCTTCGTGCGCACGTTTCCCAAGACGCTCGACGACATGGAGCGGCTGCTCGAATCGCAATCGGATCTTCGTCGATCGCACCAAGGGCGTCGGCGTGCTGACGCAAGGACGAGGCGATCAACCGCAGCGCCACCGGGCCCGATCGCCCGCGCCAGCGGCGTGACCCGCGATCTGCGCAAGGACGAGCCGTACCTGGCCTACGAGGATTTCGATTTCCAGGTTTGCTGCGCGACGGCCGGCGATTGCTTCGCCCGCTACCTGGTGCGGATGGCCGAGATGCGCGAGAGCCTGAAGATCGTCGAGCAGGCGATCGAGAATCTGCCGGCCGGGCCGGTCAACGTCGGCATCGGCGAGCGGACGGCGCTGCCCGACAAGCGGCAGGTCTACTCGACGATCGAGGGCACGATCTCGCACTTCGAGCTGGTGATGAGCAATCGCGGCTTCGAGGTGCCGCACGACGAGAGCCTACGCGGCGATCGAAGCGCCCAACGGCGAATTGGGTTTTTACCTGGTCGGCGACGGCACGCGACGTGGCCTATCGGGCCCGCTGCCGGCCGCCGTCGTACATTCACTTTGCCGCTGTTTCCGCACTTGATTCGCGGCCACACGCTGAGCGACGTCGTGGCCGTGCTGGGAAGCTTGAACATCATCGCCGCCGAGTTGGATCGCTAGACAGCAATCTTTGACATGACACAGTCCGCAGCCATGACTGCCGAACGCATCTTGACCGACGAGATGATCGCGGCCATCAAGGCCTACTTTCCGCGCTATCCCGACGCGGCAGGCCGTGACGCTGCCGGCGTTGCACATCGTCAACGAGCGGCTGCGCTGCGTGCCGCTGGAGGCGGTCGTCGAGATCGCCGAGCTGCTGGAACTGGCGCCGGCCGAGGTGCAAGACACGCTGTCGCTTCTACGGCTTCTTCAAGCAGGACGAGCCGCACGGCCGGACGCGGGCCTGGGTCTGCCGCTCGATCAGTTGCGCCCTGCGCGGCGGCGAGGAGATTGCTCGAGCACTGTGCCACGAGGCCGGCATCCAGCCGGGCGAAACGACGCGCCGACGGCAAGCTGACGCTCGAATTCGCCGAATGCCTGGGGGCCTGCGAGTTCGCCCCCTGCATGCTGGCCGGCAACGACGCTGCACAAGGACCTGACGCAACGAGAATCGGCCGACGCAGTTCGTCGCATGACGTTCGCAGCGCGAAGGCTCAACGGAAACGCCTGACCGTCGACCGTCTGGCTCATGCCCAAGTTCGAACCCGTCCTGCTGGCCAACATCGGCAAGCCGAACAGCCATACGCTGGCCGCGTATCGAGGCGGCCGGCGGCTACGCGGCGCTGCAGCAAGGTGCTGGCCGAAATGACGCCGGCCGCAGTTCATCGAGATGGTCAAGTCCAGCAATCTGCGCGGCCGCGGCGGCGCCGGCTTTCCGACCGGGCTGAAGTGGACCTTCCTGCCGAAGGATCATCCCGGCCCGATCTACATGTGCATCAACGCCGACGAGAGCGAGCCGGGCACGTTCAACAACCGCATCCTGATGGAGGAAGATCCGCATCAGGTGCTCGAAGGGATCATCCTCAGCTGCTACGCCACGCGGGCGACGACGGCCTACATCTATCTGCGCTACGAATATCCGCTGTCGCTACGAGCGGCTGCAGGCGGCGATCGACGAGTGCTACGCCGCCGGCTACCTGGGCAAGAACATCCTGGGCAGCGAGTTTCTCGCTCGACATCTATCTGCATCGCGGCGCGGCGGCCTACATCTGCGGCGAAGAGACCGGCCTGATCGAAAGCCTGGAAGGCAAGCGGGCCTGGCCGCGGATCAAGCCGCCGTTTCCGGCCGTCGAAGGCGTGTTTCGCAAGCCGACGGTCGTCAACAACATCGAAACGGTGGCCTGCGTCACGCAGATCGCCGACCGCGGCGTCGAGTGGTTCAAGATCGATCGGCGTGCCGGCCGATCCGAAGAACCCGCGCGACCCCGGCAGCTACGGGCCGAAGCTGTACTGCCTGAGCGGCCACGTCAACAAGCCGGGCTGCTACGAAGCGCCGCTGGGCATCACCTGCCGGCAGCTGATCGACGAATACGGCGGCGGCGTGTGGAAAGGTCGCAAGGCGCAAGGCCGCCATTCCCGGCGGCATCAGCATGGGCCTGCTCACCGAGGCCGAGTTCGACACGCCGCTCGATTTCGCCGGGCCGGGCAAGGTCGGCTGCCTGGGCCTGGGCACCGCGGCCGTCGTGGTGATCGACGAGACGGTGTCGATGGTCGATTTCCTGCACAACAGTTGCCGCTTCTTCCACCACGAAAGCTGCGGCCAGTGCACGCCCTGCCGCGAAGGGACGGCCTGGTCGCTGACGATGCTCGAGCGCATCAAGGCCGGCAAGGGCCGGCTGCAGGATCTGGATCTGCTGCTGGAGATCGGCGACTCGATCGGCATCATTCCCGGCACGACGATCTGCGGCCTGGCCGACGGCGCCGCCTGGCCGATCAAGAACGCGATCCGCAAGTTCCGCGGCGAGTTCGAAGAGTACATCAAGCGCACCAATCCCAACGGTTACATGGTGACCGACGCGGTCGCAGGCGCTGCCCGATTTTGGCGGGCACATTGAGCGACGAGCATTCGCAGCGTAACCGCTCAACCTGACACGCCTCACCCTCGCATCATGGGAATCGTCATCGTCGACGGACACGAAGTCGAAGTCGGCGCCCAGCGAGCGCCTCAACGGCATTCAGGCCGCCGAGCGCGCCGGCGTCGACATTCCGCACTACTGCTGGCATCCGGGCTTGACGGTCGTGGCCAGTTGCCGCATGTGCCTGGTCGAGACCGGCACGCGCAATCCGCGAGACCGGCGCGATCACGATGGTGCCCAAGCTCGTGCCGGCCTGCCAGACGCCGGCCAAGGACGGCACCGTCTTCGTCACCAACAGCGAGAAGGTGCAGCAAGAGCCGGGCGATGGTCGAAGAAGACCTGCTGATCGATCATCCGATCGACTGCCCGATCTGCGACAAGGCGGGCGAGTGCCTGCTGCAGGACTATCACTTCGAGCACGGCCAGGACGCAGCGGCGGGCCGACGTCCGCCCCTTCACCAGCCGCCGCCGCGACATGGGCGACACGGTCACGCTGTTCGTCGATCGCTGCGTGATGTGCAGCCGCTGCGTGCGCTTCACGCGCGAGATCAGCGGCACCAGCGAGCTGATGGTCATCAACCGCGGCAGCCACGAAGAGATCGACGTCTTTCCCGGCTATCCGCTGGACAACAAGATGTCGGGCAACGTGGTCGACCTGTGCCCGGTCGGGGCGCTGGGCGACAAGGACTTTCTCTATCAGCAGCGCGTCTGGTTCATGAAGCAGCACCCGGGCGTCTGCACCGGCTGCTCGACCGGCTGCTCGATCATGGTCGAAGAGAACCAGGACACGGTCTATCGCCTCAAGCCGCGCGAGAATCCGCACGTCAACCAGTGGTGGATGTGCGACGAAGGCCGCTACGGCTATCACCACGTGCACAGCGCCGAGCGGCTGATCGAGCCGCGCGCGCCGCGACGGCGACGGCTGCATGTGAATGTCGAATGGTCGGCAGCTGCCGCAGGAGCTCGACGCGCGGCTTGCGAAGCGCCGGGCGGCTGGCGGCCGTGCTTTCGCCGCATCTGACGGTCGAAGAAGCGTACCTGCTGGCCAAGTACGTGCGCGGCAGATCGATCCGCAAGCCGTGTTGGCGCTTGGGCCGGTGCCGGTCGTGGGCGAGGACGAGACGTTTCAAGAACGGCTTTACGATTCGCGCCGAAAAGTGCCCGAACCGCCGCGGCGTCGAAGAGGTCGCTGCAGCAACTTCATGGGCGGCGTGGCGACGTTCGACGATCTGCTGGCCGAGCTCGACGGCGGGCGAGATTCGACGCGGCGTGGGTCACCGGCGGCTATCCGAAATCCGTGGATCGACGACGCGACGGCCGAGCGGTTCGGCGAGCTCGAACTGCTTGATCGTGCAAGATATGTTCGACTCGCCGCTGTGGGAGCGGGCGACGTACCAATTGCCCGGCGCGTCGTTCGCCGAGCGCGACGGCTCGTACGTGAATCATGCCGACCGGCTGCAATCGTTCGACTGGGCGATTCGCCCGCCGGCCGGCGTGTGGGTCGAAGGCCAGCTTGTATTGGCGACTGCTGGGCCGGCCGGGCATGTACAAGCCGCGCAGCGTGCTCGAGCGAAGTTGCCGGCGAGATTCCGTTATTTCGCGGCGGCCGGCGGCGAAGTCCGCCGGTCGGAGTCGATTTGAAAGTGAATCTGCTGGCCGCCGGAAACGGCAGCAACAGCTCCCGCCGCGGCAAAAGCGACTGCGTAACGTAGCAGGCATTCTCCGAATGCCGTCCGACCGCGAAGTTGCGTTGCGGCACTCGGAAAGTGCTGACGACATTGACGAATCGAAATAACATGCACACGCCCAACGCCATCTGTCGCCGCTGGTCAAGATCGTCCTGCTTGTCGGCGGGCTGATGACGGCGGCGGCGTATCTGGTGCTGCTGGAGCGCTGGATCGCCGCCTGGGTGCAGGACCGGCATGGGGCCGAATCGCGTCGGCATTCCGCTGACGAAGATTCGCATGTTCGGCCTGGGCCAGCCGCTGGCCGACGGGCTGAAGTTCATCTTCAAGGAAGACTACACGCCGGCGCACGTCGACAAGGTGCTGTTCACGCTGGCGCCGATCTCGATCCTGGCCGCGGCGCTGGCCATCTTCGCCGTGATTCCGTTCGGCAGCGTGCTGCCGCCGATTGGTATCGGAGGCATCGCAGCAGCCGATCGAGCTGATCGTGGCGCCGCAGTTCGACGTGGGCATGATCTATGTCTTCGCCCTGTCGAGCATCGCCGTCTACGGCGTGATCCTCGGCGGCTGGGCCAGCAACAACAAATACAGCTTTCTGGGCGGCCTGCGATCGAGCGCGCAATTGATCGCCTACGAAATCCCGCTGGGCCTGGGCATCCTGGGCGTCGTGCTGTTCAGCGGCTCGCTGCGGCTCGACAAGATCATCGACCGATCAGGCGGCCAGCGGCGTCTGGAACATCGTCGTTGCAGCCGCTCGGGCTTGTTGGTGTTTGCTCGTGGCGTCGTTTGCCGAGGCGGCGCGGTTGCCGTTCGATCTGCCCGAGGCCGAGCAGGAACTGATCGGCGGCTATCACACCGAATATGCCGGGCATGAGGCTGCTGCTGTTCTTGATCGCCGAGTTTCTGCACATGGTGACGGCGGCGTTTTTGATCGTGATCCTGTTCTTCGGCGGCTGGCATCTTTGGGGGCTGACCGGCTCGAGCGACGATCGTCACCTGGCCGATGGCCATCCTGCGGATCGTCGTGCTGGTCGGCAAGGTGTTGGCGGTGATCCTGTTCTTCATGATGGTGCGCTGGAGCTGGCCGCGGTTTCGCTTCGACCAATTGATGGCGCTGGCGTGGAAGGTGATGCTGCCGCTGGGGATGGTGAATCTGGTGGCTGATCGCGGTGATTGTCGGAATATCGGGGCAGAACGTCTGTTGATGCCGGTGCATCGTGAGTTGGGTCGTGTCGATCGTCGCCTGGCATTGTCGCCGGCATGACGGCGCCGCTGTCGGTCGACAATCGCCCGAAGCCGCATAGCACGCAGTGGGATCCTGAAGCGAATCTTGGCGACTGAGATCAATGTAGTGGCACTCTCCGAGTGCCGAACCGAACCGCGGCGGACGGCACTCGGAGAGTGCCTGCTACGATCGATGTACAACACATGAAACCTGACGACCCGAAAATTAAGCTGGATCGAAGAGCCGCCGCTGGGACTCGCCGGGCAAGATGTATTTGCCGCTGTTCGTGCAAGGGCTTGACGACCACGATCAAGCATTTGTTCAGCCGCAAGGTGACGCGTCAGCTTTCCCGACGAGCGGCCGAAGATCGGCAATCCGCTGATCTATCGCGGCGTGCATCGGCTTGAACAAGGATGCGCAGGGGCGGGTGAAATGCGTGGCCTGCTTTCTTGTGCGCGACGGCCTGCCCGGCCCATTGCATCGACATCGTCGGCACCGAAAGCCCGTGGCCCGACCGCGAAAAATATCCCGAGAGCTTCTCGATCGACGAGCTGCGCTGCATCTTCTGCGGCATGTGCGAAGAGGCCTGCCCGGTCGACGCGATCGAGCTGACCAGCTTTCTCGACCTGACGGGCCGCAGCCGCGAGGAGATGATTTTCGACAAGGAAAAGTTGCTGAGCGTGTACGACAAGACGAAAGACACCGAGCCGACGCAATCCGCGCGACTCGGCGTGCCGGTGCTGTAGGGATCCCCTCGCTAACGCTTCGGGTTAGTGTTGCGGAGCAACACACCAACCCGAAGCGTTAGCGAGGGGATCGGCGGGAAGTCGTCCTTTAATCGTCGTAACGGAGCGAGACCCTTTGAATTACGTTCAGTGGACCGTCGGCGGCGCGACGCTGTTGACCGCGCTCGCGCTTTGGCTATTGCTGCCGCGCGCGGCGCTGGCGCTACAGGTCGTGCCATTGGCGCGGTGTTGGGAATCGTGGCGCTTGGGTTGTTCGCTTCGCTCTTCACGCGAATGCCGAGTTGGCCGACGCAGGTGCTATTCTGGGTGTTGGCCGGCGTGACGCTGATCGCCGCCGGCGCGGCGGTTTCGCTTCGCAGTCCGGTCTATTGCGCCGTCTGGTTTGCGCTGTCGCTGCTGGGAACGGCTGGATTGTTTCTGTTTCAAGGCGCCAGTTTCTCGCGGTCGCAACGATCATCGTCTACGCCGGCGCGATTCTTGTCACCTTTCTATTCGTGCTGATGCTGGCCCAATCGACGGGCCGCGCTATTACGATCGCGTTAGCTGGGAGCCGCTGGTGTCGGCCGTGACCGGGGCGGTGCTCGTCGGCATCTTGACGATGGCGCTGGTGGGCACCGATTTCAAGGC
Organism: Pirellulales bacterium; assembly: GCA_963738955.1. GTDB lineage: Bacteria > Planctomycetota > Planctomycetia > Pirellulales > DATAWG01 > DATAWG01. The sequence goes on along the minus strand of CAVTYW010000009.1, from coordinate 14,179 downwards.
CACGCCGGTTTTGACCGACGAAGCGTTGCACCGCAACATTCTTTCTCTCGATCACGTCGCCCATTTGGGCGAAGAATTGTTCAGCCGCTATCTGGTTGCCGTCGAAGTGGCCGGCACACTGTTGTTGGTCGCGCTCGTCGGCACGATTGCGATCGTCAGCCACGAGCGGGCACCACAAAGCCCGAAGGAAGCGGCTGGAAACGGCCGTGCCTCGCTTGGCTCAGGCAAGCGAAAGGAGCCGATCCATGGATGAAGCGGCTCTGCTGTATCAATCGCTGCTGGTCGGTGCGCTATTGTTCTCGATCGGCATGGTCGGATTTCTGAGCCGGCGGAACATGATCGTCATGTTCCTGGCCGCCGAGATGATGCTGCAAGGTGTGTCGGTCAGCCTCGTTGCCTGGGGACGGTATCACAACGATTGGGGCGGCCAGATCCTTGTCGTTTTCAGCCTGACGGTCGCGGCGTGCGAAGCGGCAATCGTGTTGGCGCTGGTGCTGATGCTGTATCATCGCAACGGCAAGCTGGATGTTGACGCCTGGCACGAAATCCGCGAGAGCAACTTGCCGCCGTTTACGGATGTCGAATTGCCCGAGGTTCGCCAGCCGTCTCCGGTTTGGCCCCATTTGACCCCTGCCGGAGTCGAGCCGCCGACGGATGCCGATAGCGAAGAAGAATCCGAACATCGTCAACATGTTTAGAGCCCGATTGCTTCGATGACCAAAACGCTGCTGATCCTGATTCCCGCGTTGCCGCTGTTGGCGGCCGTGCTGACGGCTTGCTTTGGCCGCTGGCTGAAAGAGCGCAGCCCATTGGCCGGTCGTGATCGCGATGGGCTTGGCGTTTCTGTCGAGCCTGATGCTGTTGAAGGAGGTGAATTCCGACGCCAATTACGGCTCGCATTCCGCATCCGCCGCGGGCCGCGTCGGATACGAAGAGACGTTCACGCTTTGGAGCTGGGCCGACGTTAAAAATGCCTATCCGGCGCATGTTTCGCTCGGTTCTCCGGCCGATAAAAAAATGCCCGCGTCGATGGATGCAATCCCGACCGCCGCCAACGCTTTGCCGGCTCCTGGCGCGACGCCGAGTTTTTCGATCGCCGTTACGCTCCGCGCCGACACGCTGACGGCCGTGATGCTGTCGATGGTGACGTTCATTTCGTCGCTGGTGGCCATCTATTCGATCGGCTACATGCACGGTGATCGCGGCTATTGGCGATTCTTCAGCTACATCGGCCTGTTCGTGTTTTCGATGACGATGCTGGTGTCGGTCAGCAATTTCGTGCTGCTGTATGTATTTTGGGAAGCGGTTGGGTTGTGTAGTTATTTGCTGGTCGGATTTTGGTACGAGAAACCAGCGGCCGTTGCGGCCGGCAAGAAGGCGTTTCTCGTGAACCGGGTCGGCGATTGGGGTTTTGCTCTGGGACTGTTTCTGATTTGGACGACTTACGGCACGCTCGATTTTCACGACACGCCGGCTCCGGCAGCAACGGCGACGCAAAGCCAGTCTGCTAGTTTGACCGCGAATTCGCCGGCGGCGCATCCGGCGGGCATCTTGGGCCAATCGCGACTGGCGATTCCGAATGGTGGCGGATACGTCGGCGGCGCGGTCGGCACGGCGATTTGTTTGCTGCTGCTGACGGGCGCTTGCGGCAAAAGCGCGCAGTTTCCGCTCCATGTCTGGTTGCCCGACGCGATGGAAGGTCCGACGCCTGTCAGCGCGCTGATCCACGCGGCGACGATGGTCACGGCCGGCGTTTACATGATTGCCCGTTGCACGCCGCTGTTCGTCGCCGCGCCGCAAGCGCAACACGCGGTGGCCCTGATCGGATGCTTCACGGCGCTCTTGGCCGCGTTGATCGCGCTGACGCAAAACGATCTGAAGCGCGTGCTCGCGTATTCGACAATCAGCCAGCTTGGCTACATGTTTCTCAGTCTCGGCATCGGCTGGCTGCCGGGAATCATCTTTGGGATGTTCCACCTGTTCACTCATGCGTTTTTCAAAGCCCTGCTGTTCCTCGGCGCGGGCAGCGTGATGCACGGCATGGGGGGCGTCGTCGATATGCGGAAGTTCAGCGGGCTGCGGCGGATCATGCCGATCACTTGCGGCACGTTTCTCGTCGGTTGCCTGGCGCTAGCGGGCGTTTGGCCATTCGCCGGTTTTTGGAGCAAGGATGGGATTCTGGCGACGGTGTTCGAACGCGGCCAGGCCGGCGGCACGACACCGGTGTTCGGCATCGCGGGACTGACCGACGCGGCGTTTCATCAATCGTTGTATTGGGTCGGTTTGGCAACGGCGTTGCTGACGGCCTTTTATACTTTCCGGGCATTCTTCGCGACGTTTTATGGACCGGAGCGGATTCCGGAAGAAGCAGGACATCATGCCCATGAATCGCCGCGAACGATGACGGTTCCGCTCATCATTCTCGCGGTTTGCGCCGCGCTGGTCGGATTCTTGCTGTTGTCGAGTTTCGGCGATTTTCTGCGGTTTACTCCCTCGTTGGCCTCGAAGATGGTTCCGGCAGGGGAAACGAGTGAAGCGATCCACAACCAGGTGGCGGTGACGAGCACTTTGGTCGCGCTCGCCGGCATCGGTGTGGCGGCATTCTTTTATCTGGGCGACCGGTCGCACGTCGATCGGCTGGCGCGATGGCTGGCCCCGTTGTACGAGCTTTCCTACGGCAAGTTTTTCGTCGATTTGATTTACGATTGGCTGGTGGTGAAACCGCTGCGAGCATTGGCGTGGATCTGTTATTGGATCGACCGATGGCTGATCGACGAGCTGGTGAATTTGTTCGGCGCAATCCCGCCGCGCGTTGGGGCGACGTTGCGCTCGCTGCAAAACGGCGTGGTTCAGTTCTACGCGATGGCGATGATTCTCGGTTTGTTGGTATTGATCGGCACGCTGATCCCTTGGCCGAAATAGCGACGTAAATTCCGCATGTCGAACTTGTTGCTGGTGACGATTGTCTTTCCACTATTCGGCGTGGCGCTGATTGCGCTTTCCGCCCGATGGGGCCGCGAGGCCGTGCGGCAGAGCGCGCTGATGACGTCGCTCATCACGCTCGTGCTGGCCATCGTGCTCGTCGCGCATTATCCGTTCGGCACGGCAACGGCCGGCGCCGCTCCATTTGCCGCGAGCGATTTTGCCTGGCTCGGCCAAACATGCGCCGATCAATATCCATTTCAGTGTCGCCCTCGACGGGCTCAGCGTGTGGCTATTCGGTCTGGCGGCGCTGTTGACGTTTACGCGCCGTGTTGGTGAGTTGGGAATCGATCAAGGATCGGCCGGCCGGTTTTTACGGACTGCTGCTGTTGTTGGAAACCGGCATGTTGGGCGTATTTGCGGCCGGCGACATCATCTTGTTCTACATCTTTTTCGAGTTCACGTTGATTCCGCTGTTTTTCTTGATCGGCATTTGGGGAAGCGAAGACCGGCGCTACGCGGCCAACAAGTTTTTCCTGTTTACGTTCGCCGGCAGCGTGCTGACGTTTTTGGGATTGATCACGATCGTCATTTGGCAGTATTCCGCGACGCATCAACTGACGTTCTCGATTTCCCAACTCACTGCGGCACTGGCGCAGCATCCGCTGCCGAACGACGCGGCGCACGGCTATTTGCAGCTCGCCGTGTTTTTGGCCTTGTTCGCCGGTTTTGCGATCAAAGTGCCTCTGTTTCCGCTGCACACCTGGCTGCCGCTTGCGCATACACAGGCTCCAGCGGCGGGAAGCGTGCTCTTGGCAGGCGTGCTCTTGAAGCTCGGCTGCTACGGATTTTTGCGGTTCAGCCTGCCGTTGTGCCCGGCCGCGACGGCCATTTGCTTGCCGTGGCTGTTGTGGCTCGCCGTGATCGGCATCATTTACGGAGCGCTGTTGGCGCTGGCGCAGACCGACATCAAGCGCCTCGTGGCGTGCTCCAGCGTAAGCCACATGGGCTTCGTCATGCTGGGCATTTTCGCGATCAATCCCTTGGGCCTCCAAGGCGGCGTTTTGCAAATGATCAACCACGGCATTTCGACCGGCGCCTTGTTCGCGCTGGTTGGCATGATCTACGATCGCTACCACACGCGCACGATTGCCGAATTCGGCGGCCTGGCTCGCAAGTTGCCGCGGCTGGCATTCTTCTTCGTTTTATTCACGCTGTCGAGCATCGGCTTGCCTGGGCTGAACGGCTTCGCGGGAGAATTCTTGATTCTCGCCGGCATGTTTCAGCGCGGTTGGTCGCAATCGCCGGCGGGAATGAATTGGCAATTGCTCGGCATCGCGGTGATCGCCGTGTTCGGCGTGGTGCTGGGAGCCTGGTACATGCTCTGGCTGGTGCAGCGATTGTTTTTCGGCCTGCTCCGCGAACCGGAAGTGCATGCGGCCGAGGAAATGGGCGCGAGTCGCCCGCGCACGCCTCTCACACTCCGGCGATTCGCGATTTGAATTTGCGCGAAATGCTGGCGCTGTTGCCGCTGGCCGTGTTTGCATTTTGGATTGGCATTGTTCCGGCCACGTTCCTGCGGCCGATCGGGCCGGCGGTCGAGCAAGTGGCGGGGCCGATCGATGCCGAGTTTCAGAAGTATTATGCGGCTACGCCGGTTGTCGCATCGACGAATCCCTCGCCGCCCTCGCTAACGCTTCGGGTTGGTGTTGCCGGTCCGTCCGACGATTCTTCCATACCAACCCGAAGCGTTAGCGAGGGCGGCGCGTCCAACGCTCCATGACCGACAACACAACCATATCCCTGTTGTTGCCCGAGATCGTGCTGATCGGCGCGGCGACGCTGATTTATTTGGCCGGCGCGTTTTTCCGCGCCATTTCCAGCCATACGCCGCCGCCGCCTTTGCGATCTTGCTGGCCGGCGTGCTGCTCGGCACTCAGGACTACCGCACCCATGCCGGGATGCTTTCCGCGGCGCCGGGTGCGGGGGCCTGGATCAGCGGACCGCTGGCAATGGATTTGCTGGGGCAGATTTGCCTGTGGCCGATTTTGCTGTTTGGATTGCTGCTGGTCATGCTGTCGTCCGATTCGCCGTCGGTGCGGCCGGCGGCGGAATACGTCGGATCGCTGCTGTTGATCGTCGCTGGGTTGATGATCGTTGCCGTCGGATACGATCTGGTGCTGCTGTTCGTCGGGCTGGAGTTGATTTCGATTCCAACGTACATCGTGCTCTATCTTGGCCGCCGTGACGCGTTTGGGCAGGAAGCGACGACGAAATACTTTTTCCTCAGCATCTTGTCGTCGGCGCTATTGCTCTACGGCTTCAGCTTTCTTTACGGCGCGGCCGGCTCTGCGGGGGCCGCCGGCTCGACGCGGCTCGACCATTTGCGGGAAGCCTTGGCGGCCGCGTCAACGTTGAGCGCCGGCGATCCGGGCATCAATCTGGCCCCGATTGCCGTGCTGCTGGTTTTCGCCGGCGTTGGCTTCCGCATGACGTGCGTGCCGCTGCACTTTTATGCTCCCGACGTATACCAAGGCACCAATCATGCCAACGCGGGCATGCTTGCGACGCTGCCGAAAATCGCCGGTCTGTTGGTGCTCGTGCGGATTATCTATGCGTCGATGCCGGGCCTCGAGACATTGGAATGGAAGGTGGCGCTGGTGATGGCGGTGGCGACGATGACATTGGGCAATCTCGTCGCGCTGTGGCAGACCGACATTCGCCGCCTGCTCGCTTATTCGTCGATCGCACACGGCGGTTATATCTTGATTGGCGTCGCGGCCGGGCTGGCGCATGCGGAAGCGTTCGACGGCGGCCAAATGAACGGTTTTCAACTGCATGGCGTCGGGGCGGCGTTTTTCTATCTCGCCATGTACTGCCTTGCGACGATCGGCGCCTTTGCCGCGCTGAAATATCTCGGCGGCCGAGAGAAGCAGATAGACGGGATCGACGAATTGGCCGGCCTCGGGCGCACGCGTCCGTTGCCGGCAATGGCGTTGGCCGTGTCGATGTTCAGCCTGGCCGGAGTGCCGCCGCTAGCCGGCTTCTGGGGCAAGTTGACCTTGTTCGGCAGCGCGCTGGGGGTCGAAGAGTCGTCGCTGCGGCCTTGGTTCGTCGGGCTGGCGATCATTGGCGTCGTCAATGCGGCGATTGCGATGGCCTATTATCTGCGCGTCGTGGGAGTGATGTATTTCCGCCCGAGCACGGCCGGCGGGGCGACGGCGGTCAAGGCCGAAGGGGGCGCCGGCGCCTGGTGGGCGATGGTTGCGTGTACCCTGATGGTGCTCGGCCTCGGCGTGTGTCCCGGACCGATCATGCGGTTGACCGATCGTGCGGCCCATTCACTTCGCCAAGCGCAGCCGATCGACGAAGACGCAACGAACGCCGCTTTGCCGGAGCATCTTTCGTTGCGGCAGTGAGCGATGCTGCTGGAACGATCGGGACGCGTTCTATTCAACCAAAAAACCGCCGACTCCAGGCTGCCCCGCCTGGAGCGGCGGTCGACGACGGTTGACCACGGGGTCGCGCCAGACCCTATCGGCAGCGATCGAGGCGTCGAAGTAGGTGCGAACCCATTGCGGCTCCTGCCGGTCGCAATTCCTGACGCCAAGTTCCTCGCCGATGTCGATGATCAACCGTCGAACACGGGGGATTGGACAAACGAGCTTTTCACCAAACGACCGAAGCAGTATTATTTCCCGCCCTATATGGAACGATGGGATCTTTCATCGAATCGCAATTTTGTTTGCGTCGTTTTGGCTAAGTCCATACGCTTCAAGACCTAGCGATGTTTTAATTTATGCGGAATTATTTTTCGAGCGGCCGCAAGCCGGGATTTTAGAGGGCTACTATTCGGCCATCGGTTCAAGTACGCTAAACTCATGCCACCGAATCGTTTGCGATCAAACGACCTTGCTTTCCGCTGTCCATTTGGCGCTTTGTTGGCGAACTCAAGACAGGCAACTCATTTGGTCGTGGAATGGCGATAGCCCGAGGAATGGCCGGCGAGTTGGCCAAGTTGCTGTCCACGACGGCGGCGCCCGTCTATTTGCTGGACGACCGTCGCAGGATCGTCTATTGCAACCCAGCCTGCGCTGCTTGGCTGGAACTGCCGATCGAGGAAATTCCCGGAACGGCCTGCAACTACAGTTCTTCGGTCGAAGCTGCGGCGGATTCCGCGACCGCGCAGCTCAGCGGTCTCTGTCCGCCGCCGGAGGTTTTTTCCGGTCAGCGAACCGTCGGGCTGATTTACAGCGCGCGCGGCGATGGCCGCCTGACACGGCACCGCGCCGAATTCATTCCTCTGGCCGACGATGCCGATGGGTGGCAGGGAGTCTTGGTCGTTACTGATGCACACGATCTTCCGGCCGACGAGGCTGCTTCCGCGGTCAATCTCGCCGAGGTGCCATCCGACGAATCGCTGATGTTGCACCAGCGGCTTCAACTGTTCCATCATGAATTACGGCAGCATGGCCGAATGGATCGCCTGATCGGCGACAGCCCGGCGATGGTCCGCGTGCGAGTGCAAGTGCAATTGGCGGCAGCCGGCACGGCAACGGTATTGGTCGTCGGCCCCGTCGGCAGCGGCCGGCAGCATGTCGCCCGGGCCGTGCATTACGCTCGACGGGATGCGGAAGCCGGTTCGCTGGTTCCGTTGTCTTGCGCTGTTGGGAACCGACCTCTTGAGATCGACACTTTCGGCTTTACTAGGCCGCGATGGCGAGAAACGGCAGTCGGCCGGCACTTTGTTGCTCGGCGATGTTCATGAATTGCCGGCGGAAGTGCAGACCGAATTGGCGGGCTACTTGAAGGATCTTTCCTCGCCGCCGCGCATTGTCGCCACCTCGATCGCGCCGCTCGATGAATTGGCCGCGCGGAAGCAATTTCGCGCGGATTTCGGCTTGCGCCTCTCGACCGTCGTAATCCATCTGCCGCCCCTCTCGCAAAGGCGAGAAGACATTCCGCTTTTGGCGCAGGCTTTCCTGGAGGAGCAAAACGCTCGCGGGGCGAAACAGCTTCGCGGCTTCTCGCCCGAGGCTCTCGATCAACTGGCCGCCTATCCGTGGCCGGGCAACATCGATGAACTGGCCGCCACCGTTCACGAGGCGCATTCGACGGCGGAAGGGCATCAAGTCGCGCCGGCCGATTTGCCCCAACGGATCTTTTTGGCCGCGGCCGCCAGGCGTATGCCACGCCGCGAACCGCAGCCAATTGATCTGGAGACCTTTCTTGCGCAGATCGAGCGCGAATTGATCGAACGGGCATTGCGGCTGGCCAACGGAAACAAGACCAAGGCCGCGCGCTTGCTCAACCTGACTCGCCCGCGGCTTTATCGTCGCATGGTGCAACTCGGTTTCGAAGTCGAGGCCGAAGCGGCAAGCGACGAGGGGTCGGTTGCCGGGGAGTGACTCGGCTCGTAGGATGACGGCAGCAACGGGTGATCGGCAACGCGCCGCGAAGTCGGGAGCGCAGCATGGGCAAGTTTCCATTGATCGTCATGGAGCGTTCGGGCGATTGGGCGGCGGCGCTGCGGTTGTGGCTGGAGCCGTTGGACGTGCGACTGTTCGAGACGCGGATGATGGATGAGTGTTGGCGTCGGCTTTTGGAGCAGCCGACGGCGCTGGCGGCGTTGGAATTGACGGCCGACAATGTCCGCCCGTTGCTCGCGATGTTGTTGCGATTGCGCCGCGAATTGACTGACGTGCGAGCGATCGTGCTGGCGGAACGGCGTTTGGCCACATACGGAGAATTGGTTCGGGAGGCCGGCGCGATTCACTTCGCGGTCTCGCCGCGATCGCTGAGCGACGTTGCCGAGTTGGCACATCGTCGCATCGGCCAATTGGATGCGTCGGCGCCGATAGAAAAAGGCGATCTGGACGACCCGCGAACGAGAATCCTTGCCGACTTGCCCTGGTCGGACGCGAATTGAACGAACCGAGTATTTGAAACCCCGCCTTGGAGAATCATCAATGGCCTCAGGCCAATTGACGGAAGCCGCCGTTCAAACCGTTATCGCGGAGTTCAAAGATCCCGAAACCGGCCGTAGCGTCGTCGAAATGGAGCAAGTGCGCGACATGCGATTGACTGACGCATCGCTCTCGGTCACGCTCGCGCTCACGACGCACTCGGCGCCGCTGTGGAAGGAAACCCAGGCCGAGCTCACGCAATTGCTGCGAAGCCGATTCGCTGAATTGAAAGATGTGCAAGTTCAACTGGCGGTGCATAATCGCCCGCCGGAAAAGCTCGGCCAGATCGGGCTGACGGCCAAGAGCGTGATCGCCGTCGGCTCGGGCAAAGGAGGCGTCGGCAAAAGCACGATCGCCGCCTGCTTGGCGCTCGGCCTGAAACGGGCCGGCGCCACCGTCGGCCTGATGGATGCCGACGTCTACGGACCCAGCATCCCGCATCTGCTGGGCGTCACCGCCAAACCGGAAATGCGCGACGGTCGAATCTTGCCGATCGAAGTCGACGGGATGCGCGTGATGTCGATGGGCTTCTTCGTTCCCGCGGACGAGGCCGTCGTGTGGCGCGGGCCGATGTTGCACGGCGCGATCACGCAATTCCTCCGCGACACGCTGTGGGGCGAGCTCGATTATCTGGTGATCGACATGCCGCCGGGCACCGGCGACATCGCGCTGACGCTGTCGCAATTGCTGCCGCTGACCGGCGCGGTGGTCGTCTGCACGCCGCAAGACGTGGCGCTGTTGGACGCGGTGAAGGCGATTGCCATGTTCCGCAAAGTGCAACATTCCGGTGCTCGGCATGGTCGAGAACATGAGCTACTTTCTCTGCCCCAACTGCGACAAGCGATACGACATCTTCGGCACGGCGGGGCGCAAAGCAACGCGGCCGACGATTTGTCGATTCCGTTTCTGGGCGAGGTGCCGATCCACATTTCAATTCGCGCGCAACGGCGACGAGGGCCAAACTTCGCGCAACTTCGACGACCCAGCGACCGCCGGATTCTTCGAGGAGATTTGCCACCGCTTGGTGAAAAACCTGGCGGACTCGCACCGCCGCAAACCGCCGATGCCGTCGTTGCCGGTCTTGTAGACAACGACCCGTGGTTGAGAATTCTTCGTAATCGCCGGCAAACAAGCGGTTTTTTCGCGGTCTGGAAACAGTCAGAGCCCCGCGGGTTGCAAGCAACCCACGGGGCTCTTTCTCGTCGTATCGTGAAGACGCATGCTCAAGGAGCGCGCGGTGCGTGAAGCGTCCTAGCGCTTGGCCTTCTTCTTGGCCGACTTCTTGGACTTCTTCTTCGCGCCGGCCGCCTTCTTCTTGGCGGCTTTCTTCTTCTTGGCCACAGATCGTCCTCCCGTAAGGGGTTTCGGTGAGTTCGACTCGCTTCGTCGTCCCAACGTGGTTCGCTTCAGCGAGCTCACTTCACCACTAAACAAAAAACGTTTCCATCCTTGAAGCCCCCGACACGTTTCGCACTCATTGCATCGCGTGTCGAAGAGCTTGTTTCACTGCCTGCGAAAAACTTTTTTCCGCGTGCAATGAAACCTACTTCGTGTAGTTGTACGAATTCTTGCGAATTGTGCAACACGACTTGTGAATAAATCTTTCAAAACTTGCGCGGCGCGTCAAGACGACTTCGAGGTTGCGATGCGCGCGAAGCGCGCCGTGCTCGTCACGCGACTTCAATAAATCGCGATCGTCGTGCCGTCGCGCAATCGGCCGCAAGGCTGCGCGGCGCGCTGCTCGATGCCGAAGATCGTGCGCCGCGCCGCGCCGCGCGATCGCAGATAAAGCCAGCGCGCAACGAGCCGCGTGCGAAATTCGTCTCGTGCGCTCCGCGCGCAAGCCGACAAAACTTCATTCCATGCAATCGGCCAATGACGCCGCCGAATATGAATCGGATCGAAGCCATACCATTCGCTGCGCGGCCGCACCGCGCGAGCCCTCGCCGCGCGGCCAATTCTTGCAGACCCGCATCGAGCTGTTCCGCTCGGGAAAATGCGTCGTTTCGGCTCAATCGACAGCCGGGAAAGGCGCACGTGCGGATGAGCGAATATCGCCATTGCGAGAGCGCCGTGACCGTGGCCGTCGGCGGCATCGTGAGCACAACCGGCGCGTTCGTCGGCCCCAATCGCTCGACGCATTCCTCGACCCAGTCGAGAATCGACGTGACCGTGTGCCGTAAAGAATATCGTTGCCCACGTCGGTAATCAGCGCGGCCGTGCTGCCCGCGGCAATCGGGACAGCGCATCCCACAAGCCGCATTGAAGAATTCCAGGAAGCCTTCTAGCGAGCACGGCGCTCGTCAGGCCATACGATCGGCCGTGACCCAGTGCGGCAAGAATCTCCAGCGGACGCGCCAGATGCGTCGCGCGCGCTGTCGACGATGGTCGAGATGCCGCGCGTCAGATTGCTCGCCCCGAGGAGCACGACGCGCCGCGGCGGCGTAGTGGAAGAGGGCAGCGTGGGCGTCGTGTTACCATTCGCCGCCATATCCGCCGCCTCGGCCCGTGTACTGTTGCAGCATCGAAAAGCTCGAATAGGCCAGATAGCCGAACATCAGTGGCAAAAAGAAATCATTGCGGATATCGCGGGTGCGGAGTAGCGCGAAGATGGCCACCGCGCCGGCGACGGTGACCGAGACCCAAAGAGCTTTGACGAGCGCGTCGTGAACTCGTAGCTCCAAAAGAAGTTCATAGCAAACGTGGCCGCCGTCCAGCGGCCAGATGGGGAGCAGATTGACGAGACCCCACCAAATGTTCACCCACAGCAACTGCTCAATCAGCATCAAGGCATTGATGCTTGGCACGCCGCGCAGATTCTCGAAGCCGATGGTCCAATTGACGACCATCGGCGCGCCGAAGGTAAATTCGACCGGATAGGCCGCCGCTTTGGCCAGCAACACGGTCAAAGCCGCCAACAGGAATCCGGCAGCCGGCCCCGCCAAGGAAATCGGAATCTGCTTGCGCGGATCGTGATGCGTCGGCTGGTACATCGCCAATCCGCCGAACGAATAAAGCAGAATCGATGGCCGCCAGCCGAAGAAGCGGATCGCCATCGCATGACCCATTTCGTGAACAAGAATCGACACAAAAACAACCGCGACCCACATCGCGACATATTTCGGATCGCCGTGAATCGGTCCGAGAATGACTGAAATCAGCCAGAACATTGGATGCACGCGCACCGGCACGCCGAACAGACGGAAGTTCAGGTCGTAGGCCGTGGTTGGCCGGTCGCCGATGAACACGATGCGTCTCCGCGCAAAACAAGAATCGCGAACCGTTGCAAGAAATCCGGTTAACAAGCCTAGCATACGCCGATCAGGCGATTGCGAACAGGGGCGCTTGCTGGCGCCGCGGGCTTGTTTCGCCAAGCACGACGCCTGGCTCAAGCCGCGCGCTTTTCGGCCGATGCCGGAGCACCGCCGCTCGATGAGACCATCATGCCCGGCATGAAATGCGGCCGCGGCGTCGCGATGGGCCGGCGGTCGAGCGTGTTCAGAATGTAAGCCGCCGCCGCTTGCGAGGCGCCGCCGTGCCCCACGCGGGCCTTCAGCTTCGCCAACTCCGCAACCAGACCTTCGCGCTGCTCGGAATCGAGCAACCAACGGATCATCTGCGACGCCACCGCGAGCGAGCAATCTTCGTAACTTAGAAACTCGGGAAACAACGGTCGGTCGACCGCGGCGCCAGGTTTCTCCGGCGCGGCCGCGATGCCCAACGGATCCTTCGTCGCCAGCAGGTTCACGAGCGTGATGTATTTCGATTTGCGCAGCCGTTTTTGCACGGCGTATCCAACTCGACCGACGCGGTATTGAATCACCGTCGGTTTCTTCTGATACAAAAGCTCCAGCGACACCGAGCCAGAAACCGCCATGCAGCATTCGGCGAGATGAATCAGCTCCGGCGTCTTTCCGACATGCACCTCGACCGGCAGGCCAATCTGGGCAATCCGTTCGCGGGCATAATCGGCATGTTGCGATTTGAACGCGGCGATTGCAAACCAAACGTCCGGCACGCGGGCCCGCACGATCGCCGCGGCTTTGAGAAACTCATCGAGATTCTGCGTGACTTCTTGCGTCCGCGAGCCGGGCAGAATCGTGACCAGCTGGCGATTCATGTGGCGAATCTTTGCCAACTCCAAAAAATCATTGTCGAGCTGTTGCCGGCGCACTTCGTCGAAAAACGGATGACCGACCAAAGTCGCGTTGCAACCATGCGCTCGAAACCATTCCGCCTCGAACGGGAGTCCGCAAAGCACGTGGTCAACGAGCCGCCGCATTTTCTTGACCCGATGCTGCGCCCACGCCCAAACCTGCGGCGGCGCGAAATAGAACACTGGAATCCCGTGCGCTTTGGCCCGCCGCGCGATCCACCAATTGAATCCGGGATAGTCGATCAGCACGACGGCGTCGGGCCGATGATGGCGAAAATACGCCCGCGCCAATCCAGCGCCAGCGCGGAACAGCGCCGATCGGCCGCGCAGTGCGCCTCACACAGCATGAGCGCGGCTGCGGCGACCGGTCATCGTGGAGATGCGCGGCGCCGCCTGGTCATCGGCGCGAGCATCAATGGCCCACGCACCCGAGGCGGCGCACCAGCCGGCGGACACTGGACGCCATAGCGCGTTGCACCCGCGCCTCGCAGCCCGCGCGCCACAGGCGGGAAGGGGCAGCCGCACATGGCTTCGATTGCGGGCGATCGGCTTGAAGGGCGCGCCGTGCCAGATCAGGCCTGCGGCGACCACGAGACCAGTAGCGGCGAAAGCCGACGAGACGAGAAGCCGAAAGCCGAACGCAACCGCCATCAAGACCGTGACGGTGAGAGCCCAAGCGCAGAGATGGCCGGCTAAAAAAACGCAAGCGAGCGTGTGCGCCGTTCGTAGAGCGCAGATCGTCGCACGTGGCTTAGGGACTCTGGAGCAGCGGCGCCGTCATCGCGACAGGCATGGCGACCAAGGCCGCGAACAAGACCGCGACCCCATCCCATCCCGCCAGCGAGGAGAGCCACAAGCGCGCTGACGAATCGGCTTCGCGCCTCCGGCCACGCAGATCGGCGGCGCGCCCGGGATTTGGTCGGCGGCCAGCAGGATCACCCAGGCCAGCCCGGCCACTGCCAGGAGAGGCCAGTCTGGCCCCTCCGTGAGGCACCGCAGCGCCGCCGCCGCGGCTCTCATTGGCCAGAACGGCGAACGAGGCTGACTTGGCCGACAGAGATGCCGCCGGCGCTCCAGTTGCCGTCGCGAGGAACAATGCGGATGTCGAGCTTTCCGCTCTGGCGCTGGGCGGGCG
>CAVTYW010000008.1:0-19812 GCA_963738955.1 Pirellulales bacterium | reverse complement strand
GCATCATTGGCATCGGGGCGAGCAATTGGTCCCGGCGAAACCAGCAATACGTGCAATCCACTCGGCGAAAGTTCGAGCCGCAATTGCTGCGTATAATGCCCAAGGCGAATTTCGTCGCGGGGTACGCCCCGACGTATCGAACCGCCGCCTTGCCTGCCAGCGAGCTGATATTCACGAGATGGCCCTGCGTTTTCAACAAATGGGGCATCGCCGCCCGTAGCCACACCACCGCTAAAAAATTAAGATCGAGCAATTCCGCGAATTCCTCGGGCGTGGTGTCGATCACTTGCCCGCGCGCCGATCGCCCGGCGGCATTGACCAGCACGTCAAGCCCGCCGAATTCATCCATCGTGCGATGGACTAGATCTTCCACGTCGGCCTGCTTTGTCACGTCGGCGGCGACAGCCAGCACATTCGGATGCGATTGCCGAATTCGGCCAACGATGGCTTCCAACCGCTCGGTATTGCGGGCCGCCAAAACAATTTTCGCTCCCGCCGCCGCAAACGCCTCCCCCAGCGCGCTTCGAAATCCGCCCGGAACCGCCGGTGATCAGCGCGACTTTGTCGGTCCAGTAGGGCATGAGGTTCAGCGATTGCTGCCAAAAGTACTGGCCGGTACAACGCTCCATCGAAAGCATCGTCCCCGACGCCAAGTCGATTGTCCAGACAGAGAGGCGGGAATTCACTTTACCGGCTGAAAGCCGACGATCCGCCGTTCGACGGTTTGGCCCCCGTCGGGCTCCGAGCGGCGATAGATGCGCGGCAAGCCGTTGATCGGATCGAATTCGGCCTGTTGAAACACCGGGATGGGCTGGTCGGGGGCGTTGACGACCGCGTCGTTGCGATTCACATCCATGCGGATGATGTCGAACAAACCGGGCACCGACCAATTGTCCCACAATCGCGGCGCCGCGGGTTCGCCGTTGATCGTCATCGCGGTGACTTGCCCCTTCCGCACTTCGACATGAATCTTGCCGGAGACCCCAAGGCTCTGCTCGATATCCATGTCGTAGCTGGCCGGACCATGCCGTTGCCAGCGTTGGCGGGCGGCCTCGAAATCGGACGAGGTCATGTGGGGCGGTTGCCCGCGGCTGATGACGACCAGCACGACGATCGTCAAGATCAAGCCGATCGCGGTCCCCAACACAATCGCGCCGGCCACGAATCGCAACGAAATCCGCCGCCGGCGAACGACCGGCGCGGATTCGTCGTCAAAACCGTTAATTGGCATGATAATCCCGGTCCCGCCGCCGAGCGTTACTTGATCCACTCGGGCATCCAATGCTTTGAACGGGGAAAATCATGCAGATCACGCTCGTAGTCGCAGATTGGCACGTCCAGCCGTTCCTCCATCACCTTCGGTTCGTCCATGAAGTTGCAGCAAAGGTTAGCCCCACCCTGCGATCCGACCCTAACCCAGGAATAGAACCAAACGCCGCGCTCTGGAGTCTTTTTCGCACGCTCCGCTCGAACGGAACGGAACAGAGACTCTAAGTCAGCCGTTTCGTTTTGCGGCATTGGCTGTGGGCCATGCGATCTGTGCCACATCCTGAACTGTGTACCGACCAGCAACACGTCGAAATTTGCAGTTTGCCAAGCCTTTGCGTTTGGGCTTACAAATTTGCGAAGTTTGTCTGCGATCTGCAGGTGAAGCGGGTCCGTGTTGATAAAACCTCGTTGTTGCCGCCCCCATGCTTCCATCCATTGCTTTAGGTCCGGATGATTCCGACGGTTCTGAGCCGGAGGCTTAGTGATACGCGATTCCAGCCATTTCGTTAATTCCGCCCCTTCAATGGCGTCCTGATCGCGGAAATCGAGAGCGGAGGCCGTGCCGCCTTTCGCCAAGCGGCTGAGAAACTCGTCCAGAGTCTCGCTGAGAA
The DNA here is from genome assembly GCA_963738955.1 of Pirellulales bacterium. GTDB lineage: Bacteria > Planctomycetota > Planctomycetia > Pirellulales > DATAWG01 > DATAWG01. Next base: position 17,932 of record CAVTYW010000008.1, on the reverse strand, counting down.
TGCTTAGTTCGCCTTCTGACCCAACCAGAACAATTGGGGGGCATGCAGTCGTTGGTCCATCGTAGAGCCAGTAGCCAAACTGCCCACCGGTGGGATCACGTAGGAAGAATGCAAAATAGGGATGCAGATCTGCACCGTTCTCGATCCAATAATCATTAAAGCGTTCGCTCAGCACGCCAAAATGTCCCACACTTCCCTTGCGCTTGTTGTTGAGCCAGTTTGCGAAATCCAGCAATAGCGTTGGCACCCGAAATTCGGCTGGAAAGCCCCTGAGCAAGCTTTCCGCACTTACCCAGTAATTCATGTGCGATCGCCTCCCTCGAGAACGCCTCAGGGAGAAATTCCCGGGCGCTAGTCGGAAAATGAGCAGACGCATCGCCGGCGGCCAGTGATTTTTTCGCAGCCACTCACTTCCCCTCAATAATCAAATCAAACCGCCGGCTTTGCTCGGCCAGCGAAATTGGGCCGGGCGATTCGATCGTCCCCCAGCCGCTGTAGCCGACGGTCGTCCAAGGCCTTGCGCACGGCCGGCCAGTTGACGCTTCCCTCGTGCAGCGACGGCCAACTGCCGCTGTGCCCGTCGGCGGAGAGTTTGTAATCCTTGACGTGGCATTTCACGATCAGCCGGCCCAATACGCGAATCCATTCCTCGGAGGGAATCAGATATTTCACCTCGTTGGCGATGTCGAAATAAGCCTGGATCCAGCGGCTGTCGCACGACACGATGAGTTGCTTGAAGAACTCGGGCCGAACCCAAAGATTGTTCCACACGCCTTCCACGCCGACGATCACGCCCGCGGCCTCGGCGATCGGAATCAGCTTTCGCAGATTCGTGCGCGAGGTTTCCGTGGCGCGGTTCTGAGCGTCGATATACTCTTGAAACTTGCTGTTGTCCCCCTTCACGACACGAGGGAGCACGCCCGTGTGCTCATCGAAGTCGATATCGAATTCCCACGGATTCGGCATCGCCATGCCCCCGACTTTGCAAGGAACCAGCAGCACGGTGTCGGCCCCGTAGGCTTGCGCCGCCCGCAGAGCGACGGTCGCCTTGCCCAGCGAATCTTCGACTTCGTTCGGCTTGGCGCTATTGAAATCGAGCCAGCCGAGCAACACGGAATGAATTCGCAGCCCGGCGGCTTCAGCGTTCTTGCGGCCTTCGCTGCGCGACCTCGGGCGAGACATTCCAATCGAGACATTCAATTCCCTCGAAGCCGGCCTTCTTGATCTCGGCGAGATCGGATTTCGGCGTGCCGAAGACGGCTTTGTGAAACGGATGGCGGAACGGCCCGGTCTCGGCCTTTTTTTCAGCTTCAGCAGCAAGCGACGAAACCGTCGGCAGCAAACTAGCTCCGGCGACCGCAGCGCCGGCGGCGACAAATTGGCGACGCGTCATGGAAAGGCTCATACGTTTCTCGCGTGGGAATAATTTGGGCGGGAATAATTTGGGCTGTAGCGGGATTTGTGAAAATCCCGACCACACTAACCCGAAGCGTTAGCGAGGGAGACGGCGGCCACGCCCTCGCTAACGCTTCGGGTTAGAGTCTTCATATCATACTTCCTCGTCACACGCCTTGCAGCCGGCGAAATTCCGCCAATGCAGTTAGCACCGGCTTGGGCTGGCCGAGCGGATTCAATATACCCCGGCTATTCGACTGCGGCGTCGTTGCGTCGCGCAATTGATTCCAGAGTATGCCATGCACCGCCGACTTGGCGGAAAAAAGTTGCAAATAGCTTTGCAGCCAGGCCAGTTGGCTCGGCGGATTGAATCCGTCGCCGTCGCTGGGGATCGACAGCAAGATCACCAGCGGCAAGCCGAGCGTCGCCCCAACGATCGATCTGACGGCTGAGCTCCATGCCGTCGCGCGGCAAAGTGGCCTGAGTGCTAACGCCCAAGTTCAATTCCAACCCAATCCCCGCCAGGCCAAGCTCGGAGCGGACCAAAGCGTCGGCGAAGTGAAGCGGCGGCAAATCTCGCTCGATTTGTCCGAGATAATCGCCCCACGGCTGGTCGAATGTCACCATCACCGGCGTGCGCGGATCGACATTGCGAACCGTTTCGACCGCTCGCACCGTCAGCCGCAAGACTTCTTCTTCCGATAGCGACAGCGCGTCGGCGGTGTTCACGCGCGCGGTGCAATTCCAAAGATGGACTCGTCCCTTGCAGCGCGTCGTCACGGTCCGAATCTGCTCGGTGACCACCGACAAGATATTCTTGAAATCGCCTTCCCAGAGATAGAGCCAGTCCGGCAACGCGACCGGCTCGAGATCCAAAAGCGGTCCGCCGACGACGCGCACGTCGTGGCTCGCGCACCAGGCAAGCTGCCCGTCGATCAATTCCCATTGCCGGCGTCCGGCTTGCGGCTCGACTTGCGTCCGAAGTGCAGGGAACGATCGCAGCGTTGAATGCCGCCAAAAAGGGCTCGGTCATCAGTTTTTCGGGAGGCACCTGCCCCAACGAGCCGCCCAGCAAAATTGCCAGCTTCAGCGCCTGACCTTTGCGGACGCGAATCGCTTGCTGCGCGAATGCATCGACCAACAGATCGCTGCCGACTAGCGCCGCTTCGATGGCTTGCTGGGCATGCGCGGCGGCATCAGCCGGGCGGTCTTGTGAAGTCGCGGCGGTGACGAATCGACGCAGCGCTTGCTGCAACTGCGCGATCACGGTCGGCGGCGGCGTCAAACCGGCCGCCTCCCAGCCCCCGACCTGATTGCGCAGCCGGCAAATCACGCCCCGCGCCAATTCGACCGGCAAATTATACGGCTCTTCGCGCTCGACGATCGTGCCGGTGATCAGCACCAGTGGGCCGCGCGCGGCCGTGTTCCAGAGAATGTGAAAATAGCCCGATTCGTTTTCGGATCGCTCGACGAGCAAGCCGGTCGCGGTCGTGGTAACGCGGGTTTGCCAAGGTAGCTGATCCAGCGCGGCGACATAGGCTCGTTGGGGAGCCTCAGCCGGCAGAAACTCGCGCAGCGGCACCAAGAAGCCGACCTGACCCATCGATTCGCAATCCTCTCCGTGCAAAAACCCCTTATGGCGGAGTCTACACTTGCCGCCAAGCAACCGCAACGAACAAAGAGGGTGGGTGCTACTAGCCGACCGCCGAAACCGTCGCTATATTTTTCCCCATGCAAACACCACTCCTCCATTCCGCATTAGACCGTTGGCCGGCGCATCGGGGCAAGGTGCGCGATATTTACGATCTCGGCGATCGCCTGCTGCTGGTTGCGACCGACCGGATCAGCGCCTTCGATTGGGTTTTGCCGACCGGCATTCCCGACAAAGGGCGCGTGCTGACGCAAACCAGCCTGTTTTGGCTCGAATTGCTTGACGAGCCGAACCATTTGATCTCGGCCGACGTCGCCGATTTCGATTTGCCGCCGGATGTCGATCCCGATCTGTTCGCGGGGCGGAGCATGTTGGTTCGCAAGGCGAAAGTCGTGCCGATCGAATGCGTCGTGCGCGGTTATTTATCTGGCTCGGGATGGAAAGAATATCGCCAGTCGGGCATGGTTTGTGGGGTGAAGCTGCCGGCCGGATTGGTCGAGAGCGACAAACTGCCGCAGCCGATTTTCACTCCGGCGACGAAAGAAGAGACCGGCCACGACATCAACATTTCGCTCGAGCGGATGCGCGAACTGGTCGGCGCGACCGTGGCCGATGAACTTTGCCGCCGCAGCTTGGCGCTCTACACGCGCGGGGCCGACTATGCCCGCAGCCGAGGAATCATCATCGCGGACACGAAATTCGAATGGGGCGTGGTCGACGGCGAACTGATTTTGATCGACGAAGTCCTGACGCCCGACAGTTCGCGCTTCTGGCCGACTGCGCAATACGCCCCCGGTCGCGGCCAACCATCGTACGACAAGCAATACGTCCGCGACTGGCTGGAAACCGCTGCTTGGGACAAAAACAGCCCGCCGCCGCCGCTTCCGGAAGATGTCGTCCGCCGCACGCGAGAAAAGTACATCGAAGCCTACGAGCAACTCACCGGCCGGCAGTTCGCTTGGAGCTGAGCGCTGCGGCGCGATGAATGCCAACCCGAAGCGTTAGCGATGGCGAAGCGCCAGACGCCCTCCTAACGCTTCGCGCTCAGTGTGCCCGATGCGACTTTGCCGCGAGCGCAATAAAAAAGATCATGGTAGGCCGATCCATCGGACTTACCATGATCTTTATCCTGAAACAGGGTAGCCTAGCTAGCGTGTGCCGCCCTGTCCTCCCAACATCCATGTATTGGTTCTATCGGCAGCAACGGCCGCAGCCTTGAATCCGGATTTGCGGAACGATTGGATTGTGGTCGCAACGTCCAGCGGCGCTTGGTGCTACAGCTTCAACCACGGCTCGGAAGCTCGCTTGCGGTTGGCGCTGCGCGACTCAGTTTGCCGGCAAAAAGCTTTGTCCGCGGATCCAGCGGGCGGCGTCGTCATGCTGCGATGGCGCGACCGACACATCGGCCACCGGCTCGGCTTGCAATTCGACCGGATTGCTTTGCGTTTGATTGCCGGGGATCGGCGGCGCGGGAACGGCGGTGTTCGGCGGACCGAACGGACCGCCTTCATAATCCTCGACCTGCCCATTGCCACATGGCCGAACCATGCCGTGCCGTGTATACCACGTCTGCGGCTGCCACGAATGATACCGAACCGGCGGGAATTCAGGTATTCCGTAAGGCCGGAAGCCAAGCTCCATGCCGTTGTTGAAATTCGTGAACATCTCGACGGCCGATGCAGGCGACGCCTCGCTGCCGAATATGAGGCCGCCGACCAACAAGCAATTGCCGAGTAAGATTGAAAGCGTCTTCATCATTGCCGAGGGTCCTTGCACTGCTGAGCGAAAATGGATTTAGTGCGGCGCGGAGTCATCGAAAAATCAGACGCCTGGCCGGGGGGAGAAGCGAGGTTGGTGGAAACCTGATCCACATGTCACGCAGGTTGATTACTGCGGCGCTCCCCCGGACAGGAATTGCGTCTGAGACGATGTTGCGTCTGGTAAACATTGCCACGGTTTGACAGTAGAGTCAACGCAACCGTTGAATTTTTGCCATAATACCCCGCCCCCGAACTCGGAATAATCGGAATAAACACAGTAAGCCGAAGCGTTAGCGAGGGAGCGGCGCGAGCACACGTCTCGCCCTCGCTAACGCTTCGGGTTAGTGTATGAACCATGCCGCCGCCCGACACGATTGCGAAGTTGCATTTCGGCATCACGATGGCGATCGGCGTCGTGGCCGTCATTTCGCTGGCGCGGCTGTTCCGGCCGGCGCGGGGAACGACGCTGATGGCGGTTTGGGCGTGGTCGGCGATGGCTCTGTTTGTTGCGACGGCCGTGGAATTGACAATTGCGCTAGGTGGCGCGGGACGCGAAGGAACCGACGCATTGCGATTTGCGGCGGCGGCGGCGACATTCTGCCCGCTCGTCGCGCTGTTGGGCGCGAAGCGGCCGCAAGATCGGGCCTGGCAATTGATTGTGCTTTCGTTTTGGGTGATCCTGGCGCTGCCGGCCGCGCAGCAATGGCTCTTGCGGCCGGGCCAACCGATGACGGTTCATCCAATTTGGTCGTGGTTTTTGGTCGTGCTGATCGTCGTCGGGGCGTCGAATTATATGCCGACGCGATATGCGATCGCGAGCCTGCTGGCGGCGGCCGGCCAAACGATCTTGGTGTGGCGGCAGTTGCCGTGGGGCCGCTGCGGCGATTCGCCGCGCGGCAACGCCGTCGATTGGATGCCGCTCGTGGGCCTCGGCTTGCTCGCGGCGGCCGCGGGAATGGCGGCGCTCGGTTGGCCGCGACGGACAACGGCGGCAAGATCGCCGCTTGAACGGCTATGGTCCGATTTCTGCGATCAGTTCGGCGTCGTGTGGGGATTGCGCGTCGCCGAGCGGATCAACACCACCGCGACCCAGAATGGCTGGAACGTGCGGTTAACCTGGCACGGACTCACGCAATCCAACGGCTCGCCGCTCGATTCGCCGCCCACCGCCGAGCTTGAACAAACCTTGCGCCAGCTGCTGCGCCGCTTCGTGTCGGCCGATTGGATCGACCGCCGGCTCGACTGCACCAACCCGAAGCGTTAGCGAGGCCGAGTTGCGACGGCGGCCCCGCCCTCGCTAACGCTTCGGGTTAGTGGGGTCGATGACTCGCGATTGTGGCGCCGGCGTCGCGCCTGCATCGTTCAAATGAAACAGCGATTCCAACTTAGTAAAACCGGTGGCGACGGCGGCATCCGGCGAAAACCGCAATCTGCCCTGTTTCTTCTGAATTGCCGCGTTCAGCTTTTCAACCAGCTTCGGCTCCTCGCGATGGAGTTGCTTCTGGACGGTGTGCTTCAATCCGTCGCCAAATTCTCGGGCTGCCCAACCTTGCAATACGCCGGCCTTTTTCAGATCGAAATCGACCAGCCGCAAATCGGCGCCGGTCACTTTCGGCTCGACCGCCACGTCGCCGAACAACGTGCCCGGCTGCCAACGCCAGCGAACGTCCATGTCGATTCGCGCCTCGATTTTGCAGTCGGCGTCGGTTGTGATGTCCAACAGCTTGACGCCGTCTTTCCATTGCTCGAGCCGAGCCTCGCCATGCAGCCGGGCGGCGAGAAAAAGTTGCAGCGACGATTGGCCCGGCCCGCTGGAATGCAAGTTTTCGACGCGAATCTGCAACTCCTTGTTCGGATCGACGAGCTGGCCGCGATATTCGGTCCAGAGGCCGTCGTTCACTTCATGCGTGTGCCTGCGGATTTTCAGGCCGTCGCCATCGCTTTTTATCGACAGGCCGTTGACGACTTTCGTCGTCTTGCCCCATTTCTTGTCGTCGCTAAATTGGCGTGGCACGCTGTCGATGACCAATTGCTGCACGATCGTCGAGAGCGATTGCTCGACCTTCGAGCCGGCTGGGGATGGCGCCGTTGGCGATGGCGGAGCCGGTGATTCGGCGATCAACGGCAGCGAGCAACACAGCATGAGGGAGAATGTCGCCGAGCCAGTCCATGCACGCGGGGAGATTGCATTTCGCATGGTAGCACCGATGGAATCAACGATCCGCGGGCGGGAAAAACCGATCGAAACTGTCGCCTCAACCGCCGAATCTGTCAATCGCAATCGGAGCCCTGCGCGAGGAGCCCGCGGCGCTAGCATGGGAATTGCCCGTCAATCATCATCATCGCCCTCGGCCGGCGGATGCGTGCGAACGAATGCCGAGTGAACGGGCGGCGGCATTGGGACATCCGCGCCCCGGACGCTGTGCCAGATCACCTGGTTGAACGTGCTCTCGTCGGCCGCGTCTTCATGGCTGAAATCGAGCTTGGCCGAGGCTTCCGCGCCCACGCGCCGCGCTCGTTCACGGCCGTCAGCCGCACTTCGGCGGGAACATGCATGTAGGGCTCCAAATCCAACTTCGGCTGAAACGATTCGTACATCGGCGCGGCTGCGGCGTCGAATTGGCTCATCGGCTTCAGCCCCAGGATCAATTCCATCGTGCGCAACATGCTGGTGGTTGAATAGAGCGTCGAATCGACCACGCCACGGCGGCAATACGGGCTGACCACCAGCGCCACCGTGCGATGGGCGTCGACATGGTCGGAGCCGTTTTGGGCGTCGTCTTCGACGACGAAGATGGCCGTCTCATGCCAGAATTTGCTATGGCTGACTCCCTCAACGAGCCGGCCGAGCGCCAGATCGTTTTCCGCGACCATCGCGCTCGGCGTCGGTTTGCCGATCTTCGTGCCGCTGGTGTGGTCGTTTGGAAGTCGCAAGACGATGAACTGCGGCATGTCGAACGATTTGTTGAACTCCTGAAGTTCTTCGAGAAACCGGTCGGTCCGTTTCGCGTCGGGATAGTCGAGGTCCCAGCCGACGTATTTCGGATCGAAATGGCCGACGAGCGATTTGATTTTCGTATGCGACGGTTCGCCCGGCTTCGCGCCATTCTCGACGAATTCGCCGTAACTACGATAACTCGCGCCGGCCTCCTTGCAGCGATCCCAAATATATCCGACGGCCGGAAATGCGATCGGATAGTTGCCTTCGCCGGGATAGCCGATCTTTTCAATCGGCTCGTGGCGATAGTTGAGCGGCCAGGTTTTTTCGACGAAGTCGGTGCAATACGCGGCAGTGGTCCATTCATGGCCCGAGGCGCTGACCTCCGCGTTGGCGTAGAAATTGTCGAGTAGCACAAACTGCTTCGCGAGCGCATGCGCATTTGGGGTGATGTGCCGGTCGAAGAGGCAGAGCCGCGGATCGCCATTTCCTTCCTTGACGTCGCCGAAAACTTGATCGTAGGTGCGGTTCTCCTTGATGATGTAGATGCAGTGCTTGATCGGGCTCGATGCGCCGACTTTCACTGGAATCGGATTATCGGCCTCGCGCGGCCTGGCAGCCGGATTGCGATCGGCCTGCAACGGGCTGCATGTCCGTGCTTGCTGCGAATACTGGGCCATCTCTGCAGGCGACGGCAGATCGATAATGCCCAGCGAGCCGGAGAACAGGCCGCCGATGTATTCATCGGAGCGTTTCTTCTTGCCTAGCGGGACGCCGGCCGGATTTGGTCCATTCGGATTCGCGCGAACCCAGGCCTTTTCCGTTGGCTACATAAATCTTTTGCCCGCGCTGGGCGTTATCCGTCGCTGGTGTTGACGCGACTGGCGATTGGGCCGATCCAAAGCGAACTGACGTCGGATACCAGCCGGTGGGAATGAATCCCAACGATCGGCTGTTGCGGGGCCGGCTCACGTCGAACAATGCGAGGTTGTTGTTATCGGAGTTTGCGACCAGCAGCACTTTGCCGTCGGCGGAAAGCGCCAGGCTACTCGGCGTGCTGCCATTTGGTGCATTTGGATAGAGCGACGTGGAGATTTCTTCTTGCGGTTCACCGGAGGCTGTCGCCAGCGCTTGCACCCTGTTCGAATTGGCGCATGCGACATACAGCAACTTCTCGTCGGGCGACAGAACCATCTCCGTCGGATGCGAGCCGGCGGATTCAATCGCGGTCATTCGCGTCGGCCAAGTGGCACTCACATGCCATGCTTCGGCATCGACGACCGCCACCGCGCTTTTTCCCCACAGGCTGACATACAGCCGATGACCATCGCGGCTCGGCACAATCGCATACGGATAACTGTCCTTATCGAGCGACATTCGATCGACCAGTTCGGGCTTGTTGAGCGGCACCCGCGCAATGCTGCCGCCCCAAGCGCAGGCGACCCACAGCGTTTTGCCGTCGGGGCTGCACGCCAGACCGGCGGGAATCTGCTTCGATTTTTCGTCGGCAATTCGCAATTCGCGATGGTCCGACAGTTTACCATCGGCAAACGCAAATTGGTGAACCACCTCATATTCGCCGCCGCTGGCAAACAGCCGCTTGCCGGCCGGGTCGAATGTGATTCCATAAAACGCCTGCGGAATCGTGACCCGCGACGCCACTTCCTGCGTCTTGAGATTGACGATCACGATCTCGTGCAGCGCGATAACCGCAATGCAACACGGCCGCCCACGGCTGCGACGGATGCATGGCGATGTTCACCGGAAAATGCCCCAGCGGAATCTGCTTACCGGCTGGCTCGAGCGACCATTGGTTGAACAACAGCGTTTTGCCATCCGGCTGCTGCCCCGGCCAAAACGGCGGCAGTTTTTGTACCGCCGGCGACGGCGCATCAGCCGCATTGGCGACGGTCGCCGTTAGCAAGCCGATCACAAGTGCAACCCGACACCAACCCGAAGCGTTAGCGAGGAAGCGCCACGCCACGCCCTCGCTAACGCTTCGGGTTAGTATCAGCAAGCGATACATGTGCGTTAACATTGCAAGGCCTCGATGATTTGAGATGTAGGTAATGTTTTGAGTGGGCTCACATCCAACGAAACAACCGCAGCGCCAGCGCGAACGTCGCCACCGTCCATGCCACCAGCACGACCATCGTGACAGGCATCGCCGTCAGTGAAGTTCCTTCCAGCATGACGGCTCGCAGCGCGTCGATCAACGGCGTCAGCGGCAGGGCTTTCACCACCGGCTGCACGATGGCCGGGAATCGATCCGACGAAAAGAAAATGCCCGACATCATCCACATCGGCAGCATCACCAGGTTCATCAAGCCGGAAACGGTTTCGAGCGTCCGCGCGCGGCTCGCCACCAGCAGCCCGATGCCGGCGAACATCGCCGCGCCGAGCAGAATCAGCACGACCACCGCCAGCAGGCTGCCATGCACTTCAACGTGAAACGCCACTCGCGCGAACACGAGCAACACCAACACTTCGGGCACCATGAAGATCAGCCGGCTGATCATGATGCCGGCCAGAAAATCGCTGCGCCGCATCGGCGTCGCCAGAAATCGCTTGAGCAGCTTGCGAATTCGCATATCGACCGTGACGTAGCCGACTCCCCACAGTCCGCCGCCCATCAAGCTCATGCCCAATAATCCGGGCACGAGGAAATCGATGTACCGCGCGCCTGGCTCGTCGATTTTCGTGTCCTTCACCACGGCGGGATCAGTCCGTCCGGCGGCCCGTTGAAGCGCGTCGTCAACCGCGTCGCGAGCCAGCGCACTTTCCGGCCGGCCGGGGTCGAAGAAGTAACTGTAATGAGGGCCGGTGGATGCAGTCGATCCAGGCGTGGACGGAACTGCCTCGACGATCAAATCGGTCTTTCCGGTGCGCAGCCGTTGTCGGCAAACGTCGTCGGGATTGATTTTCGCTTCGAACCGCGGCCGGGCTTTGGCGGTATCGTGCTCGGCATCCGGCGCCGCGACTTTGTTGAGCGCCGCTTCAACTTGCTCCGCTCCCGGCCCCTCGACAATATCGACCGAAATCTTTTCAATCGGCTTATTTTGAAACGCGATCCCGAGCAGGATGACCATCAGGACGGGGAACCCATAAACCCAAAACACAGCCTCCGGCTCTCGATAAAACTCGCGCACACGAGCCAACACCAATTGCCCCAGCGGATGATAGCGCGGCGGCGGCGCGGAGATCGATGTTGACATTGCTCATGCCTGGGTGGGATGCCTTGGGACTGGCAAGATACGAAATCAGGCGAGCGATGCCAAGCAGCTAGCGATTCTCCACCTTGACATTAGTTTAGTTAAAGCTATACTTACGATCGTTGCGGGTTGTCACAACCCTGTGCTGCCGAGAACGGCGACGATCGTCAATTCACAGGGGAGTCAAAATGAGCCCGTATGAACGTCGCATCGCGGCGATTGGAGATTGGGGAACTGTCGAGTTCGCGATGCGGGCGAATGGCAGATTTCCGGCAGAAGAGTTTCTTGACGAATTGTCGCCGGCCGATCGCGCGATTTTCATCGATCTATTCCAACAAATGGCCGATTTCGGCCACACGCACAACCCGTCGCGATTCAGCCACGAGCGACGAAAGATTTACGGCTTTAAGGCCAAGGGCAGAGGCAACAAGTTGATCCGCATCCCCTGCTTTCAGAAATCGAACCGATGGATTCTGACCCACGGATTCTTCAAGCCGGGAGCGCAAAAAGGAAGAGGGCCATGGCCGGTTGAAGAACTCGACAAGGCTGACAAGACAATGAATGAACACCTTACGTTTGAAGGCGGCCACAATTCGAGGAATGGACATTGATATGAAAAAGACCTATGCGGAACGATTTCTCGAATCGCCGGTGAATATGCGCCTCTATCAGCAAGAGCGGGCGATTTCCGAAATCACAGGACTGATTTGGAAGGCGCTAAAAGACGACGACCTGAGCCAAGTCGCGCTGGCGGAGCGTCTCGGCAAGACGAAGGGATTCGTTTCCCAACTCTTGGAAGATGGCGCGAACAAAACCATCCGCACCGTCGCCGACGTTTTCGCCGTGCTTGGCCAGGAGCTTCACTTTGAAATTCGACCAATCGATGGCGGGCGGCGAAATGCACGTCCGTTGAGGAAAGCGGACGCCGCCCACGCCGAGCAATCAAACGGAACGTCGCCAAAGCGCCGCAACGGCCGCAGAAAGAAATAGACCGGACCACCCCGTCGCTTGCCGGCAAAACACCGTCGCGTTACTTCAGCACAATCGTCACCGGCTTCGGATTCGGGCCGGCTTCGATCGTGATGTCCTCGTCCGACTTCCGCTTCTTGTTGTGGATCAGGCCTTGCGCGGTGAGTTTGTATTTGCCGGGCGGGACGCCGGTGAACGTGAAATTGCCGTGGTCGTCGGAAGTCACGGGGTCGATTTTCACGGCCGGATCGCCGGCTAGCGTGAGCTTCACCGCAGCGATCGGATCGGGGCCGAAGCGGACCGTGCCCATCAATCGGGCCGTTCCGCCGGCGCCTTGGGCTTTCGCCTGGTCGAGCGTGATGACGTGGCATTTGATTTTTTTGTAATCGCTTTCATTGCCCACCGCGTCGGTCGCGCGGACTAAAAGCGTGATTTCGCCGGGCGTCAAGGTTTTCGTCGGCAGCTTTGTCGTCCAATTACCGCTGGAAGTGCGATCCAGCAACACGGCCGGAGCGGCGCCGCCGAATTTGCCGGTGCCGAGCGGATCGAAAGCCGCTTCGATTTTCGCGACGCCGCTCAATTCCTGATCGGTCGCCCACACTGAAACTTCCACATCCTTCGGCCCAATCACGACGACCGGCGGCCGGACTTCGACGCGTTCGATTTCCGGCGGCGAGCCGTCGAGCGCGATCTCGACCGGATCGCTCCAACCGGCTTTGCCGCCGGCGAAGATTCGCCCCAGCAATTCGACGCTGCGCGTTTCGCAATCCCGGCACGGGAATCGGAAACTGATGGAAATCGCCCACTCGCGCTTCGAGCGTCAGCATCCCGTTCGGCGCCATGCTGTCGATCCCGATGCCGACTGCCCGGTCGGTGTTGAGCCGCACCGTTTTGTCGCCGCGCAGATCGCGCTGGCGATTGACGTCGATGCCCATTTCCAAAACGTCGTCCGGATTATTGAACGCCCCGAGCGGCGAATCGACTTCGAAATCGACCTGAATGCTATCGATCGGCGCTTTATAAGCTGCGCCCGATAGCGGCAGCAAGATGCGAACCTCGCGCAGGTCGAGCAACTCGGGCACGTCGGGCGATTCCGCGCCCAGCGGCACATGGTAGACAAATGCCCGCGGATAGCCGTCGATGGAAATCCGCAGCGTCAACGTCTTGCCGGGATCGGGAATGATGTCGGCGTATAGTTCTGCTTCGTAGTCCGGCGCGGTCAGTTCGCCGTCCAAGCGAGTTTGCGTTCCGGCCGGCGGCGGCGGGACCAAATCGGCATGAACATGGACCTTGCCCGGCGGCAGCAGCGATTTGTCCTGCGCTTGAACGCGAATCCGCAACCGGCCGGCATCGAAATCGTAAGCCACCTTGGGCTGCACATAGCGCCGCGGTCGCTGTGGTGCGATGTCGATCCAGCGGATGGTCGTCAAATGCGTTTGCGGATCGTTGATGACGGCGACTAGCCCATGCTCGAGCGGCAACTTCAGCGGCGGAAGCGGCGGCGGGGCGGCTTTGGCGGCGTCGCCTGGAACGGCGGTCTCGTCGCCGGCGGCTGCCGGCGGAGGCTCTTCGGGTTTTTTGTCCTTCGGCGGCGCAGGGAATGGCAGCGCGACGATGCCGCCGCCGGCCGGCACTGCGATCTTCGGCAGCAATGCGACCGGCGCCGTGGCGCCAAAGCGACTCAATACCGTTGCCGCATCGGCAGCCGACAGCGCCGTCGCGGGCGGCAACGCGACCGGCGCATGTTCGGTGCTCAACAATTGCACATCGACCGTTCGATCGGTCACGCCGCGATTCACAAGACCGAGTCGAAAAGTCGTCTTCCGATTTGGGAACGGATGAAGCTGCATCCGCGATTCCGACGGCGTCCAAGAGCCGGGGATTCCCTCGACCGTCAACTCAAGCGTTTCCGGCGGCGGTAGCGCGACTTCGATTTCATGTCGCAGATACGCATCCGCGGAAATCGCCTTGACGATCAGCCGCGTCGATTGCCGTGCGCCGGGTTTGGCGCGAATCTTCAGCCGCAGCGGTTCGCTCTCCCCGGCACGAAGCGACACACTCGCCGCGAGCCCCAAACGATCCGGGCGGAGCGGGAGCTGCTCGTCGGCCGCCGGACCCGAGGCACGCGGCTCGGCACGCAACTCCGGCTGCTGGTAAATCACCGGCTTCGTGGGAAGCTGCACGTCGATCATCGCCGGATCGTAGTTGACCATCAGCCAGACCGGCGCGGGCTCGGCTCCGGCCCGCCGCACGGCAATTTCGATCGTCTGCTCCGGCTCAGTCGTCAAACGTACCATGCTTGGCCCGGTCATCTGTAGCGGCATGACGCTGAGCACCGGCAGCGGCGGTTGGTGCGGAATCTGCTCGGCTTGCAGGCGATAAGACCGCGCCGCGTTGGCAAGGAATTCCGCGTCGCCGACCGGGGCATCAGCGGCCGCGGCTTCGTAGCGCTGCTGTTGCCAAGCGAGAAGGTCGTAGAGGTCGGCGCTATTCAACACGCTGAACGGATCGGAGTCGCCCAACTGTTTCACGTCGCGAGCATCGACCAGCCGAATTGCTCGGCCCGACTGGCGGATCGCTTGCAGCCGAGTCGGTCGAGTGGCGCGGATCGACAAATCCGAATTGGCATCGACGACGGTTTCGACTTGTTCCGCGAGGCTGCGATCGAATTCCCTGGCAACGGCGCCGAATCTTCGGACCGCGAGCCAGACATTGTCAACGGCTTTCGCACTGCTATCGCCCACGGCGGTCGATTTGGCGTCGGCATTGGACGAACCGACGGGCTCTTTTGACGAAGCCGCGATGGCGTTGACGGCCGTATGAAGCGCACGGTAAGCCTCTTCAAGCGGCTCAGTCAATCGCGGCGTGGCTGGGTTTGCACTGTCCGCCGCGCCGTCGCGGCCGATCTTTCCGCCGGCCAGTTTTGCCAGCGCCAGTTCCAGTTTAGCCCGAGCGTCGACTTGGCGCCATTGTTCCGGCGTAATTACCGGCGGAGGTTCGATCGCGGCCGGCACGTGGACCGGACGATAACTCTTCGCCAGCCGGCCATCGGCATCGCTGAGCGCCATCAGCAAACTGCTGCGAGCATCGGCGCTGGGCAGCGGCGTCGAGAGCAAGGCTTCGATTCGACCGACGCGGCCAATGGGCCCGCGGCTGGCCAGCGAAGCGATCGTGTTGTCCCCCATCCCGCTTTCGACCTGCTCCACTAGCGGCGTCAACTGGGAGGCAAGATTGCGAAGTTCGTCCAAACGCGCGGGATCGGCCGAATCGAGGGCCGACGAAAGCGCCTCGAGACGGCTCAGCAGTTCGAGCAATTCAGCCGGCCGCGGCGCGTCGGGCGAGGGGGTCAACACGACCGGTTCGAACCAGGCGACGTAATACGGCGCGCGATTCAACAGATCGTTTTGAAGCTGCATCGCGCCGCCGACCACCGCCGCGTCGTCGGCCGCTTGCGTATAAATATCGATGGCCTGACGGAGCAAGGCGCTGCCGCGTTCGCCTCGATCGGCGCCGATGCCGTCGAGCAAAACTCGCTCGCCCGCCAAACGAAGCCGGTCGGCCGATTCCACCCGATGTTGAATCCAAGGCAATATGGCAGGATCGATGGCGACGACTTGCTGGCCCAATCGCTCGGCGCTAATTGCCAACTGCACGGCAGGCCAATCCAGACCGCTGGTTTTCGAGATCGCTCGCGCCAATCGCACTTCCGCAAACCGATCGAGATCCGGATTCAGCTTCGCCACCCAGGCCGAAAGTTCGGCCAGCGTTCCATCGCGGCTGAAGCGGTCGATTGCCTGGCTGGCCGACGCGGCTTCGCTCGAAAGGGCTTCGCCGCCCCGCTCGGCGAACAATTGCGCCATGGCCAGCGAAGCCGGGTTTTCGACGCCCGCCGGCAATCGCGGAGCAAACGCCGCCATCCGAGCCGCCAAATCCGCCGGCTTGTCTTCATCCAGCGGCGGAACATGCGGCAGCTTCGTCAATCGCGCGAGCAGCTTGTTGATCCGATCGGCAATTTCTTCCGGGTCGCCGACGCCGCCGGCCAGATCGAGCCGCTCTTCGGCCAACAGCCACGATTGAAACTCGTGCCATTCTTGCGGCGCGTAGTCGATTGGCCGCGGCTGATCGTCGGCGGCTTCCGATTTATCGCGCCACTTCCAAGCGTCGAGCAGCAATTGCGCGGCATCGTTCGATGTGTCGTCTTCGGACGGCGCGCCGGCTGCCGCCGGTTTGCCCTTGTCGGTGGCCGCTGTTGCCTCGGCTTTATCGCCCGTTTTTTCGCTCCCTTTCTCTGCGGAAGCTTTGCCGTCGTCGGGCGTTTTGTCCGCGGGATTCCGTTCTCCGGTATTTTTTTCGTCGGGCTTCGCACTGGCATCGGGCGATGGATTCGTGCCAGTTGCCGCCGGTGTCGGCTTTGCTTCGCCGGAGGGCGCCGGCGGCGATTCACCATTTGCGGCGGGCTTGCTTTCGGTCCCGGTATGTTTGCCGCCGTTGGCACCCTTTTGATCGGGCCCTTCCAACTTTTTCGTGGCTTTGGAAACTTTCTTGCCGGTTTTGACGGTTCGCTTGGCGGCCTTAGCGCCGGGCACTTTTTTCGTGGCCTGCTTCGAAGCGACCTTGGCCAGCGGCGACAACTCATGATGCACTTCGGCCGCGTAGGGAGATTCTGGTTCGTCGCCGGATTTCGAGCCACCGCTGGGCAACTTCACGCTGGCAACCGCGCCGACAACGTCGTACGGCGCCGGCAGCAACACCGGCGGCTCGACTTGCGACGAATCGGCTCCGCCTCCCCAGAGCAGCACCGGCGTTTGCACTTCTCGCCCGCCGCTCGCTTCGCGCACCCAAGCGGCCGTGTTTGTCGCGACGTATCGAAACAGCTCGTCGAGATCGATGCTGTGATCGTCGTTCAAATCGGCGGCCCCGCGCAATCCGCGCACGGCGAAGAATCCAAACACCGACCGTTCGAGCGCCCAGGAAACATGCGACCGTTGAAATTCGGCGTTGGAGCTAAGCACCCACAACTTCGGATCGCCCGTGCGCGCGACTTCCCGCTCCAGTAGCCGCGGAAACTCGTTGACCAGCATTCCCAATCGCGGATCGCAGGGAATTCGGCCGGCGTCGAGAATCAGCAGTTTCACCGACGCCGTCGAGCCGCTGAACTGGGCCAACAGATCGCGCAGCGGATAGCGTCCGGCGGCCGGATTCGCCGGGTCGAAATTGCGGCACAATAAATAAGGCACGCCGTCGTCCGACACGCCATGCGCGTTGACATAGATCATCATCACGCCCGAGCCGTCGGGCGTGGCGTCGGCGATTGCCGTGGCAAGCAAACCCATCCGGCCGGGATTTTGCAGCGATTTCCAAGCCAGCGGCCCGATGTTTGCGCCCTGGTGCGCCAAGAATGGACTGATGCCGTCGCGGCCTTTCATCGCTTCGTAATCTTCGAGAGCGAATGTGGCCGGCGGAGCTTGCAGGGCGTGGTAATCGGTTCCGCTCATGAACGCCATTTGAGCATTCGTATGATAGAGAGGCCGAAAGACCAGCCAGCCGAATGCGGCGACGAGTCCCAGTAGCGCGAGCGTCATGGCGCCGCGCTTCAGCCAGCGCGTGCGAATCCAGCCGAACAGCGGCGTCGAACGCCAAGTGCTGCGGCCCAAGGCTGTGCGCGCGCGAACCTGGGTGCGATTGGTGGAGACCGACAAAGATTGTGGTTGTGGTTGATCCGTCATGTGCCACTTTGGGCAAGATGCCGCCGTCCGCCTTTGCCACCGGGACTCCGAGCCCGCGGTGCTAGCAACGCCGAAAACTGCGTAAGAGCCCCAATAGCAGGTATACCCCGCCGAGCGACCTCAGGGCAACAGCGGTTCGCGGGCAGGGAGCAGGGAGCAGGGAGCGGGGGGCAAGGAGCCGGGAGCAAATCGCAATACCGAAAGCGCGCTCCTCTATCAAGCGGCGAAGTGAAGCACGCTTGCGGTTTCGCGCGTTCGTCCCCCTGCTCCCCGCTCCCTGG
>CAVTYW010000007.1:0-18507 GCA_963738955.1 Pirellulales bacterium | reverse complement strand
TCGTCGGAGGGGCAGGCAGATTCCGGTTAGGATGGCCGTCGTTGAATCATGCAGGGATCGGACCGCCAGTGCGGAACACTGTTCGCGGCAACTCGATTTCGCGTTCCCTCAACTCTTCGACCAGTCGGGGAACGATGCCGGTCGGGACAAACTCCCGCCGTTCGTGCCGTCTGCCCGCCGCCGCTCGAAGCGGAAGATTTCCTGCAACTGCGGCGTGAGCCCTTCCATGCCGGTGATCTCGACGATGCTCTCGACGCGCCGCACGCCGTCCTCGTAGCGACGAACGTGCACGATCAGGTGGAGCGCCGAGACCATCTGCTCGCGAATCGCCCGCGACGGCAGATCGAGCCCGGCCATCAGCACCATCGTTTCCAGCCGGGCCAGCGCGTCGCGTGGGCTGTTGGCGTGGACGGTCGTCAGGCTGCCGTCGTGGCCGGTGTTCATCGCCTGCAGCATGTCGAGCGCTTCGCCGCCGCGCACTTCGCCGACGATGATCCGGTCGGGCCGCATGCGCAGCGCGTTGATCACCAGGTCGCGGGCCGTGATCCGGCCGCGTCCCTTCGACGTTGGCCGGCCGCGTTTCCATCCGCACGACGTGCTCCTGGTCGAGAATCAATTCGGCCGCGTCTTCGATCGTGACGATTCGCTCGCTGGTCGGAATGGCCTCGGCCACCGCACCCGAGAAGCGTCGATTTGCCGGCGCCGGTGCCGCCGGAGATCAGCAGGTTCTTGCGCGCTTTGACGACGGCATTCCAGAAACTCTGAATGTCGGGCGAAAACATCCCGAGCCGCATGAGATCTTCGCGCCGCAACCGGCGTCGGCCGAAACGGCGAATCGACAGCGTCGGGCGGTCGAGCGTGACCGGCGGCAAGCGTGGCGTTCACGCGGCTGCCGTCGGGCAGCCGGGCATCGACCATCGGCGAGCTTTCGTCGATCCGCCGACCGACGCGAGCCGCGATCCGCTGGATGATTCGGACCAGGTGATCGGGATCGCGAAAATGAACGTCGGTCTTTTCCAATCGTCCGAACCGTTCGATGTAGACCTGATCGGAGCGATTCACCAGAATGTCGGTCACGGCCGGATCGGCCATCAGCGGCGCCAGCGGCCCGACGCCGAGCGTCTCTTCCAGCAAATCGTCGGCCAGCCGCCGCCGTTCTCGTCGTTGAGGGGCAAATCTTCGATTGGAGGCGTCGTCGACAAACGTTTCGACGAATCGGGCGATCATCTCCTCGCCGGCGGCCAGCAAGTTGCGCCGATCGAGTTCGTCCAGCAGCCGTTGATGGAGCCGGGATGAGACCGCGAGAAACCCGACGTGGCTCGCCGGCGCGGCGTTCACCCTGCGGCCGAAGCGACCATCGAGCGGCGTCGGACCAGTCCTGCTTGCCCCCCAGGCAAGCGATCGGCGGGCAGGGCCATGCTCCCCTTCGAGAGCTGCTGCCGCGGCGGGCGTCGCGGCTCGCCGCACAGTTCGATGTCAACGAGTCGATTGCGTGTCGAAGTTCGCTCGTCAGGAAGCGCCTCTCTTCGTGGAGCGGCTCCGGGGCGGGTTTGTCATGCTGGGTGCCGTTGCCGGAGAACGTCGGTTGCAATTCGCTCAGCGAATCGAGGTCCGCGACGAGTCGCGCAGCGGGGGGCCATAGCCGAAGAAGCGGCTCGCGCGCAGCACATAGGGCTCGCCTGAATTCGCGGCAATTACCACGTGCTTATCGGCTGGCAGCACGAAATCCACTTCCCGGCCCAAATGCCGGGCGACGTCGGCCGCGGCAAGCTCCCCGGCAGCGAAGTTGTGCGGTTCAACACGATCCGCTGCCGCTCGTCCACGACCCCCAGACCGTCGAGTAGTTTCACGAACTTGACCGCTCCTTGCAGCGTGGGGACAACATTTTCCAGCACGATATAGACGCGATCGCTGAAATCGAGAACGGCGAGCATCACGCGGTCGAGCATGGGGAAGGTGTCGACGACGACGAAGTCGTAGGTTCGCCGGGCCAGCGTCAACAGTCGGATCACGGCTTCATCGTCGATTTCCGCCGCCTCGACGGCCCCCGCAAGCGCGGCCAACAGGTGCAAACCGCTGGAGTGAACGGCCGCGATTTGTCGCAGCAGTGTTTCGTCGACTCGATCGCGTTGGCGAACGGCGTCGATGACCGTTGCGGGAGGTCGCAAATCCAGCATCGACGCACAGACGCCCATCTGGATCGAAAGATCGATCAAGAGCACGCGGTCGGGCTGCCGCATGGCCAGGCCGCAAGCGGCATTGACGGCGAGTGTCGATTTGCCGACGCCTCCTTTATTGCTGACGAACGAAACGATTTTGCCGGCCGTCGCTCCGCCGCCGGTGGCCGCCGACTTCAGCACTCGGCCCAACAATTCGCCAAGCTCGGTGCTCGACACGGGGCGGCGGAGAAAATCTTCACGCCGGCCCGCACCGGCCGCCAGCAGCAATGCGCTTTCCGAGGTTACCGTGGAATATACGTCAGGCAGAATCGCGCCTGCCAGCGAAGTGCCGGGCGCGATCGCCGAAAGTTCGTCGGCGAGCGACTTCACGTCGGAAAGCTCCGGCTCGATCTCGACGACAACCAATCGGGGCCGCCGGTTGCGAATCGCCTTGATCGCCTCGTGCAAATTGGCGGCGAAATATCCGGTTGCCCGATATTGCGACAGCGACCCGAGCGCGGCCTCCATTTCGTCGCGCAGTCTCGAATCGGAGCAGAGAACAACGACGTTGGTGTTAACGGTCACGGCTTTTTCTCGATTCCAGTGCTTTGATTTGGTTGCATCGGTCGCGCCGCTGAATACTCTGCTATCGATTGACGAGCACTGGCGCAAACAACGGATATTGCACCGCCGCGCGCAACGTCCACAGCGATTGAACATCGACGCCTTGCGCAAGCCGTTGAACAACCATCGCCGACGCATTCTCCCAGGCGACACGATTCTGAACCGGTGTGAAGGAGATCGATCGATTGCCGGCCGTTAGCCCGTCGGCCGCTCCGAAACCAATCACTTGATGAGCGGCACTCAGCAACACGATGAAAGCCGACGATTGATTCGGCGGAAGTGCCGACGCGTCTGGCGACGCCGTTTGACCAATAATCACCGGAGCAAGCGACGTGCTCTGACCGGCGGTGACCATCCAAGTCGATTGATTCAGCAAGAATCCGATCGTTTGGCCGGACGAGTTTTGCAACGTCGAGCCATCGTTTGCCACCGAAAGCGTTGCCTGCGCTTGCGACGCAACGAGCGGCGACCAGCCGTCGATTCCGCCCGCGGGATCGGAGTAAATTGCAATCGGAACGACGCCGATTTGATTCGCCGACGGATTGGCCCAACCCGCGGAACTGACCATGCCGATGGTTGGATAGGTCGTGAAACTTGGATCGTTGCTGGAAATTTGCGGATTATTCGCCGGATTGAATCCAATCGATGCGACCGACGTTCCGCGAACGGTTACGCCCCTTGCGACGGTATTGCGATCGACGCCGGCGCCATAGGCAAAGAGATACGGCACGGCATCGCCGCTTGAGCTGATGCCCGACTGCGCATCGAGCGAATTTCCTGGCGCTACGCGGCGCATTCGCACCAACATGCTCGGCGGCGGATTGGTTCCCGAAGATGACGAAGCAGCCGGTGAGAAATCGTTGCGCGTGTAGTCGGATTGCTCGACGCCGGGTTGATCGGGGCCGTAATTCCCGGATACAACGTCGCCGCTGGTTGCGTTGCCATTGTTGGTTTGCAATTGCGGCAAATAGACGGGCGGCACGCCCGGCGAAATCGTTGGGCCGGCCAAGCCTCCGCCCGCTGAAGTGGCGGCCGTCTTCATTTCGGGGCCAAAGCCGAGATTGATCGGATCGGCGTTGTCGGAAATGCTCGATTGCATCATCAGCGAGACCATGTTTGCAGCGGCCCAACGACGGATCGCATCTTGTTGCGCGGGCGTGATCGGATCGACGAGATTCGACGCATTGTTGACGCCAACGGCCTGCAAGAAGCTCGGATTGTTCAGCCAGCCGCTCGGCAATTGTTCCCACGCCTGCACATCGCGCCAGCGCAGTCCTTCGATCGCCGCCGCATCCGTCGCGGAAAGCATCTGCCGTTGCGCGAGACGCACCATCGCGAAATCGATCACCAGCGCCGCGAGCGCGAAAAGTGCGAACATCATGGCCGCGACAACGACGAGAACGTAGCCCGCGTGTCGCGGTCGCCTACGGCAACTTCCGCCGAGTGTCGTGAAAGGAATCGCACTGTTGGATTCGCGGCTCATGGCTGGTTGGAACCGCCTTTCGCAGGTGTCGGGGCGGACGCGGCATTCGGGACAGCGCTCGCCGTGAACGATCCACTTTCATTAGCGATCGTCGATCCCGCGTACAAATAAGTTTGCCGTTTCGATCCGTTAAGCGTTTCGATCATGCCGACGTTTGCCAGCGGCCGAAAGTCGGTGACCGGTTTGTCGTTCGTTATCGTCGGCGCGGTTGGCGGCGCCGTAGGATCGACGACGACGCCGCTCCGAGTGGCAGCCGTCAGCTTCAAACCGAGCGAGACGGCTTCGGCCAGTTTTGCGACTTCGTCGGCGGAAACGGCCAACACCAGTTCTTGTGCCGAACGTTCGAGAGTATCCGCGACTTGCTTCGTGGCCGTCATGCCAGCCGCCCCTGGCGCGATCTTCGGCGCGGCGACCGGCGCAACGACGACCGCATCGCGAACGATCACGCGAATCTCGGCCTGCTTCTCCATGTGCAATGCCGCGCTGTCGAGCCCGCCGGTCGGTAGCCAGCCGCGCCCGCGCCGCCTTGTGATTGCTTTTCGAGCGTCAGCGGTATGCTCGCCAAGAGGTCCAAGTGATCGCCGTGCCGCAACGCGACAGCGCCATCGAGCCGATCGGCGGCGATGGCAAACGCACGTTTTCCAGGCGGAATGCCTGCGGCCAATCCGGGCGGCGTGCCGCGCGGCAGCAACTCGGTTTGGCGAAAGAACTGTCCGGCGGCTTGGTCGCGGGCCACGACCCGCCCCAGCAATTCCGCCGGCGAAACGACAATTCGCTCGGCCGTCACATCGTCGGTCGGCAAGAGCGTGTATCGCAAGTCACGCGTTCGCACATCGTAAAGATCGTCACGCACCAACTCGCTGTAGGCCGTAACAAATCGCACGGCGACTGGAACAAGCGTCATGCCCGGCGGCGCCGTGAATTTGTCTTCCGAACCGGGCCGGCCCGATCGGGCGATGCACGCAACCTCGATGCCCATGTTCAACGCTTCGGTCACTCCCGCGACATCTTGCAAATCCACGGCCAAAACCACTTCCTGCACCGGCACCGTCCGGACACTCGTGCCTTGCATCAGTGAGCTGGAAGCGATCGGACGAGTGCGCGTCGTGAGCGGCGAGATGATGATCGCGTCGCGAGCGATCATTCGAGTTTCGGTCTGCCGTGGGCCCGAATTCGTCGATTTGGTGTTCGTCAGCAGCGGCGTTCCGGGGCGCCACGCCTGATCGCGATCGCCTGTGGAAAGCAAGCGATCCACCGGCACGGAAGCAAGCAAATCGAGATGGTCGCCGACTTGCAACGTATCGACGCCACGCAGTTTGCCTGCTTCGAGCGTCAGGGCTCGCATGTTCGAGGGAATTCCGGCGACGACTCCCGGCAGCGTTCCCTTCGGCAGAAAATCAGCTTCGGTGAAGGGCTGCCCCGCTTCTTTGCCTTTTGAAACGATCCGGTCGAGAATATCGGCCGCCCCCTTTGGACCGGTGAGCCATTGCGGCGGCACTCGGCTAGCCGGCAAATCCTGAAACGCCGCCATGCCCAACGACGGGTTGAACAAGTATTGTGCCGTGACTGTGGAAAAGGCGGGAATCGGTCGCGCGGCGACCCACACGCGCGCCATTCCCGCTTCCGGCGGCGGCACCGCGTGTTTTTGCCACGGTAGTTTTCCCGCGATGGCCAGTCCGCCGAACACGAGTCCTAATGTTCCCAGAAGAACGGCTCCGATCGCGAGAGGACCGATCCCTCGCCGGCGACGTCGCTCACCGTATCGCATGGTAGTGTTCATTTTGTCGGCCCGATTCATTGTGTTGGATTCGAATAAACTTCTCTTCGCGCCACCGCCTGAGCCGAAATCAACCGGCGAAATGGCCGCACTTGTCCCAGCCAGGCAAATTGGCTTCCGAGGCCATACTGACCGCCGTAGGTCGAGTAGACGGAATTAGTCAGTGCGCCGGCGGCCGGGGCGAAATCGCCGGGATTCGAAACGACGACCTGGCTGTCGTTCGCCGCAAGCGCTTGACCGTTTGGCGACGGCGGCGATGTGGTCTCTTGCTGGTAAGCGCTCAATGTGGCGGATTGATACGGATAGTTGATTCGCAGCGCCACGAGTCCCCGATATTGCGATTGCAAGTTGAATGCAAAGAAGCTGTCGCCGGTGCTGGGACTGTCTTGCAGCGATTCTTCGATGACCGGCACCCACTCGATCGTCTCGGCGCCATTGCCATTCTGCCGGCCGGTCACCAGCGCGATGCGAAACGCCGGCCAGCCGTTGCTGTCGGTTCCAGGCACGGCTCCCGGATACCAGAGAAACGCCTCCTGGTTCTGGCCGTTTCCCGAAGTATTCACATAGTTCACGATCATCAGCGGATAGAGCACTTGATTGATCACCGGCCACGTCTTCACCCAATCGGCAAGCTGCATGCCCGCGGGCACCGAATTGAGGTTGACCATCAGGTATTGCTGATCGAACACCTGGCTGCGCACCTGCGCGTAGATGGAGCCCGCGGTCGCGCTGGAATACGCAGGGTTGTAAAGCACGTCGTAGAGCGAAATCCCGTTCGCCGAGCTGCTCGCGAAAGGGGATGTCGTGGGAGGCAACGGCAGGCGGGCAATCTCGCGCGCGGCGGTGTCGGCCGCCGATTGGAGCGACTGCGCGCCGTAGAACAATTGCCCGAAGCTAAGGATTCCGGCGAAGAGAAAATAGAGCACGAGCGCGACGAGTGAAAACTCGACGAGCGATTGCCCTTTGCGTCGATGCCGATGACGGCGCAGTGCGCGACGAACATGAATACCCATAAAACAAATTCCCCCCCGAAACAAACTTGCGAAAATCCCGGCGCCCCGATGTCGGGCGCCGGGCGGTCGCAGATCAATTACGGATTCGTCTCCGTCATCAGCGGCGAATCGCCGCTCGACCCAAACAGGTTCTGGCCCAACGTCGCCGTACCGGCGGCATTTGCCGCGGCGTTCACGTCAACCGTGATTCCATCGGGGCCGACCGTCGTCTGCACCAATTCGCCGGCCGCAATCGGGCCATTGTCGTCGGTATGCAGCGCCCGGCAGGATCGCCGTCAACGTGCCCAGCATGTCGTTGGTCTTATGGCCAAGCAGCGAGATGCTCCCCAGCGCCACAAGTGCCACGGCCGCCACGATAATCGTGTACTCGACCAAGGCTTGTCCACGCCGCAGCTTCCGATTTCGATTTCTAACGCTTCGCATAATCCAAACTCCTTGTGAAATAAACAGATAAACGAACGAACTCCGAGAACGACGCAACGCAGACGCAAATTCACAACCCAAAGACCGCAAACGCCATGCAGCAAGCGCGCCGCTATGCTCCGCCGCGGCAGTGCCGACGCAACTGGTCGGACCACCAAGAGCGAGCGACACTGCTCGCGGGCGGAGCGCTGTTCAAGCGCAATTACTCACGAACTTTGATTCACGATTCGATCGCGCAGCACACGGCGTCGCGCAATCGCATCACCTAGCCTTCGAAAGGGCAGCGCAGGGCAGAACGACTCCCGTGGCAACCAAAGCTCAGAGGCCGATTCGGCCTAGCACGCCGCGGAGAATGGAGGCGCTCGCGAAAGAAAAGGGAGATGATCCCAGCGGCAGACGACGACCACTTTCTTCGTCGTCCGGTGGAACTGCAGCAAGAACTGCCAGTCGAGAATGGCCGGCGCTGGCGTGTGCCAAACGGCCTGACCGAAGAATTTGCAAATCGCACAGTCGTCGTCGCACAGATGCAATGTCGAGCGACTTGCAATCGAGGGCTGGCCATGCACCTCAACCGCAGCCGGCGACCGGGCTGCAAGCTCTTTTGCATTGTCAGGCGCGGCGGGCGAATGATCCGCCGAATCGCTTACACAATTGGCGTCATCGCAGCCATCGTCATTACATCCGTCATCGTGATCGTGGCAACATGCATCGTGCCCATGCCCCTGACCCGGCAGCAGATGCAGCCCTTCCCCAGCCGTGGAAAGAACGCCAAAAAGAACGGCGAAAACCCAAGTGAACCAGATTCGCCAATTCGACCGCATAACGACGGCCCGCTGGAAAAATATAGAAACCGAAGCATTGCTCTTTACGTAATGGTAGTAATAGTAGTTCTAGTATGCAAGATAGTTTTGCACGCCTTTGAATCACCCTAAGTCTATTCCCCCATCGCGATGACCTCCCTGCAACTGGCATCCGTCGTCGGATTATCGATCGCCTGGGTCGGCTTTTTGCTCTTTTTCTTGCGGCGCCTCGGTTTGCATCGGCGAAGTTTGGAACGGGTTTTCTCGGGCGATAGTCAGGCGGTGTCCTCGAGCAACTGGCTCGAACGGCAGGGTTGGTTGAGTCGCTGGCTGGCGCTGGCCGGCTATCGCTCGGTCGAGTCCGCGGCATGGTTTTGGGCGGCGATGATCCTGTCGTTTCTTGCCGCCGGGCTGCTGGTTTACTCGCTGTTTGTCACTCACACGGTCACTAGCGCCGCGGAGGCCTTGTCGAAGATTCCGGGGGGAATTGGCGACGTGTTCGCGCCGCTGGCCTACGTTTGCCCGTGGCTTATTTTTGTCGCGCTGCTTTCGCTGCCGATAGCGACCGTGCAGCGGAGCCGACGCCGCCGAGTCGAGCAAATGGAAATGGATTTGCCGTTGGCGCTCGAGCTGTTGGCGACGCTGAGCGAAGCAGGGCTTGGCTTCGATTCCGCGCTGGCGCGCATTCTGGAAAGCGGTTTGGCCGACCGGGTTCTGGCGCGAGAATTGCGATCCTTTCAAGCAGACCTTATTGCCGGCCGAAGCCGAGTCGATGCCATGCGGCGATTGGCCCGTCGCGTTGAGGTCAGCACCGTGTCCATCCTCGTCTCGGCGCTCGTCCAGGCCGAGCAACTCGGCACCGGCATCGCGATGGTCTTGCGCCGGCAAGCCGACGACTTGCGTGAGCGGCGCCGCGAACGGGCGAGTGCTTTTGCGGCATCGTTGGCCGTGAAGCGAATGTTTCCGATGGTGATCTGTTTCTTGCCGGCCTTGTTTGTGTGGACGCTTGGGCCGGTGTTCACGCAATTGTTTCGCATGGCCGATTCGCTCTTGCGATCGCGAGGCATGTAACCGATGGCCGGTCGCGGAACTTATCGCCTGGTGAGCAAGAAAGATGGCCGAACGATCCTCGAGCATCTGCGCGTCGCCGATCGGTTTTGGACGCGTTTCGTCGGATTGCAATTCCATCGGCCTTTGCAGTCGGACACCGGGCTTCTGGTCGTGCCTTGTCCGGCGATTCATACGTTTTGTGTTCGCTTTCCGCTCGACTTGATCTGGATCGATCGAAAAGGGCGCGTGACGGGCGTGCGGCGCAATGTTCGCCCCTGGCGAACCGCCAAGGGACCGGCTCGCACGTGCGCCGTGATCGAAACGGTTTGCGGCGCTGCGACGGTCGAGCCTGACGAAGAATTGGCGATCGAAGTCGTTAGTGGCCCGGCTGAATTGCCCCGATCGATTGCGTTTCTGAAGCGATAGCAATTCTGTCTTGCACAACATCGTTCGCGGTTGAATTGTGCCTGTTCGGTGAACTCCGTTCGTTGCGCGCCAGCAGTGCAGTCGCGCCGGGCGCGTTAAACTTTCTCGATTTTGCCGAATCGTTTCAATCCGCAAATCCGTTTGGTCGATAATATCGCCGCAAGAGGAAATTTCAGCCGCGGAGCAACTGGTCGGACCACCAGCCACCGCCTGATCGGAAATCAATGTTTCCGGGAGGACCGAGGTGTTGGAGCCGCCATCTTTATCGAAACTGCGCCAAGTCGCCGCGGCGACGGCGCACGGCGGTAGCGCACTGCTGCTAGCAGCAATCGCGCTATTCCGATTGCCGCCCCGCAAGCTGCATGTGGCCAAGATTCAATTCCGGCCGCCGGCGCGGATTCGATCCGCCAGCCCGTTGCGCATTTGGCAACCATCGATGAACCAAATGTATCGATGCCGCCGCGGCAACTTTCTCAGCAAACA
Organism: Pirellulales bacterium; assembly: GCA_963738955.1. Lineage (GTDB taxonomy): Bacteria > Planctomycetota > Planctomycetia > Pirellulales > DATAWG01 > DATAWG01. The sequence continues at coordinate 8,269 of CAVTYW010000007.1, read as the reverse complement.
ACACCGGTGAGCGCGATCCGAATCGCTTCGCAGTATTCCGTCTTGAATCCGCCGGCGTATCGAGAAGCTTATTCGATGGCGCCGGCAAATCCGATGTTGCGCGAGGTTGCGGACTTGGATCCTAGCCGCGTCGCGCAAGCTCCGCAGACGCCCGAGACGATCGTTCCCGGAAACCCAACCACGCCAGTCACACCGCCTGAATCCAATGCCCCAAAAACCGAATTGCCGTCGCCGAATGCCGCGCGGCGACGGAAGGATCACCGTTTATCAGCGGCATGTCGCGATTTCCGGCTTTAGCATTGCCGCCCGGTTTGGACACGCCAACTCCCACGCCACAGGTCGAAAAGAAGTTCGGTGAGTTCGTCGAGCAGGAAGCCTCGCCGGAAAGCACGTTGCAGGTTGTCGCGGGGCGAGCGAAGGTGCTCGTGTTTCGCGAACCGCCGCGGCGCGTGTACGTCCCGCGCGAGGATATCGCCGAATATCAAGTGATCACGCCGACCCAACTGGCCGTCGTCGGCAAGAAAGTCGGCACGGCGATGCTCAATCTTTGGTTCGCCGATCCGGCCGCCGCGAATGATCCCACGAAAGATCATTTGCTCAGCTACTTGATCGTCGTGCTTCCCGATCCGCAGGCGACGCTCTTGGAACGCAAACGGCTCGAGGCCGAGGTTAAAGCCTATGAAGCGTCGTTGAAAGTGCTGGAGAAAGAAATCAAGCGGGCGTTTCCCGACAGTGCGGTCGAGTTGTCGATGGTCGGCGAGAAAGTGGTCGTCGGCGGCGAAGTGAAAGACACGGTCGAGGCCGCGCAGATTCTTTCGATCGTCAACGAACACACGCCGATCAATGCCCGCTCGCGCGTTCAGCCGCAAGATTTGCGAATCCAGTTCATTCCGGGCCTGGGCGATCAGGCGGCCGCGGTCGCTGCGATTCGCAACTTGCTGCAAGGGAACTCGAATCTGGTCAACCAGCTTCATGTTCCGGGCGAGCAACAGGTGACGCTGATGGTCACCGTGGCCGAAGTGAATCGTTCGGCCCTCCGCAGCATCGGGGCCGATTTCAGCATCACCAAGGGCAAATTCGCCTTTGCCCAAGTGAGCGGCAGCTTGTTCACGACGCCAAACCAAACCTCGACTGGCGTGGTCGCCTCGGGCATTGCTGGGCTCGGCGGAAATTTGCCGACGTCGATCGACAACGGCGCGGTCCTGTTGGCAATCAATGCCCTGCGCACGCAAAACTTCGCTCGCACTCTGGCGGAGCCGAACCTCACCACGCTCAATGCTCAGCCGGCAAGTTTCCATGCGGGAGGCGCTTTTCCCGTGCCGCAGACCAACGTCACGTCGGTTGGGGCCGCACTGGCGACCAGCGTCGGCTATATCCCTTTCGGAGTTGACTTGCAGTTCACGCCGAATATCACCGATCGCGATCGGGTTCGACTCAACGTGCAAGCCTCCGTCAGCATGCGCAGCACATCGACGACCTCGGTCAGCGGTTCGTCGGTCCCCAGCCAGCTCGACGATCGGACGTTTCAAACGACGGTCGAGATGCGCGAGGGGCAAACGCTCGCCGTCGCCGGATTGATCAACAACAATTTCGGTGGAATGTCGAGCCGTGTGCCCTTTTGGGGCGATTTGCCGATCATCGGCCGGCTCGGCGGATTCGATCAACTTTCCTCCGGCGAGCAGGAAGTGATCGTGCTGGTGACGCCCGTGCTGGTGCATCCGCTCGATCGTTGCAAAACGCCGAATGTGCCGGGGAGCGACATCTTCGAGCCAGGCGACATCGAGTTCTACTTGGGCGGACACCTCGAAGGGCTGCGATCGGAAGATTTCCGTGCCAGCGTGCGGACCGATTTCGCTCGCCAGGCCGCGTATCTCGACTGCGAAAACGTCTACATCATCGGCCCCAAGGGACCGAGTTATGGCTGTTGCGCTCCGGGCCCGTGCAGCCGTTGCCGCGCGGCAAATGGCGCTGCGCCGAATGGCGGCGCGGCAATTGGCGGCGCGGCAATTGGCGGTCCAGTGCCAAACGGAATGAATCCGAACGGCGGCATCCCGACGCCCGCGAGTCGATAAACCAACCGGTTCGCTGTTATGACCTATTCCCCATCAAATCATCGGCTTGAGTCGTCCGCCACGATCGGCGGCGCGTGGCGCTTGGCTGGCCGCGGAATTCTGACCGCGATGTTTGGTATGACATTGCTGGCCGTTCCCGCGTGCCACAGTGGATTGGCCGGTTGCGATTGTCGCGACATCGACAAGGGCGCCATTCCGCAGCCCGCCGGCACGTTTACGTGCCAATGGACCGACGCTCAAACCACTCGCGCGGCGGCCGACAAGTTTGTGATCTATCGCTACGAATGGATCGAGGGAAAGCTGAGTCCTTTCGGCGAACGCCACATTCCCGAAATCGCCCATCAATTGCCGCTCGTTCCTTGGCCGGTCGTGGTCGAGCCGTCGGGCGACGCAAAGCTCGACCAAGAGCGGCGGCTGGCGGTGTTTGCCGCGCTTTCGAGATGCGGCGCGATTTCCGAGGATCGAATCGTTTTAGGGAATTCCGAGGCCCTCGGCCTGCCCGGTTACGAAGCGCTTCGCGATGGTTTGCAACTCATCTCGGGAAGAGAGTCAAGCGGCGCCGCCGGAACGAATCAAGGCGTGTATGCCAACCCGGCGCAAGGCAATCCCTACCAAGGCACGTCGACGCTCGGCGGGTTCTCCGGCGGCATGTCGTCGCCGAACGTCGGCATTTCCGTCGGAACGGGAGCCTATTGATGACAAGCCTCACGCCCCCCCCGTCCGACAGTCTGCGATATCACAAAGAGCGTCCTCGGCGGCGGCTTTGCGGCTTCGTATGCCGCATGGCTTGCTGGACACTGATCGTTGCGCCGGCGGGTTGCTCGCTGTGGAGCAAGCCGTTATCGCAACCCGTCTCGGTCGCCACAACGAACACCAGCGATGCTGGGACCGGGATGTCGGCGCCCGCCAATTTTCCACCCGCCGGACCGTCAAAACCTGCCGCCGATGAACTTCCCTCGAAACAAACGGCTCGGCTTTGTGCTGCCACCGCTGAAGAAATGCAAAAGAAGGGCTTTGCCGAACAGGCAATCTTTCTCGATGAAAAGGCGCGACAACGACCCGACGTTGCCGAATGTCGCGCATCACCTGGCCGTGCTGTACGATCAACAAGGCGACGCCGCGAGGACGTTGAATGAATTCAAACGGGCCTTGGAAGCCGCGCCGAAGGATGCCGACTTGCTGAACGACTTCGGCTACTACTATTACCACCACGGCAATATGCCCAGCGCCGAACAATGGTATCGCAAAGCCTTGGTGATCGCGCCGAACCATGCCGAAGCTCTGTCGAACTTGGCGATCGTGCTCGGCCACGAGCGGCGCTATCAGGAGAGCATCGAAATGTTCACTCGCGTAGTGGGTCCGGCCGCCGCGTATTCGAACGTCGGCGTTCTGATGACGGAACTAGGCGATCTCAAGCAGGCCCGCGAGGCATTCACGCAAGCCACGCGACTGGATCAAACTCTCAAACAGCCGCAAGCATTTTTGGCATACCTCGATCACGCCGATCAAGCCAAAATCGCCGCCGGCCCGATCAACCAATCCGAATCGCCCAAGCCTACGATTTCAGCGGCCGTCGCGTTCGGCACTACCGTGGCAGCGACGCCGACGTCGAGATAGCCGGCTCTCCATCCGCAATCGGATTGATTGCCGAACCCACTCCGACCAACAGTTTTCCGCGGGCCGGTCCATCCGGACCGACCAACGCTTTTGGTCCGCCACGGGCAATTCCGTGGCGGGCTGCTCCGACAGTTCGTCACGCGGTCGCTAGCTGGGCTTGCTTGCTGTCGGCCTCTCCTTGGAACCGCTCCCAGCTTTCCTTCAGCCACAACCGGAGTTGCGAAATCCTCGCCGAGGTCAACCCAAACTTCTCGGCGACCACGCTGGTCCTCTCCCCGCTCGCGAGAGTCAGGGCAATCTTTCGTTGGGCGATCCCGATTGGGAGCATTTTAGTTATCATTCGCCGCCCGCGCAGGTGCAACCATTAATCATGTTCAAACTCGCGAGGAAAAAAGGTGCAAATGGGTGCGAAGTGGTGCGGTGTGACACCTCGGGCGCCGCCGCGTCCATCGACTGAAAATAGTCACTTTCGAGAGCGACACGATTCTGAGCACGACGCACGCCACGGCCTGGGACGTGGAAGGCATTTATCAAACGAACCTGTCGCTGGCAGGCTGGCTTGCGTCTGGACGAAGACCGCCTGCCGCAGAAAATCTATCTACCGCGACGTAAGCGAGAGCCGAAGCCATGAGCGATCGCGCCGCCTATGTCTATGTCGATCTGGCCTTGAGCAATCCCTGATGTCTTAGCCAGGCGATGCAAGACACCGTCCAAGTCGAGCAGGGATGGTCGCTGGCACGGACGCCGAAGTCGTGGGCTGCCGTCGCGTAGATATGCAATTCCGCCGGAATGCCGGCGCGCTTCAAAGCCAGGTATGCAACCACGCTCTGCTCGGGGCTGCTGATGATGTCGTCGCCGCCATGCGCCAGGAAAATCGGCGGCGTGCCGGCCGGGAGGTGCAGCCATGGCGCGAGTTCCGGCTTGTCCGGAGCCTTCAAGTAGCCCGGATAACAAAGGATCGCGAAATCGGGCCGGCAACTGACTTCGTCGATGGCGTCGATCGCCGGATATGCCCGCTTCTCGAACCGCGTGGCAGTCGCCAGCGCGAGATGGCCGCCCGCCGAGAAACCGATGATGCCGATCCGCTTGGGGTCGATGCCCCATTCACCGGCTTTGCTCCGCACGAGGCTGACGGCGCGTTGGGCATCCAACAGCGGGCGTCGGGCCGGCTCGGTCTTGACCTCATCGGGCTGACGCGGCACTCGGTATTTCAGAATGATGCCGGTGATGCCCTGCGAATTCAGCCAGGCTGCGACTTCCTCGCCTTCCAGTTGCCAATAGAGATTCCAATAACCGCCGCCGGGGCAGATCAGCATCGCAGTGCCGGTCTCCTTATCCTTCGGCGGCCGGCAGATCGTGATCGTTGGCTTGCTGACGTTCGTCACCATCCGGGTCGGCTCGGTGACTTCGACCTGCTTGCTGGTCAGCCGTTGCGACAGGAGCGTTTTCTCCTCACCCATGTTGGCGACCGCATCCGGAACCTTTCCCGGCCAGAGATCGACAACCAGCGGCTTGTCGGCCGCGAACAGGGGCCGGGCCAGGCATAATGCAGCGGTCAACAACAGCAATAATGTCAATCGCATTCCGCTTTCTCCTTCATTTTCGCGCGTGCTTTGTGTCGCATTGAAAGAACCTGGCGCCGCCGGCCAATATTGTATCCGCTGCCGCGAACAATCAACATGCGACGGGCACTATGGCTCACTTTGCGAAACGGTTGCCGCGTCGTTGCATTTCCTTGGGCGGTCGCCGGCCAAAACCCTTGCCGCGAGCGAGGGGTTCTACGATAATTGACTCCCCCATTGGACCAAGGAAGTTTTTATCGAACGATCCGCGTGAGGCAAGGAGGATTGCGATGGCGGCAGATTTCAATCCCTATCATGTTTGGCTCAGCATTCCGCCGGAAGAGCAGCCGCCGAACCTCTATCGGTTGCTCGGCCTGCGGTTGTTCGAGACCCACAGTGACGTGATCGATAATGCGGCCGACCGCCAGACGGCCCATCTGCGGACGTTTCAGAGCGGCAAGCATGGCGAATTGACCCAGCGGCTTTTGAACGAAGTGGCCGCCGCGCGGGTTTGTCTGCTCGACGGCAAGAAACGAGCCGCTTACGACGAGCAGCTTCGGGCCAATCTCGCCGCTGAAACGCCCGCCGCTCCTGCTTTTGGCGCCGCATCGCAAGCGGCGAGCGGTTCCGCCATTCAACGCCAACCTCCGCGCCGGCCAACCGCTGCCGTCGGCGCGGCGAGCGCCGTCGAATCACAACAGCCGGCCGATCCGTGGGACGATCTGCTCGGCAAGCCCGACATGCAATCGCCGACCGGAGTGGGCGAAAAGTCGGCTGCGGCCAATCGTGGCGCGAAAAACCGCAACTTCGCGGTCGTCGCCGCCGTGGCGCTCGTCGCATTGGCGGGAATCGGTCTGTTCTTGCTCAAAGGCTCGTCCTCCGACGGAACGCTCGTGTTCGATTGGCCGGCCGACTATCGCGCCGACACGACCGTCTCGGTCAACGGAACGCCGCAAACCATTCCCGCGAGCGGTCCGTGGGAATATCGCTATCCGGCCGGATCGCATCGAATCGTCGCGGAGCATCTGGCCTATAAGCTCGATACGCACGTCGATGTCGCCGCGGGCAGTCAGCAATCGATTCCGGCCGATTGGAAACCCAAGGCCCTGCTGGTGTTGAACTGGCCGCGGGAATTGCGGAGCGGCGCGGAATTGAAAATCGACGGACGCATTCAAACTATTTCGCAGCACGATCCCATCGAAGTGGCGATCGAACCGGGTCGCCGCGTGATTCAAATCACGGGCCGCGGTTTCGATCCGATCCACACGACGGCGACCGTGGCGGCGGATGGACGCGAATCGGTTTCCATCGCAGCAACGCCGACGACGGCGAAGCTCGTTTTCGACTGGCCCGCCGACGAGCGAAAGAATTCAGAATTGACCGTCGATGGTCGCAGCCAAACCATTGCGGCCAGTGCCGACAGCGCCCCGATCGAACTGACCGTTGCGCCAGGGCGGCACGTCGTTCGCATCGCGCGAACGGGCTTCGAACCGTTCAACCAGGACGTCGAGCTGTCTGCTGGAGCTAATCGCGCGATCAAACCGACGTGGACGTCCGAAAAGAAAGCAGCTCCGGCGGTCGCCGATACTCCCCTTCCCGTGGAAGTGGCGCCGCAGCCGGCGAAAAAACTGCCGATTCCGGCCGCCGCCGAGCAAGAGAAGATCGCCAAGGAGTTGAACGAACTTTACAAGACCTCGCGGCCCGGAGCGAAAGACTCGGCCAAGGCGCAAGAGCTCTACGACGTTGCCGCCAAAGATGGAAGTTCGCCCGCCGAGCGCTACATGCTACTAATAAAAGGCTCCGAAATCGCCGCGGCGGCCGGTGATTTGAATCTGTCGCTCTCGGGCATCGACACGCTCGACGCCGATTACGCCGTCGACGCTCTCGATCTCAAGCAAAAGCTCTTGGACAAATTCATCGCGGCTGGAAAATCCGATCAGGTGGCAATTGCGATTCCGCTGGCGGAGCAACTGGTCGATCAAGCCGTGGCCGCGGGTCGTTTTGATATCGCCATTGTATTGGCCACGTCGGCCAGCAAAGCGGTCGCCAAATCGAAGATCGCCACGCACAAAGAAGATGAAGATCGCCTGTCGCACGGCGCCACGACATTCATCTGGTCGAGCCGATCTACCTCGCAGCCCAAAAGGCCCAAGCGACGCTGAAAAAGAATCCGGCCGACGCGGACGCGAATCTAACCGTCGGCCGCTGGCTCTGCTTCTACAAATCTGATTGGGCCACCGGCTTGCCGCTGCTGGCACGCGGGAGCGATAAAAAGCTGCAAGCGCTCGCCGAGCAAGACCTCAAAGCGCCGACCGAAACCGACCAGCAATTCCAGATCGCCGATGCCTGGTGGGAGTTGGCGCAAAGCGAGTCGGGCACCGCTCGCGACTCGCTCCGCATCCACGCCGGCGAAATCTATCAAGCCGCGTTGCCCCGCGTTGTTTCGGTGCTAAAGAAAAACGGCCATCGAAAAACGGCTCGCGGAGATCCCTCGTCGTAAACTGGTTGCCACGGCGACTACAGCGAGCACCGCGACGACCGCGGCCGTGAAGGGCATCCCACTCCGCTACGCGACCACCGAGTCGGCGTGGCATCATGGCCAGCCGGGCGTCGAGCTGATTCCAAAGGACACCGGCTTTTGCTTCCTGTCTTCAGTGTCAGGACATCTTGCCGGTTACGGCGAAGGCGTCGGCGTGTGGCTGGCGACAATGGATTCTGGTCGTTGGAAGGGCACTCGGGACAAGACGTTTTGTCGGCCGCGCGACCGCCATCATGCGTCTGACGCCGACGCTGTTCAAAAGTGAAGTCAAAGAATTTCATTGGCGAAACGGCGATCCGGCCGTCAGGATGCTAAGCAAGGACGACGGAATCTGCTTTCTGTCCGCCGTCGAGGGGCACTTCGAGGCCGCGGCTAGGAAATCGCCGTGCGGCTCAAGAACGACGGCTATTGGTATCTCGAAGGCCGATCGCACCAATCCGAGCCGGTCGTGCCGCCATCGGCATTGAATGGACGAAACC
>CAVTYW010000006.1:0-228391 GCA_963738955.1 Pirellulales bacterium | reverse complement strand
GGCGGCCTCGATCAGGTGCTTGACGGATCACCGCGGCCGGCCGGCGAGGCGGCCAGGCTGGTCGAGGTGATGTCGCGGGCCATCGCCGAGGCCCATCGCCGGGGGATCGTCCACCGCGACCTGAAGCCGGCGAACATCTTGCTCGACGCCGGTGGTCATCCCAAGGTGGCCGATTTCGGTCTCGCCAAGATTGTGGGCTCGGACGACGGCCTGACCAGGAGCCGCGTTCTGATCGGATCGCCATGCTACATGGCTCCCGAGCAAGCCGGAGAAGATGCCCGCCAGGTGGGCACAACCAGGCCGATGTGTACGCGCTGGGGGCAATCCTGTACGAACTTTTGACCGGCCGGCCGCCGTTCCGGGCGGCCACGGCCCTCGAGACCCTGGCGCAGGTCAAGGACAACGACCCGGTTTCGCCGTCTCGATTCCAGCCGGGCTTGCCTCGGCGACGTCGAGACGATTTGCCTGAAGTGTCTCGAGAAGAATCCGGCGAGACGGTACGCCACGGCCCTCGACCTGGCGGAAGACCTGCGGCGGTTCCTGGCGCGTGAGCCGATCCTGGCCCATCCGGCTCAGTCGTGGGAGCGGGCCTGGAAGTGGGCCCGGCGGCGCCCGGCATGGCGGCGGCCCTGAGCTTCAGCGTGGCCGCCATGGTGCTCTTGCTTGTCGGCGCGCTGTATTACAACACGCGTCTCCGCGCGTGCACAAGGCCCAGGCGGCCGAGCAAGCGGCCGTTGAACAGGGCAACCTGACCTTGAAGACACTTAATCAGCTCGTCTTTGACGTCCAGGAAAAGCTGGGCAAGACGCCGGCCACTCGCCCTTTGCGGCAAGCCTTGCTGGACCAGGCGATCGCGGGTCTCGACGAGATTGCCCACAGCACGGAAGCCGCCGCGCCGAGCACTGGCCGGGCGGTCGCTCATCAGCTTCTGGGTGATATCTTCCGTGAGATCGGCCGCACGGCCGACGCCCTCAAGCAATACAACTTCGCCCGGCGCCTGGCCGAGGATCTGGCGGCCGGATCACCGCGCAACCTGGCCATCGCCGACTGCTTGAGCCGGACATTCGCCGGGCTCGGCGAGTTGAGTCTCGATGCCGGCCAGACCGGACCGGCCGTGCAACACCTGCGGCGGGTGGTTGAACTGGCCGAGACGACCGCCCCGCTACGTGCCGACCTCGGCCAGGCACGGCGAGTCCAGCTCGAGGCCTACTTCCGCCTGGGCCGGGCTCTCGGCTATGAGCATAAGTTCAACGACGCGGAGCTCTGGTTGCAGAATGCGCAACCTGGCCGACCGCTGGCACCGAGGAACCGGGCAATACCGAGGCTCGCGATCTGCTGTCAACGAGCTACCGGAAGCTGGGCGATGTGAGGAAGCTCACCGGAGAGCTGGCGGCGGCACGGGCTGATTATGTCAAGGCCATCGACCTGGGCCGAGAGGTCGTGAAGGCCGAGCCTGCCAATACGGAATTCAAGCACCATCTTGCACTGGCGCTTGACGACCTGGCGATGACTCTGCGTCAAACTGGACAGACTATCGAGGCCGGGCCGCCGGAGCAGCAGGCCGAGCAGCTCTGCGCTCGATCTGGTGCAGGCCGATCCCGACGACCTCGCCAATCAACTGCGGCTCATCCAGACCCGGCTCAATCGCGGTCGCGTGGAGATGGACCTGTTTCAGCTTCCGACGGCCACGGCTCTGTACAGCGCACCACGACAGCCTGGTGAGCGCCTCGACCCACGACGGCAAGCTCGACGGCCGGCCCCGTGAAAGGGCTCGATTGCTGCCGGAGATCGAGTCTGAGCTGGCCGCCTGCCAGGACCTCGCGGCCTCGCCCGCGGATCTGAAAGCCTTTGAATCGCGGCCGTTTCGAGAAGCCTGCCGCCTGCTGCGAATCCGCGCGGGTCGGGCAACTTTTGGCCCGAAACGGTTCGGGAGCCTACAAGTATCTGCCCTCGAGTGTCGGTGAATTTCCCAACGGCCAAAAATTGGCCGAGCGAATGGAATCGGCCGGATTGACGGACGTCGAGTTTTCGCCGCTGACGTTTGGCGTGGCGATGTTGTATGTGGGAAGGAAGGGGTCAGGGAACAGGGAATTGGAAACGTGAGGCGGATCGCTTGCGGTTTCGCGCGTTTTCGTGGATTCGATGTTTATGCACGAGCAACAACAAAATCACGGCTTGGTGTTGGCCATCACCGGCGCGAGCGGGGCCGTTTACGCCGTGCGGTTGTTGGAGGTGCTGCTTGCGGCGGGCTGCGATGTTTATTTGTCGATTAGTCCGGCCGGGCAAGCGGTGTTGAAGGAAGAACTCGGACTGAACGTTGATCTCGATGACTTTGATCCAGCAATCCTGCTGTCGACCGAATGGAGCGGATCCCAGAATCCTGAAAGCGGCCATTGGCCGGGAAGAATCCACTATTGCCATTACCAAAACCTCATGGCCCCGATCGCCAGCGGCTCGTTTCTGACCGACGGCATGGTCATTTGCCCCTGCTCGGGCGGCACGCTGGGCGCGATCGTCCACGGCATCGGAGACAACCTGATTCATCGCGCCGCCGACGTGCATCTGAAGGAGCGCCGCAAGCTGATCCTCGTGCCGCGCGAGACGCCGCTGTCGCTCGTGCAACTCGACAACATGCGGCGGGCGACCGAGGCCGGCGCCGTCGTGCTGCCGGCCATGCCCGGCTTTTATCACGGCGTCGACGACGATCCGCGACCTGGTCGATTTCGTCGTGGCCCGGATCTGCGATCAATTGGGCGTCGTCAGCAAGCTGATCCGGCGCTGGGGCGAGTGCCAGCGACAAAGGACGAAGCCTGCGACTAGTCGATCAGTGCTGCGCCGGCCTGCGCCACGATTCTGGAGATGATCCGCTTCAGCCACACGCTGTTCGCGCTGCCGTTTGCGCTGTTGGCGGCGGTGATGGCGTGGAGCGCAGGCGCGCGCAGGACGCCGCCGGTTCGCGTGGCGCTGGACACGAGCTGGTCGGCATCCTGCTGTGCATGGTCGCCGGCCCGCAGCGCGGCGATGGCCTTCAATCGACTGGCCGATCGAGCGGATCGACGCCGAGCAATCCGCGCACCGCGCGAGCGGCATATGCCGGCCGGATTGTTCAGTCGGCGAGCGTGGCGCTGTTCGCGCTGTCTGTGCTCGTGGGCTTTCGTGGCGGCGACGCTGTTGTTTCTGCCGAATCGATTGCCGCTGTACTGTCGCTGCCGGTGCTGCTGTTTCTGCTGGGCTACAGCTTCACCAAGCGATTCACGGCGCTGGCGCATTTTTGGCTCGGCGCGGCGCTGATGCTGGCGCCGGTGTCGGCCTGGATCGCGATTCGCGGCGCAGATCGGTCGATGCAATCCGGCCGATTTGTTGCCGGCCCTGGTGCTCGGCGGGGCGGTGCTGCTGTGGGTCGCCGGCTTCGACATCATCTACGCCTGCCAGGACGTCGAGTTCGATCGCAGCGCGCGGCCTGCACAGCGTGCCGGCCCGCTGGGGCGTGCCGGCGGCGCTGCGGCTGGCGGCGGTCTGCCATGTGGGAATGATCGTCCTGCTCGGCCTGCTGCCGCTGGTTTATCCTCGCTTCGGCTGGATTTACTGGGCCGGCGTCGCGGCCGTGGCCGTGCTGTTGGTCTACGAGCATTGGCTGGTGCGGCCCGACGATCTGACCCGCGTGAACGTGCCTTTTTTCAAGTCAACGCGGTGGTCAGCATCGGTCTGTTCGTGGTGGGACGTTGCTGATTTGGCAATCGACCGTATGACGCGTGAAAACGCAAGCACCGCCGTCGCGACTTCCTGACGCCCTGGCCCCTGACCCAATGATCCGATGCCATCGCCTTCCTGAACCATCCGCGACAAGGTCGAAGCCGGCGAGCGGCTGATCGTTCGACGACGGCCTGTTTCTCGTACCGCCCCGACGTGCCACTGAACGAAGTTGGGCGAGCTGGCCAACCTGGTGCGCGAGCGGAAGAACGGCAACTTCGCCTACTACAACATCAACACGCATCTGAACCCGACGAACGTCTGCGTCTATCGCTGCATGTTCTGCGCGTTTCGCTCCGACCTGCGCGACCCCAAGGGCTACCTGATGAGCGACGAGCAGATCCTGGCCCGCGGGCAGGAGGCGGTCGACTGCGGCTGCACCGAGATGCACATCGTCGGCGGGCTGCACCATCAGATGAAGTACGACTGGTATCTGAACCTGATCCGCATCCTGCACGAGGCCTATCCGCGGCTGCACCTGAAGGCCTGGACGGCGGTCGAGATCAACTGGTTCACGCATCTGACCGGCCGCTCGATCCGCGAAGTGCTCGGCGAGCTGCGCGACGCCGGGCTTGGGAAGCCTGCCCGGCGGCGGGGCCGAGATCTTTCATCCCGAAGTCCGCGACCAGATTTGCGAGCACAAGGCCGACGCCGGCCGCTGGATCGACATCCATCGCACGGCCCATCAGCTGGGCCTGCGCTCGAACGCCACGATGCTCTACGGCCACATCGAAAACGCCTTTCACCGCGATCGACCATCTGATGCGGCTGCGCGAGCTGCAGGACGAGACCGGCGGCTTCCAGACGTTCATCCCGCTGGCGTTTCATCCCGACAACACGAAGCTGAGCCACATCAAAAAGCCGTCGGCGCTGATGGACCTGCGGACGATGGCCGTCAGCCGGCTGATGCTCGACAACTTCGACCACATCAAGGCCTATTGGATCATGCTCGGCATCGGCACGGCGCAGACGGCGCTGGCCTACGGCGCCGACGATCTCGACGGCACGGTGCGGCACGAACTGATCTATCACGACGCCGGGGCAAAGACGCCCGAGATTCTGTCGGTCGAAGAAATTCGCCGCTTGATCGTCGAAGCCGGCCGCGAGCCGGTCGAGCGCGACACGCTCTATCATCGCGTCGAGCGCGATGGAACCCGCTGGGCGGCGGGCGAGCTGATTCTGGCGAGTCGGTGAGCGTTGGCCCAGCTAACACCAACCCGAAGCGTTAGCGAGGCACGGTTCACCGCGCGTCCCGCTCCCTCGCTAACGCTTCGGGTTAGTGTGCCTATTGCGTTTTCGATTGATCGATCTGCAAGCCATCCGAGCGGTTCGACAGACGGCGGTGGGTTTCGGGATCGATCGTGAAATTGATGTCGTGGACCGAACCGTCGCAGTAGACGAAGTGAACGGTGGTCGGGTGAATGCTTCCCCAGCCGGTGGTAAATGGCACGTTGGGCATTTCCGGCTGTGGCGGCAAACCTTTGGGCGGGGTTGATGGAGGCGTGCCGCCACTCCCGCCGTAGCGAAACGTGTTGTTGTCGAAGCCGGTCATCGCGGTTTCGTTGTCGCCCGCGTCGTCGCCCGTGGTGAAATGAAGCGGATCGACGTATTTCTCGCCGATCAGATAGGTGTTGCTGGCGCCGTCGCTAATATGCGCGATCTTGATCTGGCTCTTTACGTAGGAGATGCCGGTGAACGAGGTGATATTGCTCGAAGCCGTGCCTTGAACGTCGCCGGCATTGATGGCGTAGTCGATCTTCATCACATTGGCGCCGCTACTCAAGCCGGTGCAGTTCGTCGGCGCGGTGCCGGTCATCGGATAGAGATTCGGCCGCCGGCCGCTAGGGCAATAGAAGCCGTTGATGACGTTGGTCACCTGCCCCGACAACATCGCTTGCTTGGCCGACTTCTGTCCTTGCCCGATGCTCCAAATCGTCGTCTGTTCCATGAACGGCAGAATGCTGTAGGCCCAATTGCCCGGCTGTTTGGATCCGAAGCCTAGATCGGGATCGCCGATGTAACTGGGGCCCCAGCCGCCGGACGGGAAGAAGCCTTTCTTCTGCTCGTGAATCAGCGCCGCAAGGCCAAGCTGCTTCAAATTATTTTGGCATTGCGCCGAGTGGGCCGCTTCGCGAGCCGCCTGGACCGCGGGCAGCAGCAGAGAAACCAGGATGCCGATGATCGTGATGACGACCAAGAGCTCAACCAAAGTAAAGCCGCGCCGGGCAAACTTGGGCGACATTGATTTTGAGCGCAAACTCGTCATTGCTGCATATCCTTGTGGCGGTGCCGTGCGAATCACTGAACTTTGGTTGGATCGATCGCGGCTTTCGTGCTGCGATTGGCCAAATTGCCGTGCGTTAGGTAATCGATCGTGTAGCTGATATTGTGAACGGAACCATCGCAAAAGGCCATGTGAATGCCATTTGCGTGGGCGCTGCCCCAAATATAAGTGTTCGGGTAACCCGGCGTATCCTGCATTGGAGTATCACCGTAGGAGATGTCCGCCGTTCGATAGATGTCGTTGTCGAAACCGACGGTTGCAAATTCGTTGTCCGCCAGATCCGACCCATTCGAGTAATTATCCGGATTGAGGTATTTATCGCCGATGAGATAGGTGTTGCTGGCTCCCTTGACGCCGAGGTGTCCCATCGTGATCTGGCTCCGTTGGAATGAAACGCCGGTCAGATTGCTGGTGCAAGGCCAACCGGAACTCGCCGAGGGGCAGGTCATGACCCACGAATCCCCTTGCGCCAGACTGCTCGGCCCGCCAAAGAATTCGTCGCATGCGGCATCCCCCGCGTTGATCGCGTAGTCGGTCTTCGAAACGTTCGATCCATTCGACGAAGCGTTGAAGGCGCCGCTCCCGGGATAAAGCCCCACCGAACGGCGGCTCGGACAATAAAACAGGGCGACGGGCGTCGTCAGTTGCTTCGACATTGCCGACTGCTTTGCCGACGTCTGGCTGTCGCTGGGAATGCCCGATCCCAAGCTCCAAAGATTCTTTTGATCGACGAACGGCAACACGCTGTAGAGCCATCCGCCGGGCTGTTTCAGTCCGAACCCGCGATCGGGATCGCCGGCGCAACTCCATCCCCAACCGCCGGACGGAAAGAACCCAGTAACACTGAGATGCTGGATCGCTCCCAGGCCCAACTGCTTGACGTTGTTGGCGCATTGCACCGACCGCGCCGATTCCCGCGCCGATTGCACCGCCGGCAGCAGCAACGACATCAAAATGCCAATGATCGTAATCACCACCAGCAGTTCAACCAGCGTGAATCCGCGCCGGGCGATCTCCGTCGAATTTGACCGCCGTCGAATGCACATCATGTTTCACATCCTCGTCCAGAACGGAACTTCGCGACCCGCGGATCACTGAACCTTGGTGGGATCAATCGCTATTGGGGCATGAGTTACCGGGTCGATGGCGTTGCGAGTGGCCAAGTGGCCATGCGTGACCGAATCGATGGTAAAGCTGATCGTGTGGACCGACCCGTCGCAAAAGGCCATGTGGATGCCATTCGGGTGAGCGCTCCCCCAAACATAATCGTTGTCGTAGCCAGGCGTATCCTGCATCGGCGTGTCGCCGTAGGACGTGTCCGCGGTGCGGAACGTGTCGTTGTCGAACCCGACGGTGGCCCATTCGTTGTCGGCCCCTTCCGTGCCATCGGAGTAATGATCGGGGTTGAGATATTTGTCGCCGAGGAGATACGTGTTGGAAGCTCCTTTGGCGCCAAGATGCCCCATCGTGATTTGGCTTTGTTGGAACGAGACGCCAGTAAGCGTCGTAGTGGAGCTCCATGAGTAACCGTTCGGTCGCGCCCTTCGTCGCGGCATCCCCTTGCGCCAATGTGCTCGGACCGGCATTAAACTGATCGCACGCCGTATCGCCCGTGTTGATTGCGTAGTCGGTCTTCGACACGTTGTTCTGATGGGTCACATTCCAAGCCGTGTACGGCGTCGGCACCAACGCCGCCGGACGCCGGCTCGGACAATAAAACGCCGCGACCGGCGTCGTTAGTTGCTGCACCATCGCCGACTGCTTCGCCGAAAGCTGGCTATCGCTGGGAATGCCCGTGCCCAAGGTCCATAGATTCTTCTGATCGATGAACGGCAAAACGCTGTACAGCCATCCGCCGGGTTGCTTGATTCCATAGCCGCGATCCGGGTCGCCGGCCCAGTTCCATCCCCAACCACCGGATGGAAAGAATCCGGTTGTGCTCAGGTGCTCCAGGCTCCCCAAACCCAATTGCTTGACGTTGTTCGCGCATTGGACCGATCGCGCCGATTCCCGCGCCGACTGCACCGCCGGCAGCAGCAATGACATCAAGATGCCAATGATGGTGATCACCACCAACAGCTCAACCAACGTAAACCCGCGATTAGCGCCGTGCGATGAAAGCGATCGAAGCTTGACCATCGGACTGATCCTTCTCACGGTTTTCCAACAATTTCCACGGTGTGCGCGAAACTACGGATGATGCAGAATTGCAACGTCGGCAGATTCGCCGCAAACATTTGGCGAACGCTCGTAGTAGAAAAGCTCCCGCGGTCGGCGCCCTGGTCGCCTTCCAACACATTGCATCCTAAGGAGTTTCGCGGATTCTTGCAAACAAAAAGGCTGGCCCGAGGGTATTTTGGCGACGGGGCGAAGCTGCCGAACGTTGTCTATTTGCGGTCAAAAACGTCCGTTTCGATTGTAAGAATTACCCCCCATTTTTGCAAAACTGGACTCGGACATCTCAATTGCCGGTCGTGAATGCCGGGCGACCATTCGCGACCTATTCTTGTAAAGAAATCGGGCGATTCGCGGGCGCCGCAGGCGATTGTATCCGGCGGCCGCGGTCGTCACGGCGTCGCTCGACCGCTTGCCGGCATGGTTTGTGCATCCGTGAAAACCGGCACGATACAAACTTTTTACCAAATTGCGGCAACGTCGTCGCCGCTTATTGACAGCCGATGGCGGCAGCAGTCTAACGAAATTGCGACGCTCGCTCGTAGTTCTTTGGTCAGTGGGCCCCATCTCTTTCGAGGACATTCCATGACGCTTCCCACGAAGATTCGCGCACTGTTGCCGCTGACCTGCATGGCGCTTGTCATGGTGACCGCCAGCGAGGCTCGCGCATGTTTTGGAAATTGGTTTGGCGGCGGCACGCCGACGACTGTGACGACCGGATATGCCCCAGGCTACGGCTACTACTACGCGCCAGTGGCATATCGGTCGCTTTATGCTCCCGCGGTGGTGACGGGCTATCCGCCTGTGAGCGCTTGCGGCACATGTGGCGCTTGCGGCACATGCGGCGCTGGCGTCGTGACATCGTATTACGTGCCGCAACCGAACTTACTGCCCTACAGGGCGTATCGGCCGATTTACGCTCCGGCGTGCTCAACTTGCGCGACGGCCTACTATGCGCCTGCTCCGTCGTGCGGCTGCGCGAGTTGCGGTTGTTCAAGTTGCGGATGTGCGACAGGCGGCTGTTCGACGTGCGGCGGAGGATGCGCGACATGCGGCTTCGCGCCTGTGGCAGTCCCGGCATATTCAAGTTGCGGTGGCTGTGCATCGGGCGCTTGCGGCGCTGCTCTGGCGCCGGCGACGAGCCCGGTTTATTCCGCCGCGCCGGCCGCTGCTCCGACACTGAGTTACCAGACGCCGAGTTATCAGACTTCGAGTGCGTCGTATCCGATCGCGGCGACCTATGCGACGCCGGTCCAGAGCGCTCCGCTGGTGCAGAGTTACAGCACGCCGACCTACGTTGGTCCGACCTATGTTGCTCCCGCGCCATCGGCGGCAGGTGGATCATATAGCCCAACGTATGCGATGCCGATACAGCCCAGCTATTCGACGCCGACACCAGGGCCGGCGCCAGAGCCGACCCCGGCCGAAGCCGCTCCCTCGCTATCGGGTCCAATGCCGGGCGCTACTTCGACGCCTCAAAACGCGCCGTCGGCGACACCAAAAACGTTTGAGCAACCGAATTCGCCCGTCTCTCCGCCGGCGAAGCCGATTCCCGACAACCGGAATTCGAGTCCGCCGAATGCGAATGGTTCGCGCAGGGCAATTGATCCGAACAGCCGGACGGCGTCGTCGATGCCCATGCTGCGGCCGGAAGCACGATTTGCGACACCGTGGCCGATTGCCAAGACGACGGGCGCGATGATGCCGGTCGTCGCCGACGAAGCGAATGCCGACGCCGATGGTTGGCACGCCGCCCGATAGGACGCGGTCATCCGGAATAACGCGTGAAACCGCAAGCGAGCTTCGCGATCAAACGGAGTATCGAAGTGCGCTTGCGGTTTCGCGCGTCTCTTTAACGCCGAATCGCGCGGCGCACCGGACCAGGCCGCGGCGCTAAATTGCCGCCGGGCATTGGAATCGAAGGCCGTTGCGAAAGAAGTTCGGCCAACACGCGGGCCGGATTGTTCCATTCGCTCCAGCGGCGGGCCAGGCCGGCGGCCGTTTGCCGGTAGTGAGCATAGTGCTCGACGATATCGGCCAGCAGTTCCGGAAACTGCTCGACGTTGGCCGCGGCGAGCCCGACCGCGCCGCGCGGCGTCTGCCGATCCGCGTCGGCCGCCAGGTAGCAAACTTCCACTTCGCGGAAATCGAGCGGCTGAGGGCCGAATGCATTTCGCCATTCGAGCGTTAGCGCCTCGGTTCCCGTCGGCAGGCGAACCAGGCCAGTGCTCATTCGATCCGGCCGCCCTGGCCCGACCACGGTCGGCCACATTCCCAGCCGGACTCCGTCGTGGCCCCAATAAGTCGCCTCGACCGATGCGTAGGCTCCGGAGCAGAGTTTCAGGTCGACCGGCCAACGCAGAAACAGCACCGCATCGCTGGCCCCGGCTGGCACCGAAACGCGAACGCCGGCGCGAGCCGACAATCGGCCACAGACGCGCGGTCCATGCCGCAGGCTCACATGGTAATCCCGAGTTGATTCGGCAAATTGATCGGCCAGCCAACTTCCGGCCGGCACGACCATCGGCACGCCAATCGTGAGCAAGTCAACAAAAATGCCCGAACAGCGAACGGCGTAAGACGCCCGGTCGTAGGGCAACAGGCCGATGTCGCTTTTCAGCATCTGCCGGCAGAATTCGCCGCTTTCTAGCGGAGCGTCGAGCAGCGTCACCTTCTCCGGCGGCAGCCGTCCCAATGCGGTTCGGCTTTCGCCGATGGCAGTATTGGTTCCTTGCGGCGGCTGGGCAAAGTGGCAGTCGGATTGAATCACGAACCGGACCCGATTGGTCTCGACATAGTCGGTCCATACCCGGTCGATGATTTGGGGCAACAGGTGGTACCCTTTTTCATGGCGGGCGTCGCCGAGATACGTGACTCGCAAAGAACCGCTATGCGCCAGACTGCGCACGCGGCTCGACAGCAGCGTCGGATTGCCGGGATACGGCAGCGTCTGAAACGTCGCAACTCCTAGCCGGTTGTACTGCACGGCCAATCCGTCGGTGGTGGCGTAAAAGTGCATCCGATGATCGGCGGCAAGCGCCGATGCCTGGCGAAAACCGCGTCGCAGGCGTCTCAAATCGGCGTCCTGGTCTGGATAATCGGGCTCGTAGCCGGCGTAGATCGGAAAGTGGAATTGCAGATGCCAATCGACGCCGGCGCTGCGATCGTCACAGGCCAAGAACTGGGCCAAGCCCAACAGTTCCAATTCCGAAACGGTGGGCAGAAACACCTGATCGCCCGGCTCCAACGCGATTTGCCGAAAGAGGGCCGCCGTATCGCGGGCGAATATCGTCGAACGTTTGGCTCGCCGCCGGTCGTTCCACCATTCCGCCACACGTCGAACGATCCAACCGCGGTTTGGCGGATCGACGGGCGAATCGCCGTCGGCCATGATGCGGCGCTTGGTATAAGTCCCGCGCTGGTAGAGGGGCAGAATCCGCCAATCCTCCGGCATTTCCGCCTGGTCGCGAAACTTGCGGTGCGACGCCAGCCAGGGCTCGAATCCAGCCTGCTCCGCCGCGCGCAAGATATGCAGCGCATACTCGAAGTGATGGCCGCCGACGGCCTGCAGCGACGGATCGATCAGCACGAATTTGGGCATTACGTGCCCCCCGGTGGCGTCCTTGCCAAAGCGAGCTATCGTCGCAGAGCGACTGGATTTTGCCAAGAGCGGTTGGTGCTAGCACTAGGCTACAGGCTTGAGGCTACAGGACGAAGAGACGGACGCGCGAAACCGCAAACACGTTTCGCGATCAATCGGTCTGGCGAAGCTCGGTTGCGGGGAGCGGCGCGTTATTTTACTCTGCGTCGGCGATTTCCTCCTGTAGTTCGCACCAGCGCTCTTCCGCCTCGGCGAGTTGCGTCGTCACGGCCGTCACTTCGTTGTGCAATCGCAGCGAGTCGGCCGGATCGGTCGCGGTGAGGAATTGATCGTTGATCTGGCGCTTCTGGTCGTCGAGCCGGGCGATCGTTCGCTCCAGGTTGGCGATCTCTTTGCGGACCTCGCGATCGTTGCGCTTCGCCGGGCGCGGGGCCGCTTTTGAGTGTGATGCAACGCTTGGGGCCGGCTTCGCAAGTCGAGTTGCCTGCTCGCGCTCGCCGTCGTCGATCTCCTTGTTGACCGAGTACAGATAGGCGTCGTAGTTGCCGCGGTAATTGGTCACGCGGCCGTCGCGGACTTCGACGATGCAGGTGGCCACGCGCTTCATGAAGTGCCGGTCGTGGCTGGTGAAGATCACCGTCCCCTTGTACTCGAGCAGCGCCTCGGCCAGGGCCTCGACGGTGTCGACGTCGAGATGGTTGCCCGGCTCGTCGAGCATCAGCACGTTGTATTGGCTCAGCAGCAGCCCGGCCAGGCAGAGCCGGGCCCGCTCGCCGCCGGACAGCACGGAGATCCGCTTCTTGCACGTGCTCGCCGCGGAACAGCAACGCGCCGGCCAGGTCGAGAATCTCCTGCGTCTTCGTGCCGGGCGCGGCGTTGTATTCCAGATACTCCAGCACCGTCTGCTGTCTCGGGCAGGCTGGTGTAGACGTGCTGGGCGTAGACGCCGATCTGGCAGCCGTAGCCCCAGCGGACTTCGCCGGCGAGCGGCTTGAGCGAATCGACGACCGTCCGCAGAAACGTCGTCTTGCCCTGGCCGTTGTCGCCGACGATCGCCGCCCGCGAGCCGTGGTCGATCTCCAGCTCGATGTCCGCGGCGATCTGCCGCTCGGGATAGCCGATCGCCAGGTCGCGGCAGCGCAGCGCCGGGCCCTTGCGCGGCTCGACATCGGGGCGCGGATGCTGGCCGTCGGCTCGTCGCCGGCGATCTCGATCGATTTCCAGCCGTTCGAGCTGCTTGCTCTTCGAGTGGGCCCGCGTGGCCGTGCTGGCGCGGGCCTTGTTCTTGGCGATGAACTCCTCCAGATGCCGCCGCTTGGCCAGGATCGACGCGTTCGACCGCTCCTCGTGCTCGCGCTGCTCGTGCTGGTATTCCAGAAAGGCATCGATCTTGCCGGGAAACATCGTCAGCTTGCCGCGCGACAGATCGAGCGTGTGCGTGCAGGTCGCGCCGAGAAAGGCCCGATCGTGCGAGACGATCAGGCAGGCCTCCTTGATAATTGCGCAGGAAGTGTTCCAGCAGAATCTGCGTGCGCAGGTCGAGAAAGTTCGTCGGCTCGTCGAGCAGCAGCAGATTCGGCTCGTGCAGCAGCAGCGCCGCCAGCTTCACGCGCGTCTGCCAGCCGCCGGAGAGCTTGGCGATCGGGCCCTTCGAGATAGGCCCCCTTCAGCTCGAACTGCCCGGCGACTTCGCCGCATTTCCAGTCGGGCTGGCCGCTGTCGCGCATCAGGAATTCGAGCGCCGTTTCGCCGGGCAGAAACGGATCGTGCTGCCGCAGATAGCCCAGCCGCAGGTTGGGATGGCGGATGACTTCGCCGCTGTCGAGTTCTTCCTCGCCGAGCAGAACGCGCAGCAGCGTGCTCTTGCCGGCGCCGTTGCGGCCGATGAAGCCGACCTTGACGTCGTCGGTCAACGTGGCCTCGGCGTCGTCGAGCAGCACCTGGTCGCCGTAGCTTTTGCAGGCATTCTTGATTTGCAGCAACACAGCCATAATCGGCGAAAACCCTCTGCTGGCAACAAAAAACCGGCCAAAATGGAGCCAATTTCGGCCAAAATCCCGTTGTAACGGGGCCTTTGACCGGGGCCAAGGCCATCTGTGGCAACGATTCGCGGTCCGCAGTCAGATAGCAAGTCCCCCCGACCGCCCCCTTGCGATCCGGCGGCAGTCGGCTATTCTGGGCGATCTCGCCGGCAAACTCAACGCAGTTTGCCAAAACCACGCCTACACCCGGCTCCAATCGCTCTCAATGATTGGTCCGTGGCACCGTTTGTTTTTCTCCAAGTACCCCGAAAAGGAGTTCCGATGCTCTCACTGATGGCAATGCTATCGACCGCCGCCGTTCTATTATTCGCAGATGCCGCAAACCAGCCAGTTTCGCTGACCACGGTGCCCGATCGGCCGGAAGTCAAAAAACTGGATCTCAATACGGTCGAGCAGGGAATTATCGCCGGCACGAACGCTCAACGAGCCCGATACGGCTTGCCGCCATTGGCGATCGATCCGACCTTGCAGACGCAGGCTCGAGCCCAGGCTGCTTTTATGACCAACCACCAATCGCTCCAGCACACCACTGCGGCCGTGGGCGAGAACATTGGCATGGGCCAGAATTCGGCGGATGAGGTCGTCAACGCCTGGATGAACTCGTCCGGCCATCGCGCGAACATCCTGAACGGCGGTTATCATAAGATCGGCGCCGCCGCCTATACGGCCCCGAATGGCTCGATCTATTGGTGCGAGCAGTTCGTGCCGTAGCTCGTCGGTAGGTGGTCAGCCTGGATACTGGTGCATGGCGCCACGCACCGGCGGCTAGCGCCTGGCCGCTCACGCGCGCAGATTTGAGCGGCCAGGCGCTAGCCGCCGGTCGGGCCCAACGCCGTCTCAGTATTCCTGATTTCGACTGCCATCCATTCTCAAAACAGGCTCCGCTTCCGCTTTTGTGTCAGAATAGGTTCTCGGCTGTGTTTAGCCTTGTGGGAGAACCAAGGTGTCTGACTTTCCGGAAACGCGCGATAGCCTGCTGGTGCAAGTGCGATCGCCCGCGAATCGCGAGGCCTGGGATCAGTTTGCACTGATCTACCGGCCCGTGATCTACCGGCTGGCTCGTCACCGGGGTTTGCAGAATGCCGACGCTCAGGACTTGCGCAGCAAGTTCTGATCGCCGTGGCGTCGGCCATCGGCAATTGGCAAAAGTCGAGCGAGGAAGCGAGATTTCATCACTGGCTTCGCCGAGTCGCGCGCAATGCGATCGTCAATGCTCTCTCGCGTCGCCCGCACGATCGCGCGGCCGGCGGCACGTCGATCCAAGAGCTGCTGCGGGAGCATCCCTGCGATGATCTGGACTCGGACGCTCTGATCGATTTGGAATACCGACGCGAACTTTATTTGCAAGCGGCGCGAACAGTGCGCCGCGATGTTGAACCCGAAACGTGGCGGGCATTTGAGATGACCGTCGTCGAAAATCGAAGCATCGACGAAGCGGCGATCGAACTCCATAAGCCGGTCGGTTCGATCTACGCGGCCCGAAGTCGTGTCATGCGGCGGCTTCGCGAAGCCGTGCGAGACCTGGAAAGGGTTGAATCATGAAGGTGAATCTACCGACCGACACGTGCGACCTCGATCGACTCGAATCGTTCTTGAATGGCGAATTGAGCGATGCGGAGGAACGCGACGTCGCGCTGCATTTGAACGCCTGCGCAAATTGCCGCCGCTCTCTGGAACAGCTTGCGGCCGAGCCGGAATCGTGGACAGAAGCCGAACGGTTGTTGAAGCCGTCGCAATTTGATCCGCTCGGCACCGAAGCCATGCCAGGGTTGGCCGTGATGGATGGTACGCCGCGGCAGCCGATTCAGATTCAAAACGTGCTCGATGCGCTCGGGCCGACGGATGATCCGGAAATGCTGGGGCGACTCGGCGGCTATGAGATTTCGGGCGTGGTCGGCGCCGGCGGTATGGGAGTCGTGCTGAAAGCGATCGACAAGTCGCTGGATCGCATTGTGGCGATCAAAGTGCTGGCTCCCCATTTAGCGACCAGCGGCGCGGCTCGCAAGCGATTTGCTCGCGAAGCGAAGGCGGCCGCGGCCGTGTTGCATCCGAACGTGATCGCGATTCATAGTGTATCAAACGACGAATCGCTGCCCTATTTGGTGATGCCCTACGTGCGCGGCACCTCGTTGCAAAAACGGCTCGACCGCGAGGGCCCGCTGCCGCTCGATGAAATCCTGCGCATCGGATCGCAGATCGCCGCCGGCCTTGCCGCGGCACACGCGCAGGGGCTGGTGCATCGCGACATCAAGCCGGCCAACATTCTCTTGGAAGAAGGTGTCGAGCGCGTCACCATCACCGATTTCGGTCTCGCCCGCGCGGTTGACGACGCCACGATCACGCACAGCGGAGTGATCGCCGGCACGCCGCAATATATGTCGCCCGAACAAGCTCGCGGCGAAGCGGTCGAGCAGCGCAGCGATTTGTTCAGCCTCGGCAGCGTGCTGTACGCAATCAGCACCGGCCGTCCGCCATTCCGCGCCGAAACGACTTACGGCGTAATGCGCCGAATCACCGACGACGAACCGACCGCAATTCGCGAACTCAATCCCGACATTCCGCTTTGGCTCTGCGCGATCATCGCCCGACTGATGTCGAAGCGAGCGGCCGATCGCTATGAATCCGCCGCCGAAGTCACGCAATTGCTCGAAGCCTGTTTGGCGCACGTGCAGCAGCCGGCCGCCGTGCCGTTGCCGGCTTCACTCGTGTCTCCCGTCATCGCTCGTCGATGGTTTCCATCCGCACGTCGCAAAGGAGTGATCGCCATGCTCGGTGCATTATGCTTGGCTTTGGTGGGAGCGGTTTGTTGGCAATCCTCCGCACCGCCCGACATCGCCGGCAACTGGTCTGGCGACGATTGGGGGCAGGTTGTTCTGAAGAAAACGGACGACTCGGAATACACCGGCACCTACAGCGACACGTTCGGCAAGCAACCCGGCGAAATCCGATTGAAATGGTCGCGCATCGAACGGCGGTTCAACGGCACTTGGCGCGAAGGAGGCGATCGCTTCGGCGATATTTCAGTGCGCCTCGTCGGAGACGAGATTCGCGGGGCGCTGACGACCGACGCCAAGTCGAAAATCAATCCCGCCACTCCGCGACTCGCGGATTTGCAGTGGAAGCGAAGCGACGGCAACCGCGGTGCCGACAATCGCGAGATACTGCCGCCTAAAAAGATCGAATGGCAGGTCTTGTCCGCTGGCCCGACAAAGTCAACGGTTGACCGGCCGACGCGAAAGCACCATTTCGCGACCGACACGGCCGTCAATACGATCGCCTACTCGGCCGACGGCAAACGAATCGCGATTGCAAACGACAGCCGATCAGCCGTTTTGCATGAGGATAAGACGAACGGCGCCGTGGCGAACCGGAAACCGGCCGTGGAGATTATTGACGCCGAGACAGGAACCAGCATGATCTCGCTGCCGCTCCTCACGGGCACGGAACAAAAACTACTCGCCGCGACGGAAAAAACTCCGCATTTCGAAGTCACGGCTCTCGCGTTTTCGTCCGGCGGTGATGTTCTGGCAATCGGGACGAACATCGGCCAGGTGAAGTTGTTCAGCGTCGGGAGCGGCGAAATCCTCTCGCTGGACGTCGCCGACAAGGAGGCACCCGAAAAATTGAAGCCGCTCGCGCGAGAGATGGGAAGTGTCGCGTCCGTGGCGTTTTCGCCCGACGGTAGCCTGTTGGCCACTTGCGGCAGCTCGTTTGCCGACACGCCGCTGAGCTCGGACGGAATCAAACGCCTGGGCAGTTCCACCACCGGTCCCGGCCGGTTAAAGGTCTGGGACGTCAAAACCGGCAAACTCAAATTCGATCTGGCCGGGCACGACAGTCATGCCGATGCCGTCGCCTTTTCGCCCGATGGGCATCTGCTGGCCAGCGTGGGAAACTGGCGCGACGCCAACGAAGCGGGGACCGGCGCGATCGTTTGGGATGCATTAAACGGCACGCAAATCTGTCGAATCCGCGTGGAAGCGAACGGCGGCACGCACTGCGTCGCATTCTCGCCGAACAGCAAATTGGTGGCGATCGGTTCGGTGATCTTCGACAAAGACAAGGCAAACGATGCCGCGACGGCAGTCGTTCGTGTCGTACATGCCGCCACCGGCATAACCGAATGGACGCAAACGATCTCCGGCTGGCTCGGACCGATTGCGTTTACGCCGGATGGCAGATTTGTCGCGGTGCTTTGTGGCGGAAAATCGATCCGATTCTTGGACACGGAAACCGGGAAAGAGACGAGCGCACTTCAATCGTCCGACTCCGCGCAGAGTGGACGATGGAATGGTTTCGCGATCGCGCCAAAGAGCCGCTCGCTGGTGATCGGCGGAATCAATGCCGAGCCAGATCGTCGCGGATTCGTCGAAGTTTGGAAATTGGATAGCGAACCGGCCGACAGTGAAACGAGAAGCGAGACTCGTTCGCCGCAATTGCCAACTCATGTTTCCACATTCCCGCTTCGCTTCAAGCTCGCCAGCGACATGGCCAACGATCTTAGGCAGATTCTCTTGGGCCGGCCGGGCAATGAAGCGAAGCCGTCGAAAAGCAATCAAGAAATCACCGTGACGGCCCCGCCGGATGTGATGGACCGCGCGCGAACATTCATCACCGTCATGGATTGGCCCGACAGCATCACACGCCGCTCGAATTTCGAGTATCCGCGCGATAGCGTCATGCATGCCGCACGTTCGTTCTTCTACGCTTGCGCGATCGAGGACACGGACGAGGTTTTTTCCAAGCTCCTCTCGCTCCAGGTGTTGGCGGAATTGAAGGGCGACACGAAATCCGAGCACTATTCCGACTACATCATGGGCGGAGCGCCGGATGCGAAATGGGAAAAATCCCTGCGCGGCAACTGGCCGGGAAAGAAAGAGGCGATCGAACACCTGGTGCGCGAGTGGAACCGGTATCCGCTCAAGCGCATTACGGAACAAGGCGGCGTGGCCATCGGCTTTGGGGCAAAATACTTCTGCTCGGTCTCGTTCGCCGGTGCGCGAAGGATTTTTACGACGTCACCATCGAGCCCGGCCGCACGGAGCACGGCACCAGCCAGGACTCATTCTACTTCAGTTCGCTGCCGCCGTGGTGGCCGAAAGCGGATTCTGCTTCAAAGGACACAGCGCCGCCGCCTGAATCACCGCGAGAAAAGCCATGAGAGCTAAAGTCGAGCTAGACGGCAACGGGCTCAATGGTGTTAAATTAGTGCCTCGCTCGAACCAGGATCGAGCCTATTCCGCAACTTTATCGACGGCGGTTTGCACTTTCACGGAGGAAGAATCATGGTCCGCTTCGTTTTCGCTTGCGCGGTTTGCCTGTTTGCAATTCAAGATTCTCCCGCAGCGCCGCGACAGCCCGGCGCACCCCCGGCGGCCGCAACCGTCGGGCGAAAGCAGATCGAAGCAACTTTGCAAGCGCATGCGGAGTTGGATTTTGGCAACCATCCGACCGTAACGGTCGGTGAATTGCTCGACATGCTGCACAAGCGCCATCATCTGTCGATTCGGTTCGACATTCCGTCGCTTTCCGGCATGTATGGTTTCGGCGTCGGTGGCGGCACTGAAAAAATACAGATGGTCGCCAGCCGGCATTCACCTCGCTCGGCGCTGATCGCGAACTTGACATCAAACGCCCCGACGGGCACCACCGCTCCGACTAAGTCGGCGCGGACGCTCGCTGGGCCGATTCAGCAATCGTCCTACTATGCACCTCAGGCAGGCGCCTACGCGCCCGGGTCAGGCGCCGCCGCGCCGACGAGTCCGTCGCTGCCCAGTAGTTCGGATGCCGAAGAACCGAGCCCAAAAAATACCGTTTCTCCCGCACCCGCGAAGAAAACCCACATTGCGGCGGGAAACCATGCGCCTCAACCAGCGGCATCTCCCGCCGCATCGGGCGCCGCCGCGCCGTCGTATCTTCCGCTGCCACCGGCTGCCACGGAACCAAGTCCAAAGAGCGAAACACCTCCCGCTCCCGCTAAGGAAACCGACACCGCGGCGGAATTCTTCCAGGAAGCCGGCAAGATCGAAGTCGCCGTCGCCACGATCGACGGGCAGTCGATCACCGTCGCGACGGCTCTCCGCCTGGCTCTCGATGCGTTTCCGAATGTTGACGCCGAGGATTCGGCCGGAATGCCTCTGGCGATGACCAACGCCACGCTGCTGGATTTCCTCGTCGAAGACGACGGCATCTTGATCACCACGCGGCTCAAGGCGCTGACGTACAAAGAGACGCGAGTCTATTCGATCAAGAATTTGAAGAACGCCAATCCGACCGAATTATCGAAGGTGATTTGCCAGTCGATCCGGCCGTGGAGTTGGCGATCCCGCATCGATGAATTGGGCGAGCGACTGAAAAGCGGCATGTCGAACATTCCGCCATCGATGCTCGCGACGCTGATGAAATCGGGATTGGAAGTTGCCACTGAGGAAACGGGCATCGCGGTGGACACGTCGGAGAAAACCGATGCCGCCAAGCCTGAGAGCCCCAAGACCGACGAGAAAAAGGCCGGTCCGTCGGAAGAGGCCCAAGAAGCCGCGATGCTTGGCAGTGCCGTGGCGAATTCACTCGTAACCCTCGCGCATGCTTCGCTCACCACGCTGGAAGTGGTTCACTACGCCGATCCGCCGACGGGATCGATCCGCGAGCTGCCGGGCAAATTGATCATCACGCAATCGCAAGCCGCGCATCGCGAGATCGCGGAATTGCTCAAGCAACTGAGCGATGAATGACGCGTGCCGAAGCCGCCTGTTGATCGTCGGGGCCAGCGCGCGAGCGGCGGCCATGTCGGCGGTCCGCAGCGGCTTCGCGCCGTGGGCCGCCGATCGATTCGGCGATTTGGACCTTGAGGCGTGTGCCGAAACGTGTTTGGTTGAGAATTATCCGGCGGGCCTGGATCTCGCCTTGGCCGATGCGCCGCCTGGGCCTTGGCTGTACACCGGCGCGCTCGAAAACCGGCCCGAATTGATCGCCCGAATCGCGGCCACTCGTAAGCTATTCGGCGTCGGCGCCGAGGAATTGCGAGCGGTCCGTGATCCGTTTCGGCTCGCGGCGGCGCTGACGAAGGGCGGTTTGGCGACGCCGCGCTGTGCGCTACCCACTGCCGACGCACCGCGCGATGGTTCCTGGCTCCGCAAACCGCTCGCGTCGGCCGGCGGGCATGGCGTGCAAGTGTGGGACGGCGCCGATCTCGACGCCTCGGCGCATTGTTATCTCCAGCAGCGGATCGACGGCGTTTCCATCGCCGCGATCTACGTCGCGTTTCCGGGAAAGGCTCGGTTGTTGGGCGTCACTCGCCAGTTGATCGGCCTCGATTGGTGCGGGCTGACCGACGGCGCGGCGCATCGATTTCGATATTGCGGCTCGGTCGGCCCGTTGCGATTGGCTCCGGCATTGGAACGCGGATTCGAGCAGTTAGGAAATGTGCTGGCCCACGCATTTGACCTGCAAGGATTATTTGGCGTCGATGCGATTTTGGCGAAGCATGAGATTTGGCCGGTCGAAGTGAATCCGCGATACACGGCCTCGGTGGAAATCTTGGAGCGGGCGCTCGGCATCCGTTCGATCGCGCTGCACGTTGCCGCTTGCGGCGGGGATGGCCCGACATCGCCGCCAAGTGTCCAACCGGAAAACGAGCGGCCTCCGTGTTGCGGGAAGGCGATTCTATTTGCCCGTAGTGATGCAATCGTCGCGCCGGAATTCCCCGATTGGTGCATTGGCCAAAATCGTGGTCGCCAATGGCCGACAATCGCCGACATTCCGGCGTCGGCAACAATCGTCCGCGCCGTCCAGCCGATCGTCACCGTGTTTGCCGATGGAGCCGACGAACCCTCTGTCGTCGCAAAGTTGAAATTGCTAGCGGATTCGGTTAACGATGAAATCAACGCTTGGAATTGAGAAAAACGATTCGCCGACGCAAAAAGCCGCCGTTATGCTTCCTGTGGGCGAACCTTTTCGCATGGTAGGTTACAATAGTAGGGGCGGTGGCGGAAATTTGACGATCGGCCGCCGCGAGGTCAGCCGATCTAATTACAATCGACTAAACTTTGGAGGACTTGCCTAACCGTGACTGAAATGAAGCGGACCGAAAGTGTCGCCAGCGAAGCGGCGATACTGGTGGGCGTGTTGCTGGATCATCGCACCGCCGGCGAAAATCCCTTGGACGAGCTTGCCGGCCTGGCCGACACGGCCGGAGCGCGAGTCGTCGGACGGCTCACTCAACGCCGCGAAGCGCCCGACGTGACCACCTATCTCGGCAAGGGCAAACTTACCGAATTGCAGCAGTTGGCCGCCTCGACCGACGCCGACGTTGTCTTGTTCGACAACGATCTTTCTCCGGCCCAAATCCGCAATCTGGAAACGGCCCTCAGCATCAAAGTGCTCGACCGCACCGAGTTGATCCTCGACATCTTCGCCGGCCGGGCGCAAACCTACGAATCGCGACTGGCCGTCGAAATGGCGCAGCTTCAGTATTCGCTGCCGCGATTGAAGCGGATGTGGACCCACTTATCGCGATTGAAAATGGGCATCGGCATGCGCGGGCCGGGTGAAAAGCAATTGGAAGTCGACCGCCGGCTCGTCGAAAAGCGGATTCACGATCTCGGCTTGGAACTCAAGGGCATCCAGCGCCGCAAGGAGCGCGAAGTTGCCGCCCGGCACGACCGCATGACCGTCTCGCTCGTCGGCTACACCAACGCCGGCAAAAGCACGCTCTTGAACGTGCTCACCGGCGCCGATGTTTTGGCCGAGGACAAACTCTTCGCCACGCTCGACACGCGCACCCGCCGCTGGCAACTGCCCGGCTGGGGACCGGTGCTATTGAGCGACACGGTCGGGTTTCATCCGCGATTTGCCGCATCATTTGATCGCCAGCTTCAAGGCGACGCTCGAAGAAGCACGCCAAGCCGATTTGCTGCTGCACGTGGCCGACGCTTCCGATCCGGCCGCGCTCGCGCAGATTACGGCCGTGTACGGCGTGTTGGAAGAGCTCGGCATCGAAGCCAAAGACACGCTCCTGGTGCTCAACAAAATCGACGCGCTGCCCGATCGCAGCGCCGTCGATAGTTTGCTAGGCCGTTATCCGAATGCATTGCCGATCAGCGCTCGCCGCGGAACCGGTTTGCTGCAGTTGGCCGGCGAAGTCAGTGCCGCATTGAGCCACAATTTCCGCGACGTCGATATCGAAACGGGCGTGGAAAATGGCCGGCTGCAAGCTTATCTGGCCGCGCATGGCGAAGTTCTCTCGAAGCGCTACCAAGAAGACCGCGTCGTGATCCACTGCCGCATCGCGCAAGACCACTTGGGCCGCATCCACGAAAAGGCAACGATCGTGCGGCCGCACGAGCAGGGGCGAGGGGCGAGGGACGAGGGGCGAGGGGAGGGAGAGCCGCCCTCGAACAACGGCGACGCCAATTCGAACGGCCATGTCGATACCTTCGCGCCAAAGTACAGGAAATCTCGCGAATGACCCGTTTCTTCGTCACCTAGCCCCTCGCCCCTCGCCCGTTCCCCCATGTCTTTCCGCAAGATTGCCGGCTTACGATCGTTGGTCACCGGCGCTTCGGGCGGGATCGGCCGGGCGATTGCCGTTGAATTGGCGCGGCAAGGGTCGCGGGTGGTGCTGCTGGCGCGGCGCGAGGAAGCGCGTCGTGGCCGTGGCCGAGCAGATTCGCGCCGGCGGCGGAACGGTGGAATGGGTCGCTGGTGATGTCACCGATCCCGGCGTTCGGCAAGCGGCGCTCGATCGAGCCGTCGAGAAATTCGGCGGGCTCGACGTTCTCGTGAACAACGCTGGCGTCGGGGCCACGGGCCGGTTCGACATGGCCGAGCCCGAGCGGCTGCGAAAAGTTTTCGAGATCAATTTTTTCGCAGCCGCCGAAATGACTCGTGAGGCTTTGCCGCTATTGCGACAGGGCCATCGGCCGATCGTCGTGAATATCGCGTCGATTCTGGGACATCGCGCCGGCTCCCAGATGAGCGAATATAGCGCCAGCAAATTCGCTTTGCGTGGGCTGAGCCAAGCCTTGCGAACGGAGCTTTATCCGTTGGGAATCGATGTGTTGGTCGTCAGCCCAGGAACAACGACGACCGAGTTTTTTGACAACGTCGTGGGGGGCAGCGGCACGACGCGCTTTCCGCGCTGGGGCGCTGTTTCCTCCGAAAAAGTTGCTCGAGCGACGGTCCGGGCAATACGCCTCGGCCGTCACGAGATCATCCCCAATTTCGCCGCCTGGTGTCTTTCGATCGTGAATCGTCTTTGTCCGCGGTTGATCGACGAAGCGACGAATATCTACGGGTGAAGCACCGCAGGCGCGGTGTCATTCTGCTCCGGCGGTTTCATCGGCGGCCGCTTCATCATCGCGGGCAATCGGTTCTCGCACGCGATCTTCCAATTCGCCGTCGAATTCCTCGGCCGACCAGCGGCGGCGCAATGTTCGGGCTGATGCGATCCGATGTGGTGGATCGGCACGACGTTGTAGCGCAGGTTGCGGCGGCAATTCGACGGGGGCAGGCGGTGGTGATTCCACCTCTGGCGGCACGGTCGGATGCGAATGGCCATTGGTCGCCCCGTTCGAATTATCCTCCACGGCTAACTCTTGCTCCGGCTCTGGCTTTGCCGGCTTTGTCCGACGCCGTCGCGCCGGCTGGGGCGGCGCAACTTCTTCGGGCATCGCCGGCTGATCGACGTTTGGCCCCACGATCTGGCCTGGCTCGGTGTTTCGAGGCAAACGACGGACCGGCGCCCCGAGCGATGCGAAGACGTCGGCCAGACGTTCGTGACAAGTGAAAACAAGCAACTGATGTCCCGCGGCGCCGAAATCTCGCAACACCTCCGCGGCACGGCCCGATCGCCCGTCGTCGAAATTCACCAGCACGTCGTCGAGCACCAAAGGCATCGCCGTGCCGCGACGGGCATAGAAGCCGACCAGTGCCAAGCGGAGCGCCAAAAACAATTGCTCGCGCGCGCACGGCTGAGCACTTCGACGCCGAGCGACTCGCCGTCGGCATCGTCCACACGAAGCGTGTTCTCTCCAAGCGGCGTCCAGACGCGCCTATACCGTTCGCCGGTCAATCGCGCGAGATGATCCGACGCTTCGAGCAGCGTTTCCGGCTGCCCCTTGCGCTCGAATTCTTCCTTGATTTGCCGGAGCAGTCGCAGCGTCACGGCGAGAACCTGCCAGCGCTCGACCGCTTCCGCCAATCGCTGCTCGATCACGCCAAGTTGCAGTTGCTTGGCCCCCAAACGGCGATCGTCGGCCAGCGATTCCAATTCGCTGCCCAAGCGGCCACGCTGTTCGAGCAATTCGTGCAAATGATCGCGCGCGGCACGCGACTGCTGGGATGCTCCCTCCGCTGATTCCCGCGGCGGCAATTGATTGGAATGTGAAAGCAATGCGGCCAATTCGGCGTGGGTGCAGATTCCCGTGGAAGCGGCGGTCAGTTCTTGATCCAACAGATCGCGCCGGTGGATCAATTCTTCGGCGGAGGCTCGTTCGGCGGCGCGCGCGCCAATTCGTTTTCGTCGGCCACGCCGGCACGTCGTAGCAACATCTGCTGACGCCGCTTGAGGCGAACGATCGCGGCGCGGCGCCTAACGCGCAGTGCGCGAGAGTTTCTTCAGGTCGGCGAGAATCGCAGTGCGCCGGCCGGAACGAGTCGTTTCTTCCGCAAGCTCGCGGCTCAATTGGCGAAGTTGCTCCGACGGGGAATCGCTTTGCGGCGTCAGTCCGGTTTCGGTGAACAACGGCTCGATTCGCGACGTTAGCGCTGCGAGCTCACGCTCGATTCGGTCGCGCTGCTCGCGGGCGGCGGAACATTGCTGCTGCAAATCCGCGACGCTCGCTCGTTGGCGAGCCAATTGGCGGAGTTGCTTCGGCGAAATGTTCTTCGGCAAATGAGCGGCGGCCAAAGCCGCCTGCCACTGTTTATGCGCGGCGCGAAGATTCTCGCGGGCCTGTTTCGATTCGCTCTTGGCCAGCGGCAATTGTTGTTCGGCCGATTGACGCTTTGCCTCGAGCGGCAGAAGTTCTTCAAGGGCGGCCAGGGCTGCTTCGGCCGTTTGCAACCGGGCCGATGGCGTGCCGCCGGTCGGGAGTTGCTTGTCGAGCGCTGCCCGCTCGTCGGTGATTTGTTTCATTTGCGATTCGAGCATGACAAGCTGCTTCTGGCACGATTCGAGTTGCCGGGCCGCCGATCGCTCGAGCATCCATTTCGTACCCGCCGCCGCGGCAAACGCCGCCAGTCCCAGCGGAGCAAGCACCCAGCCCAGAGTGCCCGTGAACGATCCGGGCAATAGCAAGCCAGCGAAAAGCAACAACACGCCGACGACGAACACGCCTCCCAAGCTCGCCAACAGCCACATGGGCAAAATCTGTCGATCGAGCGACGCGTGAGATTCCTCTTCCAAGTCGGACCGATGCCGAGTCATCCGCTCGAGTCGATCGTCCAATTGCACGCGGCGGCGCCACTGCGTCACCAACTGGCCGGCCGTCTCCAGCGCCGGATTCAACTCCTTCACGTCGCGCGACGAAAGGGCGGCGGTCAGCGATTTTCCGTGCGATTCGACTTCTTGCTCGCCGTCGCGAACCTTCCCGTGTGCCTCGCGGGCAGCTTGCAATGCTCGCCGCACTTCGGCTGCCGGTGCGCGGAGCGCCGCCAGCCGACGCGGCGATAAATCGGGCGCTGGGCCCGAAGTCTTGTCGGCCGGCAAGCCAAGTTGACCGAGCCCGGCCGCCATCCGAGCCTCCCATTGCTCGACGGCCTGCCGCGCGCCCTGCAATTCCTTTTCGACCGAAGCGATCCAAGATTCGTTTTCGGCCAACGCTAGAATTCGCGGTCCCAATCGGTAAAGAGGCTCGCGGACCGTGATTCCGGCCGCTTCTGAAATCAATTGTTGCCGACGGCGCTTGATCCGCGTCAATTGCCTTCGGTGCTGCCGAATGCCGTCGGCGTTCCGTTGCATTCGTCGCACTGCGTCGGCGGGAAAACTCGCCAGCGGCTCCAACGCATTCACCTGCCGGTCGAGCACCGCGCGCTCTTCCCATTTCGGAGCGAGTGCGTGGGCTAATTCAAGCGTGCGCGCCTTGCGGTCGTGTTGCGCCGCTTCGCTTTCGGCGGCTGCGATCGCCACGGCAAGCGCGTTGCGCTCGGCGTTCAATTCCCAATAACGACGGGTTGACCCGGCAAGTTCTTCGATCTCTTCACACAATTTGTCTCGTTCGGCAAACAGTTCGGCGATCCGCGAGGGGCGCTCATCGGCCGCCAAAAGCCGCTGCCGAGAAGCATCGAGCTCGCGCATCACTTCGGCGAGCGACACACGATCCAGGCCGGCCGACAAGCCATAGAGCAACCGTGCGGCTTCGGTTCCATCGAGCGTGCCGAGCTCCTGAAGTTCTTCGAGGCCTACGGCAAACACGTTTTGAAAGATGGCCTCATCGACATCGCCCAACAGATCGTGAAGCTGCGGCCCACCCTGGACGGTGCCATCGGCTGCCGTGACCGTCACATCGCCCAGCAGCGAATCGGACCGCGCGGTTCGGGTGATGTCGAACGTCCCCTCGGCGGTCGCGACGACCAGCCAGCCACCGCCTTGCCCACCGCGAACCGGGGGCAAATACTTGCGGCGGCGTTCGAGCGAAAAGCCATACAGCACGGCGCGGACGAATTGCAGCAGCGTCGTCTTGCCGGCTTCATTGGGGCCGTAAAACACGTTCAGCCCCGGGTCGAGTTCGCGCACTTCCAGCCCACTCCAGACGCCGAAACCGACGATGCCCAGATCGGTGAATTTCATCGGAGCGTCGCCCCCTTGGCCCGCGACGAATCGCCCTGGACCGACGCGCCTCGTGTTGCAGAACCGGTCGAGAGCAAGTCGGCGCCTAGAATCGCGGCTTGCCGTAAGACGGTCGTCCGCGACGCGGGATCAACGAGATTCAGACGCTCAGAATTCGGGCCGACCGATTGCTCTTCCGTTAGAAAACACTCCAAGAAACCATCGAATTCGTGCCCCTCATCACTGGGCGATTCCAAATCGCGAATTCGGCGCAGAAATTCTCCCAACAATGTCTGCTGCTCGCTCCAGGACGCGGGCAATTCCGGCGGCGTCGTCGCCAGCGATACGCTCCATGCCGGAGTTTCGCGAAATCCGTATTCGGTTCGCAGCTTGGCGAGCAATTCGGCGGCGCAAGGGGACTGGTTGAATCCACTGACATCGGAATGCGATCCTGCAATCAACCAACGGACGAGCAGCACGGAATTCTCATAAATTCCGCTGCCAGGGCCGGCGGTAATCAAGCCGTTCATTTGTTCATGCAGCCGACGCTCTAATTCGGCTTGCTCAAACGGGCCGGGCATCGGGATTCGTTCTTCGTGCCAGCGGACGACGTCGGCCGCCGTCGGCGTCAGCCGGATTTGATCCTGATCGGCGACTTTCGTTTCCTCGACATGGACGATCGTGCATCCATGCGGACCGATATCTTGCGGTGCGCGGCCTTGCGGCGTTCCCGCGCAATGGACGACGCACGGCGGGTCAGCTTGGGCCTTGGTTGTGGTCGCCTGTCCTGAGCCGCCGCAGGACCAAAAATGGTCGCCGGTCGTCGGCAATTCGCCCGTCGCAAACGGAAGCGGTCCGGGAACAATCGCGATCGAAAACAAACCGTCGGTATCCGGAGCAAAAGCGGCGGCGGGAACTTTCCTACTGGCCGACGTATCATCAATGCTGCGGCCGGCGATCTGGCAGATCGGCTTGCCGTCGCGGTGGTGCGTCAGATGCTCAACGCGATTCGATTCGAAAACATGGACGCCGGTGGGCCATTTGAGCTGCTCGGGCCAATCGCCGCGGCCATCCATCGGACTCGCCGCCCAATAAACGGCGATGCGGCGTTCGGTGAGTCGTGCGAATTGCTTGGCCAGAAAAATGAGCCCACGCGGGCCGGTTCGATGCGGATCGCACAGATTCCCGGTGAGCAGCAGAAAATCGGCTTCTGCGTTGATCGCGGCCTCGAACACCCGCTGCGCCGCCTGATAGGGTGCTTCGATCAGCCGGTTGACCAAATGGTCCGGCACTTCCGCCAAGCCATGCAGCGGCTGGTGGAGCGAGAAATCGCCGGCCTGAACGAAGCACAACGGCCGACTCGACATGGATTCCCCAATACAACGTCGCAGGGTAATTCCCGGCCGCCGTCGCGCCTGATAAGCGCAAACCACCATGCTCGCCGGTTCGGCTAGGTAGTTTAGCGGAGAGAGGGAATTCCTGCCACGCCGATCCTTGCGGGATGTCGATTCTCAAACGACGACAATCCTCACCAAATCTCCGGCACGAACGTCTGATCGTTGATCGGCGGCCGGATATAGTGACCCATCTTTGGCCGCGGCGGCAGTTTCTCGGGCGTCGGCGTCAGGTCCTTGTAGTCAATCACGCTCAATAGATGCGTGATGCAATTCAGCCGAGCGCATTTTTTGGAGTCGGCTTTCACGACGTTCCACGGGGCTTGCTTGATATCGGTGTGGGCGAACATCGTGTCTTTCGCCATCGAGTATTCGACCCACTTGGCGCGCGATTCGACGTCCATCGGGCTGAGTTTCCAACTCCGCGTCGGATCGTTCATGCGCTTTTGGAATCGGCTTTCTTGCACTTCGTCGCTGACGGAAAACCAATATTTGACCAAGATGATTCCCGAGCGGCAGAGCATTCGCTCGAATTCGGGGCAGGATCGCATGAATTCCTGATATTCTGGGTCGCTGCAAAAGCCCATCACGCGTTCGACGCCGGCACGGTTGTACCAACTGCGATCGAACAGCACCATTTCGCCGGCTGCCGGCAAGTGCGGCACGTAGCGCTGAAAATACCAACTCGTCTTTTCCCGCTCGGTCGGCGTGCCCAGAGCGACGACTCGGCAAATACGCGGGTTCAGGCTTTCGGTGATCCGCTTGATGACGCCGCCTTTCCCCGCCGCGTCGCGACCCTCGAAGATCACGACGACCTTGAGATGCTCGTGCTTGATCCACTCCTGCAGCTTGACCAACTCGATCTGCAGCCGAGCCAACTCTTTCTCATAAACCTTTTTGTCGATCTCATGCGGCTTGGCACGAATATCGCTCTCGCCGAGTTCATTGCCCGCAAGCGCGGCTTCGCCGTTTTCGTGCGCGTCGCCCTTGTGCTTTTCTTCATGCTTCTTGCCCTTGTGTTTCTTGTCTTTCTTGTGCTTCTTGGACTTCGTGAGTTCTTCAATATGTTCGGCGATCACATCCATGGCGTTGCACCCCGTGTGTTCGAGAGAAGTTGTGCCGGAATGAGCCAGTAGAGCGGAAAAATGCCGTGGAAGCAACTTTTCGGTCGTCGGTTATTCGAACGTTCGCGGCTGGCCGGTCGATTCAAGAACGGCGTCCCACAAATCGCCGTGCGGATCGACCGTGTTTCGCTCGCGAATCGCCAATTGCATCGGCACATGCACGAATCGGCCATGCCAGCGGCCGACGAGCATTTCCGTCCGCCCACACATCGCGGCATGAACCGCGCTATGCGCCAGCCGGATGCAGTAGCCGCTGTCGTACGCATTGGCCGGCACGCTGCGGATCGTGTAGCTGGGGTCTATGTACTTTAGGTTCAACTCCAGGCCCCGGCCGGCGAAATCCTCGGTAATTCGCTGTTTGAGAAGCAGGCCGATGTCGTGCAGCCGGGGATTGCCGGAGGCGTCGGTTTGGCTGCTGGCCGACCCGCACAGGTCTTGCCCGGCCCCCTCTGCCGCGACGATGACGGCGTGCCCCCGCTCGTCGATCCGCTTGCGGAGTGCGGCGAGCAATCCCCGTTCGCCGTCCAAGCGGAACGGCACCTCGGGGATCAGCACGAAATCGGCGTCGTTGATCGGCAGCGACGCATAGCAGGCGATGAAGCCCGACTGCCGGCCCATGAGCTTTACCAGGCCAACGCCGTTCGGGGCCGACTTGGCTTCGACGTGGGCAATCCGGATCACCTTGGCCGCTTCGGAAAACGCCGTCTGAAAGCCGAAGCTATGGTCGATATACATGATGTCGTTGTCGATCGTCTTGGGAATGCCGACGACGCCGATCTTGTCGCCGCGCTGGGCGATTTCAGCGGCGATATTCAAGGCGCCGCGGATCGTTCCGTCGCCGCCGATGACGAACACGATGTTGATGCTCATTCGCTCCAGGCAATCGACCACTTCCGCGGCATCTTGCTGGCCGCGCGAGCGTGCCGAGCACGGTTCCTCCGGCGTCGTTGATGTCGGCGACGTTCTCCGGCGTGAGGTCCATGACGCAGCGGCCATATCGGGCGACGAAGCCCTGATATCCGTTGCAAAAACCGTAGATTCGCTTGACGCCGTAATGGACGCATAGTTCCATCACCAGCGCCCGGATGACGTCGTTGATGCCGGGGCAAAGGCCACCGCAAGTGACGATGCCGACGCGGGTTTTCGAGGGATCGAAGAAAATCTTCTTCCGCGGCCCGGCCGGCTCGAACGCCGGCATGTTGTCGATTCCGCACTGCCGCTCCAAGAGCACCGACACCTTGTCGTCGAACAACACCCGATCCGATTCATCGACGTTGTGCATCGTCGGCCCGCGTCCATTCAGTCGGGCCGCCAGCGGGGAATCGACACGACAGGCGCCCAGAGTCTTGACGAACAAATCTTGCGGCTCAACCACGACGCAAACTCCAACGGGCAACCTTTCGGAAGACGGCGGCCGAAGCAATCGCCCGCCCAACCGAAACCGAACCGAAAACGCGAAGGCAAACGTTGTGCCGGTAGCGCGAACCGCCGCTCCGACGGCCGACGAATCCAAATTAAGCCGCGAAAACCCGCGGCGGCGGTATCCACTAGCCGCTCTTCCCGTCGGCCCCGATGTTCCTTTAACGTGCATTACATGCCAAATCATGTGGCAGGATTTTTTCCCGGAGTCGGAAAATGGAGCGAAAATGCCACCGATCGCCGGGTTTTACGACTGTGGGCCCTATCCGAGCGAATCCGGCATGTGAATTGCCTTTGCCGAAGCCGGCGGACCTTTTCCACGGTGGCGCGATGCGCCGAACCGTCGTCGAACGAGAAGGGCTTTTCATTCCATGAGCACGAACGTCATCGCAGCCGAAGGATCGCTTCTTTGGACCCTCGAAGAAATCAACCACCTGGTGTCGCACAACGGCACCCCGGCCAAAACGCTCGACAACATCGTCCAACTGATCCAGCGGCGGTTTGACACCGACGTTTGCTCGGTCTACCTGCTCGAGCCCGATCGGGCCAATCTCGTGCTGGCCGCCACGGTCGGATTGCGGGCCGATAGCGTCGGCCGGGTGCGGATGCGACTCGACGAAGGGCTGGCCGGCCTCGTCGCCGAGCAGTTCAAGCCGCTCATGGTCGAGGACGCGGCCCGGCATCCGCGGTTCAAGTATTTCCGCGAGTCGGGCGAAGACCCCTATCGCTCGTTCCTGGGCGTGCCGCTGGTCGATCGCGGGCTGCTGCAAGGCGTGCTGGTCGTGCAAACGGCCGAAGCGCGGAGCTTCTCGCCGGAAGAGATGCAAGCGATGGTCGGCGCCGGAGCGCAGCTCGGCCCGATCGTCAGCGAAACGCGGATGCTCGAGCAGTTCGTCGCCCCGGCGTATCAACGGCTGTGGGCACTGGCTCGAAATCTGTGGTGGAGTTGGGACGACGAAGCGGCGACGCTCTTTCGCGAACTCGATCCGGTTCGCTGGCGGCGATTGGACCACAATCCGATCGCGCTCTTGGAAGAAATGTCGATCGAGCAAGCTCGAAGAGCGGGCACGCCAATTGGTGCTGCATAGCCGGATCAACTACACCTATCGCCGCATGCAGGAGTATCTGAACTCGGCGAAGACCTGGGGAGCGCGGCACGCCGGCGTGCTTTGGGCGCGGCCGGTCGCCTACTTCTCGGCCGAGTTCGGCTTGCACGAATCGGTGCCGATCTATTCCGGCGGCCTGGGCATCCTGGCCGGCGATCATATCAAGAGCGCTTCGGATCTTGGTATTCCGCTGATCGGCATCGGCCTGTACTACAACCAAGGCTACTTCAGGCAGCGGCT
Organism: Pirellulales bacterium; assembly: GCA_963738955.1. Classification (GTDB taxonomy): domain Bacteria; phylum Planctomycetota; class Planctomycetia; order Pirellulales; family DATAWG01; genus DATAWG01. The sequence continues at coordinate 195,488 of CAVTYW010000006.1, read as the reverse complement.
CGATATCGAAGGCTGGCAGCAGGAAGACTACATCGACGTCGACGACGCGATGCTCCCCGTGCAGCCGGCCATCGGCAAAGACGGGCAGCCGATGCAAGTGCGCATCGAAACGCGCACGGCCGAGATCGTCGCCCGCGTCTGGCAAGTGGCCGTCGGTCGCAACACGCTGCTGCTGCTCGATTCCGACGTCGACGGCAACCAGCCCGAAGATCGCGAGCTGACGGCGCGGCTCTACGGCGGCGACAACCGGCGTGCGGATTCGCCAGGAACTGCTGCTGGGCGTCGGCGGTGTGCGGGCGTTGCGGGCGCTGGGCATCGCGCCCGGCGTGATGCATCTCAACGAAGGGCATAGCGCGTTCGCGGCCCTCGAATTGGTGCGCCAGCGGATGACGAGCGAAGGGTTGCGCGTCGAAGAGGCCATGCGCCGCGTCGCTTGCCAGACCGTCTTCACGACGCACACGCCGGTTCCCGCCGGACACGATCGTTTCTCCGCTCATCTGATCGAAGAGCATCTTGGCCCGCTGCGCGACGCGATGGGCATGGCCCACGATCATCTGATGGCCTTGGGACGCGTCGATCCCTACAATCCCGGCGAGGATTTCTGCATGACGGTGCTGGCGCTCAAGCTCTCGCGCCGGGCGAACGCCGTTTCGTCGCTGCATGGGCAAGTGTCGCGGAGCATGTGGACCGGCCTGTGGCCAATCGGCCGGAGGAAGAGGTGCCGATCGGTCACATCACCAACGGCGTGCATGTGCCGACGTGGCTGGCGCCGCAGATGCGTCAGGTCTACGACCGACATCTTGGGCCCGATTGGCCGCAGCATGCGCGAGCGAACCCCGTTTGTGGGAAACGATCGAAGCGATCGACGACGGCGAGATTGTGGGAAACGCATCAGACGCTCAAGGCGCGGCTGTTCGACTTCGTTCGCCGTCATGCGGTGCGGCAGGCCGAGCGGCGCGGCGAGCCGGAAGAAGTGCTGGCTCAACTGCGCCGGGCGCTGAGCTTCGACGCGCTGACGATCGGCTTCGCGCGGCGGTTCGCGACCTACAAACGAGCCGACCTGATTTTCGAGGATATCGATCGCATCGCCGCGCTGGTCAACGATCCGCAAATGCCGATCCAGTTCGTGTTCGCCGGCAAGGCCCATCCGCACGACGGGCCGGGCAAGCAAATTGCTGCAATAGATCGCCCGGCTGACCCGCGATCCGCGGTTCCTCGGCAAGATGGTGTTCGTCGAGGACTACGACATCAACGTCGGCCGGCATCTCGTGCAGGGGGTCGACGTGTGGCTCAACAATCCGCGCCGCCCGTTGGAAGCGTCCGGCACCAGCGGCGAAAAGGTGGTGCTCAACGGCGGCTTGAATCTTTCGATTCTCGACGGCTGGTGGGCCGAGGCCTACGACGGCTCGAACGGCTTCGCGATCGGCGGCGGCGAAACGCATACGCTCGACCGACGTGCACGACTCGCGCGATCGGCGGCGCTCGATGCGACGCTCTGCAACGAAGTCATCCCGCTCTATTATCGCCGCGATCGCGACGGCATCCCGCGGGCTTGGATCAAGCGCATGAAGCGGGCGATCCGCACGATGGGCTGGCGATTCAGCGCGGATCGGATGGTGATGGACTACGTGCTAAAGAGCTACATTCCGGCCGCCGGCGGAACGAGCAGCGATATGACGCGAATGTAAGACAGGTGGCTGCTCGAATGCTGAATTCTGGCGAATCCAGCTACCCGGCGGCGGCGAATCCGTAGCTGAATTCGCCAGAATTCAGAGCGACCCATGACGAATGCCTGTCCCCTTTTTTAACTTCGCTTCGCCAGCATCTCAATTCCTCGGATATATTCCTCCGGCAATCCGTGCTCTTTCGCTCCGAGCAGAATAATATCCAAATACCAATCGCTCGGGCGGCCTTCCGCGACCGTGAATTTTTCGCCGCCGATGTAGACTTCGGCTTGCAATCGTTCGCCGTCGCTGGTTTCAACTTCGACCCATTCCCGGCGATAGCAGCCGTCCGCGACGCCTTCGTATTCATCCAGCGCGGCCATCGCTTGCGGAGAGCACCAATAGGCGACGCCCCAGGCTATGTCGCCGGCTGACGGCACGATATTCGCATACAGTTCAGCGCCGGCTTTGTCGGTGTTGTTGAAAGCAAGGCGATAATCGTTCAAACGAGCGACATGCGCCTTGCGAATCGGGCCGGTGCGACGCGTCATGCGATGGTTTGATAGATTGCTGCCGTAGGCAAAATACCAACGATCGGCGGTTGCCACTTGGGAGGTTCCTGAATTGTTTGTTTTGGAAGGCTGCGGGATTCTCACAAATTCCGCTGCTACGCTGCCGTAGCTGGATTTGCCAAAATTCAGCCGCTGCCGACTTGACGATGATTGATTCTTCTACCCGCGCCATCGAATAACAAGACGAAATATCAAACAATGTTGATCCAAGTCGGCTCCGAAATTGCGTTTACCTTCCCACAGCCGACGGCCGTCGTGCTGATGCTTTATTTGCATCCAGTGCGAGTGCCGACCGTTCGCAAGGCCGAGCGGCTGGAGATACAGCCGCGGACGCCCGTGCAGGAATATTTTGACACTTACGGCAACCGATGCGGACGAACCGTCGTGCCGGCCGGTCGCGTCGTGTTTCGCAACGACGCCGTCGTCGACGATTGCGGGCTGCCCGACATTCAAGTCCCCAACGCCCCGCAAATCAACGTGCAGAATCTTCCTTACGATGCACTTCGGTTCCTCCTGGCCAGCCGCTATTGCGAAGTCGATAGCGAACTGAAAGACATCGCCTGGCGGCTGTTCGGCCAAACGACGCCGGGCTGGCCGCGCGTGCAGGCTGTTTGCGATTTCGTTCACGAGCATATTCGCTTCGATTACCAGCAAGCCCGGGCCAATCGGACGGCGTTGGAAGCCTATCGCGAACGAACCGGCGTATGCCGCGATTTCACGCATCTGGCGATCACGTTTTGCCGCGCGTTGAATATCCCGGCGCGATATTGCACCGGCTACCTGGGCGACATCGGCGTGCCGCCGGTGCCGTTTCCGATGGATTTCAGCGCCTGGTTCGAGGCCTATTTGGGCGGGCAATGGTATGCCTTCGATCCGCGCAATCACATTCCGCGGATCGGCCGGGTGCTGATGGCCCGCGGCCGCGACGCCGCCGACGTGGCGATTACGACGACGTTTGGTGTCAACCAGCTTCAATCGTTCGAAGTCTGGACGTACGAAGTGTCGCAGGTTGAATCATTCGCTTGAATGCAACGAGAGCCGGCTTTTCCTGCTTCGGGCTATTCAAATCACTTTGCCTGCTGCTTCTTCTCCCCGCGCAGCTCAAGCATCGCTTCGCCAAACGCTCGGCCGATTTGGCTCATCGTCTTGACGCTGCCCAAATAGTGGTAGCCGAAGTCGCTGCCGACTTTGTTCCATTCGTCGATATGCTCGCGCCAGCCCTTTTTGAAAACGGCGTCGGCTTCCTTGTCCCAAAACTGATCGGTCTTCACGAGCGACACATTGCCTTGGAATTCGGGAATCTCGAGCACGGCGGCCTGAGCTGCTTTGAATCGCTTGATTCCGTCGCTGGGGTTCATGCCATCGACGCCCATCTGGCCGACGACGAAGGGCAGCTTCGCGATCTTCAGATCCTTGCGGACGTCGCGAATGAAGTGGGCCAGGTTTGTCGTGTATTCCGCGGTGGCGTTGGCATCGATCATGTCGTTCCAGCCTTGGAACCAAACGAAGCCGGCGATCTCGTAGCCCTGGTTCTTGTATTCGGGGAACAGGGTTTTCAAATCCGCCAGCGTGCCATTCACCTGTTCCATCATCGCGCGATAAGAAGCTCCAAACGGTTTTTTGATATCGTCGAGCGTGGTATCCGGCTTTCGCTTTCTTTCATTGGCGAGCATTTTTTCCAGCACCTTGTCCGGCGGCAATCCGGCGCTCGGCGGGCGGAAATCGCGATACAAGCTCCGGCCACCCCAGGCCGGTTTGATCAAGAGCACTTGCTCGGCATAGTGATCGCCCACGACCGTGCCGAATCCAAGTTCAGGGCCGATGCAGCCGGGCGAGCCATAGCCGACGGTGAGCTTGCCTTTGCGATCCAAGAATTTGATCCAAACGTCGTCGCGCTCGAGCCATTTTCCATCTTTGCGAAGATGCTCGAACAAGCCGCGCGTCTCCGGTTGCTGCGCCTGGTACTCGAGCAGCGAAACTTTTGCATGGCCTTCCATGTTCGACTGCCCGCAAAGGATGAACACCTTAACGGGCTTCGTGGTATCGGCCGCTCGAATCGGCGCGGCGAGGGAAAGTAGCAAGGCAAAGGCGAAGAATCTATGCATTGAATGGTCCTTGAATGAGATTGAGCGCCTGGCGCCGAAGTTGAAGGCGAAACGCAAAACTATGATAGTGTTCGATGCGCTCCGTGAGATCAAGACTTTTCCACTACAACGGCTTAATCGCAATCGACTTCAAATTCATCGGCTTCCAACCCTCTTTGATCGGCTTCACGGTCAGCGAAGTTTTGCCGGCCGACAAAATCTGAATCTGGCCGAGGATGAGTTGCTGGTAGTGATCGAAACTGCCGGTGGATGGCGCCGTTGCTTCGACGGCGCGCTCTCCGATTCCGACCAAAAACTTTCCGCCGGTCGGTTCGGCCAACTCGCCGGTCACGTTATAAATGCCCGGCTTGGTCACTTCGAATTTCCATTCGACCGACTCGGCCGGATCGAGCCAGTAGCCGATATTGCCTCCTTGCTCGGGATGCTCTTGCTTGATCTGCTTGCCGTGCAGAACCGCATCCTCGGCCAAAAACGTGATCGAGCCGTCGCCGTTTTGCTTGGGGATGATCGGCTCGATCGGTCCTTGCAATTCAAGCACGACGACCGAGCAGATCGGATCGGGCGCGGCGGCCGGCAGCGTGATAGTCAAGCCCGTGTCGCCCGCGTCGGAGCTCAGAGATTTTCTGGCCGGATCGGCGAGCAAATAGGCGCCTCGAACCTGATTCGCCAATCCGGGCACCAGCAGCTTGCCGCCGGCCGGCCAATTGAAGACATGCAAATAGAGCGTCGTGTCGTCGCCTTGCATCTTTTTCGTCGCGCGGCCCCACGCGAACGGCTTGAATGGACTGGCTGACGTGGCGTAGATGGCATCGCCGTTGATTTTCATCCATTTGCCGACTTCCGCAAGCCGATCGACGCTCGGCTGCGGGATCAGGCCTTCGGAAGTCGGGCCGACGTTGAGCAGATAGTTGCCCCCTTTGCTGGCGCAGTCGACCAGATTGTGAATGATCGTGGCGACCGATTTCCAATTGTGGTCGTTCTTGTTGTAGCCCCAGTGATCGTTCAGCGTCATGCACGATTCCCAGGGCTCGGAGTCGGCGCTGGCTGGAATCGTTTGCTCGGGCGTCCCGTAGTCGCCGACGTCGCCCTTGCCGACGCGATTGTTGACGATGATATTCGGCTGCAGCGAGCGGACGTATTGATAAAGGTCGTCGCCGCGCTGTTTGGTCCAGGCGTCTTCCCATTGGCCGTCGAACCACAGAATGCCGATCGGGCCGTAATTGGTGAGCAGTTCCTTGAGCTGGCCTTTGAGATAGGCCGTGTAGCGATCCATGTCGGGCTTGCCCGTGGCTTTGTCGTTCCAGGGGCGGCGTTTGCCCCAGTCGGGATGATGCCAGTCCATGATCGAATGGTAGAAGCACAGCGTGATGCCTTGTTCCTTGCAGGCCTCGGATAGCTCTTTCAACGGATCTCGGTGAAACGGAGTCGATTTGATGCCCCAATCGCCGAGCTTCGACGGGAACATGTCGAATCCGTCGTGATGCTTGCTGGTGATGACGATGTATTTCATCCCGGCATTTTTCGCGATGCGGACCCATTCTTTCGCGTCGAACTTGACCGGGTTGAACTGCTGAGCGAATTTTTCGTATTGCGACACCGGCATGTGGGTCTCTTCGAGAAACCATTCGGCATAGTTCGTTTTGCCATTCCACTCGCCGGCCGGAACGGAATAGACGCCCCAATGAATGAACATTCCAAAGCGAGCCTCGCGGAACCACTTCATCCGCTCGCTTTTTTGCGCGGGCGTTTCGGTGGTTGCTTGGGCTTTGGATTCGCGCGCGCGGAGAAAGCGAACGTGGCGGCGAGCAACGCGGCCGTAATTGAGTTTCGTATCGGCGAGGCGCTCATAATTTGACATCCTCGAATCGGTTAATGGATCGTGCGGCCATATTCTAACACGGCTCTTGTGGCGAAGTGAAACCGGCGACTTTTTTTCCATTACGCGGACACGTGGTCCGAGGGCTGAATTCTGGCGAATCCAGCTACGGCGCCAGGGCGAGTCCGTAGCTGGATTCGCCAGAATTCAGAGCGAGAGCGCGAGGCGGCCCTATAGAAAAATGGAGGATATTTTTCATGTCGTCATAAAGGTGGGAAAACGTGTCATGCTTGCGGCCCGCTACGGCCGGCAACGCATTTCGAGTAGAATTGAATTGTGTCCGTTTGGTGAGAATGGATCGGGGATTCCATGATGTCGCTGCTCGAGCGTCCAGCTTCGCAAGACGAATCTCCGCCGGCGCCGGTTTGGCCCCATGCAACCGTGGTCGTGGCCGGAAATGAGCTGACGCTGTTCGAGGAGTCGCTCTCGTTCATCGCGGCGTTGGTCGCCGACATTCGCCAAGCTCGGCAACGGATTTGGCTGGAAAGTTACATCATCGTCGAGGATGAAGCCGGCCGAGCGGTCGCCGATGCATTGATCGAGCGGGCCGCCGCCGGAGTCGAGGTTCGCTTGATGTACGATGCGGTCGGCTGCTTGTCAACGCCGCAAGCTTATTTCGATCGCCTCACCGCCGCGGGAGTTGAAGTTCATGCGTTTCATTCGATCCGCGAGCATCTGTTGGACCTGCGATTCTTTCAGACGATGAATCGTCGCAATCATCGCAAGCTATTGGTTGTCGACGATCGCGTCGGCTATTTCGGCGGGATGAATCTCGTCAACCAACGTGGATTGGCCACGCCGAGCGACACCAAGGCGCGGCATCTGCCCGCGTCGGCCGGCTGGCGCGATTTGCAGGTGCGGCTCGTCGGGCCAAAACAGGCAGAAATCGCGCACGAGATGCAGCGGCTTTGGCAATGGAAAACCCGGCAGCCGATCACGGCGCCGGCCGGCTGGCCGCTTTCGGCGATGCTGGCGACCCACGCCGACGACATCCATTTTTTTTCTTCGCGACCGAGGCGGCGGAAACGGCGAATCGCCGCCGTCGTCGGGCCGCTGATCCGCCGCGCGGAGCGAGAAATCATCGTCTCAATGGCCTATTTCATACCAATCGGCCGAGTGTTGCGCGAGTTGCTGCGAGCGCGGCGGCGCGGAGTGCGAGTGCGCGTCGTGGTGCCCGGCAAGAGCGATGTGAAACTGGTGCAATGGGCGACGCGCCATTTGTGCCGGCGCCTGCTGGCCCGCGGCATTCTGATTTACGAGCGCAAGGATTACATGCTGCACAGCAAAGTGATCGTAATCGACGGCGAGCGCACGGTCGTCGGCAGCTCGAACCTCGACCCGCGCAGTTTGCGAACGAACCTCGAATTCGTCGCCGTGATTTTTTCTCATGCGATGGCCGCCGCGGCGAACCGCTTTTGCCGCCACGAAATTTCGCACAGCCATCGAGTCCGTCTCTCGGAAATCCGCAGCCGCCCCTGGTGGCAGAGAATCCGCGACCGGTTCGCTTGGTTGATGCGACGATGGCTGTGAGGAAGAGGTCAGGGATAGGCTGAGCAACATGATCCCTTCGAGCAGTCGAGAGTCTATCTCATTCGTATTCCGGCCTGTGACCAGCTTGACATTGCGCGGTGACTGCCTGTACGCCAACGGCGTTGCGTCCGTTAGCCTGGGGTTGGCCGCCGTCCGAGGCGGCCTACCCCAGGTTCGCGGCCGCACGGATTCTTCCTACGCCAACGGCGTTGCGCCCACGAAGCGCGCGTCGGCGGCCGCAACGCCGTTGGCGTAGGTATCGCCCAGTCGTTTCCACACCCAGGGTAGGCCGCTTGCGGCGGCCAACCCTGGGCTAAAGGCGGAAGCCCGTTGGGCTACTGCACGCCCCAAACTTCAATTGTTAGCAGAACAAAAGTACGCCGGAACACCAACGGCGATTCCTATCCAAAAGCGACTGTTTTGCGCAGCCCAGCACAGGGGTCCGGCCAGTGATTAGTGGCAAGTGCTTAGGGCGCGCGAAGCGGAGGCGAGTCGCTGTTCGGGCTTCTTCGTCTCTTCGTTCTTCGTCCCCTCCACCCTAGTCCCCAGTCCCTAGCCCCTAGCGCCTGCATTTGCTACGCTTTCCCCTTTGAGCCCTCTCGTAATCAGGAATCCCGCCATGGCTGCCTCGCGCAAGGCTGAAGTGGAAGCCGCCCAAAAGACATTCGACTTCAAGAAGAAGAAATACCAGATCGTGCTCGACACGACGCTCGGCAAAATCACTTTGGACATGCTCACCGACGTCGCCCCGGGGCATTGCAACAATATGCTCGGGCTTGCAAAGATCGGCTATTACAATGGGCTGGCGTTTCACCGCATCATCAAGGACTTCATGATCCAAGGGGGCTGCCCCGAGGGAACCGGAACCGGCGGCCCGGGCTACAACATCAAGGCGGAGTTCAACGCCACGAAGCACGTTCCGGGCGTGCTGTCGATGGCCCGCACCAGCGATCCGAATTCCGCCGGCTCGCAATTCTTCATCTGCCTGGAGACCGTCACGCATTTGGACAATCAATACACAGCCTTCGGCCGCACTGCCGACGCCGCCAGCCTCGCCGTGGTGCAAGCGATTGGACAAGTGCCGACCGACGGCAACGACCGCCCGCGCAAGCCGGTCACGATCAAGACCGCGGAAGTGATTGAAACGGCGAAGTGATTGCCGGCTTTTTCCAGCCCGCGGCTTGCGGCATTCCGAGCCTTCCGGAACTCCGCGCTTCGCCGCTTCGCTCGTTCGCCAAAGATTTTTCTTGGCATGAACCGTGTCGGATTGCATAATAGGTCCGCACGTCATTTCTGATCCATGCGGGGGGTTCGGCATGGGCCTTTGGGTTAGCGGGTCGAGAAGGCATTTATGTCGCGAGAATCGGTTCGGGGCTCTCTTCGTAGGATCAAGGATTTCTTCGGGGCAGCAGAACCGTCGCGGAGGCCCTCCGGGCGTCGTCGCCGTGCGATTCTGAAGGTGGAATGTCTCGAAGATCGGCTGGCCCTGTCGACCGTCGTGCTCGGTCAGCAGCCGGGCGCTCCGAACAATACCGTGTTCCACGGCGACGCCGCCGGCACGGGCTTCGATCAGAACGAGACGATGCTGACGCCCGTCGAACGTGGCTTCGAGTTTCGGCCAGGTGTGGCAGTCGCCGGTGCTCGATGGCGCGATCTACGCGACGCCGCTCAGCATGGACAGCCTGCTGATTCAAGGACGCCGTCAGCGGCGTCAACGGCAACCTGCCGCGAATCATGCGGGCGACGGCATTCAGAACGCGTCGTTCATGGGCAAGACGCTGGGCGTCGTGTTCGCCGCCACCGGCGGCGGCTCGGTTTATGCCATCGCCGCGCAAGACACCAACGGCCCGACGGGCATCGCTCCCGGAACGATCCTCTGGAAAACGCATCTGGGCAATCCGTACGCCGGAGTCGACGGCAACAGCATCGGCGTCTTGAGCACGCCCGTCATCGACCTGGCGAGCGGCCGCCTCTACGTCACCGCGTCGGTGACGGACTACCTGTCGCCCCGAGCAATCCGAATCACGGCGGCAACAACTTCGAGGTGTTCGCCCTCAATCTGAGCGACGGCAGTCTCGTCGCCGGCTATCCGTTGATTTACACGCAGTCATTGCTCGACTCGATCAACCAGAACAATCTGGCCTCTCCCAGATATTCGATCGCGAGCGCGACCGTGTCGGCCGGCGTCGTCACGATCACGACCACCGCGGCGAATGGGTTTTCGGTCGGCCAAACCGCGGTGATCGCCGGAGTCGGCAACGGGTACGACGGCACATTTACGATTACCGGCGTCAACGCGAACAACAACACGTTTACGTACTCCGATGCGAACGCTTCCGGCACCGTCACCAATAGCGGCACGGCGCTGACCAAAGTTGCCGTGGTGTTTTCGTCGAGCGGCGCCGACCAGCGCGGCGCCCTGAAACTGAGTTCCGACGGCAGCACGCTGTACGTCGACTTCGCCTGCTACGGCGCCAGCAACGGCGGTTGGATGACCACCGTGGCGACCGGAGTCACCAACGGCGTGCCGAACGGACAGACGCCGGCAATCGTCAGCGCCTACTCGGCCATCGACACGACCGCCGTGATTGCCAACGGCGGCATGTGGGGAGCGGGCGGTCCGGTGATCGACGCCAACGGCAACGTCTTTGTCACCACCGGCGATTCGCCCTCCGGCACGCGGCAATCCCCTGGGGACTTGGGGCAATTCCGTTTTGGAATGGGGCCCCGGTCAAACCCTGACGCTGACCGGCGTCTACACGCCGTGGAACTACCCGAGCCAGGACACGATCGACAGCGACATGGGCGGCGGATCGCCGATCCTGATCACCCTGCCCGCGGGCAGTTCCACCACCACCGAACTGCTCGCCACCGGCGGCAAGCAAGGCAACGGCTACCTGCTCGATGCCGGCAACAATCTGAACAATCCGACGCCGAACCCGAACAACAGTCCGGCGTCGTATCCGGCCAGCCTCACCCAGCGACCGCCAGCCACCGAATCGCCGGACCAGGATGCATCGCTTTACGAGCTCGGCAGCGCGGGGATCCGCACCTACTGGACGACAAACAACCAAGGGCAGACCGATCGGGCCGCAGGATGGACCGCTGGCGCTCTTTGGGCCCTACAACGAATCGAGCGCTTCGGGCAACACGGCCAAGGCGCGCGACACGCCCGCGACCTTCACCGGTCCGGACGGCAACCAATACATCATCTGGGCAGGCGCCACCAAAGCGGGCGTCGGCTCGAGCACTCCCGTCGCGCCGTCGCTGATCGAGACCGAAGTCGTCCATTCGGCGGGACAGCCCGCCTACCTGCAGATTGTCGCGCAGAACACGGCGGTGATGAGCAATCCCGGCGCGAACCTGATCACCGGCAACGGAACGTCCAACGAAATCGACTGGATCGTCGACGAGGGTGAGCAGCGCACGGACGGCACGACTTCGTATTCCGACGGATCGCCGGTGCTCTACGCCTACAACGCGCTGACGCTGCAGCCGCTCTGGAGCAGCGCCTACGAAGAACTGGCCGTGCCCGATCGGAAAGTACAACAGCATCGCCGTCGCGCGCGGCGACGTTTTCGTCGGCACCAACCGCATTCAGGCGTTCGGACTGACCAGCAACACGATCGTCGACGATTCGGCTGCCGGCACGGGCATGAACCAGTTCAATTACGTCGGCGCCGGCTGGACGCACGTCACCGGCAGCTCGACGATGGGCACGTTCGACGGCACCGTCAGCACCGACAACGTCCAGGGCGATTTTGCGACGTTGAAATTCACCGGCTCGCAGATCAACGTCTACGCCAACGAATTGACAAGCTACGGCACGGCGACGTTCTCGATCGACGGCGGCAACACGCAGACGGTGACGTTGAAGCCGGCCAACAGTTCGCCCAACGGCGCCGGCGCCGGCGACGTGCTGGTCTATACGGTGTCGGGCCTGGGCGCCGGCACGCACACGTTGAAAATCCTCAACAACGCCGCCAGCAACATCATCTCGATCGATCGCGTGCAAATCACGCCGCTGGCGACGACGCATGCGAGCCTGAGCATTTCCATGACCGACGGCAACGTCGTGCCGGTGGCGATGGGTGTCATCCCCTACACCATCAATTACACAATGCCGGCAGCATCGTCAACAGCACCGGCGTCAACGCCACCGGCGTCGTGCTCACCGAAACCGTGCAGGCCAACACGACGGCTGACCTCGCCAACAGCACGCCCGGCTGGACGCTGGTGTCCGGCAGCGGCGGCGCCGGCTCGATCTACACGTTCACGGTCGGCAACCTCAATGCGGGCGTCAGCGGTTCGGTCGTCTTTTCGGTCGACCTGAACAACTCGATTCCGACGGGAACGACGACCGTCTCCGACAATGTCTCGATTTCCGACGCGGCCTCCGACGTGGCCAGTGCCACGCGAACGACGCCGATTCCGCCGCCGGCCGAGTCGAAGCTGATTTTCAGTCAGGAGCCGCCGGCCAACGGCAGCGCCGGCATTGCCCTGAGTCCCGCCGTGACGGTGAGCGTCGAAGACCAATTCGGCAACATCTACACGGCCGACAGCTCGTCGACCGTCACCTGACGCTCAACGGCGGCACCTTCTCGGGCGGCGGCAACACCGCCACCGCCACTGTCGTCGAACGGCGTCGCGACCTTCAGCAATCTGGTCATCACCGCCTCCGGCACCTACACGCTGACGGCGACCGACGGCGCGCTGAGCGGCACCAATTCCAGTTCGTTTTTCATCGCCAATTCCGCGAAGCTTGGCTTCCTGCAGCAGCCGACCCAGACCATCGCCGGCGTCGCCATCAACCCGGCCGTCACCGTGGCCGTTGAAGATCAAAGCGGCAACACGATCACCACCGATACCTCGACCGTGATCCTGACCATCAATCACGGATCGTTCGCCAACGGCAGCACGACCGTAGCCGCCCAGGCCGTCGAATGGCGTGGCCACGTTCAACAACCTGGTCATCGACGCCACCGGCAGCTACACGCTGGTCGCCACGGACGGCGGCCTCCAACAAGCCCAATCCAACTCGTTCAATATTGTGGCTGTCGCCTCGCAACTCGTCTTTACTCAGCAGCCGACAACACGTACGCTGGCGAGGCGGTCAACCCCTCCGTGGCCGTCTCGCTGGAAGATGGATTCGGCAACGTCGCCACCGGCAACACGTCCAATGTGACGGTGACGCTCAACGGCGGCACGTTCTTCGGCGGCGGCACCACCGCCACCGTGGCCGCCGTCAACGGCGTCGCCAGCTTCAACAATCTGGTCATCGCCGCGACGGGAACGTATACCCTCACCGCCGCGGACTCGAGACTGCCATCGACCACTTCCAATTCATTCGCCATCGGAACTCATGCGCTGACGACGATCGACGACAACAACGCCAACAACACGGGAACGATTCCCCAGGTTGTCTACACCGGTTCGTGGGCGCAATCGCCGACCTCGCTGGCCAATAACATCGACGGCACCGTCACCAGCGACAGCATCGGCGGCGACAACGCCACGGTCACGTTCACCGGCACGCTGATCACGCTGTATGCCGTCGAATCGCCGACGGCTGGGAGCGCGCAAGTGTTTCATCGACGGCAACAATCCCACCCAGGTGAATCTCGTCAGTTCGACCACGATGATCGCCCCGGTCTTTACCAGCGCGTTGCTCACGCGCCGGCAGCCACACCATCGTCGTCAAGGTCGCCAGCGGCAACGTGTCGATCGACGACTTCGTCGTCGGACCGGCCACGCCGACGCTCGCCTGGGCCACGCCCGCCGATCTGGTCTTTGGCACGGCGCTGACGGGCACGCAGCTCGATGCATTCGTTTCCAACTTCGCGAGTTTCCCCGGCACTTTTACGTATTCGCCGCCGCCGGGACGATCTTGCCGGTCGGCCAAAACCAGCCGTTGACGGTCACGTTCGTCCCGACGGATTCCGCCGATTACGCCACGGCGAATGCCGAAGTCCTGATCAACGTGGCAAAGGCCACGCCGCTCATCACCTGGACCGGGCCGAACACCGACATGACGTATGGCCAGGCGCTCAGTTCCGCGCAACTCAACGCCACCGCCACCGTGAACGGAGTGACCATTCCGGGAACTTTCGTTTACACTCCCGGCATCGGCACGGTTCCCCCGACCGGCGCTAACTTCCCGCTCAGTGTGACGTTCACGCCGACCGATACGACCGATTATGCGACGGTGACCGTCGGACAGAACGTCGACGTCGATCCGGCGACGCCGGTGATCACGTGGAACAATCCCGCCGACATCATCGACGGCACGCCATTGAGCTCGACGCAACTCGACGCCACGGCCAACGTGCCCGGCGTCGTTTGTCTACACGCCCGCCGCCGGGACCGTCTTGCCCGTGGGTCAGAACCAGTCGCTGGGCGTCTTCTTCACCCCGACCGACAGCACCGATTACAGCACGGTCGGGCGCATCGGCCAACCATCAACGTCGATTTACGGAGCAGCGGCGAAACTGGCGTTCATCCAGCAGCCGACCGCCACTTCCAGCGGAACGTTCATCGCTCCCGCGTGACCGTCGCCGTCGAGGATTCCGCCGGCACGACGCTGCCCGGCGACGACTCAACCGTCACGCTGACGCTCAGTTCCGGCACATTCGTCGGCGGCGGCACGACGGTCACCGCCCAGGCCGTGAACGGCGTGGCGACATTCAGACAACTTGGCGATCGCGAATAACGGCTTGTATACGCTCACCGCCACCGACGGCAGCCTGTCTTCGGCACTTTCGAACACGTTCACGATTGGCGCGACCGCTTTCGTCAACTTCAACACCGAGTCGACCGATTTCACCGCCCAGTTCGCCGTCAATCAGACCGGCGTGGCTGGGGGCACGAGCTTGAATTGGAATGCCACGGCCGGCATCGACGATCAGTCAGGCGGCACGGCCGGCGGCGGCGTCAAAGTCTCCGCCGCGAGCACCGATGAAACCGCGGTCTACACGCCCACGACTTTCAGCTTGTCCGACGGCAACCCCCATACGATATCGATCTTCCTTACCGCAGCCGGTGGGCTCAACACCAATGACCGCAACCAACTCGGATTCCTTACGTCGTCCACGGCCGGATTGAACGGCGGCTTCTCGTTTATCTCCGCCCGCATTTACGGAAACGACTCGATCAATTTCCAATACGACAACGGCACCGCCACCGCCACGACGGTCGGCGCCGCGATTCTGCCGACCGGCGTCACGCACGGGCGACTGGCTGCAACTCGTCTTCACCGCGCAAGAAACCGCCTCGGGGAGCTTCACGCTGACGATGTCGCTTCTCGATTACGGCCCGTCGGGCACGGCGGCTCCGATCGTGGTCGATCGCGCCCGTGACAACCACCGTCTCCGGCTTGACGACGATCGGCACGGGGATGGGCATGTACGCCGGGTTCCGCACCGCGACCGGCGGCGAATTCACCACTCCACTGGACTTCGACAATTTTGCGCGTCGATCTAGCCCCCGCCAAAATGGCCTATCTGGTCGCAGCCCAGCATCGGCGTCGCCGGCGCTCGCGATGAGCCCCTTCGTGGTCGCGGTCGAAGACAGCTAGGGCAACATTGTCGTCGGCGACTCGTCGGCGGTCACGCTCACGCTCACTCACGGCACTTTCTCCAACGGCCAAAGCTCGGTTACGGCAAACGCCGTCGACGGCATTGCCACCTTCAACAATCTGGTCATCACCACGCCCGACAGCTACATCCTTCGGGCCACCGACGCCAATCCTGACCTCGATCCCGGCTTTGGACCGGTCACGGTCGTCGTGCTGCCCGGCGGTGACGACGCAACCGACGAACCAGTCGCGAATGCGGGAGGCACGGCAACGTTCACCGCCGCCGCCAGCGGCTCGCCGGCGCCGACGGTGCAATGGCAAGTGAGCACCGACGGCGGCGAGACCTTCAGCGACATCAGCGGCGCAACCTCGACGACCCTGACGTTGAGCGAACGTGAATTCGTCGCTGAACAACAATGAATACCAGGCGGTTTTCACCGTTAGCGTCAATTCGCAAAGCGTCGGCACCGCCACGACGAACGCCGCCACCTTGAACATTACGACCGCGCCCGATGTGACGACCCAACCGTCGAGTCAAAACGTCTTCGCCGGAGCGACGGCAACTTTCACGGCCGCTGCCAGCGGCTATCCGCCGCCCGGCGTGCAATGGTGTGTCAACGCCAACGACGGCGCGGGTTTCACTCCGATCAGCGGCGCCACTTCGACGACATTAACCCTTACGAACGTGAGCACGTCGCAAAACGGTTATAACTACGAGGCAATTTTCACGAACTCGGCCGGCACGATCACCACAATCGCGGCGCTATTGACGGTCAAAATAGCGCCCACAATAACTTGGCCGAACCCCGCCGACATCACCGACAGCACGCCGCTGAGCGCGATGCAATTGGACGCCACCGCCAACGTTCCGGGCATTTTCGTCTATAGCCCGGCCGCCGGTACTCTTCTCAGCGCCGGTCAGCAACAGGCTCTTACCGTCACGTTTACGCCCACCGACTCCGTGGACTATGGCTCGATCAGCGCGACCGCTTATGTCAATGTCAACGACGGCGCACCGACATCGCTCGGATTCGCTCAACAACCCCCGACTACCGCGGCAAGTGGCGCTGACTTCAGCCCCGACGTCATCGTGGCAATCGAAGACGCCGCCGGCGCCACCGTGACCGGCGACGCTTCCACCGTAACGCTGTCGCTCAGCTCCGGCGGCACATTCGCGGGCGGCGGCACGACGGTCACGGCTCAGGTCGTCAACGGCCTCGCAACCTTCAGCGACCTGTCGATCGCCACCGCCGGCAACTATACGTTGACCGCCACCGACGGCTCGTTGAGTTCCGCCGTTTCGAATGGCTTCTATATCGGAGCCACTGCCTTTGTGAACTTCAACGCGACCGCAACCACCTTCACATCCCAATTCGCCTTGAACAACCAGGGCAATCCAGCCGGCACGACGAACGTTATCTGGGGCTCGGCTTATGGGGTTGACGACCAGACGGGGGCAACGGCTGGCGGTGGGGTCTCATCCACAGGCGGCGGCGCCGATCAGACCGCCATTTACATCCCGACGACTTTCAATCTGTCGGATGGGCTGATCCATACGGTTTCCGAATTCGTCACCGCGCCGGCCGGCACTGGCAGCGGCGACAAACTTCTGCAGATCGGTTTCATCTCGGCCAGCACATCGGGTTTCAATTCCAATTTCTCGTTCATCTCCGCCCGCATTCTTGGCAACAAGACCGTCGAGTTCCAGTCAAACAACGGGAGCAGCAGCATCTCCGTCAACAACACACCCGTTATTGGCACGATTACCACGGGCGACTGGCTCCAGCTCATTTTCACCACAGAGGAAACCGCGTCGGGCAATTTCCAGGGAACCTTCTCGGTTCTCGATTACGGCCCGACGGGCGTCAGTGTTCCGACAACCGTGCTGGCAGCGGTGCCTTATAGCGTTACAGGCCTGACCACTTTGGGCACCGCCTCGGCTGTTTATGCCGGCTTCCGCTCGATCGTGTCTGAAAGTCTGGCCCGCGGCGCTCTGGAGTTCGACAAATTCGCCGTCGATCAACCGCCGTCGCTCCCGACGGTGTCGATCTCGCCGGCGAGCAAGACGGTGAAGACCGGCGGTTCGACAAGTTTCTTCGCCGCTGCCAGCGGCAATTCGGCCCAATCCGTGCAGTGGCAGGTGAGCACGAACGGGGGCGCAGACGTTTACAAGTCTTTCCAATGGCGGCGTCTATAGCGGCGTCACGACGGAGACCTTGTCGATCAGCAACACCTCCAACTTAAACGGCAATTTGTATCAAGCGGTCTTCTCCAATAGCGCCGGCATCGCCGCGAGCACAGCGGCAACGCTTAGTCTCACCAACAGCAGCGGCAGTCAAACCTACCCCAAGCCGACGACTCAGCCGGCGAACCCGACGATTGTGAATGCGGGCAACAATGTCACGATCACCGCCGCCGCCTCAGGCAAGGGGAGCAGCGGCAACCTGACGGTGCAGTGGAATGTCAGCACGGACGGCGGCGTCACTTTCTCGAACTTGACCAATGGCGGCGGCGGCGGTTACAGTTGGGCCGCCACCGTCAATTCTTCCGGGAATCCGGTTTCGGACACATTGACCATCACAGGCGCGACGTTCGGCCTCAACGGAAACGTCTACGACGCGGTCTTCACCAATAGCCTCGGCTCCGCTCCGAGCGGGCCATCGACGCTAATCGTCGATACGGCCCCGGCAGTCACCGTGCAACCTTTGAGCCAGACCGTTGACATCGGCAGCCTGGTGGCCTTCACGGCCGCCGCCACCGGCAACGCCGCGCCGACCATTCAATGGCAGGTGAGCACGGACGGCGGCAGCACTTGGGGCAATATCAACGGCGCAACGTCGACCACGTTGACCTTCAATAGCGCGTCCGCATCGCAGGCGGGCAACGACTATCGGGCAGTGTTCACGAATAGCGTCGGCACGACCACCACAAATGCGGCGACGCTGACGCTCAATACGAATTTAGCCGTTTTGTCCGCGCCCTCCAGCCCGGCGCCGCAGGGCGCAGCCGTGACGTTTACGGCGATGATCGCGGGGAGGCCGAGTGTCGGGACGGTTTCCTTTTTTGTTGGTTCAGTCGCTCCGGACGATCAGATTGGCACGGCCGTCAATGTCTCCGACGGCATAGCGACATCAGCGTCCATCAGCGGTTTATCGGCCGGAAACGATACAATCATCGCGGTCTATAGCGGCGGAACCGGCTTTGTGGGAAGTCAAGGATCGATGTCGATCACCATTAACCCTGGCCTGCCGACAAGCAGCGTTGCCGCTTTGCCCAGGGTGGAAAACTCCGCCTCGTTCGCCGTCAATTGGAGTGGCCAGGGTAATGCTGGTGGATCTGGTGTGGTTGAATACGATGTCTATGTTTCCGACGACGGCGGGGCCTTTGCGTTGTTCCAGTCGCACACCGCCGCGACCGCAGCCACATTCACCGGCGAAGATGGCCACACCTATGCTTTCTATAGCGTGGCGACCGATAATGGCGGCAACCGGCAGGCTACGCCCGCATCGGCCCAAGCGACCACGCTGGTCGATCTATCACCGACCGCAACCGTTGATTCGCCCGGGGCGAATCCACTCACAGCGCCGGTCGACCAACTAACGCTATCGTTCAGCAAACCGGTCACCGGCCTTGTGCTGGACGATCTGTCGCTCACCTTGAACGGCGGCGGCAATCTCCTCACCGCGAGCCAAACACTCACCACGAGCGATGGCGAAAACTACACGCTGGGAAACTTGGCGAGCCTGACTGACTATCCGGGCACGTATTTGTTCACGCTCACGGCTGCTGGTTCGGCGATTTCGGATAGCGCGGCCACGGCATTCGCAACCGACGCCGCCGGGAGCTTCGTCGAAAATGTCCCGGCGCGCGTTTCCAGCCCGGCGGACAGCGGCGATGGGTCACTCCGGCAAGCATTGCTCGACGCCGCAGGCGCGCCGGGCCTAACGCACATCATCCAATTCGAGTTGGCCGCCGGCGCGCAGACGATCGATCTGCTTTCCCCGTTGCCGACGCTCGCCGACCCGATCATTGTCGGCGTCGATGCAAGCCAAAATGTGACGATTGTCGGTTCGTCGTCCGTCGCTTGGACCAACACTCAAACATTCGAACTGTCCGGCGCAGGCAGCCTTAACTTTGGCGGCGGCATCGACGGCGCAGGCGATCTCGTCGTTGATGCCGGCAGCAGCCTGACGGCCAATCAAATCCAGGCAAATAGCCTCGTGATCGGCGCCGGCGCGACGTTGACAATCGCTCCCAGCGGCGCTGGCACCAGCATGGCGGCGACATCCGCCGCGAGCGATATGCAAACCAGCGCCGGAACCAGCGGAACAACTCTCGCCGAACGAATCGCGGCCATTGCCGCGCAGCGCGCAGCCATCATTGCCTCGCTTCTTGCCTCGCAAGGCAGCCAAGCACTCACCACCAATCCTACGGCCACGGCGCTCGCGGGTTCGATCCTCGCAGCCGCGCCGGTGACAAGCCCGATCGTGGAATCAGCCGCATCAGCGCTGCGCCGTCCGCCGCGCTAGTAACACTGCCCGCAGAGTCGCAATCGATGGCGCCGGTGGCAAACGTTCTAACGCCCGCTGTATCGAGCAATCCACAGATACCGCCGTGGCCTGGGAAACCACCTTTGGTTTTTCAAGCCGCAGTGCCGCCGCGGTTGGAGATTCTCATTCCACCGATGGTCCCGGCGTTGGCCGAGGATGCTTCCAGATTGAAGTCGGCCGCGGCGCTCGATCTTTCGTCGTCATGGCCGCTCCCTGACACTTCGGCCCAGAAATATCAAAGCGCGACGATGCAACTTGAATCGAAGTTTTTTTACCCACAAGCGGTCGATGCCGTCTTCGGCGGCGACCGTTCGTCGTTTGTCGAGGAAAACGCCGTTGACTTGCTCATTGCGACGATCGACGAACTCGATTGGCTGGATTACTAAGAGAGCCCCTCCCAAAACCGCCGGGCTCTGTCCCCATTTTGCGCAGTCCGCGGAGCAAAGCGGGGATTGTCCCCCTTCTCCCTGCGGTTTTGTGAGGGACTCTAATTCTCATCGCCGGCGAAGAGTCGGCAGTAGCTTTCGTAGCGGCGGGTGTCGAGGCGGCCGTCGGCCACGGCGTCTTTTACGGCGCAGCCCGATTCGTGCGTGTGCGTGCAGTTCGGGAATTTGCAGCGACTTACGTAGGGCCGGAGATCGCGCATCCAGCCGCCGATTTCTTCCGGCACGATGTCCCAAAGTTGAAACTGCCGGATGCCTGGAGTGTCGATCACGTAGCTGCCCGCGGTCAGCGGGATCAGCTCGGAGGTGGTGGTCGTGTGGCGCCCTTTCTGCGATTCAGCGCTGACGGCCGCGACGCGCAAATTCAATCGGGGTTGAATCGCGTTCAACAGCGACGACTTTCCGACGCCGCTTTGTCCGACGACGACGCTGGCCCTTCCGCTGACCAGACCGCGCAGTCGTTCCACGCCGAATCCGCTCGCGGCGGATACCAACACAACGCGGTATCCCATCCGGCTATAAACGCCGACCAACGGTTGCAAATCGGCCCGGTCCACCAGATCGATCTTGTTGATGCACAACACGGGCTGAATCCGATTTTGCTCGGCGGTGATCAAAAAACGGTCGATCAGATGTGGCTTGATACGCGGTTCGGCGGCACTGCCGATGATGAGAATCTGGTCGACGTTGGCGACCAGGATATGTTGCCGGCCGCGGCTCGTGCGGGCCAACACTCCTCGGCGTGGCTCGACTCGCTCGATGATCCCGTCGCCCGAACGGTTGAACGCGAAACGAAACCCAATCGCCCGCCACGACGACGTGCCGTTGATCGGTGCTGAGCGTTTTGAGCAAACGACGGGTAGCGCATTGATGCAAAGCGCCGTTGAACGGTTTGCACGGTGCTGGTCAGTCCGTGAACCGAAAGAACTCGCCCACGGTGGCAAACCGCTTCGTCGACCGCCGGCTGAACGGAAAGTCCGCCGGTTTCGGTGTCGCCGGCCTCGCCGACGACGGTGCGCATTCGCGTCAGTTCACCCTTCCCGCTGACGCGTTCCTGGCTGGCGGCGTCGAGCGTTTTGTCGTCGTCGGCATCGAAGCGACGAGTAAGATCGCTCGGCCGCGTGCGAACATTCCGATTCTTGCGAAACGCGGCCCGGATCTTCTTTTGCTTTTTGGCCATCCGCTTTGTTTCGGTCCGTCAAACCGGCCGGTTGGGATCTTTCACCTGGGTAATGCCGTCGCCGAGTTGGTCGTACCGATTTCGGCTCGGCGCCTTGACGGGTTTGCGCTCCTTGCGCGGCAGCGCCTTTTGCGTCAGGCCGGCCCGCTCGAGAAGCGATTTCGACAGGATGTCGTTCGGCAGGTTCTCGACCGGCGGCGGGCCGAGGGCGCCGCAATTCCATCGGCGAATAGTTGATGATGTAGGTATGTTTGGCGACGGCAAGCTCGTCGCCCGGATCGAGCCGTTTGTCGGTGACCCGCGTGCCGTTGACCTTGACGCCGTTGCGGCTCTTCAAGTCTTTGATGTACCAATAGCCACCGGTGATCGTCAGTTGGCAATGGTGTGCCGAGACGTTGGCGAATCGCAAAACGATATCGCAGCTTTCGCGGCGGCCGATGAGCAACGTCCGTTTCATCAGGGGAATCGAGTCTCCGCCTCCAATTGGTTGCAACTCTCCAAGCATAATTGAATACTGGCCGAAAGTTTTTGGGGAAAGCTAATTCGGCGGCGCCATGAATATGGCGCAACTCGCCGGACGACGGAGCTCGCTCCCGCTTGTTGGCGGGCAACGCTTGCGCTAAGATGGTCGCGGGCCACGATTGCGGATCGCTGCATCCATCTCACTTGCCTAATACTATAACGGGCGGTTGCGTGCCGTCAAACGAACTCCTATGTCCAGCCGCGTTGAGACGGATGCCGATTGGCGAGCGGCCGGTCTGCGATATTACGCTCATAGCTTCTTTCTTCGTTCGCGGTTCGGCGGCCGGGTGCATAAAGTCAGCCTCGATGCCGGATTCACCTGCCCGAACGTCGATGGCACCGTGGCCCGCGGCGGCTGCACGTTTTGCGACAATCGCAGTTTCAGCCCCAGCCGCCGGCTGCCGCGGCGAAGCGATCGCCGGGCAACTGGACGAAGGAATCCGCCGGGTCAAGTGGCGCTATGACGTCGAGCGGTTTCTGGCCTATTTTCAACCGGCCACCAATACCTATGCCCCGGTTGATCGGCTTGCGTTCGCTCTACGAAGCGGCGATCGCACATCCGCAAGTCGTCGGCCTGGCGATTGGCACGCGGCCCGACTGCGTGCCGGACGACGTGCTCGATTTGCTTGAGCGAGATTGCCGAGCGGACGTATCTGTCGGTCGAATACGGCATGCAGACGATCCACGACCGCTCGCTCGACTGGATGAATCGCGGCCATCATCACGACGCGTTTCTCGATGCCATCGCAGCGGAGCCGGGGTCGCGGCTTCGAGATCTGTGCCCATGTCATGCTCGGCCTGCCGGGCGAATCGCACGACGACATGCTGGCGACCGCCCGCGAAGTGGCCCGGCTGCGGCTCGACGCCGTGAAGATTCACAATCTGTACGCCGTGAAGAACACGCCTCTGGCCGAGCAAGTCGCCCGCGGGCGAAGTGACGTTGATCGAGCGCGACGAATACGTTCGCACGCTGGTCGACTTTCTGGAACTGCTGCCGCCGCGATGCGTCGTCGAGCGGATCAGCGGCGACGCTCCGCCCGACTATTTCGTCGGCCCGGCCTGGTGCCTGGACAAGCCGGCCGTGCGAAACGCCGTCGATGCGGAAACGCTTCGCCGCGACACGTGGCAAGGGAAGCATGGCCATCGGCTGTGGTCTAACCGGCGGTTTCCGCGGCGCACAATAACCCGAAGCGTTAGCGAGGGCGCGAACATCGGCGCCGCCCTCGCTAACGCTTCGCGCTTGGTATCGGCATAGCTTCGCCTCGATCGTGCTTGTATTCCCTCGCTCCCGCCGCTACGGTGGACTACGGATTCGGAGTGGACCGGATGGCCGCCGGCCGCCGGTCGATCGACTTCGGTGGATCGACTCACGGCGGGAGGAAAGTCCGGGCTCCGCAGGACACGGTGGTGGGTAACGCCCACCGGCCGCAAGGCCAGGGAAAGTGCAACAGAAAGCAAACCGCCGCGCGCGGCTTCGGCCGCGCGCGGTAAGGGTGAAACGGTGAGGTAAGAGCTCACCAGCAGGCCGGGTGACCGGCTCTGGCTAGGCAAACCCCACCGGGAGCAAGGCCAAACAGGGAGCAGCCGCGGCGGCGCATGCGCCGGCGGGCGGGTCGGTCCGGTCCGCTATCGACTTCCGGGTAGGCTGCTCGAGGCGCCGAGCAATCGGCGTCCTAGAGAAATGGCCATCCCCTGGCGGCACTCGCGCGCCGCGGGGACAGAACCCGGCTTACAGGTCCGCTCCGAATCCTTTTTTCGTGGTCATCGACCTGTAGGGAACGCCCTCCGCGGCGTTCCGCAAACGTGGTGTTCCGCAAACGACGGAACGCCACGGAGGGCGTGTTCCCTATAGAAATTCGGTGCGCAAGCCACCCATAGCCCCGGACAACAGTCCGGGGCTTGTGGGGGGCCTGAACGCAAATCGCAATCATCCGACTGCCGGCGATCGTCAAGCTTCCGCCGGCACGAACTGCTGTTCGATGATCTGCAACAACTTCGAAATGCAAAGCTGATTCATGCTGGTCTGCCGAGTGTGTGCTTCGGCCCGCAGAGCCTCATGCAGGCTTTTGGGGAGCCGCACGGTGATAACGCGGGTCGGCTCGTCCGTCACGGGCACCGCCGCGTTCTTCTCACGCAGCTTCGATAGCATCCCTTGGATCTCCTGATACTCGGGCGTCTTCTCGAACTCGGCCAGCGTCTCAGGGGTGGGATAGGTACGGTGAACAATCCCGTTCACTCCGAGCACCTCCCGGAAGAAGGTCGCCCAGTCGGTTTCCTTTTCGAACAGTTCCACGGCCCGCTGCTGAATCGCTTGCAACTTTTCCATACGAATCGACTCCTCGGTGAAATTCCGTTTTCCTCCGGCCACGACGGCCGCGGATGTGCCCTCATTTTGTAATGCAGTCAAGCGATGCACCGATATCATTGCACTGCTGTCACTTACGACGACTGCGGATCGACGCCCAACATTTCAGCAGGCCCGCCCAAGATCGGGCAACGACCGGTCTGCCTAGTTTCTGTGCAACGCGACTTTTCCCATTAACCAAAGTGTCCAGCTAATAACGATTAGTCCGTCGTGAAGCTGAGTGACTTGAGATGCCTGGGTCGGGGCAATGATTGTGCATCGTTGCCGGCCCTCTCAATCGAACTACGCTAAACCTAATCGCCATCGGCATTTATTTGTTGACGATCGTTTCCCTCACAGTTTAGAATGGGGTCAGCGCCCGGCCACTATCGGAACCGTCGCAGGGTGCATTTTCTCCATTTAGGACGTTCGTCCGCGGGCTTGATCGGGTGATCGGCCGATGACTTCCAACCAATCCAGTCAGACTCGGATCCAGCCGCAGTCGGCCATCGAACCTGCGCGAATTGGTTCAAGCCAGCGCGGACCGATCGTCATTTCCGGCGGGGCGCCGTCAACGATTCCGATCGACGATCAGCCGACGGTGATCTCCAAGGATTTTCCGCTAGGAGCACCGCTGGCAATTGCGAACCTCGCGCCCGCCGAAATGGGCCGCGTGTTGCTCGGCCAACGGCTCGGACATTACGACTTGCTGGAGTTTGTCGGCGGCGGCGGAATGGGGGCCGTCTTCAAGGCCCACGACACGATGCTCGATCGCATCGTGGCGGTGAAGGTTCTTTCCAAGGTTCAGTCCGACGACGAAGAGACGCTGCGGCGCTTCAAGAACGAAGCCCAATCCTCCGCCCGGCTCGACCACGACAACATCGGCCGCGTGCATTACGTCGGCGAGGATCGCGGCTGGCATTACATCGTTTTCGAGTTCATCGAAGGCGTGAATCTGCGCGACTTGGTGTTGCGCGACGGTCCGCTGCCGCTGGCCCAAGCCGTCAGCTACACGCTGCAAGTGGCCGATGCGCTGGCGCATGCCAGTCAGCGCGACGTGGTTCATCGCGATATCAAGCCCTCGAATGTTTTGATCACTCCCGAGGGGCGAGCCAAGCTGGTCGACATGGGCTTGGCTCGACTCCACCAGATGGCGCAGCCCGACCAAGACCTGACGGCCAGCGGAGTGACGCTGGGAACGTTCGACTACATTTCGCCCGAGCAAGCTCGCGACCCGCGGAACGCCGACGTTCGCAGCGACCTGTATTCGCTCGGATGCACGCTGTATTACTCGTTGACAGGCCAACCTCCTTTTCCAGCGGGCACCGTGTTGCAAAAGCTCTTGCAACATCAAGCCGACGATCCGGCCGACGCGCGACAACTCCGGCCCGACATTCCCGACGAGCTTTCGCGAGTGTTGAAGAAGCTGTTGGCCAAAGCGCCGCAGAGTCGTTATCAGCTCCCCGATGATCTGGTGAGCGATTTGCTTGCGGTTGCTGCCCGATATGGCCTGGAGGTTCCGCCGCCCAGCGCGGTCCATCGATTGGCAGCGGTTCCGAGCGAGTCGCCGGGTTGGGTTCGGCATTTGCCTTGGATGGTGCCGTTGGCAGTGTTGGCGGCGGTCGTTGTTGGATTCGCCTTGTTCGGGTCGCCTCGCGACGATGGTTCCGGTCCACCGCCGATTCATCATTCCACGACATCCGTGAACATCGGTCCGCCGGCAACGCACTCGAATCGAACAGCGTCTTCCGACACGAAGTCGGCAGGCGCCGTCGGATCACACGATAACGGCGGCAAATCTTCAACCACCGATTCGTCCGCCAAGGCTGTGTCAAACCCCGGCTCAATCGTCGCCACAAAGACCAATGACGCGAACAGCGCCAGCGGAGACTCTGTCGCCCCCGCGATTGCTGCCCATAAGGCGTCTCCGACCGTCGATTCGTCGGCGCAAGGATCGACTGCCGCGAAATCTCCGGACGACTCGTCTTCCGTGCCGCCACCGGGTTCACCCTCCGCATCGCCGGCCGCGGCCCCGATCAGCGATCTGCTAAGCATGGTTCGCCGTCGGTTGAATTCGCTATTGTCGGGCCGATTGGATTCGGCTTCCAACGTGCCGGCGGCGAATTCGCCGCGCGTGCCGTCGGCCCTGCGGCCGCTGGCCCCCGATTCGCCGATTTCCAAACCGGCGATGCCCGATATTGATTCGTCGGCGATCGACGATGGCGCCTCCGATTCCGGAACCGCCGGCGCCGAACGCAAAGGGGTGTTGGTCGTCGATCCGGCCTCCGACTCGCTTCGTCCGTCGGGCGAATATGCCACGCTGGCCGACGCCTGCCGCGCCGCTCGAAATGGCGACGTCATCGAAGTGCGCGCAAGCGGCACACTGCGGGAGCGGCCGATCGACGTGGCCGGCATGAGGTTGACGATCCGCGCCGCCGCCGGCTTTTCTCCGGTCATCAGCTTTCAACCGCAAATGGCCGATCCGCTGCGGGAATCGCACGCCATGATGACGCTGGCCGGCTGCCAGCTTGCGTTGGCCGGGCTAAACCTGGTATTCGACGTGCCGCGCGACGCGGTCGCCGACAGTTGGTCGCTTGCTGAAATTCGGCCCGGCGAATCGCTGCGCCTCGACGATTGCACGCTCACGGTGCGCAACGCTTCCGACACGGGCGGCGCGCCTGCATCCCTACGTCGCGATGTTCGATATTCGTGCCGTGCCTGGGCCGGGCTTGATGACGACCGACGATCCGCCCATGATGCGGCCGCCGGCATCGTTGCAGTTGAAGAATTGCATTCTCCGCGGCGAGGCGACGGTGGTGCGAAGCGATGAATTGCAGCCCGTGCAGATCGACTGGCAAAACGGACTGCTGGCCACGACCGAGCGATTTCTCACGGCGAGCGGCGGCCCGAGCGATCCCAAGCCACAAGGAAAAACCGAACTCAAATTGCGGCACGTGACGGCTTTGATGCGCGGCGGCCTGTGCAATCTGACGAACACGTCGGATGCTCGAGAGCAACTGCCGCTGGAAATTACCGCCAGCGATTGCATCTTCTTATGCGACCCGTCGTCGGCGCTCATCGAGCAATCCGGCATCGACGCGACGGATGAATTCCGCAAGCGGATCGTGTGGAACGGCGAGCGAAATTTCTATGAAGGATTTTCAACGTTTTGGCGAATCAACGGCGCCGGCGCGGAAATCGCCTCGCAATCGACGCTCCACGACTGGCAAGCGTATTGGGGCCCACGGGAAAGCCAGCCCAGCTTGGGCAAGGTCGTCTGGCAACAGCTTCCGCCGGCAACCCGCCCGGTCAATCAATCCATCGCTGCCGACTTCGCACTTCGTTCCGGCGACAACCCGCCGCGCCACGCCGCATCCGATGGCAGCGATGCGGGGCTACAAGCTGGCTTATTGCCGACTCTGGCTGCATCGGCAGCAGCGATACCAAAGCCGGCAGTTCCGCCAGTCGGGAACACCCGGCCAAGCGATCCGCCGTCGCCATCGCCGTAGCGCAAGGGTTCGATCAGATAAACATGATTATCTTGCAGATGTACATATCCGCAAGAATGATTAGCGGAACGACCAAAGTGGCTGCGCTATCGGGAATGCTCTCGAGCGTCGTGAAACCGCTGTAGAGCAAAAGCACGGTCGTCGTCACCGCAAACACGGTAACGACCAAGACGAGCTCTCCGTTGAGCGGCCCCAGTATCCGCATGGCCAGAAGCGCGATCGCCGCGGGCAGCAACGAAGCGCCGGCGACGAACATGTCGCTTTGCAGAGTTCCGCGGCCTTTGAAAATCGCTCGGGCCGCCGCAAATCCGCCGATCGCAACTCCGAAAGGAATGACGCCGATCACGACTAACTTGAGAAACCCAGTGAAGCCCATCCCCGGGGGCTCGGTCATGTGGCCGTTATGCACGGAAATCATCGCATTCGCGGAGCTAATCGCTCCCATCAATGAATAGCCCGCGAAGACGGCGCAAAGCTCGAAGATAACCGCGAACACAATTCCGGCTTGCATGGCACGCGCGGTTCCCAGGGTATCGACGGCCGTCCGCAGTCCTCCGATCGGATTCGTCACCAACGTTTTGAACGCCTTCAAGGCGTCGCTGCCGGCGGCCATCGCAACTTCTTTCGCCTGACGCGCGAGGATTTCCGCCTGACTGACCTCGTCGACGTGTTCTGAAGTCGCGGATGGCTTCACCGTCGGCGCGACTGGCGGAATCACGGGAGCCGGCGCCGGCTCACTGAGCCGAAATTCGGGCGATGCGTCGGTTGACGGAACGAATGCCGCGGGAGCAACCGGCGCCGCCGGAATCAATCCTTTGAACCGCCCCGCCGGAACCCATTCGGCCATCCCTTCTTTCCACACCAAATCGGTTGCGCTGAGCTGGCCTTTCGCGGCAAGTTCTCGGAGCTGTTCGACCGGTACGGGTCCAAAACTTTGACCGTCGCGGCTGTAATGATAATCAGCGGCCATCGTCGAAATCCCCACCTATTCGAACCGAAAGTGTTTGGAGCCGAAATTCAGTTCGATTATACCTTCGACATCGGCGCGGCCATAGCAATCCGAGAATTGGACCGCCGAATCGCCCAAACCGTTGCCAATCGGCCGGAATTCGCTAGGCTGAACAACCGGAGAATCAGTCCCTTTTGCGGCGAGCTGGTGAGCTCCCGCGGGGCAATGGCATTTCGCGGGCTGTTCACCGTGAGTCGCTCGGCCATGGCTGCTGAAAAACCGGCTGAATCCTCGCCTCCGAATGCTCCCTTGAGGCGAGCCGATCAGGTCGCGATCGCGCTCTTGGCCTTGTTCGCGTTGGTGACGATTTCCGCCTATTGGCTGTCGCAGGCGAAACTGCGCGGACGGCTAATCGATATCGATCGCACGGCTCGCCCCACGGCGGCGTTTCAGGTCGATATCAACAAAGCCGACTGGTCGGAATTCATTCAATTGCCGGGGCTTGGCGAAACCTTGGCGAAGCGGATCGTCGCCTACCGAGCGGCGCACGGCCGATTTACGTCGGTCGACCAGTTGCGGCATGTCTCCGGAATCGGACCGAAGCGATTGGAAAGCTGGCGGCCCTATCTGCGGCCGATCGTGCCGATCGCGGATCAAGCCAGTGTCCCGCGACCGCATCAGAACGATTGAAGAACCGCATTCGCCGCCAATTGCGCTGGTTCGTGCGCGGCGGACCGGACCAAAAAGGGAATCTCAGCCGCGGGCGACGAGTTCGGTTTTAGCCGCGAGGAATTCTTGCATCGCGTCCAAGTCGTCCTGTCGCTCGTTCCAGATTGCCTCCAGCTTATTCAACAACCATTCGTGGCTCATGCCGCCCGCATCCCAAATGGCGACAAAGCGTTCGACGGAGCCTGGCGGCACGCCCAAGTCATCGGCCGCACTCCGGCACGCCGCGGGAGATCCATCGCCTGAGTGAGATACCGAATCGCATTGACGCGTTGGCCGCCGACCAGCCCATGAGCAACCGGGCAGAGGTCGTCGGCAAATTGCCACTCGCCGTGCGCGACCCGTCCGCGCTGAAGGTCGTCGATGAGCACGCGCAAGTTTAGATTCTGAAAACGGGGGAAGACCTCTTGCACCGCCAGTCCCCGGCCGATGGCTGGTTGCACGTGCGGAAGAAGCATCGTCTTGTTCGGCGGCGAGATGGCCTGCCTCTCGGGGCCGCCAGCGCCGAACATTGCTTGCTCAATCATGCCTTCAGTCTACCTGTCCGGCGCACAACTGTCGATGAAACGTCTGCAATCTGCCGTACTCGTGCGCTTCCAAATCGCCGCGCCATAATCCTCAGTTGCTTTGCGGGTCGGACTTCCCAAATGGTCGGCTGGCACCCGTCAGCATCGACTCCAAAATGCCGGGGTCCGGCGGTTTTGTGATGTGGTAGTCGAAACCCGACTCGAAAGATCGTTGTCGATCCGATTCTTGTCCGTAGCCGGTGATTGCGGCGATCACCAAGCCTTGCAGCGACGGCAGCGAACGAAGGTGCCGGGCAACGTCGTAGCCGCTCATGCCGGGAAGCCCGATATCCAGGAGGAGAAACTCGGGAAGGAACGTGCGCGCGGCCTCGAGGGCGGCGGGGCCGCTGTGGGCCGTCCGTACCTCATGGCCCCAGGCTTTGAGCAGCGCGGTCGTTGACAGCGCGGCATCGACGTTGTCGTCCACGACGAGAACCCGACGTTTCGGCAATCCCGTTTTCGTCGTCCGCGACGATGGAGTGATCTTGGCCGTGATGGCTCGCGAAACGGGAAGCGTCACGATGAATTCACTTCCCCTGCCCAAGCCTTCGCTCTCGGCAACCACCGTCCCATTGTGCATTTGCACGATTCGTTTGACGACCGTGAGCCCGATTCCAAGGCCGCCCTGCGTTCGAGCGAGAGAGCTATCGGCTTGAGTAAACAGGTCGAAAATCGTCGGCAATTGCTCCGGCGCGATGCCAATGCCGGGATCCTTCATCCGAATGACTGCTTGATCGCCGTGGCGTTCAACGGCGAGAAAGAGTTGGCTGGGGGTCGGCGTGTATTTCGCCGCATTCACGATCAAGTTGGCAATCACTTGTCCCAACCGCATTGCGTCGCCATCGACGATCAAAGGCCTTGCGGGCAGCGTTAGCACCAATTCGTGCCCGCGCGCATCAATCGTCGCTTGCGATTCTTCAATTCCCCGTTGAACGACCTCCGCCAAATCCACCGGCTGCTTCTGGAAACTCAGCTTCCCGGTTATCACCCGCGACACATCGAGCAAGTCGTCGAACGAGCCGGACCAGATGAATCAATTGCCTTTCCATCATCTCCGTGGTTTGTCGAATCGTCGAATCGTCGAGACCAGGCATCTTCAACAGTTGCAGACCGTTGCTGACCGGCGCCAACGGATTGCGCAGCTCGTGAGCCAGCATGGCCAGAAACTCGTTCTTCTGCTTATCGGCAACTTGCAGCGCCTGGACCTTTCTCTGCTCGGTCAAATCGCGGGTGACTTTGGCAAATCCGACCAGTCGATTCTGTTCATTGTAAATCGCGGTGATGACCACGTTCGCCCAAAACAGGGAGCGGTCCTTCCGCACGCGCCAACCCTCATCCTCGACGCGCCCCTCCGCGATGGCGATCTCCAATTCGCGTTGCGGCTTGCCGCGCTCGATATCTTCGGACGAATAGAACCGCGAGAAGTGCTGGCCGATGATTTCCTCGGCCTTATAGCCTTTGATTCTTTCCGCTCCAGCGTTCCAACTGGCCACTCGACCGTCGGGATCGAGCATGAAGATCGCATAGTCCTTCACGTTCTCGACCATCAGCCGGAAGCGTTCTTCGCTCTGGCGCAAAGCCTCTTCGGCCTGTTTGCGGCCCGTGAGATCGCGGGTGATTTTCAGAAACCCGCGAACCTTGCCATCGGGGTCGTAGAGGGCCGTGATGACGACGTTGGCCCAGAACAAGCTGCCGTCTTTGCGAACGCGCCAGGCCTCGTCTTCGAATCGGCCGTCTCGTCGGGCGCGAACCAATTCTTCCTCGGGCCAACCGATAGCCAATGCTTCGGGAGGGTAGAATTTCGAGAAATGCTTGCCGATGATATCGTCCGCGGCGTAACCCTTGATGCGCTCGGCGCCGGCATTCCAGGTTCTGACGAATCCGTTTTCGTCCAAAAGAAAGATCGCGTAATCCTGGACTCCGGCGACCGACTGGGTGAAGTGCTCTTCGACGCCGCGCAGTTGCTCAGCCGAAGACGGGGTGCCTGCGTTGCTCATTTTTGCTTTCGTTCCGCCCGCGAGATTCTCTGGCAATCGCAGGACTATTGTTTCATGTTTCTCCGGCGCGGCCAACCCACACGCAGAAATTGCCATCCCCCGCGGAGCATCCTCGCCGATCCGGCAATGCAGCCCATTTCGAGGAAGCCGGCAGCGTTCGAACGAATATATTCTTGCACCGCTACGAATTTTTGCTATACAATGGGCGGGCCATCCAATCTCCTCGGGCAAATGCCGGTTTTCGCCGCACATTTCGTGCCGCTTCGAGGAGCGAAAGTCGTACCGATCAAGCGGCCCTGGTCGCCGGAGGACGCCGTCGCAAGGCGATGTCCCCTGCAACAATGGATTCCTGCCCCGTCCGTGTTGCGGCGCGGCGTTCCAGGGCCGCCCTTTTTTTATCCCGAGAAATTCGTCGCGGAAGAACCCGCCACGGAGTGGTGGACCGCGGACCGCTAGCCGAACTCTTGCTCCGCCCACTATGCTTTAAGGTGGCGGTCGCTCTTTCAGCTTCCGCGCCGTAGCGACAGGACGGAGCCCAAAGTGGAATTTCAACTCGTCAGCCCGTTTCAGCCCGCCGGCGATCAGCCGCAGGCGATCGCCGCGCTCACCGAGGGGCTTGCGCGACGGCCGCAAGCAGCAGGTGCTGATGGGCGTCACCGGCTCGGGCAAGACGTTCACGATGGCCAACGTCATCCAGGCCGTGCAGCGGCCGACGCTGGTGCTGTCGCACAACAAGACGCTGGCCGCCCAGCTCTACAGCGAGTTCAAGGAGTTCTTTCCGCACAACGCCGTCCATTATTTCGTCAGCTACTACGACTACTACCAGCCCGAAGCCTACATTCCGCAGCGCGACATCTACATCGAGAAAGACGCCTCGATCAACCAGGAGATCGACCGCCTGCGGCTGGCCGCCACCAGCGCCCTGGTCAGCCGCGCGCGACGTGATCATCGTGGCCAGCGTGTCGTGCATCTACGGCTTGGGTTCGCCCGAGGATTACCGGGCGATGATGGTCGGCCTGCGTCGCGGGCAGCAGATCGACCGCGACGAAGTGCTGCCGCAAGCTGGTCGACGTGCAGTACGAGCGGAACGACATCGAGTTCGCAGCGGAGCAAGTTCCGCGTGCGCGGCGATTGCGTCGAGCTGTGGCCGTCGTACGAGGAATTCGCCTATCGCATCGAGTTCTGGGGCGACGAAGTCGAGCAGCTGTCGATCATCAATCCCACCAGCGGCGAGATCATCGATCAGGCAAGAGCAGTTGTTCATCTATCCGGCCAAGCACTTCGTGCATGCCCGAGGAGCGGATCGCCGCCGCCGTCGACGCGATCAAGCAGGAACTGGAAGAGCGGCTCGAGCAGTTGCGGACAGTCAGGGCAAGCTGCTCGAAGCCCAGCGGCTGAACGCCCGCACGCGCTTCGACATCGAAATGATGCTGGAAGTCGGCTACTGCCCGGGCATCGAAAACTACAGCCGGCCGCTTCAGCGGCCGGCCGCCGGGCTCGACGCCCGACACGCTCTTCAATTTCTTTCCCGACGATTACTTGCTGTTCGTCGACGAATCGCACGTCACGGTGCCGCAGGTGCGCGGCATGTTCGCCGGCGACTACAGCCGCAAGACGACGCTGGTCGAGCACGGCTTTCGCCTGCCCAGCGCGCTCGACAACCGGCCGCTGAAGTTCGACGAATGGGAAGCAAAGATCAAGCAGGTGATCTTCGTCTCGGCCACGCCGGGCCCGTACGAACTGGAGAAAACCGGCGGCGAAGTCGTCGAGCAGGTGATCCGCCCGACCGGGCTTGTTCGATCCGGTGATCGAAGTCAGCCCGGCCCGCGGCCAGGTGCCGCACCTGCTTGGAGCAGATCAGCGAGCGGGCCGCCGTCGGCGAGCGCGTGCTGGTGACCACGCTCACCAAGCGGCTGGCCGAAGATCTGTCGTTCTATCTGTGCCGAGCAGAGGCGTCCGCTGCAAATGGCTGCACAGCGAGCTCGACGCCTTCGAGCGCGTCGAACTGCTGCGCGATCTGCGCGCCGGCCGGTTCGACGCGCTGGTCGGCGTGAATCTGCTGCGCGAAGGGCTCGACCTGCCCGAAGTCTCGCTGGTGGCGATTCTCGACGCCGACAAGGAAGGCTTTTTGCGCAGCGAAACGTCGCTGATGCAAACCATCGGCCGCGCCGCCCGGCAACGTCAATGCCAAGGTGATGCTCTACGCCGACAAGGTGACCGACTCGATGCAGCGGGCCATCGAAGAAACCACTCGCCGCCGCGCGTTGCAAGAAGAGTACAACCGGCAGCACGGCATCACGCCGACACGATCCGCAAGAGCATTCGAGCCGGCATCGAAGCCGAAGCCGCGGCCCACGCCCAGGCCAACGCCGCCGTCGGCCGCACCGACGAAGCCCAATACATCACCGAGGAATATCTCGCCGAGCTGGAAGCCGAGATGTATGCCGCGGCCGAGTCGCTGGAATTCGAGCGGGCCGCAGCGATTCGCGACCGGATCGAGAAAATGCGCGATGCGATCGGCAAACCGGTCGACGAAGTCGACTCGCGTCGCACTCAATCGAGCGACAAATCGCGCCGCCGCGGCAGCCGCGTGCCGCGCCCGAAGCGCGCTGAAAGCCCCTCGCGGATATTTGTGAGAGTGTTTCAGGAGCGAGTGTAAACAACGAAAAAGGGGGCGACCTGCCAGATTGGCAAATGCCGCCCCCCATGCTCGATTCGCGTTGACATCGAAGAAGATCGTTCCGCGGTTGAACGATTACTTCGACTTGTCGGCCGGCGCCGTCTTGTCCTTGTCGGCCGGCGCCATCTTGTCCTTGTCGGCCGGCGCCATTTTGTCCTTATCGGCTGGCTTCGTGACTTCGGGGGTCGTCGGCTTCTTGGCTTCGGGGCCGCAACCCACGACCGCAAAAACGCCAAAACTGCAAACCAACATCAACATCGCTGCAAACTTCTTCATTTCAACACCTTTCGATTTTCCAAGGGCGCTGTTCGCTCAAGGGCGAGGGACCTTCCCACGCTCCGCTACCCTAAAAGAGACCCAGGCTTGGCAATTTATTCCCCAGACGAACGAAAAAACCATAGAATATCCGTTGTCGAATGCCCGACGGTCCGCGCCCGCCGATATTTCGATCTTTTTGCGACCATTCAGGGAATAATTCGACCAAACCGAGTCTCTTACTTATTGGACAGGATTTGACCATGGAGGAGATTCGCTTGGCCGGTGGAAGCGGTTCGGCCAAAGATAGCTCCGCGGCTCGCGCCGATGGACACGTGCCGTCCGCGGCCGTCGTTGCCGACGGGACGTTGCAAAACCCGGCCGTCGGCTCGGTGGTGCCGCCGGACATGCCCCGTTTGGTTGCGGAACATGCCGACGCCCTGTTTCGTTATGCCTTCCGATTGACCGGCGCCGCGGCCGACGCCGAGGATCTCACCCAACAAACATTCCTGATCGCGCAGCGAAAGATCGATCAACTCCGTGATGCGCGTAACGCACGAGCGTGGCTGATGACCGTGATGCGTCGAGCCTATTGCCGCTCGCAAATCAAGAACCGAACCGAACGCGAAAAGACCGTGCCTTTCGACGTCGACAACCTCCCGGCCGACGACGTTTCCGACCGTTGGGAAATCGATCGCGAACTATTGCAAACGGTGATCGACGAATTGCCCGATGAATTCAAATTGGTGCTGCTGAGTTTTTATTTCGAAAATCGCTCGTATCGCGAAATCGCCGCGGAATTCGAGTTGCCGCTGGGAACGGTGATGAGCCGGCTGGCGCGGGCGAAATCGCATTTGCGATCCCGGCTGTTCGAAGCGGAATTGGCGGGCGCTTCCAGCCACGACGGCTCGATAGCGCCGCGGCGGAGAGACCAATGATGGATCACCGCAAGCTCGACGAAATGATCGAAGCCTGCCGCCCCGGCAGCGACGACATCGGATTGCCCGAACTGTCGCCGCTCGCGGATCGAATCGAAGGCGACCCGGATTTGAACGATCGCTACCAGCGGACACAGGGCTTGGATGCGCGGCTCGTTCGGGCGATCGACGACGTTGCAGTTCCCCCCGGTTTGCGCGAGCGGATTCTGGCGCGGATCGTCGCGGAGCAGGGGGCAGGGAGCGGGGAGCAGGGAGCGGGGAGCAGAGAGCAGGGAGATGCGGCAGACGATGATGTGGCGTTGCCTGCGCAGGCGACGGCTCGGCGGCGGTGGGTCCGTTCGGTCGCCGCGGTCGCCGCCAGTTTATTGCTGCTTGCCGCAGGCTACACTTTTTGGCCTCATCACTCGGCCCTCAGCTACGACAAGTTGCTCGATCAGAGCAGCCAATGGTATGAGCAATTGCGGACAAATCCGATTTGGCAACCTCTTTCACCGCGGGAGGCGATTCGCGATTTTCCGGTTGCCGAGGAGATTCGCCGCCAACCGCGGCATTGGGCCGATGTTTCCGCGCTGGTCGGCCAAGCCGCATGCGCCTACGATCTTTCGGCCGCCGATGGACACCGCGCCACGCTGTTCGTCATCTCCGACGACGGTCAAATCGCCGGTTCCGCTTCGCCGTTCAAACCTGGCTCCAGCACCGGCGGATTGATGATCGGCTGCTGGCAGTCGGGTGAATTGGTCTACGTACTCGTGGTTGAAGGCGACGAACGGGCCTATCGCAGCCTGCTCGACATTGCCGGTCCACCACTGGCTCTCTTGCGTACACCGGCCACGTTGCCGGTCCCAGACCGCAAACTTTCGCTGAATTGCCCGGTCGGTTGACCGCTCCGGCAAAAACGGACGATCTCCCGGAATCGTTTAATTCTCGCCGGGCGGCGGAACCGAATTCGTGAGTAGCGGTCCGCACCAGATGGCGTTCTGTCGGCGGCGCCGCTTCGAAATACTTACATCCATCGAACTTGTTCGAGGAAAGACTGCCATGAAGAAATTCGCGCTCGCCCTGCTTGTTGGTTTGTTGCCGGCGACGATGGCCTTCGGCCAGCAACCTGCCGAACGGCTCGCGCCTGAACTACCGGCTCCCCGAGATACGGGCCGGATGATTTCGCCGGGCGAAACGCAAGAGATGTGGTTCTACGAGCAGGAGCGCGACGCAGCGAAGATCCTCAGGCGCTCGTTCGAGCCAATGCTCAGCAACGTGCCGCCGAGCGACATGCTCGGCTAGCGGCAATGGCTTGGTTCGGCATGTCGAATTCGCGGCCGCAAGCCAATCCCGACCCGGTTCACGGCCCCTATTCGCCGCACTGGGTTTCGAACGGCTATCAACCGGCGGAATGGGTCGGCGTCGGCGGCACGACCACGATCATCCTGCAAGCCGATCGCGGCACGAGCCGGTATTAAGGACCCTTGCGCGATTTTGGTTCTCCATTGGAACTCTGGTAGGGAAGGGCCTCCGTGCCGTTCCGGGCCAACGCATGCTCGCGGAACGGTACGGAGGCCGTTCCCTACAGCGCCGCTGCACGCCATAATGCGTTGCGAAACTGATCCGTTTTTGGCGAGGGCACGCGCTCCTCGACGGATCGTCGCATCGCTTGAGGCGTGCCATGCGCTTTTCAGCCCGTCGTTACGACACCGGCGCGGCCTTCGAATACGAAATCGAAGCGGATCGAATCGTTGCCGCCAGTCCGCTTCCTCAAGCCTCAAGCCTCAGGCCTCAAGCCTCTTCCCTCCCTTGGATCGCGCCGTCGCTCGTTGACCTGCAAGTGAACGGCTACGCAGGCCGAGAGTTTTCGTCGCCGAATTTGACGATCGACGACGTTGCCGCCATCGTTGCCGTGCAGTATTCGCAAGGGGTCGGCCGGTTTTGCCCCACGGTGACGACCGGACCGTTCGAAGTGCTCCGGCATGGCCTCGCCACGATCGCCGCAGCCTGCCGTGCCGACCGCGCGATTGCCGAGCGCGTGGCCGCGATTCATCTCGAAGGGCCCTATATTTCGCCGATCGATGGTCCCCGTGGAGCGCATCCGGAAGTCTGTTGCCGGCCGCCGGATTGGGACGAGTTTCAACGCTTGCAGGAATCGGCCGCGGGCATGATTCGCCTGGTCACTCTCTCGCCCGAGTATGCCGAAGCGCCGGAATTCATCCGCCGCGCGGTCGCCGGCGGGATTGTCGTGGCAATCGGACACACCGCCGCCGATTCGAGTCAGATCCGCGCCGCGGTCGATGCCGGCGCCCGCTTGAGCACTCACTTGGGAAACGGGGCGCATCGCATGTTGCGCCGCCATCCGAACTACCTCTGGGACCAATTGGCCGACGACCGCCTCAGCGCCACATTGATCGCCGACGGTCATCACTTGCCGCCGGAAGTCGTGAAGACGTTCGTGCGAGCAAAATCGCCCGAACGAATCATTCTGGTGAGCGACGTTTCCGCGTTGGCCGGCCTGCCGCCAGGACACTACGGCAGCCAACTCTGCGATCTCGATATTCTCGCCGACGGTCGAATCGTGCTGGCCGGCCAAGATCAACTACTTGCCGGCGCGTCGCGTCCACTAGTCGCGGGGATTGCCAACATCATGCGGTTTGCCGGAGTCAGCCTGCAAAGCGCCGTCGACATGGCCTCGCGCCATCCGGCGAATCTGTTGGGGTTGGATGTGTGCGACTTCTGCGCGGGCAACCGCGCAGGATTTCATCCTGCTAACCGAGCAACCGCCGGATCCCACGAGCGGATTCGCGGTTATCACTTCCCGCGATCTACTCAACGGAACTCGGCATCGCAGCGCAACTGTCAACTAAACCAATCCTTTGCGAACCGCCCAAACGGCTGCTTGGGTCCGATCGGTGACTCCGACTTTGCGCAGAACATGCTGCACATGTTCTTTCACGGTTTCATAACTGATTTTCAGCGCCAGCGCGATTTCCTTGTTGGTCAGTCCCAAGGCCAGTTGCCGTAGCACCTCGCTCTCGCACTGCGTCAACGGAACTTCGATGTCGGACGACAGCCGCGGCGTGGCCAGTGCTCCCGTCACGCGACGAAGCTCTTCTCGGGTCCACGTGTTTTCCCCCTTGGCGGCAGTGCGGATGCCCTGCACCAGCTTTTCTCGGCTAGCCGATTTCAGGATGTAGCCGTTGGCGCCCAAAGCGACTGCCCGGGCGACATACGTCGGGTTGTCGAATGCCGACCACATCAGCACCGGGATATTCGGCCGGTCGAGCTTGATCCGATTCAATGCGGTCAGGCCGTCTCCTTCCGGCATGCGGATATCCATCAACACGACATCCGGATTGTGTTTCATCGCCAGCCGGAGAGCGGCCTCCCCGGTGGAGGCTTCGCCGACGATTTTGATGTCGGTGCCCGTCAGAATACTCTTCAGTCCGGCGCGGACGACTTCATGATCGTCGGCGACCAATAGCTTGATTGCAGCCATTCAATAACTCCGCGGGTTCGCAAAACAGAGGTATGAAAACAAAACGAGACCGCACGTCCGGACAAAACAAGATATTCCCGGTGGCGCCAGGGAAATCTCTTCCCACATGAAAAAATGCGCCGTCTTTCCGACGGAGACAGTCCGTCGTCCCAACGGATACAATTGACTGGACGGGCCGTGCTTCACGTTGGATCGCCGCAACCGGCAGCCCCGCTTGCCAAGATTTCCGCGCTCCAAAGAGCGCGAAATTTTAGCGATCCGCATCCGACCAAGACAATTCTACATTGCACTTTATCGCCGTGCGGCGCGAATCGCAAGATTCCCTAGCCCGCACGATGCTGCATCGTACCCTTGAAGGACGTAGGAAAATACCCCCAAAACAAGCGATAATTATGTTTTCTTCTTCGGATGTTCCCCGAGACCAAACGTCGGGCTGGACGTCCTACCCGATCGACAAAGGCGCTCCATGAATGCCCTCGTAATCAGCGACCGACCGGAAATCCAGACCGAATTCCTGCGGCGGCTCGGCGCCCGCGGGTTCACGACCAGCGTCGAGGGCTCTGGCGGCGGCCTTGCAAATTGCAATCTCGCCGAGGGGCCGATGTTGGTGGTGATCGATGACTGGGGAGCAAACCCCTGGGATTTGTGCCGGCGAATTCGCGCTCGTCCGGATGGCAATTTGACTCTGATTTGGGTCGTGGTGGACAAAGATGACGCCAATACGCTCCAAACGGCTTTGGCCGCCGGTGCCGACGAATGCCGTACTTGGCCGCTCGATCCTCGGATGTTTGAATTGCACCTGGCCGCAGCCGTTCGGCGGGTTACCGCAATGGAGGAAATCCCGCGCGCAAGGCGGCGCTTCAGGAAAGCGTCGAACGCTGGACGCTGGCCCAACGCGGATCTCACGCCGGCGTTTGGGACGCCAAGCCCAATGGTCTGCCGCTCGATTCGCCGGATTTGCCAGTCTGGTATTCCGCGAGCATGAAGCAGTTGTTCGGCTTTTCGGAAGAGGAGTTTCCCAATGTCCTTGGCAGTTGGATGTCGCGCGTCCATCCCGACGAACTGCCATCGGTGATGAAAGCACTCCTGCAAGGCCTGGCCGACAAGGCGGAATTCGAAATCGAATATCGGCTGCTAACGAAGCAAGGCGAATATCGCTGGTTCAGCGGGCGGGGGAGGGGAATCGCCGACGCGCAGGGCCGCTTGGTGCGGATTGCCGGAAGTGTGCGCGACATCACCGAAAACCGCCGTGTCGCCGATGCGCTGCGAGCCAATCAGGCGGCGCTAAAGCGTGAACAAGAGTTGTTGCGCAAGCTGCTCGATTTGCACGAACGCGATCGGCAGATCGTCGCCTATGAAATCCACGACGGCATGGCGCAGGAAATGGCCGCCGCTCTGATGCACCTGCAGGCGTTTCAACATGTCGCGGCGGAG
The DNA here is from genome assembly GCA_963738955.1 of Pirellulales bacterium. Classification (GTDB taxonomy): domain Bacteria; phylum Planctomycetota; class Planctomycetia; order Pirellulales; family DATAWG01; genus DATAWG01. Next base: position 154,594 of record CAVTYW010000006.1, on the reverse strand, counting down.
CGGCTTGAGGGGAGCGATTTCGACCGGGGACTGAATCTGCTGCGCAGCCGTCCAAGAAGCACGGCGACTGATCAGCGGATTGCGGCCACCGGTGCTGGATGAATTAGGAATCATCGCCGCGATCGAGTATCTAATCAACGAAACCCGGCCCGACGTGCCCAACATCCAATTCGTTCATCATACGAAGTTCGGCCGACTGGCCCCGCCGCTGGAAAGCGCCATCTTCCGCATCGTGCAAGAAGCGCTTTCCAATATCCGCGTTCACAGCGGCAGCCGACGAGCAAAGGTCGAACTGATCGAGCATGGCCAGCAATTGCGATTGGTCGTGCGCGATTGGGGCAAAGGATTCGATCCGGCTAAAGTCCACGAAGGACGATTCGGCGTGCAGGGAATTCGCCAGCGCGTGCGGCTGCTCGGGGGCAGGGTGGTCATCGATAGCCGGCCGGGCGAAGGGACAACCGTCGTCGTCGATTTTCCGCTGATCCTGAATCGTGGCGATGAAGATTCGGAGAAGGAACCCGCGCCGAGTTCGTGACCGGAACGCCACGGAGGGCGTTCCCTACAGTCACATGGGTACGCAATTGTAGGCAACGCCCTCCGTTGCGTTCCGGCGGCGATTCACGTTTGGCCAGCTTCGCGAATCTGCTCCAGCGACTTGCCGAGGCGCTTCCGCGTCGTGGTCGCCGTTCCGGCCGCGCCGATGGCTCCCGCCGGTTCGGGCGTCGAGGGCTCCAGCGCGATCCCTTGCCGCAGCGTCGCAGCCAGATGTTCGCCCAGGTCTTCGCCCGGCTGGCGGTTGCCCAGTTCGGCCACCGCGTCGGAAAAGCCCAGCAACACCGAACGACGCACGCCTTCCCGAATGAATGCAAAGAACCCCATCGTCGCACCTCACGATTTTGCTCAAGATGATGCTGCCAATGCGCGCACGCTCCAACGCTGTTTGAAGCGGGCCGGAATAGTATCGCGTGCTCGCCGAGCCGGAAAGGCCAAAAAAGCACGGAGCCAGAGGTCAGGGGCGAAGAACATAGAAACGAGGAACGATGAGACCGGAACGACGGTCAGCATCCGCTTCGCGCGTCCCCTGGCCCTTGACCCCGGCCATCTCTCACTCCCGTCCCAAACCCGCCGGGCGGCGGCCGCTTGTGTAAGCGCATAGCGCGATGCCGCCGAAATAAAGCAGCGTCATCGGCAACGCCATCAGCGACATGCTGTAGATGTCGGGCGATGGCGTGAGAATCGTCGCCGTGATGAAAATCACGAGAATCGCAATCCGCCATTGCTTGCGGAACGCCGCCACCGACACCAATCCAATCCGGTTCACGAACAGCATCACCAGCGGCAACTGAAAGCCAATTCCAAATGCCAACGGCAAGAACAGCACGAAGCTCAGCCAGTCGTTGATCCGTGGATCGGGCGCGATTCCAAGAAACTGGTTGAAGCTCAGCAAGAATCGCAGCACCGGAGGAAACGCAACGAAAAACGCCATCAGCACGCCCGCCAAAAACAAGCCGATGCTGAACGGCAAGAAGATATGAACATACCGCCGCTCATGGGGATACAGACCCGCGGCGACGAATAACCAGATTTCTCGAAAAATCATCGGGCTGGCGAGAATCACGCCGGTAAGCATCGCGGCTTTGAGGTAAATCATGAACGGTTCCGACGCATTGAACGATTTAAGCTGCACCCGTGGATCGTCCTTGCTCAGGTGCCAAATCGTAATCGGCAGGAGTTTGGCGACGTTTGCCGTGGTTGCGTCGGCCGAAGTTGCGTCGGCCGAAGTCGCGTCGGCCACTGCTGTGTCCGCAGATGCAGCAACCGCCGATGCCGAACCCGCCGGCGCCGCGACCACGGGGGCAGCCTCGGCCTTCGGCTTCGGCAGGCCTGGCATGACCGTGGACAGATCCTTAAGAACTTTTTCCGGCTGAACGTACACCTCTTCGCTGATGTAGCCGTTCTCGAGCAAATCCGTTTCGCTCTTGGTCAGTACGCGGCCATCTTTCGAAAGCTGATCTTGCGTCTGGTTCTTATAAAAACCTTCCAGAGCCGTTTCCATCGGCCCTTCGATCAGTTTGACGACCGGCTTGCCGACGATGAAACCGATCACCATGCCGAGCATCAGCCACATCGCGGCGCGGAACAAGCGGCTTCGAAGCTCTTCGAGGTGCTCCCCGAAGCTCATCGAACTATGCCGGAACAGGTCGTCTTCGTGCAATTCGGCCATCAAGGAAAGCTAGCATCCGCGGCCGGCAAAGCGAAGGGGCCGGCGGGAAAGAAGGAGGGGATTGGGAAGGAAGGTTCAATGATAACATCGGCCGGAAGCAGGGGCCAGGGGCGGAAAGCAGACCCGCCGAATCACACGCAAGCCCGGGGAAAGGCCGCCAAACCGCTCGCTAATTGAACCCATGTCGGCGGCCTTCCCTGGGTTTCACGCTCGCAACCCATCTTTCCAGCGCCTTTACCGAGTTCCTATACTAAATAGTCGAAGTGCGCGGTCGGCTACACCGAGGCGCCGAGCGAAACGAACTACTGAAGCGGCCAAGAACATCGTTCCCTATTTCCACACTTTCGTGCTGCGAACTTCGCCAACGACCCAACCGTGGCGAGTTTCGATTCGTCTTTGGCGCCGCGCCGCCCTGTTTGCCGCCATCGGTGTTTTCGTCTATTGGATAGCGCCCGCCCGTGCTCAATGGGGCCAGCCGATTACCAGCGATCTATCCGCCGCCATTCGGGTCGACGAAGTCGATTCCGCGGCCCGAGCGCTGTTGGAACGGGTCAAAGCCCATGTCGCCGAGAAGCAATGGGACGAAGCCGTCGAAACCCTGCGCCAAGTGATGCAGCGCCAGGGGAGCAAATTGATCCGGCTCGACGATAGCCGCTACATCCCGGTGCGCGATTATTGCCAAATGCGATTGGCCGAGTTGCCGCCCGTCGCTCGCGCTCTTTATCGCAGCCGGATCGATCCGCTGGCGAAACGTTGGTGCGACGAAGGGATTGCGAAACGTGATTCGGCGCTGCTCCAGCGCGTCGTCGATCAGTTGTTTCTCAGCAGCTCCACCGATAAGGCGTTGCTCGCATTGGGGGAAATCGAGTTGGAAAAAGGCGACTTCGCTCAAGCCCGCTGGTGCTGGGAGCGGATCAGCCCGGAATTGCGCACGCCCGATGGACGCCCGCTGTGGCTCGACTTGCGCGCGGCGAGCGAAACGCGAGTCGCTCCCGAGCCGGCGGCGCAAGCCAAAAGAGTTGCTCCCTCACCGGCGCAGTGGCTGGCGTATCCCGACACGCAGCTCAATCTGGCCGACGTGCGAGCCCGGCTCGTCTTGGCTTCGATTCTCGAAGGCTCGTTCGCGCGAGCTCGCGTCGAGTTGGATGATCTCAAGCGCCGCTCTCCATCGGCGCGCGGAGAAATCGGCGGTCGCGAGGGCGCGTATGTGGATTTGTTGGCCGACATGCTGACGGCCGCCGAGCAGCGCCCGGCCCCCGCCGCGCCGACCGATTGGCCGACCTTCGGCGGTTCTTTCGAACGGACGATGAGCGCCGCTCCCGATCCCGGTCTGCGCACGGCTTGGCCCAAGCCCGTGGCCCTGCCGTTGGACCACGGCGGCCCGTTTCGCACCGACATCGGCATCATTCGCGATACATTTGGTCTCCCCGAGCGCCGCCCCGCCGAAGATCAGACCGGCTTGCTCTCGTTCCATCCGATCGTGGTTGGCAATCTGGTTCTGTTCAACTCGCTCGACAAGATATACGCCTTCGATTTGCCGACGGGCAAGCCGGCATGGCCCGTTCCCCCTGGCACGAAAGACCGCGAGCCCGGCGAAATCTTCTCCGGCGCGGCCGATCTCGAAAAATCCGCGGCCCATAACGATTCCGGCAATCTGTTTCACACGCTCGGCGTTCCGCGATTCACGATGACCGTTGCCGGCCATCGCTTGTATGCACGGCTCGGTTCGCCGATCACGGGCCGCGGGGTCAATTCAAACGTGGCCACCGGCTACAGCTATCTGGTCTGCCTCGACTTGGCGGCCGAGGGACGGTTGGTTTGGCGCATTCCGCAAACTTTTGGGGAAGACGATCGCTGGACTTACGAAGGTTCTCCGGTTTGCGACGGCGACAATGTTTACGTGGCCATGCGCTACAACGATGTGCGGCCGCAAGAGCATGTCGCCTGCTACGACGCCCAAACCGGCACGCTCCGCTGGCGGCGGCTGGTTTGCGCGGCCGAATCGCCGGCTCGTGGACAGACCGATGAAATCACGAACAATCTGCTGACGCTCGCTCACGAAACTCTCTATTTGAACACGAACCTCGGCGCCATTGCTGCGATCTCGACGTCCGACGGCCAAATCCGCTGGCTGAGCACGTATCCCCGCGCGAAGCGGCCGAGCGGCGGCATCGACCCGCCCGCGAATTTCTACCGCGATCTGACGCCCTGCATTTATTATCGCGGCAGCGTGTTGGCCGCGCCCGCCGATTGCGAAAAGATTCTGTCGCTCGATTCCTCCACGGGCCAACTCCTTTGGGACAGCAAGACGCCGCGCGACGTAGTACACCTGCTGGGCGTCGGCGGCGGAAATCTTCTGGCGAGCGGCCAGCGACTTTGGTGGCTGAACGTCGATGGCGGCAAGGTCGTCCACTACTGGCCCGACAACACGACGGTGCATGGTTACGGTCGCGGCGCACTCGTGGGCGACGACGTTTATTTTCCAAGTCGCACGGAAATCCATGTCTTCCGCCAGGCGCTCGGACGAACCGCCGGCAACATGGCTAGCGGCGGCGACCCGACGCAAGTCGAAGTTCGCGACCCGATTCAGTTGGCGACGCGCAATCCGCCTCTGTCCGGCGGCAACCTCGTCGTCGCGGGTGGCTATTTGCTGATCGCCACTCCGACGGAGCTTTTCGCCCTCGGCCCGCACGCCGCGCCGGTGCATCCCAATGAACATGAAGTGACGCAGGAGAAGTAGAATGCCGCCTGAAGATGATCTGCAAGCCGTCCAAAAGCTGAACGAAGCCTATCGCCGCATCATCGCCGAGCTGGGCAAGGTGATCGTCGGCCAGCAGCAAGTGATCGAAGAGCTGCTGATCGCGCTGTTCGCCCGCGGGCATTGCTTGCTGGTCGGCGTGCCGGGCCTGGCCAAGACGCTGATGATTCGCACGCTGGCCGATTCGCTGTCGCTCGAGTTCAACCGCATTCAGTTCACGCCCGACCTGATGCCGGCCGACATCACCGGCACCGAAGTGATCCAAGAAGACAAAGCGACCGGCAGCCGCGCGTTCAAGTTTCTCGCGCGGCCCGATCTTCGCCAACGTCATCCTGGCCGACGAAATCAATCGCACGCCGCCGAAGACGCAGGCCGCGCTGCTCGAGGCGATGCAGGAGCATCAGGTCACCGTCGGCGGCACGCGGCACCAGCTGGCCGAGCCGTTCTTCGTGCTGGCCACGCAAAATCCGATCGAGCAGGAAGGAACCTATCCGCTGCCCGAGGCGCAGCTCGACCGGTTCATGTTCAACATCTTCGTCGACTATCCGGACGAAGACGAAGAATTCCAGATCGTCAAGCGGACCACGGCCGACGTACAGCCGACCGATCACGCGCAACGCTCGACTGCCGACGAGATCGCTCGCGCTCGCGCGAATCGTTCGCCGCGTGCCGGTCGCCGACCATGTCACTCGCTACGCCCTGCAATTCACCCGGCTGACGCGCCGGGAAAAGGGCGACGTGCCCGACTTCATCCGCGACTACGTCAGTTGGGGCGCCGGGCCGCGGGCGAGCCAATACCTGGTGCTGGGGGCCAAGGCCCGGGCCGTGCTGCATGGCCGATACTTCGCCAATTGCGACGACATTCGCGCCGTGGCCGCCGCCCGTGCTGCGGCATCGCATCATGACCAACTTCAACGCCGAGGCCGAGGGCATCAAGCCCGACGATCATCGTGCACGCTTGATCGAAACGATTCCCGTCGACGACTACGACGAAGAGCGCCGGTGGAAAACTTCCAGAAGTATTTAGATCCGCAGACGCTGGCTAAGCTCCAGGGCCTGGAGCTGCGGGCCCGGCTGATCGTCGAAGGCTACGTCTCGGGCGTGCATCGCAGCCCGTACCACGGCTTCTCGATCGAATTCGCCGAGCACCGCGAGTACGTGCCCGGCGACGACCTGCGCTACGTCGATTGGAAAGTTTTCGGCAAGACCGACAAGTATTATCTCAAGCAATACGAGGAAGAGACCAACCTCATCTGCTACCTGCTGCTCGACACCAGCGAGAGCATGGCGTACCGCAGCCCGGCCGCGGCGCTCTCGAAGCTGGAGTATGCCCAATGCGTCGCCGCGGCGCTGGCCTATCTGATCCTGCAACAGCAGGATAGCGTCGGACTGGTCACGTTCGATGAACGAGGTGCGCGCGCTGGTGCGGCCCAGCAGCAATCCGTCGCATCTGAAGCAATTGCTGCACGTGATGGAGCAGATGGCGCCGGAAGCGAAAGACGGCCGCCGGGCCGATCTTTCACGACCTGGCCGAGCGGCTGAAGAAACGCGGCATCGTGTGATCTTCAGCGACCTGTTCGACGACGTGCCGGCGATCCTGGCCGGGCTGAAGCATTTTCGCCACCGGCGGCACGAAGTGGTCCTGTTCCACGTGCTCGATCCGGCCGAACTCGATTTTCCGTTCCAGCAAATGACGCTGTTCAAAGGGCTGGAACAATTGCCCGAACGTGCTGACCGAACCGCGCAGCCTGCGCCGGGCCTACCTGGAGGAGTTCGGCAACTTCTCTCACAGCCATCCGCAAGGCTGCCGCGAACACCGAATCGACTACGTGCAGATCCGCACCGATCAGCCGCTGGACATTGCGCTATCGGCGTATTTGACGCAACGAATGGGGGCGAGGGGCGAGGTACGCGGGGCGAGGGGCACGTGAAAACGATGATCCGACCACTGAACCATGTTGCCGAAGCGTATCGCGCCGCCGTTTGCTCGCGCGCGCACCCTTGTCTCTTCGTCACCTCGCCCCTCGCCCCTCGCCCCTAACCCTGCCCCCCATGTTCACCCAAATCGGCATGCTCTGGTGGTTGGCTGCGGCTGCTGCGCCGCTGCTGATTCATTTGCTGAGCCGGCGCAGGTATCGGGAAGTTTCCTGGGCGGCGATGGAGTATCTTCTGGCGGCGCTGCAAAAACGGTCGCGCCGATTGCGCTTCGAGCATTGGCTGCTGTTGGCAGTACGCACTGGCTTGATCGTTTCAGTGGTGATCGCCGTCGCCGGGCCGTATGTGGAAAAATTGGGAGGCACGTCGGTCGCCGGCAATCCGGTGCATCGTGTGTTCGTGCTCGACGGATCCTATTCGATGGCCTACAAACCAGCCGACCGCACCCGGTTTGATTTGGCGAAAGACTTGATCCGCGATCTGGTCGCCCGCAGCACGCAGGGCGACGGCTTTACGCTGGTCTTGATGAGCGCCCCGGCGCGCACGGTGGTCGGCACGCCGGCATTCGTTTCTGACGAAGTTCGCGACGCGTTGCGGCAGCTAAAAAGCTCGTCGACAACCGATCTTTCGGCAGCCCAGCGGCTCGTCGATGAAGACGATTTTCTCAAGGAGCTGCGCGAATTAAAACTTCCACAAGCCGGCGGCGATCTCTCGGGTTCGCTCGATCGCGTCGAAGAGATTATTGCCCGCGCAAAACGTGAATTCCCGCGGCTCACGAACACCGAAGTCTATTTTCTATCCGATCTCGGCCGCACGAAATGGGATCTCGATTCGCCATCCGGCGGCCGGCAAATTCGCGACCGGCTTCTGCGATTGGCCGACTCGGCTCGGCTCGCGGTCGCCGATCTGGGCCAATCGCATTGTGAGAATCTTGCCGTCACGGGTTTGCGAGCAAGCCAAGCGGCGCAATCGATCTATACCACGAAAGGTCCCGTGGATGTCGCGGCCGAAGTGCGGAATTTCGGCAGCCAACCGCACGGCGTTCGGGCCGAATTGCTCATCGACTCGCAGCGCGTGCAGGAGCGGTCGCTGAACGTGCCGGCCGGCGGGCAACAGAGCGTCGCCTTTTCGTATCGGTTCCCGTCGCCCGGCGATCATTCGCTGGAAGTGCGCCTCGTCGGCGATCCTTCCGACTTGCTGGATGTCGACAACCATCGCTGGCTCGTGCTGCCGGTGAAGGAATCGATCGCGGCGCTGGTGGTTAACGGCGAAGGCGCGACGCAGCACGCGCGGTATCTGGTCGATGCCTTGAATCCGTACCGCGACGGCTCGGAAACGATGCCGGTGCGCGTCGAACAAGCACCGGATGGAAGTCTTTTGGAACTCGATCTGAAACGGTTCGATTGCGTTTTTCTTTCCAACGTCGCTCAATTCACCGCGGGCGAGGCGCATGGACTGGCCAATTACGTTCGCGGCGGCGGCGGCTTGGTCTTTTTTCTCGGCGACCGGGTCGATGCCGAACTCTACAACCAGCAACTCGGTGGCGGACGCCCCGGCTGGCCGCGCCTCTTGCCGACGCTGCTCGACGCTCCGTCCGCGGCGGGAACTTACTCCTTCGATCCCCTCGAATACGCCGATCCACTCGTCCACGAATTCGCCGGCAACACACGCGCGGGCCTGCTCAGCACGATCGTGAACCGCTACTTCCGCTTGAAAAAGCCTCCCGCGTCAGCTCGCGTCGCCTTGGCGTTTCGTCCCACCGGCGATCCCGCGATTGTCACTGCTCGAATCACCGGCGATGCGTCGCCGCCGGCCGCCGAACCTGAGCCCACGGCGTCTTCGTCTCCTCGCCCGTCGCCCCTCGCCCCTCGCCCTTATTCCCCTGGCGGCCGCTCGATCCTCGTCGCGCTGCCCGTTTCTTTCGCCTCAGTCGATCCGGCGACAAAGCAGCCTTGGTCGAATTGGCCGCTGAAATCCAGCTTCCAACCGATGATGCAAAACTTGCTGCTGGCCGCGATCGGCCCTCAAGGCGCCGACCGCAACATTCTCGTCGGCCAGCCGTTGGAATCTTCGTTGCCGGTCGCCGCCGCCTCCGCCGCGCTAGTGCTGCAAAATCCCGACGGCCGCAAAGAGCAAATCCGCATCGCCGCGCGCGACGAATCGAATCGCTGGTCGTATGCCGACACCTGGCAAAGCGGCATCTACCGAGCCGAAATGCCAAGCGCCGCCAGCCAAAACCGTCTTTACGCCGTGAATATCAACCCGACGGAAAGTGCCCTCGAAAAAATCGACCCTGCAACACTGCCCGAGCAACTAACCGTCGTCCCAGCGTTAGAAGGCCCACAACAACAACCCTCCTCGCAACTCGGCACCCACAGCGGCCAAGAACGTTTATTCCTCTATTTGGCCTTGGCACTGTTGCTCGTAGAAACCGTCCTAGCCTGGTGGTTCGGTTACCGCGCATCGTAGTCCGTCGCCTCTTCGTTCTTCGTCCCTAGCCCCTAGTCCCTAACCCCTAGCCCCTCCCGTGTCCGGCACCCTTCCTCCCTGGCTTGCCCGCTATTTCGGCGTCAACGCCGGCGCTGCCGGTGAAGGCACCGTCTGGCGGCTTGAGCATTCCTGGCCGTGGGAAGCCTGGGTGACATTGCTAGCCGTGGCCGCAATGGTCGCGCTGGTCGCGATTGTCTACTCGTTGGAAATCGGTCCCGCGGGCCGCTTGCGCCGCATTGTGCTCGCGACATTGCGGCTGTCGGCCATCGGCCTGGTGCTGATGATGATCGCGGGCTGGGTATTGGAACTGAATCCGACGCAGCTTCCCTATCTCGTTGTGCTCGTCGATGATTCCGAGAGCATGAAGATCGCCGACCACTACGACAATCAATCCTTCGCGCCGATATTGCGCGGCGGATCAAAGCGACCGGCCTCGACGGCATTACGCGATTGAACCAGGCGAAAACCTTGCTGCTGGAAGACGACGCCGCGCTGCTCCGTTCGCTTGATTCGCGTTACAAGCTGCGAGTCTATTTCTTTTCCGAAATCGCGCGACTCCAGTCGGGCGACGTCGCTCAACTCCGCGACGCAATTCGCCGCCTGCAACCGACCGGCAAAGCGACGCGCCTCGGCGACTGCGTGCGAACCGTGCTCAGCGATCAAGGGCTCAGCGGCGTGGCAGCCGTCGTGTTGATGACCGATGGCATCACCACCGATGGCCAGCGGCTCGTCGGGCAGACGGCGCCGCGCGGCGATTCGAGCGCCGCCGATAGCCTCGGCGCCGAAGGGGGCGCGGCCGATGCCGCTCGAGCCAAGGGCATTCCGATCTTCGCGATTGGCCTCGGCAGCGATCAGCCGCTCGAAGACCTCGAACTCACCGATTTGCAAGTCTCCGACGTCGCATTTGTCGAACGACATGCTCACTTTCCGTTTCAATCTGATCGCCACGGGCTATGCCGGCAAGCAAGTCGAAGTGCGGCTCAAAGACAAAAAGTCGGGCGCCATTCTGGCCCGGCAAACGGTCACGATTCCCGATAGCCACAAGCCGCAAGAGCTGACACTGTCGCACCGGCCCGACAAAGAAGGCCAGTTCGACTACATCGTCGAAGTCGATCGGCTGGCCGACGAAGTGCGCGACGACAACAATCAACTCGAGCGCCAAGTGAGCGTTCGCAAGGCGCAGATCCGCGTGCTGCTGGTGCAGGCCTATCCGAACTACGAGTTCCGCTACCTGAAGAATTTGCTGGAGCGCGACACGACGATCGAGCTGCATACGCTGCTGCAAGATGCCGACGTGGAATACGCTTCCGCCGACAAAACGGCTCTCGCGGTCTTTCCCGTCCGCCGCGAGGATCTTTTTGCATACGACGTGGTGATCTTTGGCGACGTCAATCCGGCGCTGCTGAGCACGACGGCCTTGAGCAACCTTTCCGATTTCGTCGTGCAGAAAGGTGGCGGCTTGGTGATGATCGCCGGGCCGGCCTACAACCCGCTGGCCTATCGCGGCACGCCGCTGGCGTCGCTGGTGCCGGTCGATTTGGCCACCGCCCTGGCGCCCGATCCGCGCCGCGCGATTACCGAAGGCTTCACGATGCGCCCGACCGCCGAAGGGCTGAACGAACCGAACATGCAACTCGGCGACACGCCCGCCGAGACGGTGCAAATCTGGCAAAAGCTCCCGCCCCTTTATTGGCTGCTCGAAGCACAAGCCAAGGAATCGGCCGAAGTGCTTGCCGAAAATCCGACGCGCCGCGGCCCCGATGGCCGACCGCTGCCGGTGATTCTCCAGCGCCGCGCCGGGGCCGGCATGGTGCTGTTCCACGCGACCGACGAAACCTGGCGCTGGCGCTATCAAGTCGGCGACGTTTTCTTTGCGCGCTATTGGATTCAAACCATCCGCTATCTCAGCCGCACGAAGCTGCTCGGCAAGGACCAGGTCGCCCGGCTTTCGACGAGCCGCAGGCAATACGCCCAAGGCGAGCCGGTTCGCTTACGATTGGAGTTCACCGATCCCCGGCTTTCGCCCGCCGATGGCCACGATGTCACGATTCTGCTGCGCCACGGCGATCAAACCGAGCGGCAGTTGAAGCTGCCGCGCAGCGCGACGAATCACGAGCTGTTCGAAGCGACCCTCGATCCACTGCCGTCGGGCAGCTATCAGGCCCTCGTGGTCGATCCGCCGCTGCCGGGCGAGCCGTCGGCCAGCTTTCAGGTCAAGGTTTCCGAAGTGGAATTCGAGCGCACGCAGATGGACGTGTCGGAATTGCAGGGCGCCGCCGATAAGACGAAAGGCCATTTTTACTCCTGGCAAACCGCCGGCACGCTGCTCAGCGATCTGCCCGCCGGCCGGCAGGTGCCGATGAAACCGACCAGCCCGCCGCTGGAACTTTGGAACCGCTGGCCCGTCTTACTATTGCTGCTGCTGGTCCTAATCGCCGAATGGACGCTTCGAAAACGCTGCGGAATGATATAATTCCCGGTGCCGTAAGTGTCTCACCCTCACCGTCATCCTAGCCCTCACCCTTGCCCGATGCACCCTCTCCAACGCCAAGTCGCCGCAGCGCGCCGACGAATCCGTCGGCTGCTGGTGCTCCACGGACTGGGCCGGGTTGTGGCCGTTGTGCTGACTGCGATCGTGGTGCTCGCGATTGCGGATTCTCTGGTGCGGACCGACGATCGCGGCGTGCGATGGATTTGTTCGCTGGCGCTGTTGGCGGTGACCGTTTGGGCAGTGCTGCGGTATTTGCTTCCAGCGCTGCGGCAACCGCTGCGCGACGTCGTCGTGGCCGGCCGGATCGAACGGCATTTCACCGGCATGGGCGATCATCTTTCCAGCACGATCGAATTCCTCCACGAGCGCGAAGACGATCCGTTGGCCGGCTCGGCCGAGTTGCGCCGCGCCGCGGTGGCACAAGCCGAGGCGGAAATCGCCCCGCTCGATTGGCGCATGGCCCTCGATCGCCGTCCCGCGTTGCGAGCCGTCGCGGTAGCGTGTGGCATCGGCTTGCTCGCCGGCGCGCTCGCGATGGCGCGCCCGGACGATGCGCGACTGGCGCTGACTCGACTCGCCAATCCGCTGAGCGATGCGGCGTGGCCCGCGACGAACGACCTCGCGTTCACTCGCCGAATCGATCGCGTTGCCGCCGGCCAGCCATTCGAAGTCGAACTGAAAGATCGCGCCGGCAATCTGCCCGACGTGGTGAAAATCCAGTATCGGTCCGAAGGCGACGACGGCGCGGCGAAGGTCGAAACCGAAACGATGCAGCGCATCGGCGACCTGATGGTTGCCCGCAAGGAACGAGTCGCTCGCCCGTTCGACTATCGGGCCGAGGGTGGCGACGACCATAAAATGGCCTGGATTCATGTCAACGTGGTGCAGCCGCCGCGAGTCGATTCGCTTGCCATCACGCTGCATCCGCCAGCCTACACCGGTTGGCCCGTTCAGCCGGGCGAAAGGCGAATCGTTGCGATCCGCGGAACCGGGGTGGAACTGGCTGGCCGGTCGAACAAGCCGCTCTCCGCGGCCACATTGCATTCGCCCAGCGGCACCAATGTTTCCGGCCAGCTTTCCGTTCAACGGATTGAGTTTCGCGATTCCGTTCAAGCCGGCCGGCAGCGAATCGCCGTCAATGGTCGTCGATCGCTCCGGTCCCTATTGGTTCGAACTTCACGATCGCGAAGGCCTCATCGGCGGAGAGGCGGACAAATGGGACATCCAAGCCATCGTCGATCAACCGCCTTCGGTGTCGTTCAACCAACCGGCGGCCAATCTACTGGTGACACCAGCCGCGACGGTGAACATCAAAGTCGCCGCGAAAGATGATCTCGCGATTCGCAATGTCGTGCTGATTTACACTCGCTCCGATCGAACCGACTTGGGCGAGGTCGCAATCACACCGCCGCTGTTTGCCGGCCCCGAGCGATTGCCGCTTGCAACATCGCCGGTTCTCGCTGGCTCGACGCCGGCCGACAGTCGCACGCTCAATTTCGCCTGGCAATTGGGCCCGTTGACGCTGAAGCCGGGCACGAACTTGCTGCTCACCGCCACCGCAACCGATTACGCCGGTCAAAAAACAACCAGTTCGCCGCGCCGAATCTCGATCATCACGCCTGAGGAATTCGAAGACCATCTGGCCGCCCGCGAATCGGTCATCCTGAATGAATTAGCCCGGCTGTTGAAGCTCGAGCAATCGTCGCGATTGGCAACGGCCGGTTTGGAAACGCAGCTTGGCAAAGTCGGCCGGCTGGCAAAGGCCGATCTCGATCAGCTTCGGGCCGAGGAGTTGAATCAACGGCAGGTTCGCCGCGGCTTGGTCAGCCCGGCGGAAGGAGTTCGCGCGTCGGTCATCGCGCTGGTGGAAGAACTGGCCGGCAACCATGTCAATAATCCGGCGTTGCAACGGCGCATGCAAGGCATCGCCGATGGTCTGTCGCGGCTCGATCAGAATGAGCTTCCCTCGGCCGAGCAATCGCTGACCGCCGCGCTCAAAGCCGCCGAAGACACGCCCGAGTCGGCATCGCTTCCTCCCGCCGCGCGACAGTCGATTGCCGACGCCGGCCGGCAGCAAGATGCGATCGCCATTACGTTGGAGGCGATGCTCGGCGATCTCGCCGAGTGGAACAGCTTCCGCGGCTTGGCCCGGCAACTGGCTCAAATCCGCCGCGATCAGGCCGACTTGGAAAAATCGACTGGAGAAATCGGCGCCGCGACGCTCACGAACGACATTCACGATCTCAGCCCGCAGCAGCAAGCCGATCTCAAGAAACTGGGCGACCGGCAAGTCGATCTCGCCCAGCAATTCGACAAAGTGGCGCAGCGGATGGAGCAAGTCGGCGGCCAGTTGGCGAAGAGCGAGCCTCTGTCGGCCCAATCGCTTTCCGACGCGCTCGACATTGCCCGCCGGCAGTTGCCCGGCGGCCAAATGCGCGACGCCGCCGAGAACGTCGGTCAGAATCGGATCGGCCAGGCACTCGGGCAAGAAGCCTCCGCCGGCGCGGTGCTCGACGAAATGCTCGACATCTTAGCCAACCGGCACGATCAAGAATTATCGCGCCTCGTCGCCAAGTTCGCGAAGCCGAGACTCAACTCGCAGGGCTGCGAAAAGAAGAACAGGGCTTGCGCAAGCGGCTCAAGGAGTTGGCCGCCGCATCGGGCTCGAAAGCAGGCGAAGCCGAGCGGAAAGCCGAGCTCCAGCGATTGGCCCGGCAACAACACGATTTGCAAGCACAGGTCGAGCATCTCGTCCGTCAATTGCAGCGGCTTCAGGCACAACGGGCAGCCGACGCCACGGCCCAAGCCGGCAACGCGATGAATCGTTCCGGCCAATCAGCGGAAAACGGGGATGCTGCCGAAGCCGACAGCAATGCCGCCGCCGCGCAAAAAGATCTGGATGACGCCCAGCGAGAACTTGCCGAGACGCGTCGCAAGGCCGAAGCCGATTTGGCCCAACAGCAGCTTGCCCGGTTGGAAGATTCGTTGAAAGGCCTGATCGACATTCAGAAGCACATCGTCGAAGAAACCCTGCGACTCGACAAACTCCGCGGCGCCGAGGGCGAATTGACCCGTGGCCAGGCCCAGTCGGTGCTCGACGTGGGACATCAAGAGCAATCGCTCTCGACCGACTGCGAGCAATTGGCCGCGAAATTGGTCGGCGCCGAATCGTTTCAATTCGAACTTCATTCGGCGGCCGGCGACATGACTCACGCCGCCGCGCGGCTCTTGGATCGCGACACCGGCGCGGAAACGCAGCAGCTCGAGCAAGACGTGCTCCAGCGTCTTCAAGATTTGATCGAGGCCATGAAGCAAGGCCCGCCCCCGGCGAACCAGCAAGCCGCCAGCAAGAATGGCCCAAACGGCGGCGGCGGAAAGTCGGGCAAGAATATCCACTCGCTGGCCGAAGTGCGTCTGATCCGCTTGATGCAAGACGACCTCAACCGCCGCACGCATCGCCTTGACAAAGCCATCGGCCCGGGCCGAAACCCGACGGACGCCCAGCGCAGAATTCGCGAATCTGACCGAAGAGCAAGGCCGCTTGGCCGAACTGATGGTGAAACTGGCCGGCGACAACAACGACGAATCGTCGCCCAACAAAAAAGAGGCCGCCCCATGAACCGCCGCCCGTCCCTGATGTTTCTTGCCGCCTGTCTTTCGGCCTGCATCGCACTTGCGGTTTCGCGCATCGCGGGCGAAGCCGATCCGCCGGCTCCCGCTGCAAAACCCGCCGCCAAGTCGCTCGACGACGAATTACTGCAAGGCCTGGATAACAAACTGCAAAACGGCATCGACGACAAGCCCGCCGCGGATTCTGCCAAACAACCGACAGCGAAACCCGCCGCGAAACTCACAGAAAAACCCGCTGAAAAACCGACCGACAAGCCCGCGCAGCACGCCCCCGATCAAAAACCCGCGGCCGATAAAAAAACCTCCCCCCTCCTCGATCCGCTCGACGAGCAGTTGGAAAACTCGCTCGATGCGGGCGAAGACCTCGGGCAGCGCCGGCGAGGGGAACGGAAATCCATTGGCCCGCATCGTCGTGAAAATGCGGAAGGTCCAGCAACGTCTCGCGCAGAACAATTCCGACAGTCTCACGCAAAACGAGCAAAAGCGCATTTCCGACGAATTAAAGTCGCTCATCGACCAACTCGCTCAGCAACAGCAGCAGCAACCGTCGAACTCGTCGACTCCGCAGAAAAGCTCTCGTGAAAAACCGAAGCAAGGCAACGCCCCGCCCGGCCATGCGCCCGGCGATCCCGACAAACAGCCCGCGCTCGATAGTTCGCCCGGAGTGCGCCGCAACCACCGCAGCGAGCGGCCCGATCCGGCGGCCGCCCGCGAAGTGGTGACGAAGGAACTCGATCGACTGAATCTGCCCGAAAAAGATCGTGAAGAAATGCTCCAAGCGCCGCCCGACGAATTCTTGCCCGGCCACGAATCCTCAATCGAACAGTATTTCAAACGGCTCATCGAACAAGAAGACGAACGACCGTAGGTAGAAAAATGACCAACGCAATCGCCGCTCGCCGCACGTTCTTGCGATCCACCTTCCGCTTCGGTCTCGGCGCTGCCGTTGCCGGCGGTTGCCTCGCCGCTGCTCCGCGCTGGCTGCTGGCCCGCGATCGCGGCACCGACACCGAAAAATCGGGCGCCGAGATGCTCACGCCCAAGACGACCGAAGCGATTCAAAAGGGCCTCGATTATCTCGCCGCTCGGCAGCACGACGACGGCTCGTTCGGCTCCGGCGGCTACGGCCGCAACGTGGCCGTCTGCGGGCTGGCCGGCATGGCGTTCATCGGCTCGCGGCAGCACGCCCGGCCGCGGCCCGTACGGCAAGCAAGTCGATCGCTGCGTCGACTACATCCTGGCCAACACGGAAGAGAGCGGCTTCATCAACGTGCCCGGCGTCGGCAGCCACGGGCCGATGTACGGCCACGGCTTCGCCACGCTGTTTCTGGCCGAATGCTACGGCATGACGCAGCGTGCCGACATCCGCGAAAAGCTCACCAAGGCCGTCCAGCTGATCGTCAACACGCAGAACGCCGAAGGAGGCTGGCGCTATCAGCCGGTTCGCGAACAGGACGCCGACATCTCGGTGACGGTCTGCGAGGTCATGGCCCTGCGCGCGGCCCGCAATGCCGGCCTGTACGTGCCGCACGACACGATCGACCGCTGCATCGCCTACGTCAAGAAAAGCCAGAACGCCGACGGCGGCTTCATGTACATGATCTCCGGCGGCGGGCCGAGCGCCTTTCCCCGCTCGGCGGCCGGCATCGTCGCCCTCTACAGCGCCGGCGTCTACGAAGGGCCGGAGATCGAGAAGGGACTGGAATATCTGATGGGCCAAATGCCCCGCGGCGACGATTTCAGCCGCGAGAGCCATTATTTCTACGGCCACTACTACGCCGTGCAGGCCATGTGGCACGCCGGCGGCGATTACTGGACGCGCTGGTATCCCGCCATCCGCGACGCCCTGCTGACACGCCAACCCGACGACGGCTCGTGGATCGATTCGATCGGCACGGAATACGGCACGAGCATGGCCTGCATCATCTTGCAGATGCCGAATAATTATTTGCCGATCTTTCAACGCTAGGCTACAGGCTTGAGGCTACAGGCTTGAGGGACGAAGAACGAAGAATTGTGGTGCAGGCGTCTCTCCTGATTGCGGAAGTGAAGGCTAACCAATGACTGCGCGTTTCTTTTCTTCGTCACTCGCTTCTTGCCCCTCGCCCCTCGTCCCTAATGCGGCCACTAGCCACTAGCCACTGGCCACTCTTACTGCTCTTCGCCACGATCGGCTATGCCGCCGCGCCGCCCGCCGCCTTGCCCGAGGCCGTGCCTGTTGACGGTTCCCCGTTCAAGGCTCGGCTGGTTGCGGTTGACGCGAATTGGGGACTTACGTTTGAGGGGGCAATTGAGAATTCGAAGCCGAAGCAGATGGCTGCCGGCGATTTGTGCTGGTGGGGCGGTTTGTCGAGCCGCGCGGGCAGACGCAAATCTTGCTGGTCGATGGCACGCTCATCGTCTCCGACGTGGCCGACGTCGATAAGGAGCGAGCGCGTGTTCGATTGGAATGCCGGCGGGTCGGTCAAGCTGCCGCTGGAAATCGTCGCGGGAATCGTGTTTCATCCGCCGGCCGATCCGCAAAGCGCCGATGCGCTGTTGGCCAAACTGCCGACAGCCGGCGGCGACGCGGATCGTTTGCTGTTGGTCAACGGCGATTCAATCGGCGGCGAACTCCTTTCGCTGGCCGACGACACGGTTCATATTCGCACTGCCGCCGGCGAACTGAAAGTGCGCACCGACAAGATCGCCGCAGTGGCGATCGAATTCCGCGCTGGCCGCCAAGCCGCATCTCGCGAACGCACCGCGCTTGGCTGGGTTTGGCCGACGGCTCGCGGCTGTTGGTTTCGTCGCTGGTGCTCGACGGCACCAAACTGCAAGCGACGCTGGCCGCCGGTCCGCAAATCACGCTTTCCGCCGCCGCCGATATTGCCGACGGTATCCGCGCCTTGCAGCCGCTAGGTGGCCGCACCGTGTATCTATCGGACTTGAAGCCCGCGAGCTACCAATACATTCCGCTTTTGGACCTCACCTGGCCCTATCACGCCGACCGCAATGTCCTCCGCACCCAGCTTCGCGCCGCCGGCCGCTTGTATCTAAAAGGCCTCGGCATGCACAGCGCTTCGCGCCTAACGTATCTCCTCGACAAGCCCTACCGCGCCTTCGCCGCCGAAACCGCCATCGACGACCAAACCGCCGGCCACGGCAGCGTGGTCTTCCGCGTCTACACAGACGACGGCAGCGGCAAATGGCAACTCAAATACGACGGCCCCATCGTCCGCGCCGGCGCCGCCCCGCTGCCAATCTCGGTCGATCTAACCGGCGCGAAGCGCCTTAGCCTCCTGGTCGATTTCGCCGACCAAGGCGACGTGCAAGGACACGCGGATTGGCTGAATGCACGGCTGATGAAATGATGCGCTCATGGGCATACTTCCAATATCAAAGCACGAGCTTCTGGCGGTTGACGACGACGTCGAATTTGTCGGCGGCGTAATCGACCAGATCTGGATGCTGCCCTGGCCAAAGGACTATGGAAGCGCGGAATACGTCGAGTATTTTCAATCGCTTCCTAAAGAACTGCGCGTTATTTGGTCAACATGGGAGGTGCAGCGTCTGGTGAAGAACGGCGGCTTCGGCGGCTACTTTGCCAATCTGATCGCCAACTGTTACGTCGATGAAGCGCGAGACGGTTTTCGAAGTTTGGGAGTTGACGAAATGCTGGTGATGTTCGAATCAGTGCTGGATTATTTCAACGCTCACGCTCAGGCGATTCACGCCGCGAAAGATTGGGAAGAATTCTCCAAGATAATGGGCTTCGGTGCGATCGAGAATCATCTCCCCGGCATCACCTTCAATTTCGTTGCCGGCTTCGGCGATTTCTATGCCGTCCGCCGCCGCTATATCACTTCGAATATCGACACATTTTGCGATCGGCCGTAGGAGGTGGGAGGACGTCATGGAGAATCAGGTTCCCGCTTGGCTTCCTCTACGAAACACGCTGAAGCGTGAACTCCAACCGTTGGAGTTCACGCTTCAGCGTGTTTGCTGCCTGTGCATGCGGAGGCGTTGCGACGCCTACCGCGGACGCAACATCGCGCGGCGACTCGGCGCCGGCGGAACCGCTCGACCGCTGTTCGCCGTTGCGGCCGAAATAGATTACCTGGCGGCCGGTGATTTGGACGAAGCGGGCCTTCGCAGCCGCCGCTTTCGGTTGCTTCACATATTGCATCTGCTGCGTTTGTCGGGTATAGTTCCGTTAGGGCAGTTGAGGAGCAAACATGGCCGTAATCCTTGCCGAAATTGAAGAAGCCGTCCCGCCGACAGCCGCCGACGTTCAGCTTGCCGCGGAATCAAGCCGGCGATTGACGCAACTCCTTGCGGCCAAGCCCAAGAAGGCACTTCGGGTCCGAATTGGGCCGGAGAATGCGCCCGAAGAATCGATCTCGATTCCGGCGTCGGCATTTCGACTGCTGAACAACATCCTTGCCGAGATGGCCCAGGGGAACGCGGTGGCGCTGATCCCGGTTCATGCCGAACTAACGACGCAGCAAGCCGCGGACATTCTGAATGTCTCGCGCCCGTTTCTGATCGAGCAACTTGAGAAGGGCGTCATTCCGCACCGCAAAGTCGGAACTCACCGCCGCGTGCTGTTCAAGGATCTGATGGAATTCAAGCAGACAATGGACCACAATCGCCTGCAAGCGCTTGAAGAATTGTCCGCCATCGACCAAAAGCTCGGACTCGGCTATTGAGAATGAGCCAGCTTACGGTCGTCTACGACGCGTGCGTGCTCTATCCGGCGCCGCTGCGCAGCCTTCTGATGCATCTTGCAATGACTGGATTGTATCGGGCGCGATGGACCAACGAAATTCACGAAGAGTGGATGCGAAGTGTTCAAATGGATTATCCCGACTTCACGCGTCAGCAAGCCGAGAGAATTCGCGATCTAATGAACGCGCACGTCGCCGACTGCATCGTCACCGGCTATGAACCGCTAATTCCGTCCTTGACGCTTCCCGATGCCGACGACCGCCACGTTCTGGCCGCCGCCATTCAGAGCGGCGCGGATATCATCGTGACGTTTAATCTCAAAGACTTTCCTGACGACACACTGATGCCGCATGACGTCGAGGCGCAGCATCCCGACGAATTCCTCGTTCGCCAACTTGATGTTGCACCGACGGTTGTTTGCGCGGCGGCAAAGCGGCAGCGCAGGAGCTTGAAGAATCCAGCCATGACAGTTGATGCGTATCTCGCATCTCTCGCGCGTCAGGGACTCGCCAAAACGGTTTCGGCACTGCGGAGCTTCGCGAAACTTATCTGATCGCCCGCGCACCGCGATCCCGCCCAAAGCCCCATCTCACGCTCCATACTTTGCCAGCCGCCCGGCATTCGCCAGCGCCAGCAGCATCAGGTACTTCGCCTCGAATTGCCCCAGGCCGCCGCGCAGCGCCTCCGCTTCGCCGAACTTGCGGCAGCCGTCGGTGCGGCAACAGTCGGAGACCAAGCAGCGTCGGCACGGGATGCCAACTGTGGCTCTTCAAAAAGCTCGGCGTGCTGTGGTCGCCGGTGACGATCAGCACCGTCGGCTTCAAGGCCGTGATCTCGGGCATCGCGGCGTCGAGTTCTTCGATCCGTTTCACCTTGGCGTCGAAGTTGCCGTCCTCGCCGGTCGAGTCGGTGTATTTGAAGTGGATGAAGAAGAAATCGAAATCGTTCCAATGCTCGTCGCAGCACGGCCATTTGCTCGGCGAGCGTTTGTGCCTGGCCGACGATCTTCATGCCGACCAGTCGGGCCAGCCCCTTGTACATCGGATAGACGGCGATCGCGGCGGCTCGCAGGCCGTAGACCTCTTCGTAGCTCGGCAGGGCCGGCTTGGCGGAAAAACCGCGCAGCGTCAGGCCGTTGGCTTTCTTTTCGCCGGCCAGCAGCTTGCCGGGCTTGCGGCGATGAACTTCGCCGCCACTTCGGCCGTGCGTCTCGCTCGCCGGATCGTGTGCGACCGGATCGAGCGGCGGCACGCCGGTGACTTGCGGATCGGTGTCGTGCACGTCGCCGCCAAGCCCGTCGCCGCGCAGCACGACGACGAAGCGATGCTCCTTGACCGGTTCGACGAACACCTCGACGCCGGGCAATCTTCACCTCGCGCAGCCGAATCGCCAGCAGCTTGCTCTCTTCGCTGGCGATGCGGCCGGCTCGGCGGTCGCTGATGTTTCCCGCCGCGTCGAGCGTGCAAAAATTGCCGCGGATGGCGACGTCGTGCGGGCCAAGCTCGAATCCGATGCCGGTCGCCTCGAGCGCACCGCGGCCGATGACGTATTCCAGCGGATCGTAGCCGAACAAGCCCGAGATGCCCCGGCCCGCTGCCCGGCGTGATGCCCGGCTTGACCGGGATGCTCGAGCCGAGCACGCCGCGCGTGGCCAGAGCATCGAGATTCGGCGTGCGGGCCGTTTCCAGTTCGGTCAATCCGCCCGGCTCCATCGGCAGCCCGCCCAGCCCGTCGGCGACCAGCATGACGATCTTCGAATTACCCGGCTGCTTCAACTCACGGGTCAAGTGATGCATGTCCATTACAGGGCGATTCCCAGGTTGATTTGATTGGATGCGAGCGAATTCGTGCGATACAGTTTACGGATTCCGCGGCATCGCGTCACGGGGTGCCAGCCGAAAGTTCGGTTGGCGCGGCCGATTGAAATCGCCGTTCGCTTGCCATTTCCGCGCCGGGAGTAGTATGCTTGAGTCTGGCGGATAGAATGGATGTTGTTCGACCTTTCAAAATGCTTCCGAAACGAGGCACTCGACCGATGGCCAAATCCTGGATGATACTGTGCTGGACGACACTGTGGCTGGGATTGTCGTTTGCATGTCTGGGCCTAACGACCGCAAGCGCGATAGCCGGGCCAGAAGGACACACGACATCGACCGCCCCGACCACTGCCCAGCGCACCGCCGCGCTCATCAACCAATTGGGCGACCCGCAGTACGCCGTGCGGCAGCAGGCTCAAGAGGAATTGGCCAAGCTCGGGCCGGAAGCGTTCGACGTGCTCGTGGCTGCCGAGGAAAACGACGATCTGGAAATCGCCGCCCGCGCTCGCTATCTCGTTCACCTCATTCGCATCGATTGGATTCACGAGACCGACTCGCCGCTGGTGAAAGAGGCGCTGACCGACTACGACTCGAAGAACCTGCGCGAGCGGCGTGCCGTGATGCTGAGGTTGGTCGAGATGCCACGTAGCGAGGCGCTGGCTCCGCTGTGCCGGCTGATTCGATTTGAGAAGTCGGCTTTGGTGGCGAAGCAGGGAGCGCTGGCCATCATGCTGCAATCGGAGCCGGCCGAAACCGCCTGGCCGCAGCAAGCCAAGCAGATTCTCCATGCCCTCTCCGGCAGCGATCGCGCTCCGCCGCGCTGGCTAAGAAATTATGTCCACAGCCACGACGATCCGGAGGCGGCTCTCGCCGATTGGGACAAACTGGTCACGGAAGAGCTGACCGTCACCGATTCCACCGATCCGCAGGCTGAAACGCAACTGCAAAACCTGCTGCTGCGCAATTACGCCCAAATGCTGCTGGCCCGGCATCACCGCGATCGAGCCTTCGACGTGATGCGAAAGATGATCGCCCGCGAAAGCGACGATGTCGATGAACTGATTAGTTTCGTCGATTGGCTGGTCGAGCAAAAAGCGTGGGAAGTGGTCGACGAAACGGCCCGGCAATTCGACCGAACGTTCGCCGCCGATCGCACGCTGCTCTACGCCGAAGCGCAATCGCACAAAGCCCGCGGCGACGATGCGGGCGCGGAAAAATATGCCGAGCAGGCATTTAAGATTGTCTCGACCGAGCCCGAGGATTCGACCGCCCGGTTTCGAGTGGCCCGGCGTCTTTACACGCTGGGAATGGTCGCCTGGTCGGAAAAAGAATATCAGCGGATCATCAAAGACGACCCGGCCGACAGCAACGAAGTGTTGACGAGTCGAACGTTGCTCGCGGAAATGTTGCACGATCAAGAGCGCGACGGCGAGGCCGCGGAAATGTTGGACAAGCTGGTCAAGCAATTGAGTAAGAACGGCGAACTGGCGCAGAAAATGGCCGAATTCGAATTGCGGCCGGGGTTGATCCGCGCTCAGCTTCATTTCTATAAGGCCTGCCAGGCCGCGGCCGCAAACGATCGCAAAAAGCAAACCGAAGAGTTGGACGAAGCGATCGACAAAGGCGACCCGGCCGATCCCGATCCGGACGTGCTGATCGCGCTCTATCATCTGCCGAATCAAGATGCGCAGCGCCGCAAGCAAACGCTCGAATTGATCAATCGAGCGATTCAGTCGTACGAAATCAGCCTGACTGGCCAATCCGACTCGAACCGCGCTCGCAATTGCTACAACGAATACGCCTGGCTCGTGGCCAACACCGAGGGAAACCTCGACCGGGCGCTCGATTATTCGCAGAAGGCCGTCGAAATGTCGCCCGGCGAAGGCGAGCTATTGGACACGCTGGCCCATTGCTATTCCGCGAAAAAGGATTTCGAAAACGCGGTCAAGTATCAAACCAAAGCCGTCGAATTCGATCCAGGTTCCTCGCAGATTCGCCGATCGCTCGAGGAATTCCGCAAGGCGCGGGATGAGGCGAAAGCGAAGAAGTGACGGCGCCGAAGGGGGCAGGCATATTTTTTGGCGTCGGGACTTCTAGCAATTCATGCCGTCACGGGCCGAAAAATGAGCCAGACCCCGGGCAGCGTGAAAACAGTCTCTCTTGGCGACGTCCGGCTAGCCGTGGAAGTCTGCGACGCCAGTCGCTCCCAAAGCGAACCCGCACTGCTTCTGGTCCACGGCTTTCCGCTGGACCACACGATGTGGCAACCGCAGATCGATTATTTTGGCTCGCACGGCCGTGTGATCGCGCCCGATCTGCGTGGCTTCGGCGATAGTTCAATTGCCACGGGCTCGCCCGTTTCGATGGTCACTTACGCCGACAATTTGAATGCTCTGCTCGACCGGTTGGAGATCGATCGGCCGATCGTGTTTTGCGGCCTGTCGATGGGGGGCTATATCGCCTGGCAATTCTGTGCGAGATATGCCTCTCGACTTGCCGCGCTCTTGGTTTGCGACACACGTTCGATTGCCGACACGCCGCAGGCTGCCGCTGGCCGGATGGAATTGACGAAGCGAGTTCTGGCCGAAGGAATCGAACCGGTCAAAGCGGCGATGATGCCCAAGTTTTTCGGCCCGGAAACGGTGGCCAAGCGATTGCCGTGCATAGCTGATACGGCGGCCGCGATCGAACGGGCATCACCGGCCGGCGTCGCCGCGGCGCTCGGAGCAATGGCCGGCCGGCCGGACATGACGCCGTCGCTGACAGACATCCGAGTGCCGTCGCTAGTCGTCGTCGGCGAGCACGACGTGATTTCGCCCGTCGAGGAAATGCGCGGCATCGCCGAACGGATTCCCGGCGCGGAATTCGTCGTGATTCCGGGCGCCGGCCACATGAGCCCGTTGGAAAATCCAGCCGCGTTCAACGCCGCTTTGGAAACGTTTCTGCGCGAAAAGTCCGGTTGGGCGTAGGGCAATTGAGCCGAGCGTGAGTTAGTCGCCGCTACGGAATCTCGAACAGCGATTGGCTCTTCACAATCGCGTAGTCGTCGGGAAACGTGTGAAACGCTTGCACGAGAAGGCTGCGGTTGCGGGTTTCCACGTTGATGTAGCTCAGCGCGCCCAAGGCCATTCGACCGCTGGAGTCGAAGCGGTGGAGCATTCCCTGATGCTGGCCGTCGAGAGCTAGCTCCTGCTGAAACGTCCAGAACAACTGCGGATCGACCGCTTCCAGTTGAAAATTCATCTGATAGCGAACCCCGCCGCGGCATTCGACCCGATCGTTTCGTTCCCCTTTGAGCAGATAGGAAAGCAGCCGGCGCTTGAGCGGCAAGGGGTGATGGGCGCTGGCGGCGACTTCCGTCAGCGTGATGCCCTGATACGCGCCAAGCGACGACGTGCCCGGCGCTGGTGATATTGATCGTCGCCTCGTAGCCGCCGCGTTGCACGGTCCGCGTGGAATGAACTTCGAACAACTCCGGGTGCAACGCGCGTCCATAGACGTGGAACAGCAACTCGGCGACTTTCGGTCGTACGGACAACACGGCGGTTAATTCCTTAATTGCGAACGGCTTGATCGGCGGATGAGTTGAATCGCCTGCCACTGTCGATTGATTCTAAGCCAAAACTTCGCACCGACAAAGGGAGATTTTTTACCGCACCGCCAAGCCGCGAGAATTATTGCGGAGTCGTCTTGACACACGCCGCTCGGCATGATTCACAGACGCGAGCTGGCGGAGGAATGTTGGAGTTCGCGCTTTAGCGTGCGGCCGGCGCGTGAAGGCTGGATTTCAACTTTCGCCGCGCATTCGTCGCGCAGTGCCGAGCGATTTCGTGCGCTCGGACCGCCACGGAGGGCGTTCCCTACAGCCGCATGCAAAACGAGGCTACATCGCGCCGACGATGCCGTGCAACAGTAGGCCGACAAGAATGTCGTACAGCGCGTGCGTGCCGGCGGCGATGCCGAACCCGCGGTAGACGAACAGCACGGCGAAGAATCCGCCCGCGACCGATCGGAATAGAAATGTCGAAATGTCGAGCGGTTGCCCCAGCGGGCCGACGTAATGCGCCGCAGAGAATAGCAGGCTCGTGGCCACGATCGCTCCGACCAGCGCCTGCCGCGGGCCGCATCCGGCCAGCCGTAATCCCCACACGGCAAGCGGCAGCAGCGTCAAACGAAACAGCACTTCCTCATAAATGCCTGCGCCAAAGAAAGCGATGACTTTGCCGGTTGCGCCGATCGCCGCACTGATCGACGCCTGCACCGGCCAATCGGTTTGTGCCGGCAGAAACATCGAGAGCAGCGCGCCTGCAGCCGGGCAATTACCACCAGCACCAATCCCAACATCAGGCATTCGGCGAACATCGCGTACAGTACGCCCGGCACAACTTGCCATTTCTGCGCGGTCGTATGGTGCCAGCCAAGCAAAATCGCCACGGTCAACAGCGGCAGCAGAAAATATTGGCCGAAGCCCATCAGATCGAGCAATTGGCGGAGCCAAACGTCGGCTCCGTTGCGCATGGCCTGCGGGCCGAGCCACAAAATGCCACCTTCGTAGAGGACCAGCAGCGGCGCCACGAACGCCAGGCAAGTGAGCGGTCGCCGAGATTGCTGCCAATAATACCCGCTGGTCTGCGGCCAACTGCACGTGTTCCCAAAGAGGGCCGCAATCATGCACGCGAACCAGTGGTGTGGAAGTGAAGTGAGGCGGGGAGTCCGGATGGCTCGTCCGGAACTTTCGATGCAGCTTGACGCGTGGCGGTTGCCGGCCGCCGGGCGATTTCCGGCCGAAGAATGTCGCGGTCGCTCGTCGAGGTATTTCATCTTTCGGATGCCCAAGCGGCGCGCCTTGAACACTCGTTGATCGGCCGTTGTTCGTGTTAAGATCGCTTAAAGTGGAACGCGGGATTGAGCGTGCGTGTCGGCACGAGCGACGAACGCGCGGCGCGGAAAGCGACCGCTAAACATCAGTGTCCACCTGGACGCTGCCCGTCACGCTAATTCCGATCACCATTCCCATTCGCTAGCGGTAACGCTGCCGAACGGGATTTGCCCCGAAAAGTGGCCAAGCTCGTCTTTTTGCAATCCCGCGTTTGAAATAGAATAAGGGGATGAACACTTTAAGACGCTTGGGGGGACTGGTCATGCGCGGGCTAACGAGCCAAACGCTGTTTGTTTGCGCCGTCGCCGGCGCTGCCGCGCTGGTCGGCGGCTTTCTGTTGGTTCACGATGGCGGAACAGCCACTGAAGCTGGGGCACCGAAGCTCAAGCTGGAAGATATTCCTTTCAACGGCGCCGAGACCTACGAGTATCTCAAACAAATTTGCGCGATCGGGCCGCGGCCCAGCGGCTCGGCCGGAATGGTCGCCCAGCAAAAACTGCTCTCCAACCATTTCAAGAAGCTTGGCGGGGATGTGCGGATGCAGGAATTCCGGGCTCGGAACCCTTTGGATGGCAGTCCCGTGCCGATGGCCAATATGATCGTCACCTGGCATCCGGAACGTAAGGAGCGGATTCTGCTGGCCGCCCATTACGACACCCGGCCGTTCCCGGACGAAGACAAGCGGCATCCGAAGGGCGTTTTCATCGGGGCGAACGACGGCGGCAGCGGCGTGGCAATTCTGATGGAATTGGCAAAGTCGATGCCGACGCTCAATTCGCAGTTCGGCGTCGATTTCATCTTGCTCGACGGCGAGGAATTCGTCTTCAAGCGGGCCGATCGGGGGCTTTTCGGGGGCACAAGCGATCCGATGTTTCTGGGGGCCGAGTATTTCGCGCGACTATGCCAGCCAGCCGCCGCCGTACAAATACCGCTGGTGCGTGTTGCTCGACATGGTCGGCGGAGCGGAAATGCGCATCGGCGAGGAGCAAAATAGCTGGTCGTGGAAAGACACTCGGCCGTTGATCGAACAGATTTGGGGCGTAGCCGACAAACTGAAAGTGCATGAGTTCGTTCCGCATCGCACGGAAAACATCCTCGACGACCACCTGCGAATCCACGATATCGGAAAAATCCCTTGCTGCGACGTAATCAGCTTTGTCGCCTATCTCCCCTATTGGCATACGGAGCAGGACACGCCGGAGCACTGCTCGGCCCTGTCGCTGGCCAAAGTCGGCTGGGTGATGCAAGAATGGCTGAAGCAGGCCAAATAGATAGGAAATGACAACGGCGAACCACGAATGACTAAACGCGTGCTTTGTGGATTAGTCATTCGTCATTAGAAATTCGTCATTCACTCCATCATGGACCCAGTCCACCTGCTTCTGGCCTTCGCTCCCCTGGGGCTGTACTTGATCGGCCTGGGGATCGTCCATTGGCGACGTCGGCCGGTCGTCTTGACCGGTTCGGCGGATGTCTCGCTGCTGGCTGCGGCCGTCGTGGGAATGGCGATTGTCGGACCGATGGAATTCTTCCTGCCGGCCGCGTTGCCGCTGCCGGGCCAATATGTCTGGATGATGCTGTTGCTCTGCTACAGCCTGCTGGTGACGCTCTGGAACCTTTTGGCGCGGCCCAGGCTCGTGGTTTTGAATATCGCGTCCGACCGCCTGCGGCCGATCTTGGCGGAAATTGCCGCTCGGCTCGATAGCCACCCGCAATGGGCCGGCGACAGCCTGGCCTTGGAGAACTTGGGCGTTCAGCTCCACTTGGAAGAATATGCCGCGATGCGAACCGTCTCGCTGGTGGCGATCGGCGCTCGGCAAAGCGAAACCGGCTGGGCTCGCTTGCGAACCGAACTGTCCGCCGCGCTACAAAACATCGAATCTCCCGATCGCCGCCGCGGCTACGCGCTGACGACTGTCGGAATCCTGATGCTCGCCTGGCCCATCGGCCAGGCTCTCGCCTTGGGCGGCCCGATGGTCGCTCAAAAGCTCGCCGACATTCTGCGAATGTAAGCGGCTAACCCTTGGCCGCTCAAGCGGCTGTTGCCAACTTTCAACGAACTGTCCACGGCGTAATCTATTTGATTTCGCCTCGGTGAAGAATTTCGCTCCAATCCTTGACGCCAATAATCGGCTTGGCGAACGCGGTCGCCGCGTCTTCCCGATCGGTGCCGAGGGCCCGGTAGACATCCCAACTCGGCTTCTTGCCGAGCGGGTCTTGCGGATCATCCGCGAATTTTCGCAGGCCGAGGCGCAAGCCCCCTTCGCCGCGATTGTCGGCCCAGAGATGATATTGAAAGGCCGTGATCATCTTTAGCGGCTTGATTTTCTTCCAAGCGTAGGCCAATCCGGCCGCTTGATCGCGCAGCGCCGTTTCGCTGTAGTCGCGCGAGTTCAGTCCCTGCTCGGTGAGTTGAATCTCGCGTGGCTCGCGCCCCTGGAAGCAAACTCCCGGCTGCCGCGCCCACGCGTCGAGCACTTCGATATTCTTGAACGTGATCAGCGGAGTGTTGAAATCGAACGTCACCTCGCGATCTTCCCACGTTCGCGGATTGAACAAATCTTGCGCATACGGATGAAACGCAATGCCCCATTCGAAATCGCCTTCCTTTTGGCTGAAATTGACGAGTTGATCGAGCAACTCGCGGGCCGGATATCCTCGCGCATCGGCGTTCTTGCTCCAATAATGGTCCAACGAAATCAGCGGCTTGGCATGGGGATCGTATTGCCGGGCGAGCAACAGCGTCAACCGCAAAGATTTCTGATACAGGTCCAGATAAGTGATTAGCGTTTTGTCGCCGGCGGTCGTCCAGTAGAAGCCGCTGTTGATTTCGTTGTGCAGAATCCAATCGTGGATGCGCCCGAACTTTCCGTCCGGCCGGCTGTATCGCTCGGCCAGAAAATTCATTACCGCCGCGTAGGCTTCGACGCCGGCGCGGGTCGTGAAATTCGGCATGACATAGACGCCGCTCGGATCGGCGTCGGGATGGGCCGCGTCGCGAACCCAGGCGTTCTTGGAGGCGTTGCGGACCGGCTGCAGGAGAATAATCGCCGAAACCATCCAACCATGATCGGCAGCCGTTTTCATATATCGATCGTAGTTGGCGATGTTTTTATCGGCGATGTACCAAGTGCGTCCCGCGTATGCGTAGGTGGAGCGTCCCGGGGCCGGCTCGGCGTAGATGATGTCGTTGAGAACGATATTGAGCGTGACGGAAGCGATCCCCAGTTCCTGCATATCGGGCGAATCGAACGGACAGCCGCCGAGACCTTTGATCGATCGCGGTTTCGCCGCAGGCAAATCGGCCAGCGCCTTCTCGCTGTCCACATAATGCAGCGCGGACGCCGGCACGAATTCGTCGCCCGACTTTTGCACGACGCACCATGCCGAGAGCAATCGATCCCGGTTGCCGGCCGCATGACGATCGACGTTGACCACGAAGCGACCTTGCTCCCGCACGTCGATTGGTAGCAGCGTTTCGGGAGTTTTCAGCGCGGTGACGTCGTCCCACATCGGAACCTCGGCCAATCGCAGTTCGCCGAGATTCTTTTCCGCTCCCAATCGCCCCTCGATCCGAATCCGATCTGCATCCGCGGATACGGCCGTGATTTCATGCGGGAATTTTTTGGCGAGATACGCCAGCAATCGTTCGGAATGTTGGCGATCCAGCCTTATCGCCGCCTGCGCAGGAGTGAGCGGTGCATCCGCGGCAAGAGTTGTCCGCCCAAACAGGCAAAGCAATGCGACGATGCCGAGAACCGACGGCCGATCGAACGCGCGGAAATGCAACTTGCCAATCATCCTGAGCTGTCTTTCATCCCGTCCGGGCTCGTCAAATACATCTCGCCGGGGCCCAGATAATCGTACCAGGTGAATTTCAAGATCGTCGACGTCACGGCGATCACTCCCACGGAAATCCACATTTCCGTCCAATGCTGCAGCACCAGATAGATCGGCGCCGTCACCAGGCCGGTTTGCCAAACCAATCCGACGACGATGTTGAACCAGTCCCGCCAGAAATCTTGGTTCTTCTGGAACTCGGGTTCTTCGGCCCGGCATTTTTCGTAGATCGGCCCCCAGAATCCCCACGGCCGCACGCCGCGGTAGAAACTCATCAACACCTTGTCGTCCTCGGGCTTCGTCAACAAGCAAACGACCATCGACGCCAGAAAGCTGATCGCCAGCACCAGCAGGAACAGATTCACATCGCTGATTCCTGGAACGATTTGCGGAATGATGAGCGCCGCAACTGTTCCACCAACCATGCCGGCGAAAAACCCAAATCCGTTGAATCGCCACCAGTGCCACTTCAGCACATTCGGCGCGACGAACGCCGGAATCAGCGCCGACACGATCCATTTCGTGATCGACGTCACGCTCGCTTCGCTAAATCCAACCGCCACGCCCAGCGCGATAATTCCGCTGGATGCGATCCAACCGAGCCACACTTGCCGCTTCTGCGGCGCATTCGGATTGATGTAACGCTTGTAGATATCGTTCACCACGTACGCCGCGCCGGAATTGACCGTCGAAACGAACGTGCTCATGAATGACGCCAACAGCGCCGCGATCAAAATACCTTTGAGCCCGACCGGCACATGGTATCGCAACACGCCCGGCAGAATCTTCTCGAAATCGACGCCGGCGCCCATCGAGCGCAAGTCGCCGCTGAAAAACACGATGCCCAGCACCGCGATCGCCGCGATCAGCAAGAACCGCGGCGTCAGCGAGACCATCGTCATCACCATGTTCTCGAGCGCCGCCTCGCGCGGGCTGCGCGTCGAAAGAACATGTTGAATCGCATAATTCGGCGTCGGCCCAGCCATGCTCACCAACACGCCCTTGAAGAACAGCATGCCGGCGAAAAACCTAAACATCGAATATCCGTCTCCGTTGGCGCCGTAAATCCTTTCGTTAAGCAACCCCATGTGGAGGGGCTTCCAATCCAAGTGCAACTTCGAGCCGAAGAAAAGTTGATCCCACCCAGCGGGCACCATGGCCGTAATCTGATCGGGCCGGATCAAAACGATCGCAATCACGGCGATGCCGATGGCCGCGACCATCTTCAACGCAAACTGAATCAAGTCGTTCATCACGACGCTATACATTCCGCCGACGACGCAATAGACGCCGGTCACAACCAGCATGCCCGTGGCATACCATTTGTCCGGAAAATCCCAGGGGAAGAACGGCTTGGTGAACTTGCCGACGCCTTGGAATCCGTAGCTCACGAATCCGACCACATGCACCAAGGCGTAAACAACGATGCTGAGATACGCCAATTCGGCGCCGACGCTGTATCCGAAACGGGTTCGCATCCATTCGGCGCCGGTGAGAACATTCGACCGCCGCACCCAGGTGCCCAAATACATCATGCGAAACACGACGCTGAACAGCGGCCAGACCCACAGCAGCCAGGTGGCCTTCATCCCATAGATGAAAAACATCATCACGAACCACATGGTGCCGGTCATGTCCACGCCGCTCGAGCCATGCGCCACGCCGATGATCCACCACGGAAGACTCTTGCCGGCGAGAAAATAGGCCTCCGCGTTTTTCGACGCCTTTTTGGCCGACCACCATCCGACCAGGCACATCAGGATCAGATACAGAACGATGATCGTAAGATCGACGGGATGCATGATGCTCGATTCGTTTCGAAAAAACCGCGCGGCAGCGGACGTTGGAGTTCAGCCTTTAGGCGCCTTCCGGCGGCCAGCAGGCGGCTGAAGCCTGAACTCCAACAAGACCATCGCGCCGTCTCACGCCGCGCATTTCAGCAAATGCTCGACCAATTCCTGCAGATTGCACGTCGCCAGCGCGCAATACTTGTCGGCCCCGCCGTAGTAAACAAACAACGTCCCGTCGATGACGACGGCCCCGCACGGAAAACAAACCCCCCGGTAAAATCCCTCGATTTCATAATCCTCTTCCGGCTCCATCAGCCAGTCGGGCGTGCGGTGCAGCACGATGCCCGGATCGTCGAGGTCCAATAGCAGCGCCCCAAGCCGATAGAATTTATCCTTGCCGACGGCATGATAGATCGTCAGCCAGCCGTGCGGAGTTTTGATCGGCGGGATATTCGCGCCGAGCTTGGCCGCCTCCCATTCGTATTTGTTCTTGATCAGCAATCGGCTTTCGCGAAAGCCCATCAGATCGTCGGCCATCGAGATCCATGCGCAAGGATGCTCCGTGCCATATTTCTCGCCGCACCATTCCAGCGGCCGGTGGAGCATCACGAATTTCCCCCGCACTTTCTCGGGGAACAAAATCGCGTCGCGATCGTCGAGCAACGGATTCGTCAGCCAGCCGGCGCGAATCCACGTGCGAAAATCCTTGGTCATCGCCAAACCGGTCAGCGTGGCATTGGTCCGCAGATATTTGGGAAACTCCGGCGGACAATCCGGCGTCGCATATCGCTGCTTCACTTCCGGAATCCAGAACTGCCCAAACGGATAATGCCGCGCCGCGTAGGTCACGTAATACCATTCGCCCATTTTGGTGATGCGCGGATCTTGAATCGTCGCCCCATCGAACCCTTCGATGCTGGGGCTCAACACCGGCTGATCGCTCACTCGCTCGAAATGGTAGCCATCTTTGCTCGTCGCCAGGCCGAAATAACACTTGTAGTCGGGATGCGACTCAGCCGTGCGGTACAGAAGCAGCACTTCCTTGCGCTCCTCATCGTACCAGGCCGCCGGATTGAACACGGCCAAATCCTCCCACGGATGCCCGGGATGCGGCGAGAGAATCGGATTGCCGGAAAACCGAGTCAGCTTCATCGTCATAGTCGGAGATTCTTTCGATTCCTGGTGCCGAGGACCGGCCACCGCGGCGCGACCACAATCGCCGCTTTTGCTTCGCCAGTGTAGATGGACGAAGTTTGATTGACAACGGTCGCGCTTCGCGACCATCTCCGCGCCCATCAATCCCTCATCGTCCCTTTGCCTCGTTCAACTCGGTGCCAGCGGAGAATGAAACCGGGACGCAGCTCGTATTCGCCCCCAGCGAAATTCTTCGTCGCGAAAATCCTTCGTCGTCCGCGTCTTGAATTTGGGCCAGCACTTATGGCATATTCACGGGCCGTAGACGACTCGGATCGAGGCACTTGTGAGAGGCGACGCGGGAGGCTTGAGGTGAGAGGCTTGAGACTTGAGGCTTGAGGCTTGAGGACGCGCAAGCGGCCGCTCCGCGCGTTCTTCGTGCCTTCGTACCTCAAGCCTGTAGCCTCAAGCCTCAAGCCTCCCGTAAAACGCGATGCCGGCGGTTGTTCCTGTCCAAAAGCAACGCTAGTCCCTCATGCTGTGCGAGGTTGAATTCGGCTGCTGTCGACGGCAGTTCGCGTTCTTCGTAGCGCCGGCCCAACTGTTTGCCGCTCGTACAGCCGCAAAACAGACCGAGGTAGTGAGAACCGAGTCGTGGATCCTCAGGCCCCTTCCCCGCTCACCTTGGGGTTATCAAGGTAGAGCCCGAACGATGCGTGAGAAGTTCGCGATGAAAAACGTTGCATCAAAAACCGATCGTGCATTGTTCACAGTGTGGGTAAAAGTGGGCTTCCCCGTGGGGATGATAACCCAGTGCGCTGCCGCCGATGCTCGAAGCTGGAGGAGACCGTGCACACTAACCCGAAGCGTTAGCGAGGGCGTGTGTCACACGGTATCCACCGTGCTTCGAGTGAGTACGACACTCGTCAATAGGGCGTGAGTGGGACCTTTCCGGGTCGCGTGCCCTAGTCACGAGCGGAGTTGGAAGACTCGGGCGGACGTGATTGGAACCAGGATGTTCCAGTCACGGCCGCAACCAGCCGTGCGGTTTAGTCACGGCCCTTTGGCTGCGTAAGGATTTATGCAGTGCGAAAAACACGAACACTGCCAGCTCCTACGGGCGGCGGTGGCGCACGAACTGCGTTTGCGTGTCGATGTGACAACCCACTCGCGCAATGGCCGCGGTGCGCAATCACCGCGGCCTTGCTGCGCGCGGGCGGATGGCATGGCCTACTGCTGGCAACGATAATAGAGGTGCGATTCCGTCTCGAAATCTGACAATTCGCGTGAAACGAACTAATCCAACCGCAAACCATGAAGCCATCGTCACGAACGCCCGAGGGGATTCCGAGCAGATGCCCGGTGTGCGGCAAGGCAGTCGTCATTGAACCGTCGCGGCCGCCCGGCGATGCTCCTTGCCCGCATTGCGGGAGTTTGATCTGGTTTCCCGCGACGGCTCGTGAGGAAGTCCTTCCGGGGTTTCGCAAGTTGTCGATCGTGGATCGCACGATCAGCACGAAGCGGGAAGCGATTACCGCAATGCTCGACCGGTTGATTCAAGACGGGGCGATTGATCGGGAGGATCGGCAAGAAGTTCTGGCAGCAATCATGCACCGAGAGGATCTCGGCTCAACGGGCATCGGTCGCGGTGCGGCAGTTCCACACGGCAAACATCGCAACATTCGCGAACTAGTCTGCGCCGTCGCCACGTTTCCGGCGGGCATTGAGTTCGGCAGTCTTGATGGAGAACCGGTGCAAAATGTCTATTTGATTTTGTCGCCCCACGACAGGCCCGGCGATCATCTTCGCGCAATAGAGAAAGTGTTGCGATACTTGCGTCGATAAGGCGCCGACTTCAGCCTCATTCATGAGGCTTTCCGCGCTTCGCGGTATTAGGCCCGTCGTTTACGACGGGTGAATCGGCGAGGGGCCGCGATTCGACGAGCCCCGTTTACGGGGGTTCTCGGTGTTTTGGCTTTAGCCGTGATTGCGATGCGTCGCACGGTGTTCAGTGTGGGCAACCCGGGCGCGGCAATCGGCTAAAGCCCCGCGGCGAGAAGCCCCGTGAACGGGGCTCAAAGAACGTGTTCTCGACTCGCAAAACCCGTCGTAAACGACGGGCCTAATACCGCTGCGCGGGAAGCCCCGTGAACGGGGCTGCGCCACGCGGGGCGGAAATGCTGATCGACGCGAAAGCTTTCTACGTGCCGGCCGATTCGGCTTCGACGGCTTTTTTGCGCGGGGCCGCCTCTTTCGGCGGCGCGAATAGTTCGCTTCGCGCCGCAGGGGATGGTTCTTCATGTGCCGGGCCGTGGCGCCGCGCGAATTTGACTGTTCGACAAGCCCGCCGATTACCAGCCGTCCGAACGCGTCTTGTTTGCTGAATTCACGGTTTCGCAGCAAGAAGAATTTGACAAACCGCCGACATATCAGTAAGTTCTTATGCGTCGGACAATCCGCCAACGGTTCTGTCGCGAAAGGAAGCTGCCATGTTGACGATCCTGGGAACTTCAGGCCCGAACACTGGGTTTTGCGATCGTGTCTCGCGGCGCGGATTTCTGAAAATCGGCGGCGCCGCCATGGGCGGGATCGCGCTCAACCAGATCCTCGAAATGGAAGCCTCCGCGGGCATCGTCAGTTCGCACAAGGCGATCATCAACGTCTATCTGCCGGGCGGGCCGCCGCACATCGACATGTGGGACCTCAAGCCGAACGCCCCGGCCGAAATCCGCGGCGATTTCAAGCCGATCAACACCAACGTGCCGGGCATCCAGATCTGCGAGATGTTTCCGAAAATCGCGGCGATGATGGACAAGTTCGTCATCATCCGCACGCTCTCCGATTCCGACGGCGATCACGACGGCTATCAGTGCATGACCGGCCGCAAGCGGCGCGATCGCGGGCCGAGCGATGGCTGGCCGACCGCCGGCGCCTGGGTCTCGCGGCTGGGCGGCAAGGCCGATCTCGCCGTGCCAGCCAATATGGCCCTGATGTATCAGACCGGGCAACCGCACTGGGGCGATCCGGGCACGGCCGGCTTTTTGGGATCGAAGCACAATCCGTTCAACGTCGTCGGCCGCAAGGCCCGCGAAAAATCGGACAACATGGTGCTGCACGGGATCACGCTCGAGCGGCTCCGCGATCGCGATCTGCTCCGCAAGGCGCTCGATCAATTCCGTCGCGATGCCGATCCCTACGGCCGGATGGAAGCTTGCGACGCCTACATGCAGCAGGCGCTCGGCATCCTGACCGACTTCGAAGCTTGGCGACGCCCTGGACCTGTCGAAGGAAGACCCGAAGATTCTCGAGCGCTACGGCAAGAGCGAAGAAGCGTTTCAACGCGACGGCGCCCCGCGGATGGTGGAGAACTTCTGCATCGCGCGGCGGCTGGTCGAAGCCGGCGCTCGCTACGTGTCGATGAACTACAGCCGCTGGGACTGGCACGGCGGCGACGGCATGAACTTCGTCCAAGCCCGCGAGGATTTCCCGCTGCTCGATTCCGGGCCTGTCGGCCCTCGTGACCGATCTGCACGAACGCGGGCTGGACAAGGACGTGTCGGTCGTGGTGTGGGGCGAATTCGGCCGCACGCCGAAGCTCAACAACAACAACAGCCGCGACCACTGGCCGACGTGCAACGCGGCGATGCTCGCCGGCGGCGGCATGCGGACCGGCCAGGTGATCGGCGAAACGAACAAGTTCGCCGAGGAACCGGTCACGCGGCCGGTCAAGTTCCAAGAAGTCTTCGCCACGCTCTACCACAACATGGGCCTCGACGCCCATCGCGACCGCGTCTTCGACAGCTCCGGCATCCCGCGCTACCCGGCCGATTCGGATATCGAGCCGATTCATGAATTGATTTGACGAAAAGGCGCCGGTGGGAGTCGAACCCACGATGGCGGATTTGCAATCCGCTGCCTTAGCCTCTTGGCGACGGCGCCCGACGTGCGATAACTTAGGAAAACATTGAGGTTCGGTCAAGAGAAGCCTATTGTGCCGAAAGCGCCCAACAATACATGGGCTCTGGAGTTTCGGCCGCCGTCGCTCGATTCTTCTCATTGCGGGCGAGCCCTCGCGGCGCGTACGATATCCGGCTGGGAGAAGGGGACAGTCCCCGTTTTGCTCCGCGGACTGCGCAAAATGGGGACAGTCCCCGCCGGATTTGTGGGCGCCTTCAATTGATGGACGCCCCGCGCATTGCCATCCTCGCAATTGGAATCGACGCCATGGGACTTCGCGATCTGCTGTTTCCGCTTCAGGCCCGCCGGCGGTTGGCACGAATCGCCGCCGAAATCGGACGGCGCTCGCTGCCGTTGGCTGCCGCGGCGGTCGGCAATCGGATGCTTTCGATGACCCTGCCGGAAGCACGCGGATACATTCGAGCCCGCGCTCGGCTGGCGGTCCAAGCGGAAATCGATGCCCTCTCGATCAGCGGCCAGGCTCTTTCGCCAGCGATGAGTCATCAACTCGTCGAACTGGCGCTGGAGCAAGTTGTCGTCCGCATGATGGCGCAGCGGGTGGTCGAACAGCCGGTGTCGCTCGTCGTTCGCCGCGCGGCGTAGGCCGCGGCGGTTGCCAAGATTCGCTTTTTCCCAGCGGAACCGCGCAGCAAAGCTTGCGTCCACCGAGGTTCAAGTACGGGTTCCACTGTGCGGAGAATTCTTGAAAGGGCAGGTGCTTTTGTGGCACATTTGTCCTGACCGCTGCTAACGGACGAACAGTGAAGGCTCTGCTTCCCGGACCAGAGAAGAGGAATCCGTATTGGCACTCCGCCGATTCCGGCTGACTCGCGTTGTTGCCAAATTGACCGTTTTTCACGCTGCAAATCTCAGGCGGCGGCAGCGGCCCACGTCGCCGGGGTTGAATACGGCGCGCGGGCGTGTTTCAATAAACCAGTGAGCGGTCACTGCCAGCGGGGCCGCGGGGTGAAACTCTTCTGATCGGTTGTCGCCTTGACCACGTCGAATCCGCAATTCGGACTTCCGGCGGACCAACCTTTGGGCGCCGCTCCTTTGTTGCCAGCAAGGCCGCGAAGAGCTCCGGCACGCCGCAATCGAATTGTTCTCATTGCTGCTTCCGTCGCACTAATTCTTGTCGCTGCCTTTGGCTTTTGGTGGCTGACGCACAACAAAAACTCTTCAACGGCATCGACTGCCGCCGTCGAGTTGACTCGCGAACCCGATCCACCGGTCGTTCCACCGCAAGCGAAGCAACCACTGGCGCCTGCGGCTGGCGAATTGCCGGCCGGTGGCTCGAGCCTTGCGGCGAGCTTGGAGATCATCAAGCGCGCGGCGGCCGGCGTCGGTGACGCGGAATCGACTCCATCAATAAACCCGCGCATCGCGCGCTGGGAAGTTCGATTTCCTCCGGGAGCGACGGCGGAAACTTACGGTCACCAACTCGATTCCTTGGGAATCGAACTGGGAGTGATCGGCGGCGGCGACACAATTTCCTACGCGGGCAACTTCGGCAAACCGGAGCCCGAACGCCACACGGCGCCCGGCGCCGCGGAGCATCGCGCGTATCTGATTTGGCGGAGCGGGGCGCTTGCGAATCTGGATGCCGCGCTCTTGTCTCGGGCGAAGGTGTCATCCGCCGGCCGATTGGTGGTCCATTTTCTGCCGCCCCAATTGGAACTGGATCTGATGGCGGAAGAGCGGGAATTCGCGGCGCCGCAGGATGTCGCGCAAGTGCGTCGCACGGCATTCGCCGTGGTGCCCGACGGCGATAATTTCAAATTTCGCGTCGCGGAACAAGAGTATTTTTCCGGCGAGGTCAAAAAGTATAGTCAGAAGTCGCCCGCCGGCGTGAAACCGAAAGCCGACCCCAAAGCTCCCGCCGCAAATCTTCCATGACAGCCGCAGAACTCCTCGACGTGCTCGAATCGCGGGCCCTTTTGCCGGGGGATGTGCTGACTACTTTGCGGCAACAGGTCGAGCGATCGATCAAGATCGTCACGCCCGAATCGTTGGCAAAACTGCTCGTCGGTAAGGGATTGATCACCTCGTTTCAGGCGGAACAATTGTTGGCGATCGCGAAGCCGGCGACATCGAATTTCGACGAGGAGATGAGCCTCGCCCCGCTCGACGACGACGAGTCGAGAAAGTCGCACAAGGTTGCCAGCCCGGCGCCGGCAAAGCGGGTCGTTGCCGCTCCGACTGCTGCCGCGCCCGCGAAGCCTGCCGCCGCGAAAGCGGTTCCTGCGATGCCGACCGTTGCGAAACCTGCTGCCGGCCAACCCGCTCAAGCGGCGCCCGCGGCGAAAACTGCAACCGCCGCCGCCGCCGCTCCCGCAAAACCGACGCTAGCAACCAACGCAAAGCCGGCCGCTTCTAAGCCGCCGGTTGCGAAACTCGCCGCACCGCTTGATCCGCTCGGTTTGTCGGCCGGCGCTGGGCCGCTCGATGACTTGCTCGGCAACCCGTTGCTTGGCGATCCGCTCGCCGAGTCGGCCGCTCCCATGCAAGCGACGGCTCTCCGTCCGGCCGCGCGGCGGAAAAGGGGAATTCCCACTTGGGTTTGGTTTGCTGCAAGCGGC
Organism: Pirellulales bacterium; assembly: GCA_963738955.1. Classification (GTDB taxonomy): domain Bacteria; phylum Planctomycetota; class Planctomycetia; order Pirellulales; family DATAWG01; genus DATAWG01. The sequence goes on along the minus strand of CAVTYW010000006.1, from coordinate 114,360 downwards.
GCGGTGGCGCTGATCGGTGTGATCATTGCCGTCGTCATTCTGACCCGCAGCAATGGCGACGCGGAATGGCGACTGGCCGAGAAAGACTATCAAGCCGGGCAAGACCAAGACGCGACGCAAAAACTCAACGCCTTCCTGGAAGCGTTTCCGCAACATCGGCAAGCGAGTCTCGCGCGCGTCTGATTCGGGAATGGCGCGACTGCGGCAGGCATTCGCGTCCAAGACCGATTTTGATGGGCAATTGACCGCGGCGCAGCAGGTTTTGCCGGGGCTGGTGAAGGAGTCTGAATTCTCGCAGGCGCGCGAGACCTTGGCCAAAATGTTGCCCGACATGGCGGCTGGTCTGGCGCAACAAGCCCAGGCGTTCCACGGCCCGCTGGATCAGCGACATGGAGAAAGCCGAGCAAGCTCGCCAGGGCTTGGCGCTGGCGGAAGATTGGCGTTTCGTGCCCGACAAATTGAAGCCATGGGCCGCGCTGCAGGCGACTTCGGATCAGGTCGCACAGTTGGTTCGCGACGCCGACCGTGGACTTGATATCGACAAAGGGCTGACCGCCCTACGCGCGGCGATCGCTGCCGGCAACGGAGCCGAGGCATTCGCCGTTCGCGACAAACTCTTGCAGTCGTATCCCGAATTGCGGCAAGGAACCGAACTGGATGCGGTGGTTCAAGAGTTGGCTCATTCCGCTCCACGGTTAGTCAAGATCGATCCGCAATCTCGCGCCGCCGAAACGAAGCCGCGCACGTCGCCGATCCTGGCCACCTTCACCAGCGTGCCATGTGGTGCGATGCACGATGGTCCCGCCGGTCAAAAGCCAGTCGGGCTACCCGTGGCCGATGTGAAAGCGCCTTCCATCGCGGTGCTCGCCGATGGCGCGGTTTATTGGCTTCAAGCGAGCAACGGAGCTCCGCTGGGTCGGCGATTTGTTGGCTTCGACAGCGTTCCGCCCGTCGCGAGTCCACACTCGAATAAGCCGGCGAATGGAGTGTCGGACGACGCAGCCAGCGCGGCCGATCCCGGCGCAACCGATTGGATCGTATTCGATTCGATCCACAAGGAATTGGCCTGCTATGGCAACGGCGGCAGCGAATTCCGCTGGCGGCAATCGACGGGCGATGCGATCGACTCAGCGCCGCTGCTCATCGGCCGGCGATTGTATGTTGCCACGCGCGGCGGGCGATTGGCGGCAATTGACGCCGACTCGGGCAAATGGCTGAGCGCGGTGCAATTCCCCGAGCCGCTTCGCGCCGCGCCGGCGGTTTCGGCCGACGGAAAGACGCTGTACGTGGCCGGCGATCATGGCACGTTGTATTTCGTATCGGCACGCGATCTGGCTTGCTCCGCGGCCGTCTATCTGGAATATGGCAGCGGCAGCGTGCGGCTCGCGCCGATCGTCCTTGGCTCCTACATCGTGCTGGTCGAAAACTCCGATTGGGATAGCAGCGATTTGCGCGTCGTGTCGCTGGCGACTGCCGATGCGCCGCCGCGTGCCGTGCAAAAAATGGCGCTACCGGGACAAGTTGTGTCCGCGCCAGTTGTCGTCGGCAAGCAACTGCTGCTTGCGACGGACAAGGGCATCGTCATGGCGTTCGACGCCAGCGGCAGTGGAGCATATCCGCTCATTAAATCATTGGTCAAATCGATCGAGAAACAGCCCGCCGCCGGCGCGCGGCAGAATTGGTTCCTCGCGGTTGCCGGCAAGCAGCTTTGGCTGGCTGGCGATGGGCTGGCTCATGGCGATCTCGGCGCATCCGCCGGCGCGATGCAATTCGCGCCGGATCAACTCGTCGGCAACCAATTCGAGCAATCGCCGCTGGTCGAAGGCGATCGAGTGATTGTGACGTATCGCCGCTCAGCGGGGTCGGGCGTTTCAGTCGCGGCAATGAATCCGGCGGGCAAGCCGCAGTGGCGAGCCGTCGTGGCCGCGCCGCCGATCGGCGAACCGATGCTCAACGCCGGTGGCTCGGAGATACAAGTGGTTAATCCGGCGGCTGCCGCGATCGTGTGCTATTCGGTCACCGCGCCACTTGGTAATCGAATGACCGCCGCGCCACGGTTTGGCGACGCCGACCGAAGCGCACGGAACGAAGAATCTCTGAATGCGATGCGTCCCAGTTGCGCCGACGCGGTCGCATTGCCGGGCGGCGTTTTGGCCGCAGCTTTCGGCGACACGGCTGGTGCTCACTTGTTCGTTGCCGGCGCGAAGGATCCGCGCTTCGGCCCAGCGCCTGGTCGGATTTGGTTTGCTCTCCGCCCGTCGCGCTCGGCAAGGGGCTATTAGTCGCGAATCCGGTCGGGCAGATTTGCCTTGTCGATGCAGCCACCGGTCAATCGCTGGCCGCGGCGTTTCAACCACGGCTGGTTCCCGGCGGGCAATTGACATGGCGGAAGCCCGCGATCTTGCCTGACAAACCGGAAGCAATCCTGACCGATGGGAGCACGCATCTCTACCGACTGGGAATCGACGAACAATCGGCGGCGCATTTGGTCGCCCTCGCGGAGACGACGGTCGAACGACCGGTCGTTTCGGACGTGGCCGTCAACGGCGAATTGGCTTTCGTCGCGGATGTCGGCGAAAATGTGACGGCCGTCAATGTAACGGACTTGAAGGCCGTCAAAGGCTGGTCGCTCGGCGGCCGCGTTGCTTGGGGTCCGAAGCGCGTCGGCGATGTGGTTCTTATCGCCACCGGCCGGGAGTTGCTAGCGATCGATACGAAGCCGGACATTCTCTGGCGCGTGCCGCTCGATGCCGGAGCGCCGTCGGCACGCCATTGCAGACCGGCGACGATTTAGTCCTGGCCACGGCCGACGGGATTGTCGAACGAATCGACCGCAAGACCGGCCAAACGCGGGCCAAAATCGACCTGGAGCAACCGCTGGCCGCCGGACCAATTTCGGTCGAAAAGAACCTGACAGTCGTCGGACAAGACGGCAGCGTTCACATCGTGCCGCAACCAAAACCTTGAACGGGATTTCACCGCCATTCATTTGGAAGCCAATTCACGATGCGCCGCGCTTCACTGCATCTCCGTCTGTTTTTTACAATTCTCGCCGCGACGCTTTGCGCGCGCGTCGCAGCGGCCGACGAAGGTCCGCTCTTCGAGCAAGAGCCGTTCGACACGATCAAGCTCGACGACGAAAACAAAAACGTCGTGCTCAAAGTCCAACCCTTGGATTTTCCCAACCGCCATGTTCCCTCGCACCCGAATCCAACGGACGAACTGGATGTTCGGCTGCTCGATCGGCCGCGAAAGGGCTACAAACTCACTTGGGAGCACATTGCCGAAGTCAAGCTTTTCGAGCGAATGGTGCTCGACGACGCGGAGCAATTGACCGCCAGCGGCAAGTTCGACGAGGCCTATCCCTATTACGAATTCCTGCAGCGGCGCTATCCCAAGATGGCGGAATTGGCTCCGTCGTACGAAAAGTATTTGCTGGCGAACGCCGGAGCCGCCTACAAGCAGCAGCGGTACGAAGAATCGCTCGGCGTGCTGTGGGAATTGTTCGACCGCAATCCGGAATACAAAGGCGTGACGACGGCGATCCAGCGCGTGGTCGGCAAGCTGTTCGACCGCTGGCTGGCGGAGGAAAACTACGTCGCGGCGCGAGGCATATTGCGAGAAGCTTCGGCCCGATTGAAGGATCAGGCGGAGGCCTTGGTGAGCGACGGCAATCAACGGCTGCAAAAACTGGCCGCCGATCGGCTCGCCAAGGCAAAAGCCGATTTTCAAGCGGAACGTTATGCCGCTGCCCGGCGGGATTGCCAGCAGTCGCTCGCCGCGTGGCCCGAGATCGAAGGGGGCGCGGCTTTGGCCGCGGCGATGCGGGCGAAGCATCCGCTGGTTGAAGTCGGCGTCACCGCGACGGCGACCGGCGGCGACGCCTGGGCGGTGCATCGCGACACACGGTTGTTGACGCGCTCGCTTTCGGAATTGACGCGGCTCGACGGCGCGGATGGCGTCTACGACACGCCGCTACTCAAGAACACCGATCTCGGCAATCGACGACTGTCGCTCACGATCAAGCCCGGCGTTCATTGGCCCGGCGGCTCTTCGCTCACCGCCGCCGATTTGTCGCGCACGCTCTTGGCCGAGGCCGATCCGCGGAATCCGTCATACCGGCCGCAATGGGCGAAGTTGATCGCCGGAGTCACGTTGCACGGCGTCGATCGAGTCGACGTCGAATTGCAACAACCGATCGATCGCGCCGATCCGTGGTTGGACGTGCCGATGTGGCAGAATTATGGACCGCTTGACGGTCGCGGCGGTTTGGGGCCCTATGCCGTCAAATCCAGTTCGCCGCAAGAAGTCCGTTTCCTCGCGGTCGACGACTATTTCGCCGCGAGCAAGATGGAGCCGAAGGAAATCCTTGAACGACTCTATCCCGATACCGACGCCGCGCTGGCCGCATTGCGCCGCGGCGACGTGCAGGTCGTCGATCGCCTCGGACCGTTCGAGGCCGAATCGCTCAAGAGCGCGGCGTCGGTCGTGGTCGAGCCCTACGCCGCGCCGACCGTGCATCTGCTGGTGTTCAATCTCCGCCGACCGATGATGAGCAATGCGACGTTTCGCCGGGCCTTGGCGCACGCCCTCGATCGGGAAAGCATCCTGAACGACAATTTATTGCGCGGAGTCGCCAGTGTCGGCAGCAAAGTTACCGACACGCTGATTTCACAACGGCGTGGCGACGCTTCGGGCACGGCCGAACTGCGATACGATCCCGCGACCGCACAAGTGCTGATGCAAGTTGCTTTGTCCGAAGGCCAGGCTTCACCTAGCGTGGGTAATTCGCTTCGGACGCCGACGCTGCCGACGCAACTGGTTCTCGAACATCCGGCCGACGAGGCGGCTCGCATGGCTTGCCTGGCGATTCAGCGGCAGTTTCATGCGATCGGACTGACCGTGACGCTCCGCGAGCCCACGCCGGGCACGAAGGCGAATCCGGAATCGCCGAACGCGAATACCGATGCCGATGTTTTCTATGTTGAATGGAGTCCGCTGGAACCGGCGGAAAGCCTGAACCGATTGCTCGCGGCCAGCGGCGGCGGGCCCGAGGTTGCCGATTTGCTGGCGCAGTTGTCCGCGGCCACGAGCGCCGGGCAAACGGCGCTGAAACCGGCCGATGCCGAGCACTCGATCCTCGAGCAAACGCTGCTGATCCCACTCTGGCAATTGACCGACTACGTCGCCTACCGCCGCGATTTGCACGGCATCGGCCGACAGCCGATCACGCTCTATCAAAACGTCGAGCAATGGCATCTCGGGGGCGACGACAAATGACTCGCTCACTCTTGATCTGTTGTTTGATCGGCGGCATTTCGCTGTCTCGTGTCGTGCGCAGCGAAGGTATTGCTTCTCCGCCCGCCGAACATGCCGCGGCGCTCGACAACTGGGATATGTCGTCCTATCGCGTGCAGATTTACGTTCGCATCGACGCGGCTCCCGGTTGGACGGCGGCGCGGCGCAAAGACCTTGTCGCTGAAGTGGCCAATCGGGCCGCCGGATTGGTCGGCGGAGTTTGGCAAGTCGAAGCGGCTGAAGCGCCGGCCGATTTGCACTGGGATCACGCAAGCGCGCTCGACCATGTTGCTCTCGACGCGATTCCGGCCGCGTCCACGGATCACGACAAAGTTATTCTGCTGGGCATCGAGCAATCCGCGGAGAAGGCACCGTCCATATTGGCTCGTGAACTGGATGTGCGCACTCGGCTTTGGAGCGGCGTGGTCGCGCAGCCAGGTTCGTCGCTCTCAGCATCGACGGCCGATCTCGCCCAAGACGCCGTTCGCGCGGCGTGGAAATCGTTCCGTCCGCTCGCTCGGATCGAAACAATTGCGGATCAGGGCGTGACGATTCAAATTCGTGGCGGCGGAATTGCGGCAGGCGATCATGCAGCGCAGTTGGCGCGACCCGGCTCGGTTTGGCAACCGGTAATTCGCCACTTCGACGTCGCCGGTAAGACGATCAAAGACGGCGTATTCCCAATCGCCTCCACATGGCTCCGCACTGGCAAGATCGACGGCGCGACGGCTCACTGCTCGCTGGTCACCGGCGTGCAAGATCCGCTCGCGCTCGAATACGACGGGCGAACCGAGTATCTGGCGTTGGCGGTGACCAGCCAGCCATCAACCGGCACGGCGATTGTTTGCCTCACGCACGGCCCGCCCGAGCGACCTTTGGCCGGCTTGGATATCTTGGTTCGCGATGCAGCCGACCATCCGCCCCGCCTCGTCGGGCAAACCGATTCCAGCGGGACGTTTCGAGTGACGAGCGCCGCGTCGGACGTGCTGACGGTCTACATCCGCAGCGGCGACGACGTGCTCAGCCGATTTCCACTCGTGCCCGGCCTCGAGCCGACCATGACGATTAGATTGGACGACACAGGCCGCCGGCCCGAAAGCGCGCGGTTCGTGGAAGCGATGCGGATGGATCTTTTGGATCTGGCGACGGAGCAGCGATTGTTGGCCACGCGGTTCCAACACCAGGTGATCAACGGCCAGTTGGACGACGCGGCCAAGACCATCGCGACCTTGCAACATCTATCAACCGTGGAACAATTCCTCAAATCGCTCGACGAAGCTCGCGCGAAAATGACGACAATCGCCGCCGACCCACCGGCGTCCGCCTGGCTCGACAAACGGCTCGAGGAAATCAAAACCCTCGCGCCAAAAAGCTTGCTCGGCGCAAGACCTCGCCAAGCTGGACAGCGTGCTGGCGGCAATGCGGCGGAAGTAAGAAAGCGCCAGCGTATAAGTTCACCGACCGCAATGCGCCCTCGCTAACGCTTCGGGTTTGTGTGGCCATGCCAGTTCTTCGTCCCTGACCCCTGGCGCCTGATCCCTGTCCCCTATGCCTTCCTACATCCTCGCCCTCGATCAAGGCACTAGCTCCAGCCGGGCGATCGTCGTCGATCACGAAGGTCGGCCGATTGCGGCGGCGCAGCAAGAATTTCCGCAGATACTGCCGGCGCCGGGAGTGGTCGAGCACGATCCGGAGGCGATTTGGTCGTCGCAGTTGGCGGTGGCCCGCGAGGCGATTGCTCAGGCCGGCGCGACGGCCGGCGATCTGGCGGCCATCGGCATCACCAATCAACGCGAGACGACGATCCTTTGGGATCGCGAAAGCGGCCGGCCGGTGGCCAACGCAATCGTCTGGCAAAGCCGCGTCACGGCGGCGGAGTGCGACCGATTGAAAGCCCTAGGGCTGGAGCCACTGTTCCGCGAGAAGACGGGGCTCGTGCTCGACGCTTATTTCTCCGGCACGAAAATCAAGCATCTGCTCGACGCCGATGCTTCGCTGCGCCGCCGGGCCGAGGCGGGCGAAGTGCTGTTTGGCACCGTCGATAGTTTTTTGATCTGGCGGCTCACCGGCGGCAAGCGGCATGTCACCGATCTGAGCAACGCCAGCCGAACGCTGCTGCTGAATATCCACACGCTCCAATGGGATGACGAGCTCCTGGCCCTGCTGAACATCCCGCGGCGGATGTTGCCTGAGGTTTGCTCGTCGAGCGAAGTATATGGCACGACTTCAAGCGAATGGTTCGGCGGCGAAGTGCCCATCAGCGGCTGCGCCGGCGATCAGCAAGCGGCCACGTTCGGTCAGGCCTGCTTCGAAATCGGCAGCTCGAAGAACACCTACGGCACCGGCTGCTTTCTGCTGATGAACATCGGCGATCGCCCGGTCGCATCGCAGCACGGCTTGCTAACGACCGTCGGCTGGCAGATTGGACGGCAAGACGACGTATTGCCTTGAAGGCTCGGTGTTCGTCGCCGGGGCGGCCGTGCAATGGCTGCGCGATGGCTTGAGATTGATCGGCACGTCGGCCGAGGTCGAGCGACTCGGCGCTCAGGTGGCCGACTCCGGCGGAATCGTGTTCGTGCCGGCGCTGGTCGGGCTCGGAGCGCCCTATTGGGATCCTCATGCCCGCGGCGCGATCTTCGGCCTGACGCGCGGAACGACGGCCGCCCATTTGGCCCTGGCAACGGTCGAAGCGATGGCGTTTCAAACGTGCGATTTGCTCGCGCGATGCAACAAGATGCCGCCACTCCACTGGCCGAGCTCAAGGCCGATGGAGGCGCGAGCGTCAACGACGGGCTATTGCAGTTTCAAGCCGATCTGTTGGGAATGCCCGTGGTGCGACCGGTCGTGACGGAAACGACCGCGATGGGCGCCGCGTATCTCGCGGGATTGGCCGTCGGCTTTTGGAACGATCAAGCCGACCTGGCAAAGCATTGGTCGGCCGAGCGGCGATTCACGCCGTCGATGCCGGTAGATGAGCGAGATCGCCGATATAGCCAATGGCAGCGAGCGGTCGAGCGAACTCGCGGCTGGGCGCTTGAGGAATAGAGATTTAGTGCATCGTGACGCGGGAGCTGGTTTCGGCCTGTCGCACTTCGTCGGCGTAGTGGCTTGCAACATCCCGGTTCTGGGCAAACTTGGCCAGATTCTCGGCGCTCGTGAACAGGTAGATGCGATCGCCGTAGAAAGTGCCGAATTGGCGAGTTCCCTGCTGCAAGCGGCCCTGGTCGAACGCCAACACCGGATCGTTGCCCGACAGCGCCGGACTGTATCGATCGGGGTCGGCCATAAATCGCTTCTGCTCCTCTGGTCCGACGAATAGATAAACCGTTCCGCGATGAACGACGCCAAATCGCGGATTGCCTTGCACCCAGCAACGCGGATCGGCCGGCGTGTCATGATGCCGTTCGATCAATGTCACGGGGCAATAGCCGTCGAGCCCGAGCGGCGGCCGAGCGGGCAATGCCGGCTGCGCTGCATATTGTGAAGTCGGTGGTGGTGAGGCTGGCCGCTGCGCAGTTACCTGTGCAACCGGCGTCGGATTCGGGGGAACATTGCTTGATCCACTGCCCGGCGCACTGTTCGGTGCGACGGCGGCGGCCGGCGTGGGCGAATAAGCCGGCGGCCTGTTATCGGACGGACCCGGCAGATTCGAGCTGTGGTTCGAATAGGCTGAAAGATTGTTGTTGGAATACATCGACAGCCCGGCTGTGTCGCCGTGCGGAGCGACTGGCTGAGGTTGGTAACCGGCGGGAGGCGTTGCCGGCGCCATCGGCGATTGCGCATAGGCGCCCTGCGGCGCTGCCGGGCCGGCGATTGCGGCCGGAGCGGTTGCGCCGGCGGATCGCATCAGTTGCGCCACATACTGCCGCGGATCCTGCGGGCACGGAATCTTGGCGATCAATCGGCCGGAAGGCGTAATGACCACGTCGGTCGGTATCGATTGGATTTCGTAGAGCCGGGCGGTGGCGGAATAAACATGATCGTCTAGGTTGATTTTGACCGGCACGAACCGGCTTTCCAAAGCGGCGCCGACGCCAGGTTGCGAGAATACATTCGTTTCCAGCGCCCGGCACGGGCCGCACCACGGCGCCCAAAAATGGATCAGCACCAGTCGGTTGGTCTGCATGGCTAGCTTCTCGGCATCGTCGAGATTCAACTGCCAATGGGGCCCTTCCTGGGCCGAGGCATTGGCGACCAGCGATGCAACGACCAGCAGGGCCGGCGACAGCCATCGAAGTGACCGCATGAAAATCCCCTTTTTTCCACCCGATGATCGATCGGTGCGCTAATCGCGCGAAGATACGTCCCCATCCTTATCGGTTGGTAAGCATGGCTGAATGTTGTCAAAAATAACGATTGTTCCGGTTCCGGGATATTTGCCGGCATCCGCGACGTACGCATCTTGCCCATGTTTTCAGTAAACCAGCGATTCGTCGAACCCCTTCCCAATCCATCGACAACATTTCACAATCGACCGCAATTCTCGCTTCTATCCCGTACCCTCACCTACCCCCTTCCGCATGGTTCGCACTCGTTTCGCTCCCAGCCCGACCGGATATTTGCACATTGGCGGCGTTCGCACGGCGCTGTTCAGCTGGCTGTTCGCGCGGCGGCACGGCGGGCAATTCTTGCTGCGGATCGACGACACCGACGCCGAGCGCAACGTCGAAGCGGCGCTGGCTCCGATTCTGCACGGCTTTCGCTGGCTGGGCATCGATTGGGACGAAGGGCCCGAGGTCGGCGGGCCGTATGCTCCCTATTACCAATCGCAGCGGCTGCCGCGGCTATCAAGCGGCCGTCGAAAAACTGCTGGCCGGCGGATTCGCCTATCGCGACTACGCCACGACCGAAGAAATTCAGGCCGAGCGCGAAGCGGCCCAGGCCGAGAAGCGGCCGTTTCTCTACAGCCGCCGCTGGATGGCCGAGACGCCGGCCGCAGCAAACGCTTCGAGGCCGCAGGGACGCCAAGCCGGTCGTGCGGCTCAAGATGCCGCGCGAGGGAACGCTGGTCATCGACGACCTGGTCCGCGGCGATGTCGAATTCGAATGGGCCCGCGAGCAGGACCACGTCATCCAGCGCACCGACGGCACCTGCCTGTATCACCTGGCCAGCGTCGTCGACGATTTCGATTTCGAAATCTCGCACGTCATCCGAGCCGAAGAGCATCTGTCGAACACGCCGCGGCAGATCTTCATCGCCCAATCGCTCGGTTATCCGCTGCCCGAGTATGCCCATCTGCCGTTCGTCGCCGAGCCGGGAAGCAAGAACAAGCTCAGCAAGCGAAAGCTCGACAAGTACCTGAAGAACCGCGACTTCGCGCAGATGCACGAGCACGGCTCGCGGATCGCCGCCGCGCTGGGCCTGGCCACTTCGGCCGAGACGTTCAACCCGGTGATCGTCGATTTCTACGAACAAGTCGGCTATCTGCCCGACGCGATCCTCAACTACTTGCTCCTGCTGGGCTGGTCGCTCGACGACAAGACGCGAGTTTTTCACTCGCGACGAAATGATCGCCAACTTCTCGCTCGAGCGCGTCACCAAAGCGCCGGCCAGCTTCGATTCCAAAAAGCTCTGGGCCTTTCAAGATCATTACATGCAGGCGCTATCGGCCGATCAAAAAGTGGCGATGATGCTCCCGTATTTGCAGCGTGCAAAACTGATCGCCGATCCGGCCTCAGCCGAGGATCAGGCGCAACTGGCGCGGATCATCGCCGCGTCGGGTGATCGACTGAAAGTGGCGGGCGACATTTTGGCCTACGCCGATTTCTTCTTCGCCAACGAACTGGCCTTCGATCCGCAAGCCGTCGAAAAGACGCTGCACAAGGCCGGGGCAACGGCCTTGCTGGCGAAATTCAAGGACCGGCTGGCGACGGTCGAGCCGTTTGAGGTGGGACCGCTGGAAGCGGCGCTGCAGGAGTTCGTGACTGAAGAAGGCGTGAAGATCGGCGAGTTGATTCACCCGTTGCGTGTCGCGGTCACCGGAAAAAGCGTCGGGCCGGGGTTATACGATTGTTTGGCCATCCTCGGCCGGCAGCGATGCGTCGAGCGAATCGAGAATGCGGTGAAATAAGGGAGGGAAGGGCTCCAGTAAAGGCGCTGCGACGCGGAAGCGCACAGCATTTGAGGGGGACTTTGCGCGGAAATGCTTGACGCCGCCCGTCCGGCAGTGCAATGTATCTTGTCGCGAGATGGCGCATGCCCGCGGCATTCGATCCATCTTGCGTCGCCCGCCTCAAGCCCAGCACGCCCCTTAAGTATTGGAGAACAGAACATGATCCGACCGAATCGCTTTTCCACGTTGACGAGTGCAGCCGCTATGTTGTCGGTGTCACTGCTTTGTCTCGGCCACGTCGGCAATGCTCGCGCGGACGATGAGAAGCCGATCAAAGCGTTGTTCATCTGCGGCGGTTGTTGCCACGACTACGCCAAGCAAAAAGACATCATCACCAAAGGCATTTCCGCGCGGGCGAATGTCGATTGGACCATTGCTTACGACACCGACAACGGAACGTCGCATATTAATCCGGTCTACAATAATGCCGATTGGTCGAAAGGGTACGACGTGGTCGTTCACGACGAATGCTCGGCCGACGTAAAGGATTTGGGCGTGATCAACCGAATTCTCAAGCCGCATCGCGACGGGCTGCCGGCCGTCGTCATTCACTGCGGAATGCACTGCTACCGCAGCGCCGGCTTTCCCGACGTCACTCCCTGGTTCGAATTCACCGGGATGCAAAGCACCGGCCACGGCGCCCAGTTGCCGATCGAAATTCATTTCACCGACGCGGATAGCCCGATCACCAAGGGCCTGAAAGATTGGACGACGATCCACGAAGAGCTCTACAACAATTCGGCGGGCAAGCCGCTAGACACCGCTCACCCGCTGGCAACCGGCGCTCAAGGCACGAACAAGACCATTGTGGCTTGGACGAACGAATACAAGGGCAAAACGAAAGTCTTCTGCACGACGATCGGCCACAACAACGAAACCTGCGCCGATCCGCGCTATCTCGACCTGGTCACCCGCGGCCTGCTCTGGTCGGTTGGCAAGCTCGACGACGTCCATTTCAAGGCGGTCAAAGCGGAGCCGAGCGGCAAGTAGCAGTCATTATGTCAGAACAGCGACTTAGCTCGCGATACGGAGACTCAACGCTCGATCTTGCAGTCTGGTAAAGCCTGCCGGAGCTCTTTTACGCCAGCATCGGTCACATTCGTTCCTTTCAGATACAGGAATCGAAGTTGGGTCAGCCCTTTAAGGTGACCCAAACCGGCATTGCTCACCGCGGTGTTAAACAAGTTTAGTCTCTGGAGTTTTGTCAACCCTTTCAGGTACTCAAGCCCTGCATCGGTCACCTTAGTATCGCCCAGCGTCAAATCTTGTAGATTCGTCAAGCCTTTTAGGCGCCGAAGCCCTGTATCGCTCACCTTCGTGTACGCCAGGTTTAGCGATCGTAATTTGGTCAACCCACGAAGGTGCTCCAGTCCCGCGTCGGTCACCGGAGTGGCCCTCAGAATCAGCGATTCGAGGTCGGTCAACCCTGCAAGATGATCGAGCCACGCATCGGTGATCTTAACGTTCTGGCACAGACTGAGGCCGACGATGGGCTTGCCAGGGCTCTTTTCGTCCACGGTTATGCTGCCGCGGAATTTTACCATTTCGGCAAGCGTCATCGCCTCGTCTGGATTTGCTTCTGCCGCCAAATTCGATGCAGCGAAGGCAAGTAGCAACCCCAAGAGCTGCACCCGAATCGTGAAATAGTTCATGGAGTTTTTCTTTCGGCTTGGATGTCGAAGTCGCGACGCTTCACGCCCAGTCAAATTGCAACTGACTTCGAGCCCCAAAGGCGGTCAAAGCGGCACCGAGCGGCAAACAGCGGCTTTGCGTCGTGGCACGCGACTCGGTCGCGGATTCGCCACGGAGTTGCGGTCTACGAACGCGGTTCGTCGGTCGTCTACGGTTTTACAGCCGGCGGCTCCGTCTTCGAGTCGGCCGGCGTTTTTTCGAGCTTCGGCTTCAGCACCAATTCAACCGCCGTTCCCTTCGGCGGAATGCGGTCGGTGAACGGCTCGAAGAGATGGTCTTCCCACGCCTTCGGGCTGTCGATCGGCAGGTCCATCATCGCCGTCGGAAAATTCGCGACGCAAATGAAATCGCCGTAGTCGGCCTCGTAATATTTCTCGCCGTTGTCTTCGACGCGCAAGATGCTGCCGCCGAAAACCCAGGGAAACTCGAGCGCCTTGTGCGTCTTGATATTGCGAATCCAATCCTGTCCGCGGGCTTCGTGCTTTCCCTTGTCGTCGGTCCAGCGAATGAACACGCCGATTTCGCTGCCCGAGGCCGGCGTGAATTTCGCCGTCTTGCTGTCGTAGCGCGACGGATGACCGACTTTCGCCCCCAGGGCCAATAGGGCGGCGTGAACCGGCCGCGCCTTGGTTGAACACGGCGATGATCGATTCGTGTTCCTTTGTCCCCTCGGGGCAGGCCAGCATCTCGAGGTTTCCTTCGCGAACCGCGATTTTGCCTTTCATCACGACTTCATGCTGCTTCTTGTCGATCCACAAGTCGTGCTCCGGCGTGAGATAGACGATGTTCGCATCGCCGGTCGCGGCAGGAGCCGGCGGATCGCTGAAGGCCGAATTGCAGTTTGCGGCCCACAGACAAGCCGCGATCGAGATAATCGCCCATCGAATTCGCCCGTTCATAAAATCCTCCACCGGAGTTGAATTTTGGGAATCTGTTCCAGGCCGCTCACATTTCGGCGCCACGATTGTTAAGATACCCGTTCTCTGGCCGTCAATACAGCACCACTCCAAGATCGACACGCACTATGCCAACCGATCAAACCTACTCCGCGGACGATCCCCTAGCCGATTCGCCCGAGATGAACGGCGTCGATTCGCACTGGCCGCCGGCCGCAGACGAGGCATTTTGGCACGAATCCGCGCCCGGAGGCGTGCGGCGGCGGTATGCCTCCGGCGATTCGGCCGGCGGCTGGAAACGCTGGCGGCGGCATTTGCTCGATCGCGGCAATTCACGGCTCGAGGAGCAATTGGCTGAGAAGTTGACGGGCAGCCGAAAGAAATCGGCCGGTGCCATGTCGTGGGGCAGCTATGGCTCGCCCGTGCAACAGCCTCGTTTGGCCTGGCTGCTGAAAATGGCCGATGCTCGGCCACGACGAGCCCGCGAATTGGCAATGGAAGCTCCGGCCCATATCGACGGTTGGCTTGCCGAAACGGCCGGCCTGAATAATTGGTCGCCGACCGCCGACGAAGCTCTCGAAGCAATTGCCTGGTCTCGGGCACTGTTGCCATTGGTCCGCGTCTGCGACGCGGAAATTTGGTGGCAATTGCTCAAACGATTGCACGATTTGGCGACGATCGCGACCGTGCCGCTCGACGACGATCCCTTGGCCCATCAATTGGCGTGCGGCGAATTGCCTTGGTCACTGGCCGTGTTGTTCTCCGAAATCGAGCCTTGCCGGCAATTGGCGCCAGCCGCGGCGAAATCGCTTTCGTTGGGCATCGCCGAATTGTTGGATGGCACCGGAGTTCCGCAGAGCCGATTCCTGCTGATTTTTCACCGCTTGGTCGCTAGTTGGGCGCGGTCGCGGCTGTTGGCGGCGGCAGTTAACTTAACATCCGCCAAAACCGGCCTCGACAACTGCTGGGACGCCGACGCCGAACAAGAGTTTCCGCAAGCGGTTCGCGAAGCATTGCGATTGAGCCGCTTCGACGGCACGCCGGTGCTCGCGGAACGCGGCGAAACCAATGCGCTCCCCGCGGGCGCCTCCAATACTGCGTGGCTCACCGACGTGGCCGTCGCACTGGCGGGCGAAGGGGACAAAAAGTATCGCCGAATAATGCAGACCATTGCCGTCAGTCGCGGATCGAAGAAACGTAGCGGCCGAGCCTCCCAGTTGGTGCAAAAGAAACTGCCAGACCCGGCGTTCAATTCGGAATGGGCCGAGTTGGCCGTTTTGCAAACCGATTGGTCGTCGCGGGCCACGCGACTGACGGTCGCTTACAGCGGTCCGACGGTGCGGATCGAGTTGCAATCGGATCGCGAAATCTTGTTCGGCGGCACGTGGGAATTGGAAGTGCTGTCCGGCGGCGTGCTGGCTCAACCTCGCGGCTCTTGGTCGGAAGTTTGCTGGGTCAGCGATGCCGACTGCGACTATCTCGAATTGGAATTGGAGCTAAGCGGCTCGATGCGCGTGCAACGTCAGATGTTGCTTTCGCGCAAGGATCAATTCGTTTTTCTGGCCGACGCGATGCTTGGAGTCGAACCAAGCGATTTGACGTATCGCGGCCGCTTGCCACTCGCGACGGGCATCACGGTTCGCCCGGCCGCGGAAACTCGAGAGCTGGCTCTGCATGGCAAGAAGCCGCGAGCCGTCGTGTTGCCGTTGGCGCTGGCCGAATGGCGGGCCGATCCGCGTGGCGGCACGTTGAGCGGTAGCGGAGCGAGCGACACGGACGCTGGCGCTAGCAACGGCGAGATCAGCACGACCTCGGAAATCGTGCTCAGCCAGTCCACGCACGGCCGCCGGATGTTTGCCTCGCTATGGATCGATCTGTCGGCCAAGCGAATTCGAAATCAAGACCGCGATCCGTTGACATGGCGTCAGCTTACGGTCGGCGAACAGCGCCAAATCGTCGCGCGCGACGAGGCGGTCGGCTATCGCGTGCAATGCGGAAAGCGTCAATGGCTGGCCTACCGCTCGCTGGCCACGCCGGGCAACCGCACGTTGCTCGGCGTCAATCTCTCCACCGACTTCTTCGTCGGCCGCTTCGGCAGCGACGGCGAAACGGAATCGATCGTCGAAGTCGAATAACTCGAATTCCTTTGCTGGCGCTGCGGGCTGCGGGTGGACGTACTCGGATTCATACGCCGATGGACAGCAAAGCGCTCGCCGTGATTGTCACTTTCGCGTTCAGCGTAGTGGGCGTATTGGGCGATTATTTTCTCAAGCTCGCCAGCCGCGAGGAGAATTCCCTGCGGACGCCGTGGTTCTATGTCGGCTTCGGCCTCTATGCCGCCACGGCATTCGGCTGGCTATTCGTGATGAAGCATCTGAAGCTGGCGACCATCAGCGTGCTCTATTCCGTGTCGATGATCGTGCTGCTGACCGCGGTCGGCGTGTGCGTCTTTCGCGAATCGTTGAATTACGCGGAGATCGCCGGCCTGGTCTTGGCCGGTGCCGCGCTCATTTTGCTGGTCCGCTTCGCCTAGGCGGCCCCATTCGTCCTCCGTGTTTCGTCATTCTTTAGAGATTCGTGCTTCGTCATTCGTCATTCCCAGCCCCAGGGAAGGCCTATTGGGCACCTTGACACCCCGCTTTTGCACCGGTATGTTTACTTGATTACGAAAGGCACACTAAGTTGTGTGTCAAAAACGATTTTCGACCGGAAACCGGGGGTTGGCTGCAAAGCCAGCTTGCCGGAGCGGAATGAGAGTCTATCTCAAAATGGCGGACTAGCTCCATGTGAGCCAGACCAAAATCGGCAACCCGCAATTGCGACCGGCAACTGCGGCGAGCCATGCGGAGTTTTGAGATCGCCCTCACGGGACTCGTTCCCGTTTTTTTATTGGTGGACGGAATTTTGAGGATGTAGCGGAATTTGTGAAAATTCCGACAGCCGTGGAGAGGAATTCAACTTACGAAGCCGAATTCTCACAGATTCGGCTACTGGCGGGGCAGGGACGTTCCGGCGGGCGACCGCAATCGCGGGGAAAGTGGAGACGAACATGAATGCCAGGCGAAGTCCTGCGAATCGTCGACGCGATCCATCGCGATAAGAACATCGACAAAGAGATCGTCTTTCAGGCGATCGAAGCGGCCCTGGTCTCCGCCGCCAAGAAGCAATACGGCGAAGACCAAGAGATCGTCGTGCATATCGACCGCCAGGACGGCTCGATCACCGGCACGCACAACGGCGTCGCCGCTCGATCCCGAGGAGACGATCGGCCGCATCGGCGCCCAAACCGCCAAGCAGGTCATCATCCAGAAGATTCGCGAGGCCGAGCGCGACGCCCTGTACGACGAATACGACGAGCAGATCGGCCAGATGGTCACCGGCGTCGTGCAGCGCTACGAAGGGGGCGCCGCCACGGTCAGCGCTCGGCAACGTCGAGGCCATCCTGCCGCGCAGCGAGCAGATCCCCGGCGAAACGCACCATCCCAACGAACGCGTGCGGGCCACGGTGTTCGAGGTCCGCAAGGCCGGCAGCCGCGTGAAGATCATCCTCAGCCGCACGCGCCGCAATTGGTGCAGCGGCTGTTCGAGCAGGAAATTCCCGAAATCGCCGACGGCGTGATCGAAATCCGCGCCATGGCCCGCGAGCCCGGCTATCGCAGCAAGGTGGCCGTCAGCAGTTCCGATCAGCGGGTCGATTGCGTCGGAGCGTGCGTCGGCGTGCGCGGCAATCGCATCAAGAACATCGTCGACGAACTGGCCGGCGAGCGGATCGACATCGTCCGCTGGAGCGACGACCTGCAGGTGCTGATTCCCAACGCCTTGCAGCCGGCCGAAGTCGAGGAAGTGATCCTCTGCCAGATGCTGGGCCGGGCGATCGTGCTGGTGCGCGAGGATCAGTTGTCGCTGGCGATCGGCCGCCGCGGGCAGAATGTCCGCCTGGCCAGCAAGCTCTGCGGCTGGGACATCGAAATCATGACCCGCGAAGAGCTCGACGAGCAAATCGAGCGGGCCGTGTCCGGTTTCTCGGCGCTCGAGGGCGTCGACGAAGCGCTGGCCGAAAAACTGGTCGGCGAAGGGTTTCTTGTCGTACGACGATCTGTCGGTCATCGAGCCGGATGCCCTGATGGAGATGGGCGGGCTTGACGGCCGAGCAGGTCGATGCGATCGTGGCGCAGGCCGAAGCAAAGGCGAAGGAAGCCGAGGCTGCGGCCGCGGACGAGCGTCGCCGGCAGCGCGAACAAGAGCGGATCGACGCGGCGACGGCCGCGGCCGATGCGCTCGAAGCCGCACAGAAAGCTGCTCGAGAAGCCGCCATCCGCGAAACGGCCGCCGAAGCAACCGCTGCCGCCGCGCCAGTCGAGGCTCACGACGAGAAGCCGGCCGGCGGCGCCGAGGCAGGCAATGGAAGCCACGACCATGGAGCGTCTGGTGAAGCGCAGGCGAGCCCCGGTTCGAATTCCGAGTCGAAAGAGGGCTAGGCAGGCGGGGCGGGAATCGCTCGTCGCGATTGGTTTTGCCGCGATTCGCGAGTGCCACGAGCAAGACTGAGATTGTTGAAACCGTATGCTCTGTTCGCCAAAGGCATTGCCGGGAGAGCTGGACTATGATTTAGGTTAAACGACCGTTCGCTGCCATTGTGAAACACGCTTCGCAAGGCGGCGGCCCTCCGGAGAAGATCACTTGCCCGTTCGAATCTACAGCTTAGCCAAAGAACTCAAGATCGACAGCAAAGAGCTGGTGGAGCTATGCACCAAGGCTGGCGTTACCGGTAAGGGCATCGCCTTTGGCCAGCCTTGCGGACGACGAAGTGGTTCGGCTGAAGGAATTCCTCGCGAATCGGGCGTCTCGCCCAGCCAGCAGCGGTCCGATGGCGCCGATGCCCGTCCGCAGCCCGAAGCCGGCTCCGATTGCTGCCCCGCCAAGACTGCCGACAAAAGCACCGGCGAAGGCGCCAGTCGCCCCGGCTGTCCCGACTCCGCAGACTTCCGCGCCTCCGACGATCGTCGAACCGGATGTCATTCGGCGCGAGGATTATATTGCTCCCGGTGGCGTTTCCGCCCGTACTCCAGTAACCGAAATCAAAGCCGAGCGGCCGAGCGGTGAGTCGCGGAAGAAATCTTCCGACGGCGAGGGAGGAAAGCCGCCGTCCAGAGCCACCACGACGATCAAACTGGCGCCGATGCCGCAGTCGGTGCTTCCGCCCTCCAAGCCGGTCGAAAGAGAGCTGGCTCCCCAAAAGCCGGATCTCAAATTGCCGGTCGATGCGATTCGCGCGGGTCGATCCGGCGCGAAGCCACTTTCCGAGCATATCAAGCAAGCATGAGCAAAAGCGTAAGGCCGAAGGGCGACCAGGCGATCGTGGCGGACCGGGTGGTCCGCCAATCCCACAGGTGCCTCCAGCCGAGGAAACCGGTCGCGAGCGGAGCCGTCGCGGACCGCGCCCCGCTGCGGCCAAAGCGGCCGGCAGCCCCGACGAATTTGCCACGTCCCTGGGCGGCCGCGAAGCTCGACAACTGATCCGCAAACGCACCGCCACGCCGGCACGCAAGCCCGGCATGGGCGAAGATGAAGAGCCCGTCGTTTCACACCGCCGCGCTTTGACGCGGCTGAAGCGCACGGGCAAGGGGAGCACCGCCGCTCCGCGCAAAGGCAAGGTCGTTCTCCAATTGCCTGCCACGGTTCGCAGCTTTTCCGAAGCGGTCGGCGTCACTGCATCGCAAGTCTTGCGGAAGCTGATCGACATCGGCTTCGAGTTGGGAAAAACCACGATCAGCACCGCAATCGATCAGGAAACGGTCGAAATGCTCGCGGTTGAACTTGGCGTCGAAGTCGAGTTGCGGCAGGCCGTCAGTCTGGAAGATCAATTGTTGAGCGTGCTCGACAAGCAGGCCGATCCGCCAGAAATGCTCAAGCCTCGCCCGCCGGTCATCACGTTCCTGGGTCACGTCGACCACGGCAAGACGTCGCTGTTGGACAAGATCATCGGCATCGACGTGGTCAGCGGCGAAAGCGGCGGCATCACGCAGCACATTCGCGCCTACGAAATCGAAAAGGATCGGGCCGGCAAGATCTCCTTCGTCGATACGCCGGGTCACGAAGCCTTCACCGAAATGCGGGCTCGCGGCGCCAACGTCACCGATATCGCCGTGCTGGTCGTCGCCGCCGACGACGGCGTCATGCCGCAAACCGAAGAAGCCATCAGCCACGCCCGTGCGGCCGGTGTGCCGATCGTCGTGGCGCTCAACAAGATCGATCTGCCGGGCGTCGATATTCGAGCGCATCTATCAGCAATTGGCCACCGCCGACCTGCTGCCGACCGAATGGGGCGGCGACATCGAAGTCGTCAAAACCAGCGCCACGACACGGGCCAGGGCATCGACGACCTGCTGGAAACGCTGTTCACGATCGCCGAATTGCACGATCTACAAGGCCAATCCCGATCGCACGGCCGTCGGCACCTGCCTCGAAGCCGAGTTGCACGAAGGGCGCGGCGTCGTGGCCAAGCTGATCGTGCAGAACGGCACGCTGCAAGTCGGCGACGCGATCGTCTGCGGCACTGCCACCGGCCGCGTCAAAGCCATGTACGACACGCTCGATCGCAACCGCCGCATGCCGACGGCCGGCCCATCGACGCCGGTCAACGTCACCGGCCTGGACATGGCGCCGGCAGCCGGCGAGCGCTTCTACGTGCTCGACGACATTGCCCAGGCTCGGCAAATCGCCGAGAAGCGCGTCAGGCAAAGCCGCCAAGTCGACGCTGGGCAGCGGCGCCGACGCACGTCACGCTGGAAACCCTGTTCGACCGGCTTGGGCGAAGACGAGGTCAAGCACGCTCAACATCATCCTGCGGGCCGACATCCGCGGTTCGATCGAGGCGATTCAGAAGGAACTGACGAAGCTCGAGCATCCCGAGGTGAAGATCAAGGTGCTGCAAGCCACGGTCGGCGGCGTTTCCGAGGCCGACGTCCATCTGGCCGACGCTTCCGACGCGATCATCATCGGCTTCAACGTCGTGCCCGACGAAAAAGCCCGCGCGCTGGCCGACGCTCGCAAGGTGTGCAGATCCGCCGCTACGAAATCATCTACAAGGTGACCGAAGACCTGCAGAGCGGCTTTGGAAGGAATGCTCGAGCCCGAGCAGCGCGAAGTCGAGCTGGGCCGGGTCATCGGTGCAGCGGACGTTCACGATCAGCCGCGTCGGCACGATTGCCGGTTGCCGCGTGCTCTCCGGCACGATCCAGCGCAACGGCCGAGTGCGCGTGATTCGCGACAACCGCGTGATCGGCGACTATCCGCTGGAGTCGCTGCGGCGCGAGAAAGACGATGCCCGCGAAGTGCGCGAAGGATTCGAATGCGGCATCAAGCTGGCCGGTTTCAACGACGTGAAGGAAGGCGACGTGCTCGAAGCTTACAAAATCGAGGAGGTCGCCCGCACGTTCTAATTATGACGACACGACGACTATTAAAAGCAGCCGAAGCGATTCGCCAGGTCGTTGCGATGGCGATCCTCACCGAGATGCGCGACCCACGCGTCCGCGACGTGACGATCACGCGGGTAGTCGTCTCGCCGGATATGCGAGAGGCGAAAATTTACGTTTCGATCATGGGTGACACGGCCCAGCAAAACCTTTGTTTGCACGGATTGCAAAGCGCCCGAGGATTCCTGCAGTCGAAACTGGCCGACCGGATTGAAACCCGCTATACTCCGCGACTTCAATTTATTTTGGACATGGGGGTGAAGAAATCGCTGGAGATTGCTCGCATTCTACAGGAAGTTTTGCCGCCGAAGCCAGCCACGGAAGATAAGGATTTGCTCTCCGGCGAGGCGCAAGAATCGAATGAGGATTTCGACGGCGCCGATGAAGATGACGACACGTTCGATGATTTAGATGATTTGGATCTCGACGAATTGGACGAGAGTGAACTGGAATCCGGCGAACTGGAATCCGGCGATCCAAATGCCGGCGATGTCAAAGCGGCTGCCCGATCCAACAACGCCAAGAACACTACCGACAACGCAACCTAGTTTAGCCCCACTCGGCGCCGGTTTCTCCCCAAGGCCCGAAGGCATTAGCCCCCACCGCTTCCGGCACCAAGAGACGTTTTCCCATGGGCAATTCGAATCGCACCGCGTTGTTAAGCAAGACGCATCGTGTCCTCAAACAACAATATACCGCGGTGGATCCGCCGGCCGACCGGCCGCTGCTGGAGCATCTGCTATTCGCGTCCGTGTTGGAAAATGCTCCCTTTGACATCGCGGAAAAGATCTACACGCATCTGTCGAAGAATTTCTTCGATTGGAACGAAGTCCGCGTCAGCACGGTGACGGAGTTGGCCGAGGTCACCCGGCCGCTGCCCGACCCGACGTCCGCCGCGTCGAATCTCAAGCGGGTGCTGCAGGGCGTGTTCGAATCGACCTATTCGTTCGACTTGGAGCCGGTCAAAAAGCAGAATATCTCCGTGGGAATCAAGCAACTGGAACGACTGGGCGGCACGACGCCGTTCAGCCTGGCCTACGTGACGCAAGTCGCGCTGGGCGGACATGCGATTCCCTTGGACCGCGGCGCGCTCGACGTGCTGGCCATTTTGGGCGTAATCAGCGAGGCCGAGGCGCAGTCCGGCAAGGTCAGCGGCTTGGAGCGCGTGATTCCCAAGACGAAGGGGGTCGAGTTCGGCTCGCTGCTGCATCAATTGGCGGCCGAGTACGTGGCGAATCCTTTTTCCCCCTCAGTTCGTAAACTGATGCTGACGATCAACCCGGATGCCAAAGACCGGTTTCCCAAGCGCGGCGCGAAGAAGGACGACGCACATGAAGAGGCCCGTTCGGCCGGGCATCATGCCGCCGAGCACCCGGCGAAGAAACACGCCGTCAACGCCAAGGGGAAGCACGTCGCGGAAAAGCCGGCCCATGAGAAATCAGCCAGCGAAAAGCCGGCTGCAAAAGGGCCGGCGGTGAAAGAATCTGAGAAGGCTTCCGAGAAAGCGAGCGGAAAGTCCGCCACCAAGCCAGCGGAAAAATCCACCGAGAAATCCACGGAAAAGCCGTCCGCCAAGGCCGCCGACAAATCGGGGCGAGCGGAAAAGGGCGAAAAGCAAAGTCGTGCGCCGGCCAAAGTGGAGCGCGCCGAGCCGAAAAAATCATCCGCCGGCAGTGGCAAGCACGCCGACGGCAAACATTCCGATAGCAAACACCGCGCCGCCGCGAAATCACCTCCCGTCGCCGCGAAGCATAAATCCGCCAGCAAGCAGCTATCAAAACGCAAACCTCGCTGATCGCGCCGGTATAATGCCGCATGGAAGGAATCGTTGCACGGCGCCGTTAGTGCAGCCGGCTGGATTGAGTCCTCTTTGCCCTCTCGCGACGCATTGCCGACCCTGGTTTTGCAAGTTTGAAACCCCGGTATCCATCTACCATGCGCTCGACCATTTTTCTTCTGCTCGTTGGATGTTTTTCATTCGCCTGTTCGACCGTCACGGCAGCCGCGCCGAAGGAGCCGATCGCCTCCGACGCCGCGCCCTCGCAGCCGCCGGAAGACCGTCCGCAACCGCTGGTCCCCAAGAAGCCGCGCACCGAGGCCGACGAGAATCGCGTCCAAGCCGAGGCGCTCTTGGCCACCGCCCGGACGATGGAGCAGCGTCAGGAATCGGCCGCGGCGTTGCGACTTTATGAGCGCGCGTTTCGGCTCGATCCCCAGGCGGTCGCGGCACTGGAGGAAATCGTGCCGCTGGCGTTCAGCCTCAATCGGCGCGACGAATCGCTGCGCTACGCCGTCAAACTGGCCGAGCAAGACACCTCCGATCCCGATCTGCCACGGCGGATCGGCATGTACCTGGCCGAAAACGGCGATTGGAAGCCGGCGATCAAATTGCTCCAACGGTCGGTCAAAGTCATGCAAACCGCTGGCAAGCCTGCCGCCGAGCGAATCGCCGTCGAGGCCGAGCTCGCCCGGCTCGATTTCCTGCGCAGAAATACACCGATTCGGCCGCGCTGCTCGACAAAGTCGCCGCCGCGCTGGCCAAGCCCAAGGATTTCGGCCTCGATGAAACGGCCCGGCGCAGTTTGATCGGCGAAGGCGGCCTGACCTACGAATTGATGGGCGATGCTTATCTCGAGGTCGGCCGCACGGCCGACGCCGCGAAAGCGTTCCACAGCCTCAACGACCTCGCGCCCAAGCCCGCCACGCTGGCGTTGAACCTGGCCCGAGTCGAATTCAAGTCAAAGCATTCGGCCGAGGCGCTCGCCAAGTTGCAAACCTATTTGGACTCGCATCCGGCCGATCTGAATCTCGCGGCGCTCGACTTGCTTTCCGATGTGCTGAAAGACCTCAAGCAATCCGACCAACTGATCCCGCGGCTGAAAAAGCTGCACGAGGCGATGCCCGATTCGATCGCGGTCGCCTTCGATCTGGCCGAGCAATACCGCAAGGCGGACAAACCGGACGAAGCGCGGCCGCTGTACGAAGCCATGTTGAAGAAGAAGCCGACCGCCGAGGCATACCAGGCGCTCGCGGCCATCGAGCGCCATGCCGACCAAAAGGAACCGCTACTCGAATTGCTCGGGCAAGTGGCCGAGAAGACCGATTCGCTCGATGTCCTCGGCGACGAAGGCAAAAAACTGACGGCCGACGACAAACTGGTCGCCGCGCTGCTCGATGTGGCGCAAACCAGGCATTCCGCCGCCAAGCCGTCCGACTATGGGCCGCTGCTGGCCGCCGCCACGCTGGCCGCCGACCACAAGCAATACGACCAAGCCGGCAAGTTCTATGATCTGGCCATCAAGGCCGGCCCGAAGCACAAAGCCGAATTGCTGCTCGCCTGGGGCTTGACGCTGGTCGCGGCCGACAAATACGACGAAGCGGCCAAGGTTCTCCAGCGCGGCATCGACGAGGGTGGCTTGCCGGCCGATCGGCCTCCGGCGTTCGAATACTACTTGGCCGGAGCCTTGGAGATGAGCGGCAAGACCGACGCGGCACTGGCCGTCGCGCGAAAAATGACCGAAGGCAAGAACGCGACGAAAGACGTCCGCTTCCTTTCCCGGCCGGCCTGGATTCTGTTTCACGCCAAGCGCTACGACGAATCGTACAAAGCCTATAAAGACTTGATCGACAAGCACGACGCCGATTTTTCCACGGAGGAAACTGCGCGAAGCAGTCCGCGACGCCCGCAGTGCTCTGTCGAATATCTGCGTGATCCAAAAGCGATTGCCGGAAGCGGAAGAATGGCTCGAGCAAGTGCTCGACGAATATCCCGACGATCCCGGCGTGCTCAACGATCTGGGCTACCTCTGGGCCGACGAAAAGAAACAGCTTCCCCGAGCCTTGGCGATGATTCAACAAGCCGTCGCGGCCGAGCCAGAAAATGCGGCCTACCGCGACAGCCTCGGCTGGGCCTATTATCGGCTAGGAAAGAACGATGAAGCGCTGATCGAATTGAAAAAAGCCATCGCGTTGGATGAAAGCCCCGACGCCAACGTGCTGGAGCACTACGCCGACGTTCTCACCGACGCGAAAAAGTTCGACGACGCTCGCCAGAATCTCGAGCGCGCCCTGAAGGGCTACCAAAAAGATGGCGACGCTGAAAAGGTGAAGTCGGTTGAGGAAAAGCTTGCTAAGCTGAAAAAGTAGTTTCGGATCGTAGCGAGTGCGTCAATCACGCCGCTCGCTTGGCCGGATGCGTTGAGAGCCGCGCGAATTTGGCGCGGAAGCGGCGGACAAGCCGGCCGACCCGCACGGTGGTTCGCATCCGATGCGAAATCGGGGCCATGACATATGACGCTGGTTTCTCGCCGAGAAGAAAATCGGGCAATGGTCGCTCGGCGCTCGGCGAAAGCGCGGCTTGAAGTTCGGTCGCCAGCGAATGGTGACGGAGCGCGACCGCCACGCCGACGAACGCCTCGCGCCACGCCCGGTCCGCGTCGCCGCCCCCGGGCAATTGCTTGTTCGGCGAATACGCCATGCCGCGCTCCAAGTGATCTTCGAGCACGTCGGCCAGCTTCATCAGCGCGACCGTCCGATCGAGGTCCGTAAGTTGTTCCACGCCGGCCGCCAAGGCGATCGTCTCGGGCAGTTTCCAACGCATCGTCGTATAGCGGGCGATCAGCGATTCGCACGGATCGCCGACCGCGCGCGCACCGTTCGCCGTTTCGCCGCCGTCATGCCGCGCGAGCCGTCGCCGAATTCGCCGTGGCTATAGGCCGAATGGAGAAGACCAGCGGCGACGATCGTCGCGTCGGCATCGTGGGCGGCGAGAATGCTCGCTGTGCCGACGAGGTGCGCCAGAAACGATTTGTGGTTCGGACGATAATGGCCGGCGAAAATCGTCATCGCCAAGGCATACGCCGCCTGTACTTGCCGCAAATCGGCGTCGGACCAGTTGCATTGGAGCAATTGGCCGTAAAGCTGGATATTGGTCTGCGCGTAGGAATTCATCTGATTTCGCCAAGTGTTGGAACGCAACGCCCCGCTTATGCCGTGCGCGACATTGGTTGCACGTAGCGAGAGGCGGGAAACTGGGCCCGATTGATCGCTCCTTCGATCGGCGCCATGACGCGCTTCTCCAGCCATCGCGCCGGCCGCCGGCCAAATACTTTCATGGCCCGACGTAGCGGCTCAAGCGGCAAACGGCGGTGGTTCGACAGGAATTGGGCAATCGTCACCAAGCTCGGGTCGTCCGCGGCCAGACTCCATTTTTCGGCGAAGTGACGCAAGCTGGCCGTGTTCCACGCATCGCTCCAGCGCAGGCGAAAATAAGGCAGGTCCATGGATTCCAGCGGCGGGGGCGGCACGTAGGTCACGACGCTCGACGGTTCCAGATAAACCGCCGCACCTGCCTGCCGCGCGAGCAAGCAAAGGTCCGTATGTTCGCACGCGCTCAGTAGGTTCACGTCGAGCGGGCCCAATTGTTCGAAGGCTTCCATTCGGACCAAGACACAATGAAACTCGATCTGCTCCGTCGGCGCGGCATAACGTCGGCCCAACTTCCGCCAAGGGCTTGCCATAATGACAATGCCCTTCGCGAAACACTCGGCGGCCATTTTCGATCACGAATTCCGCGGCGCCGCCGGCCATGTGGATTCGCGTCGCGATCGGTTCGCGTTCGCAATAGATCGGCCCGACAACCCAGGCGCCGGTCGATTCGGCGCAATCCACGAGTGAAGCAAGCCAATCGGGCGACACCAGCGCGTCGTTGTCGATGAACACGACATATTTGGTCCGCACTTGCGCGGCCGCCATATTGTGCGCCACATTGGGAGACAGATAATGATCCGTCCGAATGAGCCGGAACTGGTGCTCGGTGGCTTTCCGCCTCAGATAATCGCGCACCAGCGGGGGCGAGCAACCGTCGATGTAGATCAGTTCTAAAGGCTCTCGTGTGTTGGCGAGGATGCTCTCGAGCGATCTTTGCGCAAAGCTGAATCGTTCGCGCGGTACGATTGCCACCGTGGCGAGCGGATGGGGCATTATTGGCTCCTCCGTGATTTCCGATCAGACCTGCCGCCGCGTTGTTGCGGCAATTGTGGCATTATCGGTTGGGCGAGTTTGAGGATTGAGCAAAGTTTGATATTCTGGGTCGAGCTTGCGGGCTGCCAGCAAGCCTTCGCGCACTGGCGGTTCGGCCTTTTGTCTCTTGATTCTAGGACCAAAACGATGCGAATTGGTCATTTCCAATTCGCGCGAACGAAACCGAAAATTGTTGCGGTATTCCGTTTGTTTTGGCTACGATAAAGTACCCGCAAGTGGATCCCGCCGCGAAAAACGCATCATTGTTGCTTCCCTCCATGGCCACGCCGTTCTCTCGACGATCATTCGATGCCGCTTGGACCTTCGTCGGCGGATTGTCGATTGTCGCGATCGTGCTGGCGTCGGCCCGGTTCGCGTCCGACGTGGGCGACAGCCAAACTCGCAATATGATCCGGCTTTCGCTTGTCTGGTATTTTGCGGCGCTGGTGCTGATGATGGCGCTGGCGAAGAGCGATTGGCTGGCGTCCGCGCCGCTGGGCCGCGCGGCGCGATGGTGCTGGACTTGGGCAATGGTCTACTTTCTGATCCATGTGACGATGGCGTTCCACTATTTCCATCATTGGTCGCACGCCGATGCCGTGCGGCATACGCGAGAGGTGAGCGGCTTCGGCGAAGGGGTTTACATTTCGTATCTATTCACCTTGTTGTGGATCGTCGATGTTGCCTATTGGTGGCTCGCCCCTCGGCGCTATGCGGAACGATCGGCGTGGATCGACCGCGGTTGGCATGGCTTCATGCTGTTCATGGTGTTCAACGGCACGGTCGTCTATGAATCGGGTCCGATTCGTTGCGCCGGCTTGTTGATGTTCACGTCGCTCGCCGCGGTGTGGCTTGTATTGCGCACGAGAACTGGTCGGAACGCGATTCCAGTACGATCGATCGTGCTGCTCCTGGCCGCGGCAGGCATTGGAACTTGTGGTCCCGCGCAGGGCGACGAAGGGACCGCGTCGCAACCGGCCACGAAGCCCCTCGATTTCGAGCGGCAAGTCGCGCCGATTCTGTTGCGACGCTGCTCCGGCTGCCACAATCCGAACGAAAATGCCGGCAAGTTGAATCTGCTCACCCTCGAATCGGCCCAGGCCGGCGGCAAGAGTGGTGAACCCGCGATCAAACCGGGCGATATCGACAACAGCTACGCGATCACGCGCATCGAAGCCGGCGAAATGCCGCCGCCGGATAAAGCGAAACCGGTCGGACTGAGTGAATTGGCCGTGCTTAAGAAGTGGATCGATTCCGGGCGCTGTCTGGCCCAAGGGCCGGGTGTTAGATCCGATGGACATGACGACCGACACTCGCGCCGGTCGCGATTGGTGGTCGCTCCAGCCGCCAGTTCGCCGCGATGCGCCGAAAGTGCAAAACGCATCGTGGATTCGCACGCCGATCGACGCGTTCGTTCTCGCGAAGCTCGAGCAGCATGGCCTGCAACCTTCGCCCGAAGCCGATCGGGCCACGCTAATTCGCCGCGCGACGCTCGACGTGCTCGGGCTTCCGCCGTCGCCGGAAGAAGTGCAAGCGTTTGTCGCCGACGAATCGCCGGATGCCTACGAACGGCTGGTGGACCGCTTGCTCGCTTCGCCTCACTACGGCGAATGCTGGGCGCGCCACTGGCTGGACGTAGTGCGATTCGCCGAAAGCAACGGCTTTGAAAACAATCTTCCGCGCGCCCAATGCCTGGCCGTATCGTGACTACGTGATCGATGCATTCAACGCCGACAAGCCGTATACGCAGTTTATCACGGAGCAACTGGCGGGCGACCAGGTTGGCGCAGACATCGCGACTGGATTTTTGGTTGCCGGCCCGTGGGATCAGGTCAAGAGTCCTGATATCGAATTGACCCGGATGCAACGCCTTGCCGAGTTGGACGATATGGTATCGACCACGACAACCGCCTTCCTCGGCCTGACTGCCGGCTGCGCGAAGTGCCACGATCACAAGTTCGATCCGATCTCTCAGCACGACTATTATGCTCTGCAAGCGATTTTCTCCGGCGTGCAGCATGGCGAGCGGGCGCTGCGCGATTCGCCCGATCGGCAGCGCGAGCGGGCCACGATCGAGCAAGAGATCGCCGGCGCGACGCAGGCCAAGCTCGAAATCGCCGCACGAGGCGAACCGCTGGCGCAGGTCGATGGGTCGAAAGTCGGGCCCAAATCGCGACGCGCGTCGGTGAATCCACGGTATAACGTCGATCGCTTCGCGCCAGTGACGGCGAAGTTCGTGAGGTTCACCGTCCGCGCGACCAACAATTTGGAGCCCTGCATCGACGAACTGGAAGTATTTTCCAGCGGCAAGAACCCGCGCAATGTCGCGCTAGCCATCCGCCGGCGGCGTGGCCACCGCGTCGGGAGTGTTTCTGAACGGCACGTATAAGCTCCATCAATTGGCTCACATCAACGACGGCCGATACGGCAATTCATGGAGTTGGATTTCGAATGAAGTCGGTCGCGGCTGGGTGCAAATCGAATTACGCGAGCCAACGCTTATCGATCGAGTCGTCTGGGCGCGCGATCGAGAAGGGGCGTTTCAGGATCGCCTGCCGGTGAGCTACATGATCGAAACGGGGCTCGAGCCCGGCAAATGGCGGACCGTGGCGACCAGCGACGATCGGCGGCCCTACGATCCGCAGGCCAAGCCGGAGGCCATCGAGGCGCCTCAAATGCCGCCCGACGACGCGGCGGAATTCAAATCGGTCGATGCGAGAATCTCGGCGGCAAAGGAACGGCTCGCCAAATTGCAACCGCCGCTTGTATATGTCGGCACGTTTACCCAACCGAGCGAGCCGACCTATCGGCTGAATCGTGGCGATCCGATGCTGCGGCAGGAGGAAGTGCGACCTGGGGCGATCGCGGCCGTCGGCAAACCGCTGGAGGTGCCGTCGAACGCTCCGGAAGCCAAGCGGCGGCTCGATCTGGCCCGATGGATCGCCGATCCCGCAAATCCACTGACGGCTCGCGTGATGGTCAATCGAATCTGGCAGTTACCATTTCGGCCAGGGGCTGGTGCGAACCCCCAGCGATTTTGGTTTCAACGGCGGCCTGCCTTCGCATCCCGAGTTGCTCGATTGGCTGGCCACCGAATTCATGGCTAACGGCTGGCGGCCGAAGCATATCCACCGGCTGATTCTGCTTTCGAGCACGTATCGCCAATCGAGCCGCATCAATTCGCGATCCGCCACGGTTGATCGCGGCAATATGCTGCTGTGGCGATTCAGCTCGCGTCGATTGGAGGCCGAGCCGATTCGCGACAGCATCCTGTCGGTCAGCGGCGCGCTCGATTTGAAAATGGGGGGGCCGGGCTTTGATGTCTTTGAGCCGAACGGGAATTACGTCAAAGTTTATGTGCCGAAGCGGTCATTCGGCCCGGCGGAATGGCGCAGGATGATCTACTTGGCCAAGCCGCGGATGCAGTTCGATGCGACGTTCGGCGCGTTCGACTGCCCCGACTCGGCCCAGCCGTTGGCCAAACGCAATACATCAACCACGGCCCTGCAAGCGTTGAACCTGCTCAACGGGCCCTTCGTCGAGCAACAGGCGGAACTTTTTGCTCAGCGTTTGACCCGCGAAGCGCTGGGCAACGTCTCGCAGCAGATCAGGCGGGCTTTCTGGCTCGCGTTCGGCCGCGCGCCGAAGCCGAAGAAGAGCGCGCCGCCGCCGGATTGATTACACGCGAAGGCTTGCCGATTTTCTGCCGCGCAATGTTGAATGCGAACGAATTGATTTACCTGCCGTAACACTAACCCGAAGCGTTAGCGAGGGGGAACCGCCGAGGGGCGCCGCCCTCGCTAACGCTTTTTGAAGTTGCGCGTTTTGGGACTGTTTTTATGAAGCCATTTGGTATTCTGCGGGCGTGGCCTGGGTGAGGAGCCGTTTGAGTTTGACGACGCCTCCGGAAGTTTTTAGACGATCTGCCATGTATTTCAATTCGCGTCCGGCGCATTCCTGACGATACGCCGCACACAAACCATGCAATCGTTGGTATTCCCACCATTGTCGATCTGTCTTGCTCAAGCCGCGGTCACGCATCCGCTCGGCACGCAGTTGTTCCAAGAACAGCACGGTCGTGATGGCGATCTCCACCCACGCTCGCACGGCTTGAAAATTCTGAAAGCTGTACTGGGAAAATCCCAGCGTCGATTTCAGCTCCTTGAAAAACAACTCGATCTGCCAACGCAAGGAATACAACTCGATCACTTCGTGAACGCTCAATTTCAGAGCGTTCGTCATCAAGATTTTGACATCGTCGGCCGTCGCTTTCGAAAGGTTGGGTTTCATTGTCGAAAACACGAGTTGCACGCGGCCGACGCGGCACACCTCACGTATTTCCTGATGGGCGTAATACACGCGCGGTTTCATTTTCGGCCCGACACGCCAGCGGGAAAGACGCCGATACTTGGCGTACTTGCCCGTTGACGCGCGAAGCCTGATGGTCGAAAGCGACAGACGTTGCCAATCCTTGAGTCGAGAGCGCAGTTGTGGGCGTTGGCCCTTCGGTCCTTCGAAGACGCGTTCCGGGTTGGCCGGGAAAATCCAGATATAGCCGCGG
Organism: Pirellulales bacterium; assembly: GCA_963738955.1. Lineage (GTDB taxonomy): Bacteria > Planctomycetota > Planctomycetia > Pirellulales > DATAWG01 > DATAWG01. Next base: position 82,301 of record CAVTYW010000006.1, on the reverse strand, counting down.
GCGTCGCAAGCCTCGCGAATGACTTGAGCGTCATAGGCCGTATCTCCCAGCACCACAACTTGCTCGCGTCTATAGCGCCCGGCGGTTGCGGCGCGGGGAGCGGCCGCCGCGGCCGAGAAGCGGCGGCGAGGGACGCTTCAGTGGGGCCGCGGCTTGGCCGTCGAGCGGGCCGGTCGATTCGTCGTAGACGTCTCGGGAATTGGGCATCGCCGAGCCGTCGCCGACCGGTTTCGCCCGGCTGCTGGCTTCGAAGCCAGGCATTTCGTCGCGCTTCAGCAGCCGATCGATGCGCATCTCGATCCGCGTCAATTCGTTTCCTTCCTCGGGCGTGACGAACGTGTAGGCCACGCCCTCGCGGCCCATCCGGCCGGTGCGGCCGACGCGATGCACGTAGTCGTCGCAGAACTGCGGAATGTCGTAGTTGATGATGTGCGAAATGCCGGTCACGTCGATGCCGCGGCCGACCACGTCGGTCGCGACCAGGTAGCGGACCTTGCCCTCGCGAAATTGCGGCCATCACCCGATCGCGGGCGTTCTGCTGCAGGTCGCCGTGAATGCAGGCCGACGTCCGGTGAGCTTTTTCGCCAGCCGCATGGTAGACCTTGTCGGTGCCCCGCTTGGTGCGGCAGAAGATGATCGCCTGCCGCGGCTCTTCGCGCGCCACGCAGCTTTTCGAGCAAGTCGAATTTCCGCTCCGGATCGACCGTGAAATAAAACTGCTCGATCGTTTCGACCGACGACTGTCGTGCGGCGAGAAATTGAGCGATCTCCGGATCGCGCATGTAGCGCTGCGCCAGCCGTTCGACCGGCGGCGGCACCGTGGCGCTCAACAGCAGCGTCTGCCGCGACGCGGGGCAGCGGCGCAGAATCTTTTCGATGTCGGGCCGAAAGCCGATGTCGAGCATCCGGTCGGCTTCGTCGAGCACGACGAACTTCAGATCGTCGAGTCGAAGCGTGCCGCGGCCCATGTGGTCGAGCACGCGGCCCGGCGTGCCGACGACGACGTCGGCCCCGCGCTGCAGCTTTTCGATCTGGCCGCGGATCGGCTTGCCGCCGTAGAGGGCGACGATGTGCACCTTGCGGCCGTGCGACAGCTTGACCACTTCCTCGCGCACCTGCACGGCCAGCTCGCGCGTCGGCACCAGGACCAGCGCCTGCGGGCCGTGCCCGTTTGTGCTGCTGCGACTCGAGCCGTTCGAGAATCGGAATGACGAAGGCGGCCGTCTTGCCGGTGCCGGTGCGGGCCTGGCCGAGCACGTCGACGCCGGCCATGCGCCCGCGGGATCAAGCCGGCTTGAACCGGCGTCGGCTCGAGATACTCGGCTTTCGCCAAGGCCTCGAGCATCACGGGCGAGAGAGAAAGATCGTTGAAGCCGACATCGGGGGACGACGCGGCTTGAGGGGATGCAGCGTGAGGTTCAACTGCGTGAGTTGCCGTCGATTGCGGAGCCGATTCAGACACGTACACCTACCAATTCGATAAACGCCTTCCCCGGCTAGAATCGGCCTGAAGCCGCGAGCGATTCACATCGGAACCGGCTCGTCGGGGGCCAGGCACCCATTTCTGGGGATTGCAGGACTGCAAAAATGCTTGATCTGTTTTCCCCAAGTCTAACGCATGGCAGCCTTTGGTCAAAGGGCGCGACCTCCGGTTTGCCGTAGGTCAGCCTCTCCAGGCTGACAGAGACCAACGAATGTCAGGCTGGAAAGCCTGACCTACGAAAAAAATTCAGGCCGGCTCGCCCCGTTTCGGGCGAGCCGGCCTTTCTCGTCGGATCTGGGCGCCTCGAGCGGGAAAGTGATTCCCGCGGCCGGAGCCAAGTAGCGCGGTGGCTACTTCGTCTTCTTTGCGGCGCGCCTTTTGGGCGAACGCTTGGCCTTCTTCGTGGCGGCCTTCTTGTGAGATTGCTTGGCCGGCTTCTTGTGCGTGGCCTTTTTGGGCGAACGCGTGGCCTTCTTCGCCTTCTTTGTCATTGCCATTTCCTTGGCTCCTCCGGAACGAGCACCCGATGCTGCGAAAACCTTTCCCCTGGGCACTCTATGAGGGGAAGCCGCTCAAACCACACATGGCCGGGCGTCGCATCGCGCTGAATCCGTTCTACACAATGCGATTTGCTCCAACCGTGAGCACATTGAACCAGTTTTCGGGGAAATGCGTCAAGATGAGTTTGGCGAAGCTGGAGCGGACGAGCGATTTTCAAACGAGTCCCCGAATCGTGTGCAGCACACTTGTAGTCCAATCGTATCCGTGACACGGCAGTGGGTGCGCGATTAGAATTATCTAAACGGACATTGATCCAGCCCACGATCTTTCGCGACCTATCTGCCAAGTATGAGCAGCCGCGTATGAGCGTCGACTCGGGACTGAACGAAGAGTTGATCCGGCGATTGCCGTTGCCTCTGGCGAAACTGTATCGCCATGCAGCCAACGCCAAGTCGGCGCTGGATCGCCATCAGGCCGCGTTTTTTCTCTGGGAAGCCGCGCTCAAGTTGCTGGCCGTCACCGAGATCGTCATCTATGCCGATCGCGCGGAGCACAGTCCGAAAATCGCCGAGCAACTCAAGAGCCTTGCCCGGCCGTCGCTCGGTGAATGGCGAAAATATGTTCGACTGCTACTGCCGGCGCTTGCGACGGAGCAAGAAGAATTCCGCAAGATCAAGGCCCTATTGGAGCAATCACGCGATGATTTGCCGCGGGCCGCCGGTCTCGACGCCGTCTTGCGCGAGACGCTGGAAAGCAAATCCGGCGCCCGCAGCACCGTGCGATTGGATGAACTTTTCGACCGGCTGGTGACCTATCGCAATCAGGAATTGGGGCATGGCGCCGCCGGCTTACGAACGCCCGCGTTTTACGACCGCATGGGCCGGTCGCTGCTGGCAGGCGTCGGCGAGATATTGCAACGGCTGGATGTGTTCGCCGACCGCCGGCTGATCTATGTCGCCGAAGTCTCGCGCGCCGAGCGGCAATTGGCTCATCGAACGGTTCGAGTTGATCGGCGAAATGTCGCGCCGCCTCGATCCGCTCGAACTTCCTTCCGCCGCCGGCGCGGACGGCATCATCCCGGGCCGCGTCTATTTGGAATCTTCCACATCGACTCCATCGGACGCACCCGCTGCCGCCGTCCAGCGCACGTCGCTGCATCCGCTGGCAATGTACGACGCTAATGCCAAAGAACTTCTGCTGCTCAATTCGCAGCGGAACCGCAAACGGTGCGACTATTTGTGCTACAGCTCCGGCGAGGTGACGCAAGTCGACGGATTGTCCGGACAAATGAGCGGACTGCTGACGCGCATCTTCGGCGAGCCGGTTGACGCCGAGGAAGTCGATCAATGGGCGGCACGATCGCTGGCCGAGGATGCGGCCGCGCCGGCGGAACTGGTCGCGGCCGGCACTCGATCGATCGGCGAATTCGAGTTGCTCAGCAAGTTGGGCCAGGGGGGAATGGGAGTCGTCTATCGCGCCTGGCAACCATCGGTCGGGCGGCAGGTAGCGCTGAAGTGTCTGTTGCGGGCCGGCGATCCCAAGTCGGCGGAGCGATTCGCCCGGGAGTATCGCGCCCTGGGGCGCGTCGATCATCCGCATCTGGTGAAGGTGTTCACCTCCGGCGCGGAAGGGGACCAATGGTTCTACGCGATGGAGTTGATCGAGGGGGCGACGTTGGCCGCGGTTTGCGAGCGATTGCAAGAAGCGGCGAAAATGCCCGTCGATGTTGCGCCCGACACCTGGCGGAAAGCCGTCAGCACGACGTGCGAGGAAGCCCGGCGATCGGAGCGGCCGCTGAGCAGCGCGGCCGATCGATCGGTGTTGATGGATGCCGCGCCGGCGGAAGTCGAGGCCGTGCCGCCGATTGCGGTCGAGAGCTATGTGCGACACGTCGTCGAACTGGTTCGCCAGACGGCCACCGCCGCGCAAAAGCTGCACGAAGCCGGCGTCGTCCATCGCGACATCAAGCCCGGCAACATCATGCTCACCGCCGACGGCGCCCAGGCGGTGCTGATGGACCTCGGCCTGGCTCAATGGATCGACAAGGAGAAGATCACAAGCACGCGGCAGTTCGTCGGCACGCTGCGCTACGCCAGTCCGGAGCAGGTGCTGGCGGTCGGCCGGCTCGATGGCCGCAGCGATGTCTACAGCCTTGGCGTGACGCTGTGGGAGTTGCTCACGCTGCGGCCGATGTTCGGTGCAACCGACGACACGCCCACGCCGGAATTGATGAAGCGGATTCAATTTGCCGACGCGGAGATGATCAGCAAATATCACCCCGGCATCGCCGCCGATTTGCAAGCGATCATCACGAAGTGCCTGGAAAAGAATCCCGAGCACCGCTACAAATCGGCCGAAGCCTTGGCCGACGATCTGGGCCGCTGGCTGCGGAACGAGCCTGTGCGGGCGCAGCCGATGAACTGGCGCTATCGCACCGGGAAATTCATCCGCCGCCATCGCCGCGCCATCGCAGTCGGCGCGGCGGTGGTTTTGCTGCAAGCGATTCTTGTCGCATCGGTCTATCACGCAACGAAACCCTCTTCCGGCGGCGCGGATGGCGGCAAGACCGTGGCATCTTTCGGTGACAGGGACGGTGGCAGCGCGGTGGCAACACCACGCGAAGGGGGTTCCAACAAGTTCGGTGATTTGATCGACCCCGCGGACAGCACCAAGCTCGGCGCCTTGACTGCGCCGACGTCCAAGCGGCGGGCGTTGCTGATCGGCTGCGGCTATCCCAGTCAGGCGGCGAGTGCGTTGCGGGGGCCGGCGAACGATGCCGTTTTGTTTCAATCTGTTCTTACCGAGCATTTTGGCTTCGCGCCCGCCGACATTCGCATTCTGACGGATGTCAAGGGCACGGAACCGAAGTTGCTCTCGACGCGGGCCAACATCCAAAACGCGATGCAAACTCTTGCTGGCGAGTTATCGACCGGAGGTCAGGCGATCATCCTGTTGGGCGGCCGGTCCAGTCTGGCGGCTTCCGACGCTGCGTTGGGTCTCATGAAGGGCGACAACGAGGGAAATGTCTATGACAACTCCCTACAGACCTTGTTCTGGCCATCCGACGCGTCCTTCGATTTGCCAAAAGCGACCGATGCCCAACCAGCGTCGAGCACAAACCAACACCGCGGACTTGACGAGAACGTGGATCCCCCGCCACGGAAGTCGCCGAAGCCGTTCCCACACACGATTCAAAATGCAATTTCCGGCGACGACATATCGAAATGGCTCAGCCCCGCGATCGAGAAGCACGCCTCCGTTTGGGTGATTTGCGATATGTGCTATGGCGGCTTCGCCCGACAACTTGCCGACAGGTTGCGGAATTCGCCGTCGGAACAGGGCAAGGTCGTCCTGATGTACGCCTGCCGGCAAGATGAGCAAACCGTGGAACAACCTCTTCCCCGAGACAGCAACTCCGCCATCACGCATGGACTTTTCTCTTACACCGTTTGTGAGACGTTGGCCCGCAGTTCCCGAGCGCTTAAATGCCGTGAACTAATCGATCAAATCAGGCAGCGTTACCTTTCGCTTGGGCGCACTTCCGGGCCGACTCCGTGGTGCATTGGGCGCGGTGTCGATGATTCGATTCTCGGCGGCGCAGACCTGTTGGATGCCCCGTTTCGGATCAAGGCGGCTGAAAGCGATCGGTATACCCTGTCCGGTGGCAATTTGCTCGGCCTTACCAAAGGATGCATCCTCGAAGTGATGGCCAGCGACGCCGATCATGCGAGGCTCGGTCAATTGCGCGTCGTCGGCAGCACCGACAATGAATCGGTCGCGGTTCCCGTCGAGTTTGGAGCCGTAATGCCGGTCGGTGCTTCGGCGAAGCTGGCCTATATCGATTTCGGCGATTTGCGATTGAGAGTGGCGGTGGCCGATCAAACCGGCGGCGGCGAGAAAGTGCCGCAGGAGATGGCGGATCGTTTGGAGGCGCTGTTGAACCGCGACGCGCAAGCCGGGTTCGGTGATCGAAGCCGTACGCGCCGGGCGACCAACCCGATTGGGTCGTTTTGCCGCAGGATTCCAAAGCCGATTCCATCTTCCTCGCGCCGGCAACGGCGTGGCAGGCACGCGACAAGAACCAGGACGACTTTCTTGGCCCGTTCCCGATCGAAAAACTCGGCGCGCAGTTGCCGGGCCGAATGGCGTCGATCGCACGGGCCAATAATTTACTTGCCTTGGCGCGAATCTTCGAAGCCGAATCGCAACAAGGTCAAGCCGATTCCGACGTAAAGCTCGAAATGTTGAAGTTGTCGGGCCCTCAAGACCGAACCGGCACGGTGCTGCCGATTGGCGAATCGCCCAAACTGACGGCCGGCGATTGGGTATCGTGGCGGCTGACCAACCAGAGCAACTCGCCGATGGACGTGACGCTGCTGTATATCGACAGCAAGATGGAATTCATGGCCGTGTTTCCGCGCATCGGATCGAGCGCGGACAATCGGCTAATTCCGCACGCCTCGCTGATGGCTGCCAAGGCGCGCGTCACGGTGGACACGCAGGGGGCCGAGCACGTCGTAATGATTTGGACCGCAGCGGGCCCGACATTGTGCGACTTTTCCTTCTTGTCCATCGGATCGCTGGAACCCGCGCTGAGCACGCCGGAAGGCACGGCGACGGTGCAACACGCGCTCGACACGCCGCTCGGCAAATTGCTTGAGAACGCCTTCTACGGCAAGGGCCAGCAGCGCAGCATGAGCGTCGGCGATATCAACCGCTTCCCGGTTCGGTCGCTTTCGTGGCGCGTTGTTCCCGCGGCAGGCGAGAAAGCTCCCACCTCCGCCAGCCATTAGCGAATCGCCGTTGTTTCGCGCCGGGGGCTAGCGTGTTTGCCGGCCGCGTGTAACATTATTTGCACGCCGTGACGGAGTCGTGTGCCGAGACGTAGACCAGCACGGTCTGCGGTGCCCCTGCCCGCCCCTGGCACTGAGGACGGCCGGCTGGCGGCGGCCGATTCAAATTCGTTTTTTGCAATTTGTTCGGAATTGACGCAACCCACCTATGAACACTTTCCGGAAGCTGCTGGTTGCCAATCGCAGCGAAATTGCGATTCGCGTCTTCCGTGCCGCCCACGAATTGGGAATCCGAACGGTCGCCATCTATTCCCACGAGGATCGCTTCGCGCTGCATCGGTTCAAGGCCGACGAAGCGTATCAAGTCGGCAAGGTCGGAGAGCCGATTCGGGCTTATCTCGATATCCCCGGCGTCATCGCCGCGGCCAAGCTGCACGAAGTCGATTGCATTCACCCCGGCTACGGCTTCCTGTCGGAAAATCCGGCGCTGCGGCGGGCCTGCGACGAAGCCGGCATCAAACTGATCGGCCCGCGGGCTGAATTGCTCGACAAACTGGGCGACAAAACGGCCGCTCGGGCCATTGCCGATAAGGCAAAAGTGCCGATTCTGGCCGGCACACCGAAAGCCGTCCGCGATCTGGCCGACGCTCGCAAGCTGGCCGCGGGCCTCGGCTATCCCGATCATGCTCAAAGCATCGCACGGCGGCGGCGGCCGCGGGATGCGCGTCGTGCTGACGGAAGATCAACTGGCTCCCAACCTCGAGCAAGCCCAGCGCGAGTCGCTGAACGCCTTCGGCAGCTCGGATGTGTTTCTCGAAAAATACATCCGCCGCGCCCGGCATATCGAAGTCCAACTGCTGGGCGACGAGCATGGCAATCTGGTCCATCTCTACGAACGGGATTGCTCGCTGCAGCGGCGACATCAAAAAGTCGTCGAAATCGCTCCGGCGCCGAATCTCGATCCCGATCTGCGCCGCCGGCTTTGCGACGCGGCGCTAGCCATCGGCCGGGCCGTGCGCTACGAGAATGCCGGCACGGTCGAGTTCCTGCTCGATGTCGATAGCGATCAGTTTTACTTCATCGAAGTCAATCCGCGGATTCAGGTCGAGCACACCGTCACCGAAGAAGTGACCGGCATCGACATCGTCCGCAGCCAGATTCTGATCGCCGCACGGCCATCGGCTCGATTCGCCGGAAATCGGCATCAAGAATCAGGAGGCGGTTCGCACCGACCGGCTTCGCTTTCCAGTGCCGAGTGACGACCGAAGACCCGGAGAACCACTTCGTGCCCGACTATGGGCGGATCGCCGCCTATCGTTCGGCGAGCGGGCTCGGCATTCGGCTCGACGCCGGCACGGCGTTTTCCGGAGCCGTGGTGACGCCTTATTACGACTCGCTGCTCGTAAAAGTTTCCGCTCGCGGAACGAAGTTGGTCGAAGCATCGCGGCGGATGGAGCGATGCTTGCAGGAATTTCGCGTTCGCGGCGTGAAGACGAACATTCCATTTTTGATCAACCTGATCACGCATCCGGAATTTCTGGCCGGCGACTGCACGACGCGATTCATCGACGAAACGCCAGACTTGTTCCAGTTCGTCGTCCGCCGCGATCGGGCGACGAAGCTGCTGCAATACCTGGCCGAAGTGCTCGTTAACGGCAACTCGTTGGTGAAAGACCGTCCGCGCAGCACGCGCGCGCGAGCCGGCGCCGATGCCGCCGTGCGACTTGAAGCTGCCCGCCCCGGATGGCAGCCGCCAACTGCTTCTGAAACTTGGGCCGGAGAAATTCGCCGCCTGGATTCTCAAGCAGAAGCCGCTGCTGATGACCGACACGACGTTTCGCGACGCCCATCAATCGCTGCTGGCGACGCGGATGCGGACGTTCGACATGCTGCAGATCGCCGAGGCCTACGCCCGGCTCGTGCCGAAGATGTTTTCGATCGAGATGTGGGGCGGGGCGACGTTCGACACGGCCATGCGGTTTCTCAAGGAATGCCCCTGGCAGCGGCTGGCCGACCTGCGCACGCGGATTCCAAACATCCTGTTTCAGATGCTGCTGCGGGCGTCGAACGCCGTCGGCTACACGAATTATCCCGACAACGTCGTGACCGCATTCGTCCACGAATCGGCTCAGGCGGGCATCGACCTGTTTCGCATCTTCGATTCGCTCAATTGGGCCGCCAACATGCGGGTCGCGATGGATGCCGTGCTCAAAATCGGGCATGTTGTGCGAAGCGGCGATCTGCTACACCGGCGACATTCTCGATCCGGCCCGGCCGAAATACGATCTGAAGTATTACGTCGAGTTGGCCAAGAAGCTCGAAAAGATGGGGGCGCATATCCTGGCCATCAAAGACATGGCCGGCCTTTGCAAGCCCTACGCGGCCCGCGAGCTCGTCAAAGCGTTGAAGCAAGAGATCGGCATCCCGATCCATTTCCACACGCACGACACCAGCGGCATCTCGGCCGCCAGCGTGCTGAAGGCGGCGGAAGTCGGGCTCGATATTGCCGATGGTGCCGATGCGCCCGATGTCGGGCCTCACGTCGCAGCCGAATCTGAACGCGATGGTCGATGCGCTGCGGTTCACGCCGCGCGAGACGGAAGTTGATCCAGCGGCGCTGCGCGAGCTGGCCCACTATTGGCAGGCCGTGCGCGAATTCTACACGCCCTTCGAAAGCGACATGAAGGCGCCCGACTGCCGATCTGTATCTGCACGAAATGCCTGGCGGACAATTCACGAATTTGCAAGAGCAAGCTCGGCGCTCGGCCTGATGGCCCGCTGGCCGGAGATTTGCCAGACCTACGCGGCGGTGAACCAGTTGCTGGGCGACATCGTCAAAGTGACGCCGACTTCCAAAGCCGTCGGCGATATGGCCTTGTTTCTGGTGACGAACAATCTCCAGGCCGAAGACGTGCTCGATCCGAATCGCGATCTGGCGTTTCCCGAGTCAGTGATCGATTTGCTCGCCGGACGGATGGGACAAAATCCGGGTGGATTTCCGGCCGCGGTGCGCAAGCGAGTCTTGCGCGACCAAAAACCGGTTCGCGGCCGGCCCGGCGCGACGCTCCCGCCGGCCGATTTCGAGGACGCCGCCGAAAAGGTCAAAAAGCTGCTGGACCGCGAGCCGACCTGCCAGGATGTGATTTCGTATCTGCTCTATCCACGTGTATTTCAGGATTTTTCCGTCCACGAGAAGACCTATTCCGACACCAGCATGTTGTCGACGCCCGCGTTTCTCTATAGCCAGCAAATCGGCGAGGAATTGTCGGTCGAGATCGAGCCGGGCAAAACATTGATCCTCAAATTGCTTACAATCAGCGAGCCGCACGCCGATGGCCGGCGAACCGTGTTCTTCGAGCTCAACGGCCAGCCGCGCTCGGTCAATGTCGACGATCGTGCCCTGGAAACGACGATCATTCACCGGCCGAAAGCGGAGCCGGGGAATGCGAAGCAAGTCGCGGCGCCGATGCCGGGCTTGGTGGTCGGCGTGGCGGTGAAAGTCGGCGACGCGGTCCGTCGCGGCCAAAAACTGATGACGCTTGAAGCCATGAAAATGGAAACGACGCTCTACGCGGAACAAGATGGCCGCGTGGCGGAAGTGCTGGTCAAGCCGGGCACGCCCGTCGAAGCCGGCGAACTTGTCCTGCGGATGGAATAATGATTTATCCCGTTTGAAAGGAGTTTGACGATGGCGAAGACGACCTGTCCGATCAATCGCGAGGAATTTGCCAAAAATGCGAAGCCGGTGGAGCTGACCATCAACGGAATTCCGATGATCGCCGAAAACCGCGAATTTTCGACCGGCTCGCTCGGCTGGTATTTGAACAGCAAGACGACGGTGAAAGTCGGCGAGAAAAACGTCACCGTGCAAATCGGCTTGAACATGACCATTGTCGGATCGAAAGAGCTGCCCAAGTAAATGTGTCGAATGACGAATGACGAATGTCTAAAGAATGACGACGCACGAATGACGAATTCTTGCTATTTGATCAACCTTGGGCATTCGTCCAGCCTCAGCCACTCGTCATTAGGCCTTCGTCATTCTTTAGACATTCGCGATTAGACATTAGGTATTCCATGCAAGCGATCGTATTACAAAAACCGCAGCAGTTCGAAACCGTCGAAATCGCGGAGCCCGCCGCGCCTCAGCCCGGCGAGGCGCTGGTGCGCGTGCATCGTGTCGGCATTTGCGGCACCGATATTAGCGGCTATCTCGGCAAGTTTCCGTTCTATAGCTACCCGCGGATTCCCGGACACGAGCTGGGCGTCGAAGTGCTGGCCGTCGGAGCGGATGTGGCGAACGTCAAGCCGGGCGATCGTTGCTCCGTCGAGCCGTATATCAACTGCCAGACTTGTTATTCGTGCCGACACGATCGGCCGAATTGTTGTCAGAATCTGCGAGTGCTCGGCGTTCACACCGACGGCGGCATGAGACCGCGATTCATCGTGCCGGCCCGGAAGCTGCATGTGTCCACGAAGCTTTCGCTAGAGCAATTGGCGCTCGTCGAAACGCTGGCCATCGGTTGCCATGCGGTCAATCGAGCCGCGCCGCGTGCCGATGAGCATGTGCTGGTGATCGGTGCGGGCCCGATCGGATTGTCGGTGCTGGAGTTCGTCCGGCTCACCGGTGCGAAAATCACCGTGTTGGATTTGAACGCCCAGCGGCTCGAATTTTGCCGCCGCATGTTGGGCATCGAGAATACCCTTCAGCCAGCCGCCGACGGTTCGGAATTGCCGGCGCTGGAGAAAATCGGCGGCGGAATGCTGCCGACCGTGGTGATCGACGCCACCGGCAACGTGAATTCGATGAACCGCGCGTTTCATTACGTCGGCCACACGGGCCGGCTGGTGTTCGTCGGCATAATCACCAGCGACGTCGACATTTCCCGATCCGCTGTTGCACAGCCGCGAAATGACGCTCCTCGCCTCGCGCAACGCCATGCCCGACGACTTCCGCCGCATCATCGGCCTGATCGAAGACGGCAAAATCGACACCCGCCCCTGGATCACGCACCACGCAACCTTCGCCACACTCGCCGCCGAATTCCCGTCGTACACCAAACCGGAGACGGGCGTCGTCAAAGCGATGGTAACCGTTTTATGATTCGCTCCTCTGTCACCGTCAGCCTCGTCGCCGAAGCCCGTGGTGGCCCGTTCGTCTTTTGGGACGACCTCCCGGCCGCTTGCCGCGGGGCGAGCGAACTGGGCTTCGATGCCATCGAGATTTTTCTGCCGGAGCCGGATGCACTCGAAACCGATGCCATTCGCCGCTTGTTGGACGAGTACGGACTGAAGCTCGCCGCGATGGGCACCGGCGCGGGCTGGGTTCGACACAAGTTGCATCTGTGTCTGCCGGATGCCGAGCAGCGCGGCGCGGCGCGCGAGTTCATCCGTCGCATGATCGATGCCGCGGGCCGATTCGGCGCTTCGACGATCATCGGTTCGATGCAAGGGCGATGGTCCGACGCGGTGAGCCGGCAAGCCGCGCTCGGCTATCTGGCCGAATCGCTCGACGATCTGGGCGACCACGCCCGGCAATATGGCGTGCCAGTGTTTTTCGAACCGATCAACCGCTACGAGACGAATCTGATCAATTCGCTGCCCGACGGCGTCGAGCTGCTCAAATCGCTTCAGACAGACAACGTTCGGCTGCTGGCCGATTTGTTTCACATGAACATCGAAGAGCCGAGCGTTCCCGCGGCGATTCGCGCGGCGGGCCGATGGATCGGACATATCCATTTCGTCGATTCCAATCGCCGCGCCGCCGGTTCCGGGCACATCGATTTCGCCGCCGTCGCCGCGGCCCTCGGCGACATCGGCTACAACGGCTACGTCTCCGCCGAGGCGCTGCCCTATCCCGACAGCAACACCGCCGCCCGCTTGACGATTGAAACGTATCGTCGATACTTTCCGGTGAAATAAGGATTCAAGGACACACGCGCCATGCTGAAGTATCGATTGCTGCACGGTCCGATCACCGAAATCCTCGCCGGCGCGGGTCATCATGCGAAGGTGCTGATCGCCGACGGCAATTATCCGGCTTCAACGGCCCGGGGGCTCGATGCGGAAGTGATTTCGTTGACGCTTTCGCCCGGCCTGGTCAATTGCACGCAGGTGCTCGAAGCCTTGTTGTCGGCCATCCCGATCGAGGAAGCCAATACGATGGTGTACGAAACGACCGGGCCCTACGCCTTGCAGACCGATCCGCCGGTTTGGGCCGAGTATCGCCGCGTGTTGGCGGAGGCGAAATTGAATCTGGAATTGAAGCCGATCGAAAAATGGGCGTTTTACGAAGCGGTTCGCACGCCGTCGATCACGTGCTGACGATTCAAACGGCCGATGAGCAGCGGTTCGCGAATCTGTTGCTGACGATTGGTGTACGAATGTGAGGACTGTAGGGAACGGCCTCCGTGCCGTTCCGAGTGCGCGGCAAACCGACGCGGCGCGGCGCGGAACGCCACGGAGGGCGTTCCCTACAGCCGCGGCGAGAAAGAAGGAGCCGCGCACGGTAGTAAGCGATTAACCGTTGTGCCGCGCGAGAAAGTTGCAGAACAAATGGAATATCGGCCGCTCGGCAATACGGGTCTGAAGCTGCCGGTCATTGGCTTCGGCGCTTCGTCGCTCGGGCAAGAGTTTCGCCGGATCGATTTGCAGCGAAGCGCTCCGGGCGGTGCCGGCTGCGCTCGATTGCGGGCTGAACTTCATCGACACGTCGCCTTTTATGGCCGCGGGCATGTCAGAAGTGCTGCTCGGCGTTGCGCTGCGAGGCATTCCGCGCGATCGCTATCTGCTCGGCTCGAAGCTCGGCCGCTATGCCGGCGCCCATTTCGATTTCTCCGCGCAGCGCGTCGTCGAGAGCGTCGACGTCAGCCTTGATCGGATGGGCGTCGAGTATCTCGATATCTGCCTGTGCCACGACATCGAATTCGTCGATATGGCGCAGATCGTCGAGGAAACGCTGCCGGCGCTGCGTCGGGCACAGCAGGCGGGCAAGGTGCGATTCGTCGGAGTGTCTGGCTACCCGATGAAGATGTTCCGCTACGTGCTCGACCGCGCGCCGCTCGACGTGGTGCTGTCGTACAACCACTACACGCTGCAAAACACGATGCTGGCCGACCTGGTGCCGTATCTGAAAGCGAAGGGCGTCGGCATCATGAATGCCGCCCCGTTCTCCGCTCGCCTGCTGACGAACGACCCGCTGCCGCCGTGGCACAAGGCGACCGACGACGTTCGCGCCGCCTGCCGCCGTGCGCGCGGAGCATTGCCGTGGGCGTGGAATCGACATTGCCCAGCTTGCATTGCAATTCTCGATCCGCAATCCCGATATTGCAACCTGCATCACCGGCACCGCGAATCCGGCGCGCGTCCGCCAATGGGCCGACTGGGCCGAGAAGCCGATCGACGAATCGTTGCTCGCCGAGGTGCTGGAGATCCTCAAGCCGATCCACAATTGGCACTACACCGAAGGCCGGCCTGAGAACAACGATCCGTAGCACTAACCCGAAGCGTTAGCGAGGGCGGCGGACCGCGGCGCTCCGCCCTCGCTAACGCTTCGGGTTAGTGTGTGAATCCATTTTCGTCCATGCCATGATCATCGACGCCCATCATCACTTCTGGCAATATGATCCCGCGCAATACGCTTGGATCGACGAGGCGAAGAGCGTATTGCGCCGCGATTTTTTGCCCGCGGATTTGGCCGTCGAGATTGCCGCGGCTGGAGTTGATGGCGTCGTCAGCGTTCAGGCTCGGCAGACGATCGAGGAAACCGGCTGGCTGCTGGATTTCGCAGAACGCAACGAATTCATTCGTGGTGTCGTCGGTTGGGTGCCGCTGATTTCGCCGCGCGTGGCCGACGATCTCGCACGGTTCTCCAATCGCAAAAAGCTGAAAGCCGCGCGGCATGTGTTGCAAGACGAACCCGACGACGACTACATGCTCCGCGCGGATTTCAACGACGGAATCCGCAGTCTCGCTCAGTTTGGCCTGGCGTACGACATTTTGATTTACGAGCGACAGTTGCCGCAGGGGATCCAGTTGGTCGATCGGCATCCCGGCCAAGTGTTCGTGCTCGATCACGTTGCCAAGCCGCGGATCGGCGAGAGGCTGCTTTCGCCGTGGCGCGAAAATGTCCGCGAACTGGCACGGCGGCAAAATGTTTATTGTAAAATCTCCGGAATGGTCACCGAAGCGGATTGGGGGCGGTGGACGCCCGAGCAATTGCGACCTTACTACGACGTGGTGCTCGAGGCGTTCGGCCCGCGGCGATTGATGTTCGGCTCTGATTGGCCGGTGTGTCTGTTGGCATGCGATTATCGCCTGTGGAAAGAGATCGTGAGCAGTTTCATCGCGACGCTCTCGCCCGATGAACAGCAACGCATCCTCGGCGAAACGGCAATCGAGGCGTATCGATTGGCGCCGTCGGAAGGCGTGCAGCGGAATTTGTGAAAATTCCGTCATTCGGCCCCGGGCAACCGAATTCTCACAAATTCGGCTACGAATCCGTTACAACCAATCACCAAGACAGAATCCATCGAAGAGAATCAGCCATAATGAACCTCCCGAAATTCACCTTCGGCATGGGCGATCGCTTTGCTCACCAAGGCCGCGCGCAATTGGCGGCGGTGATCAAGTCTCGCGAGCTTGGCGTCGAAGTCGCTCCGGTTTGGAACAAGTCGAACCGCGAGCATCTGATCGTCGGCAGCGAGCCATCGAGCGTGCGGCAAGAGGCCGGTGCGGCGGTTCGAGCACTCGGCTGGAATGGCCCCTACTTTGTTGACGCCGATCACATCGGACTGAAAACGGTCGATCGCTTTCTGGACGCTTCCGATTTCTTCACGATCGACGTTGCCGATTCGATCGGGCAACCGGCCGCCGATGCCGATATCGACGCGTTCGTCGCGGCGCAATCTGGCTTTGCCGGCAGCGTGACGATTCCGGGAATCGACCGTCCGCTGGAAGCGTCGCCGCAGCGGATCGCCGCGATCGGCCGAAAATATCTGGCCGCGGTCCAAGAAGCCGGCCGAATTCATCGCTACATCGCGGCGGCGAAAGGGGTCGGAAATTTCGTCGCCGAAGTGTCGATGGATGAAACCGATCAGCCGCAAACGCCCGTCGATTTGCTGTTCATCCTGGCCGCGATGGCGGCTGAAAAAGTTCCGCTGCAAACGATCGCACCGAAATTCACGGGCAGATTCAACAAGGGGGTCGATTACGTCGGCGACGTGGCTCAATTCGAGCGAGAATTCAGCGACGACATCGCGGTGATCGCCTTCGCCGTGCGCGAATTCGGCCTGCCGGCGGACCTCAAGCTCAGCGTCCATTCCGGCAGCGACAAATTCTCGATCTACGCCCCCATCCGCCGCACGCTCCGCCGCACCGGCGCCGGATTGCACCTCAAAACCGCTGGAACGACCTGGCTCGAAGAACTAATCGGTTTGGCCGCCGCCGGCGGCGATGGCCTCACGCTGGCGAAAGAAGTCTACCGCGAAGCACTCGACCACATCGACGCACTATGCGGCCCGTACGCCGCCGTGATCGATATCGACCGCCGCAAGTTGCCGTCGATTGGAGAAGTATCTGATTGGAGCGGCCCACAATTCGTCGGCGCCCTGCGCCACGATCCGCGCTCTTCCAACTACAACCAACACCTGCGGCAGCTCTTGCATGTCGGCTACAAAGTCGCCGCTCAAATGGGCAAGCGCTATACCGGCGCGCTAGAAAAGCACGAAGCGATCATTGCTGAGAATGTCACTGAAAACCTGTTCGACCGCCATCTCAAGCCACTTTTTCTGGATGCGGATTGAATTCAATCACGGATCCGACGTCGCCGGAATCGGCAGCCGTAGCACGCGCGGCTTGCTGGCCTCTTGAAGTTCGCGCGGTTTGTCGCCGGCGCGGACGAGTTCCACCGTGCGAATTTGGCCTTGGTTTTCCACCGTGAGTTTCAACGGATTCGGCTCGGTCGTCAGCAGCCGTTGGAATTCATCGCTCGTGGAAAAATCGTGGCCTGAGATTTGGTAAACGCGATCGGTCACTTTGAGCCCCGCTTTCGCCGCGGGGGAATCGGGCACGATGCCGACGACTGTCATCGATCGGGGCTCGGCGTCGTCGGGCTGCCAGGAGATTCCGACACGCACCGGCTCGCCGACGAGCCGCGCCGAAAGCTTGAGCAATTCGCTGCCGCCGGCTCGTTCGACGATAATCTGCACGGGATTGACCGCCGCGAGCACCAGCCCGCGAAATTCGGTGGTGCTTGTCGGCTCATGTCCGGAAAATTTGATAATGCGATCGCCGGCCTTGAGCCCCGCTTGTGCGGCGGGCGAGTCGGGCACGACTTCGCTGACCGGCAAGCCATGATCGGCCGCCGTCACGAGTGCGACCGATGCGGCCTTCGGCGCGGGCTTGTCGCCCAAGATGATGCCCAACCGCGCGACCGGCGGCGGGGCCGATTGCTCGAAGGCGGCTTTCGTGGCGACGCCCTCTTCGTGCCAACGGGAGCGAAAGCTCGGTAGCGAGTCCGCATCGGCAAGTTCCACCACCGTGCGCAGCGCCATTTCGGTCACCTCGCGCATTCCGGCCGAGTTGATTTTGTCGGCCGTGTCGCTCGGGCGATGGTAGTCGGCATGAAGTCCGGTGCAGAACAGCAGCGCCGGAATCCCGTGATCGATGAACGGAAAATGATCGCTGTCGGGCTTGATCTCCCAATGAAAATCGAGCAGCAACTTCAGCCCGTCGGTTTCTTCACTGAGCAGGCGGCGCAACCCCGGCGCCGTTCGCGTGCCATAGATTTCGAGCCGCTCTTGCCGCAGGCGGCCGATCATGTCCATGTTCACCACGATCGGCACATGATCGAGCGGCAATGTCGGATGCGCGATCCAATAGCGCGAGCCGAGCAACCCGGCTTCTTCGCCGTCCCAAAACGCCAACATCAACGACCGCCGCGGATGCGTTGGCAGCTTGCTCAGTGCTTCAGCAATGGATAGCAGGCCCGACACGCCGCTGGCGTTGTCGTCGGCGCCGTGGTGGATGAAGCCGATGGGGCCGTAGCTATTTGATTTTTTTCCGTAGCCGACGTGATCGTAATGGGCCGACACGATGACATATTGCTGCTTCAACGCGGGATCGCTCCCCTCGATTCGCGTGAGAAGATTGCGGCTGCCGGCGCCGAAGTCTTGAAAATAGTGCCCATCGGGCCCGGCCGGTTCGAGATGCAATTTTTCCAATTGCTCTTCGAGAAACGCCCCCGCCGCGCCCGCCGCGGCTGCCGGTCTCGCGCCCTTCGAACGGATCGTCGGCAAGTATATTGACAAACCTTTGCAGCTTATCGGCCGAGATCGACTTGATTGCCGTATTGATAGCCGTAGCGTCCGGTTCATCGGCCGACAACGTGCCCGGCGCACAGGCCGCCGCCAGAACCACAAGCATCAGCATCGCGCCCAAGCCACGAACGTTAATCGCGAATGCGGATGCGATCCCCGTTCTTCGTTCCTCGCCCTCTCGCCCTTTGCCCCTCGCCCTTCGCCCCTGCCCCCTGTCCCCTGACCCCTGCTTCGCCGACCCCTGTTCCATCATCATGCTGGCACGAATCTCCATATAATGCTTGAAAACTCCGCCTTGTCCGCACCCACCTCGTAGGCGGGCGCCAAATCGATCGGGAGCGGTTAGCCGTCCCGGGATTGATTTCGCGCCGGTAAGATACCTTGCAACGGCCCTTGGAATCCATAGAATCTTGTGTGGAATCTGGCCTCGCGAAATCGGCGAATCGGCTTAAAATCAACCCTGGCAGGCGGAACATCGTCGGTCCGGCGGATCCGACGCGAAAAGATTGATCAATTTGGAGAGGTGGCTGAGTGGTCGAAAGCGCCGGTTTGCTAAATCGGTGACCGGGTAACCTGGTCCGCAGGTTCGAATCCTGTCCTCTCCGTTCGCAAGAATTCACCTTCCGCAAGTTATTGTGCGGCAATACCTTACGATTTGCACCGCTCTGCGGCCCCGAACACGCCCGGTCTCATCAGTGAGCGTTTAAAGGAACCAAACGGCAATTGTCCAACCGCCGACCTGATGGCGACAAAGTTCTCCGCAAAGAACGGGAGGCGCCAGAAAACAAGCCTATGGATGGCTTTCGACGTTTCGGTTCGGAAGACCGCAAAAATCAGCCATCTGCGAATCGCGATGCGACCAGCTCCAGCATCTGTCGGGTGATCTCGTCTTGCCGCTCACGCTGTTCCAAGGCAATGAACGAGTCCAACATTTTCTGGGTATTCCGCGTCGCTCCATCCATCGCCGTCAAGCGGCTCGCTTGTTCGCTCGCAAACGAGTCAGCGGCAATCCGATAGAGCCGAATAAACGCGTACTGGCTAATCAGGCCAGCTAATAGAGTTGCATCCGGGAGTTGCCGATCGAAGGAAGTGTTCACCGGCCCGGCCAGCTTTCGAATTGCCGCCAGGTCGATCGGCAGAATCTCGTCATCGCATGGCACCTGTTCGCTGATTGAGCGATAGGAATTGTAAATCGCGCGGAGCGATCCGAGTTGCCCGGCGCCGAATCGCCGGTCGACCAGCGTGGCGAGCCGCTTGACGACATCGCGCAATCCGTGGACCGTCGTGGCCGCGGCCTCGGCATTGTCGGGCACGATGCCCCGCACGATGAGTTGTCGAACTCCTCGATGCCCGACCACAACCAAATGCGTATCGATATTTTGGTCGCGTAGCTGGCGAAGCTGGCGTTCGGCGAGAGCCAGCACCTCTTGGTTGAAGCCGCCACACAATGGCTGCTCGCTGGTCATCACGAGCAGCAGCGTGGAATTGCGCTGGGCCTGAAGTAGGGGCAACTCGGTCGAACTCTGCGTCAGCACAACCAGGCGCGCAAGACGATTTGTTCGTATCGGCGCGAGCTTTCGAGCGCGCGCTGGGCACTTTGAATACGGCCGGCGGCGATCGCTCGCATGGCCCCCACGATATCGTGGATCGTGGAGACCGCCTTGCGCTGCCGTTGCGTTTGTTCTAGGGTCATGGCAATGGTGCTCCCGCGAGAGCAACTCGCACGGCTTCGATCGTCTGGCGCAGCCGGTCGTGGTGCGCGTCGCCGAGTTGTTCGGACGTTTCGAGCGCCTCGACCAAATCCCCCTCAAGGTCGTCCAATCGAGCGCACAACAGATCGAGAAAATGCGCGACTTGCGTCAGCGGCAAATCGTCGAGCGCCCCTTCGCGAATCGCAAAGAGGATGGCGGCCTCGTGGGCGACCCTCGCGGGCTGAAACCGCGGCTGCTTCAACGCCTCGCGCAACCGTCGCCCCCGCTCCAGCCGCCTGCGCGTTTCAGTCTCCAATTCGGCTCCAAATCGAGCGAACATTTCCAATTCGTGCAGTTGCGAGTAGAGCAGGCGCATGTCGCTGGCGAACCCGCGGAGCAAAGTCGGCTGGGCTTTGCCGCCGACGCGCGAAACGCTCAAGCCGACGTCGACCGCCGGACGCTGACCTTCGTTGAACAATCTGACGTCGAGGTAGATTTGGCCGTCCGTGATTGAGATCAAGTTCGTAGGAATATAGGATGAGATATTGCCGGCCTGGGTCGATGCGATCGGCAACGCCGTGAGGCTTCCGCCCCCCAGCCGGTCGTGCAATCGCGTGGCACGCTCCAGCAGCCGGGCGTGGAGATAAAACACGTCTGCCGGGTAGGCTTCGCGCCCCGGCGGCCGATGCAACAGGAGCGAAATCCGTCGGTAGGCGTCGGCATGTTTGGTGAGATCGTCGAACACCACGAGTGCATGCCGGCCCTGCCGCATGAAGTACTCGCCGATCGTGCATGCCGTGAACGGCGCGAGATACTGCTGCCCGGCCGGCGATTCGGCATCGGCAACCACGACGACCGTGTACCGCATGGCGCCGTTTTCTTGCAATAGGCCGATCGTCTCGGCGATGCTTGCTTTGCGTTGGCCGATCGCGGCGTAAATGCAGACTACACCGGTGTCGCGCTGGGCAAGGATTGCATCCAAGGCGATAGCGGTTTTGCCGGTCGCGCGGTCTCCGAGAATTAGCTCGCGCTGTCCTCGTCCCAAGGGCAGCAATGTGTCGATCACCTTGATCCCAGTGTGCATCGGTTCGCGGACGGGTTGCCGATCAACGACGCCGGCGGCTTCGCGCTCGACGGGCCAATAATCGGTCGAACGCAACGCTGGGCCGCCGTCGAGCGGGCGTCCTAGAGCATCGACTACTCGCGAAAGCAGTTCGTCCGCGACGGGCACGCTGGCAACTCGCCCAGTAGCTCGCAGTTCGTCCCCCGCGCCGACCTGTTCGCTGCGATCGAGGAATAACAGCCCCACTTCGTCGGGACGAAGATCAAAGGCCAACGCGGTCAGGCCATCGGAACGCTGCAGCAATTCGCCGTATTGGACCGAAGGGCATCCGCGCAGATAGGCAACGCCGTCCCCCGCGCTCACGACCCAGCCGACCTCGCGACGCCGCACTTTCCAATGCGCAGCGCCAGATCCTGCCGTAATTGTTGGGCCAACTGTGTCACGGCATCATTCATGAAAATGGTTCTCCGCCGCGTCAGACCGCAGTGCGTCGAGTTGACCCGCCAGGGAAGCGTCCCAAACGTGCCCGCCGATGCGCAGCCGGGCGCCGGCCAAGAGCGCCGGCCGAGTTTCGACGGCAAGCTTAACGGTTTGCCCAACGACGGAGTCGACGGCGTCGTTGATCTTACGGATCTTCTCGGGCTCCAAAGCCGCTGCCGTTTCAACGATCGCGCCGTCGGCGCCCTGCCAATCCGTGCGCACTCGCGATCGCTCGGCGTCGGAAAGTTGTGCCAACGCATCGATCAAGTGATTGGCCAACTGCTGTTGGAGCGTTGTTCCGGCCGCCTCTTGCAGCAGGCGCTCGGCCAGGGCGATCGCTTGCGAGCTTACTTCGGCACGCAGAGCCCGCAGCGCGTCGTCGCGCTCGCGCTCGATCGCGGCGCGGGCCTCTTGCCGTTGCCGCCGCACGGCCTGCTCACCGTCGGCGATGAGTCGCGTCCGCTGTGCTTCGGCAAGTTCGCGAGTTTTTTGGATCGCAGCTTGCCGCTCTTTTTCGATATCGGCCAATTGAGATTGCAATTGCCTTTGTAGCGCGATGGCGTCGCCGTGCGCCTTTTCCGCTTCCGCTTGCGCCTGGGCAATCGCCGAGCGACGCTTATCGATTGCTGCGCGCAGCGGCCGATAAAGCAGGCGGTGCAGGATACAGGCCAACACCACGAAATTGACGATTTCGAACAGAAACGTCCAAATGTTGAATGCCATGATGCTCTATCGCGAAATCAGGCCGTTGAACGGATTGGCAAACAACAGGATCAATGCGATCACTAGGCAGTAGATGGCCAGGGATTCGATCATCGCTAAGCCGACGAACAACGTCCGGCTGATCCGATCCGATGCGTCGGGCTGCCGTGCGATCGCATCCAAAGCCGAGTCGACTGCCTTTCCTTGCGCAAAAGCGGGGCCAATCGTGCCGATCGCAATGGTCAGACCCGCCACGACCATGACGACGAGCGCGAGAATGGAATGAGAGTCCATGATAAAGTTTTCTCCTTGCTTGTTAGTGACCGCGGTTCGAGGCGCCGTCGCAGAGCCTTAAGTCTCTCAGGATGTTGCAGGATCGCCATGGGCTCTGACGGCGGCGCTCAGATACACAATCGTCAGCACCGCGAAAATGTAGGTCTGGACAACGCTGGTCAGAACGGAAAGCAGCATGATCGGCACCGGCACCAGCAACCCGGCGATCAAAAGCAGCACTGCAATCACCAGCTCTTCGCTCACCATGTTGCCGAAAAGCCGAACCGCTAGGGCAAGCGTTCGCGAGAACTCGGTGACGATTTCCAGCGGCAACAGAAGCGGCGTCGGCTCCAGATAATGACGAAAATACCCGCGCACTCCATTGGCCCGAATTCCATAGATCGGCACCGCCAGGAACACCACGACCGCCAGCGCGGCCGTGGTGGAAAAATCGGCGGTGGGTGAACGCATGCCGGGCACAAGCCCCAGCAGATTCGCCACGCCGATGTACAGCGCCAGCGTGACCACCAGTGGCGTGTACGGCCGCGGATCACACTCGAACATTTCGCGCATGATCCCTTCCAGGTGGTCGACCAGAAACTCGGCTGCCACCGGCCATCCGGTGCGATTCGCCGCCAATCCAAGTCGCACCAAAACCGCGAAGCCGACAACGATCGCCGAGGCCACGAGCGAATAGAGCACCGTTCCCGTCACTTCCACCGGGCCTATCCGCAGGATCACTTCCGGAAAGAAATGTTCACCGCCCATCGGAAATAACTCCCAGGCTTCGAATCATTTGCGAGCGCACGAGCCAAAATGCAGCCAGTGCCGACAACATCGCGCCGATCCCGTTTCGACTCAAAACCCAAAAGACGACCGCGCACAAAACAATCCGCCCCATCTGCCCGACAGCCAGCCGAGCGCGGCGGCGCGGCGCCCGCATCGCCTGGCGGAGGCCAATCCATAGTCCGCCGAAACAAGCGATGCTCACGGCGGCCCCGACGATACCCGCGACGACCCAATTGGCCGGTCCCCAATTCATTCCTTTAGCTCCCGATCGACATACCGCCACGCGGCGGCGCACCCCAACAGCACCCCTCCCACGAGCAGCGACAATGTCCAAAAAATCCCGGTCAAGAATTTGACGTCCAGCCACCGTCCCATCAATGCACCAACGACCGCCGGAAGACTCACCATCCATCCGATCGCGCCGACCGTGGCCACGCCCCGCCAAAACTTCGAGCGGCGGCCAATCCGCGCTCGCTCCGCTTGCCGCCGGATCTCCGACACGAACCGGTCTTCCGGCGGACGCTGCGACGTCATTTTCGTTTCTCCACTCGCCGCAATTCCCGCACGAGCGAAGCCTGCAGCTCGGCGAATTCGGCTCGGGCGCCCTTTTCCTGCATCCGTCGTGCCTCGAGCATGGCTGCGGCCGCACTGGCCACATCCTCGATTCGGTCCGCCACAACGGCCTCGCGAGTGACCACCGACGCCCGAGCGGCCTCCATGATCAACGCGCCGCCGTCGGCGGCCGCATATCGCGTTTGACCGACGGAGCCGCGGAATTCCAAAATGCATGGGATCAACAGTGTCAGAAATGGCTCGTGGTTCGGCAAAAGCCCGAAGCGACCGCTGGAGTCTGCCGCTTGCAAGCTGGCGACTTCGGTTCGCAAGACCGTACAATCGGGAACGAGGATTTCCAGTTCGAAGCTCATGGCTTGCAGTTCGTTAGGGGATCTCGTCGGCAGAGCCGATCATGTACAACGCGCTTTCGTCTCGATCGTCGAATTTACCGGCCAAGATCGCTTCGCAACCGTCGAGGGTTTTTTCGAGCGGCACATGGCGGCCTTTGTGCCCGGTGAATGCCTCGGTGACGAACAACGGCTGCGTCAGGAATCGCTCAAGGCGGCGGGCGCGTCGCACGCGCTGCTGATCTTCGGCTGATAGTTCCTCGGTCCCCAACATGGCGATAATATCTTGCAATTCGCGATATCGTTCGATCGTCTCCGTCACCTGCAAGGCGAGTTCATAATGCCGCTGTCCGACGTGCATGGCGTCGAGCAATCGCGAAGTGGAGGCTAAGGCGTCGATTGCCGGATAAAGCCCCTGCGCCGCTAGACTGCGCGACAGCACGATGCTCGAATCGAGGTGCGAAAACGTTTGCGCGACGGCCGGATCAGTCATATCGTCGGCCGGAACATACACGGCCTGCACCGACGTGATGGCCGCGCCGCGCACCGAAGCAATCCGTTCTTCCAGCACGGCAAGATCTTCGGCTAATGTCGGCTGATAACCGACTTCCGACGGCAGCCGGCCCAACAGGCCCGATGTTTCGGAGCCCGCCTGGACGTAGCGAAAGATGTTGTCGACCAGGAACATCACCTCGGTGGATTCCACGTCGCGGAAGTACTCGGCCATCGTCAGCGCCGTGAGGCCGACCCGGAATCGCTTTCCGGGCGCGTCGTTCATTTGACCGAACACCAGGATCGCGCGATCCAACGATTTCGCTTCCTTCATTTCCAACCACAAATCATTGCCTTCGCGGGTTCGTTCACCGATTCCGGCGAACACCGCAATACCGCGATGATCGTGTCTAGTCGTGCGGATTAGCTCTTGCAGCAGGATCGTCTTGCCGACGCCTGCGCCGCCTATCAGACCGGCCTTGCCGCCGCGCGCCAACGGCGCCAGCAAATCAATGACCTTGATTCCGGTCTCCAGAAACTCCAGTCCGCGATGCTGCGCTTCCAAAGCCGGAGCCGGGCGATGGATCGGCCAATGCTCAGCATCCTTGGGCGGCGGTTGGCCATCGAGCGGCTGCCCGACTGCGTTGAACAGGCGGCCGAGGGTTTGCGACCCGACCGGCACCATGACGGGCTGGCCGGTGCGTGCGACGGCCATGCCGCGCGACAACCCTTCGGTGTGCCCCATCGCGATGGCCCGTACCGTGTGCTGGTCGACGTGATAGGCCACCTCAAACAGCAGCGGCCCATCCTTTCGGGACACCCGAATCGCTTCGTTCAGGAGTGGCAGACCGCCGGCAAACTCGATCTCGACGACCGATCCGCGAACCGCCACGATTCGCCCGGATCGCAGGCTCGGTTCGTCGCTTGCTTCGTTCTTGGTCGCGGTTTTCAGTGCAGTCCAATCCATACAATGGTTTCCATTACAACAATCCGCCGGTTCCTTGCCGGCGCACTCGTCCTTCTTTCGAACGCCCGACCAATCGCAAAGCGAGTGCCGTGCGGCCGCCGGCCGGTCAGATCAAGCCGCAAGTCGTTACGGAAGATCGTTCTGGCGCCCTCCACGGCAAAAAGCTAGTGGAGCGATTCTTGCAGAACGATCGACGCTCAATGAGCGGAGTTAGCAATGGATGAGCGGATTCGCACGGTTGGCAATCTAATCCGCTCACTTGGCGCGGTTGCCGTCGGAGAATTCAGCACGACCAGCCGATCATCGAAAACGTGGGAGATTCGACGCGATTTCCGTGGGCGTGCGATGAAAAGATCGGACAGCATTGCAGTCGGTTCTCTGGGATGAAAGATGAGCAGCGGCCGGATTCCCTCACGACGCGACTCGACCGGTACGCGGATTGCTTTTGGAACCGCCAATGTCGTGAGCCGTCGAATTGTGATCGGCGGCAAATACTTCAGTGGCGTTGTCCAGGTACCTTGTTACCCGGATCAAGCGGAACGCTCTTTGAAAGGAGTTTACTAATGGCTGGAACTTTGACAACTCGGGAACCGAGAGTGCTCCGCGCTCGACTGCGCAGAGGGCCGTTTGCAGTCTTGCGCGAGGAAATGCATGACTTGGTTTCCCAGGTCTTCGGCGAAGAAGGTTCGGGTTCGTCGCTCGACCGCATTACTCCTCCGATTGATCTCTCGGAAACAGAGCAGGCGGTTGAAGCTCGAATGAACGCGCCGGGTATCAAGCCCGAAGACATTGACGTCCAGGTCAACGGCAACCTGCTGACGATCAGCGGCCATCGGCGGGAAGAGAAGGAAGAAAAGGGGCGAACGTTTCATCGCATCGAGCGATCCTGCGGCTGCTTCTCCCGCGCGATGACGTTGCCCTGCGACGTGAATGAATCGAAGGTCGAGGCGAAGTATCGCGACGGCGTGCTGACCGTGACCTTGCCGAAGTCCGAAGAAGCGAAAGCTCACAAGATCAAGGTCAATGCCTGACGCCCGGGGTTTCGTGGTTGTCGCGAGACATTCCGATCGTCAAAAAAGCGTTTCGAAGCGCCCGCGCGGGGAAAGTCGTCTGCGGCCGATGGAGGGCGGGGTCAGCGGGCTCTCTGTCGGCCTCAAACGTCGTGCGTTGTTGACAATTAAAGCAATTGGCCACGATTTGAATGATCCGACTTGCGGACCAGGTTGGTGGTTCTGCCGGTCGGTTGAACGACCAAGGAGTAATAAGCCATGATCGACTCAATTACGAAGACGGATCTCCATAAGCTATTGGCTACGGCCGACGGCCCATGCTTGTCCATCTATATGCCGACCCCTCATGCCGGACTGGATAGCTTTCAGAACTCGACGCGACTGAAAAGCCTGCTGGCCGAAGCCGAAAAACGCCTGTCGGAACGCTTGGGAACGGCGGCGGTGGACGCATTTTTGCAGCCGGTTCGAGAATTGGTCGACGACGATTCGTTCTGGCAAACCATGTCGGACGGGCTCGTGCTGTTCCGCTCGTCGCAGGCGCTTCGGACTTGGCGGCTGCCGCGGACTTTTGGCAATTATGTTTCCGTCGGCGAGCGTTTCTATTTCAAACCCCTATTGCCCCTGATTGGATCGGATGGCCCTTATTATCTGCTGGCGGTTAGCCAAAACGAAGTTCGGTTGCTGACCGGCTCACGATGGCATTTGAGCGAGAGCCATTTAGATTCGCTCCCGGCAAGTTTGGTCGAAGCGTTGAATTACCATCGGCCCGAGGGCCTATGTGAAGTACGGACTGGGAACCGATCACTGCCTGGCAAAGAAGGAGGAGTGTTTCACGGGCAAGGCGCCAGTACCCAGCACGCCAAGGAAGATCAACTGGCCTATTTCCGCGTTATTGATCGGGCGCTGCACGATTTTCTCCGCCCCGGAAACGCCCCGCTTGTGTTTGCCGGCGTCGGCTATTTGTTTCCGATCTACTGTCATGCCAACACGTACCCGCACCTTTGGAAGGAACCGCTCGCCGGCAATCCTCAAGGAGTGCATGCGGCGGAATTACACCGGCGCGCGACGGAGCTATTGGAGCCCTATTGGAGTCGTGAATCGAATCTTGACCTGGAGCGATTCCGGCAGGCTCTCGGCAGCGACCGCGCCTCGAGCGACTTGGAGGAGATCTTGCGTGCCGCTCAGGAAGGGCGCATGGAAGTCCTGCTATTGACGCTCGATGCTTCGCGGTGGGGGCGTTTTGACGAAACAAGTGGTCACGTCGAGTTTACCGCAGCGCAAAGGCCAGGGAGCGAAGAACTATTGGATCTGGCCGCCTTTGCGACGTTGTCGCACGGGGGCCGCGTCCAAATCGTGAAACCGGCGGACCTTGGCGATGGCCGGCCTGCAAGCGCATTGCTCCGCTATGGGGCGCCCAAGTCGGTCGCCGCCACGGCCAACGAGTAGCGCCGTTTTTGATGTTTTGCTGTTGCTCGCGGGCGAGCTGGATCAGGCCGGCAAACTCCTGGCGCAGCAGACTCCTCGTGCCTCGGCCGCCGCATTATAGACACGTTGAACTTGGCAACTGTGTTTGATGGGACGGCGAGCTAGTTTTGGCGTCATGAAAGAACAATGCACTTCATGTTACGAAGGACGGGTACGCAAATGAAAGAAATCACTTTGAATCTGACCGCAACCGAACAGGCTACTCTCGTGCGAGTTCTCGACGCCGCGTTGGGCGAATCGCGGATCGAGGCACGACGGACGCATTTTTCGCCGGAATTTCGCCAGCAGGTGCTCGCGGAAGAGAGCTTGCTGGCGGGGCTGTTGAAGAAGCTTCAAAGGCCGGAGACCTGTGGATCCAGCGGTTAGCGACCGCGGTGGATTTCGACACGGTGTGTGCGAATTCGCACGGACCGAGTCGGCTGAGGCCCCGCGGCCGAACTCATTTCGCCCACAAAAGCGGCCTTTCCGCAGAACGCATTTGTATTTGTCGCGACGGCGCAATATCTGCATTGCAATTATCGCGGAAGGATTTGGCATCGCAATACAATAGCGGCAGCCGCATGGAGGATGGCGATCGCGAAGGAGGTGTGCCATGACCGTCGATTTGAGCACAAACTATCTTGGGCTGAAGCTGCGCAATCCGCTGGTGATTGCGGCGAGTCCGCTCACGAATGAGCTTACCAATCTGCAACGCCTGGAACAGGCAGGAGCATCGGCTGCGGTGCTTGGCTCATTGTTTCAAGAGCAAATCGAGCATGAAGCGTTGGAGCTTGACCGCCAGCGTGGCTCTCGATTCCGCCCCTACGGGGAGAGCCTCTCGTATTTTCCGGAACTGGAAGACTACAACACCGGGCCGGATGGCTACCTGCGGCACGTTGCGGCTGCAAAAAGGGTAGCGTCGATTCCGATTATCGGCAGCCTCAACGGCACGATGCGTGGAAGTTGGACGCGATTCGCGCGATTGATCCAAGAAGCGGCGCGGATGCGTTGGAACTCAATATGTATCATCTGGCCGCGGATCCGACCCGCTCGGCCGCCGACGTCGAACAGCGCTACTTTGATCTGGCGGCAGCGGTTCGAGCAGAAGTGTCGATTCCTTTGGCAGTCAAACTTGGACCATCTTTCAGCTCTTTGCCGAACATGGTCTATCGGCTGGTTGAGGCCGGCATTGACGGCATCGTTCTGTTCAACAGATTCGCCCAGCCCGATCTCGATTTGGAGACTATGGAAGTTCGATCACGACTGGTGTTGAGCCAGAGCGACGAGCTTCGCCTGCCGTTGCGCTGGATCGCCATTCTTCGCGATCAAACGCCGGTCTCGCTGGCCGCGACGGGGGGCGTTCACACGGCTGAGGACGTGCTCAAGATGCTGCTGGTTGGCGCTGATGTGACGATGATGGCGTCGGCGCTCTTTCAACACGGCCCACAGTACCTTGCTACAGTGCTGGCGGACTTGAACCGTCGCATGGAGCAGAAAGGTTTCGAATCGGTCGAGCGGATCAAGGGTCTTTCGAGTCACCGACATTGTCCCGATCCGGGCGTCTTCGAGCGGGCGCATTATATGAGGACGATCGCATCGTTTACCGAGCAGTCGGCCGATGAGGAGTCGTTGGCGCCGATTAACGTCGGTGCGCGCGCGGCGACTTCGCATTCGGCCCCTGCCGGAGGTCAAAGCGATTCCGCGGGACGAAAGCTGCCACGATGACCAGCGGACCAATCGTCTTCGCGACCGATTTTTCCGTGGGCAGTGCCCGCGGCTGGCCAATTGCCCAAATGTTGGCGCGGGCGACGAAGACTGCGCTGCTGGTCGTCCATGTGGCGCCCGGTGAACCGACGGCGCGGCTCGGGCCATTTTATGCTTCGCTGGCCGACCCTAACGTGTCGGCCGTAGCCCGCCAATTGGTCGAAAGCGCTTCTGCTCCACCTGACCTGGCGTGCGAGCATCGAATTCTGGAAGGTGATCCCGCTGGAGAAATCGTGCGTTTGGCTCGCCAGGAGTCGGCCGCCATGATCGTCATCGGCACGCATGGTCGCACCGGCGCGAAAAGACTCTTAATGGGAAGCGTGGCAGAAGCCGTTATCCGCGGCGCCGTGCCCAGTCGTTGTTTGTCGCGAACCCGATGGCGCGGGCACCTGACGCTCATTTTCCGCCGAATTCGACTCGGATCCGCCGCGCCACCTCCGTTGCAGCCGCTGCGATTTCCGACGACGACGTGTCACCCGGCACGAATCGCTTTGCCTCGGCAGCCCAAACGA
This sequence comes from Pirellulales bacterium, assembly GCA_963738955.1. Classification (GTDB taxonomy): domain Bacteria; phylum Planctomycetota; class Planctomycetia; order Pirellulales; family DATAWG01; genus DATAWG01. Next base: position 52,097 of record CAVTYW010000006.1, on the reverse strand, counting down.
TTACTTCAGCCGGCAGTCGCCCTAGCTCGGCCGCCAAGTTCAAGACGATCGGTAAGCTCAAGTCGTGCGTGCCGCTGAAGACCGTTTGTTCGATATCCGCGGCCGGCCAAGACCAGCGTCGGATCGTGCCTGACGCGGCAGTGCCGCGGCAAGCGTCGCAAATCACTAATTGCTTGACGCCTGCGGTCCAATTCAGCAAATCGCTCGGTGATCTGGCCATGCGCACGTCGAACCGCTCATCGGATTTCTTTGCCAATGATTCCACCGTAAGCCAACCGAAGCGGTCATCGCCATGATGGCTGCCGATGCCGACGATGAGAGTGGTTCGCGACATAGGCGCTCGACGGCTAGGGTGCGGCCCGATTGTCGCGGTCGATCCTAACCGTCAAGAAATGTGTCGAGCAACTGATGCAAGGATCGTAGCTCCGAATCAAATCTTCGCAACGTTGCGCCGTCTGCTGATCGTCGTCGCTTAACACGTTCGGCAAATAGGCGCGCACATCCTCTTCGATCCGGGCCTGGTTCTGCGACGTCGGTGGAACGATCTTGGCGGTGGTCACCAACCCATCGGCGCCGACTTCGTATCGATGGTAGAGCAACCCGCGGGGAGCTTCCGTAGCTGCGCAACCTTCGCCCGCCCGATAAGTATATTCGATCCGGCACGGCTGCGGCGGCGAATAACCGCGGAGGATTTCCAACGCCTCCTCATACGCATGCACGAGCTCCACGGCGCGGGCGACGATGCTGCGAAACACGTTGGTCACTTGGCCCAGGAGTCCCAATTCGTCGGCAAGTCGTCGGGCGCGGGCGCCAGGCGATCGTGGTTGTGATGGATGCGTGCCATGGGGCCGACGAAGTAGGTCTCTCCGCTGCCGGTGCGAAGCGAATGGAGCGCCGTCGATTGCGGAACGTGGCGCTCGGCAAAATGCTGCTCGTAGTCCGCGATGCCGATCTTGGGACCCGACGAAGACGCAATCTCGCCTTCGTTCATCGCGTATTCGTCCGGATGCACAAGGGCCACGAAATCGTAGGGCTGCTCGAACTCAGGAAAAGTAAAGCCCGCGACCCACCGCGCAACCTCGACCGCCGCCTCGACGCCCCATTCGAAGTCTTTCACGAGCGCGGCCATTTCCTCGCGGCGCGGTGCGCGATAGAAGCCTCCGACCGTGACGTTAATCGGATGAATCGCCCGGCCGCCCAGCACTTCCAGCAACTGATTGCCGTGCTTCTTTAGCCGCAACCCGCGATTCACTTCGTCGGGAAAATCGCGGGCCATGCTAAGCCCGCTGTCGTAGCCCAGGAAATCCGGGGCGTGCAGGAGGTGGACGTGCAAGGAATGGCTCTCGATCCATTCGCCGCAATACAAGAGTCGTCGCAAGCGTCGGATTTCCGGCGAAATCGTGACTTTCAGGGCCGCCTCCAAAGCGTGAACCGAGCTCATCTGATAGGCCACGGGACAAATGCCGCAGATGCGCGCCGTTATGTCCGGCACTTCTTCCAATGCACGCCCCCGCAGCAGCGCCTCGAATAGCCGTGGCGGCTCGAAGATGCTCAATTCGACTTGCTCAATACGACCGTCGCGCAAATGGATATGCAGCCCTCCTTCGCCCTCGACGCGGGCAAGTGCTTCGACTCGGATGGTGCGTTTCTCTGATCCCATGAAGGCGGCCAAATGATTGATGGTGGCAGAAGCGTGGAACGAGCGGTGGAGAACTTTCATCCCCGCCCGAGGCCCTTTCATTCTTCACGGAGGTTTTCGGCGATGGCGGTGAGGCGATCACTTTCCGCGCGAAACTCAGGGGCGTAGCCGTTGAAATTTCGCAGCAACCGAATCGTCGCGTCGAGCGGTTGGTTGCCGGCGGCAAAGCGATTGGTCAGGCTGACGAGATTCGGCTGCGGCGCCGGACCAAAACAGCCGTAACAACCGCGATTGTACGACGGGCAGATGGCTCCGCAACCGGCTTGAGTCACCGGTCCGAGGCAGGGCTTTCCGTGAGCCACCATCACGCAGACCGTTCCACGCCGTTTGCAGTCGGGACAAACGCTTTCCGCCCGAGTGCGCGGCTGCCGCCCTGCAAGAAACGCGGTGATCACTTCCAACAACTGCCGTCGATCGATCGGACAGCCACGAAGCTCGAAGTTGACCGGCACATGCTCGGAAATCGCCGTGGAAGTCGCCAGCGACCGGATGTAGTCGGGCCGGGCATAAACGGATGTCAGGAATTCGGCGTGGTCGGCCCAGTTTCGCAGAGCTTGAATGCCTCCGGAGGTTGCACAAGCACCAATGGTCACCAGAAACCGCGAATCGCGGCGTATCTTTTGAATTCGCTCGGCGTCTCCGGGAGTCGCGATCGAGCCTTCGACGAGCGTCAAATCGTAGGGGCCCGCATCAATGTGACTGCTCGCCTCAAGAAAATGGACGAATTCAACCGCGCCCGCAACCGCCAATAGCTCGTCCTCGGCGTCCAGCAGCGAAAGCTGGCAGCCATCGCAGGATGCGAACTTGAACACGGCGACGCGAGGTCGTTTCGATGCGGCATTCATTGCTTGAATCACTTCGCCGCGAGCGGCGCCGAATCAGGTTCTCGGAAACCAGGCTACAGACATCGGACTTGCAGAAATGGCTCTATCTGGTCGTAACGAAAAATCGGTCCGTCCTTGCAAATAAAGGCCGGGCCAAGTTGGCAATGCCCGCACAGACCGACCGCACATTGCATATTGCGTTCCAGCGAAAGCCAAATCTGCTCTTTCTTCAAACCGCGTTCCAACGCTGCTCGCGCTGTGTAATGCATCATCACCTCCGGACCGCAAACCATGATCCGAGTGTTGGCGGGCGCTGGGAGCTGCAACCGATCGAGGAGCAGCGGCACCGCGCCGACATTGCCGCGCCAGCTTGTATCGCAACGGTTGACGGTTGTTCGCAAGTCGAGCGATCGGCTGGTCCAGTCCAAAAACTCACGAGCGAAGAGGAGTCCATCGGGAGTGCGGGCGCCGTAGAGCAATGTTATCCGGCCGTAGCGCTCCGGCTCGGCCAAGAGTTGATAAATCACTGGCCGTAGCGGCGCCATTCCGATGCCGCCGGCGACCACTACCACGTCGGCTCCAATGCAATGTTCGAGCGGCCAATGCGTGCCGTAGGGTCCGCGCCACCCGAGCGATCCGCCGGCTCCCAGTCGCTGCAGCGCTTGCGTGGCATTGCCGGCCACGCGAATCGTGTGAGCCCAACGTCCGCGAACGGCAGGATCGCCGCTGATGCTGATCGCGATCTCGCCGCAACCGGGCAAATAGAGCATGTTGAATTGACCCGGCTGAAATGCAAACGTCGCCCCATGCCGAGCATCGGCAAATCGGAGATGATACGTATCCACGCCCGGCACTTCAGGCTCGATCCGATCGATCACCGCCGGATAGGAGAGCCAGGGATTCGATGCCGTCGCGATCATGGTTGCGGGACTAAAAAAGGCGCCGGGCATTGGGTAACGCTAACTGTGGCGAATTGCCGCGACTTCTTCGGTCAGATCAATGCCCACGGGGCACCATGTGATGCACCGCCCGCAACCGACGCAGCCGGACGTGCCAAATTGGTCGATCCACGAGGCCAGTTTATGCGTGAGCCATTGGCGATAGCGCGAGCGAACCTGGTTTCGCACCATGCCGCCATTCATGTAGCTGAAGTCGAACGTGAAGCAAGAATCCCAGCGCCTTTCGCGCTCGACGTGATCGCCCGTCAGATCGCTGACCTCCGAAACCGAGGTGCAAAAGCACGTTGGGCAAACGAGCGTGCAGTTCGTGCAGGAGAGGCACCGCGAGGCAACGTCATCCCAGCGCGGATGCTCCAAATTCGAGAGGAGCAAATCGCGGATGCCCTCGGTGTCGAGCCGCCGAGTGATCTGATGCACGGCATTTTGACGACGGTTGTCGGCATCGGTCGACTGCTCGGCGCTAACTGGCTCCGTGGCAAGCCCGGCCATCAACTCTTCACCTCGCGTGCTACCGACCTCGACGATAAATCCATCGGTCAATTCGGTCAGCGCTAGATCGTAGCCGGCGGTGCAGCGTGGCCCGGTTGCCATTGATGTGCAAAAGCAAGTGCTTGCTGCCTGAGTGCAGTTGACCGCCACGAGAAAAACGGCCTCTCGCCGAGCCTTGTAAATCGGATCGACATAATCGCCACTGAGAAAAGTTCGATCCTGCACGGCGATCGCAGCCAATTCACATGCTCGGACGCCGAGAAACGCGTACCGCGGCGTCTCTTCTTCCGGGGAGTGCATCTGCCAACCCGATTCGGTCCGATCCGCGGTCAGCACTTTGGCGAGCGGTGGGAATAGAAACTTCTTCCAGGAATGTGGGCCCACGACGTAGCCAAACAGTGCCTCGTCGTCGCGCCGCTGCAAGCGATACTTGCCCGGCTCCTGCACGTCGGTCCAACCTCGCGGCAAATCTTCGACGGCAGTAATTTGATCGTAGACGATGGCCTCTTGTTCGATGGTCGGCCCGACAACTTGGTAGCCGAGGCCGACGAGCGCGTCGATCAGCGTCTGAAGCCGGTCAATGGCCAAGAATTGCGGCCGGAAACTGGAATCGGTCGAAGATTCGCTCAAAGGCCTCGCTCCCGCGGTTCTGTATCCGCAAATAAATCCAATAGCTGTAGGCGCGTCGCCAACAGCCGTCGCGACAACGCCACGGCTACGTTCCGCATCCAATGGTAACCGAACTCATGATCTTGTCGGCATGCCTCATCAAGCCGATCGGCCGAAATGACAATCAATCGCGTTTCGTCGAGCGTTACCGCACTCGTGGTCATGCGGCGGCCGATAATCGCCGACCAAGCCAGCAGATCGCCCGGACCGAGCGTGAGAATGCGCACCGGGCCGCGACCGGGCACATGCATATCAAGCGCTACGTGGCCGCACACAACTAGATATAGATCCCGGTTTGCATCCCCTTCATGAAATAAGAACTCGCCGGCTTTGCATTCGCGGAACTCGCCGATCTCCGACAACCGATCCAAGGCGGCAGCCGGCAATTGCGCCGCAAAAGACAATTCGCTCAACCTAACTCTCAGCGTCGTCGGTTCCATGGCGTCGGAAGCAAACCGGAGGTTACGTTGACCGGATCACAGGTCAGATCGCAAATTGTCGCAGTTGAATCGGCATTTGCAACCTGAATGCCGTCTCGGCGAGGAATCTCAGCAACACGGGCCTTTTATCCAAGTCCCCAGGAATCGCACCGATTCAACTGGGTTTCACCCACAGACGCACCAAGACAAATCCGGGGCGCGATGGCTGCGACGATGTGCGGATTGGGTGACGCCTGTGCATAAACGCACGGTTACCGTTATTGCTCCGCTTAAACTTGCAGAGCATCCCCTAGGGTTGGTTTCCCGAAATTGTCGCGAAATTGCCAATGACGTTGACGGCAAATGGCCGTGGGCTGCTGGAACGGAAATCAAATTACGTGTTCGGCATTGCCTTTGCGATATGGCCCACGGAGCCGAAGGATCGCTTCGGCGACTAAGCGAGTTGCTCCTGTGAACGGGCGTGGGGCCGTTTTTTAGATCAGCGCAGCAAGCCGCGGCGACAGCACCGTCATCGGACATCACTGCTGAGAACTGCATCCTGCGAGAGGGTTTCAACGAAGACTCCTCGCTGTTCGAATGGAGTACATCGCACGGGAGACTCTCGTCCAACGTGTGTTTTCCAACCCAAGTTGACAAAGGAACGATTATGAAAAGTTTCGCGGCGGCCGGCATCGTGGCGTTTATCGTTGGGGCGTTTCTGGTTGGCCAAAGCCAATCGGAGCCGCCCACCAATAATTTGAAAGACTTCATGCGAGCCAAGCTTTCCCACTCTCAAAAAGTGCTGGAAGGCTTGACCACGGAAAACTATGAATTGATCGCCAAGAATTCGCAGGCGATGAGTCTATTGAGCTTGGAGACAAACTGGCAGGTATTGCAGACGACGGAGTATCTCGATCGGAGCAAAGAATTCCGTCGAATCGCGGACGCGGTGACGAAAGCCGCCAACAAGAAGAATCTGGACGGCGCGGTGCTGGCGTATGTTCAACTGACGATGAGTTGCATCGAGTGCCATAAATACGTTCGCGGAGTCCGGCTGGCGACTCGATAACCAATAATCGAAGCCCGATCCATGCTCCGTCCAAATAATTTCCCATTCCGACACGTAGGAGAAGTAGTCGTGGCGAGCACCTTAATCGCGACCAATTTCGTTCGATCGCTTGAAACGGTCGGCATGGACGACGTGGCACTGGTGGGAGGCAAGAACGCGTCGCTGGGCGAAATGGTGCGAGAGTTGACCTCGCAAGGGGTGAACGTGCCGCGTGGCTTCGCAATCACGGCCGACGGCTATTGGCACTTTCTGAAGTCCACCGGCCTCGACCAGCAGATTCACACGATCCTCAGCGATCTCAATGCCCGTGACGTCGAAAACCTTCGCCATCGTGGCAGCGAAGTGCGCCACGCAATGCTTGCGACGGACCTTCCGTCCGATCTTTCGCAAGAGATCCTCGCGGCTTACGAAGATCTCAGCCGTTCTGGAAGCGGGCCGCTGGATGTTGCCGTGCGCAGCAGCGCCACCGCCGAAGATTTGCCCGACGCCAGCTTCGCCGGCCAGCAAGAAACTTTCTCTGAACGTCCGCGGCGCCGGGCAACTGCTGGATGCCTGCCGCCGCTGTTTCGCCTCGCTGTTCACCGACCGGGCCATCTCGTACCGGGTTGATAAGGGTTTCGACCATTTCAGCATCGCTCTCTCGATCGGCGTACAGCAGATGGTGCGGTCCGACCTGGCCGCTGCCGGCGTCATGTTTTCGATCGACACGGAGACCGGTTTCCGCGATGCCGTGCTGATCAACGCGTCCTACGGCTTGGGAGAAAACGTGGTGCAAGGTTCCGTCAACCCGGACGAATACTACGTTTTCAAGCCGACGCTGATGCGGGGATTCCGACCGATCCTCAAGAAGGCCGTCGGGAGCAAGGAATTCAAACTGATCTACGACGTTGGGGGCACGAAAATGGTCCGCAACGTGCCGGTGCCGCCGGAAGACCGGGCTCGATTTGCGATCAGCGATGATGAAATCCTCCAGCTCGCCCGCTGGGCCGTCTTGATCGAAGACCACTACAGCCGCAAGAAAGGGACTCGATCGCCGATGGACATGGAATGGGCCAAAGATGGGCAGACGGGCGAGTTGTTCATCGTTCAGGCGCGGCCCGAGACGGTTCAATCGCAGCGCGCCCTCGACACGCTGGATACGTATCGTCTGGCGGCGCATTCAACGGTCATTGTCAGTGGCCGAGCTGTCGGCGAGAAAATAGCCGCCGGGCCAGTGCGGGTGATTCTCAGTGCCGAGCATTTGGCCGAGTTTCACGACGGCGAGGTGCTCGTGACGGACAAGACCGACCCGGATTGGGAGCCGATCATGAAGCGCGCTGCCGCCATCGTCACCAACCGCGGCGGTCGCACGTGCCACGCCGCGATCGTCAGCCGCGAGTTGGGCCTGCCGGCGATCGTCGGCACGGAGCACGGCAGCGAACTCCTGCACGACGGCCAATTGGTCACTGTTTCCTGCGCCGAAGGGGACACCGGATTCGTCTATGATGGCCTCCTCGAATTCGCCGCCGATCATGTGGCGATTTCCGGTCTGGCGCGCCCCAAAACGCGGATCATGATGAACGTTGGCAATCCGGAAGAGGCGTTCAGGCTGTCGCAGATTCCGAACGACGGCGTCGGCTTGGCCCGAATGGAATTCATCATCAACACCTACATCAAGATCCATCCGATGGCGCTGATCGACTATTCGCGCCTCCAAGACCAGGCTGTCAAAGCCGAAATCGATCGGCTCACCGCCGGCTATGTTGACAAGACTGAATTCTTCGTCGACCAATTGGCTCAAGGAGTGGCCATGATCGCCGCGGCTTTTTATCCCAAGGACGTCATCGTGCGGATGAGCGATTTCAAAACGAATGAATACGCGAATCTGATCGGCGGTCGAGGATATGAGCCGGTCGAAGAGAACCCGATGATCGGTTTCCGCGGCGCCTCGCGCTATTACGATCCGCGCTATCGCGACGCGTTCGGTCTCGAATGCCGGGCGATGAAGAAGGTGCGGGAAGAAATGAGCCTGATCAACGTCAAGCTCATGGTCCCCTTCTGCCGCACCGTGGCCGAAGGACGCCGCGTGGTGGCGGAGATGGAAAAACATGGCTTGAAGCGCGGCGAGAACGGACTGGAAATTTACGTGATGTGCGAAATCCCCAGCAACGTGATCTCCGCGGCGGCATTCGCCGAGATATTCGACGGGTTCTCGATCGGTTCCAACGATCTGACGCAACTGACGCTCGGTGTCGATCGCGACAGCCAGATCGTGGCCCATGTGTTCGACGAGCGCGATCCGGCCGTGATGCAAATGATCGCAATTGCGATCCAGGCGGCCAAACGTGCGGGCCGCAAGATCGGCATTTGTGGACAAGCACCGAGCGACTATCCGGAGTTCGCCGCGACCCTTGTCGAACAAGGAATCGACAGCATCTCACTGAACGCCGACGCGGTCATGAAAACCACCTTGCGGATTCTGGACATGGAAGCGTCTTTGAACAAAAAAGAAATGTCGGCGGTAAAATCGTGAACGGGAAACAGCCGTTCGCGAGCGATCCGTCGGTGGAACATGAATCCGCAAGACCCAACGGTCGAAAAATGCAACCGTCCACGACGCTACCAGGCGAGCTTCAGTCTTCGGCGGGAACAACGTCGAAAGCGTGCCGTCTGCGATACGCACCGATCCCCTGTCAGGACGCGACGGAATCTGGTTGCGTTATTCTTCGCGACGGGAGCACTGCTGATATTTGCGTCGGTCGCCCGAAGGACAAAGAAGCTCTTTCCACCTTCTTCGAGCATCTTTCACCGGAAGCAACCCACCAACGATTCTTCTCGGCATCGAGTGCAAGCCCTGCGTTGATCGCTGCTCTTTGCGATGATTCCAATCCGCATTCCACGCTGACGCTGCTCGTGACTCGGCGGCTCCCATACGGTGAGCCGTACATCGTTGCGACCGGATCCTACATCGCAAAGGACGACCGAACGGCTGAAGTCGCCTTTGCCGTCGACGATGCGTTGCAGGGGCACGGTCTTGGCACGCTCCTCCTGGAGCGACTGGCACTGCTTGCGGCCAAGAACGGTCTTACACGATTCTGGGCGGTTCTGCACGCCGATAACCGAGCCATGCACGACGTGTTTCGCCAGTCCGGTTTTGCCGTCGATGAAAACCTGGTGACGGGCAATATCGAGATCAATCTCTCAGTCGTGCCGAGTGCAACAAGCGTCGGCCGCATGGAAATGCGCGACCGCGTGGCGACGGTCGCTTCGCTCCGCCCATTCTTCCGGCCAAAATCGGTGGCGGTTATCGGCGCTTCGCGCGATCCGTCGAGCATCGGCTATCGAATCCTGGACGCGCTAGTCCGGAATCGCTTTCAGGGAGCCGTCTATCCGGTCAACCCGCGCGCAACGGTGGTCGGTTGCATCCGTGCTTATCCCAGCGCGAGAGCTCCCCGAACCAGTCGATTTGGCCATCATCGCCGTGCCCCGTGATGCAGTGTTGGGAGTGGTCGACGACTGCGCAGCGCGCGGCGTCCGCGGTTTGGTGGTTATCACGGCCGGTTTCGCCGAGGTGAACGCCGAGGGGCGCTGCGCATCAACAGCGACTGGTCGAGAAAGTCCGGGGCTACGGAATGCGGATGATCGGCCCGAACTGCCTGGGAATCCTCAATACCGACCCGGCGGTTCGGCTGAACGCTTCCTTCTCGCCTGCATTCCCGCCGGCAGGCACGATTGCCATGTCGTCCCAAAGCGGAGCCCTTGGCCTGGCGTTCGTCGCGGCCGCGAACCGATTCGGCCTGGGCCTCTCCACATTCGTCAGTCTCGGCAACAAGGCCGATGTCTCCGGAAACGACTTGCTTCAATACTGGGAAGAAGATGACTCAACCGACGTGATCTTGCTCTACCTCGAGTCTTTCGGGAATCCCCGGCGGTTCGCCCGAATTGCGCGGCGGGTGAGTCGGCGAAAGCCGATCGTGGCAATCAAGAGCGGTCGCAGCAAGGCCGGCGGGCGGGCGGCGGGTTCACACACCGCGGCGCTGGCCGCCAATGAAGTGGCCGTCGATTCGCTTTTCCATCAAACGGGAATCCTCCGCGCAGAAACGCTGGAAGAAATGTTCGACCTCGCCGCGGTTCTCGCAAGCCAACCGCTGCCGCGAGGGCGCCGCGTCGGCATTGTCACGAACGTCGGCGGCCCGGCGATACTTTGCGCCGATGCGTGTGAGGCTGGCGGACTCGTCATCCCGGAACTTTCGGCCGCAACACGAACCCAACTCGCGGTTTCGCTTCCCGACACTGCCAGCACCGCAAATCCCGTGGATATGATTGCATCCGCTACGCCCCTCCAATTCGCTCGGTCGATCGAGACAGTATTGAAGTCCGGCGAGATCGATTCGCTGATCGCGATCTATATTCCGGTGGGACTCAATGAAACGGAGGCCGTGTCCGCTGCCGTGCATGAGGGAGTGGTGAGAGCACGAGCGGCGGGACTGGCCGGCACGCCCGTTCTTACATGCTTCATGGCGGAGCAGAATGCGAATGGCCAGTTCGATCCGGACGGCGAAAAGCTTCCCTCGTATACGTTCCCCGAAGCCGCCGCGCGCGCTCTCTGCAAAATGGCCACCTACGGCGAATGGAGAGCAGCGCCCGAGGGAATGATTCCAGATTTCGATGACGTGGACACTCCTTTAGCTCGCGACGTTTGCCGAAAAGCGCTGGCGCAGCGCGGGGCCGGTTGGTTGACGACGGAAGAGACGCAGGCGGTTCTTTCGGCGATGCGCCTGCCACTGCTCCCCGGCGGTTTTGCCGGGACGGCGGAGGAGGCCGCCGGGCTTGCGAACCAAGTCGGATTCCCGGTTGCAGTGAAGTTGGCGTCGCATGAACTCGTGCATAAAACCGAAGTGGGCGGCGTTTGCTTGAATTTGGCCGACCCGCGGGCCGTTCGTCATGCCTTCGAGGAAATCCGTGACGGTCTTGCACGGAATGGCCAACTCGGTGCGATGGATGGGGTCGTTGTGCAGCCAATGATCGAAGGCGTCGAGGTCATGGCAGGCGTGACGCAAGATCCGCTGTTCGGTCCGCTGATTGCGTTTGGTCTTGGGGGAATTCATGTTGAGATTCTTGCGGACGTCTGCTTCCGCGTGACACCGCTAAGCAATCAAGACGCGGCGGAGATGGTCCATGCAATCCGCGGTTATCGACTCCTGCAAGGGTTCCGAGGCCATCCGCCCGCCGATCTGGAAGCGATTCAGGATGTGCTCCTGCGACTCTCCCGCATGGTCGAGGAAATCCCGGAAATTGGTGAAATCGATTTGAATCCCATCTTCGCACTTGCGCCCGGACGAGGCTGCCTGATTGCGGATGCCCGGATTGGTGTTCATCCGGCTATTTAGCCGACCCTATCCTTCCTCTTTCCCATCTTGGAACCATCTGCCGCTTCAGGCGCACGGCTCTCGGTAGGCATTCATGTTTCGCGGGCAGAATCAGTTTCGCCAGGGTCATCAGGCGCGTCTTTCTGGATCGATCGAGAATCGGCTGGTTTCGCCTTTGCCGAAGCGAAATACCTACGTCGGCAGGTCGGACATAGGCCGTGGGTCACGTCCGCGCCCTTGCGGCTATCCGCAGGCTCCAACTCCCGGCCACACCATGCACATATTCGCTTCATTTGGCAATTCCTCTTCCTTAGAGCAAGATGGCTTGCAAGTTGCGTACCGAGGCCACGCTTTGCAGTCGGCAACGACGCAACCTTGAACCGCACTGGCATTACGCGTTTCTCAACACGATCGCTCGTCCGATCACTGATATGCGGAAATGACCAGAGGTGAGCGGTTTTCGTCCTTGGGGCGCCGCTTCTGAAGCGTTCTATCTCGACTGCAATCAGCTTGGTAGAATCTGTGCGACGGCGAAGATTCGGTCGTCTGGTTCGTCGGATCACGGAAGCTCGGCCGAAATCCAGCGACGCGTAGTATCGGTTGATCGCCGGGAAGTGAGGCGGCGGATGGAAATTAACATCGATCCTGCGAAGAACGCTACGGCTAGTCCGGGGCAGAGCGAAAGTTCGCTGGCGTTCAGCGAATCCCGTTTGCACGCTCTCTTGGAAGCTGCCGTTGACGGCATCATCAGCATCGACGAGCGCGGCATCATCCAGACGACCAACCTCGCAACGGAAAGGTTATTCGGCTACACCGCCGACGAGATGATCGGACAGAACGTCAAAATTCTCATGCCGGCGCCGTTCCAGGAGGAACACGACGGTTATCTCAGCCGGTATCTAACCACTGGTGAGAAGAAGATCATCGGCATCGGCCGTGAGGTGGTCGGACGGCGGCGGGACGGCACGACGTTTCCAATGGACTTGTCCGTGGCCGAGGCCCGATTGGGATCCGATCGAATCTTCGTCGGCATCGTCCGCGACGTCAGCGAGCGGAAACGGTCCGATGAGGCCACATCTCAGTTAGCCGCCATCGTGGAGTCGTCCGAAGATGCGATCATCGGCAAAACGCTCGACGGCACGATCACGAGTTGGAACAGCAGCGCCGAGCGGCTCTATGGATATTCCGCCGCGGAGATCAAGGGCCGCCCGATCTCCCTGCTCGTACCGCCGGAAAACGCTGATGAGCTACCGAGCATCTTGCGAAGAATCAAACGCGGCGAGGGTGTCGATCATTATGAAACGGTGCGTGTCAGGAAGGACGGCCGGCGGATCGACGTATCGCTCACTGTTTCGCCCATCAAGGACGCTTCCGGTCAGATTGTCGGCGCTTCTGCCATCGCTCGCGACATCTCAGCTCAGAAGCGAATGAACGAAGAAGTGCGAGCGATGACCCAGCAGCTTTGGCATTCCGCTAAATTGGCCAGCGTGGGAGAGTTGGCGGCCAGTATTGCGCACGAATTAAACAACCCTCTGGGCACGGTCACCCTCCGCCTTGAATCTATTCTAGCGCGCACGCCGGCGGATGACTCGAGGCGCAAGGCTCTGGAAATCGTCGCACAAGAAACCAAACGGATGGCCGATCTGGTGGCCAACTTGCTGCAGTTTTCGCGACGGGGAGCGGATCAGATTTCGACGGTCAACACGCGTGCGGAACTGGCCAAGGCCGTGGATCTCGTTGACCATCATCTTCGCAAGCGACAAATCACCGTCGTGCGAGACTTCGCCCCGGACACGCCCGTCATTTACGCCGACCGCCAGAAGCTTCGGCAGGTGTTCTTGAATCTCCTCACGAACGCCGGCGACGCCATGCCGCAAGGAGGAACCCTGACGTTACGCACCTCGTCGGCTACGCTGAAAGATGGCCGCCCGGTCGTGTTGATCGAGTTCGTGGACACCGGCGTCGGCATCGCGCCGGAACATCTTGGAAAAATCATGGAGCCTTTCTTCACCACCAAGGAAGAAGGAAAGGGAACGGGGTTGGGCTTGGCGATCTGTCGACGAGTTGTTCAGGAAGGACAGGGCGAAATTCAGATTGCCAGTGAAGTGGGCAAGGGAACCGCGGTGCGCATTCTATTACCCGTCAAGAACGACGCAAACGTCGGCCGCATCCGCAATGGCGGTTCGACCGACTGAACCGGCGCTAGCCCCAAGAAATGGAAATCATTGATGGCCGACGGTTTGCCGAATACGCTGCAGGTTCTGCCCGTCATTCCTTCCAAGGTCGGCCCGCTCAGCTTGGATGGATTGGAACGTCGCGCCACGCAGGAAGCACTTGTGCGGGCAAACGGTAACAAGGTCAGTGCCGCGAAATCTCTGGGGATCAATCGCCGAGCGCTCTATCGGCTTATTGAGAAGCACGATCTTGAGAAGAACTAGGGCCGATTCCGGCAGCAATACTGTCCAACTACCCGCATGGCCTTCCGGTTGTCCATTCCAGATTTTTAAAAGAGCCCGGCGCGGACGCCGGGGCTCTCGGCCACTGTTTCACCTGTCCTCCCTTGCCACCGTTCCCTTATGGCGTCACGGTCAGGCGGTTATCGACCTCGGAGACTCCCGGCGCGGCCCTGGCAGCCTGTTCGGCTTCGTCCCGCTCCGACCACGAATGAACGTTGCCTCTCAAAATCACTTTGCCATCGACCGATTCAACGCCCACCCGGCGGGCATCGAGCTCGGCGTTGCGTTTGAATGCGGCTTCGATCTTGTTCTTGACATCGCCCGACTTCACCCGAGACTTGACCGTGAGAAGGCTGGTCACCCCTCGGATGCCAATCAAATTGCGCACGACGCGTTCCGCGGTCTCTTTCCGATAGGCCCAATCAAGCTGGCCCTCCAAGGTGACCCAGCCGTTCCGAACGATCACTTTGACGCAGTCCGGCGGAATTGAGGTATCCCACTTGAGAACGTTCAGTGCCGCTGCCGCGATGTCCGCGTCGCCTCGTTCGCTGCTGCCGGGAAGCAGGACTTCGATATCATTGGCCACCGCCTTGACTCCATAAACTCGTTTCGTCACCCGCTCGGCCGCCATCTTGCCGGCGTAATGAGGGACGGTTCCGGTCAGGGCGACGACGCCATCCTTTGCCGTAACGCCGATCTTCGCGGCGTCGATGCTCGGCTCCCATTCGAGTTCGGCGAGCACATCATGTTGCACTTGGGAATCGGTCTTCATCGGCTCTTTCTCCCTCACGTTGACTGAGTTAAATAAAACTGAAACTGACGTCAAAACTTCTGTTGGCCGATTGATTGTCGATAAAACCTCGATCCCTCAAAAGTCGCCCGTCGAAGCGAGCTCTGTCGTTAATTTGGTGTCGCCGCCACTTTCTCATTGGCCCTGGCGCTGGATTCCTCGGACGACGGCGGCCGGAGCAAAGGCATCTTGACCGTCAATACGGGGCACGAAGCGTGGCGCACGACTTGCTCGGCCACGCTGCCCATCAAAAGCCGGCCCAGTCCGGTGCGCCCGTGTGTGCCCAACACGATCAGGTCGCATTTCATATCCTTCGCCACTCCGAGGATCTCTCTCGCGGCATCTCCTTGCAGCAGACGGCGTTCGACCGGATGCGTCAGGGGCCGTGTCATTCGCACTTGGTCGCGAGCTGTGGTTTCCGTGTTTGACTCGTGAGCGGCCGAATTCGCCTTCGTGTCGGATGCCTCGGTCCATTGGCCTTGGTCAATGCCGGCAACGCGCCGGCCCAACGCTCTCCCGAATCTATCCTGCGCCCAAATCTCAAGGCTCAAATGTTTCTGTCGAACGCTGTCCGCAAAGGCCGTCGCCACGGCAAGCATCTTAAAATCCCAACCGTATATTTCTTCGCCCGCGGGATTTAGTCCAATCACCGCATAATGGTTCGGTTCGATCGGTGGGCATCGGGCCTCGTGACTGATTGGATTGACAGCAACATTCTGTTGCAGCAGAAGGTATTCGAAGATCGCAGCACAGTTCATAGACGGATCCTTTCATCACGGACCCTCAAGCACGTGTATTTGGTCCACCAGATTCTTTTGGCGTGCTCCGAACGCACTGACGCAAGTCGAGTGCCAGTGGTTTGCCGGAAGCAAGTAATTCGCGTTTCTCGCGGTCAAGGCCGAGAAACGATCGAGTTTTGCATGCCGGAATCCGCAAGTGCTCAAAGTCGAGCAACAATTCGGCGGGTCGAGGGTGTGCGGTTTCGGCCATGCGGACACGATATCGCACGCACCGGAGCCTGTGCGGCTTGGATATCGATCTGTGCGAAACTGCACACAGTTGCTCGCGGATGAAAAGGCGAACGGCGACAATCCTCCGGTGTTGGCATGTCCGGAGGAACACTTTTCAATGACGTTGGGCCCACTCCGTTTCTTTTTCGATTTGCTCGGCGGCAACGAGTTCGCTCGCAAAACACGGCTGCATCCACGTTCGTCGTCTCCCTGGAAACGCTGCTTGACGCACCGACTGCCGCGACGATCCAGAGTGGAAAACGAATTGCCGGGCAATTCGGCACTGCGATTGCTTTTATGTGTTAGAAGCGTGGTCGCGCCTTCGATTGATTCGAATCTCGCGGCCGAATGTATCGCCTGCCTTCCAAGCGTTTCGTCAGAAACGCGAAGCCGGCGAGCGGCAAGTCAACATTTACAGGAAAGGGTTGCACCAATGACTACTGCAATCAACCAAACAATGCATCACGATCACGTCGAGTGGTCCAGCGACTGCGATATGTGGAGAGACGACATTCGAGCTTGGCAGCTTGAGCTTGAAACGGCGCGCAAGATCGTCGGCCGGTTGACAAAGGCCCTGCATGCGCATGAGGAAATGCTTCGACAACATGCGGGAGCGATTCGGCTCAACGAGCAAGTTCCCGACGCGCATGAGCACGTGCTGAAGCACCAGGAGCAGGGTTGCCCCGGTCGCGGTATCGCCTCGACCGATGCGCAGCACGTCCGCGAGGCGACGAAGCATGCCGAGTTGAAGCTCGCGCATGAACAAATCAAGCGAAAGCATCACGCGACCGCTGTTGCGTGGGACCGATTGTTACGGACTCTCGATGCCGACGACGGATCGCAGTTGGATGCCGACCGCATTGCTCAAATCGGCGGACACGCCGCCAATAGCCCAACCTTAAAAGGCTGACGGCACTTTCCTTTGAGGCAATTGGAACCATGCGAATCCATCTCGACCGCGACTTGAACGATTTACGCCGGACCGTGTTGGCTCGCCAAATGCGCCGAACCAATATCGAGTAAATGCATATCACGAGAGTCGAAAGCCATGCCCAGCCTCGCTGAAGAACGTCGCCAATTAGTCGAAAACCAACTGAAGCGGCGGAATATCTCCGATCCCGCGGTGCTTACGGCCTTCGCGTCGGTTCGCCGCGAAGCGTTTCTTCCGCCGGAGATGGCTGAGTTTGCCTATCACGACACGGCTTTGCCGATCGAGATGGGGCAAACCATTTCGCAGCCGTACATTGTTGCTTTGATGACCCAGGCGCTTGAGTTGAATCCTCATGACCGCGTTCTTGAAGTCGGCACGGGCTCCGGCTATGCGGCGGCCATCTTGGCAAACGTCGCGCAAGAAGTCTACACGATTGAACGCCATGCCGAACTGGCCACGCAAGCCGCGAGACGCCTGGAAAGCGAAGGCATCAAGAACGT
The DNA here is from genome assembly GCA_963738955.1 of Pirellulales bacterium. Classification (GTDB taxonomy): domain Bacteria; phylum Planctomycetota; class Planctomycetia; order Pirellulales; family DATAWG01; genus DATAWG01. The sequence goes on along the minus strand of CAVTYW010000006.1, from coordinate 34,934 downwards.
GCGCGTCTTGCACGGCGACGGCACTCTGGGATGGTCGGACCGTGCGCCCTACGACGCGATCGTTGTGGCCGCTGGCGGGCCCGAGGCGCCGCAACCTTTGCTGGAACAATTGGCCATCGGTGGACGGCTGGTGATTCCATTGGGCGAGGAACGAAACCTGCAAAAGCTCATCCGTATTACGCGCACGGGCCAGTCCACTTATCGTCGCGAGGAACTTTGCGACGTGCGGTTCGTGCCGCTGGTCGGAGATCGAGGCTGGAAGGATGGCGATGCCGGCGCCGCTGCCTTGTTGACGCCCAGGCTATCCTCGCGGCCGGCGCTCGTCGCGCGGTTGATTCGCGAGACCTCCGAACCGTTCGGCGAGATTCGCGGCGCCGATTGGGGGCCGCTGGCGGAACGCGCCGGAGATTGCCGATTGGCGCTGGTTGGAGAGGCAACCCATGGAACCTCCGAATTCTATCGGATTCGAGCCGAAATCACGAAGCATCTGATCCTGCATCGCGGCTTCCGATTCGTAGCGGTCGAAGCGGATTGGCCGGATGCCGCGCATCGACCAGTTTGTTCGAGGATTTCAGCCGGCGGACGGACAGGGATGGGAGGCGTTTTCACGATTTCCGACTTGGATGTGGCGTAATCGTGAGGTTTTGGACTTCGTCGAATGGCTGCGGGAACACAATCGCACGATCGAGGATCCTCGGCAGAGGGTCGGCTTTTTCGGGCTTGATCTGTACAGCATGTACACCTCGATCCGCGCCGTCCTTGATTACTTGGACGGTGTCGATCCCGAGGCCGCTCGGATTGCACGCTTCCGCTACGGATGTTTGACGCCGTGGGAGAGGGATCCGGCGGTCTACGGCCGGCTGGCGGTCGGGGGAAGAATTCGAGCTTGCGAAGCCGAAGTTGTCGCGACGCTGAGGGATCTGCTCCGGCGACGGCTCCAATACACCGAGTTCGACGGGGCACGCTATTTCGACGCGGTTCAGAATGCGCGGTTGGTGGCCGATGCGGAGCATTACTATCGAGCCATGTATTACGGCGGGAACGAGTCGTGGAATCTCCGCGATCAGCATATGTTCGATACACTCGAATTGCTCCTTGGATACCACGGAGCCGGTTCAAAGGCGGTCGTTTGGGAACACAATTCGCACCTCGGAGATGCCGCCGCGACCGAAATGGGAGCCGGGGGTCAGACCAATGTAGGCCACCTCTGCCGCGATCGATTTGGGCCAGCCGCATATTTGATCGGTCAGGGAACTGATCACGGGACGGTTGCCGCGGCGGCCAATTGGGACGAGCCCGTGGAATTCATGCGGGTTCGCCCTGGCTACTCCGGCAGCTATGAAAACCTATTCCACGAGTCGGGAGTAAATGCATTTACCCTTCCCTTGCGAGAACCTCACAAGGCCGACGTCCGAGAGGAAATGGCGGCGTCGCGGCTTGAGCGGGCAATCGGCGTCGTCTATCGACCGGACACGGAGTTGGCAAGCCACTACTTTCACGCTCAACTTACACGGCAATTCGATGAATTCATTTGGGTCGATCACAGCCACGCGATCCATCCGGTCACGCCGGACGATGCAAGACGCCTGGCACCGGACCATCCCTTCACGATCCGATAGTTGGCCGATCATGGGATGCTGCTCGCTGTTCCCTGGCGAGTTATTGCGGTCATGATGATGACTCCACGAGCAACACCGCTGCTCCGTGAATTCTTCCGCCGCGCAATGCGGCGAGGGCATCGTTGGCACGCTGGAGCGGAAATGGCTCCGTCTCGATTCGCAGAGGCATCGTGCCCGCCAGTTTCATGAACTCGATGCCGTCTTGCCGCGTCAGATTTGCCACCGAACGAACGACTCGCTCGCCCCACAGAATATCGTAGGGAAACGAGGGAATGTCGCTCATGTGGATTCCGGCACAAACGACGACGCCTCCTTTTGCGCACCGCTCGGAGAGCCCGTGGCACCAACGGTCCGACCGGGGCAAAAATGATCGCCGCATCCAATTCGGTCGGCGGCATTTGGTCGGAATCACCGGCCCACGCCGCGCCAAGCTGCCGAGCAAACGCCTGACCCTCGGCGTCTCCTGGGCGCACGAACGCAAACACCTCCCGACCTTGCAGCACCGCAACCTGCGCAATGATATGCGCCGCGGCCCCAAAACCGTACAACCCAATCTTCCGCCCCTCGCCGGCCAGTTTGAGCGAACGATAGCCAATCAAGCCCGCGCACAACAGCGGCGCTGCCTCGACGTCGGAATATCGCTGCGGAATCGCGAAGCAAAACTGATGGTCTGCGACAACGGATTCCGCGTAACCTCCGTCCAACTGATAGCCCGTGAACAGTGCTCGATCGCAAAGGTTCTCCTGCCCGGCCTGGCAGTATCGGCATTGACCGCAGGTCGAACCAAGCCACGGCACTCCGACGCGAGAGCCGACGAGCGCGCTGGAAACACCTTCGCCGACGGCCTCCACGATCCCGACGATTTCATGCCCCGGAATCAACGGCAACTTCGGATGCGTCAACTCGCCATCCACGACGTGAAGGTCGGTGCGGCAGACGCCGCACGCCCGGACTCGCAACCGCACTTGCCCCGGCGCCAGAGTCGGTTCGACAACTTCCGCGAGCCGCAAGGGCTGCCGCGGCTGATCCAGCAGCATGGCTTTCATTAGTCTGATTTTCGAAGAAACGCATGACAATTCACACAGCTTTCCACCAACTGCGTGTAGGCCTTTGTGGCGCCGCGGAGCTTTTTGTCTTCGGCGGCATGGATCAAGTCGTCGGTGGCCGAATCGAAGACGGCAAGTTGCCGCCGATAATCGGCCGGGTCGGTTCGCCGAAAGCGCCCTTCGATTTTGCTGAGGGCCCGCATCGATCGCGCATTCTGCAGCAGTAGGTCGAAATCTCCCTTGGTTAACCCGGCGAGTATCTGCTGCGAATAATCGAGCTTTTTCTTCATCCAAAAGCTTTCAGGCTGGTTCTTATCCTTGGATGGATCGTCCTGGCCATGAACGGCCAAACCGCATGACACGATGATGCACAATGCCGCGGCAGCGACAAACTTTCGCATGAGATTCTCCTCCTTGGTGCGCGATCGTATTTTCCGACGTTTTCCAAGCCGGTTCGGCCCGAAACCGAATCAGAACCGGGATGATCGCTATCTTAACATCGCGGCCGACATTGTCGATCATCTCGTGAGTATTGAGTCTTCCCAGATTTCCGGTTGACCGATCCAGCGATCGACCACGTTTGTCCAGGTACCATGCCGCGACCAACTATCCCAGCCATTCGATTCGAACATCCGCTGAGACTTGCGACGAGCTTCTTGATTTAGCCCATGTCTTGCTTGACGCGCTGATTGCCGCCATTAGAATCGGAAAATTGGCACGATTCTTCCCAAATTCTCATACGGGAGAGTTCGGCATGCGCGCGCGTCATAATGGAAGGCAACGACAGCGGCATGAAGCACGGCAGTTGATGTCGCCGCATCTGGAGAAATTGGAATCCCGCCGGCTGCTGGCCGTGATTCCCATCGCTCCCGGCGACGAAAATCTTCGTGCCGCGATCATTGCGGCCGATAGCAATTCCGACGCCAGCAATACGCTGCAACTCTCGGCCGGCGATTACACGATCTCGGATTACAGCTCGGGCAACTTGCTTGTGCAAAACACGAGCGGGCTAGCGCAAAAGACGCTGATCATCGCCGGCGCGGGACCGAGCAACACGGTCATCGAGCCGAGTGTTTCCGACTGGCACGACAGGATCATGGAAATTGTCGGCAGCGTCGGCGCGGGGATGACGGTCGAGTTGCAAGGCATTCAGATATTCGGCGGCATGGCGGTAGACAGCGGTCTGCTCGGCGGCGATCGCGCGATCGGCGGGGGGATTCTCATCGTCGGCGCCAATGTGACGCTTGACAACACGGGCGTGTTTTCCAATCAGGCCGTCGGTCCGGACGGCGTCGCCGGCGCGCTGGGAACCGAGATGGACATCGACGGCGGACAAGGGGACGACGGCACTCTCGCGGCGGGCGGCGGAGTTTATCTGGCGGGCGGAAGTCTCACGCTGACGGACGGCACCGTCATCGACGCCAACAAGGCGACCGGCGGAAAAGGCGGCGACGGCGGCGATGGCATCATCGTCGGCCCCGATCCGACGCTAGGAACCCAGGGGACACGCGGCGGCAATGGCGAAACCGGCGATCCGGGAGCGCCTGGCAATCCGGATGGCGGGCCAGGTGGAGACGGGAATCCGCCGACGGATATGTCGACGCCCGGAACCGATGGCGGCGATAGCGTCACCGAGGTCGGCAAAGGGGGCACGGGAGGCGATGGCGGGAGCGGATTCGGCGGCGGCATCTATGTCGAAAGCGGCACGCTCGCCATTCTGAATAGCTCCGTCACTAATAATGTGGCCACGGGCGGAGACGGCGGCGACGGTGGATCGCCGGCGGACGGCAATTCCGAAGTTGGCGGCCCGACTTTGACGGGTGGTTTCGGCGGCACCGGCGGCAATGGCGGCGAGGGTGGCTCCGGGGGCGAAGGAGGAATCGGCGGCGGTGATCTCGGTGATAAGGCCGGCCCAGGTGGCGACGGTGGCAGCACATTGAGCCCTTCACCGGGCGGAAATGCGGGGGCGGCCGGCAACGGAGCCGATGGCGGCGACGGAGGCAAGGGCGGCGACGGTGGCGGCGGTGGATTCTTCATCGCTTCTGGAACCGCCTCCTCCATATCCAGCAACGTCAATTTCAATCAGGCGGTCGGTGGAACTGGCGGAAAAGGGGGCGATGGAGGCGATGGCGGGGACGACACCAACGCGAACGGCGGACTAGGTGGAAATGGTGGCACGGGCGGATCGGGCGGGCCCGGCGGGCCGGGCGGCACTGGATTAACAGACCTCGGCGATGGTGGCGATGGCGGCAATGGCGCGGCCGGCACCGATGGAGCGGATGGCGGAATCGGCGGCAACGGCGGCGACGGCGGTCAAGGAGGCACGGGCGGTGTCGGCGGTAGCGCAGCCGGCGGCGGCGGGTCGTTGGTAAGTGGCAGCCTCACTTTGAGCCTCAATTCGTTTTCCAATAATGAAGCGCTTGCCGGCGTCGGCGGAGATGGCGGCGACGGAGGCAAGGGCGGAGAGGGTGGCCAGGGCGGAGAGGGCGGTCTCGGTGGCTTTGGCGGCGGCGGTGGTGGCGGCGGCGGATCCGGCTTCGATCCCAATGAGCCCGGCTCCGGTGGAGATGGCAATGACGGCGCCGACGGCGGCACTGGTGGAGACGGCGGGGATGGCGGCACGGGCGGCGATGGCGGAGCGGCCGGTGATGGCGGCGGCGGCTTTCGGCGGCGGTCTGGCAGTCGTCGGCGGCGCGGTCGATAGCCATGGCGACACGTTCGCAAACAATCAAGCACTCGGCGGCTGGACCGGCAAAGGGGGCGACGGCGGCAAAGGCGGTGAGGGCGCTGCGGGAGGCGAAGGGGGCGAGGGAGGCGTTGGCGGCAGCGGCGGCCCACTCGGCGGTGGCGGCGGAGGCGTTGACACGACTTACGACGGACCGAACACCAACGGCAACGCAGGAGATAGCGGCAACGGTGGCGACGGCGGCAACGGCGGTGCCGCGGGCAACGGCGGAAACGGTGGGCCATCGGCGACCGCTGGATTTGCAGAAGGCGGGAATCTGTTTGTCGGAAACGGCACGATGGCCGTCGATGGAGCGACATCGTACACCGGCACCGGCGCCGTTTACGGCGGTGTCGCCGATTTGCCCGGCAACGGCGGCGAGGCCGGCGAGCCAGGCGACGCGGGCGAGGCCGGGGCCTTCAATCCGGAGATTCCGCTGGGAGGACAAATCGATTCCGAAAATCTTTGGGGAACGAACGGGTCGCTGGGGCAAGACGGACTGCCAGGTGCGAGCGGTGCTTCGGCCCTTGCTGGCCAAGATGGTGACGGCGGCTTCCCAGGGATCGCCTTGGATCCGGATTTACACGGCAGCGTCACCTCCTCGCCCTATACCGTCGTCAACTCGAGCGACAGTGGCCCAGGCTCTCTCCGCGCGGCGATCGAGTTCGCCAACGATCTGGCCGGTTCCAGCAACACAATCATCTTCGCATTGCCCGTGGGCGATCAAACGATCGAACTTGCATCCGCCTTGCCGGCATTGTACGCGCCGATGATCGCGCAACTGGATTCGAGCCAGAATGTGACGATCGTTTCACCGGCCGACGGCTCGCAAGACAATTTCGCGGCGCTCGATACGACCGGCGGCGGCACGCTGACCATCAGCGGCGCGAACGATTTCACAGGTAACCTGCAGGTCGACGACGGCACGCTGCAGATCGACAACTCGGCAACTCCGACGCTGGGCGACGGCGTCGGCGCGACCGTCAATGGCGGCGCAACGCTGGAACTGTCCGGAAACATCTCCGCGCTGTCCGGCGGATCGAACGGCACGGATATCACAAACGACAGCAGCGCCGCCGCGGGTATTTTCGTCTCTGGAACGAATCAAGCGGTGGGCAACATCGACGGCACGGGAAATCTTGTGCTCGATGCTGGGAGCGATCTCACAGCCAATTCCATCGTTCAGAATTCTCTTGTCATCGGCGCCGGCGCGACGCTTACGATTGCCCCCAGCGCCGGGGCGATAATGGATTCAACCGCCGCATCTTCCGCCGCCGATTCTGCCCTTGGGCAAGCCGCGTTGGCTCGTTTGGCTGCGATTCGAGCCCAGCGGTTCGCTGCTCGATCGCTGGCGGAGAACTCGGTGACGACCAGACTCGACTCCACTCCGATCGAAGCAACGCCGACATTGGTCACCAACACCGTCAACGCCATCGATCCCGCGCCGACGGTTGCTTCATCCGTTAGCACGGTCCCGACCACGCCGTCGAATGCAGCGATTGTTCCCGCATCGAGCGTTTCCGCGACAACTGTTCAAACAGCAGCCATTCAAACAATGAAAGCTTCAGCACCAATCATCGCGGCGGCGAATGCGCCGAGCGATCGCGCTTCGAGCCCGTCGATCGAAGCGTCGAACCGGCAGACCATTGCCGATTCGCCCAAGAATTCAAGCTCGTCGTCAATGGCGCTGACTGAAAACGGCCTCGATTCGATCGATAGCCCGCGAGTCGGCTTTGGATCCGGCGACGTGCATCCGACCATGACTCGCGAAGCAATTGATTCGATCTTTGCTGGCGACGACGATTTCGCGCCGCGCGACGATTCGCTGTTGGCCGACGATATCTGGAATTGCAATTAGCCGCGGGCACGGCGGCATGGTCGAAGGTCACCGCACCGCATCGCCGATCGCAGTCGATTGGGGCGTGAATGCCGTCTCGCCGGTGCATTTGATGGTAGCCTTGAGATCGTCGATTTGTTGCTGCTGGGCTTCCATCACTTCCACAAGTTTATCGATCAGAGGCATTCCGACGGGCCCGGCGGAAGTGTATTTCACCATGTGACCCGATTTGCCCTTCTCGGTTAGGGCCCTACGGTACGACGCAACCTCCAACTTCAATTCGTCGATCGTCATTTCGCGTAGCTCCTTTCTTCAAGCTTGACCTTATCAGGCGTTCGAGGCGTCGGGGCCCACTTCAAGGATCGCGCGGACCAGTCGGTGTCGATCCGCGTGAAGAGACGGCTCGCGGCCGCGGCGATGCCGGGAAACACCCATTCGAGCCCCGATGCAAAAGAAGTCGGACTAATCCCCGAACCTTCGCAGACGACAATGGATTCGTCGACGTCGGCCGAAATCCTCGCGGCAGTCGGCCGGGCTCGAGTCAACGCGTCGATTGCTTCGCTCGGCCTTTGGCTCGAGGGCGCGAAAATCAACGTGCGTCGATCGTATCCGCATTGCAGCAAATCGACGTTTGCCTGGTCGAGTGTTAGTTGCACGCCGGCATCGTCCGCCGAGTTGGATACAACGACCTCGCCAATCGCGCGTTGGCCAAGCGCTTCATCGACGACCGCGATGCATTCCGCCGTGACAATGCGAGACGTCGCCGCGGCGTCGAACGGCGAGTCGGCCGACAAGTTTTCGATTTCATCAATTAACTTCGTCAACACGCGATTGCCGATCGTCGCGAGCTTCTTAATTCTGGATTTCCTCTTCTTCCGAGAGCGGATCGTCGAGGCCGGGCGATTCAGTCGCCTGCTTGCCGATCAAGACAAGAGCCTGCGATGCAAATTCCATGAAACGCACCGGGTTTTTCGACGATAATAGCGCCGTGCGGTAGGCTCCGCGGAGTGAGGATTGGCGGCACATACGCGACACGACTTCGTAGGCAAATCGCGTCGAGGCATGCTCGCCGAAACGGTTGCGCCATTGCGCGGTAGGGATGCTGGACGTTCCCGGCGCGACGGTCGCATTTTCCGCCGATTCATTCCGCGGAGGCGAAATCTTTGCAGAACTTTCACCATCACTAGCTCGATCGAGCCGCCGCCATTCGCTGGTGCAAGCGTTTTCGAGCCAAAGATGCGTCATCGTTCGGGCAAGATGCGTGGCCAACCGATCGAGTCGATTCCGGTTGAATCCAGCCAGCGAAGCGGTGCCGAGCGTTCGCAACAGGAGCGGTTCATTTCGCGCCAGTTCCCTGGGAGTTGGCGTCCGGCGACAACGCTCCAGCATTTGACGAATACCTTCGGTTGATGCCAGAGACAATTGCTTCGCGATCGACGAAAACCCGTCGTCGACCGACGCATCCGCATGGTGTTTAATGGGGAGGCAGTAGACGAGATCAAATGGCCGATTTGGGGATTCCAACGGCGTCGGACCGTGCGACTCGTCCGACGACGCTTGATTGCCAAACTCCGAAGCGAATTGCAACTCGGTGAGCAATGCGTAAGTGTTTGCCGCCGACAACGGCGAAGTTCTGACGCTTTCCATGCAAGTGCAAACAAATACTCCTTGAACTTGGGCTTGGCGTCCGAATGCCTGAACGCGCGACCGCGCGGCGTTTGCCAGGTCGATGGTCATGCCGCCGCCGGTTCCGCCCCCCATGCCCGCCAGCAACACGACGTGCAATTCTTTTGGCTCTTGCCGATTTCCGTCGTCGGCGTAATTTGTCGCCAACTGCTCCAGTTTTCGATCGATGAGCGACAATGCCTTGTCGAGATGATCGACCAAGGCAAGTCGGCCAAGCGGGCGATAGCCGCGAGTTTCCAGCGAACGCGGGATATTGTAAAGCCAGCGATGGCTCAACCAATCCAGATTGCGCTGCCCCTCGTTGCGATAATCTTGGGGCAATCTCAGCGGCAGAAAAAGTGTTTCGGAGGATTTCAGCGGGTTGCTCCAAGTCGAAGAGCAAGCGTCCTTGATTTCCGCCGGATCGGTGTCAATCGCCAGCATTTCCACCGCCGCTACCGGTTGCGAATCGCTTGCGCGACGAGCCAATAAGTCGCGAAGGCGGCAAAGAATTCGAATGCCGACACCGCCGACGGCGATATAGAGCGTCGGTGTTGCATCGACTGCCGAAGCGACGTCGGGAGCCGCAACGTCGACGATGTCTTCATTCAGCCGCAGGCGAGCGGCAAGCTTTGGCTCCGCTTTCGTGTCGCCCAATCCGCGCGTCTTGCACTTCCGTCGGCTGCGTCGCATTGGCGGCATGTTCCGCGGAAATCTGTGGCGGACTCGCCGGCTGATTCGGCAGCCGATTCGGCGGTAGTTCGGCATGCGCGGTTCGCGGCAATGTCGAAATCGGCGCCGCCCGAATTGCCGTGACCTTGAATCCCGATCGGTTCGATCGATTTGTCGCCCGCCGCCGCTCGATTCGTCGCTGGATCGGCCGCATCGATCAACGCCTTCACGAAGTCGCGACACATCGGAAACCGCTCGGCCGGATTCTTGGCCAAGGCTCGAGCCACCGCCGGCCGATCGCTCTCCGGCATCGCCGCCAATTGCGGCTGCGATCGCAGATGTTGATTGGAAAGCTGTGCGGCCGTTCGACCGGGAAACGGCAACACGCCCGTCAGCAATTCCTGATAGACGATCGCCAGGCTATATTGATCGCTATGCGGCGACGGAGCGTCGTCGAACATCTCCGGCGACGAGTAGGTCGGCGTCATGCCCGCGACCATCGAATTGTGCGTGCGCGACGCCAACTCCTTCACCAACCCAAAATCGGCAACCTTGACGTGGTCGCCCATGACCAACAGGTTCGCGGGCTTGATGTCGAGATGTTGCAAGCCATGCCGCTGGGCAAGATAGTCCAAAGCTTCGGCCGCGTCGGTCATGTAGCGCAGCAGCTCGTCGCGGGGAATCCCGGGCAATCCTTGCACGCGACACTGCTGGAGCGCGCTGCTCGAGGCTCATGTCCGCGAGTTCGGTCAGAATGGCGAGCCGGCCATCGACCACTTCGAATCTTTCGAGCGACAAAACGAAGGGATGGCGAACTCCCTTGATCCGCTCCATCGCCTTCATTTCTTGCGCAGCGAGTTGATCGTCGTAGTAGCCGTAAACGATCTTGACGGCCTTGTCGATGCCGCCGGGAGCCCGCGCCCGCCAAACTTCGGCATAACCTCCGGAGCCTATTCGTTCCGCCAGGGAATAGCCCGGAAAGATTTCTTCACGAAGTTGAACGCTTGATGACATGACGATCCCGATCCGACTCTAGCGGTTGCAAACTTCTCGGAAGTTGGCCACGTGCGATCGGTTGTGGCGTTCAGCTCTCTCGTCCGGCAGAGTCGATTTCACGGCGTGCTCGTAGCCCATTTGACGGCACTGGGAAATTGTTCGACGGGCACTCGCAATTCGGTAGCACCGGCTTCGTACAAATCTGCTGGCAAGCTGCCAGCACCAATTCCAGCCGGCGAAGCGGTTGGCTGCTCTGCGTTGCGCCCTTGAGCATCGTGTCCGACAAGACCAAATAATCCGGCTCGCGCGATTCGAATTCCAGCACCTGACCGCTACTGCCTTGAAAATCGACGAACCCGAGCAAGAACTTCGCTTTGCGAGCGCCGCGGCAAAATTCATCGAGCGAGGTGGGCTCGAGAATGCTCGGCAGCGAAATCGTCACTCCCAGTTCGCAAGAATGCGGGATCCGATCTCGCATTTCGTCCAAACTGGAAAGTAGTTCTCCCGGCGATTGCAAATCGGACCCGTCGGCGCTTACGAAAATGCGATTCGCCACGGCCTGGGCTTGGGCCATCTCGACCGCGCGGCGTCGGGAAAGCTCTCGATAGTGCCTGCCCGCGGCGTGAACGGCATTGAAATGCGCTTCCGGATGAGCAAAGCTCGTCGTCTCCGCGAACCGGGCGAAGCAGGCTTCGACTTCGCCGCTGTTGAACGCAACGACCGTCGCCAATTCGAGCGAGATCGTCTGCCAAAGCGTGGCTTCGGTCAAGGCGCGCATGGCGGTGATTTCGGACGGCAACAGTGCGGGAGGCTTCGTCGATTCTCGCGACTGAATCGGCTGCGTCGCCATGCGGTGGAACGGCGTAACCGACGACGCCACGAACGTCAACTCGGTCTCCGCGACCGCGATGATGTCGCCGTCCGACAAGAACGACTCGCGCACCGGCTTGCCGTTCACGTGTGTCCCGTTCGTGCTGCCTAAATCGCGAATCGTCCAGATAGTTCCGCGCCGGTAGATCTCCGCGTGCTCGCGCGAAACCTGGACCGAGTCAATCTGGAGATCGGAGGTTTCGCAACGCCCGATTCGGAACGGGCTATTCTCGATCGTCACGCGATGAAGCTCGGTGCTTCCGCTGCGGAGGAATTCGAGGCGCGGAGCGGACGGCGGATTGGTCGTAGAGGAGATCGGCGGCATGGCAATACCGATGACGTTGACGAACGATAATGTGGCGTTCTCAGTCAAACCTAGCATTTTACGGGAATTCCGGCGGACCACGGCGACAGTTTTCCGGCCGACAGGACCATACCATGCTAGGGTTGTAGACAGACCAAACGGCCTAACCGGGACATTAGAGGAGGCGAAATCATGTCAGGCACGCCCCGCCCCTTGAGAATCGTCGTTGTTTCTCCCGACACGAGCGTGTTGCACGCCTTGTCTTGGATGCTCTCGGCCGTCGGCTACACGGTTGTCACCAGCAACGACGTCGGAAAAAACGCGGCGTGGCGACAATTTTGCGACACCGACTTTGTCGTTTTCGACGGCCGTTCGACACCCCTTCCCACGCCAACCACGCTGGCACACCGCTCGGATAATCCGGTTTATCGGATTTTTCTCTACGATCCGGCGGCCTTCACCGATTTGTCCGCCTGGTTTGCCGTGGGCGCCAACGACGCCTTGCGCGTGCCCGTCAGCCGCGGCGAACTGTTGGCCCGGATTCGAACCGGCGCCCGAATGCTCGAGTTCGAAAACCGCTTGCGGGCGCAATCGACTCACAGTCAATTCCCCGGAATCTATTCGATCCGCGGCCTGTTGCGCAAGTTGAATAAGGTCAATATCGAAGATAAATCGTCCACTTTGGGCCGCACGTTGCTCACCACGTCGATCGATTTCTTCACGGGGTCTTGCCGCGAGGAAGGAGAATCCGCCGCGCGGGGCTTGCTGACCGCGCTGGCCAAGTCGATCCTGCAAAGCGTGAGCGGCGAGGCGATCGCAGCCTACGCCGACGCCGGAACGTTTCACATCCTATTGCCCGGTCGAAAGGTGGCCACGGCTCGCGTGGTCGCCGAGCAAATTGCTCAAGGATTTCGCGCCGCTCAAGCCGACCGCGAACCGCGCGCTCGATTGTCGATCGCGACGGCGATCGTGCCTTGGAAAGTCGGCGTTCGCCCCGAACAGCTTTTGGAGCAGGGGCAAGAGACGCTGTTGATCGCCAGACAATCGGGCGGCCACTGCGCGATCGAGCAGAATGAATTTGCGGAGGAGCTGGCGAGCTGGCGAAACGAGCTTGCCGCCGGCAGCCCATTTGCCAACGTCGTCGCTCAAGACATCATGGAGCCGTTTCCCGCGGTCCTCGATCGCGATGCGACGAACCCAGCGACGCTGGCCGCTTTGCGCCGCGGCCGGGCGCCGGTTTGGCCGTTCGTCGATCGCGACGGTCGATTGGTGGGCGTTGCCTCGCCGGCGCCGGCATCAGCTTCAGCAACCGACGCCGCTGCGCCGCCGGAGACTGCCTTCGGCGAGAGCCCGACTCTCACCGAAGCGGTCACCATCGCCCACGACGCGGTGTTTCCCGAGATTTACGAAGCCTTTTCGACGCAAGGCTGCCTGATCATAGTCGTCGTGGCGGATCGTCGCCCGATCGGCTATCTCACGTTCAGCGGATTTCTCTCGCTCATCGAGCCGATCAATTCGGCGACATTTGCCAGCGACGAACCGGTCGCCGACGATTCGCGATGCCTGCTCGTCGGATCGCTGATCAACGAGTTCGAGGCACCGTCCGCAACGGATCAATAGTTTCTTCGATCGCCGGAGCAACCTCAATGGTCGGCACCGCCACCTCCCGCTGCGCCATCTCGCTCTGAAGCGCGGTGAAGTAATTGCCGACCGCGTAGTCGAGATGCTGCTCGTTGACCGTCGGAGTCGTTTCGTTGAATTCGCAATAATGCTGGATTTGCTCGAGCAAATCGCGAGCATGGCAGCGTCGCAAAGGACGCGAACAAGCCACATAATGCTTCCGAATGAGATAATCGACCATCGCCGGCGGGCATTCGACGCGCTGCGAAGTCGCGACGAGTTGAAACAGCCTGTGAAACTCCTCGTTGCTCGGCGCGCCGATCTCGATTTTGAACGGAATTCGGCGGAGAAACGCGTCGTCGGCGAGCTTATGTGGCTCCAAATTCGTCGAGAAAATGATCAGTTGCTCGAACGGCACTTCGACCTTCTTGCCGTTGGCAAGCGTCAAGTAGTCGACGCGGTTTTCGAGCGGCACGATCCAGCGATTCAATAGCTCGACGGGGTTCACGCGTTGTCGCCCGAAGTCGTCGATCAGCAGGCAGCCGCAATTGCTCTTGAGTTGCAACGACGCTTCGCTGACGTTGGAATTCGCGTTGTGTTTCAGCTCCAAGTTGTCCATCGTCAACTCGCCGCCGACCATGACGGTCGGCCGTTGAATTCGGACCCAGCGGCGGTCGAATTCGGTGTCCCGCAGCAAGGTCTCCGCCGCCGAACGGACCTGCTGGTGGCAAGAACCGTCGAAGAGCTTGATGATCTGGCCATCTTCGACGATCGCATGGGGGACGAAAATGGTTTGACCGAAGCAACGAGTAAGTCGCTGGGCGATAGTCGTTTTGCCGTTTCCGGGAGGGCCGTAGATGAACATCCCCTTGCCGGCGCAGATCGCCGGCCCGAGTTGGCCCAACAGGCCGGGCGAAACGAGGATATCGGAGAATGCCGATTCGAGTTGCTTGCGGCGCGGCTTCTCGCTGCGGATGTTTTGCGCCTGAACGGAGTTCCGATAGTCTTCCAGCGGCACTGGCGCCGGACCCGCGTACGCGCATTCACGAATCGCGCGATGGGCCCGATCGCGGCCCTGGTCGGTCAGCCGGTATACGTAGTCGCCGAGCATCCCCGAACTAACGGGCGAAAGCTCCTGGCGAGTCCGCATCGCCGCATATCGGCCTTCGAGCACGGCCAGAGGCAAGCAAAGATGGTCGGCAATCGACCGGCCGCTGGACGAGCCGATTCCGGAAAGATATTTCAGCACCAGGTCTTCGATCAGCGTCGGACTAAGTCCGCTCTCTTTCTCCGAACGAGGCTCTTGAGGGCGAAATCCATCGTCGAGGTTCAATGCCGCCAACAGCGATTCGGCGTGCTCAAGCGTATCGGTTGCCATAAGGATCGGAGACCAGGGGGTTTTTCGATCTGGGACTTGCTCGGAATGCCGACGAGATCCGGAACGGTTTTAGGCGTCAAGCGGCGACAGTGCCGACGGATTTGACACACCTGCAAGAGCCGCCGCGCATTCTTCATTCAGGCAAAGTATACGACAGGTTTCATGGCCAAAATCCCGTCACAAAGCACCGGGACTTCGCCATTCTTACGCCTCCCTCTTGACATATTCCGTAATGGGAATATAATCCCGGCATGTCCCGAGCATCCGCCGCTTCCGACGTTTTCACCGCCATCGCCGAACCGCGACGACGGCGGATCATCGACTTGCTTGCCCGCCGCCGCAGCTTGGCCGTGGGGGCGATCGTGTTGGCCGTGGGGCTGCGGCAGCCGTCGGTGTCGAAGCATCTCGGCGTGCTGCGGGAGGCCGGCCTCGTAAAGGTCAGCAAGCAGGGTCAGCAGCGCGTTTACGAACTGAACCTCGAGCAATTGCGGCCCGTCTACGATTGGGTCAAAACGTTCGAACAACATTGGGAGCGCCAGCTCGACCGCATCAAAGCGAAGGCCGAGCGGAGGGCTCACGCTTTATTGAATTCGTCCGACCGAACTTCCAACAAGAAAGGATCCTCATGACCACTGCAACAGAACGCGAATCATCGATCGAAACCCTGGAGATCAAAAAGGAAATCGACATCGCCGCGCCGCTCGAAATCGCCTTTGCGGCGATGCTCGACGAGGTCGGCCCAGACAATCGAATGCCGGACGGCACGCCGATGCCCTTCAAGCTGGAAGCCTGGCCGGGCGGGCGTTGGTTTCGCGATTTGGGGAACGACACGGGACATCTGTGGGGGCACGTGCAAGTAATCAAGCCGCCCAAGTTGCTCGAAATCTGCGGCCCGATGATGATGTCGTTCCCGGCGTTGAACCATTTGCAATACCGCTTCACGTCCCAGGCGAGCGGAACGCATCTTGCATTCGTGCATCGCGGATTGGGAGCGATCGCACCCGAGCTTCGCGACGGGATGACGAAGGGCTGGGGAGATTGGATGGAAAGAATTCGCACGCACGCCGAGCGCAAAACGGCGTAGGAACAAAAAATAGGACGGATGCCCGGAGATTCGCTAGCCCGACGAACTAATCCCAGTGACGGGGTTGCTTCGCTGTCCAATCGTGCGCCGCATCGAACAGAGCCCTGATTGCCAACTCGGCCACAAGGCGTTGGTTCCACGCAACGTGATCCTGGATGAATTGGCTTTTAGCGGCTTCGTAAGCTGCCATGGATTGGTCGTATTCGGGCGTCTTGGAGCCTGTTCCCATGATTCGATAGACAGCCTTGTACGCTGCGTCGTAGGCGGCCGGATGTTGATCGTGCGCCGTTGACTTGTCGTCGTCACCTTTAGCCGCGTCGCGGTCTTCAGCGGCATGGCTGCCGGCCGATTCGTCGGCCGCTATCTGTTGAGAGACTTCGCGGGCCACAGCAAACGCTGCGATCGTCGCGGCCTGATCGGGGCTTGCCGTTTTGTCTCCCCCCAGCGCATCGTAAGCCGCCCAATAGGCATCCCGGTACGCGAACATGACTCGACAGTTCTGGAAACCCGGAGGACCAGCCGTTAGTGCCGCGGCCGCGGCTTTGCTGGCAGCCTCGTCGGCGGGTGTATGTCCGGGATGCGCCGCCTGACCGTCGCCGGCGATGGAGTTGGCTATCGCGTTGACGGCTAGCCGCCTTGCGCGTCGGCCGCGCACGATCGGGTCTTTGGTCGTGAACCCGGTTGTGTATGCAGCGGCGTAGATGGCTTCGTAGGCTGTTGCCAGGTCCCGCGGTCTACGTGTGCGCGCAGCGTGCGCCTCCGCTGCCAAGGTCGGAGCAGGATTCAACAGCGGTGCAACAGCGGCCGACACGATGACGGCAAACAGAATATAGAATGGACGGCGCATTACTCTACACTCCTGGAATGAATGATTTCCCGATGGCTTGGCTCTTCCAGACGGCTCGCAGATCCGTCCGACTATCCCGCAAAGCGGCGAAAGGCTGAAAATGTTACAGACAATGCCCGGCAAGTAAGAAAAGCAATCGCACCAATCGATGCGCTCGGCTGCGCAAGCCGAAAATCACCCCGTTGACAGCGCGACCAATCGTCTTCAAACTGTTGTGGCGTAACACTCTTGCCGGAGTGGCGGAATGGCAGACGCGCTGGACTCAAAATGCTCTTTCCGCTTCGCCAGAATCTCCTTGCCCAGACGCATTTGGGGTTCTGCCAACAACTTGGGACTGGCGTTGTCGGGCATTGCTGGTCAATCATTGTGGTATTTGGTGGTTGGTCTTGTGCGCCGTTGCGCGCGGGACGCGGCACTGATGGCGTTCTCGAATCGCGGGCAGAGTTGATCGGCTCAGTTCCATTTACCAAGTGTCCAAATCGACGAATTTCGCTATTTGTCGCGCCTCGTCACTTGGATTACGACGTCTATTCTCGCACTCTGCGCCGTCGTCAATTCAACAGGTCCTTGGTTGTCGCGGGATGGTTCGGAGTGACTCGCTTGCCGCCCCGCAGATCCACGAACGTCTTGTTGATGGACAGCCAGCGCAATTAACTTGATCGACCAGCCCCCTCAACTTTCACACGGGGTTGACGCACTTCACCAGCGAGCCAAGGCGCGTCGCGAGTTTCTGTTGGTGCATTGAGCCGTGAACCCGATGAGACCGAATTGGTCCCGCGCCACGTCGGCTGGGCTTCATCGCCGGCCGTTGGCCCTGCGCCGCGACGACCATGAACACGGCATCGCTGAAGCCGCGAATGCTCAGGACGTCGGCCCGTTCCGGCGCCTACGTCGTGCCGTACGTCTGGATGTTGATTCAGCACAGCGTCGGGCCGGCAAGTTCGTGATTCTGCACAGGCTAGGCCCAGAGCAGCAGACTTGGTTGGCGGTACAAGTGGTCAGACCCGCACCACCGTACCGGACAGCAAGCTAGTTTCGTCAATTGCCGGCGTTGATGGCTGCCATCGGCTACAGTTATTGGTGTGCGTTCAAACAGCCCGCTGGTATGCATCCATGGCAAAAGCCGCTCCGTCGATCGCTCCGCCTTCCCCGCGCAGTCCTGCTAATAAACGCAGCGAAGGAGAGATTATTGAGCGGCTGAAGCTCTACCATAGCGTTGGCCGAGAGGCCAATGCCGATGCCCGTGCGGGTGACGGCCGAATGCCGTCTCAGTTGACCATCGAGCGGTTTGCTCGTCTCTATGGGATGACAGAAGTCACACTGCGAAAGGCCCGGTCTTTTGCTCGTGAATACACTGAGACGGATCTTGAGAGGCTTTGCAAACTACGACGACCGAATGGTCAGCCGTTGAACTGGGGGCTCATTCCGTATTTGCTAACGGTGAAAGGCAAGAGGCTACGGCGACGCCTCGAAAAGCAAGCTGCCGAACACGGATGGGATGCGATTCAATTGTTCGCCGAAATCCGTCGCCACCGACCAAAACCGATGCGAAGCGGCGGCCGGCCTTTGAAACGGCACGCAAGCGATGCCGAGGCCTTCGCACACCTGGTCGCAGAAGCTCGACGGTGGTCGGAACGGAGCAAGATGGTTCAATCCGTTCCCAAGCGTTTGCGCCAGGATGTCCGCCGAAAAGCAATCGATGTCCTCGAGCGGCTAAAGCAGGACGTTCAGCGGCTAATCGCCCAATTGCTAACCGGTGATCGGCCCAAGAAAAACGGTCGCCGACCACGGTAGTAGAGAGTCCGACAAGACAGCCGGATCAACGCCTCTTCGTCGTCCCCAGCCGTTTCCGACATGAGCCACGGCGCCGCGTCACGCCGCTTTCCGGATCTGTTTGTTGGCGAGATTGAAAACCCGCAGCGACTCTCCCCGATCGTTGCAAAATCTGATCTGCCCTTGCCGTTCTGTCGGCTCGTGGTCGAAGTCCAAGCGATTACCGATCCCGCCACTGGACGGTTTGGACGGCTGATTTACAATGCGGTTCCGGCGAATCCTTCAAACTGGAGAAGTGTCATGGCCAAGCAGAGAAAGAAACTCGTTGGAAAAAAGCCGGTTCGAGTCCGTGCCGGACAGGGGAATCCCAAAGCCGAGAGGCTCATCCGTACGTTAGCAGAACTGAGTGGCGTACCGTATGTTGCTTCAACACCTGCCCCGGAGGCTCCGAGGAAGACGTTCAGCCTGGAAGAACGAGTTAGCATTTTAGAGGACGAAGTTCAGGAAATCTTTGAGGCACTGGATAATATCGCGCCAGGATATAAGCCGGGTGAAGCATGCGGCCTGGAAGAACGAGTTAGCCTATTGGAAGACGAAGTTCAGGACATCTTTGAGAGAATGCGCGGCATCGCGCCAAGTTCTATGCCGTGCTTAGAATGCGGAAAATCGACATTTATGTCTCCCCGGCGTTTCCTGGCATTACGGCAAGACAGGGCATTTCCATCGTGTCCTAAATGTATACGGTTACCGTGAACATGTCGCCCGCACTACGCCGCTTTTCGATCCAACTCTTCCGCGAGATTCTGGCTGCGGAACACGGGATTGGCGAAACCGAGTTCGGCGAGGGCCTGCAAGACGGTGTGCTCGATCGAGCCGCTGGGCCAGTCCATCGATTTGCTCCTTTTAGCTTGAACAGTCGCCAGAGGTTTATCGGCTCGGGGTGTCGGACCGACGCAGATCGTATAAACGAGGTTCAGAACCTCGGTCGATGGGACCGGAGCAGCAGCTAGCGGTCGGTAGCCCGCATCCCCCATTCCACTAAGAATCGGCCCAAAGGCGTCAGGGTTATGCCGCCAAAGCCCCCACGAGCGTCGCCGGAGGTGAGCCAGATGAGCCGCTGCTCCTTGATTCGGTAGACCCACTCTTCGACCACGGGCCACCCGTAATCGATCACGAAGAAAGTGTCCGTAGGCTTCGTAAATTCTTGGCCACCGTCGAATACTCGGGGCGACGGCTCTGAGGAAAGATAGTTTTGCTGAGCGGAGCAACGATTGAGCGCTGCAATGATTGCCAGGCCGGGCGGCTCAATCCCTGCGATCATGTCAGCGGCCAAGTTGGCGTCTGCCCACGCCGCGCTGCCCGACTCGATACTAGCCGCGTTCACGAGAAGATCGCGGAAGCACCGCCTCCTTTGCTCGCTTGTTTCACGGGCCACCCGCGGACCCACCTTCTCCAGAAGGTTGACAAACTCCTCCGTTTCGATGTGAGCCGGTCCTTTCAAGGCTTCGCCCAGTTCACGGAGCGTCTGTTCCAACCGGTGCCAGCGGATGTCTTGAAGTGGGCCAAAGATGAATTGGCTTAGCGGCTCGCCTACAAATGGAATGCCCTTCAAGAGGGCTTGAGCGGTATTTTGTGCAAGGTCGCCACGGGTGAGTCCTATCCCCGCAACGCCCCGATCGGTGCTATTCATCATCGAGTTCTCCGAGGAAGAACGCAGTCTCAGGCCCAAATTCACGTGAATTACGACATCTGTACGACTCCGTGCGATGCACCTTCACGTTTATTCGTAGCCTGCGTGAGGGTATTTTACTTAATCGAGCCGCGGGCCACAGAGGGGCGTTGCCTTCCGGCCGACAAGGCGCGGCCGATGTGAACTTATTCCCGAACCCTGTGCTACCGGAGAAGCGACGTCAAGCATTGTCCTCGCAACTGCCAGCCGAGGTGAAGCCAAAAACGAATCGAAGAAAGTTGGATCGGCCACCCTCCGCGTGGTACAAAGATACGGCTGCACGACGACGCCAAGTCAATCGGGACCATCGCCGTCGACGCCGAGCCCAAATTGACCGTCGTCGGGAGACCATCCCATGATCTTACGTGAGCTTGCGGCCGCCTGGGTCCGCTCCAGTTGCCCGCCCGATGTGCAGAGGAGTTTTCTTGAGCGTCTGGATGGCGCGATTCAGATCGGCGTGAACTGCTCATTCATGATCGGGCGAGATCTGAATAAGTCCGGGAAGCCGTTCCTAGTCAGCTGCTTCGGCGATGAGTTTTTCGCGTTTGAACTCTCGCCGCGGCAAACAACCCGACTTGGAATCGTCCCCAACACTTTGGTGAGTGCGAGAGGGCTTCAGAAAAATAGCCTGGTGCCGAGGCCAGCTCCTACGATCTGGCTGGAACAGATCGAGGTCAATCAAGCTGCGGCGATCGATCGGGGGCTGCCGATTTCCGGAACACTGCGATACCGGACGGACCAATTTACTCTCGACCCGCTGGCACTGCGAATCTTTGTCGAGCCGCCCGGTCGAACGAACCGCACCGATTATTATCATCTGATCGGTCTTCGGCCGCCTGAAGGTACGCTACAGTTCTCGGTGGCGCCGCTGGGCGATCTGCTCGATCGAAGTGAGATGCCTTTCGCGAGCATTTTCCCGTTGTTCTTTCAGATTTGGACCGCGGTCGATCCTCTGGCGACCGGTATCGGCTCGTTCCCAATTCTACCTGCTGCCGGTAAACCAATTTCACAACCGAAGCAGTCAGTCAGCCCGCAGGCGTGGCAGCCCGTTGGGCCATTCCCATCGTTGCTGCGGGCGCCCTTGCAGCCGGCGACGAGCCCCTATCCACCGCCGTATGACCCAATCGGCCAAGCCATACCGACGGCAGAGGCACAGCACGAGAAGCCAATTAGCGACATCCGTGCAGTGCTCGTTGAGATTGCACAGCAGTAGTTGACCAGATTCATCGGCAAACTTGCGATGGACACCGAGCGCCAGATCCCGGTGGTTAGAACGGACCCAACGATTGAAATGGACGGCGGAAGAATTACGTCAATCACTTCGGGCTCGATCCGGCAAGCCAAGCCGCGGTGGCCGGCCGCTCACGACGCCATCCGGGTTACTCCGCAGGATCGCCGCGGCGAATAGCGTATTTCATCCGGATCAGGCCGCCGGCCCGCGATCCAGTCGCCCATCTCTGGGTCGGCATCCGGTCCGATTACGCCATGGCGCACCAACGTGTTAGGGTCCATCCGCAGGGCTCAAGTTCATGCAGGATTGTCGGCCAGGAAGCGACCGACGAACGTCAAAGCGTCGTCAACATCGTCTCGCTTGACCTTCACAAAGTCGCCATGCGCGGCGTAATTGCGAACGTCACCAATTTGTTGGATTCGCCGCCAAACGGGCTTTTCGTAGGCCACACCATGAAGCGCATCGTTGTATTTGGAAATGCTTCCGTTGGCCGGCAACGCGCTCGTGTGCTTCGCAATGAGCTTCTCCAGATGGTCTTCCAAGACGCCGCCGACCAACACCATCGCGGCTACGTAATAGTCTTGGCCAAGCAACGACTTCGCCTGTTGGAGAAAGTCGTCGTGGATGTTCGCCCGAAGTCGGCTTTCGAGCGATTCCAATAGACCTCTCTCGGCCGCATCGGCCAATGATTGAAGGCATCCAATGATTGCCGGGACTGTAGTGATTGAATAGCCGGGATTGGCAATTGAATCAGTAGGGCTAAACTTCGGCAGCGTCTTAAAGAACTGACTGTCTTCGCTTGCTATTCGCTCGATGGCCGAGAACGAACTAGTGGCAAAGGCCCGAAATTCATGTTCTGCCAGATCAGAGTAGTAAGCTCCTGCACTCTCGACCGTGTTTTTGTAGGATTCGTTCAGCCGCTTGCCCTCGGCGATCAGACGTCGTAATTCGTCCAAGATTTCGACTTTGAGGCTCATTTCTCGGTCCACTGATTTCAAACAAGTGCGTCTAAAGCAGTTCTTAGACGCTTCTCGAATCGACCCTCCGCAAGTTTATCAGGATTATTTGCTACCGCGAACCTCCCCAGGTCGCCGAGAGCGCATGGAAATACCTTCAACCGTTGACCAATCCGCCTCGGCGATGCAGCACCGTGGCTGGGGTTGCGGCGACCTGGCCTACAACGACGGCCGGGCAGTCGTCTGGTAGGTTTTCGCTCACCGGGGCGACCAGCGGATATTGGCTCGGGTGCCGACGCAGGGGGAGGCTTGGGAAGCGGCGGCAGAGCAAGCTCGGATGGTCGGCGCCGTTTGAAAGCCCCCCGCTGACATGGCGATTGCGAGACGAATCGCGAGGCTCTATGCAGCCTTCATACGAGTCGTACAATCGAATTTGCTGAAGGCAGGCCGAGCGACAGAAAGGGAGACGAGGGGATGTGCGCCGATAAAACCTATGGTGTTGATATCAACGGTAGCGGCGGCAAAGTTCTGCGCATGGGAATCGACAAACCCTCGCGGGATCGGAACAACTATACGACTCCGTGGTGCATCCAATTCTGGATAAAATTCCGAGATGCGAAGAAAAACAAGCAGCCACACGCCCAGTTTTGCATATTCGTCCCCCCGGATGGCCTCCGCGGGCTGAAGAATCGCACCTACTCGGGAAGGAGCGAAAGAAGCAAGCATTTTTCGATTTCGGTCAGGGGCGTGGGCACGAAAGCGATTCGTGTCCAAGGTTTTTACGAGACGGGCAGTGAGGGCGCTTCGACCGAGGTGAACGCCGACGAGTTGGAGGCGTGTCTCGAAGACTTGTTTCACCGGCTCGATTCAGATTGCTCATGTGATACGCCGGGGCGGGATTAGCAGGCACCCTTGGCGAGAAAAACCAAAAACGCGAAACGCCCGGCGGCCGATCTCTCGGCGTCGGGCGTTAACTGGCGGGCCGGTCGGTTTCGCGACCGGCGAAGAGGCTCGTGTAGCCCCCGCGGGCTGCGTCGTCAAAAGAAATTTCCGGCCCGCGAGACGGTGCAATTCGGCCTTTTCTTGCTGAACTCGGCCACGCCGGCGTCTGTGACTTGCGTATCGAACAGGTCGAGCCGCTTGATGTTGTTCAACTTGGCCAGTTCCCGCAGGCCGGCGTCGGTCAGCTTGGTCGTGCGCAGATTAAGCGACGTGAGATTCTTGAGTTGAACGAGCGTCTTGATGCCGGCGTCGGTGACGGAGGTTGAGTCGAGGCCGAGCTTCTCCAGCTTCGCCAGCGCGACCACGTATTGCAAGCCGGCGTCGCCGACGCTCGTATGCCCAAGATCGAGCACGCTTAGATCGCCGAGGGCCACGAGTTGCTTCAGACCAGCATCGCTAATCGGCGTCGCGACCAAGACGATCTCGTTCAACTGAGGCAGGCGGGCCAGTTCCCTCAAGCCCGCGTCCGTCACCTTGTCGCCATAAAGATTGACCGACGTGAGCTTCTTGAACCGAGGCAGCTCTTTGAGCCAATCATCGGTGAACTTCGTTCCTCCGAGGTTCAGTGAGGCCAAATTCTTAAGCGTCGCGAGATCCTTTAGCTCGGCGGCCGTGATTGGCGTAAAGCTGACGTCGAGCGCGGTTATTTGCTCGTCCGACTTCGGCCGGCTACCACCTTGGGCGATGGCCCGGTCGATGGTGTGCAGCGATTCCGACACGACCAGCGCGTGCCAGCGGGCATCGGTCAATTCGGTCGGCCGCAGATTGATGCCGCGGTCGGGCTCAGCGGCGCCGGCGAGCGCTGGCAGCTAAAGAAAGAGCCAACGACACAGCTACACACGCGCATCTCAATGTCATTGAAGTCTTGCGCATCGGAACCTCATGATAGATCGACTCTTGACTGTCGTCGGCCGCCGCGACCGCATGGTGGCCTCCGACAAGTCGCCGTTGGGCCGCCCGCCATTAGTGCCGCTGGGCCTGTATTTGGTTCAGTCCCGGCCTGTCGCGATGAACCGGGGGCAGCAACAAGCTCCAGCCCCCCAAAAGCAACCCTTCCCGAAACGAGTCTCGCGCCTGGACGATCAGGACCATCGTGATCCGTATTCTAATCGAGTCTTTGAACTCTATGCCGCTACGGATGCGGGCCAATCGGCGAATAAGGCTTCCGCCTGCGCCATGATGTGAACGATCAGCGGATCGAAATCTTCGGCCTTCACTCCACGGTTGCGCAATACCCGTTTCACCGCCGAACGAACTGCTGCCTTGACGTCTTCTCGGTGGGGCTCGGTCCAATCGACCTTGAGGTTCCGCTTGATCGACTGGACGACATCATGAACAAGGTCGCGCAGAAAGTCCCTCGAGTAGGCTTGTTCGTAAATCGCCGCGACCGCGTCGTAAAATGCCAACTCCTCGGTCGACAGGCCGAGAGCCGCCGCCCGCTGGTCAGCCGCATCCATATCCCGGCGAATCTGCACCATCGCGCGAATGACTGCTGCGGCGTCGATCAACCGATTGTGGTATTTCTGCAAAGTCGCCTCGAGCAGTGCGCGAAAGCTCCTGGCCTGGGCAAGGTTTCCTCTCTCTCGCATCTGGATCTCGTCCGCGAGCAGTTTTTCCAATAGTTTCAGCCGCAGATTCTGAAGCGGTTTGTCCTTGAACGTCTGGAGAAACTGGTCGTCAAGGATCGAAATATCCGCTCGCTGGATTCCTGCGGCGTTGAAAATATCGACAACGCCTTCGGACTCGACCGCGTCATCGACCAGATCGCGAACGGCGCGTTCCAGGTCCTGGGGCGGTCGGCGGCCTGGAATCGTTTTTAGAATCTGCTTCCTCACCCACTGATCAAAAATGACCTCGTCGGCGTAAGGTCGGCATGAATCGAGGTGCTTTACCAGCAGATACGCATGGCTCATCCGCAGCTCAGCCTGCAAGAAATGGTCTCGTTTCTCTTCGTCATCCGACAGAAACCCGTAGACTAGGCAATATCGATCTTCCAGCGCGATCCCAGAAAGCGTTCGCCAGTTGCCGTAGTCAATGCCTGGCGGCAGCAATTGTCGAACGTCCGCCAAGCATTGCACGAAAACCGGAATTGCCTCCTCCGCTACATCGGGAGCCGGCTCTCCGCGACCGCCGCCTTGCGTGTAGGTGTTCGTGGCCTCGCGGAGGTCGTCACCGATGCCAATGTAGTCGACGACCAAGCCATGCGGCTTGTCGCGAAAGACACGATTGACGCGCGAGATTGCTTGGATGATGTTGTGCCCGCGCATCGGTTTGTCGATGTACAGCGTGTGCAGGCAAGGAATGTCGGTGCCAGTCAGCCACATATCGCATACGATCACCATCTTGAGCGGATCGTCGGGATCGATCATTCGCTGTTTGATCGCGTCGCGCTGCGCCTTCGTCGTAATGTGTCCATCCCGGCTCCACTCTGGCGGGTCTTTTGACAAATCGCCGGTCATCACCACCTTGATCTCAGCACATCCCGGCTGGGCTCGAAGAGCATCGTGCAATCGCACGCAGTTGTCGCGAGTCATACAGACAACCATCGCTTTTCCGGCGAGCGTCTCGGACCGCTCTTGAAAATGCGTGACAAGGTCTTGCGACAGCTGCGCCATCCGGTCCTTCGATCCAGCGGCTTTGGCGAGGGCCGCCCATTTCGACTTGCGGCGTTCCAAATCGCCAACCGTCTCGATCGGTTGGCCATCCACGATCTCCGACAGCGCCGCATCGACATCCTTCTTGTTGAGGTGCAGCTTCACCTGGCGCGGTTCGTAGAAGATCGGGACAGTCGCGTGGTCCTCCTGGGACTGCTTCATGTCGTACCAGTGAATCAAATCGCCGAACACCTCCACGGTGTCTGCACCGCTGAACGATACAGGTGTGCCGGTGAATCCGAGCCGCCGGGCGTTCGGCAGCGCCTCGGCAAGATAGGCGCAAAGCCTTGCTGGAAGCCGTACTGGCTCCGATGGGCCTCATCGGCGATCACGATGATGTCGGATCGCGCCGACAGCACCGGATGCTCAATCTCTCCCGCGTCGGTCTTCAGCCGAAACTTCTCGATCGTGGTGAAAATGACTTCGCCACCTTCTGTCCGGAGCAAGTCGCGCAATTGGTCGACCGAATCGGCATGCTTCACATCGCCCACGAGATCCCGAGCCGCCACGAACTGATCGTGCAATTGATCGTCCAGGTCCGTTCGGTCAACTTGGATCACGAAACTGGGGTTGAAGCCGGGAAGGCGTCGCAGCAGGCCGACCAGGAAAGCCATCGACAGGCTCTTGCCGGAGCCCGTCGTGTGCCAGATCACTCCAATGCGTTTGTCGGCATCGGCCGCCAGCGCCGCGATTGCCTTCTCGGCGGCGATTCGCACGGCGAAGAACTGGTGGTACTTGGCGCCCTTTTTCGTGATGATTTCGTTGATATTCTCGAAGACGATGAAATCACGGACGTATGAAAGCAAGCGGTCCTTCGGGAACAGCCCCTCGACCAACGCCTTCATCGTGCCCGTTGTATTCGGCTCGATGCTAAATCCGTCAATTGACTTCCACGGGGCAAACCACTCCCGTGAAGCGGTCCACATGCCGTGCAGCGTCGTTACGCCGTCCGATACAACAGACACGGCGTTGAACTCGAATATTTGTGGAATCTCGTGCCGATAGTGGCCGATCTGGTTCAGCGCGTCGTCAACCGTCGGCTGATCACTGTAGGGGTTCTTCAGCTCGAACAGCACCAAAGGCAGCCCGTTCACGAAGATCACCACATCCGGACGACGGTCATTCTGCCCATGCACCGGCAACTGGTTGACGACCAGGAACTCATTCGCCTCCGGCCGATCCCAGTCGACCGCATAGACATGCCGATGTTCGATGCGACCGTCCAGAAACTCGACGCGGATTTCGATGCCGCGAGTCAAGTCCTTATGAAACGAGAGGTTTCGCCGCAACGTGTTGACGCCCTCGGGACGTGAGAAACGACGAACAGCCTCGTCGAGGCTTGCTCCCGGCAACTCGGGATATCGCTCCGCCAGCGACCGCCGCAGATCGTCGCGGAGGACGACCTCGGCATGTTCGCGCACAAGGTCCGAGCCGTGACAGTAACCGTAGTCGAGCTGCTTCAGCCGCCCGATGGTCGTCAGTTCAAAGTCGGTTTCGGTGCCGTGGTGGGGCATGGCTTGGTTACCGTGTGCTAAGCGATGGCGGCTGGGGTGACTTCGTTCTCGGCAAAGTCTGAAACCATTGGATGGGTGAACTGCGTGAGCTCGCCGATCGCGAACAGGACCCCGTCCTTCGTCACGCCACCTCCTCCACGAGTTCTTCCGCGTCGCGCAGTCGGATTTCGCCGGACAGAAGCCGCGGTAAGAGCAAGTCTCGCGTCGCGGCAAGGGTTCGACTTTCAATACCATTTGCCGCGATTTGGGAATGAAGCACAGACAATCGCGCTCCGAGATGCCGGTGTGACTCGCCCAGAGGCAGATTGACTTTCATTCGGCGCTGGTCGGTGAGGCTGACGTAGTCAGCCATGTCGGTTTGCCCTTTGACCATATCGACCTGGTCAAAGAAATCATCGGACTTCATCCAAGAATAAAGGATGTGTGGGCTAAGCTGAGTCTTGTCCAAAACTCGCCAAAAACACACTTGAGGCGAATAGACGAAACGCGGCGAGTCTTCGGGAATCAGGGTCATTCGGCCGACGGTTCCTTTCGACGTAAATGCCACATCAAAGGGCTGTGCTATCTTATTGCCAACAACTGCCACACTTTGCTCGCTAAGAATCTCCGCGCCGGACAGATCAACACCATCATCTTGCAAATTACCGGCGCGGACGAACGGGAGCCCAACGCTCCCGAGCTCGGACCGTTTCGCACGATACCCATCATTGATGACGATCACTCTAGCCTCAGTGAGCTGTGCTGCGGTCGGCGAGTCGAAAGGTTCACGAGTCACCAACGAGAACCAGCTCGAATACAGCCCCCGTTCCAGTCCCTCCAGCGTCGCATTCATCCGGCGGTTCAATTCGATCTTGTCGTCCAACGCCCCGAGAATGCGCGCGATCGCCCGCTGTTCGCTAATCGGCGGGATAGCAAGAATCAATTCGCGTTGGGCAGTGAGGCTAACGTAGTCGGCCATGTCGGTTTCGCCCTTTCGAGCAAACCACTGATCCCGGAACTCAACAGACCGCATGAAGCAATATAGGAATTCACGATCAAGGGCGTCCTCGTTTAAGATTCGCCAGAATGTGGTTTGCGGAGAACAGACAAACGGCGGTGCATCCATTTGCACAAGTGCAAGTTTGCCAACCGTTCCCTTGTGAGAAAACAAAACATCGCCGGGCTTCCCAATGCCTTTGCGAATCCTTGCCAGCGCAATGTCATTGATTTGCCCAGCCTTGTCGAAAAGAATCCGACCGTTCTCCATGTCGGCCGCTCGAATAAACGCGACGCCCCCAGAGCAGAATTCGTCTTGTCTCGGCCGGTATTCGCCATGATTGCCGTCCTGGACAAGGAGAACACCGTTTTCTTCAAGATCAGCAACTTTCAATCTCGGCCACTCACTGGACATCCGCCACCTCCTTCAGTCCGGCGCGAATGGTTTTCTCCAACTCGCGAGATCGATCGAATTGCTCCTCCAGCTGTTGCACAAGCTTCGGGAATCGTTCCTCGAACGGCACCTCGTCGTCAACCAGATCTTCGGCCCCGACGTAGCGACCTGGGGTCAGCGCGTAGTTGTGCTCGCGGATTTCGTCGAGAGACGCCGCGTGGCAGAAGCCGGGAACCGATTCGGGCGTGCCTTTGCGCTTGAACTCTCGATAGACCGAGGCGATCCGCTCGATCTCTTCGGGGGAAAGCTGCTTCTGCTTTCGTGAGCCGGGAATCAACACTCCCAGCTTGCGACCATCGATGAACAGCACTTCGCCCTTGCGTCTCCGATAGCCCTTTGTCTTTCCGTCCCGGTTCTTTGAGAGGAACCACAGGCAGCACGGAATCTGGGTGTTTGCAAAAAGCTGTCCGGTGAGTTGTACGATGCAATCGACGTAATTTGCCTCGACCAACGCTTTGCGGACTTCCAGCCTAGCCAACTCGCTGTTCGACAACTCCCCCGTCGCCATGACGAACCCTGCGGTGCCGCCATCCTTTAGGTGATGCAGGAAGTGCAGAATCCACATCGTGTTGGCATTGCGGGGGGAAAGCGGCATGCGTTCCGTCCCCAACCTGAGCCGCGGGTCATTGTCGGGCACGCGGTTTGCGCCCCAGCCGTCGTTCCCCTTGGAACCGTCGTTAAACGGTGGATTGGCGAGCAGGTAATCGGCCTTGAGCGTGGCGTGCTTATCGTCGAAATACGAATTGCCCAATTCGATCTTGCCGTCGATTCCGTGAATGAACAGGTTCATACGGCAGAGACGGTAGGTGAAGTCTTTCGACTCCTGGCCGTAAAACGAGAGCTTGCCGCTGTGCTTGGTAAAGATGTCGGACTGCACAAACATGCCAGCCGATCCACAACAGGGGTCGAACACGATCCCTTCGGTCGGCTCAAGCATGGCGACGAGGGTCCGGACGATCGAGACCGGCGTAAAGTATTCCCCGCCTCGCTTGCCTTCCGAATTGGCGAATTCGCCGATGAAGTATTCGTAAACCCGACCGACGAGGTCTTCGCCGCCGTGGTCGCGCTTGAAGATGTCCTTCGAGAACAGATTGATCAATCCGGTGACGTTCTCGCGGTCGAGGTTCGACCCAGCATAAACTCGCGGGAGTAATCCTCGAAGCTTGTCTGGGTAGGCCTTCTCCAGCGATTCGAGGGCATCGTCTAGCCGGACCTTGACGTCGTCCGCCTGCGCGTGCTGGAGAATTTCGGCCCAGCGCGCCTTCTTGGGAACGATAAAGGTCTTGGCGGATCGATACTCGTCAGCGTCTTCGAGGATCGCGTTGGCGGCCTTCTTGTCGGTCGTATAATAATCGCTCTTTGGGTTGGCAATCAGCTTCTTCAACTCCTCGCGACGGCGCTTGTACCGAAGGGATAGAAATCGCAAGAAGATGATCGGGAGCACGTAACGCTTGTAGTCAGCCGGCTCAATGGACCCGCGCAGATTCACCGCGGCCTGCCAAAACTCTTTGATGAGGTCGGCAATGCCGTTCGACGTCGCCGGGTCAGTCTTCTGTGTTGGTTTCTTTTTTGCCATTGCCCCGCCTAGTTTTTCATGTTCGCTGAATTGACGTAGCATACCCTCTGGACGGGTAACGCGACAATTCGCGGACGGCCGATTTGCAGTTGCCAGTCGGGGGCTCGTTCGCCGTTTGAACCGACCGCCGAAATGTGCCAGTTGCGGCCTTCTTGAAGGCCTCGGGGTTTTCGAGCACAAATTATTGGCCGAGGGGAATTGAATCGCCTAGAATGAACGAACTGATAGTGGGATCTCGCGGGAGGCGGGGTGCCTGCACGGGGGCGCTTTTCATTAGCGGGTGCTGCGCCGTTCGGCGCTAGCCCCGCGGAGGACCATCATGGATCGGTCCTGTCTGAACTCGCGTAATTCGAGCCTGCCGAGCATCGCAAAGTTGAAAGCGGCGTGCGGACGGAACGGGCTCGTTTGTTTCTCTTTCTGCAGCCGCTCGGCTGCGCACTTGCGAGAGGAGGCATGGTATGCGACGCATGGTATTGTTGGTGGCCGCGGTAGTCTTGTCCGGCAACGGGTGCGGCCAAACCGCTGGACCGCCGGTCACGAAAACGAACGACAAGCCGTCGGCGAAAGCAACGGCCATCGGAACCGCGAGCGACCTGATCGTCGGCGAGCCGATTCGGCATGCGAACTTGATGATCTTTCCGGTCTCAACGCGGACGCCCAAAACCGAGGATCGGTTCATCACCCTCGACGAAGGACTGAAGGCGGGCACCGTCGAGGTGCTGGAGATCGGTGCGGTGCGCGCCACGGCGGCGGCAAATGTAGCGACCGCCCCTGACGATCCGTTCAGCCCACCTGCGGCTAACGGGCCGGGTGCCGCGGGTAATTCATCGCCCAACGAGAGCGCCAACTCACTGCAAGATGTCTCTGTGCAGTTGTCTGGGCGAGCCGGCGCTGACGTCAATCGTCTGCTGGTCACCAATCACTCCACCAAGCCGTTGTACCTGATGCCCGGCGAGATCATCATCGGTGGGCAACAAGATCGCACGATCGCCCAGGAGTACGTGATCGTGCCCGCCAAGGAACCGACCCCGATCGAAGTGTTTTGCGTCGAACACGGTCGCTGGCAAGGGCGCAGCCCGACGGAAACCGCCATGATTGTCCAGGGGGCGAATTCTAGTCTGGCATTGGAATCGACGAATTCGTATGCAGGATTTGCATCCATTGCCAGAGGCGGCATTGCTGTTCGCCAGTCGCAGGCCGAGGATCTCGCGCGCCAAGCGGCTACCGGTGGAAAATTCATAGGATCAGTGGGGAGCGTCAGCAAGGGCGCCCGCTTGGCGGTACAGGGTAACAAGGACCAAACCATCGTGTGGGATGCGGTCGCTCTCGAAATTCAGAAGTCCGGTGTCAACGGCGGCGACGGGGCGTTCACCGAGAACTATGTGGAACCGGAAACGGTGAAGCGGCTCGAACCGTATCTCGCCGCCCTCCTCAAGCCAGTGGCCGACCGACCGGATGTCGTCGGCGTCATCGTGGCGATCGACGGCAAGATGGACACGCTCGACATCTTCGAGTTGACGCCACTGTTTCGGAAACTGTGGCCGAAATTGCTAAAGAGCTACTCGCTCGACGCTGTCAATGCAGGCAAGGGAGATTCCAAAACCTGCAAGATTGTCGATGCGGAGCATTTCCTATCGGATGCCCGGACAGCACGTGGCGAGAAAACCGCATCGAACGGTACCGTCGCGACCACGACCCGGTCCACCGACCACGTGGTCTGCTTCTCCGCGAGGGATTCGCGCCGTGCGGCCGCCGAAAAACCCGATGTCTCCGCGGCGCCCGTTGGCCTTGGCGGATTCAGCGGTGCGATCCATGCCTCCGGATTCAGCAAATGATCATCGGTGTCGGCGGCCGGACGTAGCAGCCCGGTCGCCGGCAGTCGGCGTCGCCGGCCGCTTCGATCCAATTTCCGGCGATATCAGAGGCTAGGGCCCTGAGCCGCGAGCAATAGTTGCTCGCCCGTTTGAACGTTTTGGTCTTCACTGCCGTCTTAATTGATGTGAGATCGCTTTTCCCGTTGCCGCCGCTCATTCCGGCTCCCCTCTCTTCTAATAAAGGAGCGTTCTGCCATGACCGGTCCATCCCGTCGTCTCAGCTGCATTTTTTGGTCGTCCTTGATCCTGTTCATCTCCATAGTCGGGCCGTTCCGATTGCTCGGTGCGGAGCCGACCCCTCGTCAAACTGCTGCCGCCATGCCGCAGGAGATGGATGTCCTGAAGCAGGTTCGAGAAATCAATTCCGACAAATTCCCCCAACCGCCGACGGACTTTCACCAGGGGCACGTCACGCCGCGGAAAGTTGACCCGGCCATTATCAAAAAGTCCGAGCACGGCTTTACGATCAAGCTGCCGAGCGGGGCGCCAATCCCGACGCTGACCGTTTACAACGGTAAGCTCTATGCCAGCGGCGGCTTCCATAGCCGTGAGTTCTATTGCTTCGACGCCGAAACCGGCAAGCCTACCTGGGCGGTCGACCTCGACGATGACGGCCCAACCTCTGCGGTCTACGAAGACGGAATCATCATCTTCAACACCGAGTCCTGCACTATCTTTGCGCTCGATGCCGCCACCGGCAAAATGCTCTGGTCCTGGTTCTTGGGCGACCCGTTGATGACGACACCGACGATTTCCGGCGGCCGGGTCTACACGTCCTATCCCGCCTCTGGCCGATTCGGCGGAAAGAAGCTACCTGAGATTGAGCAGATTGCCCAACCCGTAGCCCATGCCGATCCAAAGCAGGCGGCCAAAGTGCAGCCCGCGAAGCTCCAGGAGATGGCGGCGCCCACCCATGTGCTGGCCTGCTTCGACCTGAAGACCGGCAAGATCCTCTGGCAACATTGGATCGACAGCGACGTGATGTCGGCGCCAGTCGCAATCGACAAGGACCTCTACGTCGCGAGCTTTACTGGCACGCTCTACCGGTTCAACCAAGCGGACGGCGCAATTCTGTCGGCCAAACAGGCCCGGGCGACATCGGCCCCGGTCGTTGTCGGCAAAGACATTTTCTTTACCCGTCGGGCTGACGACGGCCAGGGGAAGAAAGCAGAGGAGGCTCTCGTGAAGGGCGACCGGCAGACGACGCTGGTGCAATCTGAATCCGTGCGCAAGGCGGCGCCGCACCTGGACGCTACCGTGCAGGCCGGAACGCACTTGGCGATCGGCGGGCTGGCTCTGGATGCTGGCAATGGTTTCGCTGCCGGTGCGCTCGGTCGCGGCAAACGCCGGAGCAGCAAAATCCATCATTGGCAAGGGTAGCGTCTCGACGCTTCAGGCCCATCAAGGCTCGCGAGTCCTCAATGCCGGGAACATGAACTTCAACTGCATAGGAGACGAGCTATTCTGCACCGACGCAGTTTCGGGAAAGGTCGCTTGGTCGCTAAAACTGGAAGGCGATATGCAAAAGGAGGGTGGCTCATTGGCAGCACCGCCAGCCGCGGCTGGGGGGCAGATATTCCTGGCCACTCTCAAAGGCGAAGTGCTGCAGTTGGAGCCGGCCAAAAAGACAATCACTCACCGTTACGCGGTCGGAACGGCGCTCCGCTTCCAGCCGACCATTCAGGACGGGCGGATTTACGTCGGTACCCAGGACGGCCAAGTGGTCTGCATCGACACCGGCGACAAAAAGCTTACGGGCTGGTCGACTTGGGGAGGCAATTCGGCTCACACCGGCATTCGGGAGGAGCCAAGTAAATAACCGAATTGGGCCAACCGGCAAGGCGTTGCAGCATCCTCCCCGACCCTAAGAACGTTCGCACGCCGAAGTAGAAGATCGAATCAACGATTTCCGACTTCGTCAAAATTCATCAGCAATTCAAGCCGACCGCCGTCCATTGTTCTTGCGACCATCATCCAAACCAAGTTGGTTTCGCCGCGTATAGACTGCCGACAGGCTCCGGCCGGTCTTCTTGGCAGCCTCGATCGGCGTCAATTTCCGAATGATCGCATCCAGCTTCGGCGTCCAGCGTCCCGGCACCGACATCGACACGCGTCTTCCGGGCCGAGCGTCTGGCAGCCCGAGGTCGTGTCGTCTGGACATGACAGCAATTCGTGTGCGACCAGTTCGCTCGACGACTTCCGCGATACGCAGGCTCCGCAGCCATGCGTCCTCTTGCCCGGTCCAGCGTCGCTCGGCCAACGGCCCGCTGAGCCACTGCTTCTTGTGCGACTCGCTCATCTTGCGGCGAGTCTTGCGAGAATGCTTCTTGCCGAGTTTGGCCGCAGCCATCTTCTGCACGACCTCGGCCGGCCGTTTCTTGCCCCGTCTGGCAGCCGCAATCTTCTCGCGGCGCACAGGGTCACGCGCCTTCGACCACGCCTTCCGTCGGGCACGCTTGAAGAACGGCTCTTTGCCGTATTCGCGTTGCAGACGATGCGTCCCCTCGTTAAACATCTTCGCGCCGAGAGCCTT
>CAVTYW010000005.1:0-15767 GCA_963738955.1 Pirellulales bacterium | reverse complement strand
CCTGCGCGTTCGGACAGCTTGCGGATTTGCAGCCATTGGGCGCCGAATTGATCCGTCAGCGCGCGGGCCCGCGGATCGGCCAGCATCCGCCGCACTTGTGCCTCCAGCGTTTTCAGATCTGACAGTTTGTGTTCGGCCGCAAGCTCCATCAGCGAATCATCGGGCAGGCTGCACCACAGAAAATACGACAGCCGCACGGCCAATTCCTCGTCGTGAATACGATACGGCGCCGTCGATCCGTCCTTCGCTTGATCTTCTTCGATTCGAAACAGAAAATCGGGCGACACGAGCACCGACTTCAGCATCGGCCGCACGCATTCAACAAAGCTTTCGCCCTTCGCGGCCGACCGATCGTAGAGTTTCAAAAGATCGGCGATTCCTTGAGCGGTTGCCGGACGACGGAAAGCGCGAGTGGCAAATCGGACGATCAGCTTGCTGGCCGCTTCGCGCGCCGCCGGCGTATTGCTCACCGCACCAGCGCCGGCGTCGGAGTTTTTCCCGTTCACCGCCTTGCCGCCGAACAGTTTCTCGCGGGCTTTCTTCGCGCGATCAGTGATTCCGCCATCGACTGAGGAGCTGAGTTCGGTGCCGTACAAGCGATCGAGAACCTTGTCGGCCGCGGCAAAATACTTTTCCACGAGCTCCGGCGAAACCGTCAACGCGGCGGCCAGCTTGCCGTAGCCGGGTCCGCCGCCGTCGTCGGGCATTCCGACCGCTTCGGCCGCGTCGAAATCGATGCCGACAAGATCGTGAATCGTGAGATTATATTCCGCCAGATTCAGCCGGCGCATGGGCGAAGGCCCCGGATCGCGGTTGGTTTTCGCAAAACCATCCATCCGCGTGGCCATCTGCTTCAACCAGCCGACTAATTGCTCGCGTTCCGAAGGAGTGAGTTGCTTTTCACCCTCGGGGGGCATTTCTTCAGCCTCAAGCTGCTCGATCGCCTTGCGAACCGTCTTACGATGCCGCAGCGCGCTCGGATCGTCGGAAAGAAGCGCGAAGTTGATGTCGCCCTTCTGAGTCTTCGCGCCGTGGCATTTGAAGCAATGCGATTCGAGCAGCGGACGAATTTCCTTCTGAAAACTCGCTGCCGGCAATTCCGCCGATGCAGCCCGCGCGACAGCATCGATCATCGAAGTCGCAACGATCGGCGCAAAAACGCACGCCATGACGATGACATTGCACGCGCGACGAATCACCGTTGGCAGAAGGTAGTCCAGCATTGAACGAAGGCGGGGACAAGGGAGGCGGGACGTTCGGCGGGGTAACACTTCCAGCCACTATCTTAACACGCCGCCCCGCCCCTTTAGAAGCTGCTCCCGTCGATCGCCATGCGATCGGCCCGATTGCAGAGCCGCCGATGGACTTCGGGATTGATGCCAAAGCCAATGCTCCGCACCGAGCCGTCGCAAAGCACCATGACGAAAACGCTGGAGTGAGCGCTGCCGAAATTCCAGAAATTAACGAGCCCCGGCGTGTCGCGCTCCGGCGGAGTGTAGCTGAACGTCGTCGAGCCGGGGGCCGAATTGGCCGCCGTGCGCGTCAGGTCCCAGTTCAGGCCCGTGTAGGCGTTTTCGTTGTCGCCGTCGTCGGTGCCGGTGGTGTACAAATCGGGATCGAGATATTTTTCGCCGACGAGATACGTGTTGCTTAGCCCGTCGGTGATCGACGCCATTCGCAATTCGGCATGGGCCAGGCAGACGCCGGTGTTCTGCGGATAGTTGGCCCAGTACGAAGGCGTCATGCCCTGCGACAGGCTCGAGGGTTGGCGAGACTGCGTGGCATCGACGTTATTGTTGTCGCCACCGTTGCCCGCATAATCGATCCGCAGAACCATCGGAGCGTTGCCGCAGTTGACCTGGCCCGATCCGCCGCCGTTCGCATACAGCCCCACGGCGCGACGCGAGGGGCGGTCGAAAGTTTCGAGCGGCGTGGTGATGAGTTGCACCAACGCAGCCGATTTGGCACTCGGCGACAGTCCCGCACCGATGCGAGCAAGCACTGCCTGGTCGATGTACGGGAGAATGCAATAGGTCCAGCCGCCCGGTTGGTTTATGCCGGTGCCTTGATCGGGATCGCCTGTCCAAACATAGCCCCAGCCGGCGGTCGGCAGGAAATTCCGCGCTGTCTCATGCGTGAGCATTCCCAAGCCCAATTGCTTGAGATGATTCTGACATTGGGCAACGCGCCCCTGCTCGCGAGCCGATTGCACGGCCGGCAACAGAAGGCCCATGAGAATGCCGATGATCGTAATCACAACGAGCAGTTCGACGAGCGTGAACCCGTCGTGTCGAACGATTGCCCCTCGATTCCAGGGCGGGGGTCGAGCCGGCGATTCCGATCGGGGCTCGATGGCCGGCGAATGTCGCGCGCGAAAACGATGGATCGGTTTCGTGAATGCCATTGCCGTTTCGATTCATCCAGACGGGAAAAGATGATCGCTCAGCCGCTCGGGCCCCGACATCCAGCCATGAGCGATCATACCGCCATTCCAACATCAAAGCCACTGGAGACGATGCCGGATGTTGGGTTAATTTGAATCGAAGATTTTTTCCCATCCCTGCCCAGCGGCATGGTAGAATCCCGACATGATCTGCCTCGCATGTTTCGGACACGACGACGAAGTCATCGGCGCGTTGGCCATAGCCTGCGTCGTACTGATTTGGCGATTGCGCCGGCGGTAGCCGATGCGCCGCGGTCACGACCATAACCCAGACCCCAACTCCAACGCCGCCAGGATCGTGCGAGCAGATCATGCTTGAGCGGTTCATCTTCGCCCGACTGATTTGCATCGCCGCCGCGGTACTGGTGCTGGCAATCGAGCCACGATCGGGCCGCGCAGATGCGCCGCTAACCGCATCGGCCGTTCATCCAGTCGCCTTCGAACGGGAAATCGCGCCGATTCTGTTGCGAAATTGTGCCGGGTGCCACAATCCAAGCGAACGAGCCGGCGAGTTGAACCTGCTCACTGCCAAGACCGCCTTCTCGGCCGGAAAAAGTGGCGAGCCCGCGATCAAGCCGGGGGATATCGACCAAAGCTACATCATCACGCGCGTCGAAGCCGGCGAGATGCCTCCGAAGGGAAAAGGAGCTCCGCTGAGCAGCGAGAATATCGCGACGCTGAAACGCTGGATCGAATCTGGCGCCGCCTGGCCGAAGGATCGAGTGTTGAGCCCGCTCGAATTGACGACGGCCAATCGGGCGGGCCGCGATCGGTGGTCGCTCAAGCCGCTCAGCGACACTTCGCCGCCGAACGTAACGAACGCTGCTTGGGTTCGCAATCCGATCGATGCATTCATACTGTCCAAGTTGGAACTGAAGCAGCTTGCTTCAGCGCCGCCCGCCGAAACGCGAGCCTTGCTTCGCCGCGTGACGTTCGACTTGATCGGATTGCCGCCGACGCCCGAGGAAACGGCCGCGTTTCTGGCCGACGACTCGCCGCAGGCCTATCGAGCGCGTCGTCGATCGCTTGCTCGCTTCGCCCCACTACGGCGAACGCTGGGCGCGAAGTTGGCTCGATGTCGTGCGATTCGGCGAGAGCCAGGGATACGAATACGATCGGCAGCGGCCTCATGCCTACCGCTATCGCGATTGGGTGATCGCGGCCTTCAACAACGATCTGCCCTACGACGAATTCGTTCGTCTGCAAATTGCCGGCGATGTCTTGCGGCCGAAGGATCCGGAGGCCGTGATTGCCACCGGCTATCTCGTCGCCGGGCCGTGGGATGAGGCGGGGCAGAAACAACAAGGCGCCGCGATGCGAGCCGTCGTGCGCGAAGATGAATTGGAAGATTTGGTCGGCACGACAACGCAAACCTTCTTGGGTTTGACCGTCAATTGCGCCCGCTGCCACGACCACAAATTCGATCCGATCTCACAAGTCGATTACTACCGCTTCGCGTCGGCCTTGAGCGGAATGCGGCACGGCGAGCGTGAGAGCTTGGCGGCCGATGGCAAAACCGACGCCGAGGCTCGTTCGCATGCGCCGAAGACAAAGCGAGCGAATTGAAACAGCAACTGACGGCCCTCGAAGAGCCCGTGCGACGGCAACTCCTCGCCGACGGCAGCCGGTTACCAAAGACCGAACCGCCAAAGCCGATCGCTGCATGGGATTTCACGCACGATCTGCGCGATGCAATCGGCCCGCTGCACGGCGAGTCGCATGGCGCGGCGCACCTGGCCGACGGCCGATTGCAACTCGATGGCCGCGATAGCTACGTCACGACCGTTCCGCTAACCAAACCGCTCGCGGCCAAAACGCTCGAAGTTTGGGTGTCGCTCGATCGGCTCGATCAGCAGGGCGGAGCGGCGATGAGCATCCAGTCGCTCGATGGCAATGTGTTCGATGCGATCGTTTTCGGTGAATTGGAAGCCGGACGTTGGATGGCGGGAAGCAACGGATTCGTTCGCACCAAGAGCTTCAACGGCGATCTGGAATCGGCGCCGAAGGGCGGCTGGTGCAAATGGCGATCGTGTATGGTGCCGATCGGACGATCAAGGCCTATCGCAACGGCCGGCAGTACGGAACCGGATACACGGCGAATAGCCTGACGACGTTTCCGGCGGGAACATCGCAAGTCGTGTTCGGCTTGCGGCACAATCCGCCCGGTGGAAACAAGATGCTAGCCGGTTCGATCGAGCGGCGCAAGCTTTACGACCGAGCACTGACGGCCGACGAGATCAGCGCCTCCGCCGGAGTGTCACCAACGGTCTCCGACGACGAGATTCGCGACCTCAATCCCGAGCAACTGCGCGAACGCGAGCGGCTTGTCTCTCAGTTGACTTGGATCCGCTTGCAGCAAGGTTTGGTTTCGGGCGGACCGGTGTATGCGGTTTCGCCGTCGCAGCCCGAGCCGACGCATGTATTGCGCACGGCAATCCGGCACAGAAAGGCGATCTTGTTTCGCCCGGCGGCATCTTCGCGGCATCGCCTGCCGGCGGCGATATAGGGCTCCCGCCCGATGCTCCGGAAGCTGACCGGCGAGCCAAGCTGGCACGCTGGATCACCGGGCCAGCGGCTCCATTGGCGGCTCGCGTGATGGCGAATCGGCTGTGGCATTATCATTTTGGCAATGGGATCGTGGAAACGCCGAACGATTTTGGCTTCAACGGCGGCCGCCCGAGCCATCCGGAATTGCTCGACTGGCTTGCTCGCAGCTTGATCGACGGCAAGTGGAGCATCAAGCAACTGCAACGCACGATCGTCCTTTCGGCCACATACCGCCAATCGGGCCGCCTTTCGCAAGAAGCCGCAAAGATCGACGCCGACAACCGCTTGCTCTGGCGAAAATCGGCCGTCCGATTGGAAGCCGAGGAAATCCGCGACGCGATGCTCGTCACCGCCGGGCAACTCAATCCGACGATGGGCGGGCCCGGCTATCACGATTTCAAAACCCGCGAATTTGGCAGCACGTTTTACGACCCGATCGATCCGATCGGCTACGAATTCAACCGCCGCACGATCTATCGCTCTTGGATTCGCAGCGGCACGAATCGCTTTTTGAATGTGTTCGACTGCCCCGATCCCTCGACGGCGACTCCGAAACGCCTCACGACGACGACTCCGTTGCAAGCCTTGGCCTTGTGGAATGATTCGCTCGTATTACGATTGGCCGACAATTTCGCCGAACGGCTGCGCCGCGAGGCTGGCGCGGATGAGCGGTCGCAAATCGAGTTGGCTTATTCGCTCGCCTACAATCGTCCGCCGCACGCTGACGAATTGACGAGCGCCGTCGCATTTGTTCACGCTCACGGCTTGCCGGCGTTTTGCCGAGTAATTTTCAATAGCAATGAATTTCTCTATGTCGACTAACAACGTTCGCCGCACGCTCGATCTGCCGACTCGCCGCGAAGTCCTCTCTTGGACCGGCTGTGGGCTGGCCGGCGCGGCGCTGGCGACACTTTTCGGACGCGATTCGCTCCTCAAAGCCGGCACGACGCCCGGCGAAGCCAGCGATCCACCGCCCCACTTTCCGCCGCGCGCCAAACGGGCCATCCACATTTTCTGCTGCGGCGGCTTGAGCCAGGTCGATTCGTTCGATTACAAGCCGCAACTGATCAAGTATCACGGCAAGAAATTGCCCGGCAGCGAACGGCCCGACGTTTTCTTCGGCCAGGTCGGGCTGTTG
This sequence comes from Pirellulales bacterium, assembly GCA_963738955.1. Classification (GTDB taxonomy): domain Bacteria; phylum Planctomycetota; class Planctomycetia; order Pirellulales; family DATAWG01; genus DATAWG01. Next base: position 9,639 of record CAVTYW010000005.1, on the reverse strand, counting down.
CATCAGTCGTTCTTCGATTTTCGGCAACGCGGCGAAAGCGGCCAGTGGATTTCCGATCTGTTTCCGCATTTGGCGGGCGTGGCCGACGAGTTGACCGTCATTCGCTCGATGGTCGCGGAAACGTCGAACCACACGCCGGCCACTTTCCAGGCAAACACGGGCTTCCGGCTTAACGGTTTTCCGGTGCTCGGCTCGTGGCTTTCCTATGGCCTTGGCTGCGAAACCGACGATCTGCCGACGTTCGTCGTGCTGCCCGACGTGCGGGGCGTGCCGGCCGGCGGCTCGATCAATTGGAGCAACGGCTTTCTGCCGGCGCGTCATCAAGGAGTGCCGCTGCGGAGTCGCGGCAACCCGATCGACGATTTGTTTCCGGCGCGGGAGATTCCTTCCGATGTCGAACGGGCCAGCCGCGATCTGCTGATCGAAATGAACCGGCGCCATGCGGCCGAGCACGGCGGCAGCGATCCGCTGTCGGCGCGCATTCACAGCTACGAACTGGCGGCGAAGATGCAGTTGGCTCTGCCCGGCGTCGCCGATCTGAATCGCGAGACGGCAGCGACGCAGGAGATGTATGGCCTGGCGGTCAAAGAGTCGGAAGATTTCGGCCGCAATTGCTTGCTCGCCCGGCGGCTGCTGGAACAAGGCGTGCGATTCGTGCAACTCTTTTCCGGCTCGGCATTCGGCTCGCCGCGGATCAACTGGGACGGACATGAAGATGTGCAAACGCTGCACTCGCAGGAAGCCAAACGGATCGACCAGCCAATCGCTGGTTTGCTCAAGGACCTGAAGCAGCGCGGCATGTTGGAAGACACGCTGGTGATTTTCAGCACCGAATTCGGCCGCACGCCGTTTGCCCAATCGGCCGATGGAGTGCTCGGCAAAGGCCGCGATCACAATCAGTATGGTTTTACATCCTGGCTGGCCGGCGCGGGGTTGAAGAAGGGTCTATCTTATGGCGCGACCGACGAGATCGGCTGGAAAGCGGTCGAAAACCGCGTCGACTGGCACGATTTCCACGCCACGGTGCTGCACTTATTGGGCATCGATCACCTGCGGCTCACTTTTTATCACAACGGAATCCGCCGCCGGCTGACCAATGTTTCCGGGCGGGTGACTCGCGAATGGTTTGCTTAGAACGATGACCATGAAACCACTGTCTCGACGGCGGTAAAAAGGGGGCACGAGTCAAACAAGACAATTACTCGCATCGCCCAATCAGGGCTCGCGCGTCGCATGGAGAATCCGATGCGCTTTGTCTTGGCGATAATCGTGGCGATGGCGACATTTCCGTCGCGAGTCGTCGGATCGTCAAACTCGCCAGACCATTCACGCGAAGGCTACTTCATGAAACAGATATTTGCCGTCCTAATCGCAGCCGGGGCGATTGCGTCAACGGGGTTCAACCCGTGGGCAGTCGACGACGGTGTCGGCGCCGAATACTGGCAACACAACAGCCTCATTTACGGTCGCGTCGATCGGGTCACGGGAACCAACCAGGTAATGATGCGTCCGCTGGGGACATTATCCGGACTTTTCGATTCCGGAACGATAGCCAACTTGTCGGTGACGTTCAATACCTCACAATTTGCTCCAACATTTCCTGCCGTTGGCGATAACGTGCTCGTGGTCCTCGCTGATCGGCGGAGTTGGACGCCTCCGGTTTCGCCGAGCGGTTACGTGATGCCCTACAGCATTATCAAATACCTTCCCATCGAAAATTTTGGATTCGTTCGAGTGAACGATTTCTCGGATCCGGTCGTTGCCAAGACGCTTAAGACCGTGAATAAACTGCGCAAGGATGAAGCAACAGCCGGCCCAGGCGACGCCGGGTGTACGTATAGCCTTTGCCTGTTCTATGGAGAAATGGTATCGGTTTCACCGCAACTAGAGCCGGGGGGAGCCGGATTCATCACGGTCCGGTCCATCAAACTGCTTTCGGGCGTGTTGCGCAACTGATGAAGTCCGTATCCCAGTGAATTTGAAAATCGACCGCGGAAAGTATCGGCTGCCCGCCATTGGTGCAAAGGTTATCGTGCGAATTCTGGCCAGAGTTCGTGCAAGCGATAATGGTGCCGCTTACAGCCTGGTTCTCGGGCCCAACGATTTCATGCCCGGCGATCATGCGCCAATTTGCGAGGTTAGCGGATTCGACGATCCGAAAGTCGCGGAAACGGTCGCGGCGTTTCGGCGATCGACATTCTGGGAAACGCATAGCCTAGTGTATGCGATGATCGTCGAGACCCGGAGCCCAAAGGACGACAGAAGCCCTGGCACGATTGTTGTCCGCCCGGAATTGACGTTGTCAGGCCACTTCGATCCGGCGAAGACTCTCGAGATCACGGCCCCCACCGACGCAAAGATTCTCGAATCGCAATTCCATATTCTCTACGCCGGCTGTTACGCGCTCGTTGTCCTGACCCGAACCGGCGATTCTTATTCCATCACCGCCGATCCCACGCTCTTCATGCCGGGCGACCACGGACCGATTTGCTGGGTTAAGCGATTTGAAGATCGACCGGTCCAGAACACCCTAGCCGCCGTCCAAAAGCTCCGGCACGCGAGCGACGAGACCAAGCCAAAAGATGACCCGGCGAAGCGTTAAACGCCTCGCTCGCCCCATGCGAGCGGAGGGTAGAATTTCAATCCGCCGCCGCGCGATACGGTTGCTTGTTTTCGTACAGCTTGAGTTGCTGCGATAGGCCGTCTTTGACGTCGCCCTCGGCAAGGGCGACTGCTTTTTTCGCGTAGTCAACGGCCTGATCGAAGTCGCCGCACTCGGCGTAGGCCGCGGCCAAGGCGCCGAGATGACTCGGGCATTGGTAGTTGGTCACCTGGCAGGCTTTTCCCGCCAGTTCCCAGGCCTTGCGGCCGTCGCGGGCTTTGTCGTCGGTCGTCGAGGCCAGGTATAAGGCGGTGCCGGCCCATTCGTCGGCCTCGTCGAGTTCTCGGGCACGGCGAGAATCGGCCTGCTCGACCTCCGAGCCCGCGATGTCGAACGCCGCGCGGTTTCGCCAGAGATGCGAGTTGAACGGCTCGAGTCGAATCGCCGCGTCGTAGTCGGCGTAGATTTCGTCTTTGAAGTCTTGGTTGTCTTGGACGTTGGTCTTGACCGCGGCTCGCGCGGTGTAGGCGCGAGCCTTGAGCGTTTTCGACACCGAGGGGTCTTCGATCAATTTGGTCGTCACGCCGAGCGTGATCTCGTGCCGCTTGGCGCTGTAGACCTGCCGGATGATGTCGACGTCGGTGCATTTCATGCAATACAAGAGATATGCCTCGACGTTGTTCGGGTTCATCTCCAGATACGTATGCGCGTCGTCTTGGGCGTATTTGGCATACTTCAATTGCTCTTCGTTGATCTCGCTGCCGACGACGACGCCGCCGGGGTAGCGAGCGATGTTGTAGATCGTATAGGTCACCGCGCGGGTGAGATACGCTTTGGAATATCCGGGGCAGATATTGATCGCGTCCTGGCATTTGTTGACGGCATCGGCGTATTTCTTCTCCAACAGCAGATGATCCACTTCGCTGACGAGGTTTGCCGCCTGCTGGTATTTTTCCAAGGCCGGATCGGGCCGATCGTAGCGGGCCAGCAGCAGCTTGGATTTGTCGATGCCGATCGCGACCTGGTCGTCGAGATGATGATAGGCGAGCAACTCCCACAAACAATCGATGCGCACGCCATACGCCAGTTCGATGTGTCGATCTTCGCCCTCGACCGTCACGCCGCGGCCTGAATTATGCAAGCCGATGACGTGCCCGTTGGGCAGGAACAACGGCGAACCGCTGAAGCCATGCCAACTGGCGAGCGAATGCTGCAGCTTTTGCATTTCGCCCGACGCGCCGCTGACGCCGCCGACGAAATCGGTCAGCCGGCAGACGATTCCTTCGCGCAACGTGGCTTGGGCCCTTTCGCCGAGCTTGGGCCAGGAGTCGGTGTCGTGGCCGGGATAGCCCAACATCCCGATCGGTGCGCCGAGGCATTCCTCTTCCTCGTCGATGGTGGCGAGCGGCATTTCCGCCGGCAAGTCGGGACCGTCGGCCAAGTGCAACACGGCCACGTCGGGCGAATTCGGATCGACGTCGCCGTCGGCCGGGTCTTGCGAGCGAACGGAAAACGCCGCGTTCTTATAGCGCCGCACGCCGGGGTGATACCAGGCTTTGTTGACGTCGTACAGCACGGCGGTTCCATTGCGGATGGCCAGCATCTTGCCCGAGTCTTTCATGATGTCGGCGACGTGCGCATTCGTGGCGAGCAGTCGATGCTTGCGCGAGATCACGAACGCCGTGGCCGTGCCGACTTTCGGATCGCCGACGAGCATGATCGCTTCTTTCAGAACCTTGATCGTGCGGGCCATGTCCTGGACGGCGTTGTCGGACGGCTTCGTCCACAGCGGCAGGCTTTTGGTCTCCGGCGTCAGACCCAGGCTCGCGCCGAGTTGATCGGGCTTGGTTTGAGCGAATGCGGACGCGGAAACCGACAATAGGCTGAAGAACACGAGCGCGCGGGAGACAAGGGAAATACGCACCATTATTTGGCCTCTTTCCTCGGGGCGGCAGTAGACGCGGCGGACTGGCTTTCGCTGAACAGCGAAACGGGAAAACCGACAATAGCGTCAGATTAAAACGGCGAAGCAGCGGCGTCAAGAAAGTCGTGCGCGGAAGTGGTGCGGTCTGCCGTAGGTCAGCCGTTCCAGGCTGACAGCGACCCAAGAAAGTCAGGCTGGAAAGCCTGACCTACGTGCACATCAATTCGACTTCGCCGCTCTACGCACCAGCACGTATTTCCGCATCGGCGGCTTGTTGATCTGGAAGATCTTGTCTTCGATGAGCTTTCCCGCGGCATCGTCGGCCGCGATGCGGGCATCCATGCCGGCAATCAGCTTCTCCGATTTGCTCAGGCTTTCCTTTGCCTTGGCGTTGTCGGGATGCACTTTCAATTCCCGCTTGGCATCGACGTAGTCTTGGAAATTCCACCATTCGGTCCGCAGTGCGTTGACGGGCCCTTCGTTGCGCTGCTTGTTGAGATTCGCCACGGCCAGCGCTTGTTGATACTGCGGGGTTGCGGCGTTTTCTTGCAGCTCGATATGATGCTCGAACTGCACGTTGTCGTACGTGCCGACTTCATGGCCGTCGATCGACAGCGTGTAGTCGCCCGGCGCAAGGCCGTGAATCTCCAGCGCCTCCTGATTGACGCGATAGCCGAGATCGGTCAACTGGGCTCCGATCTGTGCCTCCTCGGGAACGACCCACGGCAAGCAATCCGCCTGCCAGTTGAATTCCAGCCGGTCGTTGTGAAAGTTGAGATCGCTCAACCGTCCGCCCGCCGATTCGCTCTGATGTTGCTTGTCGGCGCTGAGCGTGACGCGAATATCCGACACCTGTTGCGGCAGGTCGAGATCGTGGATGATCGACATGGCCATCACCATGTGCCCAGCCGGACCGGGATGGACGCTGTCGGGCACGAGCGTGAATTTCGGGTCCGACTTGCGCCGCTCCGAAACGATGTTATTCAGCGGACTCCACACGTCGACGAATCCGAATCCTTGCTCCGTCGCCACTTCCCGCAGCCAGGCGCCGTAGTAGGCGAGCACGGCGTTGTACATCGACGTGTTTTCGGGATTGGCATGAGGCCGCTTGGCCCGGCGCACTCGGGCGTCGAACATCGTCGGCGTCATGATGATCGGCGTGGCGCCGATGCCTTGGACCTTTTGGAAGATCGTCGTCATGTCTTGACGGTAGGTGGCGAAAATCGCCGGGTTGAACGGCTCATGATTTCCGTCGTTCATGCCGAGCAGCACCAAGACATACTTCGGCTTGTAGGCGGCAACGTCGCGGTCGAACCGCTCGAGCGCCTCCCAAGCGACCGACCCGCTGACCCCGGCGTTGTGCAGCCGGAGACGCATGCGCGGAAAACGGGTGTAGAAATAGTCGGCGATATATTGCGTGTAGAGCCGCTGATGGGTGATGCTATCACCGTAAAACACGATGCCGTCGCCGTCTTTCAGGTCGAGCCGAGCGAGCGGCGATTTGAGTTCGGCGGCATGGCCAGCCGTGGATTGGCCGATCGTGGCAAGGCCGAGGGCGACAAAGCCGAGCAGCAGCGCAGCTATCAAACGGGCCGCGGGGCGGGTTTGAGCGGGGGCAACGATTTTCTGCGCCGGCATGGTCGGAACCTCTTTTTTCTTGATAGATGGCGTCAATTGGTACATCGGCGTTTTTTCGACGAGCCGTCCGCAAAAAACCCGCTCCGCGAGCCATTCTCTCCCCGAGGGCCAAGCCCGCCATGCGACGGCGGCCGGCCAAGAGCGGCTCGACAATATCCGTTATGGACTGGCGCAACCGATCTGTCAAACAGGAATTGGAGTTTCGTAGGTCAGGCTTTCCAGCCTGACATTCCTCGTTCGCTGTGAGCCTGGAAAGGCTGACCTACGGCGACGTGTCCCGAAAAGCCTTCGTGCTCCTTCGATCGGTCGGTTGACCGAAAATCGGCGATGAGCGAGGATTGGCCGCTGGCAAGTTTGGTGCAGTCGATACGCGATGAACGCGACGAGAACACCGGCGGCTAGCGCCTTGCCGCTCACTAGCGGTCCGGCAAATGTGAGCGGCAAGGCGCTAGCCGCCGGTGCGCAGCCGCTTTGATTTACGTCCCAATCCGTTTAGAGCAAGGAGCATTTCCATGATCGATCTCGTCCGCCCCGTCTATGACTTCGCCCTTGTCTATGCCCAAAAACTCGTCGCTGATGTTCCCGACGACCAGATGTGTGCCCAGCCGGTGGCCGGACGAATGATGAACCATCCGGCATTTATCCTCGGCCATCTGGCCTTGGTTCACGACGGGCGAGCCGGCGCTCTCAACGGCGATCCGGCGGGCACGGCGCTTCTGCCCGAGTGGAAAGAGCTTTTCAACATGGGCGCGAAGCCGTTGGCCGACAGGGCCCGCTATCCGTCGAAGGCGGAGTTGTTGAAAGCGCTCGAAGCCGCGCATGGCCGGCTGGCCGCGGCCGTGGCGACGGTCCCACCGGAAAAACTGGCCGAGCCTGCTCCCGAGCCGATGTGCGCCCGGTTCCCGACGATGGGCCACATGCTGCTCGGCCTGATGACTTCGCACTACTCAAGCCATCTCGGCCAACTCTCCGCCTGGCGCCGAGCGATGGGATTGCCGTCGGTGTTTTGATCGCCCCTAGTCCCTCACCTCCAGCTTGATCTCGTCCGAATTCCCCTTCAGCTCCGGAGCGTACATTTCGCTTGCGCGGGCGGGTAGCGCGATAGCGGCCGGGTATTTCGGCTCGCAGGCGGTACGAGACGCTGTGCTTGCCGCGCGGCAGTTCATGCACGAAGAAGCTGACGCGGTTGTCGCGCAGCTCCATGTAGGCGCCCAACGAATTGCCGCCGTAACCGCTGCGCAGCTCGAGCGGCTCGAAGCCCGCCGGTTTCATGTCTTCGAGCAACACATACTGATAGTCGTTCTTCGATTCGATTTCCAATTCCACTTCCACCAGATCGCCGCTCTTGAGCACGTCGAGATTCTTCAGTTCAATCCGCTTGTACTTTTCCACGCGCTGGCCCACCGCCTGGCCGTGGCCGCCGGCGACTTGGATCGTCTTGTCGTCGCGCTCCAGTTTGTAGAGCTTGCGGTTCACGCGCACTTCCAAGCCCGCGTGGCCGATCCAATCTTCAAGTGCGAACGTCGTCAAATAGGCGTCGTAATAGAGCGAGCCGGCGCCCTTCTTGCGCAATTGCAATTCGTGCTTGCCGGTCGAAACGGCGTCGCCATGCAGCACGAATTTGTTGTCGAACATGAACAGATCGGCGGCCGTGATATGGACATCTTTCTGCTGCTTGCCGTCGAGCAGAACTTCCACCGTCTCGTCGGGCTTGTCTTCGCCGCTGGCCTTGAGATACTCGGCCAAGGCTTCGATCGCCAAACCGGTGTCGCGCGTCGAATTCCAATAAGTTGCATGTTTGCGATGGTTCAGCAGGTATTTGACCAATCGCGGAGCGAGCGCTCCTTTGGGATCGGTTCGCGTCAACAGCTTCAAATAATACGCATCGGCTTCGACATCGCTGCCGAACCAGGTCCACCAGTAGTTGTCCTCGGGCAGCTTGAGGTAGGCCGTCTGATTTTCGTTGTCCTCGACGACGAACTGGCGGATATTTTGCAGCAACATCGCCAGTTTTTCTTTTTGGTCGGCTTGCTTTTCCAGGGCCAGGCCGAATAGCGCCTTGGCATAGACGGCTAGATGAATTCGATCGCGGTACAGAAACTCCATCATCGGCGGATTCTTTTCGCCGGCATCGATCAGAACCATATACACAAGCGCATCGAGATTGTCGGCCGCGGTCTTGTAGGGCAGCTTCGGTTCCGGCTTCACAATCGCGTTTTGCAAGAGTTGCACTTGCTGCTGCTGATAACGCTTGAGCCATTCCACGCCGTGTTCCAATACGCCGGGCACGAGCGCCACGTCGTTCGCCTTGGCGACTTGCAAGCCATGCACGATCGTGGCCGTGGTGTGCGGAAAGGATTGCTCGCCGGCGCCGGAGAACCAACCCCAGCCGCCGTCGGCGAGTTGCATTTGCTGCAAGCGTTCGACGCTCGCCTTGGCCATTCCCGTGACTTCTTCGTTGTCGAACACCGTATTGCGATCGAAGCGTTTCCAGCCGGCGGCGCGAGCGTGGTCGTCGCCGATTTCGTGGGCGTTCACGTCCGTCCGCTTGCCTGGAATCTTCTTCAGATCGAGGCCCATGCGGATCAGGGTTTTTTGCGTGATCACGGTCGGCAAGAAGCGATTGAGCGTCTGCTCGGTGCAGTCGTAGGGATAGTCGGCCAAGTACGGCAGAGCATCGACCATCGCGCCGGCCAGCGTCGGGCTGTAGCGCACTTCGAACACCGAATCGCCCAGTCGTCGCTCGGCGGGCACGTCGAATGTGATCTTGCCATCGGTGTCTTTCGGCCGCAGTGTCCCGGAAAAAGAATCCATCTTGAGCATTCCATGCACATAGACGGGAAACTTTTGCTCCACCGCGTCGGATTCTTCATCGGTGAGCGCCTTCATCCGCACCGTGGCTTCGCCTTCGCCGACGACTTTGACGCGCCAATTGACGCGGATTTCACCCTCGGCCGGCACTTCAACTTGCCGAACGAAATCGCCCAGGGGCGTCAAATGCCCACCTGGCAGTTCCAACGCCACTTGCGCCTGCTTCTTGGTCTTCAGATAGTTATGTACGACGCCAGAGAGGACGATTTCGTCCTTCTCGACAAAAAACCGCGGCGCTTCGAGTCGGACGATGACATCCTTGCGCGTGACGATTTCAGCGCTCCCTTCGCCAACTTTGGTGCCGTGGCCCATTCCCCAGACTTTGATGCGCCAAGTCGTGAGATTCTCCGGCATATTGAGCGAAACTTCCGCCTCCCCTTTGTCGTTCGTCTCGAGCGCGCCGACCCATAGGGCCGTATCGGCGAAATTCGTGCGCACGGTCGGCTGCACCATTACGGGCGCGACGGACGCCCCGAAGTCGCCGATGACCGGTGCCAAGGTCGATCCAAATGGCGTCGGCGCGTGCGGCCGGCACCCCGACCGGGGTCAAAGTTAACGGCGTTGACGACGACAAGATCGGGCGGTTCAGGACGCCACCCAAAAA
>CAVTYW010000004.1:0-42750 GCA_963738955.1 Pirellulales bacterium | reverse complement strand
TCGCGTCGCCCAAAGCCGCGGCGGCTTGCAGGCCGAAGAACGTGCCCATGCTGACGCTCCAGATCACCGAGCGCGTGGCGTCGATATGCGGATGCTTGCTCAGCCAATCATAGACGGCGCGGCCGGCGTCCATGTGATTGCGCTCGGTGACCAGAATGTCGCGATAGGTGCATTCGCCCTGGCCCGGGCCGTCATAGATGAAATGCGCCATGCCACGCTCGAGGAACTTGTCGCCGTACATCGAGCACATGATCTCCTTGGAGCCGTCCATGCCGTCAATGCCGATGGCGCAGGGAAATTTTTCGCCCGGTTTTGGCGCGCGCGGCAAATGCAGATAGCCGGGGAGCGTCTTGCCGTTGCCGAACGGCACTTCGACCCGCTCGATCGGTCGGTTCATCAACGCCGCAAACTTGTCGTAACAAGCGACCATGCGGGCGTTGTAATCGATCGATTTCGCATTGCTTCTCGAAGATCGGCCAGCGCGCCGCGCAGTAGAGCAGCGACGCGATGAAGTAGCTCTCGCGCGCCGAGATGTTGCGGCCCTGCTTCTCGAAATTTTCGCGCCTTCACTTCGCGGCGATTCATTGGGTCTCGCGTTTTCCACGGTTTTATTTCCAGGCGCTGGTGCGCTCGATTCTCAGTCGGTGATTTTCGAGGCCGGATCGCGGCAGATTCAGAAGGATCTACGATCGCCGCTACGGCAATGCTTCGCGTTGGGAGATCGGCTCGAGCACCTGATGCCGTATCTGTTCCTGATCGCGCGCTGGCGACATCCTTGCCGGCCGACAAAGATTGCCGTCCCTGCTGCTCGCGCTCTTTAGCATCTATTATGCGGCGATCATGTTTCTGGTCTTGCCCGATCAGAAGCAAATCGGGGTGTTGTTGGTGCCGCTCTATGTGTTTGCTGGCGCGGGGATTTGGGCAGTCGCTCGGCTCTTCGCGCAGCACATGGCAGGGAATTCGCCGGGCCGAATGGCGGAGGGCGATTCGGCGTGTGAGCAAGGTGGTGCTGGCCGGAGCTGCGACATGGAGCCTGGCTTGCTTATGGGCTTATTGCCATAGCACCGCACAGCGCGAAGAGCTTTTGGGCGAAATTCAGCGGCGAGTCGCCGGGGGAACTGACGCGCCGGAATTGCTTCACGGAGATCGCAATTTCTCCGTCTCGATCCGGCCAGACAGTTCCGCCGAGGCGGCCGGCTACTTGCTGAAAATCTCGGCCGGCGACCATCCGGGCACGCTCGTCTGCCGTCAGATGTATTTTCCGCGAGACTGGGCGAACATCTGGGCGCGAGCTAATCACTCGCCATCCGCTCTATCCGAACCAGGAGCAATCATTTTTCGTGAGCTGCTTGCAAGGCGCGCAGATCGGCGATCCTTGTCCGCATCTCTGCGCGGTTGCGATCGAAGGCGAGGGGCGAATCCTCCACTGCACTCGTGTCGCAATGGGCGATTGGAACCATCCGCAAGTTTCCACGCTCTTTTACGATGGTCAACGATCGCCCGGCAGCCCCGCCGTCGATCAGAGCCCGACGGATTGGCTGTACGTTGGTGCGCGACCCTTCGCCAATCCGTACTCCGATTTGGTCAAATCCGACCGCCCCGGCATGGCCGACAAATTGCCGGTGGATTTCACCCCGCCGCCCGCCGGACGGCCGCTGCGCCATCTGATCGCCCGATCCGCCGACACGGGTCTCTGGAAGATCGCCATGAGCGACGGTTGGCGATTCAGTCTCGCCGATATGAACTATTGGTCGCCCGCCACGAAGTGGTTGCAGTTGCAATCGGGCGATTTCAATGGTGACGGCATGTTCGACTTGATCTCGCAATGCCGGATGGTCAGTGGTGGCTGGCGACGGCCAACGGCGGCTACCATGAATTTCGATCGATCGACTCGCTGCCGTCGCGACGGGCGATACGATTTCGTCGGCGTCGGCGATTTCAATGGCGATGGGCTGGACGATTTGATTTTGCGATCGACTGGTGGCCGTTGGACGGTTGCGTTCTCGACCGGCGACGGATTTCGTTGCCAATCGGTCGATGACTTGCCCAGCGGGACGACTCCGCAACGCATTCTGATCGGCGATTTTCTCGGTAATGGACGAAGCCAGATCGCGGGGCTTGATCCAAAATCGGGCCGTTGGACGATCGCGAGCATGGACGGCAGCAAATGGGCTGCTCGCCAGTGGGGCAATCTCCCGCCGGGCGTCGATTGGCAACATTTGACCGTGGGCGATTTCCGCGGAACCGGACATGCCGACATTGCCGCTTGGAATCCGGCGACCGGCGACTGGATCGTTGGTCATGACGACGGCGCTGGGCTCGTCGCAAAACCTTTCGGCACGTGGCCGGCCGGAAAAACGTGGAAATGCGTGCAATCGGGTCAATTCGGCGATGGCCCTCATGCCGGTCTCGCGGCCATCGACGGCGCGACGGGCGAATTGAATATCGCTGTCTCCGACGGACATAAGTTCACGACGCGGCAGTTTCCCGGCCACGCGGCACTCGCCGATCATTTCTATGTCGGCGCCTTCAGTGGCAGCCCGCGCGACGAATTGGTCGGCGTCGCATTCGATGGTCAGATTTGGGTCGGCAAGTTCCAAGCGAACGGCGAATTGCGCTTCGAATCGTGGGGCCGCTGGCCGGATGCCGACCGACTCACTGATTTTCGCGCCGTCGGCTTCTGGGCCGAGCATCGTTGATTTCTCAGCGAGCGGCCGCGGAAATCATCTCGATTGGGAGTTTTTGTTGCGGTTTTGCAACATCGATCGCCGCACTAAACCGCGGCGCGCGATCCATTTGGCTTTCCCGTCGGCCATAACGAAGTAAACATCTTTCGTTTCCAGTGGATGCGGCGAGCCGTGAAGTGCCGACGTAACTGCGACAATCTCATTCTTCGCGCGCAATCTCTCGATCCGCGTGTGGCGTGATCGCAACATCCAATCCCATGATCGGCTTCCGCCGTTGCGACGATTTGCTTCGCCCGCGATCTTGAACTACGGTTCACTTGCCTGTCCGTGGGCGGTTCCTTCTCCTCTGCCGCCCGGGCTGGTCTTTTCAGCCAATTCACTTCCGCAATCGCGTTTTCACCTGCCGTGCCCCGGGTTTGTTCCCGTCGTGCGCTTTCTGGGTGCGACCGTCAAATTGTGGATTCGATCGCGCAATTTCGTGATACACATCTGGGGAACGCATCATGCTGTTCGGTTTCAATCCGCGGCGAGCGAAGAAATATTCTGATCCCAGGAAAACGAAGAAGGCCCGCGCCAAAAACAGGCTCCTCATGGAGTCGCTCGAGCCGCGGTCGATGCTTTCGGCTTCGCTCGGCGCGAATGCGATCGTCGTGCAACCGAATCTGCAAGGGACACTGGTCCCGCTCACCACGCAAAGCAAAGTGTTGGTTTACACTCCGGCGCAAGTCCGCGCCGCCTATGGCTTCACCGGAGTCTCACAAACCGGCGCCGGCCAGACGATCGCCATCGTCGATGCCTATGGTGACTCGACGCTCTCCGCCGATTTGCATGCCTTCGATCAGCAGTTCGGCCTGGCCGATCCAAAGTTGACTACGGTGAGCGAGACTGGCAGCAGCAAACTACCGGCCAACAATTCCGGTTGGGCGATGGAAACCGCGCTCGACGTCGAATGGGCACACGCCATCGCGCCGGGGGCCAATATTCTGCTGGTCGAGGCCAATAGCTCCAGCCTAAGCGATCTGCTCACCGCGGTGAACTACGCCCGCAATGCGTCGGGCGTGAGCGTCGTGTCGATGAGTTGGGGAACCAGCGATTTCGCCGGCGAAGCGAATTACAACTCGTATTTCACCACGCCCGCCGGACACATCCCGGTGACGTTCGTCGCGTCGTCGGGCGATAGCGGGGCGGGCGCCAGTTGGCCGGCCATCGCCGATAATGTGCTCGCCGTCGGCGGCACGACATTGAAGCTCACCGCGTCGAACGGCTACAGCAGCGAAGTCGCGTGGAGCGGCAGCGGCGGCGGATATAGCTCGAACGAAGCGGAAGAGAGCTTCCTGAAAACCGTGCAAACCACCGGCAAGCAAAGCGACCCGGATGTGTCGTACGACGCCGACCCGAGCACGGGCTTTTACGCGCGCGATGCCGGCAATTGGTACGACGTCGGCGGCACCAGCGCCGGCGCTCCGCAATGGGCCGCATTGATCGCTTTGGTCAATCAGGGGCGTGCGACCGCCGGCAAGGCCGCTCTGACCAACGCTTCGCAATCGATCTTCAGCCTCCCCAGCAGCGATTTCCACGACATCACCAGCGGCAGCAACGGCGCTTACAAAGCGACCGCCGGATACGATCCGGTCACAGGGCGCGGGTCGCCGATCGCAAATCTCGTCGTCAGCGGCCTGATCGCGGCGACGAATCCGACGACGACCGCTTCGAGCTCAACTGTGACCGCCGCCACTGTTACCGTAAAGAGCCATACTGCCGGCGGAACCGGAGCGGGTGGATCGGAAGGCGGCGGGAATTCGGTGGCCGTCGCGGCTGCAAGTTCGAGCAATAACGCGGGATCAAGCATCGCGAACGTCTTCTCAAACTCGGGCGCCAGTTCGGTTGGTCCGACGGCCAGTTTTTCGACCGCCGATTCGACCATCTCGAATCCGTCGCTCGGCAGCGATGCGCCGTCCGCTGAGGCTGATCAACAGGATGCAACTGGCGACGTGGGCGGTGAAGGCGAACATGACATCCTCGGCGACCTGCCAGGCGGCAATATCGATTCGCAATTCGCGATCGACGGTGAATCGTCGCCGACCGCAATGCATTCGCACGACGCGATCGAAAGCCTGCTCAGTGCGTTCCTGGGCGACGAATCGTCGAACTCCGCTGGATAGCCGAAAACCGGCAGCAAATCGCCGCTCTTACAACGAGGCCCCGTGAGGACATCGGTCCCCACGGGGCTTTTTTCTTTTGTTTGCCGTGTGCGGATTCGCTTGGAAATGCCGATTGACTTTGCTATGCTGAAGCTGCCGAGTTCGGCGATCCCGCCCGTGCGTCCCCACCTGTTCCGCCTGCCGGCTTTTTGTCTCTCCCAGTCAACCGCTCGAGGGCCATTGCCATGTTGACGATCTTGGGCCAGCCTCAACGCCATAAATTCTGCGACGGTCTGACACGACGTAACTTCTTGAAAATCGGCGGATTGGCGATGGGCGGGCTGACGTTGCCCCAAGTCCTCCGGGCTGAAGCGGCGTCGGGCGTGGGCCGGTCGCACAAAGCCGTCATCATGATCTTCCTGCCGGGCGGTCCGCCGCATCAGGATTTTCTCGACCTGAAGCCGGAAGCGCCGGCCGAAATCCGCGGCGAGTTCTCGCCGATCAAGACCAACGTGCCGGGCATCGAAATCTGCGAAATGCTGCCGCGGCTGGCCGGGATGATGGACAAGCTCGTCGTGATCCGATCGATCGTCGGCGCGACCGGCGATCACTACGCGTTCCAATGCCTGACCGGCCGTAGCCATCGTCAACAGCCGGCGGGCGGCTGGCCGTCGATCGGTTCGGTGGTGTCGAAATTGCAAGGCCCGGCCGATCCGTCGGTGCCGCCGTTCGTCGGGCTTGCGCCGGCAATGGGACACATGCCGTGGGCCGATCCAGGCCAGCCGGGCTTTTTGGGAATCGCCAATGCCGCGTTCAAGCCCAGTCAGGGCGCCGGCATGGACGACCTCGTGCTCAAGGGAGTTTCGCTCGATCGGCTGCACGACCGCCGCGCATTGCTCACCGGCTTCGACCGCTTCCGCCGCGACATCGACATCAGCGGCGCGATGACCGGAATGGACGCCTTCGAGCAACAAGCCTTCGGTGTGCTGACATCGAGCAAATTGGTCGACGCTTTGGACCTATCCAAAGAAGATCCGCGAGTTGTCGAGCGCTATGGCCGAGGCGATCCGCGAAATCGAGACGACGGCGGGCCGAAGTTGATGTCGCACTTTTTGCTGGCTCGCCGACTTGTCGAGGCCGGCGCGCGAGTCGTCACCTGCGCCTTCAGCCGCTGGGACTGGCACGGCCAGAATTTCCAGGCCGCGCGGCAAGACATGCCGCTGCTCGATCAAGGCGTCAGCGCGCTGGTCGAAGACCTTTACCTGCGCGGGATGGATAAAGACGTGTCCGTGATCGTGTGGGGCGAATTCGGCCGCACGCCGAAGATCAACAAAAACGCCGGCCGCGATCACTGGCCGCAAGTGAGCTGTGGCCTGATGGCCGGCGGCGGCATGAGAACCGGCCAGGTGATCGGCGCGACGAACCGTTTCGCCGAATACCCGGTTCAGCGCCCGGTCACGTTCGGCGAAGTGTTCGCGACGCTCTACCACAACATGGGCATCGACGTAAACACCGCCACGCTCCACGACCTAACCGGCCGCCCGCAATACCTCGTCGATCACGTTCAGCCGATGCGCGAGTTGGTTTGACGCCGTTTGCGTGTTTCAATCTATGCTCTGCACGGACAGCACGACTACTGCCGATTCGGCCGCTGCTTCGGCGGCGACGGGGCGGCCGACGGCTAGGGCTTCGCGGAGGTCGATTTCGCGGCCGTCGGCGTGGGTGGCCAGATAATGCTGCAGGAAGGCCACGGTTTCGTCGATCGTGTCGGCTTGGATCATCAGCAGTTCGCCCGGCCGAACCGTGCGCAGGGCGGTTTCGATCGCCGTCACTGCTCCGCGGACTTCTTGAATGTCGGGCGTGTGCTCGCTGCCGGCCAGCCCCGTGCGGAGCAAGCCCATGATTTCGCCTTCGCGGCGGCCGCGGACGTAGTGGTCTTCGTAGAGAATGATCCGGTCGAACGCGGCCCCGAGCAACTCGCCCTGGCGAATCATGTCGCAATCGCGGCGGTCGCCGGCGCAGGTGTAGACCGCCGTGCGGCGCTCGTGAGGGAACTGATCGAGGGCGTCGATCAGCGCCACGAGCGACGACGGATTGTGGCCGTAGTCGACCACCACGGTCACGCCATGAATATCGAGCAGATTGAAACGACCGGGCACATGCTCCATGTCGGCCGTGAATGTTTCGAGGCCGGTGCGAATCGCATCCCGCGTGAGCCCCAAACCCCAGGCGGCGCCGACGGAAGCCAGCGTGTTTTCGACTTGGAAGCCGACACGGCCGCCGTGCGTCAGCGGCACGAGGTCGAGCGTCACGAGCGGCAATTCGAGTTCGCGTTCGCAGAGCAGAATCGTGCCGTCGCGGACGATCACCGCCCGGCCGCCTCTTTGCCGGTGCATGCCGACGACCGGATGATTCGGATTCAACGAGAAATACACGACGCTGCCGCGGCTGTAGGCGGCCATGTCGGCCACCAGCGGATCCTGGCGTTTAGCACGGCAACGCCACTGGGGCCCAGCGCTTCGACGATGGTGCGTTTCACTCGGGCCAGTTTTTCCAGCGTGTCGATGTCGTTCAGACCGAGATGATCCCCCTCGCCGATATTGGTCACGACGGCCACGTCGCAGCGATCGAAGCCGAGCCCGGCCCGGAGAATGCCGCCGCGGGCGGTTTCCAGCACGGCCGCGTCGACACTCGGATTCAACAGCACGGCCTGTGCGCTTTGCGGGCCGCTGCAATCGCCGGTTTGAATTCGCCGGTTTTCGATGATAGATGCCTTCGGTGCAGGTCATGCCGACGCGGCGGCCGGTGCCGCGCAGAATGTGGGCGATGAGGCGCGTGGTGGTGGTTTTGCCGTTGACGCCCGTCACGGCGACGATCGGAATCCGGCCCGTGTCGCCTTCGGCGAAGAGCGTGTCGATGATCGCCTCGCCGACGGGGCGCGGCTTGCCGGTTGACGGCTCCAAGTGCATTCGCAAGCCGGGTGCGGCGTTGACTTCGACGATCACGCCCCATTGATCCTCCAGCGGCCGGCCGATGTCTTGTGCGACGACGTCGACGCCGGCGATGTCGAGCCCAATCACGCGGGCCGCTTCGATCGCCCGCGCGGCAACGTCCGGATGCACCAAGTCGGTCACGTCGGTGGCGGTGCCGCCGGTGCTCAGATTGGCATTGCGGCGGATCAATACGCGACATTCGGCGGGCGGAATGCAATAGGGAGTGAAGCCTTGCGCTTTGAGCACTTGCAGAGCGACGGCATCGAGATGGATCTTGCTCAGCGCGGTGGCATGATCGTCGCCGCGGCGCGGGTCTTCGTTGACTTTTCGCACCAACTCTTCGATCGAATGCTGGCCGTCGCCGACGACCTGTGCCGATTCACGCCGGGCGGCGGCCACGACCCGATCGCCGACGACCAGCAGGCGATAGTCGTCGCCCGGCGCGAATTGCTCGACCATGATGGTCGATTCTTCTTGGCGGGCCGCTTCATAAGCGGCGACGACTTGCTCGCGAGTCGACAGATTCGTGGCGACGCCGCGGCCTTGGTTGCCGTACTGCGGCTTGACGACGACCGGCAGGCCGATTTTTTCGGCCGCGATCCAAGCGTCTTCGGCGCTTTCAACGGCGCGGCCTTCGGGAACCGGCACGCCGACGGCCCGCAATAAAGTGCGCGTCAATTCCTTGTCCTGTGCGATCGATTCGGCGATGGCTCCGGTGCGATCGGATTCGGCGGCGAGGATGCGCCGTTGCTTCGAGCCGTAGCCCAACTGCACCAGGCTGCCGTTATTCAGCCGGCGGGCTGGGATTCCGCGGTTCAGCGCGGCGCGGACGATCGCCGCCGTGCTCGGGCCAAGGCGCGTCTTTTGGCAAATCAAGCGGAGCTTCGCGATTTCGCCAGGAACGTCGAACGGTTGATCATGCACCGCCGCCAGACAGAGGAGCCGAGCGGTTTCCAGCGCGGCCCGACCGAGCGATTCCTCATCGAATTCAACAGCAACTTTGTAAACGCCTTCTTCCAGCGTTTCCCGCGTGCGGCCGAATCCGACTTCGCTGCCGGCGAGCGTTTGCAATTCGAGGCAGACGTGTTCGACGATGTGTCCTTGCCAGGTGCCGCGACGGAGCCGTTCGAAGAAACCGCCGCGCTCGCCGACGCTGCAGCGGTGCTCGATCATCGTCGGCAGCCAGGCCATCAACCGTTCGTTGAAGCCAGGGAGTTGATCGGAAGGCGAATCCTTCAGCGCTCCCAAATCGAGCCAAGCCTCCAACACAGGGAAATTCGCCCAATAGTTGGGGCCGCGCAAAACCAACACTTTCCTAAATTCCATGGGAGCTTAACTCACGGTTGTCCGGCCGCCGAGACCCTGTTCCAGTGCTTGTAAATAATGCCAAAAACTTGGTTTTTCGCGGCGAATTGTTGGCCAGCTTCTGAGTGCGATTCTTGTGCCGCGGAATGAAGCTGTGGGATTGAGTTGTGGGACTGAACGAAACTAATCTTGAATTTGTCGGCTGAAAAAATCGGTGGAATGAACTTTTCGGACGCGCGCGATTCCCTTGCCAAACCTTGGGCGCCAAATCTTAGGTAACGAACCGAGGGATCGGCGTCACATGCGCCGTGCCGCCGAATTGCGGCGTAAAACTTGGTCGGATGACGCGCGGCAAAGTTCGTCGGTGGCGAGCGCGGGCTGTGGCTTGACGGCGCAAGCTGGTAGGATGCCGCGATCGGCGAACCGAGTCGATTTCGATCATCAGAATGGTCCCGGCCGCTCGAAGCGTCCGTCTCACCTCGCCAAGCCACCCGCACGCCCGTCCATGGGTGCCAATCGCAAGGCCGGAACACCCGGCTTCGAAATCAGATCGAAACGCTCCATCGTCGGTGCGCCGCTGGCAAAGCGACTCGCGCGGAAATGGAGCAGACAATTTACAATACCACGGCCAACCTAATATGACAAAAAAGAGGCCGTCGTTCCTAGGATTCCGGTAGATTCGGATTCCTCCGTGACCGGCTATTTGGCCTCGTTTACGAGGTCATCCCAATCCCTTCAACCGACCAAGAGAATCTTATACTAGCTTTCTGTATTGCCGAGTTCAAGGTTTTGCCGGATTTTCGGACGATTCCGACGGTGCGGGCGGCAGGACTTTTGGGGGACTGGCTCAGTTCTCTCTTGCCGCCGTGCATGTCCCTCTGGCCAATCTCCCGCACGGAGGCGTAAGATTGATTCGGCGTAACTTCGATAGTTCCAGTTCCCGAGCGAGGCATCTTTGGACGGTCCGACTGACCCCGCCCGGTCACTCCCTGATTTTTGGCGCCCCGAGGTTCAACGGCAGCTTCAAGACGGCGAAAGCTTGCTGGCTTGGTTCGAGCCGGACCTCGATCAACGTCTGCGCTATGCCAAGCGGCTAGTTCTACTAACCGACCGCCGGATGTTAGGTTTCGGAGAAAAGGAAGTTTCTCCGATCACTCTTTCGGGCGTGGAGCCCTCCGAGTTTGCCACCAGCAACCGCAATGGAGCAGCGGGTGGGCGACGGTCAGCGGCAAATGCGCCTACGAACGAGGCGGTCTCAACCGGCACCGCGACGCCACACGACTCGAATGCAGCTTCGGCGGATGCCGCCTGGCAGGCCTGGCCGCTTGATGGCGGGGTGGCCGTCGAATGCCGGGAAAGAGGCGGGGCGGGCTCGCTGGAAATCGTTTCGTCGAACGAACGATTGGCCCACTGGCGCTATACCCCCATCGTGACCACGGCGGCGCATCAGTTCGCGGCTCGAGTGACGGCGTTGCGGCAAAAATCGAGCGGCGCGACGGCGACGGTTTCGATCTGCCCGAGTTGCGGGTCGCCGATCACTTCGGACGACGGCGTTTGCCAGTCGTGCGCCAACACGCTGTCGCCGCCGGCGATCTCATCGTTGTTTCGGCTGATCGGCTTCGCGCGCCCTGGGCCGCGCGAATCGCGTTGGGCTTCGTAATCACCTTGGCCGGCACGGCAGTTAGCCTGATTCCAAACTGGCTGGCAAAGCCGTTGGTCGACGATGTTCTATTCCCCTACCAATCCGGCCATTCGGTCGACAAGACTTTGGCGGCCTGGATTCTCGCCGGATTTGCCGCGTCGGCGATTTTGGCTTGGCTGTTGGAATGGCCGCGAACCTACATTCTGGCTTGGGTCAGCGAGCGCATCAGCTCCGATTTGCGCAACAAAACCTATGCGCACCTTCAATGGCTATCGCTCGAATTCTTCGGCGGCAAACGCACGGGCGACTTGATCGCCAGAATCGGCAGCGACACCGACAAAATCTGCACTTTTTTGTCGGTGAACCTGGTCTCGTTCGCCTCCGACTTGATCATGATGCTGATGACGGCCGTGCTGATGCTCTCGATGGATCCGCGATTGGCGGTCGTGTCGCTGGTGCCATTCCCGGTGATCGTGTGGCTGGTTTACCGGGTGCGAGCGAGGCTTCGTCGGAACTTTCGGCAGGCAAGCGTGGCTTGGGGCGAAATGATCAGCGTCCTGGCCGACACGATTCCTGGCGTGCGCGTCGTCAAGGCGTTTGCCCAAGAGAAACGCGAGATCGATCGGTTTGGCCGCAGCAATCACCACGTTGTCGATATCAACGACCGAGTCAATGTCACCTGGTCGTTCTTTGGGCCGACGGTAAAATTCTCGACCGACATCGGCTTGCTTGTCGTCTGGGCGTACGGCTGCTGGCAGGTTTTCCACAGCGGCGTGACCGTCGGCGTGCTGACGGCATTTGTGCTGTTTATCAGCCGATTCTTCACGCGGATCGAGTCGCTGATCTTCATGGTCTCGGCAACGCAACGGGCCGCGGTCGCTTCACAGCGAATCTTCGAGATTCTCGACCGCGTGCCGAGCGTTCCCGATCCGGTGCGGCCGGTTCATCCGGGACGACTTGAAGGGGCGATCGAATTGCGCGGCGTGCGATTCAAATACGGCACGCGCGAAGTGCTGCATGGACTCGATCTCGCCATTCGGCCGGGCGAAATGATCGGCCTGGTCGGCGCGAGTGGGGCCGGCAAAAGCACGCTGATCAACTTGATCTGCCGATTCTACGACGTCGCCGAAGGCGCGATCCTGGCCGATGGCGTCGACATTCGCTCATTTCCCAAAGCCGAATATCGCGCGAACGTCGGCATCGTGTTGCAAGACCCGTTTCTGTTTTATGGCACGATCGCCGAGAATATCGCCTACGGCTCGCCGAATGCTTCGCACGAGCAAATCGTCGCCGCCGCCCGCGCCGCGCGGGCCCATGAGTTCATTCTCCGATTGCCCGACGGTTACGATTCGCTCGTCGGCGAGCGGGGCCAAACTCTCTCCGGCGGCGAGCGCCAGCGAATCTCAATCGCGCGGGCTCTGCTGATCGACCCGCGCATTTTGATCCTCGACGAAGCGACATCGTCGGTCGATACGGAAACCGAGCGCGAGATTCAAACGGCGCTCGAGAACCTGATTCGCGGCCGCACGACGTTGGCAATCGCCCATCGCCTGAGCACTCTGCGGCGAGCAGACCGATTGGTCGTGCTGGAGCGCGGTCGGATTGTCGAAATCGGCAACCACCAGGAACTGCTCGAGCACCCCGGAGTCTACGCCCGGCTGCATCAGGCTCAATTGGAAGTGGTGCAGGGCGTCGGCGTGTAGCCAGTCGTTAGCCGCCCGGAGGCGTAACCGGGGCCACGGAGGGCGGCGGAATGAGCGCACCCGGCGGCACTTTCACCTTGAACTGATAGGCGTTCATTTGCAGATAGAGCGCCAAGCAGCCGACGACGATTTCCATGAATGCGATGACGAGCATCATGGTGTAGACGCTGGCCCGCTGCTTCTGAACGAAGACGCCGCGGCCTTCGGGTTTCAATTCGGCTAATGACACGTCTGACCTCGTTGAATGGAAGAATCTTTGCCGAAGCGAGCGGCGCCAAAACTAGGCCTTGAGCCGCGTGGCGACCTGGTCGCCGGTGCGGATCACGTCTTGTTGCAATTCCTTGATGATCTTGCCAACGGCACGATGCGGATGGACTTCCAACAATTGCATTCGGCCGAGATATCGGTCGCCGCGGTAGATTTCGAGCGTGTTGGACTCTCGCAGACCGTCGTCGGAACCGAGCGAAATCTCGGCATGGTTGTCCTTATCCACGGCAAGAATCTGACCGCGAACCGTGGGAGGATGCCCATTGAGTGGATCTTCGATCGTCATGCCGACGTTGTGCAACAGTGCCGTCGCCTTGGCCACGTCGGCCGCCAATTGATCGTTGCGCGCCTTGAGATCGGCCAATTGGCCGGTGGCGATGTGCAGTTTGTCTTCCAGCGCGGTCGCTTTCTTGAGTTGCTCGTCGGTCGCCTTGTTGGCCAGCCGGATGTCTTCGCGCAGATCGGCATCTTCCTTGCGTAGCGCCGTGAGGCTGTTTTGCGACACCGACAAATCGGTCGCCGCCTTTTCGAGTTCCGCTTGTTTCGCCGCCAATTTTGTTTCGGCGTCGGCGCTGCTCTTGGCCAGCACGTCGCGTTGGGTTTCGACCTTGGCGATGGCCTCGAAGTGGGCCGCCTTTTCCTGGTCGAGCAAGGTTTGATACTTTTGAATTTCGCCTTTCAGCTTTTCCGCTTCACCACGAGCATCGACCAACTGCTTCTTCAAACCGAGCGGTTCGCCCTTGGTCCCGTCGCCCATCACCGCCTGTTCCCAGTTGTGGTGAGTCGAGTAGACCATCAAGCCCATGGTCATGAAGACCGTGCTGGCGACGAGAATGAGAAAAATGAAAATCTTGCCGACAAGGTTCATCTAACCGCTCCTTTGAAACCGCCTCATGCTTCGCGCAACAACAGCCCACGCCGGGCTGCGAAACAGTCGTTCGAGTGATGAGGGGTCGAGACTAGGATTCGACAATTACGAATCGATCGGGCGAAAAACGCAAAAGTGGCTATCCAGCCGAGGATTAACGCCGCTAGCGATGACTCGATTATAGCTACGCGGATTCGCCACTGTCAAATTTGCCATTCGCCCAATTTGCCCCCGCCCTCGCTAACGCTTCGGGTCAGTATGCCAAGCGACACGAACCCGAAGCGTTAGCGAGGGCGGCGGAGCGAGAAGGCGAAGGTACTCATTCGGGCACCCTCAGCCATTGCAGGTAGTCCAAATTGCCCTCGACGACCGGAAAAGCCAGAATCTCCGGCACATCATAGATATGGATACGACGAATGGCCTGTTCGAGGGCCAAGTAGCGATCCCGCGTCGTTTTGATCGAACATTGCCATTCCGTGGCTGATTCGATCTTCCCCTGCCAGCGGTAAATGCTCTCGATCGGGCCGGAAATCTGGACGCAGGCCGCTAATCCAGCCTCGACGAGATCGCGGGCAATGCGTACGGCGAGGTCTTTGTCGGGCGTGGTCGTGAGAATTTGAATGGCGTCGGTCATGGGCGAAAGACGGGGTGAGGGGGTTGGGGAACGCGCGAAACCGCAAGCGAGCTTCGGGGCCGGTTTCGCAAGGGCTGGGTGGGCACATGGTTGAGGAGGCGGAGTGATTTCCCTATACTACCTCCCTTCGATCCTACCCACAGCGTCTCATGGAGCGAGGTTTACTAAAATGGCCGATCTGATTTCTCCGCACGGTGGTTTGAGGGAGCCGGTCGATTGCTCGGTTCCGGCGGGCAAAGTGGCGAGTGTGCAAGCCGAGGCCGCCGGATTGACGAAAGTGCCGGTGTCGGACGCCGATCTTTCGACCGTCTATCGCTTCGGCGACGGCGTGCTCAGCCCGTTGGTCGGCCCGATGAATGCCGCCGTCTACAACCGGGTGCTCGACGAATCGGTCATCGAACATGAAGGAAAGCTCTACGCCTGGACGATCCCGCTGTCGCTGCCGGTCACGTCGCAATTGGCCGAGCAGTTGAAGCCGGGCCAGCGCGTGGCGCTCGTCAATTCGTCCGGCACGGTCGTGGCGACGCTCGACATCGGCGACGTCTTCCCGTGGGACAAGGCCAAATACATCAAAAGCGTCTATCTCACCGATCGAACCGATCATCCGGGCGCCGACATGGTGCTGAAGGGCGACGCCGACAAGACGCATCTGATCGGCGGCACGATTCACGTTCTGCCGCAACCGCAAGCATCCGCAACTCGGCAAGTACATCCTGCCGCCGCGCGAAGTTCGCAAGCTGCTGGCCGGCAAGGGTTGGAATCGGGTCGTGGCATTTCAAACCCGAAATCCGCTGCATCGGGCGCATGAATACGCGCTGGTGTACGGATTGGAGACGTTGCTCCGCGCCGGCCACAACGCCGGGGCCGTGCTGAATCCGCTGATCGGCGAAACCAAGGGAGACGACGTGCCCGCCGACGTGCGGATGCAAACCTACGAAGCGCTGATCGACGAACGCGGCCTTGGACGAAGGCGATAGCGATCCGGCGCTGTGGGGCCCGCGCGGCGAGTCGGTGCCCGATCGCGTGATCCTGCTGGGCCTCGATATCAAGATGTTCTACGGCGGCCCGAAGGAAGCGATCATGCACGGCATCTATCGGCAGAACTTCGGCTTCACCGACATCGTGATCGGCCGGAAACATGCCGACGCTCCTTATGCCGACGGCTCCGCGATCTGGGGCGATTTCGACGCCCAGGAAATCTTCGGCAAGATGAAGGGCGATTTGAAGATTCAGCCGGTGAAGGTGGGGTTCGCCGCCTATTACGACTCGGTCGGCCGCGTCGATCTGATGGACAACCACAAGGACGAGAAGCCGGTGTTCATCTCCGGCAAAGACGTTCGCAAGACGCTGCTGGAAGGCAAACAAGTCGACCCGCGGATCATGCGGCCAAGCACGTCGCGAATCCTGGCGGCGGCGATGGCAGCCAAGTAAGAAGGCCACAGGCGACAGGCAACAGGGCTTTGCCCTTGTGTCCGTCCTGTAGGCAATGGCCCTCGCTATTTCCGTTTCCCGTTGCTTCCGTCCTGTAACCTGTAGCCCGTAGTCTGTAGTCTTCAGCCTTTTTCGTCCCATGTCCCAAATCCGCGTCCAACGTGCTCTGCTCAGCGTCAGCGATAAAATGGGCCTCGCCCCATTTGCTCGCGGATTGGCGGAGGCAGGCGTGCAGCTTTACAGCACCGGCGGCACGCGGCGGCATTTGCAAGAAGCCGGGCTGACGGTCGAAGAGGTGAGCGCCTACACCGGTTCGCCCGAGATGATGGAGGGCCGGGTCAAAACGCTGCACCCCAAGATTCACGGCGGAATTCTTTTTCGCCGCGACAATGCCAACGACGTTCGCGAGGCCGCCGAGCAGGGGATCGTTCCGTTCGATCTGATTGTGGTCAATCTGTATCCGTTCGAGGCGACCGTTGCGCGGCCGAACGTGAAAGATGCCGAAGCCATCGAGCAGATCGATATCGGCGGCCCGAGCTTGATCCGCGCAGCGGCGAAGAACCACAAGTTCGTGGCTGTGGCAACGGCGGCGGAGCAGTATGCCGCCATCTTGGAGGAAATCTCGACCGGCGGCGGGACGACGTTGGCATTGCGGCGCAGGTTGGCTGGCGAAGCGTTCGCCCGCACGGCCCAATACGACCAGACCATCGCGCAGTATTTTGTCTCGGTGGACGCAAAGGAATCCAACGCGGCCGGCGATTTCCCAGCCGCGATCCCGCTCATGCTTCGCCGTAAAACTTCGCTGCGCTACGGCGAGAATCCGCACCAGCGCGGGGCGCTCTATGCCGGCCCCGGCGCTGCCGGCGCCAATCTTGTTTCGGCTCATCAGCTTCATGGCAAGGAGCTTTCCTACAATAATCTCTTGGACCTCGACAGCGCGCTGGCCATCGTCCGCCAGTTCGACGAACCGACGGCCGTTGTCATCAAGCACAACAATCCGTGCGGAGCCTCGTCGGCCGTAGATCTCGCGGTCGCCATGCGCCGCGGGCTGGACGGCGATGCGCTCAGTGCATTCGGCTCGGTGATCGGCTTGAATCGAACGCTCGACGCCGCGACGGCCGAGGTGCTGACCGAGCCCGATCGATTCGTCGAAGCGATCGTCGCCCCGGATTTCGATCCAGCCGCTTTCGAGATTCTCACCACCCGGCCCAAGTGGAAGGCCAACGTCCGCTTGTTGGAAGTCGGGCCGATTTCGGCCGAGCAGTCCGCGTGGCAATATCGCCACATCGCCGGCGGATTTTTGGTGCAGGATGGCGACACGGCTGAAGATCCCGAAGCGGAATGGCAAGTCGTCACCGAAACGAAACCCAGCGACGAGCAACTCGCCGAGTTGCGATTCGCGTGGAAGATCTCGCGGCATGTGAAGTCGAACGCGATCGTGCTTTCCTCGGGCCGAACGCTCGTCGGCGTCGGCGCGGGGCAGATGAGCCGCGTCGATTCGGTGGAAATCGCCGTGCGCAAAGCCGGACCGCGGGCCGTCGGCACAGTGCTGGCTTCCGACGCTTTCTTTCCCTTCGGCGATTCGATTCCGGTGGCCGCGACGGCCGGAGTGACGGCCGTGATTCAGCCGGGCGGTTCGCGGCGGGACGACGAAGTGATTGCCGCCTGCAACCGCTTCGGCCTGCCGATGATCTTCACGGGGCGGCGGCACTTCAAGCATTAGCAGACGTCGGAGTTCGGAAGTCAGAGATCAGACTTCCGACCTCTGAATTCCGACCTCTGACTTCCCTCATTCGCCCTTCCGGCCGGGGCGGTTTTTTAAGAGAATGGCCGTTTGCCAATGTTCAGCCGGACATCCGTCGAAATTCCGCATTGGGAGTCTTTAGAGCCATGGCCGAGGAACTAGAGCTAAAAGTGCCGTCCGTCGGGGAATCGATCACGGAGGTGCAGGTCGGCAAGTGGCACAAGAGCATCGGCCAGCGCGTCGAGAAGGACGAAAACGTCGTCGAACTCGAAAGCGACAAAGCCACGGTCGATCTGCCCGCGCCGGCCACCGGCGCGATTTCCAAAATACTCAAGCAAAGCGGACAGACGGCCGCCGTCGGCGAAGTGATCGGCTATGTGCTGACGGCGCACAGGCCGCGGCTTCGCCAACCACGGCGCCACCGGCCGCTGAAGCGCCAAGCCAGACGGCCAATCTCCGGCTCCCGCTTCGGCGGCTCCAGCGCCGGCTGCTGGGATGACCGTCAGCGTGGAAAAACGGAAGGGGCAAACCGCGATTGGGTCGGTGCAGGCGCCCGCATCGTCGCCGGCTGCGCCAGCAGCCGCTCCGCCGGGCAGCGGTAGCCGCGCGTTTGTCATGCCGGCCGCCGAACGGGCACTTGCTCAGCACAATCTGGCCGCGGACTCAGTTCGACCGACTGGTCCGGGCGGTCGCCTTCTGAAAGAAGATGTGCTCCGGCACCTTGAACCGCCCACGGCAAAGTCAGCTCCGCCGGCGGCGCCCACGGCAGCAAAGCCCGCCTCGATGAAGCCCGTCGCCGCGCCGGCCGAACGGGTCAACATCGCTTTAGCGCCGCGATGGATTCTTCGCTAGTGCGCGAAGAAGAATTCGTCGTCGATGAGCCCGATCCGCCGGCGGATTGCCCAGCGGCTGGTCGAGGCGCAGCAGCACGGCGGCGCTGCTGACGACGTTCAACGAAATCGACATGACCGACGTGATGGCGCTGCGCCAGAAGCACAAAGACGCTTATCAGGAGCGGTACGGCGTGAAGCTGGGCTTCATGTCGTTCTTCGTCAAGGCGTCGATCGATGCGCTGAAGCACGATGCCGCAGGTCAACGCCGAGATTCGCGGCAACGACATCGTCTATCACAACTACTACGACATCGGCATCGCCGTCGGCGGCGGCAAGGGGCTGGTCGTGCCGGTGCTGCGCAATGCCGAGCGCATGAGCTTCGCCGAAATCGAAGTGGCGATCGCCGATTTCGCCCGCCGGGCCGCGCGACAACAAGCTCAAGCTCGAAGAGCTGCAAGGGGGCACGTTCACGATCTCCAACGGCGGCGTCTACGGCTCGCTGCTCTCGACGCCGATCGTCAACCCGCCGCAAAGCGGCATCCTCGGCCTGCACGCGATCCAAGACCGCCCCGTCGCCCGCGGCGGCCAGGTGGTGATCCGCCCGATGATGTACGTCGCGCTGACCTACGACCACCGCATCGTCGACGGCCGCGAGGCGGTCACGTTCCTCAAGCGAATCAAGGACACGATCGAAGACCCGTCGCGGATTTTGCTGGAAGTTTGACGCTGCAATGGACTGGCTAACATGCCGAAACAACCGCAAGTCATTATCGTTGGCGGCCCAAACGGGTCTGGCAAATCGACCCTTGCCCGAGATCTCGTTCCCGCATATGGAGTGACGGAATTTGTCAATGCTGACGTGATCTCCCGAGGCCTTTCCGCTGGCAGACCCGAAACAGTAGCGTTTCAGGCCGGAAGGATCATGCTCGCGCGACTCAACGAGCTCGCGGCGGCAGGTGAGAGCTTTGCGTTTGAAACGACACTTTCCGCTCGAACCTATGCTTCGTGGATTCGCCGTTTGCGCGAGGAGGGTTGGAATTTCCAACTCATTTTTGTCACCTTGCAAAGCGCCGATTTAGCCGTCCGACGGGTTGGGTTTCGCGTCAGTTCGGGAGGGCACAATATTCCAGAAGAAGACATCCGTCGCCGCTTTTTCCGCGCTCACAAGAATTTCCACGATCTCTACATGCCGCTCGCGAGCAAATGGACGCTATTCGATAATACGCTACCAGCGGGTCCACGCCGAATTGCAACCGGAAAACTTGGTCGTCCGCCGCATATAATTGAATCAGAACTATGGACACGATTCTGCGAGGCTGGCAATGCACAATGACGACGAACTGAGCGACGATTCTCCCGAACCGGAAGACGAAGCAATCGATGCGGCCGCCCGCTCGGCGGTCGCTCGGTGCTTTGGATGAAAAAGCGATTGGGCCTTCCGGCGGTGACATGGATCGACGGCCGCATTGTCGTGATTCCGCCGGAGGAAATCACGGTCGATGAAAACCTCCTCAAACAGGCCGGGAAAATCTACATCGTAGATTGATACGACCATTTGCATGAGCGCCGTCCGCGACGATCGATGCCGCAACTTTGTCTCACTCGGGTTCGCAATGGATTTGCGCAATGAATGAAACCCCTGCCGCCGATGCCGCGCCATCCGCGGGTTTCGCGGCGTCGATCTTTCGGGCGCTGCATCATCGCAACTATCGGCTCTTCTTCGGCGGCCAGGGGCTGTCGCTGTTCGGCACCTGGATGACGCTGGTTGCCACGCGCTGGCTCGTCCATGAGAAAATGCCGCTGGATGATTGGATTCTGGGCTTCGTCACGTTCGCCGGGCAGATTCCCATTCTGCTGGCGCCGCTCGCGGGAGCTTGGGTCGAAGGAGCCAGCCGCCATCGCGCGCTGATCCTCACGCAATCGCTCTCGATGATCCAGTCGTTCGCGCTTGCGGTCCTATCGCTTTCCGGCCTGGTTGAAGTCTGGCAGATCATTGCCTTGGCGGCGTTTCAGGGGTTCATCAACGCCCTGGATGTTCCCGCCCGGCAGGCGTTTCTCGTCGAAATGGTCGACGACAAGAATGACCTGGGCAACGCCATCGCGCTAAATTCCTCGATGTTCAACGGAGCTCGATTGCTCGGCCCCGCGCTCGCCGGCGTGATCCTGGCCCAATTCACCGGCAAGGTGGGCCAAGGCGCTGGAATCTGTTTCACAATCGATGGGATCAGCTATCTGGCCGTTATCGCGGCGCTATTGCGGATGAACGTGAAGCCGCGCCCGGCCCGCGTCAGCGAGCGGAAGATTTGGCACGAAATGAAGGAAGGATTTCGCTATTCATTCCGCTCGGTGCCGATCCGGGCGATTCTATTCCTGTTGGGCATCGTCAGCATCTTTGGGTCGCCGTTCAATGTGCTGATGCCGGCGTTCGCCAGCCGGATTTTGCACGGCAATGCCGGAACGTATGGCTTGCTGCTGGCCGTCTCCGGCGCGGGCGCCTTGCTGGGAGCGCTTTATCTGGCCTCGCGCAGCTCGGTAATCGGCCTGGGCCGCGTGATCGCAATTTCCTCCGGCCTGTTCGCCGTGTCGATCATCGGCTTCGCGCTATCAACGTCGCTTTGGCTTTCGATGGCGCTGACGTTCACCGCCAGTTTTGGCATGATGGTGCAAATGGCCTCCAGCAATACGATTCTGCAAACGATCGTCGAAGACGACATGCGTGCCCGCGTGATGAGCTTTTACACCCTGACCGTGCTGGGAATGATTCCGGTCGGCAGCTTGTTGTGCTCGGGGTTGGTCGTCGTCATCGGCGCTCCGTATACTGTGGCCTTCGGAGGCGGAGTGTCCTTGCTCGGAGCCATATACTTCTTGCTGCGATTGCCACAGGTGCGAATCGCCGCCCGGCCGATGCTGGAGAAAGCCGGCGTGCTGCCCCCGTTGGCCGCCGGCCTGCAAGCGGCAACGCAACAAGCGGGCGAAGCAGCATGAGGGGTCTGGCTCATTTTTCGGCTATTCGACGTTAGGGCTTGCAACGCGCGGTCGAAATCGAAGAATGTGCTTGACCCCCTGATCCTCGAGAGCCTTCCATGAATCAACACGATCTGATCGTCATCGGCAGCGGGCCGGGCGGGTATACGGCCGCCATTCGCGCCGCGCAACTTGGCATGAACGTCGCTTGCATCGAGCGCGAATCGCGCCTCGGCGGGACTTGCCTTCGCATCGGCTGCATCCCTAGCAAGGCCCTTCTGGAATCGACGCACCGCTTGCACGAAGCCCAGCATTCGCTCGCCGAGCATGGCGTTCGTGCCGCGGGAATCGAATTCGACCTGTCGGTCATGCAACGCCGCAAGGAACAAATCGTCGGACTGCTCACCAAGGGAATCGACGGCCTCTTCAAAAAGAACAAAGTCACGCGCTACCTTGGCCACGCTCGGCTTGCCGGCGCGGGGCGAGTGCTGATCGAAGCGGCGGACGGCACGAACGAAATCTCCGCTCCGCACATCCTCATCGCCACCGGCAGCAAGCCCGCGTCGCTTCCCGGCGTCAAGTTCGACGGCAACCGCGTCGGCACAAGCACCGAGGCGCTTTCCTATGAAGAGGTGCCGAAGCATCTGGTGGTCGTCGGCGGCGGATACATCGGGCTGGAGCTCGGCTCGGTTTGGAATCGGCTCGGTGCAAAGGTGACGGTGCTCGAATTTCTCGATCGGATTCTGCCCGGCACCGACAGCGAATTGGCCCGCGATGCCCATGAGTTGTTCAAGAAACAAGGCATCGAATTCCGGCTCGGCTCGCGCGTTTCGGCGGCGCGGGCGGAAGGGCCGAGCGCGGTGGTGGAGTGTGTCGGCGCGGAGCCGATCCGCTGCGACCGAGTGCTCGTCGCCGTGGGCCGGTTGCCGAACACCGAAGGACTGGGGCTCGATGCCATCGGCATCGCGACCGACGCCAAGGGCTATATCCCGGTCGACGGCCATTTTCTGACCACCGCGCCGGGCGTGTTCGCCATCGGCGACTGCATCGTCGGCCCGATGCTGGCTCACAAGGCCGAGGAAGAAGGCGTGGCCTGCGTCGAGCAAATCGTCACCGGCTTCGGCCACGTCAACTACGACGCGATTCCGTCGGTGATTTTCACGTATCCCGAAATCGGCGCCGTCGGCAAGACGGAAGACCAACTGATCGCCGAAAAAATCGCCTACCGCAAAGGCGTTTTTCCATTCCGAGCCAACAGCCGAGCGCGGACGCTCGGCGAGGTGGATGGAAAAGTGAAAATCCTCGCCGACGCAAAAACCGACCGCGTGCTTGGAATCCATATTATGGGCCCACAAGCCGGCGACCTGATCGCCGAAGCCGCCATTGCGATGAACTTCGGCGCGAGTTCGGAAGATATTGCACGAACCTGCCACGCGCATCCGACGTTGCCCGAGGCGATCAAGGAAGCGGCGCTGGCAGTCGACGGCAGGGCGATCAATTATTAGGCCATCTCAGCCATCACAGGGTGTTGGAGGAGGATTTTGACCGACCCCAGTTTGCCGTGGTAGGCTAGATGGTGAGGGAGACATATATGTCAATTCATTCCGGCGACGAGAGCGCGATTTGGGCACGAGTGATTCACCCGGAGCGGGGCGATTTGCCGCCCGAGGCCGCACGATTTTTCTTGAGCCTGGCGTTCGAACAGAAAGACCTCGATCGCACGCACGAGTTATTGGTAAAGAATCAAGCGGGGGAGCTTTCCGACGCCGAGACCGAAGAACTCCGCGATTATCTACAAGTCGGGCTGGAAATCGATTTACTCCGCTCGAAGGCGCGCTTGGCAATCCAGAACAGTCCGACATCGTAGTACATCATGGACGAACAACTCGGCGAGCTTGTCCGTCGGCGGACGGAACACTCCTGCGAGTATTGCGGACGAATGCAACTCCAATTGGCCGCAACGTGCTCCATAGTTCTCGCAATTTGGGCGGCACGAGCGTTCGGTGCGGAGGCAGCAGCGCCGCAACCGCTTGAGGCTCCGTTTGTCGGGGGACGAGATGGGTATCCGGTCTATCGCATTCCGTCGCTGGTGGTCACAAAATCCGGAACGCTGCTGGCATTTGCCGAAGGGCGGGCGAACCTTCGCGACCATGCCGAAAACGACATCGTTCTTCGCCGCAGCACCGACGGCGGGCATCATTGGATGCCTCTGCAAGTTGTGGCCGACGAGCGACCCAAATGCCTGAATAACCCGACGGCCTTGGTGCTGCATGAGAATGGCCGCGTGCTGCTGATGTATCAGCGATATCCCAAGGACAAGGATGAACACACGGTGACCGACGGCGTCGCGGGCGCCGACACCTGCCTCACGTTCATCTCCACCAGCGACGACGACGGAAAAACGTGGTCAAAACCCACCGATATCACCGCGCAAGTCAAGCGACCCCGAGGAGCGACGAGCACGGCGACGGGGCCGGGCATCGGCATCGAACTGCGCCGCGGCAAACATGCCGGCCGAATTCTCGTTCCGTTCAATCAAGGACCGATCCGCGATTGTCAAGTCTATGCCGCCATGAGCGACGACCGCGGACGATCGTGGAAGTATGGCGAGTTCGCCCCCACCGGCGCCGATGGCCGGGGCAACGAAGTGCAGATAGTTGAGTTATCGGACGGACGCGTGATGCTTAACTCGC
Source organism: Pirellulales bacterium (assembly GCA_963738955.1). GTDB lineage: Bacteria > Planctomycetota > Planctomycetia > Pirellulales > DATAWG01 > DATAWG01. Next base: position 18,845 of record CAVTYW010000004.1, on the reverse strand, counting down.
GCGGCTCATCCGGCAAGCGGTTCCGAAAGGTCGCCGTGAGTTCCGACGGCGGCGCGACTTGGTCGGAGTTGCACGACGACCGCACGCTGCCGGAATCGCAATGCGAAGGCTTCATCCTTCGCTACGACGAACCGGCCGGCGCCGGCAAGGGAAGCATTTTGTTCGTCAATCCGGCAGTGCAAACAAGCCGCTCGCACGGCACGGTCCGCATGAGCGAAGACGACGGCGCGACCTGGCCCATCGCTCGCGAACTCGTTCCCGGCAGCTTCGCCTATTCCTGTCTCGCGGTTTTGCCCGACCGAACAATTGTTTGTCTGTATGAAACCGACAACTACCGTCGAATTGCGATGCTTCGATTCACGGTCAACTGGCTCCGCGGCAGTCGCGGGCCCGACTGAACTGTCGATACTTGCAGCCCGCTACGTCTTCCGCCGTGCGAGCCAATAATTTGGTTCGCGGCTGGAATGGCAAACCGCGACGACGGTGATTTCGTCCGCAAGGATTTCGAACACGATCGCGTAGCGAAAAACCGCCAGCAGCGCCCGACGATAGGGCTGGCCCTCGGGCAGCGTTTCCAGAGTTTGAAAGCGGAGAGGCTGCGATTCGATGGCCGATAAGGTTTCGGCCAGATCATCGAGAAATCGGCGGCCAAGGCCCGCCACCTTACCGTCAAGATAATCGCGCACCTGAGCAATCTCTGTTTCGGCCGCGGCCAGGATGCGGGAGTCACTTGCTTGGCTCGCCCATCGATGCGCCGCGCAACTCGGCGATTGCATCCTTAGCCAGCCGCGCCGTCATTTCGCCATTCTTGTAAGCCGCCGACCTTCGCAGTAATTCGGCCAACAATTCACCGCCGCTGATCGCGTCGGGGCTGGCCGCTTCAACGACATCGGAAGGCAAGGGCGGCCCATTGACCGAGAGACTCTGTGCAAGAGCCGCGACCACGAAGGCACGATCCGCTGGCGACAATGCCAACGCTTGCTGCAAAACTTGTTCGCGGTATGTCATAGAATTCACTTCCAGAGCTGCCGCCATTTTCCCATGCTGAGCATCCCTTGTCGAGCAGTTTTCACCGTTCAATCTTAAGAACTCTTTACATAACCGCCGGGGACTGTCCCCTCCTGCAAAGCCAGTTCATGGGGAGATCTTATTCGAAAAACGTCGATCAATATCCGTCACCGTGGCCGCAAGCCGTTTAGCAGCGAACTGAACGCGGCCAACGCGCGGTCGAGGACTTCCGGCTCCGGCAGACGGACTTGCAGGTACGATTGGCCGGTGGATTCATCGCGGGCGGTTCGGAACAGGCCGGATGATTTTTCCGAGCTGCTGCCACGACGGGCGGCGGCGCGAGCGGTTGGCGTTGCCGCGGCGGCGGCCAGTTGTTGCAACAAATCCAATCCACCTTGCAGCAAGCCCATCAGCGGCTCAGGATTGGTTTGGCCGGTGATCGCGGCGAGCGCTGTCAGCGCCGTCGATGGTTCTTCGACCTCCGTCGCGGATTCGGAGCGGCGATTATGCCCGTTCGCTGAGCCATTGCCGGCGGCACTGGGCGCATTGCGATCCGCCGTCGTCGCATCGTCCACCGGCACGACCGCCGGGCGCAGGTCTTCAATCTCCGCGGCTGTCGGGCCGGTGATATGGCCGGAAACATTTTCGACGGTCTCCATGAACCGCTTCAAGCGGCTGCCGCCCAGGAAGACTTCCGTTTCGCCGCCGTCCAGCACGCCGGCGAACAGCGATTTCTTGAAGCTGCAGCACCGACAGCATTCCCTCTTCGATCGTTCCCTTGGCGACGAAATTGACGACGCTGCACCGGCTGCGTTTGGCCGAGCCGATGCACGCGGCCGATCCGCTGCTCCAGCACGGCCGGGTTCCACGGCAAGTCCATGTTCACCACCACGGACGCGATGTTGCAAGTTCAAGCCGACGCCGCCGGCATCGGTCGCCAGAAACGCCCGGCAAGATTCGTCCTGGCGGAACCGATCGACCAGGCGCCGCGCTTGGCTGGAGGGGACGCCGCCGTGAAACAGCACGTGGTCCCACTAGCGATCGGCGAATCGTCGCTGCAAAAGTTCGTGCATCCGCAGCCATTGGCTGAAGATCACGACTTTCGTCTCCGGCCGTTCGTAGAGCTCTTCCAGCAGCGTCGCCACTTCGTCCGCCTTCACGCCCGAATCGGTCTTTTGATCGAGCAGATACGCTGATCGCACGACATCCGCATGTTTTGCAGCGCGATCATCAGCCGCCGCTGATCGGCTTCGGAAAGAAAACCGTACCGCCGCCATTTGGCGACGACTCGGGCGACGATCTCGCGATTCTCCTCATGGTGCTTCAACTGCTCGGTTGTCATCGGACGAAGAAATTCTTGTCCAGTCGCGGCGGAAGCTGGTCGAGCACTTCGCTTTTCCGCCGGCGAATGAGAATCGGCTCTAGCGTTTGACCGATCCTGTCGAGCCCGCGATAGCCGATCACTCGGCCCGCTTCGTCGCGATCCTGGTGTTCGTCGAGCAAGCGGAACGTCGGGCCGAGACGATAGCGGTCGACGAACTGCACGATCGACACCAATTCTTCCAGCCGATTCTCCAGCGGCGTGCCCGTCAGCACGATGGCATACGGCGAAACGATCCGTTTCACGCTGCGGGCGATTCGCGTGTTCCAATTCTTGATGCGCTGCGCCTCGTCGAGGATCACCAGGTCGGGCGACCAGCGGCCGATCGGATCGAGATCGCGATGCACCGTGTCGTAATTCGTGATCTTGAAAAAACTCGGCTCGGCGAATTGGTCGCGGCGGCGCGTCAACGAACCGCCGATCACTGCCGCGGTTCGCTCGGTGAATTTTGCAATCTCGCGCTCCCATTGGTGCTTGAGCGACGTGGGGCAAACGATCAACACTCGTTCGACGCCGCAATATCGGGCCATGATCTCCGCGGCCGCGAGCGCCTGGATCGTTTTGCCGAGACCCATTTCGTCGCCGATCAGCACCCGACCGGCGTTCGCGGCGAACAGCGCTCCTTCGCGCTGATAGTCGTAGAGCGGAACCTTGAGCAAATTCTTGAACGCCGGGCTGCGAATTCCTTTCGGAAATGCATCCGCAAGCACTTGGCGACGGCGTTCGGCGTCGCGCATCTCGGCCACCAGCGACAACACATCTTCATAGCAGCGCAGCTCGTGATCGATTTTCCCGGCCGCGGAAAGGAGCGTCTCGAATCGGCCGAAGGCATCGGGCAGCAGCTTTTGCTCGGCGTCGAAGTAGTGCGACGTCAGCCGTGCCAATTCAGCCGGGCAATCCTCGCCGGCGCGAAACCGAATTTCGCGCCGCGAGCCGTATTGAACATAGATTTCGCTATAGTGCGGACGGAAGCCGGCCTTCAGCGCCGTCTTGCCGCCGCGCCGCTGAGCCAGCCGGCCGAGCATGAACTCGATATGCTTGCAGGTTCCGAGAGCGCTGATCGCGAAGTCAGGACAGGAGCAAAAGTTGTCGCCCAACTCGGTCCCGCGAATGGCGACGCGATACGTGTTCTTGCTTTCGGGATTGGTGACTTCGAACTCGGAGAAAACCGGTTCGCTGCCGACGTTTCGCCAGGCAAATTGCTGATCGCGGCCAAACTGCCGCCGCAATTCCCGTTGCCACGTTTCCAGCGGCATCCCGGCCGGTCGATGCAGCCGCGACAACTTCGCCTCGCGCACCGGCTGGCGGTTTTTTCTCGAGCGAGCTTTACGCGCCGAACGACGAGTTCCCGAAACCGTGGCCATCGGTGATCCTCCGTGAAAACCAGTGCATTCGCCAAGACCGCGCCGGCAAGGCGGCATTATAGCGCGAGCGTGCGGAGTTGTCTAATATCCGGCGTGTGATCGACGTCGAATCCGAGCCCTTGCGTTCGTTTAACCCGGAGCCAGCGGCGACGGACCGCGCTCGAAACACGCCGTCGCCGCTGGCTCCGGGTTAAACGACGCGGCAGTGCAAACCAAAGCTTGGCGCGATCATCGCGCGGGCAATGCAATCTCGATGATAAACGCATGATCGCTCACCTTCAGCGGCACCGAACTGATGTGGGCGAGTTTCTGGATCGGCTCGCTCCCGACGGTCGGATCGTAAACATTCACCGACGCATATTCGCCGCCAAGTTGCACGACGATGTCGCTCGAGCCTTTCGCCTGCTCGCCCCATACGGCTAACTCGAACGTGCCGTTGCTCTTCTGCATCAGCAGGTCATGCACGGTCGCCGGCTCCGCGGGGATCGTATAGTTGATCTTGCCGGGAGTAAACGACGACGACTTGTCGGCAAGAATCGCGGTCATGTTGTGCAGGTACGTGGCCGAGGGTTTTGGCGAGTAATCGTTGCGGACCAATCCCCAATAACCCTGGCCATGCGAATCGCGCAGCATGTAGATGAACGTGTAGCTCCAATGCCGTTTGCAGGCATCCAGATACAAGTTCAGGAATAGCTTGCCTTGCTCCTCCTCGGTGATCGACGTGCCGTTGCCGCCGCCGCCGGCGCGGGTGTTCCAACCGGTTTCGGTGGTGACTCGCGGCAGCGTCTCAAGCTGGGCCTTGCTGTACCCATCGAATCCCTTGCCCCACCAGGTGTGGCCGTACTCGACGTACAATCCATCCCATTTGCCGTTCAACGCGGGGGCTTCGGCGTTCCAGGCGATGTTGTCTTCGGTGATGCCCTTCAGGCCATGATCGCAGACGTAATTGTGAACGTTCGCATAATCGGCCAGTTGCGTGCCGTCGGGCAGCAAAGCGCCGGCGCCCTTGGGAATCGTCAAGAATTGCAAGCCGCAGTTATCCGGCTGGGAGCCTCCGGCCTCGCTGGTGTGGAAAACCGAGATGCCGGCAAGCTTCGGATCAGCTTTCACGGCCGCGTACAAATCCCGTTGAAACTCCGCCACCGGCAGCGAGGTTTTGTTCGACGACTGCTTCCCATGATAGGTGACGTGAAAGTTGTTCGGCTCGTTCGGCCCTTCGGCAGCCAAAAGCGCACCCGCCGCCGCCAACGTTTCATACTCTTCCAGACTGGCCGCGACATTCCCGTTAATCGGCAACGGAACCACCTTGGCTCCCGACGCCCGATGGACCTCGATAAACGATTGCAGCGTTTTCGGATTCGTCGAGCCATCGTCGCGAATGCCGCGAATGCCCGCATAGGCCAACGCTTTTGCGACATTGCCCGGATTGTCTTCGCCTTGGCTGATATGCGTGCAGACACCGATCGAGTTGAGGAAATCGTTCGCTTTAATCGCCGTCGAATCCGCTTCGGCCGCGAACGATGAAAGGGGCATCACGGCGACCGCTAGAAGCAAGCCGATGAGACCAACGAAATGCCGGAAGGACGGGGCCAGAATCATTGCAATACTTTCGTTTCGGGTGCATGAAGTAGGGAAACAGAAGCGGCTAGCACGACGAGCAGGAGAAATCGCCGGCGACGAAATGCCGTTGAGCGAGAGTAGCCACGAAATCACGATGCCCCGTTATTCGACGGCAGCATTTTGCTCGCGATGCTGAATCAGCGCCATGCCTTGCCCAAGAAGCAGTGGCAGTTCCTTTCCGGCCGACATTTCCTTTGCACTGAACGCTCGCTTGTGCCTGATGTTCGCGTAATACGCAAACGCGCGTGACACGAATTGGGAAACAGCGAGCGACAATTCAAACTGTGCCCGCGATCGCTGGGCGTCACCAGCAAGCGAATCGGTGCGAAATCGCGAGAGCGTGGCTTCAAGGTTGACGAACTCGTCTTCGACATGCCGCCGCAGTTCCGAAAACTCTGAATCGTTGTTCTCGCGAATGTTGCCCAACACGTGCTCCGCTATGCCGACATCGACTGGAGGCTCCATGGCTCTACTCAAATAGCTTCTTGAGGGTTACCAGGCTGTCCTCCAGGCCATTATACCAAATTCGGACGCGTCTCGCTTCACCGCCCCACAAACGGCGCGACTTTGCCGCCTTGCTCACGGCGATTGCGATCTCAGTGATCGCCGGCCGTTCGAATTAACCGCTTCGTCCCCAGCGACTCGCTTCACCATCGCTCGGCAAAGAACGGGATGTCGCCAAGTCCGTCCGGCGGAGGATTCAAGACCGGCAGCCTTTCGATGCGCACATTGCGACGCATCCCGCAGTGTCAGCGACACTTGCTCGAGCAATTCCGCGGGCATGATCAGCCCGAGCAAGTCGCTTTGAAAAAGTGGGATATCGGCCGGCGGCGTCGGGTGCAAGTAGCGCTGGCCGGTGGCGAAGTAGAGGTTGCGGCCGCAGGATTGGCAGGTTCGGCTGCCAACGTGATCCATACCGCGCACCACCAACGGATGCTTGCCACGGTAGGTGACCCAATCGTCAATCAGGCGGCTCTGGCGATCGAACACTCGGCCGAGATAAAGATGAGCGGCGACGACATCGGCGCCCAACTGTTCGAAGAATCGCCGATGGGCCAGCCCAAGCCACGGCGCAAAAAGGAATTGAGCGGCTCACCCGTCGGCCGAGCGGCGACGGTGACGTGAACGCCCTCCAGCCGCTGGTTCGGCCAGCGGCATTCCGCGCCAGAACGCAAGTGTCGTGGCTTCGCTGTCGCTTTCCGCGAGCAGGCAGCAAGGGTTCGCGCGCTTGAATAGATATGATAAAGCGAGGAATGCAAGCGTTAGCGACGGAGCTAGAGGAGACGACATGGAACCGCCGCCGCCGGCTTTTAGACCGGCTCTCGACGGCGAGGTTTGCTCCATTTGCCGCAGCAATTGGTGGCTGTGTCGTGTACGCTTAACAGTCTCGTATTGCTTGGCTTGCCATGCGGAAAACAATCTCCCGGTTTCGAGTCCGGATCAGGCTGAGAAGGGTCGTACGGCGCACTGGATTCGGGTGGATCGCTACTACGAAGGCGAATTCCCCGACGTGAAAGTGAAGTATCGTCCAGTGCTTTGCCAGCAGTGCGATAACGCGCCCTGCGAACCGGTTTGCCCCACTTACGCCACTTACCACAACACCGAAGGTTTGAACGTTCAAGTCTACAACCGCTGCGTTGGGACGTTTTATTGCGCCAACAATTGCCCGTACACCGTGCGTTTCTTCAACTGGTTTGCTCCGGAATGGCCTGAGCCCCTGCAGTTGCAGCATAATCCGGATGTTGCGATTCGCCCGGCCGGCGTCATGGAAAAATGCACGTTCTGCGTGCAGCGTATCCAGCGCGGCAAGCGGGACGCGGCGGCTGAGAGCCGTCCGCTGGCGGATGGCGAAATTCAGCCCGCGTGCGTACAGTCTTGCCCGGCGGAGGCGATGGCATTTGGGGATCTGAACGATCCGGAAAGCAAAGTCTCGAAGCTGGCCGGGAGCGGGCGCTCGACGCAGCTTCTGGGCGAGCTCGGCACCAAGCCTAAAGTCTTTTATCTGGAGAGGTCCAAGTAGGCATGGCTGCGCACGCGCCCGAATTATTGCCGTACGCAAAGATTCGCGAGGATCTGTTCCGGCCGCTGGGGAGCGGAAGCGCCCGCTATTGGATCACGGTATTGGCCGCGCTGTCGATCGTAATTCTGGGCGCTGTGGCCTGGGGCATTCAAGTCCGCGACGGCATGGGCGTCACTGGACTCAACCGCCCGGTCTTCTGGGGCTTCTACATCGTCGACTTTGTATTCTGGATCGGCATTTCGCACGCGGGCACGCTGATCTCAGCCATCCTTCGCCTCACCGACGCCGGCTGGCGCAAGCCGGTCACGCGCGCGGCCGAAGCCATCACGGTATTTTGTTTGATGATCGGCGGCATGTTCCCGATCATTCACCTGGGCCGTTCGTGGCTGTTCTACTGGCTCATTCCTTATCCGAATCCGCGCCTGCTATGGCCGAACTTCCGCTCGCCTCTGCTGTGGGACCTGGTCGCCATCCTTACTTATGTCACCGGCAGCGTCATTTATCTCTATCTGCCACTGATCCCGGACATGGCGCAGCTTAGTGAGCACGGTGTCCCGTGGCGGCGCAAACTGTATCGAATTCTCTCGCTGGGCTGGACCGGCAGCGACCGCGAATGGCATGCGCTGGAGCGCGCGATGAAGCTGATGGCCTGCATCATCCTGGCCGTGGCTATTTCAGTGCACACCGTAGTCTCCTGGGATTTCGCGATGTCGATCGCGCCCATGTGGCACAGCACGATTTTCGGTCCGTACTTTGTGGTGGGAGCGATCTTTAGCGGGATCGCGGCTCTCTTATTAGTGTTGGGCATTCTCCGGCGCGCTTTAGGCCTGGAATTGTACTTGACCAAGCATCATTTCAACAATCTGTCAAAGCTCCTTCTGCTGATGAGCCTGCTGTGGTTCTACTTCACTTTTGCCGAGTATCAGACCGTCTGGTACGGCAACGAACCGAGTGAGATGGCGGTTTGGGTGAGCAAGATTCGCGGCCCCTACTGGCCATTCTTTTGGACCATGGTGATCTGCAACTTCGTGGTACCTTTTATTCTGCTTGGGATCCGCAAGTTGCGGACCGTCACCACCGCCATGATCAGTTCGGTTTGCGTTCTCACCGGCATGTGGCTGGAGCGCTACCTCATCGTTGCACCCACGTTGGGCAATCCGCGGATCAACGCAGCGTCGGGTGTTTACGTGCCCACCTGGATCGAGTTCGCCATCACCGCCGCGACTTTCGCCGGCATGATCATGCTGTACCTGTTGTTCTCCAAATTATTCCCGATTATCGCGGTGTGGGAGTTCAAACCGCATCCGGCGGAGGAAGATTAGGCGTGTACTTGATGGCGGATTTCCGGGAGCAGTCCAAGCTTGAGAGCGCCATCCTGGCGCTCAAAGCGGCTGGTATCGGATCCGACGACATGGACGTGTTTTCGGAAGAGCCGGTGGAGTTTCGCCGGGGGATTCTGGACCGGCCGAGTCGCATGTCGCTGGTGGCGGTGTTGGGAGCGATCGTGGTTGGTGGATTGGCCACTGCTGGAGTTTACGCCGCGCAGCAAAACTACCAGGTCGTCACCGGTGGAATGCCGATCTTTAGTTTCTGGGGCACCGGAGTGATCACCTATGAGACCACCATGCTGGGCTCGGTGCTGGCCACTTTTGGCTGGTTTCTCTGGGAAAGCGGACTGCTGCGCAAGCGTGACAAGAATGTCCCCATACCCTCGGTCCTGCCGGGAGTGATGTGCTTGCGTGTTCGCTGCTCCGATTCCCAGGCGACGCGAACGCGGCAGATTCTGGACAGCGCCGGCGCCACCGATATTGCGCGAAAGGAAGTGGCGTGAGGAATCCTTTCGCCAGCGCTTGCGCCCTCTTGATCGGCATTGCCGTTCTCGCGCCGGCGATGGCCGCACAGGATCTCCCCGCGGGAAAAGGGCGGGAGACGCTCAAGACCATTTGCACGTCGTGTCACGACATCGAAACCACCATAAACCTGCGCAATTCGCGTTCCGGCTGGTCTGAAGTGATCGAAAGGATGAAGAGCAACGGAGCGGATGGGACGCAAGCGCAGTTCAGCGAGGTGGTCGATTACCTCACGGCGAACTTCGGGAAGAAAGAGGATGGTGCGGGTAAGAAATCCGGCGCCCCATCGGCAGGCGGCGCTTCTGGACTTGGCAAGGCGGCAGCGCCCGTCGTGCTGCACCCGGTCCCCTGGGAAAAGAACCGCTTGAAAATCGGGCAGGCGATCTACCGCGAAAACTGCGTGGTTTGCCATGATATCGAGGCAGTGAAGTCGCAGAAGTTGGGACCAAATTTCTATCATCTGTTTCAGCGCGACGCCAAACCAGAGCGGCAGACGATCGCCGGCAAAATACGCGTGGGCGGCAAAATCATGCCCTCTTTCGCGAAGAAGTTAACCTCGTCGGATATCGACGCCCTCCTCGATTACATGCAATCGAAGTAAGAGCAGTCTCTGCGAACAGAAGGCGCTAGCTCCGGCACGCAAAATCGTGTATAGTGGCCAAGGTTCTTAGGACCAACGTTGACAGTCATGCAACAAAGGGAGATCAGTTATGACGCATAAGCTCAAAGTGGGAGCAGGCCTGGTTGCAGTCGTCGCGGCGCTGGGAGTCGGCTCCATTGTGCTCCAAAGGCGGGCTGTGGCTGCGGCCTCAGGCGCGCAGGCGCCAAGATTTGAAGTGAATCCGATGTGGCCGAAGCCCCTGCCGAATCATTGGGTGATCGGCAACACCATCGGCGTGTCCGTGGATTCGAACGATCACATCTGGATCATTCATCGCGCCGGCTCGCTCGAAGCCAAGGAAACCTATCAGCTCACCAACAGCGCCAGGTGCTGCACTCCTGCGCCGCCGGTGCTCGAATTCGATGAAGAGGGTAATTTGCTGAACCATTGGGGCGGACCCGGCCAAGGTTATGACTGGCCGCTGTCGAACCATGGCGTTACGGTCGACTACAAGGGCAACGTCTGGATCGGCGGCAACGGCCGCGGCACGCCTCCCGGCTCAACCAGCAAGAAGAAGGAAGGCACGCCGATGGAAGATCAGACTTCCGCGGGCGGTTACTATCACGACAATCAAGTCCTCAAGTTCACCCAGGACGGCAAATTCCTCATGCAGATCGGCAAGCCCGGACATGAGCAAGGGCAGCAACGACACCGACAATCTCAGGTTGCCTGCGAAACTATTCATCGACAAGAAGACCAATGAGTTGTACGTTGCCGACGGTTATGGCAACCGCCGCGTCATCGTATTCGACGCCGACACCGGCAAGTTCAAGCGCTATTGGGGCGCCTACGGCCACAAGCCCGACGACACCAATCTGGGGAATTACGACCCGAAGGCTCCCATCGCCCAGCAGTTCCGCAACCCTGTGCATTGCGCCGATGTCTCCGACGACGGTTTCGTCTATGTTTGCGACCGCGTGAACGACCGCCTGCAGGTGTTCAAGACCGACGGGTCCTTTGTAAAGGAACAGATCTACGACAAGAACACGCTGGGTGACGGATCCGTGTGGGACGTGGCCTTCTCGAAGGATCCCCAACAGAAATACCTGTATATCGCCGATGGCGCCAACGAAAGAGATCAACATTGTCGACCGCCAGTCGCTGCAGGTGGTGAGCAGCTTCGGCGATGGTGGGCGCCAGCCCGGCCAGTTCTACGCGGTTCACAGCATCGCGACGGACTCGAAAGGCAACATCTTTACCACGGAAACCTATCGAGGGCAGCGTGTCCAGAAGTTCGAGTACAAGGGCATGGGGCCCGCAAAGGCCGACCAGGGCGTGCCTTGGCCGACCAAAAAGTAGCCGTCCTCTTCTCGCGGGAAGATCGACTTAAAGAACGCACTCCGGGGGCTGCTCAGGCCCCCGGTTTTGTTTTGTAGCGAATCGCGGACTTGATCGCTGATACACTTACCTGAGGAGAAAATATGCGAGTGATTAGCAAGATGTTGTTGGGAGCCGCTGCGCTTCTGGTATCCGCCGCCGCGCTGAGCGCCGAAGGGCCTTTCGATGTGTTCTTTAATGCGGAGAAAGTAACCGCCATGATCGCCAAGGCCAAGAACGAACGCAAACCCGATCAGGGTAACTTTGTTCAACCCATGTGGTCATTCCCGCCCTACCACGCCAACCTCGAATACCGCGTGCACGGAATCGATACCCCTCCCAATGTTCACGAGCAGGATAAAGAAATCATCTATGTCGTGCAGGGCGCCGCAAAGCTGACGATGGGCGGCCATCTTGCCAATGAGCACCGCACCAACGCGGCGAATCGGCAGGGCAGTAGCGTCGAAGGCGGTACCGCGCAACATATTTCAAAGGGAGCCTGGATCCTGGTCCCGGAAAACACGCCCCATTCGTTCACCGAGATCGAAGATACGCTGGTGATTATATCGCTGCATGTGCCCAAGGACGGCGCCGCCAAGTAAAATGTGGCCGCTCGGTTGACGAGCGAGGAGTATGAGGTTTAATCCTGTAGTTCGGACCGCCGCTGCAACGCTCATTGGAGTGCTGTTCTTGGCCCCGCGATTCGCGAGCGCCCACGACATCCCCAACGATGTAACTGTCCAGGCGTTCCTGAAGCCCTCTGGCGACCGGCTGCATTTGCTTGTTCGCGTTCCGCTGAAAGCCATCCGCGACGTCGACTTCCCGGCCCGCGGCAAGGAAGGCTTTCTGGATTTCGAACAAACGGAACCATTGCTGCACGACGCCTCCACGCTGTGGATCTCCGACTTCATCGACCTCTACGAAAACAGCAAAGTTCTCCCGAAACCAACCGTGGTGGCGACGCGCTTATCGTTGCCGTCCGACAGATCCTTCACTTCGTATGAAGCAGCAATGGCGCACCTTGCCGGTCCCAAACTCGACACCAATGTTTTCTGGGACCAGGTCATGCTCGACATACAGTTCGATTATCCGATCCAGTCGGATGGATCGCGATTCTCGATAGACCCGGGCGGGTTGAACCGGTTAGGCATCAACGTGGTTACGGTTCTTAGCTATGTGCTGCCCAATGGTTCGATTCGGGCGTTTGAGTTCACTAGCGATCCGGGTCTGGTCAGACTGGACCCGCAATGGTATCAGGCGGCCGGGCGATTTGTCGAACTCGGGTTCAAGCATATTCTGGATGGCACCGACCATTTGTTGTTCCTGTTTTGCCTGGTGATTCCATTCCGCAGATTCCGGGCGCTGATTCCGGTGGTGACCGCCTTCACTGTCGCGCACTCCATCACGCTGATTGCTTCCGCCTATAACCTGGCGCCTGACGCATCCTGGTTCCCGCCGCTGATCGAAATGCTGATCGCGGTTTCCATCGTTTATATGGCGCTTGAGAATATCGTCGGAGGCGCCACCGTGAAACGGCGCTGGATAATCGCGTTCGGCTTCGGGCTGGTACACGGCTTCGGTTTCTCATTCGCTCTCCGGGAGACTCTGCAACTAGCCGGTTCGCATATGCTGACCTCGCTGCTCTCGTTCAACATTGGCGTCGAACTGGGCCAGTTGCTGGTGCTGGCGCTGCTGATTCCCGCGCTGGAACTGCTGTTCCGCTACGCCGTCGCGGAGCGCACCGGCACCATTATTTTGTCGGCGTTGGTCGCCCATACCGCTTGGCATTGGATGACGGATCGATGGGCGGTGTTCAGCCGCTATCACATTGCCATGCCAGTTCTCGATGCCGCCCTGTGGGCGAGCGTCCTCCGGCTGCTGATGTTCATTGTCATCGCAGGAGCCGCGGTCTGGTTCGTTGCGGGCCTGGTGCGGGAACGAAATGCGCAGCGGGCGGCTGTCCGGGTGCAAGAAGACCAGATGGACGCGACGAGCGTCGACCACTAGGGTTTTCGGCGCACGCCTGGACAGGACGGACTATCATAAAGGGTGAGCCCGTCCCGATAATGCAAGTCACACCCTCCGGCATCGCCGTCAAGTTCGCGCTCGCAGCGGTTTTCCTGGCCGCTCTTTCGGGTTGTAATTCGGCCCCGGCGAAACCTAAAACCCCCCAGATCGGATGGCGTTACATCGGCGACTGGTCGGGGCGGGGGAGCACCCAGACCGATTCCTTCAATATCGAGAACACGCAATGGCGGATCAAGTGGGAAGCCAAGGGGGACACCACTCCCAGCACTGGAAAGCTCCTCATCATGGTGAACAGCGCCGTCAGCGGGCGCCCCATTGCGCTCGGGGTCGAGACCAAAGGCAACGGCAAGGGAATCGCCTATGTCACCGAAGATCCGCGCCTGTATTATCTGGTAATCGATTCGAGCGGTTTGGATTGGTCGTTTAAGGTGGAAGAAGCGGTCATCGGCGAACCCAGGGGTTCCTAGACCAAAGTTGAAACGGGTGTGCCGAAAGGATTTACATGTTCCATCACCCCCCCTTGCGGATCACTTGCCAAGGTGTATAATTGTTGGCGGTTGAGTCGCTCCCAGCGTGCCGAAGGCCTGCGCGACGATGGACGGGTGGTAGCGGAAGGTCGGCGTCATCACCGAGGTGCCCATGACGACGCGGCTCGTGCGCGCGCCAAGCGCGCCAAGCCAGCTCAGCGAATAGGGTGCGTGGCCGTCGGTGTGCTTCCAGGGCTGGAAGTGGTCGCTGATAAAGACGGAATCAAACCCCACCTGTTCGGCAAGAATGGAGAAATCCAACAGCGGCGTCGGGGCGAACTGCTCCGCGGACGCTTTGTACCCGAGCTGCAGCATGACCGACCCCCTTCAGGCTTGCGGGCGGACAGGCTAGAGCGGTTTGGCCATGCGTGGAACACGCGCGCCGGCATCACCGGCATGCCGGACTTCGTCGGCGATTTCGCGCGACGCCACGCCGGCCCAGTCGCGCGTCGCATCCGCGCGGACCATGGCTGCGCGACGTGGCAGCCCACGATACCTGGCCCGGTTCGACCGGACCCCGCCAATGAAAATGCTGACCACCTGAAGGCGGTTGGGGGGCTGTTGTGTTGGGCCTAGAGTGGCCCATGGGCCGCTGGAGTGGCGTGTTGTTAGGATTTTTGATCAGCTAAGGCGGCGGGGTCGCTGGTTCCAGCGATCGAAGGCTACCGATCGGCACGGCGGCGAGCGGCGCATGCGAGGCAAGGTCGGTGCGCCGCCGGAAGTTTATGGCGCAATCGCACTCGTCATCCTGCTCGGTGCCTGGTGCTTGCCTGCCTTTGGACTGCGTAGCGCGCTCCGCGAGCGGACGCTGGACCTGCTCCTGCCATTGCTGCCGGAGCGCCCAGCCGCGGCCCGAGGCATCGCGGCACCAGGGATCACAATAGTCGATATCGACCGGGATACGCTTGCCCGGTTCGGCCCATGGCCCTGGCCGCGCGCAAGGCTCGCCGCGCTAGTCGGCGCCGTGAACGCCGGGAAGCCCGCGGCAGTCGCCCTCGACATGCTCCTTTCGGGCGCCGACCGTTTCTCCGCCCAAGCGCTGCTGGAGCGGCCGTCCGCGGCCCTCCTCTCCGCCTTGCCCGACGGCGATGCACTGCTGGCCGGCGAGTTGGCGGCCGCTCCGTCGGTGCTCGGCTTCGCGCTGGACACCGGCGCCGCGGGCCAGGACTTGCCGGCAACGCCGGTACTGGTGCGGGCGCCGATATCGGTGCCCGGCATCTGGCAGGCGAGCGGGTTGGCAGCACCGCCGGCGGATCTGGTGACGGCGGCACAGGGGTTTGGCGCCCTGGCAGCCGAGCCGGATCGCGACGGGCCGATCCGCCGCGTGCCGTTGTTGGTGCTCGTTGCCGGAACGCCGCGGCCGGGACTGGCGGTAGAGGCCATACGCGTCGCTGGGAAGGCCGGGTCGCTGCTGATCGGGCAGGACGGGCGGCTCCAGTCCGCCACGGCATCGGCACCGCTCGGACCCGAGGCTTCGCTGCGCCTTGTTCAGCGACCGCCGTCGGCGTGGGCTGATGCGACACTCTCGGCAAGGCGCCTGCTCGACGATCCCAGCGCGGCCAAGACGCTCGCCGGCCGCATCGTGCTGATCGGCAGCAGCGCGCCCGAACTGGGTGGACTGCGCCTGACCCCGGCTTCGCCGGCGACACCATCGGTGCAGATCCAGGCCGAGGCGGTTGCCGCGCTGCTGGGTGGCGGCATCCCTTATCGCCCGGCGTGGCTCGAGGCGACGGAAACGGCATGTGCGATCCTGCTTGGCGGGATCGGCCTGGTGCTTGCATCACGGTTGCGACCTGTACCGGCGGCGGCATCGCTGCTGGCGGTCTGCCTCGGCTGGAGCGGCGGGGCGATGGCGGCGGTGCCGGCCCTCTCGCTGCTCGTCGATCCGGCCGGCCCCTCCCTGATCGCGCTGCTGGCCTTCGCCGCCGCCGCCCTGGCGCGGTTCGCCCGCGACGAGCTGCACGCCCGGCTGCTGCGCGCGAGCTTCGAACAGCACGTCGCGCCAGCGGTCGTCCGGCGCATCGCCGCCGATCCGGGGGCGGTGCGGCTGCGCGGCGAATTGCGTGAAATCACCGCCGTTTTCACCGATATCGAGGGGTTCACCGCGATGACCGAGCGAGCCGATCCGTCCGACCTCGTGGCGGCGCTCGACGCGTATTTCGACGCAGCCGCCAGGGTGGTGACCGAGCATGGCGGCATGGTGGGCAAATTCGTGGGCGATGCGGTACAGGCCATATTCAACGCGCCCCTCGCGCTTGAAGACCATCCCCAGCGCGCCGTCGCGTGTGCCCTGGCGCTGCTTGCGGCAAGCGAGGACGTGCGGGCATCGCCCATCGGGCAACGGCTGGGCTTGGCCGCACGCGGATCGGCATCGAGACGGGACCCGCCATCGTGGGCGACGTGGGCGGCAGCCGGAAGCTCAATTACACGGCCTATGGCAACGCGATGAACACGGCGGCGCGGCTCGAAGCCGCCAACAAGGGAGCTCGACACAAGCATTTCGTATCGGTCCCGGCGCCGCGGCGCGGCTCGAGCCGGCCAGCCTGAGGGAAGTCGGCACGATGACGCTGCGCGGACAGAGCCGCGCTATCCGCGTCTTCACGCCGGCTGTGCTGGCGGACCGTGCTACATCACCGACGCTTCGGCTGCCTTGATCCGTGCCGCGCCCCGGCTGTGCGGCTGTGTCGGTTCCGCGCCAGGAGCGGCGATGTCGGTGCCGAACTGGGCTAGCACTTGCACGGAGGTATATTGGCCGACCACTGTGACCTCGCCCTGGAAGACGAACACCCCGAAGACGTTGTTGCTCGGTCCGGCAAAGAAACGGGTGCCGCGCACCGCAATGAGGCCGAACGGCGAGCGGACGGCAGTCTCCGTCGCGCCGGCCGCGGGGTTGTGTTCGAACAGCATCGGGCCCTTTGCGAGATCGAGCACGCCGCCGGCCTTGATCAAGAACCGATCGATGCGCAGCCTCGCCTCTGGTCCCAGGCGTACCAAGGTCGCCGAGCCAAGGTGCAGCGCGATCGCCGACTGTGCAGCGGTCGCGACAGTGTCGCCGACGAAAACAGCCGCATTCTGTGCCAGCTGGCGGATTGCAGAGCCGGTCTGCGCGGTGGCCTCGCCGCGCAATGCTTCGACGTCGCCCGCCGGCTCGGCTGCGGCCACGGGTGCCACCGCGACGAAAGGGGCCAGCCAGCCTGCGAGGGCGCAACGTCGGGTAAGGCGCATCGAATTTCACCTGTTGCATGTTCAGACTTCAGGAAGGAGCGATTCCGGCCCGCATCCCGCAGGCTCGGCGGGTGGTGTCGGGGCCGTGTCGGACAGCCCCAGACTTCGGAAGCCCAGGATTTTGCGCTGGCTTTCGCGGAAGTCACTTACGCGGCGTCCGTGTGGACGGAACGAATTCCGAAGTCTCGCGGGCAAGGAGGTCTATCCAAAACCTCATGGCCATTCACATCAGCCTGGTTACGGCAGGATAACTTGCTATTGGCATCGATTGAAGACCACCGGGGGAACATCATTCCCCGGACGATAGCTGGCCGACGGCACGGTCCAATCGGCCGGCCGTCCCCCGCGACACGGTTCGCTTGCCGCTGATGGCGGAGAAGGGGAAAGCGGCGGTGCAATTCGTATTTTCCCCTATTGAAGCGGTGTTGGTAGGACCGTAGTCTGGGGGAATGCAGCGACCGCCCCCTTCCAACCCCATACCAGACGGTGCCGCGCTGCCCGACGCGCCGTGCAACGTCGCGCTGGTGGCGCGCCAGGTGCGCCTGCTCGGCAATATCTCGATGGCCGGCACCCGCATGACGCAGCAGATGTGGCGGCAGGCCGACGAGGCGAAATACCTCGGCGCCGAGGGCGCGCTGATGTTCGCCCGCCTCGCCCGCGCGGTGCGCCAGACGATCGCCATGGAACGCCGCCTCGGCGCGCATGCCGATCATTTCAGCAAGCCAGCAGCAGGCCAAGCTGTTCGCCGTCAGCAATGCCGGTGCCGCGCTGGTCGACCGGCTGACCGAGCAGAATGTCGTGCGCAACTGGGTGAACGGCCAGGCGACGCTGATGATGGTCCGCCTGACGGTGGCGACCGAGCGGACGATGGCGCTGATGGACCGCATCGCGGCGGAGTATGCGCTGACGCCGGCGGAGCGGACGGCGGCGCAGCAGCAGCGCGCCGAGCGGGCGGCAGGCGAAGGCGCAAGCGGCAGCGGGTGCGGCAGATCCAGACCGGGATGGAGCCGCCGGGGCAGGCGGCCGAGCCGGTCAGCCAGGCGGTGTTCGAGGCGCTGCTCGCCGAGGCGGTGAGCGATTTCGAGGGCGATCCGGAGGGCAGCGAGCGGGCGGATGCGCAGGCGCTGGACGAGCGGCTGCCGCCCGAGGACCTGACGCCGCTGAGCGTCGAGGACGAGATCGGCGGGCGCTCGCTGGCGGAGATCGCCGCGGCGGCGTGCCGGCTGACGGGGATCGAGCCGGAGCCGGAGTTGTTCGAGGCGGACGGCGAGGCGGCGGCGGCCGAGGCGACGGCGCCGGAAGCGACGCAGGCTGAGCGCGGCGCCGGAGCAGACGGCGACCGAGGCGCCCGAGGCACCGACGGCGGCCGAGGGGCCGAAGGTGGACGGGGGCGAGGCTGAGAAGCCGGCTCCCGACGCCGGCGCGAACCGGCCGCCGGAGTCGCAGCACGATCCGCCGTCGGGGTAGTCGGCTTGCTAGCTCCCCCCACCCCGGCCCTCCCCCACACGGGGGGAGGGAGGTCTTGCGTGCCTCACCACGCACTTCTCCCTCCCCCTCGTGGGGAGGGCCGGGGTGGGGGGAGGCGAACGGGCCCTCGGGGTTTGTCAGAGATGTGCGTCGATCCGATCGGTGGCGTTGCTTCGTCCGGGTGGGCGGGGTCAAGCGTCGCGGAGCGACCGCCGCAGGCGGCTTGCGCTTGAGGCCGCCCGCGCGGACACAGGCATCATTGGCGATCGGATGGCGCGCACGGTTCGCCGTGCCCCGGTGCCGCGACAGGGCGGCCCTGCGATCATGCCCTTGGGCGATTACGCGCTTGCAAAATCGGGCCGGCTATTCCACATGAC
>CAVTYW010000003.1:0-22113 GCA_963738955.1 Pirellulales bacterium | reverse complement strand
CAAGAAACCTACGTCGCCGGTCAGAAAGATCGCGTTTGGGAAGAACATTGGATGCACTGGCCTGTTGGCGTTGATCGCCGGCTGCCTGTGCGTGGAATGGATGCTGCGGCGCCTGTGCCGCCTGGCGTAGAACCAATCAACTAAATGTCCATCGAACTCGAAACGCAACCGCTCGCTCCTCGCATTGCCATTTGCTGGCGGCGCTGCGGCTGCGCATTCGCGGTTACGTTTGGACCGAAGGGCTCGCGGCGATCGTGGCGGTGGTCGGCATCGCCTTTTGGGCTTCGCTGGCCTTCGATTGGTTGTTCGAGCCGCCGTGGCAATTCCGCGCCGTGATGCTGGTCGCGATCGGGCGCGGTGTCTTTTATATCGTCAACCGCTTTATTTTGAGGCGCGCTTTCCGCTCGCTCGACGACGCCAACCTGGCCATCCTGCTGGAACGGCGGTTCCACGATTATCACGACAGTTTGCTGACGACGGTCGAGTTGGGATCCCGGCCGCGGACTGCCGCCGACTTCAATCCCGAAATGTTCGATCGCACGCGTCGCGAAGCGGCGCAGCGTTCGGAGCATGTTCGCCTGGCCGATGTGTTTCGTTACACGCCCGCTGATTCGCACGCTGTCACTGGCCGCGGTGCTTTCAGTGTCAGTGCTTGCCTTCGCCATCGTCGCCCCCGAGGCGCTTGCCGTTTGGATCAACCGTGTCGTGCTGCTCGATCATAATCTGCTCTGGCCGCGGGCGAATCACGTGCGCGTCGCCGACTTTCCGGCCAATCGTATTCGCAAAGTCGCCAAAGGCTCCGATTTCGAAATTACCGCCGCTGGCCGATCTGACCGGCCGCTTCCGTCTGCCCGATTCGGTGCAGGTGCGCTATCGCACCGAGGAAGGCACGCGCGGGCGCGACAACATGAGCACCGTCGGCGCCGCCGGGCCCGCAAGATCCAGAGCAGAAGTATTCGTACGTGTTCAAAGGCGTGATGTCGTCGATCGATTTCGATCTGTACGGCGGCGACGATCGAGACCGCGGCTACCGCATCGAAGTCGTCGAAAATCCCGACGATCAGCAAAATGCAGCTCGACTGCGTCTACCCGCCATACACCGGCCGCCCGCCGAACACGGTGCCGGCCAGCGCACTGATGCAGTTCCCGCAGGGCACGAAAGTCACGATCCGCTGCGAAACGAATAAAGACATGGTCGAAGTGCCGATCACAATCGTCCACCAAGACCAGGCCACGCCTCTGACCGATATTCAATTTCCCGAAAACGGCGATCGGCGGCATTTTTCGATCGAGCTGCCCGAGCTGATGGAAGATACCACGCTGCTGTTCGATCTGCACGATGCCGACGGCATTCGCAGCCGCGACCCGGTGCGATTGGTCCTCTCGGCGCGGCCCGACGAATCGCCGATCGTGGCGCTGCGGCTGCACGGCATCAGCACGGCCATCACCGCCGATGCGCGGCTGCCGATCGTCGGCGATGTCCACGACGATTACGGCCTGGCGCGGTTGTGGTTCGAATATCAACTTGAGGGCGCCAAATCCGCTGCTGGCTCTAAATCGCCGCCGGCCGATTCGCCCGATTCGAAACAAAAACCCGGCGACGTCGCGGTATCAGCCGATCCCGCACTCGGCCAGCAAGCGCTACAAACTTCCACTGCCGGCCCCGACGATCGACCGCTCACCGAAGTCAAAATCGAAGATCAACACGCCGAAGCGCTCGATCTAAAGCGTCTGGCAGCCCTCCGCGATTTATTCCGCCGGCGCGGCATCAAAACGCCCGAAGAAATCGCAAATCTAACCTCGGCCGATGAACAGACACTCGCAACCGGAATTACCACCCAGCAGCAAATCGATCACATCCTGGCATTCGCCCCGCACCTGGGCGACCGACTGATCGTCACGTTGAAAGCCGCCGACAACTGTGGCCTGCCCAGCGGCGCGAACACCGGACAAGGCGATCGGTACCAGCTCGACATCATCGCCCCCGAACAGTTGCTTTCGATGCTCGAAGGGCGCGAGTTGATGCTGCGCCGCCAGTTTGAAATCATCTATCAGGAAATGGTCGATACCCGCGACGGCTTGGCCCGCATCGATTTCAGCTCGCCCGACTGCCAAGAAACCGACCGCTAGCGGCGCATCCGGCGCAGAGCCCGAAGATGCCGCGGCTAAATCCGGCAAAACCGATTCCAATTCTCGCCCGGCACGCCCACTCGGCGCCGAGCCAGGCGATCAACCATCCGCCAACGCGCCCGATCCCAACGAAACGCCCGAGCAGCGACAGCAGCGCCTGGCCAAACGGGCCCTGGAGCTACGCGACGTGCAGGTCGCGCCGGGCTCGATAACGGCGATCGCTCGGCGCAAGAAACCCTGACCGTGGCCCAATCGTTCGACGACATCCGCGAGGAAATGGTCAACAACCGCGTCGACACGCCGGAGTTGCAAACCCGGCTGAAAGATCAAATCGCCGATCCGCTCAAGCAGATTTCGCAGGTCATGTTCCCCGAGTTTCGTTCGCGGCTGACGCAGCTCCGCCGCACGCTCGACGACCCGCAGTCGGGCCCCAAGCAGTTGAAATCGGCACTCGACGAAGCCGACGCCATCCTCGTCGAAATGAAGTCGGTGCTCGACAAGATGCTGGAGCTGGAAACGTTTAATGAGGTGGTCGACACGCTGCGATCGATCATCTCGGAGCAGGATCAATTGAACCAGGAAACGCTCCGCCGCCAGAAGGAAGAGCTCAAAAACAAGCTGCAAGACTTGAAGTGACCCGCCGCCAAAATGGCCTCGTTGAATGGATGATCCATCGACGAGCCCGGTCGCCGGGAAAGTTAAGATGTACAATTTGCCACGGCCACGCAGCGACGCGAAAGCGAGAATTTGCACAAATATTGAGCAGCGTTTGAACTTTCCTGGCCTTTTCGGGTCTAAAATGATTAGATAGGGGTTAGTAATACTGTCGGCACGCCGATTGCGGGCTTCCTTGGGCCCACTCCGGCATGGTCGGCCAAAAGATCGCGCGTTTCGGACCGAATTTGAACAGCATGGTTTGCTAGGAGCGCAGGTATGGCGGCCCAACGATTCTGGCTTCCGCTGGCCACTTCAATGGCGCTGGTGCTATTCGGGCGCCTGGCGAATCGCCGTCGCTCAAACCGCCGCTCCCGTACCAGCTACTGCCGAGCACCCTGCGACAACGGATACAGCCTCGCCTTCGTCGACTGCTTCGCCGACAACTGCACCGACGGATGCGTCGACTTCTCCAGCCGACAAAGTCGCGCTCAACGCCCAGCAATTGAAGTTGGCCGCTCGCTACAAGGAGTTGGAGCGGGTCATGCTGCGGATGGCCGAGGTCATGCAATCGACCGACCCCAAGCGCGCGGCCCTGTTGCGACAAGCTTTTGCTCAAAGCCAGCAGCACCAGGTAGACGATCAATACGCCGAGCTCGTCAAGCTACTCAGCGACGAACAATTGCATCAGGCCGCCAAAGGCCAGGTGGCTGTTCAGCAAGAACTCAACCGTCTGCTGGAACTGCTCGTCAGTGGCGATCGCGACAAGCAGATTCCCAACGAACGGGCCGAAGTCAAAAAGTTTATCGAACGGGTCAACAAGCTAATCCGTGAAGAGCAGGGGATCCAAGGCGAAACCGAAGGGCAGGGGGATGCCGCCGACCTGGCCAAGCGCCAGGCCAACGCCGCCGAAAAAGCCGCCGAACTTTCCCGCGATATCGACAAGTTCGACAGCCGTAATAATCCAAATGGCAACCCCGACGCCAAATCGGGCGAAAACGCCGAGGGTAAAGATGCGGACGGCAAATCGTCAAAGAACGGCAAGAACAATCCATTTGGCGATGATGCCAAAAAAGGCGATGCCGAGAATAAGAACGACGCTGACAAGAGCGATGCTGACCTGAAAGGCGACGGCAAAAAAACCGATGGCAAAGGCAAAGACGGCAATGGCGATGGCAAGCAGGCCGATGGAAAACAGTCCGACGCGTCAAAGTCCGCTGATCAGAATCCGGACGGCAAGCAGGTAGACGGCAAACAAGCCGGCGGAAAACCGGCGGACGGTAAGGATGCCGACGGAAAGCAAGCGGACGGCAAACAATCTGACGGACAAAAGTCAGGCAATAAGTCGTCCGGTCGCGCAGGCCAAAAGTCCGACGGCAAGTCGGATCAAAAATCGGGCGGCGATCAAAAACAGGATAGCGACGAAAAATCTGGCGGTGATCAAAAAGCACAACAAGGCCAGGATTCCAAGCAACACGATCAAAAGCAAAACGGCAAGTCACAGCAAGACCAAAAGAACGATTCCAAGAAGGGCGATGCCCGCAAAAGCAACTCGCAAAAAGGTGGTTCCGAGAAAAAAGATGGCTCTCAAAAAGACGATTCGCCTGGCGACGATTCTCAGAAAAGCGATTCGCCTAAAAGCCAAGCGAAATCAGGAAAATCACAAGACGGCCAGCCTAACGACGAAAACAACGACGATCAGAAGTCCCAACAATCCGGCGGCGACCAACAGCAAGACGAAAATCCAGCGCGCAAGCGCGTTCGCCAGGCCGAAGATCGCATGCGCGAGGCTCGTCGCAAGTTGGAAGACGCTCAGCGCCGCGGCGCTGCCGAGGACCAGCAGCAAGCCGTCGAAGAATTGAAGCAAGCCAAGGCGGCGCTCGAGGAAATCCTCCGCCAGTTGCGCGAGGAAGAAATCGAGCGCGTGCTGGCCCAACTAGAAGGCCGCTTCCGCAAAATGCTTCAATTGGAAATCGAGGTCTACGAGGGCACGATCCGCCTCGACGGCATTCCAGACGCCGAGCGCGATCGCGAGCTCGAAATTCAATCGGGCAAGCTTTCGCGCCAACAGACGCAAGTCGCTGCCGAGGCCGAAAAAACTTTGAATCTGCTGCATGAAGAGGGCTCGTCGGTCGCGTTCCCCGAATCGGTCGAACAAATGCATGACGATATGCAATCCGTCGCCGCCCGCCTGTCGCGCGCCAACGTGGGCCAAATCACGCAGGGGATCGAACAAGACGTCGTCAAATCGCTGGAGGAAATGGTCGCCGCGTTGCAAAAAGCCCAAAAAGATCAACAGCAGCAAAAGCAGGCCGGCGGACCGAAACCGCCGGGCCAAGGCGGCGCCGGCGGAAATCAGGATCAGCCGCTCGTCAACTCAATCGCCGAACTAAAAATGATCCGCGCGCTGCAAGTTCGCGTAAACACCCGTACCCAGCGCTATTCGCAGCTACTCAGCGAAGGCGCCGAACAAGCCGACCAGCCCGACCTGGTCGACGCGCTTCAGCGGCTCAGCGATCGCGAAGAGCGGATTCATAAAGTCACTCGCGAAATCGTCGTGGGGAAAAACCGATGAACCAGCGATCCATCATCAGATATGTGCTGCCTGCCATGCTGGCCGTAATCATTGCCAGTTTGGCGACCACGCAAGGTTTCGCGCAAGTCGCGATCGACGATCAATTCGGCCACGAACCATCCTGGCAAATTCCGACGTCGGCCGATGTTCATGCTCAGATTGTTAATTGGCTCGATGCCGTCCAACCCACGGCCGTCGTACGCGCGCAAGCCGAATCGCTCTGGTCAGCGAACATTCCCGCCGATCGGCTGTTGCAGCAAACCGTGGCCACGATTTCGCTCGTCGACGATCAGGCCAGACAATTAGCCCTGCTTTGCCAGCATTCGCACGGCACGGTGAAAACGCCGGAATTCGCCTGGCTCATCGACGACAAAACCCCCGCCCTGGTCCGCAATAACATGCGTCTTTGGTTTGGCAAATGGCTGGCCGAAGAGCGGCTCTACGACGAAGCCATCACGCAACTCAACGAGCTTGCTCCCGCCGACGTCGTCGATCCCGCCGCGCTGTTGTTCTATCAATGCGTCTGCCACCACTGGATGTTGCACAAAACCGATGGCCTGACATCGATCAACAAGCTGCTCGAACAGACGCAAAGCGATCCCGCGCCGTTATCAGCAACTCGCCGATCTGATGCAGGCCGATCTCAACGAGCTGGAAGACGATTCGCTCGATCATATTTCGCGCCGCATGAACGACGTCACCCGGCGGCTCGATTACGGCCATGCCGGCAAAAAGGTCCGCAGCGAGGAAGACGGCATCGTCGCCTCGCTCGATAAAATGATCAAGCAATTACAGGACATGGCCAACAGCCGCAATGCCAGTCAGCAACAACAGCAGCAAGGCCAAGATCAGGATCAGCAAAGCGGCCGCCGTCGCATTGCTGCCGATCCGCAAGGCATACAATCACCGCGCCCGCCAAGGATAGCATGGCCGCCCGGGCCCACGGCGCCGGTCGAGGTGAACCAGCAAAAACATCGGCAACAAGAGCGGCTGGGGCGATCTGCCGCCGAAAGATCGCGAAGAAGCCATGCAGCAAATCGGCAAAGAATTCCCCTCGCACTACCGCGACGTGATCGAACAATACTTCCGCAAATTGGCCTCCGAGGAAGAAGAGAAATAGAATAGGAAGTGAGCGGTGCGCGACCACGTGCCAATAACTGCAATGACTTGCGTTCAAAAAGCCGTTTGTCTTCTATGAAGCGTAACTAACCAAGGACAATCCATTGATTGGCGGTGCAGTTCTTCTTGTCGCGGTCCTGGGCGTCATCGCGCCGGAATTTCAAGTCAGCACCGTCGACGGCAATTCCACGACTGGCCGCCTGCAGCATTTGTCGGCGAATTCGCTGTATCTGAAAACGCCCGAGGGCGAAGTCGATTTACCGCTGAAACAGGTGCTTTCGCTCGCGCCCGTCAAACCGCCGCGAGCGGCTCCGTCAACGAAAGCCAGCGTTTGGATCGAACTCGTCGACGGTTCTCGCCTAACTGCCCAACAATTCACCATCCATCACGGCACGGCCAGCATCGAAATCGAAACTGATAATCCCATCGAGCTCCCCGCCGCCGCGATCCGCCGCGTGCGCTTTTCCGACCCCGACAATCCAAAATCTCCCGCCTGGCCGGCCGATGCCGATGCCCCCGCGGCCGCCGATCGACTGATCGTCCGCGCCAAATCGGGCGTCGATCTCATGGAAGGCGTCATCGGCGACGTCACGCCGGAGCGCGTGGAATTCAAAATCGACGACGAAACCGTTCCCGCGCAGCGAGCGAAAATCGACGGCTTAATCTTCTTCCATAAAACCGGCGAAGACTTGCCCGATGCCGCTTGCGTCGTCGACGATTCCAGCGGCGCTCATCTGAGAGCCAAATCCGTCGTCCTCGCGGGCGGCCGCCTCCAAGTCACGACGCTCGCCGGACCAGTGATTACTCCCCCGCTGGAATCGATCTCGCGTCTCGATTTCTCCGCCGGAAAGCTAATCTACCTGAGCGATCTGACTCCCGAATCGACTCATTGGACGTCGTACTTCGATTACGGCGATTCGCTCCCCGCCGTGGCCCAGTATTATGCCCCGCGCCGCGACGAGGGTCCGGAACGTTCGCCACTCACGCTCGGCGGCAAAACCTACGCCAAGGGCCTGTCGATTTATAGCCGCACCGAAATTCAATATCGCGTCCCCAGCGGCGTCAAAACGCTGAAAGCCACCGCCGGCATCGACGACGCCGTCCGCCCGCTGGGCGCTGTCCATTTGGTCATTTCCTCCGACGGCAAGCCATTGTTCGACCGCGCGATCACCGGCGACGATGCGCCCGTTGACCTAGATTTAGATGTAACCGGCGCGCAGCGGCTGACGATCCTCGTCGATTTCGGCGGGAATCAAGATGCGGGCGATTACCTCGACCTCGCCGATGCAAGGATGCTGAAATGAACTTTCGAACTCAATACTCATCGCCCGCGGCTCTGCCTGTCGTGCTCGCCGCGGCTTTACTGACTGCGCTATCATGCCTTCCCGCCCCATTCGCCAAGGCGGGTGAACCCACCAAAACGTCAGTCGGGACCGAAACGAAATCCAGTCAGTTAGCTGTCGATCCCGCCGTCGCCGCAGGCAGAACAAGCGCGCATTGCCGCCGTCGCAAAAGCGATGCCCTCGGTGCTTGCCATTTTTGTCGCCGGGAGGGCAGGGGGGCGGCTCCGGCGTCGTGATCTCGCCCGATGGATACGCCCTGACCAATTTTCACGTCGCCCGGCCCTGCGGCACGTTCATGAAGTGCGGCATGGCCGACGGCAAGCTGTACGACGCAGTGGTGGTGGGGCTCGATCCGGTCGGCGACGTCGGGCTGATCAAGCTGTACGGCCGCGACGATTTTCCCGCCGCCGAGATTGCCGACAGCGACGAGGTGCAAGTCGGCGATTGGTGCTTCGCGATGGGTAATCCGTTCTTGCTGGCGACCGATTTTCATCCCACGCGTGAGCTACGGCGTCGTCTCGGGCGTGCATCGTTACCAATATCCGGCCGGCACGCTGCTGGAATACACCGATTGCCTGCAGGTCGATGCCGCCATCAATCCCGGCAACTCCGGCGGGCCGCTGTTCGATGCCGCAGGGCCGGCTGATCGGCATCAACGGCCGCGGCTCGTTCGAAAAGCGCGGCCGCGTGAACGTCGGCGTCGGCTACTCGATTTCGATCAATCAAATCAAAAACTTCCTCGGCGATTTGAAAGCGGGTCGGATCTGTCGATCATGCCACGCTCGGCGCACAGGTCTCCACCGCCGACGATGGCCGCGTGCTGGTCAGCGACATCCTCGAACACAGCGACGCCTATCGCCGCGGCCTGCGCTACGACGACGAAATCGTCTCCTTCGCCGGCCGGCCGATTCACAGCGTCAACGCGCTGAAAAACGTGCTGGGCATTTTCCCCAAGGGCTGGCGCGTGGCGGTGTACTTACCGCCGCGATGGAAAGACCTACGACACCTACGTTCGACTGATGGGCGTCCACACCGAGGCCGAGCTGCTGGCCAAGATGGAAGCCGATAAGGAACTCGAACCCCCCGCCCCCGATCCCAACAAACCCGGCGGCCGCCGCCCCGGCGGTCAACGTCCCGGAAATCAGCATCCTGACCAAGAACCCAAGCCACGCGAGCAGCCAAAACCCGACGACCAAACGCCAAAAGAACCAAACGACAAGCGCCAGCCCGATCCGGAACCGAAGCTCCCCAAAAACCCTAGCCAGGAGGTCGAGGAAGCGATTCAAACGCCGGTCCCGGAAGAATTGAAAAAGCAATTCGAAGAGCGCACCGGTTACGCCAACTTCTATTTCAATCGTGAAAATACCGAGCGCGTGTGGCGGCAACTTCAAGCGCACGGCGATTTTTCCGCAGCCACGGGTCCCTGGACCATCGAAGGCCAACAATTAAATTCGGCCAGCGGCCCGGCAAGTATCGCAATCCATCTGACCGACGAACGATGCGATATCGAGCTTCCCACAGGCGACACCAACATGACCGTCTCGAAGGGTCTCGATTCGCAGCTCAATCCACCTGGCAGCGGCGGCCTGCTGTCGGCGCTGTATTTGTGGCGCAAACTTTTGATCGGTGGTCCCGGCAAATATGGCCAAGTAACCTACGGCGGAACCGCGCCGGTGATCGGACATCCCGAAGTCTGCGACGTGCTTGTCGCAGTCGGCAACGGCGTCGAAACGTTGTTCTACTGCGATCCCGCCGATGGTACTTTGGTCGCGCTCGAGATGTACTCCGACGACGATGCCGATCCTTGCGAAGTCTATTTCAGCCAATACGAGCCCGATCATGGCCGCCTCGTGCCGCACCGCATGGAAGTCCGCTACGGGATGAAAACGTTCGGCACGTTTTCGCTGACGGATTTCAATTTCGAGCACCCTCCGGAGAAAACACCGTGAGCCATTCGCTCGAAAATCAACGACGCTCGTTGGGTCTGGTGCACGCGTTCGCAATCATGATGTCCGTCGTGGCCATCATCCCAGCATCGACATTCACAGCCTCAGCCGCCCGCGCCGCATCCTTTAGCGACGTAATCCGCGATGGCCAGCGAAAATCGGTCAAAATCTACGGCGCCGGTGGCCTGCGTGGTTTGGAATCTTATCAATCCGGCTTTTTGATCTCGGCCGAAGGGCATATTCTCACCGTCTTCAGCCACGTGTTAGATAGCGACACGATCACCGTCACCCTCGACGACGGTCGCAAGTTCGATGCCCAGCTCGTCGGCGCTGATCCGCGGCTGGAAATCGCCGTGCTCAAAATCGACGCCACCGATCTGCCTTGCTTCGACCTCAATCAGCAAGCGCCCGCTTCCGTCGGCACGCGCGTGCTCACGTTCAGCAATCTGTTTGGCGTGGCCACCGGCGATGAGTCGGTTAGCGTCCTGCACGGGTCCGTCGCCGCCGTCTCCTCGTTGGCCGCCCGCCGTGGCGCCTTCGAAACTCCCTATCAGGGCCCGGTCTACGTGCTCGACGCCATGACCAACAATCCCGGCGCGGCCGGCGGCGCGCTCACCAACATGCGCGGCCAACTCCTCGGCATTCTCGGCAAGCAGCTCCGCAGCTCGCGCAATAACACCTGGCTGAACTTCGCGATTCCCATTCACGAACTCACCGAGTCGGTCGCCAATATCGAAGCGGGCAAGTCGAAGCCCGACGACCAAGCCAACGCGTCCAAACGATCCGAACACCCGCTCGTTCCCGCCGATCTCGGCCTTGTTCTGGTGCCCAACGTATTGGAACGCACCCCGCCATTTATCGACGATGTCCATCCCGATTCGCCGGCCGCCAAAGCTGGCCTCCGCGCCGACGACCTGGTCGTGATGGTCAACAATCAATTGGTCCAGTCTTGCCAAGATGTCATGACGGAGATCGGCCGCGCCGACCGCGACGCCGAAATCAATCTCGAAGTTGTCCGCGACGGCGAGTTGATGCAAATTACAGTCAAACCGAGCGACTCACCATCCACCAGTGACGAATAAGCTAAACATCCCGCGATGAACGATCGGCGCCACATCACGAAATCACTCGCCTCGGCGATCGGCCTTGCGCTATGCGCAGCCGGCCTGCTCACAGCGCGGGCTTCCGCCCAAGACGACCTTGCCACGCGCGAAGAATCGGCCATGAAGGCCGCGGTCAATCGCGTCGCCCCCAGCGTAGTTCGCATCGAAACGCTCGGCGGCATGGAAACCGTCGGCGATCTGCTCGTCGGCACCGGCCCGACGACAGGGCTTGTCGTCTCCTCCGATGGCTACATCGTCTCCAGCGCCTTCAATTTCGTACAGAAGCCAACGCAAATCCTGGTCGATCTGGCCGACGGCACGCGACTGCCCGCAACCGTCGCCGCGCACGACGATAGCCGCATGATCGTGCTGCTGAAAGTTCCCGTCGATAAACTCACCGACGCCAAGAAACAGCTTCCCGTCCCGGAGGCGGCGCCCGTTAAGGAGATGAAAGTCGGCCAATGGGCCATCGCTGTTGGCCGCGTCTACGACGGCGATCAAACGAACATTTCGGTCGGCATCCTCAGCGCCGTCAACCGCGTCTGGGGCAAGGCGATTCAAACCGACGCGAAAATCTCGCCGTCGAACTACGGCGGTCCGCTCGTCGATCTGGAAGGCCGAGTGCTCGGCGTGCTGGTCCCCATGTCGCCGATGGAAACGGGCGAAATCGCCGGCGTCGAATGGTACGATTCCGGCATCGGTTTCGCCGTGCCGCTGGAGCATATCAATCGCGTTCTCGATCGGTTGAAAAAGGGAGAAGACCTGCACCCCGGCCTGCTCGGCGTGAGCATGCGCGGCAGCGATCCCTTCGCCGAGCCGCCGATCATCGCCATCTGCCATCCCAAATCGCCCGCGGCCGAGGCCGGCTTGAAACCCGACGACCGCATCGCCGAAATCGATGGCGTCAAGGTCGACAGCCTCTCGCAAATGAAGCACCAGCTCAGCCCGCGTTACGCCGGCGAAAAAGTGGCGCTAGTCGTGATCCGCGGCAAAGACCGAGTCGAAACCTCTGCCGAACTAACCGATAAACTGCAGCCGTACATCCATCCGTTTTTGGGAATCTTGCCTCGCCGCGATGATCCCTCGCCAAAGACCGCCGAGGCGAAGTCAGGTAATCCCGACGAATCCAAAACAGATTCCGCCAAAGACGATTCCTCGAAGCAAATCGCCCATCCCGGCGACATTGGCCGTTCGGCCGATCCCAAACAAGAATCCACTTCCCCGGGCGTCACCGTCCGCGACGTCTTTCCCGACAGTCCCGCCGCCAAAGCCGGCCTTCAAAGCGGCGATCGAATTGTCAGCGTTAACGGCCAGCCCGTCAAAGATCGGCTCGGTCTACAAGAACAAATCGCCGGGTTCGAACCGCGGCAGGAAGTGAAAGTCGCCGTCGATCGCGCCGGCACTCGCCAAAACCTTCGAGTTGAAACTCGCCACGCTCCCCGAAGCGGTGCCGGAAAAGCTCGCGCCTGCTCACAAGTCCGATCTCCCGGCCGACGAAAACGCGCCCGCGACCGGCAAAATCGAAATCAAAATCCCCGAAGCGCCCAACGCCTGCCTCGCCTATGTCCCCACCAACTACAACGCTCATGTCCCCTACGGCCTCGTCATCTGGCTGCATCCGGCCGGGGGCTACAAGCCCGACGATTTAATCGCCGCCTGGAAGCCGCTTTGCGAAGCGAATGATCTGATTCTGCTCGCTCCCAAAAGCATCGATCAGGGCCACTGGCAGCGCACCGAGCTCGAATTCATCCGCAAAGCGATCGACGACGTGCTGCAAAAATACAATGTCGATCGTGCCCGCGTCGTCACCGCCGGCGAAGCGGCCGGCGGCAGCGTCGCTTATTTGCTGGCGGCGCAAAATCGCGAATTGATCCGCGGCGTCGCCGCCATCAATGCGCCAATGCCGCGGGGAATGCCGCCGCCGGAAAGCGATCCGGTCCAACGATTGGCGATCTTCACCACGCTCGCCATCAAATCCCCGCCGACCGTGGCGGCCGGAATCAAACTGCTGCGTGAAGCCAAGCACCCAGTCACCGAACTCGAACTGGGCGAAACCACGCGCTCGCTCAACGACGAGGAAATGAAGAAGCTGGCCCGCTGGATCGATACGCTCGATCGAAGCTGAGTGGCCGATCATTTCGGCATTTTGCCGTTTGCATGGATGTCACTTTCACGAATGTTTCTCTCATGGATGTCCCGCAGCTCATTGCGAATCTGAAATCGCCAACCGCGGCAACTCGTGCCGAGGCCGCCGAGCAGTTGTGCCATCTTGAAGACGGTGCGCAGCCGGCCGCCGTCGAATTGATCCAAGCCACAGCCGACGCCGACGATTCCGTCCGCCAATGGGCGACCGCCGCCCTGGAATCACTCGGGCCGCCGGCAACCGCCGATTGCCAGAAAATCGCCGCGCTATTAGCCAGCCCAAAACTAGACATTGCGTACTGGTCTGCCATGCTGATGGGCCGCCTGGAATCCGCTGCGGCGGCCGCCGTCCCAAAACTGACCATCGCGTTAACCTCGCACCCCGAGCAAGCCGTTCGCGAGCAATCCGCCTGGGCACTAGGTCAGATCGGCCCAGCCGCCTCGGCCGCGCTCCCCGCCCTTAAAACCGCTGCCGCCGATCCGCGCCCCCGCTTGGCACGCCTTGCCAAAACGGCCATCGAACAGATTTCCGCCGCTTCGTAAGAGGCGAATCCTTTCGCCGATCGCTCCGCGATTGAGCCTTCATCTCAGTCGTCGCCATCCAAATTTCGGCGGCCGTCGAATGCATTTCCCATGCTATCTTTCAGCATGACACGCCTCCCCGAAACGCTGATCGACCTGGAAGCCGGCGCCGAAACGCTCCGCCACCGGCGCTTCGGCGTGATCGATGTCGCCGACGGCCGCTTGGTCGGAGTCCACCTCCGGCCCTGGCCGAAAATGGTGTCGCTGGTCAGCGTCCTGTGGGGCCAGTGGTATCACAACCACGTTCATGGCGATCGCATGCGGCTCTACTTTAATCAGCCGCGCCGTTTTCCGAATTTTCTCGCGCTCAAATTCGCTATCTCGACCAGCGGCACGACCTGGACCACCGCCCATCGCTCGCTGGAAGTGCTCGACGAAATCGCCCGCATCAAATCGATCGACGCGCTGCTACTCGACGCCGCTAACTTCCGCCTGTCGCCGCGCATGCTGGCACGCCAAGGTTGGGAGCCCCATACCAATAGCCGCTGGCACCGCAACTATATCAAGCGGTTCTATGGCACCTACCCGCGTCTCTGGCAGCCGGCCGAGCTCGAAGAATCGCTGGCAATGACAGCGTAGCTTGATCGTCGATCGCCGGATTGCTCTTGCCGGTCGAATATTCTGCCGCTACGATCCGCGGCCAATTATTTCCGCGGCGCGCATTACGGCTCCGCGCGAAAACTTATCTCGTTGTTGTCCGTCTTTTCTCGGTCCGTTCGGATTTTTCGCTTCGTATTTCAGGAGCTGCGTTATGCCGGGCTATTTTTGCCGGCGGATTGCCGTGGCATTGGTTGCGCTGGTCGCAGCCGGTTGCCAACAAAATCCGTTTCAGACTGCGCAGCAGCCGCCTCCTTTCCAGCAGCAACAAGTCGCCATGCTGCAACAACAGCAACAGTTGCAAGGCCGCACCAACTCGCTCGATCTCGATAATCAAGAATTGCAAACCCGCCTCGCTCAGTCGCAGCAACAAAACAAAGTGCTGCAAGATCAACTGGCCGTCACCCAGGAAACGCTCAAAAGCACGAACACCCAAGTCGCGCAGCTTCGCGATCAGCAAAAATCACTCCAAGAACAATCGCAGGCATTGGCCGATTCCATGCATCGCCGCACGGCGACCATGATCAGCGCCAACAACAGTCTGGCCCGTAGCGTGCCGGCCATCAGCATCCCCGGCGTCGAAATCCGGCAAGACGCCGACGTCGTCCGCGTCGAGCTTCCCGCCGATCGCTTGTTCACTCCGGGCACCGCCCAACTCCGGCAAGACGCCGTGCCGATGATCGACTCGGTCGCCTCCGAGCTGCAGCGTGCCTATCCCAATCAAATCATCGGCGTCGAAGGGCATACCGATACCGATCCGCCCGCCGGCGGCATGTACGCTTCCAACCATCAACTTTCGATGGCCCGCGCCGGCGCGGTGTTCGACTACTTGACCAGCCGCGGCCAGTTCCGGCCGCAGCAACTGTTCCTGGTCGCCCACGGCGGCAATCACCCCGTCGTCTCCAACGCCTCGGCCCAAGGCAAAGCTCGCAATCGCCGAGTCGAGTTGGTTGTCTATCCCGACCAGTGGCAAAAGTAGACGCCACGATTCGACGAGACTACTACTCTCGCGCCTGCCGAAATCGCCGCTCCGCCGTTACAATCTCTGAAGCGAACCGACGAGCGCCAAGTATTGTCTTGTCGCCTGCCCACTGCCCACTGCCCACTGCCCACTGCCCACTGCCCACTGCCCACTGCCCACTGCCCCCCTATGCTCGCCATCATCGATTACCAAATGGGCAATCTCCGCAGCGTCCAAAAAGCGCTGGAGAAAATCGGCCATTCCGCTGTCATCACGAGCGACGCCGCCGAAATTGCCAAAGCCGATAAAGTCATCCTCCCCGGCGTCGGCGCGTTCGAAGACGCTATGACCGAGCTGCGAAAGCGCGACCTGATCGGCCCGATCAAAGATGCCGTCGCCGCCGACAAACCGTTCCTCGGCATTTGTCTCGGCCTGCAATTGCTGTTTGATGTCGGCTACGAAAATGGCCAGCACGAGGGGCTCGGCATCCTTCCCGGCGAAGTCGTCCGCTTCGATGTGCCAGCCGAATTTAAAGTCCCGCACATGGGCTGGAACGCGCTCTCGATGGTCAATCGATCGCCGGTCTTGGAAGGCCTCGCCGACGGCACCCACGTCTACTTCGTCCACTCCTACTACGTCAAGCCGCGCGACTCGTCCGTCATCGCCACCCAGACCGACTACGGCGGCCCATTCTGCTCAATGATCTGGCGCGGCAATCTTTTCGCGACCCAGTTCCATCCCGAGAAGAGCCAAGCCGACGGCCTGCGAATCCTCCGCAACTTCGCCGAGCTCTGATACCGGCGCCAGGACTCGATCCTATGAACCCCACTGTGTATGTTGAAACAACAGTGATCGGATACTTAACTTCTCGGCCTTTACAAGATGTCACGGCAGCCGGCCATCAACGCACAACGCACGAGTGGTGGTCAATAGCAAAGACGCAATTCACGTTGGTCGCCTCTCAACTGGTTGTTCAAGAATGTTCTGCCGGAGACCCCCAAGCGGCTCAAGATCGACTGGAAGCTCTCGCTGATTTAATCCTGCTGGCGGTCAATTCTCAGGCAGAGCAACTGGCCGGACTCTTGATCGCTGGCCATGCCGTGCCTGAGGTATATCCTGAAGATGCCTTGTATCTCGCACTAGCGACGGTGCATGGTATAGAATACTTAGTAACGTGGAATTTTCGGCATATCGCGAATGCCGCAGTACGGACGGCTATTGAACGCATTTGCCGGGAAGCCGGTTACGAACCACCGATCATTTGCACTCCCGAAGAACTGCTTGAAAGTTGATCATGCGAAATGATCCAATCGTAGATCAGATTCGAAAAATCCGGCAAGAGCACGCAGAGCGGTTTCATCGAGACCTGCGCACCATCTGCGATGACCTGCGCCACCAGGAGCAATCGTCGACTCGACGATTTGCTTCGTTTGCGCCTAAGCGTCCCCACGTTTCCGCCTAGCTGCTTTTATCGGGACCATTATCGCACGTGGCTCATCGTCCGCCACTTGCTTTGCCCCGATAACTCTGCCATATTTCGAGTTTCCGATATTCGGCTCGGCGGCTCGCTGGGGGGAGTTCTTCGCCCATGCAGATTTGGCCTGCGATCGACTTGCGCGGGGGCAAATGTGTTCGCCTGGTTCAGGGCGACTACGGCCGAGAAATCGTCTTCGGCGATGATCCCGCCGCCGTCGCCAAGAAGCTCGTCGACCAAGGCGCCGAATGCCTGCATCTGGTCGATCTTGACGGCGCCCGCGAAGGCAAGCCCGTCAATCTCGCCAGCGTCCAAGCGATTCTCGACGCGGTCGAAATCGACTGCGAACTCGGCGGCGGCATCCGCGACGAGTCGCACATCCGCACGATTATCGACGAAATCGGCCTGGCGCGGATCGTGATCGGTACCAGGCCCTGCGCGATCCGCATTGGTTCCGACCTGATGGCTCGAGCGACTTTCCCGGCAAACTCGTGCTGGGCCTCGACGCCCGCGACGGCATGGTCGCCACCGATGGCTGGCTGAAAACCAGCACCACGCCGGCGACTGAGCTGGCCAAGCAATTCGAAGACGAGCCGTTGGCCGCGATCATCTACACCGATATCGCCCGTGATGGCATGCTCAACGGCCCCAATCTTCCGGCGATGAAAGCCATGCAGCAAGCCGTTCGGCTCCCCGTCATCGCCTCCGGCGGCGTGACCACCGCTGCCGACGTCGCCGCGCTTGGCCGCGATCCCCGATGGCCGGCTGCATCATCGGCCGCGCCTTGTACGAAGGAAAACTCAATCTCTCCGACGCGCTCGCCGCATCGGCGGTCATGCCCGGAGGTCAAACCTAGTTCCAAAACCCTAACCCCCACACGACGCCATGGCCAAATACAACGTCGCCGACATCCGCAACATTGCCCTTTGCGGGCACGGTTCGTCGGGCAAAACCACGCTGGTCGACAAGATTTTGAACTTTACCGGCGCCGTGACCCGCCCGGCCAGCGTCGACGATGGCACCAGCGTCTGCGACTTCGACGAAGAAGAAAAGCACCACAAGTACTCGATCGAAGCGGCCCTGGTGCACTTCGACCACGCCGGCAAGCATTTCAATCTGATCGACACGCCGGGCTATCCCGATTTCATCGGCCAGGCGATCGGCGCGATGCGGGCCGTCGAAACCGCCGCCATCTGCATCAACGCCCACTCCGGCATCGAAGTGAACACTCGCCGGGTGTTCCAAGAAGCCGGCAAGGCGGGCTTGGGTCGGATGATCGTCGTCACCAAGATGGACACCGAGAACATCGATTTCCCCAAGCTCATCGGCAACATCCAGGAAATGTGGGGCAAGAGCCTGCATTCCGCTGAACGTGCCGATCGGCGTCGGCCACGATTTCAAAGGCGTGGTCAGCACGATCAAGCCGCCGGCCGATTCTGCCGGCGCCCTGATCGATCCGGCAGAAGTGAATCAAACGCTGATCGAAACCATTGTCGAAACCGACGAAGACGTGCTCGCCCGCTATTTCGACGGCACGCAACCCACCGACGACGAAGTCAATCGCCTGCTCGTCGAAAGCATCGCCCACGGTTCGCTGATCCCCATCGTTTGCGTGGCCGCCAAAACGGGAAACGGCCTGAAAGAATTGCTCGATCTACTGGCCGTTTGCGCGCTTTCGCCCGATCAGATTCGAACGCAAAGCCACCAACGATCAAAAGCAA
The DNA here is from genome assembly GCA_963738955.1 of Pirellulales bacterium. Taxonomy (GTDB): domain Bacteria; phylum Planctomycetota; class Planctomycetia; order Pirellulales; family DATAWG01; genus DATAWG01. The sequence continues at coordinate 3,766 of CAVTYW010000003.1, read as the reverse complement.
GAAGTCGACATCAAAGCCGATCCAGCCGGCCCGCTGGTCGCCCAAGTCTGGCGCACGCGCATCGATCCGTTCGTGCAGAAGCTCAGCTTCATCCGCATCTACAGCGGCACGATCAAGAAAGACGAAAGCGTCCACGTCTCGGGCGTCAAGAAGAACGTCAAAATCGGCCCGCTGCTCGAAGTGCAGGCCAGCGAAACGCAAGGCCATCGAATCCGCCTCCGCCGGCGAAATCGTGGCCATCTCCAAAACCGAAGATCTGCACACCGGCACTACGCTCGGCAATTTCGTATGCCGCCGATCAAATTTCCCACGCCGATGGTCGGCCTGGCCGCCATGCCCAAGACCCGCGGCGACGAAGCCAAGCTATCCGGCGCCCTGCACAAAATCGTCGAGGAAGACCCCACGCTTCCGCATCGACCGCGATCCGCAAACCAAAGAGCTCGTGATGACCGGCATGAGCGAACTGCACCTGATGATCCTGCGCGAACGGCTCAAACGCCGCGACAAGGTCGAAGTCGACGTCAAAGAGCCAAAAATCCCCTATCGCGAAACCATTCAGCACAAGGCCGAGGGAAGTTACCGCCACAAAAAACAATCCGGCGGTCGCGGCCAGTTCGGCGAAGTCCACATCCGCATGTTCCCGCTTCCCAAAGACACGAATCCAGGCAGAGTTCTGCACCAAAGATCGCATTTCCCGCACATGCGCGAATTTCACCACGACGAAAAGCACAACTTCCTGTGGGTCGATTCCATCGTCGGCGGCACCATTCCGAACAACTTTCTGCCCGCCGTGGAAAAAGGCTTTATGGAACGCTTGGAGCGCGGCGTGATCGCCGGCTATCAGGTTCAAAACGTCGGCGTCGAAGTCCACTTCGGCAAGTATCACGATGTCGATAGCTCCGAAGCCGCCTTCAAAACCGCCGGCTCGATGGCCTTCCGCAACGTGTTCCAAGAAGCCAAGCCGTCGCTGCTTGGAGCCGATCGTCACGCTGCACATCACCGTGCCCAGCAGCAAAGTCGGCGACATCAACAGCGACATGTCCGGCCGCCGCGGCCGCGTGCTGGGCATGGAATCGGCCGGCGGCGATCTGCAAACCGTCACCGTCATGGTGCCGCTGGCCGAAGTCACCACCTACGCCCGCAGCCTCTCCAGCATGACCGGCGGCCAGGGCAGCTACACGATGGAATTCAGCCACTACGACGTCGTCCCCGGCAACGTGCAAAAGTCGATCATCGAGAAGGCCGTCCTGGAGAAAGAGGAAGAAGAAGAGATAGGTGCCGCGTTCGAGCCGGACTGTCCCCAGCCCGGCTGCCCTACCATGGCGTCCCACAACCCGAACCTTCGCAATCAAAATTGCCTCAATTCCCCGATCCGTTCGCGCCGACTAAACCCGATAGACGGTTGATTTTGCGGCTCGCCAGCCCTACGATGACCGGGTAAAGCCACGCTATCAGCCGTCAAACTCCGCCTGATTTTTCCGGATTGACCGACGCACTTTCCATCGCCCCTCGCTAGCTTCCCACCTTATCATCATCCATACGCCTTCAACCATGATTCGCCAACTCTGCGAAAACTTGTGTGAGTGCGTGTGTTGTCGCTCCTTCTGACGGGCAAAACTCGCTCATTCGGCGTACGTTTTGCTCGCCTTGCTGTCCGCGCGGCGGTCATCCCGTTGTAACATCGCGCTAGTTGTTCCCGCTAATCGGACTACCACTCACCTGGCTTCCAACAACTGACCCCTGACCCGCTGATCTGCAATGGCCACCGACTTGCGACTCAAAGAGCAACTGCCCGAGCTGACCAAGCGGATCGTCCAGACCTACAGCGAGGTCAGCTCGATCAACCACTTGGGCCACTGCCCGCTGCCGAACTACGACGTGATCATCGCCTGCTGCGAAGATCTCAAGGAAATCATCTATCCCGGCTTTCGCCGCCGCGAGGGTCTGCACATGGGCAACGTGCTCTATCACGTCGGCGAATTGATCGATTCGCTGCACGACAAGCTCACGACCCAAATCGGCCGGGCCCTGCGGCACGACGCCGGCGCGACCGAAATGTGCACCGAGGATTCCGACTTCGAAGCCCTGGGCCAGGTGAAAGCCATCCAATTCCTGGAACAAATTCCCGAAATCCGCAAATCGCTGGCGCTCGACGTGCAAGCCGCCTTCGATGGCGATCCGGCCGTCCGCGGACATCGACGAAGTGATCTTCTGCTATCCCGGCCTGGAAGCGATCACCATCTATCGCCTCGCCCACGTCCTGCACGGCCTGGACGTCCCGTTCATCCCGCGCATGATGACCGAATGGGCCCATAGCAAAACCGGCATCGACATCCATCCCGGCGCCACGATCGGCAAGCACTTCTTCATCGATCACGGCACCGGCGTGGTGATCGGCGAAACGCACCGAGATCGGCGACCACGTCAAACTTTACCAAGGCGTTACGCTCGGCGCCCTCAGCTTCCCGACCGACAGCGACGGCCAACTCGTCCGCGGCCACAAGCGTCACCCGACGATCGAAGATCGCGTCGTCATTTACGCCAGCGCCACGATGCTCGGCGGGCGAACCGTCATCGGCCACGACTCGGTCATCGGCTCCAGCGTCTGGCTCACCAAGAGCGTCGAGCCGCACACGACCGTCGTGCTTGAAGCGCCGCGGCTCCGCATGAAGAACGAGGGCTTGGGCGACCTCGATGCGGCGCTGAACTACGTAATTTAGCGCGGCCCTAAGAATGATTAGCGGCCGAGCTTGCTCGGCAGGGAATGCATCGGCACAACTAATCGTTGCTCATTGGCGTAATGAGGCCCAGCAGCCTACCTACTTCGCCGGCAAACTCTTCCCAAATCGCCGATACTCGGTTTCTAGCTCGTCTTGCAGCCGATCGAGATCGGCCGCAACGAACTCTGGACGGAAACCAATCTCGTCGGTCGCCATTTCGCATCGCGCGGCAATCGCGCTATATCGCTTTAGCCCCAGCCGCCGGGCCCGAATCGCGCGCCAATCAAGCTCAACGGTCGGCCGCCAATCGGCCAGCGAGGCGGAAGGCCCAATCTCGACAACTCCGACTAGCTCGCTTTGCACGGCAACGGCTCCTTCCGAACATTCACTTGAGCATTCAACTCGTCCACCTATCAATCGATTCGGCACGCTGCGTGCGCCGACCTAACTTGGAAACGTGCCGACTCCAATGAATCGGCGTTCGCCAATCGGCCCGAGTTCCACTGAATCGGTTTATAAAGAATAACGCGGCCTAAAAGTCTGGCCGCGAAATCAGCCAGCGCACTGCCTAAGATAATTAGCCCGCGATCGCCGAATGAGTCGCGATCCGAATTGCGCCTGCGCCTGCTGCTCCAGCCGATCGCGAATCGCAATCAACTCGGGCGAGTTCGTCTTGCGGGCCCGCGCGGCGGCCAACTGCTCGCGAGCAACGGCGGCGTTCAGCTTCTCGGCCGGCACGGCGTTGTTCGTCAGCACCGAAACAACGTTATCGGCCACCTGCACAAACCCGCCATCGACGTACAATCGGAACGTCTTACCATCTTCAACGACTCGCAGCTCGCCATACCCCAGCCGGCCAATGAACGGACTATGCCCCGGCGCGACGCCCAGCTCGCCGTCGTACAGCGGCAACGCCACGAACTGCGCCGGCGTTTGTAGCACGGTCGCCTCGGGCGTCACGACAATGCACTCCAACACCCGAATCGGGCTGGTCACATCGATACCTGCTTCGTAATGATCGGCCATAGAGTGTAAATCAGACGCTT
>CAVTYW010000002.1:0-31421 GCA_963738955.1 Pirellulales bacterium | reverse complement strand
GAAGAGATCGCGGAGGCAATGGAGCAGCCGAACGAAGTAGGCGTTGCCATAGACCGATAAACGCTCGAAGCTGCTTTGCGACCGGCTCGGCAGAATCACGCTCTCATCGAGTTCGCTGGGATCGATCGGGATGACCGCCTGGGCTTCCTCGCTGGCCACGCCGGCGACGACTCCACCGTGATGCGTAATCACGGATTGCAGCCAGCGCTGCAATTGCTCCGTCGAATGCGGCGGTCCGCTCATTGAACCTCCGGCGTCACGAGATGCGCAGGATGAGGCACTGCTCGCAATCGTCAGGCGTCCGACACCGGGCTGCGATGCCGAGCCTGCCAGGTCGGCTCGTCGGCGGCCAGAAATTGACGAGCTCGCAGCACCTCGGCGTGCATCTCGTCGAACGACGGAATCCGCGCGTCCCATTCCAAGAGCGTCGACACGCCGTCGGTCAGATCGCTGGCCACGCGATAAAGCTGCCAGACTTCGTCGACGACGTGGCCGTCGTGCGTATCGATGCAGTGCGTGCCGAGATTCGTGTGGCCGGCCAGATGAAACTGCACGATGCGTTCGTGCGGCACGGAGCGCACATACTCGTCGGCGCTGAAGTCGTGATTGAAGCTCGAGACGTAGACGTTGTTGACGTCCAGGAGCAAACCGCAGTCGGCCTCCTCGGCCATCCGCGTGATGAACTCCCATTCGGTCATCGTCGAGTCGGCGAAGGTGACGTAGGAGCTGGGGTTTTCGAGCACGATCCGCCGCTCGAGAAAATCTTGCACCGTGCGAATGCGGCCGACGACGTGAGCCAGCGTTTCGTCGTTGAAGGGCAGCGGGAGCAGGTCGTGAGTGTTGCGGTCCAGCACGCCGGTCCAGCAGACGTGGTCGGAGATCCAACGGGGGTGAATCGCGTCGGCCAGGCGTTTGAGCCGGGCGAGATAGTCGAAGTCGAGCGGATCGGTGCTGCCGATCGAAAGCGACACGCCGTGCATCACGACCGGGTAGCGCTCGGCGACCTGATCGAGGACGTAGCGGGGTCGGCCGCCGGAATCGATGAAGTTTTCGGAGATGACTTCAAACCAATCGACCTCGGGCCAGTTTTCGAGGATGTGGGTAGAAGTGGACGCTGCGCAGGCCGACCCCCAGGCCGAGGTTCGGCAGGCCGAGTCGTGCGATTCCTGGTTCCCAGTGGCTCATCATGCGGGCAGTTTACACCCGAGCTGGTTCTTTTGGGCACACCGAAATATGCGAGCGCGCCGGCGAGGGCGGCCGAGAGGAAAAGCTCGGTGGTCGAGGGCTCGGGGACGGCTAGGCTGGGCGCCGGCGGCCGACCCGGCTGCCGCTGAATTGCTGGCCCAAATGGGCACGCCAAATCGTGTAGTCGGCGGCGTCGACGATTCCGTCGCCGTTGCCATCGGCCGCCAATTGAGTCGTCGAGCCGAAGGTGGACTTCCAGAGGGCGAGATCAGCCGAATTGACGACGTCGTCGTGGTTAAAATCGCCGGCCAGGAGGGCCGCATTGTCGATGGCGAGGGCGGCGGTGAGAAGCAGGCCGGGTTGGGCGGCGTCGGAGATGCCGTCGTTAAGAATCACGAGAAACGGGTCGGACGTGCCGTAGTTCGGCGCGGTGAGCCGGGCGAAGAACCCGTAGGCGCCAAGATCGGCGGGCGGATCGGCCAGCAGGTACTCCAGGTAGTGCTCGTCGACGCCGTTTTGCACCGGATTAGCCACCGCGATGGTTAAAGGCGTGCTGCCCGCTTGCGGTACGGTGATCCCCTGCACGACGCCCCCCGCGTCGGAGCCGATGACCAGTGACTCGCCGGCGGGATCGATCGCGATGGACTGGCTCGCCAGGCTCCAGTGCCAGAGCATCCGTGAGGTGACAGGATTTGTACCTTTCACCGGGCGGGGAATGACTTGCAGCGAGAGCGGGCTGCTAGAGTCGATTCCGCTGACGTTGAAGCCGGGGAGAGTCGTGAATTGATAATTGCCCAGAACGCCGAGCGGATTAGTTCGTGTGAACGTCATGGCGGACATCAGGTCGACGCTTTCATTGTCGACCAACACCATAGGCGCGAATCCGGGAGATAGATCGGCCGGGGGATAGAGGGGCTGGGTATTGGAGACGATCAGCTTCTTGGAGGCGTCGACGTTGACGGTGATCGGAATGCCGTGGCCGAACGTGATTGCCGGAGCGGCCAGCGAAAGACAGCCGCAAATCGTGAACAAGTATTTCATGAGTTTTCTCCGCCCGAAATTCATTCCGGTTTGGCGAAATCAAAGTTCTGATCAATCCACTGGTAAATCTGCGTTGCGGGAATCACATCGACATGCCCGTCGGCATACAAATAGTGGGCAACGTCGCCGTGCCGATCGGGCTGAATGTCTGTCTCGATCAGGTCTTGCACATTGCCGAGCGCGATGTTGAGCGGCCGGAACCAATTAGTGGCGTGGGCATGGTCGAAAAACGTGGTTGCGTCGGCCTCCACGTTGTCTACGTCGGAGTACTTGGGATTGGCTGCTTCAAAGACAATGATCGTGTGTGAAGTGGCCTGGAGCTTATTCAGGTTGTGGATGCAGTCCGTCCCGGGCGAGGAAATATAATCGTTAATAACGTAACTCGACTCCTGCACGTTTAAGCGACGATGGGCGAACGGATCGGAAGGGCAGACGCGGGTGGCGTCGACATTTTCGAGGTTTGTGCGCGACCGTGGCGATCCACGAGTGCTCGGATTTCGATTTGTCATCGACGAATTGGGGGAACTCGCCTTTGTGCAAATCGCAGTATTCCAAAAAACCAAGGCCGATCTGCCGCAGATTGCTTTTGCAATTGGTCGTGCGGCGCCGCTGCCCGTGCAGCCTGAACTGCTGGGAGCAATAGCGACACGAGCACGCCAATGATGGCGATCACCACCAGCAGCTCGACTAGAGTCATGGCGGTTCGTTTAATGTTCATAGGACCTCGGCGATTGCTTGGTGGCATTGAGGCGACTGCAAACGGCGAGTGTCAGAAGTGCGGAGACAGCAATCGCGGCGGTTGCGGGTTCGGGCACCGCGAGATACTGAACGCGATCCGCGGCCACGCCGAGGGCGGCCACTGCGGCTGAGACCGCTCCGGCCGAGGTGTTTTTCACGAGCAACAGCGAAAACTCGTCCGAGGGAGCCAAGCCCGGTTGGGTACTGCTGATTTGAAGTTTCAACAGATAAATGCCGTTCGCGGGGGCCACGATCGCGCTCGTACCATCGCCCAGTAGGCGGAAACGGAGGCTGCTGTGCGAGTCACTGTTGTAGCTCGGCGCGATCGTACCAAACGCGAGCGATTGGGCAGGTGTGGCCTCGCCCGTGACGGTGAACTGGTCTGGAGATGATGCGGAGTCGCCTCGGAATGCGCCGACCGCTTCGGGGCCCGAGTTGTTGTCGAACGCTGTACCGTTCCAGCGCTCGAGCGGCTTCGTGATGTCGACGTTGAAATGAAAGCCGTCGGCAAAAGTGTGGCCATAGCCGTACGCAAGTCCGGGGCCGAATGGAAATTCGTTGATTGCCAAAATGGGGTCGGTCGTATTGTTGGGCATCACGGTCCAATAGTCGGTGGTAGGGCTGCCGATCGTGGCTTGAAGTATTGGCAGTACGTAGACCGATTTCTCGGCAGTGAGCGAGTTGCCGTAGGGGGCATCCGGAATGATTTGCCGGGTGACGATCTTGTTGCCGTCATCGGTCACCTGGATTTGCGGGCCGTGAGCCGCGGCCGTGGCGCGGCGAGAGCGATCAGCACGGCGAGCGCAACGCATTGTGCGCGCATGGGTGCGTCCTCGATTGAAGGTGAAACGGGCGACGAAGCGAGCTCGCAGGGTTACTGCGCGTCGAATCGTCAGCGAAAACGGGTGCGAGCAGTTAAGCCCGTTCGGGAGGAGGCACGACAGGTTGGAGGGCGATGCCGCCAGTAGATGAGGAGGCGGGCGGGCGGAGCCACGCGACGAATGGTAGGCGGTCGGCAAGATCGTGCCGGACCGCGATTAGCGTCGGCACGGCGGCGAGCCAATTCATCGATTGTCCGCCGCAAGCGAGCGCTCGCAGCACGACGACGCGGCTGGCGGTTTGGTTGGTTTGGGCTGGCGCATGCTCATCGTGATGGCAACAGCAACAGCAGCGTTTGCTGGATGTGGATGAAGCAGCGCAGCAAATTTTCGCGGCGTGCGCCGGCCGGCTCGTCGAGCCAGCACAGATCAATCCTCTGCCGCCGGGCCTCGTCGATCGCGTACTCGGGCGGCCGAACGCCGTGGTCGTGGGCCCAATCCATCCGTTCGGCGAGCGAGTGGCAGCAGCAGGATCGCCAACACTGTTCGGCCGAGTTGCAGCCGCAGGGGCAATCCATGCACGGAAACATCTCGCCGCTCTTCTTCGCGAGATTTCCGCCCGGCAGCGGCACGCCGGCCGCCGTGATGACGTACATCGCCAAGAGGACGCCACTCGCGCAGCGTCGGCCGAATACGGCGATAGACTCGCCGCACCGCGACGGCGCACTTCGCGAATCCAGGCACGCATCTTTGCACCCGTGAGCAAGAGGGGACAATTGCCTGCGAGTCTAATCCCGGCAGCCGTACGCTGCGGTCAATCTTCCAGCAATTGCCCGCCGAATGAAAGAGAACTCACTCGATTGCCGCGACGCACAATACGGCCGCCTGGCCTTGCGGCGTGACGCTCAGGTTCAAGAAGTCTGGCCGGCGGGCGTCTTATCGTCGGCGACGACGCGGAGGCCGATTGCCGGATCGGGCGTTTCGAAGTTCAGCACGCGCGGCAGATCGCCCTTCGCGCAAGGCCAGCACGCTGGCCATCAGTTCGACCGCGCCGCCGCCGGCGCCGAGATTGCCAAAGTAGCTCTTGAGCGCGAAGACGGGCACTTTGTCTGCCGCTGCGCCGAAGACGTCGCGGATTGCGCGGGCTTCGTCGGCATCGCGATCCGTCGTGCTAAGGCCGTGGGCGTTGATGTGGCCGATGTCGGCGGGCGACTTGCCGGCGTCATTTCGAAGCGCGGCCTTCATTGCTCGCTCGAGCGCGACGTCGCACTTGCCGCGCAGCTTTGCGTCGGCGACGTTCGCGCTGCCGAGGCCGAGCACCTCGGCGTAGATCGTCGCGCCGCGCGCCTTGGCCGTTTCGTATTCTTCGAGCACGACCATGCCGGCCCCTTCGCCGGCGACCATGCCGGTGCGGTTCTTGTCGAACGGCCGGCTGGCCTTGGCGGGGTCGCCGTTCTCGGCCGCCATCTGCTCGGTTTGCAGCGCGTGAATCGCTTGCATCGGCAGAATGCGCGTGCCGGTTGCGCCGGCGACCATCACATTGGCGTGGCCGCGTTGGATCGTGCGAAACGCTTCGCCGATCGCCAGGTTGACGCGGCCTCGCGCATCGTGAGCGAATTGTTTGGCCCGCGCAGGTCGTTGTAGATCGCGACGTGGCTGGCCGGCATGTTCGGCAGATACTTGAGCATCCACAGCGGGGCCATGTGATCGAGGCCGTCGTTGCCCCACCGGCTGAATTCGAAGTCGCCGGCGTCGGCGCACTTCTTCATGCCTGGCTTCGTAGTCCTCGGGCATCGTGAGCATATAGTCGCTGCCGAGCACCACGCCGACATTCTCCGGATCGGGCACCGACTCGCGCGAAGCCGGCATCGCCGAGCGCGAGCTGGGCGGCGGCGACGGCCATCCGCGTCTCGCGGCACATCACCTTGAGACCTTTCTTGATGGCCTTCTTGCGATCGGCCGCGAGCGGGCCGAAGTCGTCGATCTCGCCGGTGAATTGCCGTGCCTCGCCGGCGTACTTCATCGGCTGCCGTTCGGCCGGCAGCAGCGAGATGGTCGGAAACGCCGCTTTGCCCGCGTAGCGAGCGCCGACCAGAGCGCGGCGGGGGTGCTCCCCAGAGGCGAGATCAATCCCAGCCCGGTGATCACCACCCGCCGACGTTCACCCGAATGCACTACTCATAGACCAGCAAGCATAGCATAGAACAGGGGAGGGACGGGAGGGCGTCAGTTGGCCCCGATTAGGGCGCGTGCGACGCACTTCTGGCTGATAGCTGACGGCTAAGAGCTAACAGCTTTCCTAATAGCGGCCGTGGAACGTTTGCTCGGGCAGGATCGCCGCGTGCTCGGCTGGCCGCCGCCGGCGGTCGTCGCGGCGGGCGTCACTGGCCGCTGCTCTCGACGAACAAGAGCGCATCGGCGCGCGGCGGACTCTTGAGCATCGGCACGGCGTCGCCCACCATGTCGGTGATCGGGTTGTCCTTGGTCGGCGCCGGCGTGGCCACGACGCCCATGCTCAGCAGCAGCACCTTGTCGATCGGCCAGTGGAACCGCTCGTGCATGTTCGCCATCGTGATTTGCGGCACGTCGATGCCGACGCGTTGAGTGGCCCCGGTCGTCGACGGCAGGTCGAGCTTCACGGGCACGAGCTTTTCGATCTGGCTCAGTCGGAGCTTCACGACTGTGTCGGCCGACTGCAGATCGAGCGCGAGCAGCGGACTGAACTCGAGCGAGAAGCCTTCTTCGATCTGCCCCATCTCGGGTTGGAAGCCGGGCCACGCGGTTTGCGTGGGCACGGCGCCCTTGACGTACTGCCGCGGCTGCATGGTCGAGATCACGACCGACTGGCCGTTGATGATGAGCTGCTGCGACGAGTTGAATTCGCGGTAATCGGTGCGGCGGCTCATGTCGGCCACCAGCAGCCGCGCGTCTTCCTTCGCCAGGAGCCAGCCTTGCACGCCGGGCGTTTGCACGGGAATCGGCGTCATCATGCGGAGCGCCTTGGCCCGCCAGTTCGGATTGCTGACCGTGGCGATTCGGAGCGAGAACGCGTAGTTATCCGCTTGCGTGTTGACGAAGCGATCGACGATGTCGGCGACGACGGCCTGCATCTGCGGCGTGTGATAGACGCGGAGCGTATCGTGATTCGCGGAGAGCAGCCCGACCGGATCGGAGTGCCACGCTTCGTAGCCGGTCTCGCGGAGGATCCAATCGACGATCAACTGCTCGGGATGATTGGTGCTGGTGATGCGGCTGCGTATAGGGCGTGATGTCGTACTCGCGCCACACCTGGCCTTGGTCGTTGGGGAGCGTGCCCGCGCCTTTGCTCACACGGGCGTGGGTCGGTTCGGGCCCAGCGGGCGCGGTGGGAGCTGCTGCCGATGGGGGCGACCGCGGCGCTCGGGGAGCCGTAGCTGGAGATCGGCCGCGGTGCTGACTCATTCGACGCGGACGAAGCAGGCGTCGCGCTGCCGCTGCCGTAGCGATCGGCGTTGTCGGTCGGGGCATGCCAACCAGCGGCTTGTTGCGCCTCGCCTTGCGCAGACTCCACCAACGAGCAGTACTGCCAGCGAAAGGGTCGCGACGGAAAGGTGAGAGCGCATCGTTCGGCCTCCGGGTAGGCGCGGACCGCGTTCCGATTGGTCCAAAGCCGGCGGAGTATAGAAACGGCATCGCGCCGCCACAATATGAGCGGCGCGGATGCTAGCAGTTCGTCAATTCGGCGACGGGCAAATTATGCCGACGAAGATTTGCCGAAAGGGCACCGAGTGACGACCCTAAAACCAATAAAGCCAGCGTCGCTGGTTCGGGCACAGAGGCCGAGCCGCCGAGAGTTGTATCGGATTGACCGAGTTCGGATCGCCAGAGCGCGTAGTCGGTTGCGTCAACCACGCCATCGCCGTTGGCGTCGCCATTTGTGCCGGCCGCGACAGCCATTCCAAAATTTTGCTGCCAAATAGTATAGTCGGTCGCGTCAACGCTGCCGTCGCCGTTGAAATCGGCCCAAGGCAATTGATGCGCCCAGGCGTCGACCCTGTAGAGATATGTATCACAGCACAAAGGATCACTAGACCCGCCGGTCAAATGCAAAAGTCGCCCGGAAATCGTGGCCTGGAGCCGGAGGGCCTTTCCCTGACCGTCTGCACCTAAGAAGAACAAATCGTCCGGTACCGAAAACGAACGGGCGTGTTGAAAAAGTGCGAATAGGTTTTTGGTTTGGCAGTTGGTTGGTGGGCGCGATTGGTTAGATGGCAGTGCAGGCACGGTGTTGGTCGAACAAGACCAGCAGCGCGTAACAGCCAGCCATAAAGTGGGAAGAGCAGGCGCTTGAGGTTCTGCACAATCGCGCTGAGATAGGCCTGGATCTGCACTTTGGAACGCCCGCGGTACTTGGCGCGCGCGAGGCAGTGGTATTGCTTGGACTCGGCGAACAACCCCTCGCACTTCCACATCCGCTCGGACGCTCGTTCGAGGAACGTCGATTCTTGCATGGATGCCAGTACCTCCTCGAATAGGTCTTGGTCGAGATTCCTCTTCACCAGACGCTGGTGCGATGTACTCGTGCGCCGCTTCGCCGGGCAAGTCGATGCCTGCGGACAATTGCGGCAGTCTTCGGAAGAGCTGACATAGCGCTTGTGGTTTTCGGTGACCGTCGGATTGGGAATCAGATACTTGCCCGCCGGACAGCGGAAGCGGTCGTGTTCTTTCTCGTAAACCAACTCGCCCTTCAGGTACTTGCTGGTCCCCACACGGCCGCTCCACAGCGGAATGTAGGTTGTCGCCTGTTGACCTTGGAGTGCGCGAATGATGTCCGCCGAGCCGTATCCCCGATCCGCGGTCGCTTCACCGATCGTGATCTGGTAGCAAGCTCGCACGCGTTCCAATTGCGCGAGATACGGCTGGTTGTCGTGCCGTGCTCCGGTCGTAACCTCCGTATCCAGGATGACCCGACTGTCGGCGTCGATCGTCTGATGCACTTTGTACTTCAGTTGCCGCGGCGTTCCCTTCTTCTGCGCCAGCGTGGCCTCGGGATCGGTACAACTGCGATGCGTCTGGTTGGACAGCATCCGTGGGCTACGGCCATCAAACGCGCCGCATCGCTGCTGGGCATGTGTTTCGTTCTTTGCCTGTTCGGGATCCACATGCACCAACGAGTCGAGCGAAGCATCGGCGGCGATTAATGTCGCATCCGTCATGACCCGACAGACCTTCTTCACCAGCCCTTTCTCCTGGCACTGCCCGACGATCCGGCGGAACACGGCCTCGAACACCTCTTCGCCGAGGCGGTCGCGGATTCGTGTGAGCGACGAGTGCTCCGGAATGTCGTCTTCCAGCGACAGCCGGCAGAACCAGCGGTAGGCGAGGTTATCGCGGACTTGCTCACACAGGCGGCGGTCCTTCGTGATCCCGTTGAAGTACGCCACCAATTGCATGCGAAAGAAGATCTCCGGGTCAATCGAAGGTCGACCCTTTCCATCGGCATAGCAGGCGGCTGTCAGATCCCGGACGAATGATAGGTCGAGCACGCGGTCGATCCGTCGCAGATAGTGCTCCGCGGCCACGAACGACTCCAAGTCGATGCTCGTTTTTACCTTCGGATCGAATGCATGCACTCCTTGCATGGCGGGCCTCCATCCTGGAGCACGGCCGTGATTGAAACGACACGCCTCCAGAGACCCGATCAACCGCAGAAAATCAAGTCGAATCCGAACCAACCAAAGTGCTCTTTTTCAACACGGCCGAACCTTTCAAGCCGGAAAGTTTGAGCGCCTGGTCGAGATCCCAACCCGGCGAGGGCAGGGGCGTTGCCCGCCGCGGGTCAAATAGAATCGCCTTTACATCTGTAAATGCAGCGTAAGGAACGAGCGATGGTGCGTTAGTGGTTGGTCCGCCCGACTCTTCGTTGTAACCGGTAACTAGCCCGAATCGCCCCAAGATGTTGAACTGCCAGTTAACGCCCTCGAGTCCGCCGGTGACACCGACCGTGCTCTTATCGGTAATGAACCGATAGTCGCGAAGCAGAAGCGGTGGATCGGCGATCGCCTGAGTTTGCAACCAACCCACCGCCACGCACAGCGAAAGAACAACGTATACCACATGCCGTATGCCGAGTCGCGCAAACATAGGACACCTCTCGAAAAGACGCCGTATCGCGACAGATTCCGCTGGGCGGCATTTTAACGCGCTGAAATCGTGACTGCAAATTTCGCGATATAAAATTTCGGGCAAGGAGATAAGCGGCAGAGTTTCGGACTATTTGTCACTTGGCGGCAAATCGTTCAGCCTGCGGCCGGCCCGATACAAGCTCCAGGTGAGGGCAGCCACCAGTACGACAGCTGTGATGCCTAGCACGCGCGGGTCGTTCACGATTCGAGAAATCGTGAGATTTGCCGGCCTGGCGCCGACCGCTTCTTCTGTTTGGGGGCCTAATGTAGCTTCAACTGGCTTGTAATCAGCCACGAGTGCCGCGTAGATCGCTGCGGCGTCGTAGCGTGGGGCGTCGTCTTCGTTGCCATAGACGAGCTTGTATGCCGCTTTCGAGGGCCCCGTCATAAAGTAGAGATTGTAACAATCGCCGCTCGCTTGAACGCCGGTCACTTCAAGTGGCGGACTATTCTGATTGTCGATCACGAGTCGGTATTCGGTCTCACGTGAACCTGAGCAACCGATCTTGAGGTCCTCGCGCTTCAGATTGTGAAAGTCGAGCCGCGAAAGCGTGCCTTCGCCAACCATCCGCTCATGCTGCTCGCCGCCTTGCGGATCGTCCACTTCCAACCGCGCGTGGCGGCTAAAGTTGCGCGACGGCGTGACGAGCGTCAAATCGCGGAGCGGCTCGCGTCGCGACTGGACATGCACGACCGTCTGCTGTTTTGCGGCGTCGTTGTCCACGCGAAATCCTACGACCGGATATGCGACTTGGAGATCGCCGGTGACGTGTTCGTGAACCTCATCCCGCCAAAACTCCAGGCGCTCGATCCGAAACGGGCGCCTCTCGACGGCAATCGTCTCGGTGCGGCTCGTCTCTTCGTCGCCCCGCAGACGACGCGTAATGTCTTTCAGCTGCGACTGAAGCTCCTGAGTCACCTTGTCGACCACGACGCGAAAGAAGCGGTGGTCGGCACTCTTGATCGGAATTGTGTCGTTGCGAACGTCCATGAACTGCACGTAGTCGAAAATGACTGCGTCGTCGCTGGTCGGTTGCCACTCTTTGCCGTCGGCCGAACTGTAGACACGAATCCGCTGCTCGAAGTTGTGGAGTAACGTGACCAGCCGAATGCCTTGCGGCTGCGCGTCCTTGTCGCCTAGGTGGACGATGATCTCGAGGCCTCCGTCGTCGAGCGATTTCACGGTCGGTTCGCGCGCGGCCCAATAGTCCCGCTTCGTCTCCGATTTGGTCGTCATCGCCTTGCGAATCACGTAGGCGACTTCCGCGCGTTTCTCGTCGAGCAAGCGGATGTCGGGGAGCAGCATCGCGTGGCGGCGAACACGTCGCTATCGAGCGGCACGGCGATCAATTCCTCCTGCGTTAGCGCCGGTAGATTCACCGGCTTGGAAAATCGGAACGCACGGCTCGGCCGCGGTTGCCGTAGCTCCGATCGCACTCAAGACCACTGTCGCACAGCAGTCGCCGTCGTCATAGGCAAGCTCTTCCTCCTTGCCTGCCGGCTGCACCGTGAAAGTTGTCGCGATACTTCAGATACGCAAACGATCCGACGAGCGTCAGGATGCCGAGCACGATAAACGCAACGATTCGATAGAACTGGTCGAGCTGCGCCAGGTCGACGAAGAACACCTTCCACGCGACGATCGCGAACAGCGCCAGGCCCGAGATACCGCACGATCGCCACGTTGCGAGCGATCCCACGAAAAATCAGCACCAGCGCGAAGAGCGACCACAGAATCGAAACGCCGCCCGATTGCATCCCGGGCACATACTCGTGCAGAGAACGTGTTGACTTCGAGCGTCAGATAGATGAAGAGCATCGCCAGGCTGGCGAAGCCAAGAAATGCTCGCACGCTGGCGGCCTGCGTTCCGGCCGCCAGCAGCGCAGTAGGCCGCTGCGAAGAAACCGACAACCGCCCCAAAATCGACCAGCCGCAGCACCGCATCGCGAAACGAATAGGGTCCGCCGTACACCAAGTCCAACGTGAAATTCCAGCCGAGCAGGTCGAAGACAAACAGCTTCAACAGCGTCAGCCGCGACTACAGCATCAAGACGGGCAAAACAAGCCAATTCTCCGATCGCGTGAATTCGTAGAAGAATAGCCCGCACAGGCCGAGCCATACCAGCGTGAGCACCGGCAATCGCGCCGGTGCGTAAAAGAAGCCAACCGTGCGGTTCAAGTTCCACGTCGAGATACACGAAGAGCGTGACGACCGCGCCGATCATCAACAACCGCATCGCCCAATTGCCGCCAATCCAGGGCGGGATGTCGTTCGCGCGATCGACGATCCCCTCGCCGTCCGCCGGTCGGCTTGCCGAGCATGCGATAGGCCGCGGCAAGCGAAGCGATCGGAATGCCAAACGATAGCACCCGTCGCACCAGCTCCTGCAGATAATCGGTCCAGCGCCAAGTTGGCGGACGGCGGGGCCTGCAAGAATTGATCGGGCAAGTCGACAAAACAAAACCGCCCCATCACCACCGCAAACAGCACGTAGGCCAGCGTGCCGCACGAATTCGCTCCCCAGCTTCCTGGCGATCCACACCAGCAACAGCGCCTGTACCGCCCAGCTTGCCGTGACCCATTCGGCCGAGAGCAATAGCGGCATCGTCACCGCCAAGAAAAAGCCGGCCAGCCCCATGAAGCTCACCAGCAGCTCGCGATCGACGAGCCGCCGCCGCAGAAAGTAATACACGTGCGCCGTGTAGAACGCCGTCAGCCCAAGGTCAGCGCCGCCACCCAACGCCGTCCATACAGCCTCTTCGATCAGCTGCGAGCCAACGACAAAGAACACGCCGGCATTCACCAAGCAGCGCAATCAAGTCGAGCAGGTTCGACTTCGACTCGTTGACGATCTTGTACAGGAACGTCATCGTCGAAAAGAGCACGAAGAACGCCACCACAAACGGCAACACCTCCCAGAAGTGGGATTTGTCGTACGACTGCTGCGACGCGAAGAACAAGGCCCACGTCGCAGCGAAGCTCAGGTAGTTCACCAGCGGCCAGTTCTTCCAGTAGCAAATGCCCAGCAGCCGATGCCCAGCACGAGCATGTAGCCGTACAGCCCCGGAAAATTCACGGCGCCAGCGGACAGAATGATCGGCGTGCCGTAGCCGCCGATGATTCCCAGCACGGCGACGAGCATCGAATCGAACCGGACGGCGATTCCGCCGGCGAGGACGGTGACGACGCCCATCAACACGGCCGCAGGCAACGGGCCGATCAGATGATAGAGAGTTGGCCGCGGCAAACACGCGAAGTAAAGCGTCGCCAAGCCGCCCCCCAACAACCCTTGCCCGAGGACGTGGTACTTGCGGCCCAGGAGCTGCGTGCCGACGACCAGCATCGCCAGGCCGGCGATCGTCGAAAGTGCGACGCGGGCGACCGGTCCCAGCAGGCCGTGCTCGATCGAGTACTTCAGAAAGAAGCCCACGCCGACGACGAGAATCACGATGCCGATCCGCAGCAGCCACTGGCTGGCCACGGCGTATTCCATCGACACGCCCTGCGGCACATGCTCCTCGCCGACGATGATCCAACTCCAAATCCGGTGGAGCGTTTCCTTCGCGGCCGTTTCGAATCGGCTTGGTTCGCGAGGCGGGGCGGGCGCGACTTCCGGCCAAGTGAAGGGCTTGGCTTCCGGCTCGGGGGGCACGAAGGAGCTGCCGCGGGCGGCTCGCTCGCCGTTCGGCTTGGTGGAGCGGTTCTCTGGAGGGCGTCGGCACGGTCTCCAACTTGATCTCGACCGGTTGCTCTGCAGTTTGCTTCGTTGTTGCTTCTGTTGGCCGCTCGAGCTGCGATATTTGCGACCGCAAGCGGCTCAATTCCCGCGTGAGCGATTCAAATCCCTCCTGCTGGTCACGCTGCATTTGCCGCAAGCGGAAAAAGGTGCCGACGGGAAGAAATAGAAACAACGCTGCGCCGCCTAACACAAGCAGACCGACGATGATTTCGTCCATGGTCGTCCCCCGCGAGCACCTTTAAGCGGCACCGGGAAAGGCAAGTGCCCGCCGCGAGTGAAAAGCATGCCACTGATTAGCAAGATATCACCAATAACTGCGAACTGCTAGCTCAGAGCGGAGATCGATGCGTGGCCCGAAACGTGAATCGCGCGTTCGGTCATCAATTCGCCTTCGTTTGTGCCAGAAATGATCGCGTGACAGCCTTCGCGCGGAGCGTCGAAAATCTGGTCTGGCGGGCCGGACTCGACGACCGTGCCGCCGTGCATGACGTGCACCGTGTGGGCGACGTTGCGGGCGAAGCCCATCGCGTGGGTGACGACGATCATCGTTTGGCCGGAGTGGGCGAGGTCGGTGATCACGCTGATCACCTCGGCCGCCATGCGTGGATCGAGCGCGCTGGTCGGTTCGTCGAACAGAATCGCCTCCGGCTTCATGGCCAGCGCCCGGGCAATGGCCACGCGCTGCTGCTGGCCGCCGGAAAGTTGCTCGGGGCTGGCCGTCAGTTTGTCGGCGAGGCCGACGCGGTCGAGCAGCGTTCGCGCTTCGGCGTCGCACTCGTCCCGCGAGCGGCCGAGAGCATAGAGCGGCCCGGCGAGTACGTTTTCGAGCACGGTCATGTGGGGAAACAGATTGAATTGCTGAAAGACCATGCCGACGCGGCGGCGCAGCTCGCGCAGCGTGTCGCCGACTTCGCCGCGCGCCGCCCCGCCGCGGAGCCGCAGCTGGTCGACCTGCACCTCGCCGTCCTCGAACGCATCGAGCCCGTTGATGCAGCGCAGCAGCGTGCTTTTGCCGCCGCCGGACGGGCCGATGACGGCCGCCACTTCGCCGCGGCGGACGCTGAGCGACACGCCGTCGAGCACGCGCAGCGAGCCATGATCTTTGACCAGCTCGCGGACTTCGATCATCGCAGGCCCTTTCACGCGTTGACGCGTTTGATCCGCGTTTCCATCCGCCGAGCGACGAGCGACAGCGGATAACTCATCACCAGGTACAACAGCGCGGTCAGCACGCCAAACTCCAGCATGAGCCGCGGGTGGCTCTGGAACAGAAATCGGTACATGCCGGTCAGCTCGATGACCGCGATCATCGAGCAGACGCTGCGTATCCTTGAACAGGGCGATGAAATCGTTGGTCACCGGCGGAATGACGATCCGCACCGCCTGCGGAATGATCACGCGGCGCAGCGCCGTGCGAGTGCTCATGCCGAGCGAGAGCGCCGCCTCCATTTGGCCGCGCGGGATGGCCAGCAGGCCGGCGCGATAGTTCTCCGCTTCGTAGGCCGAGTAGTTGATCGCCAGTCCCAAGCACGCCGGCCCAAAACTCTGGAATGCTGACACCGGTGTATTGCGGCAGCAGATAGTAAATCACGAACAGTTGCAAGAGCAGCGGCGTGCCGCGCAGAAACTCGACGTAGCCTTCGAGCGGCACCCGGACCCACCACGGACCGTACAGTCGGCCGATCGCCACCAGCAGGCCAATCAGCATCGCCAGCGGCATCGAGAGAAACGAGAGCAGCACGGTCGTCCATGCGGCTCGAACAGCAGGCCCGCGTAGTAGCCGAATTCGACCAACGCGACGCAGCGGCCGCGACTTTCGGCGGCCAATCTTTGGCGACTTCCGGCAGCCGCTCTTGGTCGTCGTTCCAGATGCCGTACTTTTCATAGATTCGCTCTAGCGTGCCATCGTCGATCGCCATGCGGATCGCGTCGTTGAGCCGTGCGCGGAGCGCCTCGTCGCCGTGCCGCACATAGGCGACGTAGTAGCCGGGCGCTTGCGGCTCGCCGACGGCGTGCAGTTTGGGAAAATCCGGGCCGTAAAAAATCGCGATCGGCACGTCCTGCACCGTCGCGTCAAGCTGCCCCTGCTCGACGAGGCCCATCACGCTCGTGACCTCGGGATACTTCTTGAGCTCGATCGCGTCGCCGAAGCGCTCTTCCATGTATCGCGCCGCGGCCGAACCTTGCAAGCACACCGACTCGCTTTCGCGGCTGGCCTTGTTTCGCGACAGATCGTCCCATGCGACGATTCGAGCCGTCGTTGCTGCGCGCCATCAGCTGGAGCTTGTAGATGTAGTACGGAATCGTCGACGACCAAAGCTGCTCGCGTTCCTCCGACCATTCGTATCCGTTGAGCACGACGTCGATGCTGCCGCGGTCGAGAATCTCGGGCAGCATCTCCCACTCCCAATTCACATACTCGCTTTTCACGCCGAGCTTGTCGGCGAGATACTGGGCGAGCTCATATTCGAAGCCGGTGAGCTGGTTGTCGTCGCCTTGGTAGATGTAAGGTCCGCCGCCGCTCGCATCACCGCCCCACTTGAGCGAGCCGCGCGATTTGACTTGGTCGAGCGTGTCGGCGCGAGTCGACGCGATAGAGCAACGCAGGATACGAACGCACACGACACGAGTGCCAGAGCTTTGACATAGCTTTGGCTTCCGAGTGTAAGACGATGACCAAAATCCGTCTGATAACCGCAGAAACCGGCTTTGCCCGGGTCGTATCGCCAACGGAGTTCCGAGATTGTCGCTACGCGAGGTCAGCGATGCAACTTGAAAGCGAGGCTGCTAACGGGCATCTTGAGCTAGCACTTTGCCGCTTGGATGAACTCAGCGACTGTCAGATTCGGCGATGCGGATTAGTTTTCGGAGTGTCCCGCGCGCTACTTCTCGATGATCCGGCACCGAAAGAGTCGCGATGTGCCCCGGTTTCACGAGGATGATGTGGCTGCTCGCCTGACGCGCGAATTGCCACCCGAGGGACTCGAAGACGCGAACGGCCTCGCGCCCGCTAAGAACCGGGAGCTGCGGCATCAGGCCTGCACCTCAACCTGTCGCGTCTCAACTGTCAACGGCAATCCTTGCTCGCGCGCGAACTTCGAGGCATGCACGGATCGCATCTTGGATATTTGCGAATCGCCATCTTTCGTAATGCCTTGACTGACGCAGCCCGGAATCGATGGGCAATCGACGATCCATACGCCGTCTTCGTCTCGGTCGATATTGACGAGGAATTTCATTTGTTTGGCCGCCAGCAGAAGTATCGCTTCCCATCGATATTTTAGCACAGTGCCCGCTACTTGACCAATTCGAGTCTGAAATCAAACAGGTCAGGGAACGCCAACAGCACTGAAAACGTGAGTTAGCCGCTCGCGGTGGCTCGTTTCGCCGGGCTCGCGCATGAGTCCCCACTTGCTGGCCTGCCAAGTTTCGCGACTTCGCACGTCGATGGCCGTGAGCCACCCATAGCGCCAGCACGACGTGTCGATGCATACGACGAAGCCCAGGTCGAGCACTTCGCCGTCGCGCTGCTCGGTGTGGCCGACGAAAACAGTTTTGCCGGAAAGGTGCGGCCGCATTTCGTCAGGATCGAGCACGACCCACCGCAACTCATGCCCCGGCTGCAGCTCCATCGGCTCGTCGGGCAGGTAATTGGCATGCGTGAAGATAAACTCGTCGGTTTCGTAATACGGGCGACCTTCGGCGAGCAACTTCCAATGCTGCTCAGGCACGTCGGCAAGCGTGCCGCCGAAATGATACGAGTGATCGTGAGTGCTCCGCCACAATTCTCCCAATAGCGGAGCGCACCGACGTTTCCCGCGCGGCGAACATCATTTCTTCGTGGTTGCCTTCGATGATCACGACGTGGCAGCGCGATTTGAGCTCGATGATCCGCTCGATGACCTCGCGCGTTTGCGGTCCTTGATCGACCAGATCGCCTAAGAATACGAGCGTGTCGTCGGCCGCGGGAGCGATTACTTCCAAGAAGTGCGTCGAGCGCATGTGCGCACCCATGCACATCGCCGATCGCAATTAGTCGCCCCTCCGCCATTCACACCGCCACAGGCCTGAAGAATCTGCTGTTATCGCTTGGCCGCCGCCGTCGCACTGAAATTCGACTTCCAGAGATCGTAGTCCGCCTGATCGACAACGCCGTCTCCGTTGCCGTCGGCCCGCAGGTCGGTCGTCGAGCCTTTCGTGGCCTGCCAAATCACATAGTCGGCTGCATCGACGTGGCCGTCGTGATTGTAGTCGCCGGCGAGCGCCACACGCAAATCCTGCTTCGCGTTGATCATTGATCCTGGAATTGGGCCGAGCCCCAATAGGTGGAGGGCCAGGTTGCCGGTATCGCCATTGCGAATCGGTTGGCCGGGGGCGTTGTAATCTGGCCGCGATTCCTGCGGATCGGCCCGCGCTTGGGCGTTGATCGCATACAAATCGCCGGGGCTTACTCCCGCACCCCAGACGAAAAACGGGATCGTGAAATCCTCGGCCAACGTGGGGTCGCTGTGATTCGTTCCCAAGCCGCCGTGATCGCTGCTGACGATCAGCGTGGTATGGCCGGCCAGCTGCGGATCGGTTTCGATCAGGTGCAAGACGTCGGCCAGATAGCTATCGACCGCCGCGATGGCCTGCAGATAGGCGCCGCTTCCCCAGCCGAACGCGTGGCCGGCGCTATCCGTGTCGCGATAGTGAACGAACGCGTAGTTGAAGTTGCGGGCCGCCATGTCTGCGAGGAATCGCTGGTTCATTCCGGCCGAGATAGGTTGGTGCGCCGTCGTCCTGGAAGAAGATAACTATCGATCTTGTCGCGGCCATGCGGGTCCGGCGCGCCGTTGGTCTCGTCGTAAGTCTGCTTGAAGATCACGAATTTGTCTTTCGAGACGTAAAGTCCCGGTCGAAAGCCCGGCGTCGTGTACCACGTCGAAAACGCTGGCGATGTAGGGGACGTGCGGATTGCCGGCCGTGTGGAGCGTCGTGCCGCGCGGGCCGCCGTCGTTGAGCGTGAGCCCGTGATAGACGGTGTCGGGCATGCCCTCGGGCTGCAGCACCGGCCGGCCCGTGAGCATGCAGGTGTGATCGGGAAGCGTGATCGTATGGGAGAAGTCAGTGCGGGCGTTGGTGGTCCAGGCGGCCTCGGTTTCGAGGCGCTTGAAAGTCGGCGCTCTGCCGGCATCGACCGCATTTTGCATGGCCCGCGCGTTGAGCCCGTCGACGCTCACGTGGATCACGTAGTTCGGCAACTGCTGACGGGGCGGCAGAGGTCGAGATTGCGCACGCAAAGATAACGAATAGAATTGCAACCGATGCAAACGTTGACGGAAAGAAAGGCAGATGTGTCATCGAGTGTTGAACCAGTGAAATTTCGCCGCGACGACAGCTGAAGCGGCAGCCTCGCCATGGTGCCAATATATCATCTGCTAATCGGCTTGAACCAGACGGCGGCGAGCGATGAAGATCTGGTTAAGAACGCGCTCGCAAATCATGAATCGCGACGGCGATACGCGCGATATAGGCCGACCGACATGGTGGCCATCGAGACCATGGCCAGCGTTGAAGGTTCGGGAACGAGCGAACTCGTGGGGCTGCCGCCGTTACGAATTGTACCCGTCGGCAAAGACGCTGGCAGCGGATCCGGAGCCAGCGCTGACGACCGTGAGAGTTACGCTGTTCAAATCATAGCTGAGTTGCCAGGCCTTGCCCGCACCCGGACGACCCGGAGATCGCGCCGAAATGTTCCGCTGACGCCGCCAGCGGCCGTCAAGAACTGAAACGTTTGTCCGATCGATGGGTTGAAGCTGCCGGCCAATTGCACGGTAAGCGTGCCGCCGAGCATTGCAACGCCGCCAATTTGAAGTTGATCGAAGCCCGGAGACGCGGCTGGTATGATTCCGCTAATCAAGATTTGCAGCACACCGGCATTTTCAAATAAGTTGCCGCCGATAGTTCGCAAGTCCAGGAGTGGCGCCCGACGCCAAGGTGCCTCCGAGTTAACCAGTTTGCCAGTGATCGTCGGAACTTTGAGCGTCCCGCCGTTGAGCAACAGGGCACCGCCCGATGTGCTACCAGCTCCGCCGCCGGTCTTGCCGAAGTTCGCCATCCACAGGTCGTAATCCGCTTGGTCTACGACGCCGTCGCCATCCCCGTCGGCTGCCAAATCGGTGCCCGTTTGACCAAACATCGTGCCGCCAGACAGCATAGTCGGCCGCGTTCACTTCGTTGTCCTGATTGTAGTCGCCGGCTAGTCCAGTTCCTTGTGCCCATTTCCGCCCGATTGCGGCGCGTTGTCGATCAATGGTACCGTGATCGAGCCGCTGTCGAGGACGAGCGTGCCGAAGTTGCCGATCGTGATCTTCGACGCTGCACTGATGGCCGCCGACGCGCCGTTGACGTGAACCTGTCCACCGTTGATCGTCAGGCCGCCCTTAAACGTATTGTTCGCCGTGAGCGTGACGCTACTTGTGCCCGTCTTGGTCACGTTGTGAGGCGTTGTAGTCGTAGGATCCTGAGGTTCATACATATCGCGGATTTGACCGCCAATTACGAAATTCTGCGTACCTTCGCCGGCGATCGTCAGG
The DNA here is from genome assembly GCA_963738955.1 of Pirellulales bacterium. GTDB lineage: Bacteria > Planctomycetota > Planctomycetia > Pirellulales > DATAWG01 > DATAWG01. The sequence continues at coordinate 11,156 of CAVTYW010000002.1, read as the reverse complement.
TCGTCGTACAACTGCAGCTCGTTGTTGAGATTGAACGTAAAGTCGGCGGTGCCAGCTCGTCGTCGCGTCGAGCTGAATTCGTGGTGCATTGCCATTCAGATCCTTAACGAACAAGAGCGGTTTGCCACTGACTGTGCCGCTTTGCGTGGATCCGCCGCCGAAGTTGCCGGTAAACTGGACTTGGTTGAGCATATACGGTTGCCCGCTCATCCGGGTCATGTCGTTGTTGGCGGTGTAGCTGGCGTCATCCCGGGTCGTGAATTCGACGACGTCATTGGCATAAGCGTCGTCGGCGAGCATCGTCACGTTATGAGCCAAATTGCCCGATTCCTTGCCACGCGCTGCCGCGCTCCAAGTTCGTCGTCAGCCGCTGATCATTGCGAAACACGAAGTGATCGAATTTATTGCGGTCGTCTGCGCCGAGAATGCCGTACTTCGGTTTCTCAAGCGTTGCCTCCCAGCCGGTGAGATCGCGTATCAGCTCATCATACTTTGGCACCGGTTGCCAGCACTGCAGTGTCGTACGAACTCCCGAGGATCAGTGACCAAGTTGTAGAGCCTATAGACATTGTTCCCGCCGGGACGCTCCAACTTCCAGTCGCCTTTGCGAACTGCCCAAATGCCTCGGTTACGCCAAAACTCTTCCTGGTGTGCTGGGGATGGGGTCTGCGCCCGACAAATGTGGAATCAAGTTGACTCCGTCGGTTTGGAACTGCGACGCGTCGCCGCCCGCAGCGTCCACGAAAGTTGGCAGCAAGTCCTGTTCGATGATCGGTGAATCGTAGATGCCCGGCTGTAGACCCGGCGCCTTAATCAGGAATGGAACACGAATTCCGCCTTCGGAGGCCAATCCTTTGTAGCCATTCAACGGATAATTGTCGTCCCCAAGATTCAGACCATTCTGAATCGAGTTGTAGCCGCCATTGTCGTTCAAAAACACGATGATGGTATTGTTGTCGAGGCCGTTGGCCGTGACGGCCGACATGATATCGCCGACTTCGCGATCCATTCCGTAGACCATGGCCGCCAGCGATCGCTTATTCGGATAACTCGGGTCGTTGATCTGCGGCAATGTGCGGCTCGTTGTAATCCGATGTCTTCACGTCATCCGGCGAGTGGGGCGAATTGAACGCTGTGTACAGGAAAAATGGCTTGGCGTCGTGCGCGTGATTGTTGATGAAATTGACCGATTCCTCGCCGAACGCATCGGTCGTATAACGACCGCGTACGGGGTCGTACTTGCTGGTGTCGCCTTGCGTCGTCCATGTCGATTCAATATTTGTCTTGTTGCGCATCATCGCTTGCGACGGATCGATGGCGCCGCCGTAGTACGATCGCGATCCGCCCAAAAATCCATAAAACTCATCGAATCCCAAATCGGTCGGCGTGTTGACGCCCGATGTATATCCTTCGTGCCATTTTCCGATCGCGCCGGTGGTGTAACCCAAGGACTTCAGCCTAGAGGCGATGGTCGGCTTGGCCTGCGGCAAAACCGAACGGTTGCCTGGCGTCGTTATTAAGGTTTTCTTCCAGGCCCAGACGGTTGTTCGTGATGCCGCTTAGCAACGCGGCGCGGGATTCGCCGCAAATCGGCTGGGCGTAGGCCTGGCGACCGATGACGCTTTGTGCGGCGAGCGCATCCAAATTGGGCGTATACGCTTGGGAAGGCGTCGGAGTATGGCCCGGACTTGATATGGCCGCATTGAAGCCAAATTCGTTGTAGCCGCCATCGTCCGAGAGTAGGACGATAATGTTCGGTTGAGCAGCCGCTTGGCACATATCGCTGCGCAATACCGAAATGCATAGCGCAGCAATAACGCAAACGGAGCGCGCGAGGCGACTAGAGTACATCATAGAAATTGTCCGATGTCATCCTGCGGAGGCTGCCCTAAGGCGTTAGAAGACGAGAGCTAACGCTATCGAAAAAATCGAAGGACCGTTAGCCATTAACACCGACCTCAGTCGCGAAACCCGCTCCCTGGCTGCCATTTCCATAGTACCGATCGCCAACATGGCCGTCAAAGGATTCGCGGGGGAAATGGCCGATTACGCGGCCTGTTTCTGCAAGTTGCGTCAGGAGTTGTCGCGATTGCGACAATATGGCCGGATCTACCGGGAAGTCGCTACGATCGATAAGCCGCCGCAAGGCCACCCGAAAGGGGCGATAACCATTAAGAATTGATGACCTTACGCAGCGCGGCCGGCGATGATCGAGGCGTTGTGTCCGCCGAAACCGAAGCTGTTGCTCATCACAACACCGAGCTTCCGTTCCCGCGGCGTGTTGGGTGTGTAATCCAGGTCGCAGGCCGGGTCGGGCGTCGTGTAATTGATCGTCGGCGGACAGATATTATGTGCCAGCGCCTTCATGCAAATTACGAGCTCCACGCCGCCGCTGGCGCCCAGCAAATGGCCAAGCTGGCTCTTGGTGCTTGAAATGCTGAGTTTGCGAGCGTGTTCGCCAAAGACCGATTTAATCGCGATCGTCTCGGCCTGGTCGCCGAGCGGCGTGCTGGTGCCGTGGGCATTGATGTAGTCGACGGCACTGGGATCGAGCTTGCCATCGCGGAGTGCACAAACCATGGCCCGGGCCGCACCGGTTCCCTCGGCATCCGGCTGCGTGATGTGGCCGCCGTCGGCACTGGCGCCGTAGCCGAGAATCTCGGCATAAATCCTGGCCCCGCGGGCTTTGGCATGTTCGCAGTTCCTCGAACACCAGCAGGCCGGCGCCTTCAGAAAGGACAAAGCCGTCGCGGTCGGCGTCAAAGGGCCGGCTGGCTCGCGGCCGGATTGTCGTGCCGTCTCGGAGAGTGCTCGCATATTGGCGAAGCCGGAAAGTCCCATCGGCGTGCACGCCGCCTCGGTGCCGCCGGTGACCATGATGTCGGCATCGTCGTATTGAATCGCTTTGAACGCATCTCCCATGGCATTCGTGGCACTGGCGCAAGCAGTGGCGACGGCATAGTTCGGGCCGCGCAGGCCGTAACGGATCGAAACGTGGCCGCTCGCCGCGTTGACCATCAGCTTGGGAATCGTGAACGCGGAAACCTTGTCCGGCCCCTTGGTCAGCAGCCGCTCGTGCTGCGTCTCAATCTCGTTGAGGCCGCCGATGCCCGAGCCGAGGATCACGCCGCAGCGGAAACGGATCTTCTTTCGCAAAATCGAGGCCCGAATCGTTCACCGCGTCGATGCCGGCGACCATGGCGAACTGCGTGAAGCGGTCGAGCCGCTTCTCTTCCTTGCGGTCGATGTAGCCGTCGACGTTCCAGTCGTAGATGTCGCCGCCGAACTTGACCTTGTGCTCGGTAGTATCAAATGCACGCAGCGCATGGATGCCACTCTCGCCGCGCAAAATCCGCTGCCAAAGGTCGTCGACCTTGCAGCTCAGCGATGTGACCGCACCAATCCCTGTGACGACGACGCGACGTTTCATGATCAATAGCGATAAGGGTTCAGGGTTCAGGGTTCAGAGTTCAGGCTAGAATCCGAACCCTGACCTCTGAATCGTTTCGCGCAGGCCGATCGAGACGGCGCTGCTGCCGATGACCGCATGCTGGCAGTCGGCTATGCCTTGGCCTTCATGCCTTCTTCGATGTATTTGACCGCTTGGCCGACGGTCTGAATCTTTTCGGCCGCGTCGTCCGGGATGTTGATGTCGAACTCTTCTTCGAGCTCCATCACCAGTTCGACGGTATCCAACGAGTCGGCGCCCAAATCGTTGACAAACGAAGTATCGGCCGAAATCTTTTCCTTATCGGCGCCGAGTTGATCGGCGACGATGTCCGTTACGCGTTCCATGACTGAGGCCACCGTGTCGGTCCTCCTGCTAACTGTGTGACAATTGAATGGTTCGGCTAAGTAGCACGAGGTGCGGACCGCCTGATCCGCACTTCGGTAAATTACCAAGCGAAGCGGGAGCCCGCCGCAGCAGTTTTCGCTGGCCGGACCCCAAACCTATTAAGATAGAGCGACTTCGTAAGGGAGGTCAAGATATACCAATTGTAGGAAATGGGGTCAATTGAAGTGCGGACTGCGAACCATGAACCGCCCGTTTTTGGCAGTTTTTCGCAATTTCACGCGGTCTGCGCGATCCGTCCCAATGCCGTAGCATTCAAGCGGTGCGGATTGTGACGTACTGTTTTCTATGCGTTGAGGGTCTTAATCCTCAACTCTCTCGGGGCAGAATTCGAACCGGCTACGACTTTCCGACGTCGCCGCAGTTTGCATTTGGCGTCCGGCCGGAATTTTCTCGGTGCGACCAAGTCAGGCTGTAGCCATAGGGATCGTCAACAGGCTCGCGCGGTTCGACTCTTCTCCGGGTAGGACCGGCACCACGGACTCCCCAAAACATGGCTGACCATTCCCAAAACGGCTCCATTCGCGCTGCCTCGAGCGTCGTCGGTTTTCGCCTGTGGTTTGTCGTTTGGCGCGTGCTGGCAGTGATTTTTCTTGTCGAATACCTGATCATGTGTGCGTTCGAAGCGCTGTCAAATGTTCCGGACGCTGTGCTGCCGATCATCGACGCCGGCAGTCTTTCACTCATATCGGCTCCTTTGATCTACTTTTGGATCATTCGTCCGCTTGGCAACCAGCTGACACATGCAATTGCCGAGTCGCAGGAAGCTCGGCAGGAGGCCGAACGGGCCAGCCGTACCAAAAGCGAGTTTCTCGCCAACATGAGTCACGAAATCCGCACGCCGCTCAACGGCATCTGCGGCATGTTGCAGCTTCTCGAATCAACTCCGTGCGATCAAACCCAATCGCGGTTCCTCCACGGCGCGAAGATCTCGGCCGACTGCCTGCTCGGGTTGATCAACGACATTTTGGATCTTTCGAAAATCGAAGCGGGGCGGCTGGAACTCGAATCGGTCGACTTCAATCTGCCGCAGTTGGTTGAAGACGTAGCGGAAATGTTATCGGTTCGTGCCGAGGAGAAGGAGATCGAATTATGTTGCGATTTGGACGACACCGTTCCGACGATGGTCCGCAGCGACATGGTTCGATTGCGGCAGATTCTCGTCAACCTGGTAAACAACGCGCTCAAGTTCACCGAGCGGGGCACGATCTTGGTCCGCGCGATTGCGCGAGAATCGGACATAGAGCAGATCGTTCGCTTTGAGGTGATCGATACAGGCATCGGAATTCCAGTGGACCGACAGGATCGGTTGTTTCGGCTTTTCTCGCAGGTCGATGTTTCGACAACGCGGCGTTTTGGCGGAACCGGCTTGGGCCTCGCACTGTGCCGCAAATTCGTCACGATGTTGGGTGGCGAAATCGGCGTCGAGAGCAAGGAGGGACGCGGTTCCACATTTTGGTTTACTGTGCCCGTCCGAAATGCCACGGACCACCAGCAGTCGCTGGTTTGCCCGTTGGAGTTGCGGCATCTGCGCGTGTTGGCGGTCGATGATAATGCGACTAGCCTCGATGTGTTGTGCGGTGGTCTCCACCGTTGCGGCGTCTCTTGCCGCGGCATTCGAAGCGACGGAACTGGCCTTGGCGGAGCTGCGTGCCGCCGTTGATCGTGGCCGGCAAATCGAAGTCCTGATTCTCGACTTTGGACAACAAAATGCGGAAGCCAGCCAACTTGTAACTTCAATTCGCAATGCTGCGGAGTTCGCAGAATTGCCAATCGTATTACTGATGGGAATCGGAGCTGATATTTCGCCCGCTCAATTGGACGCGTGGCAGCCTGTCATTACGCTGCGAAAGCCGGTGCGCATGGCGCAGCTGTTGGAGGCCGTTCAAGTATTGAAGTCGGATGGCTGCACGGCCGTCGCTCAGCCCTTCGTAGACGAGGTCGCGATGGAGGTTGGCTAATCGGGCGGTAATTGCCGGGTGCTGGTTGCCGAAGACAATGACATCAATCAGGTCGTTGTTCGCGAGTTGGTCTCTCGGATGGGATACAGGCCGACGGTCGTTAGCGACGGCACGCAGGCGATCGATTACGCGATGAGCCGAGAGTTTGACCTCGTGCTCATGGACTGCCAAATGCCCAACGTCGACGGTTTCAAAGCAACCGAGGAGATCCGTCGCCGCGAAGCCGGCGCTTCGGGATTCTCTCGTCGCGGGTCGCGTCTGCCGATCATCGCGCTTACGGCAAATGCGACAATCACCGATCGGCAGGCCTGCTTGGCCGCTGGAATGGACGACTATTTGACGAAGCCAGTTGACCGTGATGCCCTCTCGGCGGCGTTACGCAAGTGGCTGCCGGCCGTTGTTCCGGACAGAATCGTCTCCCCTCGTCAGCGCGTCGAAGATGTGGCGAGCCGTCGCCCGGTCGATGCATCCTGTTTCGATTCGCAAGAGTTGCTCGAGCGCCTGTGTGGGAGACGTTGAATTGGCGATCGAGCTGATTGGCATGTTTGCCGATAGTCGGGAAGAACGCATATCGAAAATCGAAGATCTGATCTCGGCGCACAATCGAGAAGGGCATGTCAGTGCTGCCCACGCGATTAAAGGCGTGGCGAGTAATTTGGCGGCAAAATCGCTACACCGAGTGGCCGCGAAGTTTAACGAAGACTTACCGCCATCGGCAGGGAGATCTGGATGCCCTCGTGAATGACGCCCAGACGATCCAGTTGGAGCTCAAGCGCTGCTTAGATGCAGTGCCAGCCGTGCGCGAATCGATCGCCATGGAAAAAGCGCTAGCTGATCTGCTTTAGGCGATCAGCCCCCCGTCGAGCGTCAGCACCTGGCCGGTGATGTAAGACGCCGATTCGCTGGCCAAATACAGCACCGCGTCAGCGACTTCATGGGCCTCGCCGAGCCGCTTTGCCGGCACCCGCTTTTTTACTTCATCCAAAACCGCCGGTCCCAGGGCGTCGGTCATGTCCGAGGCGATAAAGCCGGGGCAAATCGCGTTGACCGTCACCTTCCGACTGGCCAGCTCCTTGGCCACGGTCCGCGTGAGCCCGATGATGCCGGCTTTCGACGCCGAGTAATTCGCCTGCCCGGGATTGCCCATCAGGCCGGAGACGCTCGAAATATTGATGATCCGCCCGATCGCTTCCGCATCATCACGAGCGACGCGGCCCGCGTGAAGAGAAACACGCTGCGCAAATTGGTGGCAATGACCTCGTCCCACTGTTCGTCGCTCATCCGCGGAATCAGCGTGTCCTTGGTGATGCCGGCGTTATTCACGACGATATCGATCTGGCCCCACTTCTCGGCCAGACCGTCAATCAGCTGGTTGACAGCGGTCGAATTGGTGACGTCGCACGGATGAACCTCGGCCGCCCCGCCGGCCGCCGTAATTGCCCGGCCGTCTCCTGCAGCTTGTCGGCACTGCGAGCGACGCACGCCGACCTTCGCCCCGGCCGCCGCAAGTCCTAGACGCAATCGCCTTGCCAATTCCGCGCAGGCTCCGGTCACAAGCGCCGTCTGACCGCTCAGGTCGACCTTAATCCGCCGATTAATGTCGTCACTCATATTGATGTCCACCAAATTTAGACAGGATCACAGGATCGGCTTTCGATCTCCTGATCCTGTTTCCATGATCAAAAAAGTCGTGCGACGCGACTTACGCCGGGATATTCTCGCAGGGCATCTTGCGATTGATCCGCTTGAGCAAGCCCGTCAGCACCCGCCCCGGCCCGCACTCGTAAAACTGATCGATGTACATCATCCGCATCATGTACCACATCGAGTCTTCCCACCGCACCGGCGCACAAACCTGCTTGAGCAGCAGGGCGCGAATCTCCTCGGGATCGATGTGCGGCCGAGCGTCGACATTCGACAGAACCGGTATCCGCGGTTTGTGAAGCCGAGAGGCCTTCAACGCGCTGCGGAGTCGTTCGACGGCCGACTGCATCATCGGCGTGTGAAATGCCCCGGCCACGGCCAGTGGAATCACCTTCATCGCGCCGGCGGCATTCGCCAGGTCGACGAACCGTTCGCAAGCGATCGTCGTCCCCGATACGACGATGTTGCCCGGGCAAAGCAAATTGGCGATCTCGAGCGTCCAATCGCCGCGCGCCTGGTTCGCAGAGCTCCTCAACCTTGTCTTGATCCAGCCCCAAAACGCTGACCATGCCGCCGTGCTCGACTTCGGCCGCGGCCTGCATCGCCTCGCCCCGCGCCTGCACGACCTTGAGGCCATGCTCAAAGTCCATCGCGCCCGCGAAGACGAGCGCCGTGTATTCGCCCAAGCTCAAGCCGGCCGCCGCCCGGCAATTCTCGATCGCTTCTGGGTTATCCTGCCGCAGTTTTTCCATCGCTGCCAGGCTCGCCACAAAGATGGCCGGCTGCGAGCGATCCGTTCGGTCGAGCTCTTCGGCCGGTCCCTCGGTGCACAGCTTGTAAAGATCGTAACCGAGCGCCTGCGACGCCCGATCAAACAGCCAGCCGGCCGCGGGCACTTCATGGTAGACGGCCGCGCCCATCCCGACGGATTGGGCGCCCTGGCCAGGGAACAAGAGGCCAGTATTCGCGGAAACGCCACTTTTCGCTGATTCGGAATCGGTCGACATACTTGGCACGAGGGCAAAGAGGAGCGCCTGAGACGTACCAAATATAGCGGCTCCCTAGCCGCGACCCAACGGGTCGCCGGCCAAAGGAGGCTCGAAAAGGGGCGAGGTAGCCTGGCGGAACCGAGGGCGAGACTCCCCGAGCCGGCTTCCGCGTTCCAGCGACTACTCGGTCTCGACCATCGTCCGGCCGCCGTAATGGCCGCAGTTCGGGCAGACGACGTGCGACGGAATCGCCGTGCCACACTTCGGGCAGGCCTGCAGCTGCTTGGCCTTCAGGCCGTGATGCGACCGGCGCATGCCGGTGCGAGAATTCGATTGTTTGCGTTTCGGAACAGCCATGGCACCAACCTACTAAGAGACCACGTTTCAGCCAATTTTGAGACCCATCAGCCTACGCGGCGGGGGCCGGGATCGTCAAGGCCGGGGAAAACGGTCAACGAAAGCCTGCTTCGAGGAACTACGTGGCGGAATGTCTTACGCAAAGACGCCAATGTCGCAACGATTCGTTGTCATCGGGGCTTGGCGACTTTGCGCCTTTGCGTGAGAACGATATGGAGATTGGTTCGCCATTGCTAATCGACGCCGAACATCACATTCCCCGGCTTCGGGTCGACGTACCAAATCCCGTAGCTTTCGAGCGGCCGAATCAGCGACAGCACGGTGGCCCACTTGCCGCCGGAGCTCTTGCGGACTTTCGGCGTCCGCATTATCCATGATTTCCGCGTCGGTCCAATACGGCGGAGGCATGTGAGATGATACTTTGCCGAAGTCCCGCAAGAATCGCCGTCGGACGATTGACATTTCAATCGCCATCAACGAATCGTCGGCATCAATCAATTTCGGAACTGCAAATCCTTGAATCCGATCGACTCGCGCCAGCCGAAAACGACGATAGCATTCTGCCTCGTCTTGATAGTTTTTCAGGCGCTCGCACAGCTTGAGCGCCGACGCTCGCGATGTTCGCCAAACGCAGCCGTCGATCCCGCTGCCCAGCGGATCTTGTAAATCGATCGACAGTTTCCTAGACTGAACATACGCTTCGGCCCGCTGCGCTAGTCTTCATGGATGGGATGGGACACAATGGCATTCCGCAACGGTTATTCGGCCGACGTCGGCATTGACGCTCAGAGTAGCCGGTCGCGATATCGAGCTCTCCCACGTCGGGCCGGAACGACGTCTCGGCCCGCAACTGCCAGCAGCTGCCGCCATCGGACGCCGACTGATGATTCAAGTCGACGACAATTCAACGTGCTTGCATCTATACCTCCCCAACGGTATCTCCGCCACTTCGTACGACGTGACATACGTCTGACACCGTCATAATGCGCACACTACGGCGTTTCGCTCGTCTCCGCTCCCGCGATCGTTGAGAGCAGCTTCCAGACCGTGGCGTCCACTTCGTCGCCGATGAACCGTAGCGAACCGTCGGCTATCGCCAAATTCGCTCCGCCCGGATGATTACTGCGCGCGGTCCGCCAACCATAGGGTGTGTACTGAACTTGAATGCCGCCCGCGATTTGCACTCCCATGCAGTCGGGAGTCGCGGCGTTTGGCGGCAGGTAATGGTTGTACATCCCGCAGCGATACTCGCCGTTGACCCAGGCGAAGCCGCGCGGATCGGTGTAGTTCCAGTTCGCCGAGTTCTGGCAGGCCGAGTCGGTCAGCGGCGCGCTGAGATAGAACTTGTATTCCAACTGCGGATCGTGAACGCCGAGCTGCGGTTGCCCCAACAGGCTCTCCGAGGCCAGCGCGGTTTTGGATAGCCCGTCGGTGATTTTCGCCGGCGTGGTTTCTGAATTGGTGAAGCAGATGCCATCAGTGTTTCGCGGCGTGCCGCCGTTCAGCCCCGACCCTGCGCAAACGGCATAATTCGTGGGGCCGAAGTTATCCGAGACCGGCCGGTCGATGTCGCTAGGGCACATGAATTCGGAGACAAAAATCTTCACGCCCGCGACGTTCTCCGGCCGCACTCGGAAACTGGTACTGTCGTACAGTGGCACCGTGAGATTGAGCGCGTTATAGGCAGACGTGTTCTCAAGGTACGGCGTCAACTCCGCTAAAGCGGACCAGCGAAAAAGCGACCATGCGGCGAGTGGATTGCCGGGGTAGGCCTTAGCGATCGAACCGCTGGGAAAATAGCCCTTGGCCGCGACGTGATTCTGAGCGGCGATCGCGATCTGCCGCAAGTTGTTGGCACAGGCGTTTCGGCTGGCCGCTGCGCGACTCGATTGGATGGCCGGAAGCAGCAGCGCCACGAGCACGCCGATGATCGCGATCACGATCAGCAGCTCAACCAGCGTGAAAGCGCGCCGAATATTGGGGCAGGGCAGGGCGCGTCGCGATCGGTTTAAGGCCATGCCGAAATGCCACGAAGGGAGATTTGCGGCCGCTCAGCTACGCCGCATCGCGAGCCGCCTCGTAATTCTAGCACCAACTACGAACACGCTGCCCAGAGCAAGCAAAGAGAGGGTCGTCGGCTCGGGAACGGCTCCCAGCGAGCTTGCTCCGCCGCTACCTACGAAGTGCTGCCGCCAAATGACGAAGTCGGCGGCATCGACGATGCCATCACCGTTTCCATCGGCGCCGTTGCCGGGCGCGACCAGTTTGCCGAAATCGGCTTTCCACTTGGCGTAGTCAGCCATCGTGACCCCGCCGGCGCCGTCATAGTTACCGGCAACCGTCAGTGCTGAA
>CAVTYW010000001.1:0-11842 GCA_963738955.1 Pirellulales bacterium | reverse complement strand
TGCACGACGTGCCGCGCCCGGCTGAAGGTCTTGGACCCGAGCGCCATCGGACAGATTCTAGCCTGTCCGAAATGCAACAGCATGGTGCAAATCGTGCCGCCGCCGGACTGAACGCCGGGCGACGATGCCGAAATCGCGGCGGGCGGCTCGTCGATTGGCGGGTCTTCGATCGACGGTTCTTCGATTGGAATCGGCACCGAAAACGGCGCGGCGAAACTGACCGGCGCATCGTCGATTTCGAACCTGGCAAGCAATCCGGCTGCGAAAAGCAAACCGGACATGCCGAAAGCGGAACCGATCGCAACTCCCCCGAAAGCCGCGTCGCGGAAACTGCCCCAAGCCGCTGCCGCCTCGATTGCCGCCGCCGTGGCATCTCCAGCGATTGTGCCACCGATCCCCGCCCGCACAGCCGCGCCCGCCGCCGCTTCCCGTTCAACCAGCCACTCAGCTTGTGCGCCACGGTTCCCATCGCGCCGATGGCGCCGTCGGACGTGGTGGCTGCATCGTCGCGTTGGTTTTGGCCGACGTTCGGCGCCGCGACATTTTTGGCTTTGGCCGTTGCGGGTCTGGTGATCTATTTGGATCGGCACAACAACGTGTCGGCCGATGCCGTGGCACAAGCTCCGCCTTCAACTCCGGCCGTCGCGCGAGCGCGATACTCACCGAAGACGATTGCCGCCGACAAAACATCCACTCCGCCCGCGGTCGCGCCGCCGGCCGCTGTTCAACCACCGCCCTCGACTCAATCAACCGCTGCACCGCCACTTGCGGTTTCACGCGTCGCGCCTCCGAAGGTAAATGCGGCTCCGCCAACTGCCGTTGCATCGACTCCGCCCGCGCCGATCGCACCCAAGCCGCCCGTCGCCGTGCAGCCGCCAAAGCCGGCCAATACTGTCGCTCCGTCAACTGTGCCGCCGCCGGCCGTCGCTGCGTCGAAAGAGCAATCGGCCGGCCCCGATTCCGCGCCGGACATGGTCGCCCCGCTTCCGCCGGCTGCCGTCGCCGCCGCTCATGTCGCACCGCCGCAGCCTGCCGCGCGGCCGAGCTTGCGGCGCATTCCACCGCGAAATGTCGATGTCGAGGCCCGCTTGGCCGATCGACTGCCTGGCGTCGAATTCCAGCAAACGCCGCTGTGGCAATTCTTGAACGACCTGAGCCAATTGAGCACGGTGCCGATTTCGCTCGACATCGACGCCTTGTCGGAAATGAATCTCTCGGCCGACGTGCCTGTCTCGGTGCAGTTGAAAAACACGACGTTGGCCGGCGTGCTGGACGAATCGCTGGCCGGCCGTGGATTGACCTGGCGCACCGTGGGCCATCAAATCGAAATCGGCCGAGCGCCGGCCCAAGAACTTCGCCGCGTTCGCTACTCCGTCGCCGATATCGCCGGCGATCAACCGGAATCGCGGCGGCAGTTTGCCGCACTGGTGCATTCGTTGGTTTCGCCCAACGGCTGGTCGGAGGCCAATGGCTCCGCGACCAGCGAATGGTCGGAGGACGCTCTTGGTAAACGCCGACGCCTCGGCGCACGCCCAACTGCTCGTGCTCTGCGAAAAGCTCCGTCTCGCTCGCGGCCTGCCGCTGAAAAGCCGCATCGACCCGGCTCATTTCCATCTCGACACGCGCACGGCGCACGCGAAACCCGCCGCTCGATGCAACGATCACGGTGAACTTCGCCCGTCCCGAGGCGCTCGAGAAAATCGTCGCCTATCTGCACGGCGCGACGCGATTGAATTTGCTCATCGATAGCATTGCCTTGGCCGAAGATGGAATGTCGGGCGATAGCGAAGGCGTGCTTATTGCTCAAAAACAAACGCTCGATTCGGCGCTGGCCTCATTGCTCGACCCGATGGAGTTGACCTACCGAGTGATCGACGAGCGGACGATCGAAATCACGACGCCGAAAGCCGCGGCCCGACATGCCGAGGTCGAATTCTATCCAGCCGGCGACTTGCTTGCCGCCGGCTCGGATGGCCATGAATTGGTCACCCGATTGACGCGAGAACTAAACGCTACGATTGCAGGTGATCCCGCCGCCGCAGCGCCGTCGATCCAATTCGACGCGCCGTGCAAGTATCTAATCGTCCGCGCACCGCAGAGCGTGCAACATCGCGTGGAATCTCTGCTGGGCACGATGCGCGTGGCGAAGCAATAGCGCACGCCAACGGCGCAAACGGTCTCCCTAAGCCCAGGGATGGGCGTCGGCGCGTTTTGCGATTGAAAAGACTCAACTCGGCCTTCCCTGGGAAACAAAAAAGAGACGACGAAGAAAAGGGGAAGCGAGTGACGCGAGTCCATTAGAAAAAAGGGTCCCGTCCCCTTTTCCTCGTCGGAGTTGACGCAGGGGAGGATTGGTTTCCTATCTCGAACGGTACGCAATTCAACACAAAGCTTGACGTCGCAAACGTCGTTGGCAACCAAGAGGTTAGCTGGGTGCCGATAAGACGACGATAGGTCGTAACGTGTCGATCGCGAGGTTTGATCTAGCCATTGAATCCAGGATCGAGTTGGAGCAGTCGGAATGAAAGTTTCATGCTGGGGCTTCACAATTATTGGTTTCGTCATGTTCACAGCGGGCAGCAGCTGGATTCCGGACCGTGGTAACGAGCCAGATTACTGGGAGGACCACAGTTTGGTGCTCGCCAGGGTTGTTGGAACGAAGGCGATGCATGGCCTTGAGTCGGTAGCGCTCCAGGCAATAGGCACGCTGTCGGGACAATTTGATGGTGGCGAGATGCCTGCCGTGACCGTCGTGCTTCCACAGAAGGAGTTTTGGCACACCGCTTATCCGCACACGGGCGACACAGTGCTTGTCATTCTCATGGGACGAACAGAGCGTAACAGGAGCACCGAAGGCGTTGTGACGGAAGTAAAGAAGTACGGGATGCGGGGCTACGGGGCGCATTATATGCCCGACCACCGTTCTCCAATGGCAGTCGTTCACAGCACGAGCGATCCAGTGGTGCAAGTGACGCTGTCGGCGGTCCAGTCGTTACGGGCGAAGCCGCGCACCGACTCAGGGAAGGTTAAGGGCTATTGGATGGAACACAGTCTCATTATTGGCAGGGTCGAGTACTACGAACCAGGGATAGGCGGCGATGACGGCCCACGTATCCGGCTCAGACCCGTTGCAACGCTGTCGGGGGACTTTGACGCGGCGACGGCATCGGTGATTTCCGTGAACTGGAATAATGCTATGCGTGGCGAAACCACCCCGCGGAGACCGCGCGACGGCGATAAGGTTCTTCTTGTGTTGAAAAGGAATGTGTCGAGTCAAGGTTGGGATTCTCCGGAATGTCTGTCCGCCTTCATGCCCGGAAATCACGAGTCAATGGCGATTGTGAGCGGAGCCTCGGACCCAATCGTCGCGACGACCCTACGTGCCGTGCAAGCTCTTCGTCGAGAAGAGACGGCCGCAATTCCGTCGCGCAACAAGTAGCGAGTCGAGAGTAATCTGCGTTGGGAGACGACGGAAGCTCATCGAATGAATGCGCGATTGTCTCCCCAACTTAGCTTACATTTTCAACAACTAGGCTCAAGATAGAGGTCTCTTGTGCGTCTCACGTGTCGAATCATTGCTATGATCTTGATCGCGTCCCCACTTAATCTCGCAAATGCGGCACCAGCAGAGAAGGGTGCCAACGAGGATTATTGGCAGACCCATAGTGTCGTGTTTGGCGTTATTGTTGGAGCAATCACAACCGCGGGAGAAAAACCGAAGACCGAGATTTCATTGCAAGCAAAATTGAGGCTGTCCGGCACATTTGACCCAGGCAAGGTCCCGGAAGTCTCAGTGGACATTGATCCAACGGCATACGACGCGAGCTTCAAAATGCCTGCTGTTGGAGCGACTGTGCTGGTCGTTCTCGAACATAAGGGTATCACCTACTTAGTTCCCCGCGAATTGACCAACTTCATGCCAGGCAACCACGCACCGATTTGCACCGTGAAGGATTTCGACGATCCCAAGGTGAAAGAAACACTGGAGGCCGTTCAAAAGCTTCGCCATGCCACCGGCGATTCCAAGCCGAAAGACGATTCCGTGAAGCCTTGAAGCGTGCCCAGTGTTTTAGCAGTATCCGATAATACCGGGTCGGCCCTGCAAATCGCCGACGGCGCGCTACTGGAAATGAACGGCGCCGATCAACAGATCGCCTCGCTAAACGGCGCTGCGGGCAGCTATATCGATCTGGCCGGCGCGACGCTCACGATCGGCGGCTCAAGCAGTGCAACTTTCGCCGGCACGATCCAAGGCAGCGGCGGACTGGTCTACGATGGCCTTTGACTCTGGTTTTGCAGACGAAGAAAAGGGGACGCGGTGCGCCGGCACAAGCCGGAGGAGAGTCGCGGATGAAAGAGCCGCACGAGGTAAGACCTAGCCAGTCGCCTCGGCCTCGAGTGATGCGTCGTGTCGGGTAACTGGCAGGGCGAAGCGTTCACAGAGGTACAACCAGGCCGTGTATTGAGCTCCGAAAACATTCCTTTGCGGTGGCCGACCTTATCGCGTCATAGGGAAGGCAACAGTGATGTCGAACGATCATGGCAAGCTCGATGTCGCCCCCACGACGAAGAAAAGGGGACGCGAGTCAATTAGAAAAATGGTCTGTTCCCTTTTCCTCGTCTAACCGCCAGCTTGACGCTTCCCGCCGCAAGAATCAAGATTCGCTTCGCGGAATCGTTCACCGTTCGCGGCTCACCAATGGAATTGAAACGTTCCTTCCAGCGACCGCCACAATCGCGCCCCAAGCGATTGGCTGCCCGCGTCGATCTTCGCTCGCCCCGCGGCGCGGCTGCGGAGCGGTTGGGGGCGATCTTCCAATGTGATTCGCGCCTGATACGCGGTTTCCAGAGGATGAACATTGCCGGCGGCGTCAACGCGGCTCGGTAAATCGCCCCGATCGGCAAGTTCGCGCGGGGCGACCTGCAAGTCGATCTGCGCCACGGCCGCCACCTTGCCGACAAGCGTCGCATCCGGCAGTTCGTCGAGCTTGACGACGGCCCGAGCGCCGATGCGAACGAAATCGACATCTGCCTGATCGATCACCGCGACCGCCTCCAATTCACTCGGATTGCCGACGAGGCAAAACGGCGTTCCGGTTTGCAAATAGGCTCCGAGATTGTAGGGCTCCAGCGGCGTTTCCGACCATGTGGCCAATTGGCCGGGCGGCGTGTCGGGCGATTGGCCGCGCGGAGGCAGCACCGTGCCGGCTCGTGGTGCGACGAGCGTAAGCCGCTTGCGATCGTCCAGACGGCGGCTGAGACGCTGCTGCACGTCGGCCAGCGCCTTTGGGCCGTCGGAATCTCCGCGGCCGCGACCGAATCGGTGCCTTGCTCGCGCTCCAGATTTCGCAAATGGAGCGTCTGCGTATCGAATTCGCCCTGAAGCTGGGCGATTTCCAAATCCATGTCGTGATTCTCCAGTCGAGCAAGCGTGTCGCCGGCCTTGACCACATCGCCCGCCTTCACGGAGAAAACCAACGTTCCGGGCACGTCAACATACACTCGCTCCGCTCCCGCCGGCTCAAGCACGACCGGCGCGGCAACGCGATGCGGCAGCGGAATGCAGAGCAGCAGAGCCAGAGCCAGCAGCGTAAGGCCGCCAAAACCCGCCAGCCGGCCCCAATGCACTTCATCGCGCCGCTGCTGATGGCGCAGAAAGCGAACGCCGCCGATCGTCGGCATCGCGACCATCGCTCCGACGACCGCCAGGGCGATGATCTGCACCAGCGGGTCCAATCCATAAGGCCCCAGCGCTTTGTGTAGAAACCACAGAATCAACACCACGACCATCAGCCGATACAGCGCCGAGGCGACCGCATACAGCGCTAGCCATCCGTGGCCTCGGCCGGGCAGCAGACGGTCTTCGACCAATTCGGCGCCCGCCGCGTGGCGAGCCAGCCAGCGCCGCAGCACGGCCGACGCCTGCTGCTGCAAGTTCGGCACTTCGACCAAGTCGGAGAGAATGTAATAACCGTCGTATCGCAACAGCGGATTGCCGTTAAGCAGCACCGTGTTCACCGAACAGACGAACATCAGATCAAGCGCGAGTGAATTGATCAGCCCGGTGCCGGTACACCACCAGACGAACGTGGCGACGGCGGCGACCATCACTTCGACGACAATTCCCGCCGCGCTGATCGCGATGCGTCGCCATTTGTCGTTCAGCAGCCAGGCGTCGGACACATTGCAATAGAGGCACGGCGTAAACACCAGCAGCATGAAACCAAGCTCATGGCAGCGGCCGCCGAATCGCCGGCAGGTCAGCGCGTGGCCGATTTCGTGCAACACTTTCACCGAGCCGAGCGCCACGGCCAGCCAGAATAGATTTCCGGCTCCGAAAAAGGCTCGGAATTCCGGCAGCCGCGATTTCAGCGTGTCGAAATGAACCGCGACCAACACCAGCGCCGCGATGGCCACCGCTCCGCAAACGAGCGCCATCGCGCGCGAATAAATCCACCGCGTCGCCGGCTCGAGGCGCCGCAGGAAAGCATCGGGATCGACGCCGCGAAACTGCAAGGCAAGCACATTGGAAAACGTTTCCAGCCATTTCTGTCGGCGGAGCTTTCCGCGCCGCTTCAAAAGTTCCGTTCCTTGCCCCGTCGGATCGGCGAGAATCAACCCTTCTTCGTGGAGCCGGCCGAGAAACGCCTGCAAGCGGCGCGGCTCGAGTTGCCGCGGCGAAAATCGCCGCTCGAAGCGATCCTGAATTTCGTCGATGCTCGTCTGTCCGTCGAGCATCCGCAGAATGAAATACTCCTCCTCGCGCAATTGGAAATAGCGCAGCGCCAACGGGTCTTTTATGCTCCATTGCGGCCGCCCGCGCATGCGCACCGCTCGCAACTCGAGATCGGGCCGCATTCGCATCGAGAGCGGGCGGCCGGTTGCGGAGATGGCGGGGTGCATTAGAGGCTAGGGGCTAGGGGCTGGGGACTAGGGACTAGGGAACGAAGAAGGACGGGGACGCGCGAACCGCGGGCGAGCAGCGGCGCGGGAGATGATTGACGAGATTTCTCTACTCCTTTGCGCCGCGAGTGTCTGGCGGAGCGGATTGGGCTGCTTCGATCGTCATGCTGCCGGAAAGGCCGGGGCGGAGGATTTGCTGCGGATTTTCGATTTCGGCCCACACGCGGCTCTGGCCGTTCACCGGATTGCTCTCCGGGTTGACGAACACGATCTTGCCGTGAAACTGGCTCCGCGCCGCGCCCGGCAAATCGACCGTGAGCGTCACCGGGCGGCCGACGAGATCGCCGCCGATTTCGTGGGCGTTGATGAACGCCTCGGCCCGCAGCCGATCCAATCGCAACACCCGCACCACGACATCGCCCGGCTGCACCCATTCGCCGCGCTGCCGCTTGATTTCCACCACGACGCCACCCAGCGGTGCGAGGATGCGGCGATGCGCGACGTTGTTGGTGGCCGTCTCGACGGCGTTTTCCTTGAGCTTGGCCGTCAGGCGGAGGATTTCCTGGTCTTCGGCGGCCGCCTCGACTTCCAAGGCCGCCTTCTGCTTGGTCAGCCGCAGTTCATCGAGTTCGGTTTGCGAAACGCTTTTGCGGAATTTCTCCGCCGACTCGATGGCTCGCGCCTCTTCGGCCGTGGCCACGTCGAGCGTCTTTTTCGCGAAGCGGAGCTTGACGTCATCGTCGGCTTGCTTGACGGCGATCTCGCGTTCGAGCTTGGCCTTGTTCAAAGCCAGCACGGCGTCGGTGTCGTCGAGCCGAGCCAATAGCGCTCTCGGTTTCGACCGTCTGGCCCTCATGCACGGCAATCTGCTCGAGCGGGCCGGCCTCGCGGGCGGCGAGATCGGCGTGGTCGATCAGCGTCACTACAACCGAGCCGACGTGCAGCGGGCCGCCGGTGGGTTGAGCGGCAGCGACGGGCGATGCGGTGTAGGCGGCCAAGAACATGGCAATGACTGTCAACGCGGTGAATCGTCGCATTGGACGGGCCTCGGGGTTAGCGCGATATTAGAACAGCACTTTCGATTGGATTGTTTCCCATAGTTCGTGCAGCCAGACGTAGCCGAGCGAACGGCGGCCGCAATGGATTTTGGCGACGACCGTGGCGCCGGGCCGCAATTCATCGGCCGGGATCGACGAACGATCGAAACTGGCGGTGACGAGCACGGTTGCGCCGGTCGTCTTGTCGGATTCGGTGGCGAGAGCGATTTTTTGGACTTGGCCGGAATGCGTCGTGCCCGGCTCCGTCGCCACGATGAACGACACATCCAGCGGTGCGCCGTCGTGCGCCGATTTTTGCTCGTCTTCCGCGGCCAACACGTGGCCGATCCGATCGTCGGGCATGCGGATCTCCAGCACCCAAGGACCGCTGAGATCCGCGACCGTGAGCAGAACTTGCCCGCGCGTGACCGGCCGGGCGGCGAGCAGTTCTTGCACGTTCCAGGTCAACACGGTGCCGCTGAGCGGGCTGCGCAATTCAAGATCGGCTCTTTGCGCAGTGAGGATGTCTTGCTGATGTTGCAAGCTGGTCAACTGGGCTTTGACTTCTTCCTCTTCGGCGGCAAGCTGCTCGACCTTTTCGGTCGCGTTGGCACTTTCCTTGCCACCGGCCAACCGCGAATTCCGCAGACCATTCAGTTTTTCCTGCGCAGTTTTCAATTCGCCTTCGATGCGGCTCGACTCGAAATCCAATTGCGGCTTGCGCAGCATTCCGAGCAATGCCCCTTCCTGCACTACGTCGCCATGCGCCACTTTCAATTCATCACCGATGACAATTCCATCCGAGCGGGCGAAAACTTCGCGGCGGCGCTCCGGCTGCAATTGGCCATGAGCCGTCACGTCGAAATCGGCCGGGATCAACACCAGCGCGGCCGCGATCACGACGGCGACGGCTAGCGCGGCAACCGTCTTGGGCAACTGCCGGGCGCGTGCGAACCATCCGACTTGTCCCAAGGCTTGCAACAGCGGCATGAAGGGAACATTCTCGTGCGACTGCGCGTTGTCGAGCGCGATTGCGCTTTGCCGGGCAACGGCAATAATTCGCTCGCGCTGCGGCGCGTCGAACATGCCGCTTTCGAATCGCTCGACGATCAACACACCGACGAGCCGGCCCGGTTCGGCCGGTGCGTTGCGGCGTTGATCGTCCGGCTCGGAGTCTTGCGGCTCGATCGCTCGCAGCGGCAAGAGAGCCAGCGATCGGGCATGGGTTTCGTCCAATACGGCTTCCAGCGGCGTTTCGATTTGCGGAGCGCCCGGCATGCGAGTGTCGTCGTGCCACAGCGGCTCGTCGATCTGGGCGACCACGGCCGCCAATCGTTCCATCAATTGCACGCTCGTCGCCCGGCGATCGAACTGATCGACGCCGCTGGCCGCGATCAGCCGGCACTTGTTGCCACGAAACACACCGACGCTGAGCCGGTCGCAGCCGATCAGCGGGCGGCCGTCGTTGGCGATCGTGTAGGCCGTCGTGCGCACTTCGAGGCTGCCGTGGATTTGCTCGACGAACCGCTCGAAGCGGCCCCAGAGGATTTCGCGGTCGCGAAGTTGGCGAAGCAAGCGATTGCGCTGAAAATCGGCGGCCAGTTCGCTCAGCGTGGCGAGAAACCGAACGTAGCCACGCTCGGCCGCCGGCGTCACGCCCGGCCGTTGAAACACTTCGATGATGCCCGTCGCGCCGGCTTCGACCGGCAGCGGCGCCAAGATCAGCAAATAGCCGGTCGGATTGGCTGCCTGAGCATGGCCGGCCATCGCGGCCAGCGGCCCGACAATCGAAGTCTTGCCCGACGACAGGACCGCGTCGAGCAAATGGGTGTGCCGCTGGGCGTCGGCCCAGTTTTCGGCCAGCGGCAATGAGTCGAGATGGATCTGGCACTCCAGCGCAATCGCCCCGGCGGCACGCCGAATCCAAATCGCCCCGCCAACGGCCGCCAAACCGCGCACAGCACGCTGTAACAGCCCGAGGTGAAATTCGCCGACCGGTAGATCGGAGTCGGCGAGCCGGGCGACATCGTTGACCAGTTCGTCGATCTCCTGCCAATCCGCCTCGGGGGAATGAAATTCGTGCGATGAAGTGTCGAGGCTCATACCCTCAATATACGTGGCGGCGGGCGGCGCGGGGAAGGTTGGTTATCGGCACCACGCGACTCGGGGCGGGAAAATGTCTTCCTTCCCGGCCATGCAAGCTCAAACGCCCGACGCTTTTCGCAACTGCCGGGCCCACAGCCAGAGCCACACGACGGCCAGCCCCAGCAGCCAAATGCACATCTTGAAAACCGACACGATCCAAAATCCGACATTCTGGACATATTCCCAACTCACGCCGGGCCCCAGCAGCGATTGCATCCACGCCGGCCGCGCCGACACGAGAGCGAGGAACAAGATCCAAATCAGGGTCAAAAAACCGACGGCAATCAGCAGCGTCCACCCGCCAGCAATGGCTGCCGCTCGGACTCTCGGTTGAAAATTGTCGTTCATGGGGATCGCCTTTCATTACGGCTGCCGCAATTGAAACGCCCAACGTCCGACATCCATTTCAGATCGTCGAGCCGCGCGTCGCCATTCAATCGGACCGCGTGCCGATCTCCATGACGCGAGGCGCGGAGTCGAGTTCGATGTTCCATTGCGTCAGCGTATTGCCCATTTCGTTGACGACGTTTTGCAATTGACCGATTTCGATCCGCAGTTGATCCTCGTCGCCGGTGAATCTCTGCTCGGGAACCATTTGGTTCACGATCTCGTTGGCTTGCACCGTCAGGGTTTCGGCTTTGGCGTTCCAAAACTTCCGATCGACTTCGGCCAAATCGATTTCCGACTTGATCGCCTTGAATTCTGGCGACGACTCGGCCACTTCTTCGAGCTTGTGCTTGCCTCGGGCGATCTGCAGCTCGGCTTGCAACTCCGCTCGATCCGCGTCCGCGGCGGCCTGCTCCAAGCGATGCAGGCGGTTGGTAAGTTCCGCTTTGTGGTCGACTTTGGGTCCAACCTGCTGTTCAAGCTCGAATAATTGCCGCTGCTTTTCGAGTATATTGCTTTTGTAGGCGCGGAACTTCTTGTCCAATCGGTCGCGTCGATCTAACCTGTCGGTCCGCTCCTTGTCGATGATCTCGTGCTGAAAGGCCGCTGCCAAAGCCTTCGCAATGACGGTCGCTTGTGACTGATCGATATCCAGCACGCCAATTTCGATCACCGCGCTGTCGGCGGGATTATTGACGACGATTTGATCGGCAAGCCATTCGGCCGCGTTCGAGCCAAGCTGCTTGATCAGCGGCAAGTTGGCGACGGTCTTGTCGTTGAGAGCCCCGTTGATGACGAACGGGGCCCTGGCAAACTCCGCCATATTGCGCTTGTAAACCTCGAACTCTTCCCGATCGGGCTTTTCATTCGTTGACCAAACCGACGGGGGAGTTTCCAAAACACGGAAAACGACGTAGGAACCTTTGCGAACCGACGGCCCGTAGATGAAATGGACGAAGTACGTGAGAGGCACCGCCAAAATCGCGACCACGATCAATAGCGTGCGCAGGCGGAATTGAAACCAGCGGCGGCGCGGCTTCTCCAGCCGTTCGATGGCGTCGGGCTGCTCATCCATCTCGGCGTTCCCATAACAGGTCGTGATTCGACCGACGGTACGCGTGGCAGAAAGAGCCACGACAAGACATACAGCCCCCCTCTCGCGATGGAAGCAGTCTACTCCGACGCCGCGCCGCCGTCAAACTCGCCGGACTTCACTTCGCCAAACGTCGCCGGACAAGCGATCGCGTCGGCAAGTCGGCGCAGATACTCGCGGCGCGGAATCTCAATTGCTCCAAGGCTCGCCGTGTGCTGCGATAGCTCTTGGATGTCGAACAGCCGATACCCGCGCTGCCGAAGATGCGGCACGAGAT